>CAKPAW010000001.1 GCA_934133165.1 uncultured Clostridia bacterium
TTTGTATATTCCTTTTATTTTTAGTTCTTGCATATACACTTTCCTCCTCTTATTATAATTTTGCTCTTAACCCTAAGACTATAATTATATAGCATCAAAAAACCAGAATCAAGATTTTGTACGCAGTACAAACTGCTACAAAATCTAATTTCTGCCATATTTATCTTCTACAGAAAGTTATCATACTATTGATAACTTTCCTAGAATATAAAAAACTCTATTTCATCCTATATAGGACGAAATAGAGTTTAAACTTTCCGTGGTACCACCTAAATTGAAAATAATTTGATTTTTATTTTCCACTTATTTTCCTTTAACGCAGAGAATTACGTTTAAACTTAATCTTTTTTCAAATTTCAGTTTAAAAACTAAAAGGTGATAACAAATAAAATAGTTTCTACTAGAATTTCACCATTCTCTAGCTCTCTTAAGGCTTTTTTTATTTGTGTTGTCCTTATTATTGTTTTTATTATTTAACTATTGTTATATATATTAACATCTTTTAATTCTTTTTTCAATAGTTTATGTGGAAATATTTTATAAGTTTCTTAATTATCTTTCAGAGTTACATATAAAGTGTGGGCCTAAACGTAGCATCCTTGTTGCTAGTAATCGCAGTGTTGTCGACACGAACGCTTGTGTAACGGTTTCTACTGTAGTAACCACCACCCCTATGAGTACAAGGGTTAACAGTAGAGCTATCGGGGTCAGTAGAATATTCTGTTGTAAACTCGACAGTATTTGATGCCATATCATTTATTTTACATATTTCATCTCCATTTTTTCCAGTATTTGATAAAGATGTGTTTTGGGTTGTTTGATATGAATAATCTATATCTCTTGAAAAGTTTTGTATATATACTATTGCTGTATCCCATGCATAACTATTTACTAAATCTGTTGTTGCTGTATTGTATAACTCTCTGCTTGCTGTGGCTGCATCTATTTGTGTTATATTATTCCATAATGTTCCTTCTGTTGTTGGTGCTGTTCCACTTGTATTAATAAAACTATTTGAAACTTTTGAATTTGCTTTTCCATCTGTTCCATAACTTGCCTCATAACGTGCTATATAATATCCTCCATTTGCTTTTACACTATCTATAAAACTCTTTATTCCTTCATATGTTCCATCCTCTTTTTGTTTTCCTCTTGTTGTTGTATTTAATCCATCTAAACCACTACTTGCTACTCCTTCTCTATATGTTGTTAATTCTTTAAAATATGAACCAATTACTACTTCTTGTGTATAATTATCTGCATTTTGCCTTAATATTGGTGTTCCTTTTGCAAGTATTGTTCCATTTGAATCTTTATCATTTGTTCCATCTGCAAATGTATATCTTCCTAGTGTTATATCTACTGCACTTCCATCTGCTTTCTTTATTCCTGTTCCTACTGGTACCCATACATATTGGTTTCCTCTATTATTTCCAACACCTTCAATTATGTCATTATCTTCTATTACTATTCCTTCTGTTACATTTATTCCGCTATCTTCTGCAACTTTAAATCCTTCTGGCACTTTTATTAAGTTTCCATTACTATCTTTTATAGTTGTTGGTTTATTGAAATAGTCT
Organism: uncultured Clostridia bacterium; assembly: GCA_934133165.1. Taxonomy (GTDB): domain Bacteria; phylum Bacillota; class Clostridia; order TANB77; family CAG-508; genus UMGS1663. The sequence goes on from CAKPAW010000001.1 coordinate 1,581, forward strand.
CCACCTTTTACTTCTTCTATTGTTTTCATTGTTTCTGGTGGATTCGTCGTACCTCCACTAGTTCCTTCTTCTAATTGTTTTGCTAATTCATTTAGCCTTGTTTCTTCTTCAACTTTTGCAAGCTCAGTATTTTCTTTTGCTCTCTTTGCAATAGTTACTATTCCATTTTCTCCTAATACTAAACTTATACTTACTCCTGCTAATATTATTAGTACTATTATAGTTACTACTAATGCTATTAATGTTATACCTTTTCCTTTTCTTAATGTTCTTTTCATTTGTTTCCTCCTATTTTTTCTCTCATTCCTTTACTTTTTTTACATTATACACATTTCGTTTTGTATTTATTCTTTTGCAAATATATTCAAACATATATTATGTTTATAAGTTGTTACTTTCGTTTTTAATAATTTTACTAATAAATTTTTATTAAGTCAACAAGTTATTACTATTTTGTATTAAATTTGTATAAAAAAGCGAGCCTAAGATTTTCTAGCAAATATAAATTTTAAGAAAATCTAAGGCTCGCCATATTTATCTTCTACAGAAATTTATCATCCTATGATAAATTTCCTAGAATATAAAAAAATAAAAGCAACTATTTTTTATTTAGTTACTTTTACTTTCTAATTTATACAAACCCAAAAATTTATTTTCCAATAAACATTTGAACATAAATTTTACCATATTTAGAGCCATTAACTACGCCTACTCCAGTATAATTAAAACTACTATTTAATATATTAGCTTTATGACCTGAAGAATTCATCCATGCTGTTACTGCTGCTGAATTGCTTGAATTTCCTGCTATATTTTCTCCTGCTGTTTTATATGATACTTTAAAACTATTTAACATATCAAATGGTGAACCATATGTTGGTGATGTATGTGAAAAATAATTGTTATTTACCATATCTTTTGCCTTAATTCTGGCAACATTTTGGACTTCTGAGTCAATTTTTAAAGCTGAAAGTCCATTTTTTGTTCTTTGCTCATTTATTAAATTAAATACTTCTAATTCATCTGCAGTTAGTGCTGATGTATTTGTTGTATTACTACTTCCACCTGTTGAACTTCCAGTTGAGCCACTACCACTTGTACTTCCTCCACTATTTGGATAAACTGCTTTTACATATTGTTTACTTACTGCTCCTACATAGTCTCCTTCCACTTGTACAATGTACCAATTTCCAACTCCTGCAAAAACTCGTATATACTCATTTTTATTGACTCTTGTAACGACTGGATAATTAGTTCCGTGGTCCGCTTCTAACATTTAAGGTACTTGCTGTAACTATTCCAGTAGAAAAGTTTAATTTATAGTAATGTTGCATTCCAAATGAACTTGTAACTTTTGTAATTGTAAAAGTAAAAACAAATAATAACAATATTTTTAAAATTGTACTTTTCTTTATTTTAACAATCTTCATTGAAACCTCCTAAACATTTTTATTTAATTTTATTATGCTTAGAATGTCCTTTATTACTATAAATAAGTAAAGCAGTCCTATTTTTTTATCAAATGTAAATTTTAATAAAAGCCACAGCGAATTTGCTGTAGCTTCCTTTTATAATTAAATTTTATACCTTTCGAATCATCATTACTCTAAATCATGTCTTGATAATATTTGTGCTGGTGTTTTTCTTAATACTCTGAATAATGGCAATAATCCTACTATAATGTTAAATGCATATATTAGTAATATACTTAATCCTATTACTTGGAAGTTTATTATAAACATTTTTGATAATTGCCTTATTTGAATTAAACAATTTAGTATATAACTCATAAATATTATTCCTAGCATACTAACAGAGGTTGTTATTGCTATAGTTTCTCCTACAAACATCTTGTAAATATCACTTTTCTTTACTCCTATTGCTCTTAAAATACCAACTTCTTTTATTCTAGATAAGAATGATGATCTCATCATTAAATATATTTCTACTAATGATATTGCAAGTATTATTCCTGCAAATATAATTGCACTTTTCCTTGAAGAACTTTGTTCTTTTAAATATGCTTTTTTATCATTTTCATAAGTGTTTTCTACAAATAAATTATATTTTTCATCAAACTCATTAGTCACTTTTGCTTCATCTTTTGGATAGATAACAAGGTTTTGGCTTTCACTTATTAATTTATATTTAGCAGTATTTTCATTTACTAAATAGCTATTGTCATTTGTTTCTGAATCATAATATCCTACAACTGTAAGTTCTGTATCATTTACTGTTGTTTTTATTTTCTTATTTAATTTCATGTTGCTTTGGTTACTTATATTTACAATTACTTCATAATCATTTTCTGGTAGTCTTCCTTTTTTTAGAGTAATTGTGTCTAATTTTAGTTCATAATTTATAATATTTTCTTGTGATTTTTCTTGTTCACTAGTATCTATTACTATTCCTGCCATATTTTCAGTTTGGTTTGTGTTGCATAATATATTGTTAAAAACAGATTCATTTGTATAAATAGATGGACTTTTTAAATCTACTATTCCTACTATTTCGAATTTTTTTATGTTTGGAATTGATACCTTTTTGCCTAATAATTGACTGGAATTTTTTATTCCTGCATGTGATATTCCGTTATTTGAATTTAACATTTTATCAACAGTCATTCTATCTATTACTATTTCATATTCATTTTGTGGAAGTCTTCCTTCTACAATATCACTTTGATTTAGCATATTTATTGTTGAAAGTGAACCTGCAAGTTCTCCATCTAATTTACTTGTCTGGTAGTAGTCGTCAAATTTTATTGCAAATGAAACTTTACTATCTCCTGGTAAAATATAGTTTATATTTTCATTTTGTTCATATTCTAAAAATTGGTCTACATTTAATCGTGGAAGTTTCACTTCTAAATAATTTTTGTTTCTACTAATAAAGTCTTCATCTTTTGTATTTAATGTTCCTGCTATATTACTAATTGCATATAGAACAAACATTGCAGATATGAAAAATCCTATTAATAAAATTTTCTTTAGTACTGAATAGTTTAGTATTTTTTTGAATCCATTTATTATTGATCTTGGAATGCTATAAATAGAACTATATCTTGTTTTTATGTTTTTGTCTGTTATTTCATCTAGATTATAATTATATTGTTCAAATATTGTTTTATCTATTTTTTTATAGTGATCATCTACTAATTCTACAATTGAATTTTCATCTATAACTTCTATTTTTTTATCATTTGATTTAATATATATGTTTCCGTTTTTTATTACAATTTGTAGATTTAAAGAATCTTCGTTTTCTTTGTATATATCTAATTTTATGTTGTCTTGTTTAATGTTTTCAATTTTTTCAAAATCTTTTAAGTAGATTTTATTATCTAATCTATAATCTAAATCTTTTTCTTCTGTGTTTTCATAGTCTTTTTCTACTTTTCCGTCTACTATTTCTATTATTCTTGAAGCATAAAATTTAGCAAGTTCAACTTCATGTGTTACTAATATGACTAGTTTATCTTTTGAAATTGCTTTTATTATATTCATTATTTCTAATGAATTTTTGCTGTCTAAGTTTCCTGTTGGCTCATCTGCTATAATAATATTTGGATTTTTTACTATTGCTCTTGCTATACCTACTCTTTGCCTTTCTCCCCCTGAAAGCATACTTGCAAGTCTATTTCTATAACGATACATATCTACGCTTTCTAATACATAGTCTACTCTCTTTTTTATTTCATTTTTATCTTTTATTCCTATCATTTTTAGAACAATTGCAATGTTTTCGAAAACTGTCATATTATCTAGCAATTTGTAATCTTGAAATATATAGCCTATATTTAAGTTTCTTATTTTATCAACTTTATGGCTTGATCTTCTAGTTATTTTCTGACCATTAACATAGATTTTTCCTTTATTAATTTTATCTAATCCGCCTATACTATTTAAAAGTGTAGTCTTTCCGCTTCCAGAATGTCCAAGTAAGGCAACTAGTCCTGTTTTTCCAAACTCAAGTGTTGTGTTATTTATAACATGAATTTGGTTTCTCTTTCCTTTATTAAAATATTTATTTGCTTTTTCTATTTTTATCATTGCCTTACACCTCCTCATTATATGTCTTTATTGGTGATTTTTTGAAGATTTTTCTTGAAACTCTTCTTGAAATTAGTATAGACATTATAATTAAAATAGCGTACATAACAATGTATTCTCTTAAGCTTAAGAATTTTATTAAATCTTGTACAAATGCTACATTTATAATTTTGTATTGGTTAAGTACTATAAATACTATACAAGTTAAATATGCCAAACTTGAGTTTATAAATAGTTCTATATCTAATATTTTTTTAACATTTTTTGTAGTCGCTCCAAGCATTCTTAGTGTAGTAAAATATACATTTCTAGATTTTAATATAATTCTTATAATAAAGTAAGAAATAAAGAATAGTGCAAAAATTAATATACTTGTTATTACTACTTTAAATATTTTTATAACTTGTAGCATTTCTTGTCCTTCAAGTATTTTGAATTCTTTTATTGGTCTTCCTATTATTCCTATTTCATTCAAACTATTTATTGTCTCTTGTATCTTTTCATCATCAGAGTCTTTTACGAAAATTGATGATTGATAAGGTTCTTTATTAAATAAGCTTATGTATTCATCTTCATTTACAAATACAGCTCCTTTATATTGGTCATATTCTTTATATCCTGTTAATCTTGTAAATGAGTTTTTAGTATATGTATTAGATACTTTTAAATTTAGTTCATCATTATAGTAAATGTTTTCTACTTCTATTTTTAAGTCTTTTCCTCTTGCTCTGTTATTTGAGCATAAATAATTTACATCATCACTCACTACAGCATTTCCTGCTTCTACTCTAGCACTTGGTACAATTTTAAAGTATGGATTCCATTGTTCAGATTTATAATATTTTCCTTCAAATAAAGTTTTTATATTACTATAGTTTTGGTTTGTACTTTTTCTTAAATTATCTAATACTACACTACTTACATAAAATGTTGTATCTGTTCCATAATAAAACATATCATTTTGTTTAAATGTTTCTATTCCGACTATTCTTAGTTTGAAGTCTTTTTCTCCATTTCCATAGTTGTCTCTTATTGTGAAATCTTTTTCTAATATATCTTCTCCGCCATCTTTTACATAATAATAACTATCTGGAACTCTTATAATAATTTCATAGTCCTCTTCTGGCATTCTTCCTGCTGTTAAAGTTCCTTTATATTGCTCATAGTTAGTTACTTCTCCATAAAAATATATATCATCACATTGCATATTTATTGTAGTGTCTAAAAGTAAATCGTCCTTTTCTATGTAGTCTACATTTTCTATGTTTTTCATTTTTTCGTAGTCTTCTTGTGTAAAATATGTATTATCAGCCTTTTTTAAGATTATTCTATTTTCTGATAAATCTCTAAAATAGTAATTATAACCTGCTCTTTGTGCTTCATATTCTGTTTCTCTAAAACTTGCATATTCACTAAGTAATGCTGCTGTTATAAATAAAAATACAGCAAATAATAGTAGGAATTTAGGAAGTATGTTAAATGTATTTCTTATACCTAGTCTTAATTTATTTCCAATAGTTATTTTTGTGTATTTACTTTCTTCAACCTTGCTTGGTTCTTCAATATGTTTTATTTCTTTATTTTCTATAATTTTACCATCGTGCATTTTTATAATTCTTGTAGCATAATCTTGTATCTGTTCTATGTTGTGAGTTACAACTATTACAAGTCTGTCTTTTGCTACTTTTTTAAGTAGTTCTATTACATCTTTTGCTGAATTTGCATCTAGATTTCCTGTTGGTTCATCTGCAACAATTATTGGTGTTTCTTTTACCATTGCTCTTGCTATTGCTACTCTTTGCTTTTGACCACCAGATAATTTAGAAACTTTTGTATTTTTAAATTCAGTAAGCCCAACTTTTTCTATCATATCCAATACTTTTTGCTTTACTTGTTTCTTTTTATAACCATTTAATAAAAGTACCAATTCTACGTTTTGATATACTGTATAACTATTTATTAAATTAAAACTTTGAAAAATATTTGCTATATATTTTCTTCTGTAGTCTTCAAAATCTTTTTCTGTATAATGGCTAGTCTCTTTGCCATTTATATACATTTCGCCTTCTTCATAACTATCTAAACCTGAAAGTACATTTAAAAGAGTACTTTTACCACTTCCAGATTCTCCAGTAATAGCAACAAATTCGCCTATTTTTAATTCTAGATTTATTTTTGTAAAACCTGTTGAAATCATACCCTTGTTATAATAAAACTTTGATACATCTTTTAATTTTAACATTTCTTCCTCCTTTGTTTTCTTATATTTCCTTTATATTTTCTTTTACATTATGACGTTTTATGCCAGTAAAAAGCTTCTTTCTGATAATTTCTTCACAATCTTTGCCATTAATATAACATAAAAGCTAAAAGTTTTCTACACTTTTAGCTTTTTTATTCTAATATTTTTAATTTTTGATGCTCCAAAAGGGACAGATTAACCAAAATTAAACGTCCCCAATGGTATTATTTTATATAAAGTGTTGGATCTAAGTTGGTGTCATTTTTTTGTATTTCGAAATGTAGATGTGATGAATCTGCAATTTCAAATGTAGCTGTATTTCCAACTGTTCCTAATGTTTGACCTTTTTTTACTTTTTCTCCTTCACTTACAAATTCAGCTGTTAGTAGGTTTGAGTATATTGTTTCAAATCCATTCACATGCTCTACTACAACTGTAATTCCGTATCTAGGATCATTTTTTATAGATTTTATTGTACCTTCTGCTGAAGCTTTTACAACTGTTGCTTTGTCTGCCTTAATATCTACTCCCATATGTGTTACCCATTCTTTAAGTGTGTTTGAGTATATTAATGTGTCTTTTGCAAATTCTACTGAAATTTCTCCTTCTACTGGTTTTATAAACGTAGGATCTGGCACTTTTTCTTCTTTTTTAACCTCTGGTTGTTTTATTACATTCTCTTGAGTTTCATTTGTTTTAATTGTATTTTCTTTTGTTTCTTTTTCCATATTTGAGGTGTTAATTGCTATTTTATTTACTTCTACATTATTCTGTTCTCCATTTGTTTGCTCGTTTTCCATTTTAACTTCATTTACACTTTTACCTATACTTAAACTCGCTTGTGATAAGCTTTGTTCATTAATATTCATTAATTCTGTAATACTACTTTTATTAGCCTTAGCTATTTCTATATTTTTATCTAAAAAATTGTTATATATTAAAAAAGTAATAATAAATGCAACTACTGCAATAATTAAAACTGAAAGAGAAATTATAACTATTTTCTTTGTCTCCTTCTCTTCGTTAAAAAATTGTCTCCTATTCCTTCTTCTCATGTGTATTCCTCCTTAATTTATTTTTCTTTAGTTACATTCTTTCCCTTTTTTTAACATTTATACAAACTGATTACTTTTAAATGTTAGATTTTTCTAATTTATAGTTATCTTTTTTTATTTTTAACCTTACTAGCTGTTCTATATATTAGAAATTTCTACTCCTGTATAAAAATGTTTTATTATTTCTTCGTAGTTCTTTCCTTCCTTTGCCATACTATCTGCACCTGTTTGACTCATGCCTACCCCATGACCATAGCCTAATACTGAAAAATAAATATTATCGCCCTGTACTTCTATATTAAAGTTAGCTGACTTTAACCCAATAAGTGTTCTTATTTCTACTCCTGAAAATTCTTTATTTCCTATTTTTATCTTTTTAACTCTGTTTCCGTCTGTGTACTCTAAAACAGAAATACAATTTTCATTACTAAAATCTATTTCAAAATCTGAATATTTTTCTTTTATTTTATTTATGAATTCTTGCTTAGTTATAGTTACTTCTGATTTATACTGTGAATATGCATCTTCCCCCGCAGTTGAAACAGATTGTAAATATGGGTATCCGCTTCCTCCCCAAACATTTAAAGTTGTTTCTGTTTTTCCTCCGCTATTTGAATGAAAAAATGCATTTATTGGCTTTCCTTCATAAGTAATATATTTTCCTTTTGTGCTTTCTACCGCTTCTACAATTTTGTTCCAGTTAGCCTCTCTTGAGTTTTCTTCCCATTTAGCTAATCTATCTTCCTTAGAAATCCATGCTTGACAACAGCTTGAGTTGTCACAGATATTTGCTTCTCCATGTTTTCCTTCATTATTTTCTATTTTGTATATTGTATATGTCCTAGCAACAACAGCTTGTGCTTTTAAAGCTTCTGTTTCAAAGCTTGCTGGCATTTCTGCAGACACTACCCCATACAAGTACTCATCTAATCCTATTTCTTCTATTTGCTCTGTTTTTGTATGGAATAGTTTTATAGTATTATATTTATTGTAATCATATTCTTTAGTAATAGAGCTTTGGTTTGTTTCATTTTCATATGTGTTAGTATTAACCTGTTTTTCCTCTCTTTTAGTAAGTAATATAGGAATTAAAAAGCATATTAATACAAATATGAAAATATAACCTAAAATCTTTTTCAATCTTGATTTTCCCCCTAATATTTTTTATATTCTAGGAAAGTTATCATAGTATGATAACTTTCTGTAGAAGATAAATATGGCAGAAATTAGATTTTGTAGCAGTTTACTCTGCGTACAAAATCTTAATTCTGGTTTTTTATGCTAATTTTAATTTCATAGAATTTAAAATTTTCTTTTCTATTCTTGAAACCTGTACTTGACTAATTCCTAGTATTTTTGCTACTTCCGTTTGAGTCTTGTTTTTATAATATCTAAGTAAAATGATTTCTTTTTCTCTTTGTTCTAAATTTGTTATCATTTCCTTTATTGTTAATTTATTTGTTAATGTCTCTGCCTCATCTACATTTGTGCTTAAGGTATCTAAAAATGATATTCCACCTTCATCATTTGTATAACTATCATCATATATAGAAATTGTTGGCTTAAGTGAATCTAATGCTACTGCAATTTCTTCCTTTGGTATTTTTAACTGTTTAGCTATTTCTGTAATATTTATTTCTTCTCCTGTTTCTTTTAAATATTTTGATTGTATATCTTTAATTTTTCCTGCAAGTTCCTTTATACTACGACTTACTTTTACACTTCCGTCGTCTCTAATAAAACGCTTAATTTCTCCCAATATGTATGGTACTGCATATGTAGAAAGTTTAACTTCAAAAGAAGTATCAAATCTTTTTATGGATTTAATAAATCCAATACTTCCAATTTGATATAAATCTTCTAACTCGTACCCTCTGTCTTTAAATCTTTTTACTATACTCCAAATAAGTCCATTATTTTCTTCAACTAATTTTGTCATCTTTTCTTGGTTTCCATTTTGCGCCTCTATAATATCTTCTATATTATTTTCATATACCACCATTTGATGACTCTCCTCATAAATATTTATTTAAGATTGTCTATGTATCTATTTTTTACTTATTTCACTTAAGACTTTTTCTATATCTTGATCTTTTATTTCGTCCTTCTTTATTAATTTTTTCATTGTTACTTTAGTCCCTAAACCAACAATAGACTCTATTTTCATTTCATCCATAAAACTCTCCATTATTGTAAAGCCCATTCCAGAGCGTTCTAAATTAGGCTTTGATGTATATAGTGGTTTTCTTGCTTCTTCTATATTTTCTATTCCTTTTCCTGTATCTGAAATTTCTATTGTTATTGAATTTCCAATAATTTTACAAATTATTTTTACTATTCCTTCTGTATCTTCGTATCCATGAATAATACAGTTTGTAACTGCTTCAGATACTGCTGTTTTTATGTCTGAGATTTCTTCAACAGTAGGATCTAGCTGTGCAACAAATGCCGCTACACTAATTCTTGCAAATGCTTCATTATTAGACTTACTTATAAATTCTAATTGCATTTCATTTTCATATATACTTTTCATTTTTAACTTGCCTCCTTAATTTTGCATATTCTTGTTATTCCACTCATTTCAAATATTTTTTTCAATGTATGAGAGACATTTACTATTTCTAGGTCTCCTCCTATCATTTTCATCATTTTATATCTTCCTAGTACCATTCCTATTCCTGCACTATCCATAAACTCCACATTACTAAAATCAAATATAACTTTTCTTGGCATATATCTAGTAATTTCATTGTCTGCCTTCCTCCTTAATTTTTCTACTTCGTGATGGTCTATTTCTTCTGTTATTTCTAGCAAAAGAAGCTTGTCCTGCTTATCATAATTAACATTCAAATTTTTTACCTCCTTTTTTCCTTCTTTTGTTTAAGTTATTATATTTTATTTTCCATTATTTTCCAAGAGTGAATTATAGGAAGTTTTGACGATTTATAAGAAGTTTTCGACATTATTTTTACAATTTTTAAATTTTAGGGACGGGCCTAAAAATTTAAAATCTTTTTTTATTTATAAGAAAATAAATACAAAAAATGCAAAATCTGTTTTGTACATATTATTTTATTTTTAGTTCATAATATTATTAATTATTAATTTGAGAGGTATTTTTTATGATTGAAATTAGAGAAGTTAAGAAAAAAGATTTAGAACTTTTAGCAAATATTTATAGTGTTATTTATTTGAATGTTCCTGCTAAAGAAGATATGAGTTATGAAGACTCTTTTTCTTATTTAGAATATTTTTATAAGCATCAACCTGATTTGTTTCTTTGTGCAATAGAAGACAATATTCCTGTTGGTGCTGTAATGTCTATTTTAAGGCCATGTGCAAATGGATTGTATTTATCTGATACAGAAGTATTTGTAATAGAAGATTACAGAAATAAAAATTTAGGTTTAAAGTTATTATCAAAACAATTTGAAATTGCTGATGCAAAATATAATGTAAATTATAGTAAGACTTTATGCTACAAAACTGATAATAATTGGTACGAAAAAGCTGGCTATTCGGTTCAAAATGATATTGTTGTTTTAAAATGTAATATTCAAAAATTTTTAGAAAATAATGTTTAATATAAAAAACTCTAATAAGAATTTTTTCATTCCTATTAGAGTTTTTATTCATTCTTTAAAATTCAAGTAGCTTTAAACAACAAATATAATTAATTTTTAACCATACTTAAATCTTATTTTAATCCTTCTAATCTTTCTTTTGCTGTTTGTAATAAACCTTCATATTTAGCAAGTTTTTCTTTTTCCTCATTTATTTTTGCTTCTGGAGCTTTTGCTACAAATCCTGGATTTGAAAGCATTTTTGTTGCTCTTTCTACTTCACTTGTTAGTTTTTTAATTTCTTCTTCAAGTCTTGCTTTTTCTGCTTCTTTATCTATTAAATCTCCAAGCTCAATTATTACTTCCATTTGTTTTGTCATAATTGAAGTTACATTTTCCATATTTACATCATTTTCTTCTTTTATTTCTAAATCTGTTGCAAATCCTAATTTTTCTATCATTGCTTTTGAAGTTTCTAGCATTTCTTTTAAATTTTTAGTTACAAAGATTAATTTAGATTTTTTAGAAGGATGTATATTTTGAACTGTTCTTAAATTTCTTATTCCTACTATTATTTCTTTTAATTCTTCTATAGCTTCTTCTTCATTTTCAAAATTCCATTCTTTATTATATTCAGGCCATTTTGAAATCATTATGCTTTTATCATTATGATATAACTTCATAAATATTTCTTCTGTCATAAATGGCATAACTGGATGCAATAATTTTAATGAATTTATTAATACTTTATTTAATGTCCATAAACATGTATCTTTTGTGTTGCAGTTTTCATCATATAAACGTGGCTTTACCATTTCTATATACCAATCGCAGAATTCGTTCCAAATAAAGTCATATATTTTTTGAAGTGCAACACCCATATCATAGTTATCTAAGTTTATACTTACTTCTTTTATAACATTATTTAATTTAGATAGAATCCATTTATCTTCATAAGTTAAGTTTGCAGGTAACTCTTCTGTTTCTAAATATTTTGTATCTATATCTTCTTTTATATTACCAAGTACAAATTTAGAAGCATTCCATAATTTATTTGCAAAGTTTGATGCTACTTCTAGTTTTTCTGGCATATATCTAATGTCATTTCCTGCTGAAATTCCATATATTAAAGAGAAACGTAAGCTATCAGTTCCATATTTTGCTATTATTTCTAATGGATCTATTCCATTTCCTAAAGATTTAGACATCTTTCTTCCTTGTGAATCTCTTACTATTCCGTGAATTAAAACATCTTTAAAAGGTTCTACTCCAGTATGTTTTATTCCAGAGAATATCATTCTTGCTACCCAGAAGAATATAATATCATATCCTGTAACTAATGTTGATGTTGGATAAAAATATTTAAAATCTTCTGTTTGTTCTGGCCAACCTAATGTTGAAAATGGCCATAGCGCAGAACTAAACCATGTATCTAATGTGTCTTCATCTTGATGAATATGTGTGCTTCCACATTTACTACATTTTTCTGGAGCATTTTCTTCTACCATCATTTCATGGCAGTCTTCACAATAATATGCTGGTATTCTATGTCCCCACCATAATTGTCTTGAAATACACCAATCTTTTACATTGTCCATCCAAGCGAAATATGTTTTATCATATTTTGAAGGTATAAATCTTACTTTTCCACTTCTTACAGCTTCATTTGCAGGTTTTGCTAAAGGTTCCATTTTTACAAACCATTGCTCTGAAATGTGTGGTTCTATTGTATTGTGGCATCTGTAACATTTTCCTACATTATGTGTGTAATCTTCTATTTTTACTAAATCGCCTAGTTCTTCTAATTTTTCTACTATTTTTTGTCTAGCTTCTAATAAGTCCATTCCAGCATATTCTGGTACTAGATTTCCCATTTTAAAGTTTTCATCAAATACTTCTATTATCTCTAAATTGTGAGTCAATGCTGCTTGGTAATCATTTGGATCATGTGCTGGTGTTAATTTAACAGCACCTGTACCAAATTCTTTTTCAACAAATGGATCTGCTATAATTGGTATTTCTTTATTCATTATTGGAAGTATAACTGTTTTTCCAACTAAATCTTTATATCTTTCATCGTCTGGATGAACTGCAACACCTGTATCTCCAAGCATTGTTTCTGGTCTTGTTGTTGCAACTATAATATATCTATCTTCGTCTTTTACTTTATAACGAATATGCCATAAATGTGTTGGTTCTTCTTCATATTCAACTTCTGCATCTGATATAGATGTATTGCAATATGGGCACCAGTTTATCATTCTTTTTCCTTTATAAATTAATCCTTCTCTATAAAGTTTTATAAATACATATTTAACAGCATCTGATAATCCATCATCCATTGTAAATCTTTCTCTTGTCCAATCACAAGAACATCCCAATTTTTTAATTTGATTTACAATTGCTCCACCATATTCTTTTTTCCAATCCCATGCTCTTTCTAAGAATCCTTCTCTTCCTATATCTTCTTTCGTAATTCCTGCTTCCTTCATTTTTGCAACTATTTTAGCTTCTGTTGCTATTGCAGCATGGTCTGTTCCAGGAATCCATAAAGCATTAAAGCCTTGCATTCTTTTATATCTAATTAATATATCTTGTATTGTTTCATCTAAAGCATGACCCATATGAAGTTTTCCTGTAATATTTGGTGGTGGAATAACTATTGTATAAGGTATTTTTGTTCTATCATCTGATGGTTTAAAATATCCTTTTTCCTCCCAACTTTCATATAATTTTTCTTCAAAGTCTTTTGGATTATATTTTCCTTCTAACTCATGTTTACACATATTCTTTCCTCCTTATTATCTTTTTTAAATTTTTAAGCCCGTCCCTAAAATTTAAAAATTACAAACAAAAAGCTCACCCTCATAATAAGGGCGAGCTAAAATTTCTCACGGTACCACCTTAATTTATAAATAATTTTATTATTTATATCTTAACTACAGTTAACGCCTGTTAAACGAGAATAACTACTATTATTTCACTATTCTAACAAAAAAGCTACCTTCTGTTTTCTTTTCTATAAGAAGCTTTCAGCGTAATCACTTCTTTTCTCTTTTCTAGTAAGTTTAAACATACTCCTCTTTTTTCTTGTTTTTCAATATGTATTATATTATACAATAATTTTATATTTTATGCAACTATTTTATTTAATATTTAAAAATACTACTACAAATCCTAATACAAATAGCAAAAATCCACCTATTTTAAACCATTTAGCTCCTTCATTTTGATCGTGAAAGCTAAACCATTTTTTAGTTTGTTTTCTTGCATCATATATCATTATAACACCTAACATTGCTAATAGCATTCCTATTAAAATACAAATTATATTTATTAATTCCATATTTTTTACATCCTTTTAGAAAAATTCTACTGTATATTTACATTCATATTCTTGCTTTGGTGGCAATAATAGTATGTCTGTTTTTTGTCTAAATACTCCTGAACCATTTACATTATCTGCTGTTGTCATCCAAGGTTCTATACATATAAATGGTGCTCTTGGCTTTGTCCATACAGCAAGATATGGAAAACCTGTAAAATCCATTGTAAGTACTGTTTTTCCATTATTTTTTAAACTTACTTTATTTGATTTTAGACCTTTCATAATAATTGCATCATTGCTAAATGAATTTGCATTTAAAGGAACTACTTTTTTGTTTTCTAATATATTTTTAGCGTATTCTGTTCCTATCAATCCATCTACTAGATATAGAAAATGAATTTTATCTTCTTCCTCTTCAAATTCTAAATAATAATTTCCTTTATCTAGTTCTTCTCTATTTATTTTAAATGCTGGATGTCCACCTATACCAAATGGCATATCTGTGTCTCCTTCATTTACTACTTTATAAATTGTTGTTAACTTATTTCCATCTGTTCTATATGTTACTGTTAAAGAAAATTCATATGGATATTTATCTATTAGTTTATTATCACTTCTAAATACGTAAGAATGAAAATTATCTAACTTTGTTAAAGGTTCAAATTCCATATCTCTAGCAAAACCATGTTGTTGCATTTCATATGTTCTACCATTTATAATGGTCTGGTTTTTCTTACATTTTCCAACCGTAGGAAATAATACTGGCCAATGTCTTTTCCAATATATTCTTCCATTTTCATCTGTACAATTTTCACCTTGATGTACTTTTTCTTCTGCATTTATTTTGAAGCTTACTAACTCTGCACCATATTTTGAAGTTAGCATTTGTGTATACATAGAAAATTTCTCCTTTTTTCTTTATTTTTTCCTTATTATCTTATTCTTTTTTTATGTAAATGTCAATATTTTTGAAGAAAAATGTAGTATTTTATATTCGAATATCAAAATCAGAATCAAGATTTTATATTCAGTATAAACTATTACAAAATCTAATTATTGTCATTTTTATCTTCTATAGAAATTTATCATATTATTTTAAATTTCCTATTACAAAAAAACGAGACTAACTTATTTTATAAATTAGTCTCTGCAATAAATTTATTATTTATGCTTGTGCTTCCTCTACTGGATAAACACTAACTTGTTTTTTATCTTTTCCAAGTCTTTCAAATTTAACATTTCCATCTACTAATGCAAATAATGTGTCATCGCTTCCGATTCCAACATTTGTTCCTGGATGGAATTTAGTTCCTCTTTGTCTTACTAGAATATTTCCAGCTAATACAAATTGGCCATCTGCTCTTTTTAAACCAAGACGTTTTGATTCACTATCTCTACCGTTCTTAACACTACCTTGACCTTTCTTATGAGCCATGTTTTCTCACTCCCTTCGTGTTTTTATATATATCCGTTTATAGATTTTGATTTAAATTATGCTTCTACTTTTTCAGTTTTAGCTTCTGTTGCTTTTTTTGTTGTAGTTGCTTTTTTAGTTGTTGTTTCAGCTTTTGCTTCTGCTTTTTCTGCAGTAGCTTTTGCTGCTGGCATAGCTATTTTAGTAATTTCTACTTTTGTAAATGGTTGTCTATGTCCTTGTGTTCTTCTGTAGTTCTTTTTTGCTTTATATTTGTAAACTACTATTTTTTTACCTTTACCATGTTCAACTACTTTTCCTTCTACTTTAATACCTTTAACATATGGAGCTCCAACTTCTACTTTTTTATCGTCAGATACTAAAACTACTTTATCAAAAGTAACTTTTTTTCCTTCTTCTGCGTCTAATTTTTCGAAGAATACTACATCTCCTTCTGCTACTTTGTATTGTTTTCCACAGCTTTCAATTATTGCGTACATTAATTGTACACCTCCTCTTATATGTATACTCGCTAAGCATAAAATACTAGGCAGCTAATTATATAAATTAGCATTTCGTGCCCGACCCAGGCGGCTTACAGATACTAATTTTAACATATTCTACTTTATTTGTCAATCTTTTCTAGTTTAAAATTTAAATAATCTCCACTAATTAATTTTAAATTTATTCCTTCTACATTTCCTTCTATTGCATCTTTGTGTGATGTACCATGTAAATGTCCATAATAACATCTTTTTACATTATATTTTTTCATTACATCCAAAAACTCTGAATTGTATGTATATTCATTTTTCATATATATAGCAAGAACTGGTGGATAATGCATAATACAAATTATTTCTTTTTGTTCTCCATATTTTTCTATAGCACTTTTTAGAGATAATTCAAGTCTTGCCGCTTCTCTTTTTACCATTTTACGACTATTTTCTGTATCTAAAAGTGCCCATCCTCTTGTTCCTACTATAATTTTGTCTTCTATTAGAAAACTATTATTATATAGAAAATCTATATTATTAAAATTGTTTTCTTCTAAATATTTTTTCATAGATGTTATAGTTGTCCACCAATAATCATGATTTCCTTTTAGCATAATTTTCTTTCCTGGAAGTGCGCATAAATATTCAAAATCTTTATATGTGTCTTCTAAATAAGTAGCCCATGAAAAATCACCTGCAAGAATTACTGTATCTTCATTTTTTACTTTTTTATTCCAATCTTCCTTTATTTTTTCTGTATACCCTTGCCATCCATCACCAAATACATCCATTGGCTTATTAACTCCAAATGGTAAGTGTAAATCTCCCATTACATATATTGACATATTCTCTCCTTATGTCAGTAGGGATGTTCCTTAGTGACATTTTTTGTGTCAGTAAGGACACTCCTTACTCTTTATTATTATCTATTTTTTTATAATTTTCTAAAGCTTTTGCAACTTGATCTGGACAAGATGTTCCTTTGTCTCCACATTGAATTCCTTTTAATATTTTAATTACTTCATCTATATTTCTATTTTGTACTAATTTTGAAACTCCTACTGTATTTCCAGGACATCCTCCTACTATTTTTAGATTTTTTATTATATCATTTTCTATTTCAATTATTATTTCTCTTGAACAAACTCCTTCTGGTCTATATATATATTCCATTTCTTTTTCCTCCTTAAGGTTTTCCAACAATATCTTTTATAACTTCTCCTGCCATAGATAGTCCTACAACTGATGGCACAAATGATATACTTCCTGGAACTTGATTTCTTTCTGCACATTTTCTTTTTGTTCCTGGTGGACATATACAATTTGTCTTACAACTACATTCCAAAGTCTCATCCGGTTTTATTGGTTCTTCTTTTGAATAAATAACCTTTAAGCTATCTATATTTCTTTTTCTTAATTCCTTTCTCATTACTTTAGCAAGTGGACATATACTTGTTTTATATATATCTGTGACTTCAAATTCTAAAGGATTAAGTTTGTTTCCTGTACCCATTGATGAAATTACTGGAATATTCATTTTTTTGCATTGTGCTACAATTTCAATTTTTGCTGTAACTGTATCTACACAATCAACTACATATGATAAGCTTTCGTCTATAATTTTTGTTTCTGAATCTGGCATAAAAAATTCTTGATATGTTTCCACATTTGCCTTTGGATTTATTTCTAATATTCTTTCTTTCATCACATCTACTTTATATTTTCCTATTGTTTTTCTTGTTGCAATTATTTGTCTATTTAAATTTGTTAAACAAATTTTATCATCATCTATTAATACAAAGTTTTCTACTCCCGCTCTTACTAATCCCTCTACTACAAATGAACCTACTCCACCTATTCCAAACACTGCAACTTTTGCTTTTTGTAATTTTTCTATTCCTTCTTTTCCTATTAATAGTTCTGTTCTTGAAAATTGATTTAACATCTTATTTTCCTTTCAATTTTTATAATATTTATATTTCAAATTAACCATATTTTGTGGCAATAATGAGCTTCCCCCTATTGCCACTATTCACATATTTTTAAGTTTGGTACTGCATTTAGTTCTAAATTTGATCTTACACCATTTATATAATTATAGTATCCTGCTGATGCTATCATTGCTGCATTATCTGTACATAATATTGGCTCTGGATAATATATTTTCATTTTTTTGTCTTCTAATTCATTAAATCTTTTTCTTATATAACTATTTGCTGAAACTCCTCCAGCTAGCACTATTGTATTTAAATTTAGTTGTTCACATGCTTTTAATGTATTTTCTACTAATACGTCTGTTACTGCTTTTTCAAAACTTGCTGCTAAATCTGCTTTATTAACATCTGGATTTTTGTGGTGTAAGTTTATTACTGCTGTTTTTATTCCACTAAAACTAAAATCTAAGTTTTCAAAATGTGTTTCTGGAAGTTTTATATTTGCTTCTCCTTCTTTTGCAAGCTTATCTATTTTTGGTCCTCCTGGATAACCAAGACCTATTACTCTAGCCACTTTATCAAATGCTTCACCTATTGCATCATCTCTAGTTTTCCCTAATATTTCAAATTCTTTGTAGTCTTTTATATGTACTAAATGTGTATGTCCACCTGATATTACTAAAGCTAAAAATGGTGGTTTTAAATCTTCATGTGTTATATAATTTGCTGCAATATGTCCTTCTATATGATTTGTTCCAACTAAAGGCTTGTTTGCTGCATATGCAAGTGCTTTTGCATATGAAACTCCTACTAAAAGTGCACCAACTAATCCTGGTCCATATGTACAACTAATAGCATCTATTTCATCTAAGTTTATATTCGCTTCTTTTAGCGCTTTTTTGGTAACATTAGAAATAGCATCTACATGATTACGAGACGCTATTTCTGGTACTACTCCGCCAAATTTTTCATGAATTGGCACCTGTGAGCTTATTATATTAGATAAAACTTTTCTTCCATTTTTTACTACAGATACTGATGTTTCATCACAACTTGATTCTATTCCTAATATATATATATCCTTCATTTTCTTTCCTTCTCACATTTTTTATATTGATTTTTATAACTTTGATTTGTGAATTGTATAATGTTTTATAAATATCTACATTCCAAATAAATGTCCTATTAAACTTACTATTCCAGTATATACTGCACTTATAACTGGTGATATAATTATTCCTGCTAGATCTGTAACCCACAATACCACAAATATAATATAAAATACTTGTGAATATCTTTCAAACCAATCCCTTACTTTGTATGGTAAAAAGTGTTTTAATACTTTTGAACCATCTAATGGTGGAAGTGGTATTAAATTGAATACTCCTAATCCAATATTAATTATAATTGTAGTTTGTATTAGAGTTAATATTATTAATCCTATTTGAGTTAAACAAAAAGCTGTAGCAAATTTAGCAATTATGAAATATAAGAATGTAAATATAATTGCTAATAATAAGTTCATTAATGGTCCTGCTATTGCAACAATTGCTTCGCCCTTTGACATACTTATTGTTCTTTTGAAATTGCTTGGATTTATCTCTACTGGTTTTCCCCAACCAAATCCTGCAAATACAAGCATTACAGATCCTATTGGATCTAAATGTGCTAATGGATTTAATGTTAATCTTCCTTGTCTTCTTGGTGTATCATCTCCTAATTTATCTGCTGCAAATGCATGTGCAAACTCATGAAATGTTATTGCTATTAGCACTGCTGGTAATGTTAACACTAAGCTAAGTAATGCATTTGTGTCTGTCAAATATCTTCTTAATGAAAATATTACAATTATTGTAATTATAATATATAATGTTCTTTTATCCATTCCAAATTGAAACATATATTTAAAAACCTCTTTCTTTTTATACATACTATTTTTACTATAAATTAATTACCCCAAAATAACTTGGTCCTTTTGGGGTAATTCTTTTAATTTAATGGTTTCATCGAATAATTTTTTAAAGTTCTAAAACCCGTAATTCTATAAGTATTTAATCTTTTTGTTCTCATCCAGAAACTGCATTTTGACTGCTACGCCATTAAATTTATTAGACTTTATTAAAACTTATTAAATACTTTTTAACTTTCATAATTATATCATATTTTTCAAAATAATCAATTGTTTCCGTTTATATTCTCAAAAAATCGTATTTCAATTATAAAAGAGCCAATGCTCTCTTATTTATTGAATTTTTGTTTGATTTTGAGTACTCTTTTAAAGAAATAAGTCAGGAAGAAAATAACAAAATTAAAGTAAAAAATAGATTTTAGATAAATAACAAAAAGGATTCGCCAAAGTTATGGAGAATCCTTTTTGTTTCTTATTGCCTTGCATCTAATTCGTTCAAAAAAATAAAAATGCCAATCTCTTTTGTAGAGATATCTTTTCCCTTATTCAAACGAATAATCAAATCATAGACATTGTCAACGTAGTGTCCGCCGATACCACAAACCATTTTTTTATAAACTCTCTTACCGATTTTTTGGTATACAACTGACTTGGGTTTAGGCAACTTACATGCTGCTTCATTTGCTTCTTCTGCAGTATCGAAGATTAAACGTCCATAGTCTTCGAAGCTGTATCTTTGGTATGTATCTCCATACAAAACAGCATCAAAGGTTTTGTTTTCTTCATCGACCTGCAAAATTTTAGCCTGAGCTTCAAAAGCTTGTGCACCATTGTTTGTTCCCCAGTAATCAACCAAATATACTGTTTGATTTACTTTGAAATCGTGTTTACATTCTTTTTTCATTTGTTTTACCTCCTTAACTAATTAGTTTGCGAGTTACACGCTAAATGAATACATTTTATGTTACATCTGCTATGTTTTTTTACTGAACCAACATCACAATTAGAAGAGTTATCCATGAAAAAATAATCTGATATATTTGTATGTACATAGATTCTTCTTAACTCATCTACCGAATAGTCAATACCTGTAAGTTTTTTTCGTAATTCAGCTGAAATTTCAGCAAGTGTTTTATTATTACTTAACTCTTTATTCATTCAATATTCCTCCTTAAAAATATTTATTTTTAAAGTTACATTTATATAAAAACTTGCACTTGGCAAGATTGAAAAAGTATGCACATATTCTATCACAAATTTATGTATAATTCAAGGCAAAAGGAAAGAAGTCCGTCGAAACGAACTCCTTGCTTCACTTTTTCTCTTATTCATCACCATCAATAAATCCATCACCAGTATGGTCTACTGGTGGAGCAAAGTATGACTGATAAATAATTCTAGCATCTACACTTTTTGCTTCTGATAAACTTTTTTCAAGTGATTCTAGTTTTCCTTCTGCCTCAATCCGTTTTTTTCTTTCAATTGAACGATCAACTAAAAGATATGCAATGTCTAACATAAGGGTTATTGCAATAAGTGTTCCTGCTAATGTAGCTCCCATATTATCTTCCTCCTTAACTAATTAGTTTGCGAGTTACTTTTGTAGGGTAAAATACATTTTTCAAATCTTAACTTATCAATACTGATTTCTTGTTTATTTTTTAATTTTAAAATGTTATACACATCATTATATATAACAGCAGATATTGATAACAAACATAATACAAAAACCATAAAAAAAGAAAATATTGAAAATAACATGCTATCCTCCTAGAAAAACATTTATAAGTTATTTTTTAATTACTATAAATAATATATACTGTCGTTTAAATTTTCTCGTCCGATATTAAAATCAGAATTATTTTGTCTAGTCTTTTCTTTAATAGCCCTATCTAGTTCTTCCATTTTAGCAGATGATACTTTGATTTTTGCTTTAGGTTCTGTATGTGTTGTTGCTGACATATAATTTAGTTTTACCTTTTTTAAAGCCATAAAATTCCTCCCTTAAAATATTTATTTTGCTGTCTATATATTTCTCTATGTCAACTCCAAAAGGAGATTATAAAAATTAAATTATGTGAATTATATCACTATTTTACTTAAAAGTAAAGAAAAAAGAGTTTACACTCTCCTTCTTATTGACTGAAAAAAGAATAAAAGAATTGGTCACTACAAAACCAACTCTCTTATCCTTTACAATACAAATGATGAAACTAAATTTTAACCTCTACCTGTTACCTTTGCAGATATAACATATACCGGGCAACCATAATTGTTGCATAATCGATGTGTTTCATCCTTACGACAGAATTTCATTTCTACTAATGAAGAAGGTACATAGAAAATATATAATTCTCTTGTTTTCTTTATATCTCCATTGTTATCTTTATGGACAAGCTGATTATGGCCGTGTTCTCTTATTTCAACTCCCTGGTTAGGAACATACATATATGAGAAAGTATGTATTGTTTTATGATACTTAATAGTACCCAACTTTTGCTCCCATACTTCATCTAAAGTTACATCACATACATCTACCGGTCTTTTAAACCATTCTCCATGCTTTTGAGTTTTCAAAATTTTCTCCAGTTCACTAACAAAGTTAAAATAATTTCTGTCATTTTTTCTGGCTAAATCCCGAATTTCCTTTACCGCGTCCAAATTTAAAGTTTTCATTTCAATTGTACATTTTCCTCCTTAACTATTTAGTTTGCTAGTAATTAAATTCTTTATGACTTTATTCATCAAATTTAAAATTTGAATTAAAATAGATTAGATTCTCTATTTCAACACTATAAACTTCTTCATTATGCTTATCTTTAACAACAAGATGTATATTATTGTTTTCTGTAAGCTTGGCATAGAATTTACAACCTTCTTTTTGCAGAATTTGCATTATCATATCCATTTTATCGCAACTTTCATATAAGAAATAAACTTGCCTATAATCTGTTTTAGATAAACATTGTCTAGTTGCAACTTCGACTTGTCGTTCTCTTTCTGATCTAGCTATATCCTCTCCCTTAAAAATGATTTCGTAAAAGATAAAATAAATAAGAAGTGTTCCTAAGCCACAGCTGATAGCCCAATAATATACTGCAAAGTCTCCAACAGGCTTTGAAACTAATCCTTTTATAAAAGTACAAATGAAATATATTGCACTTATTATTAAGGATATTTGATTTGCCTGTTTTGAGTTTATTTTCTTTTTGTTTCGATTATTAGCCATAAAAAACCCTCCTTGTCAATTGACTTTCATTTTGCATTGTTAATAGTTACTATATATTAAACTCCATAAGTTGCATATCGGAGATTATAAAAATTAAATTATGTGAATTATATCACGATTTCGTATAAAAGTAAAGAAAAGAACTATCATGACTGATAATTCCTTTCTTTACACTTTCAATATCCAATTACAATTTAATCAGTTTTCTTAATTGTTTTTCAGTAACTGTTCTTTTTTTCTTGTCTACTAAGAAATTCTCTTGAACTTGTATCACGAAATTCTGATACTCCATATTTCTTTTCAAGTTGTTCAATTTCTTCTCGTGTTGCTTTTTCAGGTTTTACATCTAAATCTTTGTAATCTTCAAATGCCATAGATTTCCTCCTAACAAATTATTGTTTACAAGTTACATTAAAAATCTTGTTGAGTATTAATCTCTTTCACATAATCAAGAATATTGGAGAATGTCTCATCATCAAAATACAATGATTTATCCCATTCATACCAAATATCGAATGCAGATTTAGCTCCGTCTTTTACCATTTGCTGAACTCTCTGCCTTTTGAAAACAACATTATTCTCCTGCTCATCTAAAGAATGTTGACATCCCATATCCTGATAAACTTTTGCTTGAATATCTGCTTCAAGTTTATCACAATGATGTGCAAAGATAGCTTCTTTTGTTTTCTTCTCATCAAATTCTAATAGTAATGAATAAAACTCATCTTTCTTGATTAGGTCTCCAAGAACTTCTTTGATAGCTTCATGTTCTTTTTCCATCTTTTCTTCAGGAGTAATATTATCAAATGGCGTAATATCTCCTATGACAACCTCTCCTAATTCATGGATAACAAGCATTTTCACAACTTTATTAATGTCTAAATTTGTTTCAAATTCAGAATCAATGCTTAATGCTAATATGCATGTTCCATAAACATGTTCTGCTATACTTTCAAGCCGTTCTTTACTCACATTCCAATGAGTTTCATCCCAGCCACTTCTTATTTTATATTTAAGTATAGTTTCAAATATATACTTCTTATATCTAACTATTTTTTAATTCTTTAGCATGACATTTTTCTTTTCTAAATACTATTATTTATCAATTCATAATACTTACCTTTTTTATCAATTAAAGTATTATGATTTCCTTGTTCTAATACTTGTCCATTTTCAATATAAATTATATTATCACAATCTTCTACTAAATCTAATGTATGAGATATCATAATTATAGTTTTATATTTTGATAATTTTGTCATAGTTTCTTTTATCTTATTTTTACTATAATTATCTAATGCTGATGTTGCTTCGTCAAATAAAATTATTGGCGTGTCTCTTAAAATTGCTCTTGCAATAGCTATTCTTTGTTTTTGTCCAACCGAAAAATTTGTACTATTTTCAGTTATTACTTCATCATATTTATTTGGTAATTCTTCTATGTATGAATCTATATTAGCAAGTTTACATGCATTTATTATTTCTGTATCTGTAGCATTTTCGTTTGCCATTAATAAATTTTCCTTTATAGTCATATTAAATAAAATTGGTTCTTGATTTACTATTGAAATTGAATTTCTAAAACTTTCTTTATTTAATTTGTTAATTTCTGTTTCATCAAATTCTATTTTACCTTCATAATTAGTTAACTCTTTTGTTAACAATTTAAAAATTGTTGTTTTTCCTACTCCACTAGGTCCAACAATTGCATTTTGTGTATGTGGCTTTATTAAAATATTTATATTATTTAAAACATTATTTTCTGATAAATCATATTTAAATGTTAGATTTTCAATTTTAATTTTGCCTTTTATCTGATATTTATCATTTCCGAATTTTTCCATTTCGTCACTTTCAATAATATCACTAACTCTTTTCATGTTTGCTGTAAATTCAGCTATTTCAAAATCATGTTCAATTATTCTATGAAACACATCATCAATTATATTATCCATATATGTTACCAATAGCATCGCAAGTTCAGTTGAATAAACATTTAGTTGAATCATTTTTAATATATATATTAATAATAAAGATTCGACTATTGTTCTAATAGTCCATTTTGATGTATTAATAGTTTTTCCTAATAATCTTCTGTGTGTTCTTGTACTTTTTAAATTTTCAATATCATTTACAAAAATTTTACTACATGTATCTTCAAAATTTAATGCTTTAATGTCATTTATTCCTTTACTTGTTTCAGAAATTAGTTTAGTATAATCATCAGTTGATTTATACTCATCATTCAATAATCCTTTTGATTTTGTTAATTCAATTTTAAACAACCATAAACTAATACCACAAATTATTGTAATTCCCAATGCTAATTTATAATCAATAATAAATATTGCAATAAGCATTACAAAAGATGTAAAAATATATGCGAATTCTTGCAACATACTATCTATTATCTTAACCATACTACTTTCACACGATTTAATAATTGTCAGTATTTTTCCAGAACCCATATTTCTAAATCCTTTTGAAGATAATATCATTATTTTTTTATATAATTTTTCTTGTAAATTTGCACTGATTTTTTCTCCAACAATTATACTACATTTTCTATATTGGTTATGAGAAAATGTTATTCCGAATATTCTAAAAAAAGCACATATTATTATTAAATTAAATGCAATATCAAATTCTTTACTAACCATATTAGCCAAAAATTTAGAAAAAAATGTTTTATATAACATTTCTGATATTGTAAATAAAACCATAAAAACTACTGATTTAATATAAGATTTTTTATTATTTCCTGAATATTTAAATAAATTTTTTACTGCATCTATAAATCCAAAATTGTTATTCATTTTATTTCCTCTTTCTACTTCCAAAATAAATTTTAGTACTTACTCTCCATTTTTCTTAAATATATCATATAATAAGCTATACTTATTTGGAATATCATAAATAAAGCAGATAATCCAAACATATATCTTAATCCAATTTCATACATTATACCACAAAGAAATACTCCTATTGCCTCTCCTAAAAATCTAATTATATGGCATATATTTGAAAAACTTAATTGATATTTATTTTCTAATCTATTAATATATACAGCATCACAAATATTTTCATATGCTGTTGAAATAAATATAGACCAAGTAATTGCAATTAATGTAATCATCATATTATTTGATATAAATGCTATTACATATCCTAAAAATCTTATTCCAAATTTTATTGTTACAGTTAAATAATCATTTTTAGGTGTTAAGTATTTTAATGCTATAATTCCAAAAACATCTGCTAGTAGTCCAATAATTAATAAGTAATTAGTCGCTACACTATCACTAAATTGAAAATAATTGGTAAGTGTAAGCATTTTTAGTCCAAGAGCTGTTGACATTGCAATTGTTCCGATTAGTGTATAAATCAAATACAATATTAAAAGCTTATCTTTAAAAATATATTTTGAAGAAATTTCTTTATATTCATCTATATTAGCAGAATTAGTAACTTTTATATTTAATAATACCAATAACGAAAATAGTAAAAAGATATTTGCTATAAGTAAACATGCATTATAATTTACAAGTAATCCTGCTATACTTTTACCTATAAATACTCCTCCAAGTAAAATTCCAATATCTCTAAATAAATATTCTGTTAATCTTCTTTTACTATATATTGTTCCTGTTTTTACAATCGTTGTTATTAATGGGTAAATACTTGTGATTATTATATATTCTGTTACAATATCTATTATTATTGATAATCTAATTAGTTCTACCGGTCCTGTCCTATTTAAAAAATATAACCAAAACATATTTACTAATTTTACTAATAACACTATTACCAATGTATTTTTTAATCTATCTAGTTTTACGTATTTTCCTATTAAGCCAATAATTATAACACTTATAAATGTTCCTATACTTAATATATTGCTTATATTAGTAACAGCAAAATTATTATCTTGTAGCCATAGTTGTCTAAAATTTCCCCATAGTCCAACTGATATGCTAAAAAAAGCTAACATTATTAATATTTGATTTTCATTTTTTATTTTTTTTCATTTGCTACTCCATTTCGTTTATGTAATTATATATCTCTTTCCAATTATAAAATGTTTTTATTTCGTTGTTACTATTTCTTTCATTACTAATCATAATTGCTTCAATTCCGCAATTATATACACTTGAGCTTTTATATCTGTTAAAGTATCATCTATATCTATATCTATACCTATTCTCATTTATTTACTCCTAATTTTTTAATTTATACTCTTTAATTAATTCCATATTTTGATTATAAATCCATATCTTTTCTACTTTAGCTACAAATGGTTCAAAAACATTATGCGTTAAATCATATAAACTTTGATTTATATTCTCATTTGTGCATAAAGTTATATGGGGCTTATATATTCTTTCTTTTCTATTTAGCTTTCTATAATCGTTCAATACATTATCAAAATCTAATTTTAACTCTAATAATCTATCTTTGTTATATGGCTCTATATATAATGTTTCTTTATCAAAATCATTTAAGTTTTTACATTCTAATTCAAAACATTTTATATTATTTACTATACTATCTACTTTTTCTATAAATTCATTTTGGTTAGTGCAATCATATAAATCTATTGTTATATGTGGTCTCCATTTTCTTTATCCTTTATATTGTTGTTTTTCAAGTATTTTTTTATATTTTGTATATTATTTTCTGATTCTATATCAAATCCGTATTGTAAAACATAATCGTACATTTTATTTTTATCTCTCCAATTTACTATAAATTATCCTTTATTTCTGGAAATAAATCATATAAATTATATCCTAATAAATTATCAAAATATTCTTTTAGTTTGTATGTTTCTTTTATATGATATTGTGTATTTGAATATGCTCCTCTTCTTAAAATTAAATCTATTAATCTTTTATCTATTGTATATACCTTTCCTCCTGGTGGACACATCAAATCACATAGATTTATTATTCTTTCTTCTATAGAATATTTATGTTTTTTTACAAATTCTGTTATAAATGGATCTTCATCTGGATTTTTGACTCCTCCTGCAACACAATTAATATCGTTATTTAGATATGAATGAGTTATGCATATATTATAATATTCTTCATCATATCCTTGTTCTTTCATATAATTAAAACCATTTATTTCATGTCCATATGGTAATGCTATCATTTTTCCTATATCATGTACATAACCTAATGTTCTTGTTTTTTCAGCATCTACATTATGACCTTTTTCATTTAATGCTTCTGCGATTTTGGCTCCAGTATTTCCAACATAAATGCAATGGTCTATCCATCTATCTTCTTCAGTGTGTTTTCTTGCATTTTCTAATATATTTCTTGCTTCTTTACTTGTTAATTTCATAATATAAACTCCTTTTATGTTTTAAACAAATTATTTCTAATTAAAACATCTTCCAAATATTCCCCTTTTTTCATCCAAATAACATTATTACTTTTATTTGGATATAATCTATAATAAGCATCTTTAACACCAATTAAAAAATCATACTTATTACCTCTTTTTTTACATCTCTCAATTATTTCCTCTATCATATTTTCTTCTGGATAAATAACATAATAACTAATATTATTTTTTTCTAGTAAATCAATAATTTCTTTATGCATTGATATTAACACTATATCATAAATTTCTAGCTCTTTTATTATTTGATTATAATAATTGTTTGGAAATTCTTTATTTAATTTTCTTGATTTTAATCCTTTTCTTTCTTCAGGATTTATTTTTATTAATTCTTCATCTATTATGTATTTAAATGAACTAAATTCTAAATCAATTATATTGTTGTATTTTTTTGACATTGTTGTTTTCCCTATTGCACCAAATCCCCGGCAATCAATAATCCACTCATACCATTCCACCTCTAATTTTTAATTACAAAAATGTAATTTATCTATAATTTCTTGTCCTATATACTTATTTGCAACTTCTATAGCTTTTTCATAATTCATAATTTGATATTCAAAGTGAGCATCTACTCCATATATTACCTTTAAATTTTTATATTCTGAAGCTATTTTCCAAAATTCTTTGCAAGGATATACAATATTTTCTCTTTTTCCTATTATAAATTCATTAGGATGAGACAAATTAATTTCTATTGGTATCCCATATTTTTCTGCTGCAGAACAAATTATATGTGCAACTTTTTCATCTACTTCTGTATAATTATCTCTACTTAGCATATATACATCAGGATGTGCTATTATATCTGGTATGTTTTTTTCAATTGCTATTTTTATATATTTTGCATATTTTAAAGCGTCTTCATCAGTAAACTTTTGTCTTCTCAAAAATTTTATATCATTATTTTCATCATATATAAAATGCTGTCCTAGAATTATCTTATCCGTTTCACTTTTTAATTCCAAAAGATTTTGTTCTTGTCCAGGAAGATATTCAACTTCAAAGCCTGTTTCAATTTCGATTGCATCTTTATATTTTTCTTTTAATAATTTTATACTATTTAAATATTCATCTTTCTCACTATATTTCATTCTCATATTTTTTCTATAATCTATTTCTTCTTTTTCAGGGCAATGGTCTGTAAATGCTATTTTTGTAAAACCCTTTTTTATAAATAGTTTTACAAAATCTTCATCTGTCATATTGTTATCAGCATGTCCGCATCTTTTAGTATGAGTATGATAATTAAACTTTTGCATATTTAATCCTCTTTCTATAATTTCTTTTCATATATAAATGTTTTTTACTTTCTTGTAAAACATCAAATAAATATATCCAAGCACAAATATAATTGTCTACTACTGCTTCTTTTTTTCCTAAATTTCATTCTTTACTTAATAGTTTTACAGCCTGTTTCATTTCATTATACTTCATTTCTTGCTCCTAATTTATTAAATAAATCTTCATATATTTTATCTCTATTCAATTTTGTTACAAAAGTTACATTATGCTTATTTTGAGTTATTTCATAAGAAGTATCCTCTTTTATATTTGGAGAACTTATTTCTTTAGTTTCAAACCAATTTTTATTTATCATATATGCAATAACTGAAATATCCCAAATAACTCTTGATTCTTGAGTCCCATGGTATCCATCATTATAAAATCTTTTTATTAAGTAATCACATAATTCTGATTTATTACCTAAACTTTCTTTTAAAGTATTAATATCGATTCCTAAATTAGATACTATATCCTTGCAAGGTAGTATAGTTAATTTAACTTGTGATTCTAATACAATTTTAACTGCA
Organism: uncultured Clostridia bacterium; assembly: GCA_934133165.1. GTDB lineage: Bacteria > Bacillota > Clostridia > TANB77 > CAG-508 > UMGS1663. The sequence continues at coordinate 32,030 of CAKPAW010000001.1, forward strand.
TCTACATCTTGTCTAAAATTATATTCTAAATTGTCTTTGTATCTTACTTCATTTCCACCTAGCCATATAACTTCTATTTTATCTATTATTTTAGGTTCTTTTTTTATTGCTAATGCAATGTTAGTAATTGCACCAATTCCTAATATATATGTTTTATCATTTTTTAAAGCAATTTCTATTATTTTATTAACTGCATCATTATTTTCGTTATATCCATTTCGAATATAGTCCATCGAGCACTTAAATACTTTATTTGATGTATCAAAATCAAGCCACTTACATATTTTAAGTATTTCTTTATAGCTTAATTCTTGTCCTTCTGGAACAGATACATTTCTTGTATTATGAGAATATGGTGCAACTGTTATTGCTTCTATATTAAATTTATCTTGTGATTTTATTAAATAAGATAACGCAAATTGGTCATCACATTCGTTATATGTATCAGTGTCTAATATCACATTTATTTTATTATTAGATATAATATCATATATTTCTTTCCATGAACATACTCGTTTAAATTCATTAGTATCTCTATTATACGGTGTATCCATAATAAATGCTCTAATACCATGTTTTTTTATATCTGTACACATTCTTTTTGAATCATCAATCATAATATCTACATTATTTTCTAGACATATTTCTGTTTTAGAATGAGAATTATAAGCATCAACTAAAAATAATTTATCATAAGTAATATCATATTTTTCTAGCCAATTCTTTGTCATATTATATGGATCTGTATATTCTCCATTATCTCTTCCACTAATTATATAAATAGTATGTCTATCTTGTTTTAACTTTTTTATGTATTTACTTGCACCTTCAATTGCTTTTAAATTAATTGCAATTTTTTCTATATTATTTTTATAAAAAATTTTTTCTTCTTCATCTGTCCAATCAAACATTCCATTTCTTATATATGGCGCATTATTATTTATGATTCCTGTGTTTCTTAATTCTTTATCATGTTCAATATATGCTTTTAGCAGTTCTTCATTAAAATTTGATATTACATTATCTATATCGATTCCTATTTTCATTTTATTTTGCTCCTTATTTCATCTGTTCATTTTTATATATTTTCTTTATATCATTTTTATATACAGCTATTATTCCAGTAATTAATAATATTAAATCTCCTAATACCATAAACCAACTATGATAATAAATATAATATGAACCATATAATATCCCTGTTGTTATACCTGATATTCTGACTAATTTCATATTGGATTGCCATAAACAATATGCTCTAATCATCGAACCTATTGTTGGTAATAATGAAATTATTCCATTCCAAGTAAATATACAATTAATTGCTATTAGTGATTCAAATAGTATTAATATCAAAAGATATATTTTTTTACTAAATTTATCTTTGTTTATAAATAAGCATGTCCTTATAAAATTTATTATACTTAATACTGCACCTGTAAATGCAGATATAATAAAATCATAGATTGCTTCACATATACAATTTAAAGATTGTACTACTAAAGATTTTTTTCTATCTTTTATACAGATGCTTACAATTACTGCTATAAATGCTAATACACTAAATATCATTTTTATTTCTCCATTATTTCGTATTCTCTAATTTCGCAATTTTTTAAATTTTCTGGTGGTAAATCTCCATTTTCATCAATGCCATAGAAATATCTTTCAATGGCTCTTGCTGTTCCACTATGCGTAACTAATAAAATATTTTTTCCTTTATATTTATTTTTGATTTCATCTATTAAATCATTAATTCTATTACATAAATCTACTACAGGCTCTATATTTCTTATTGTTTTATTCATATGGTAATTATATATATCATCTTCTTCAGTAATGCAACTTTCTCCTTCAAAATTGCCAAGTCCTCGTTCTATTAATTCACTTTTATATATAATATTTATATTTTTATCTGTATTCAAAATTTTTGCTGTTTCTTTTGCTCTTTTTAATGGAGAACACATAATTAAATCTATTTTTAAACTATTGAACTCATCTTTTGCTTTTCTTGCTTCATTTATTCCTTTATCATTAAGTTCAATATCCTTTTGTCCTTGTATTATTCCTTTTAAATTCCAGTTAGTTTGTCCATGTCTAATTACATATAATTTCATTATTTTGTTTCCTCTCCTATCCAATCTAAATATCCTTTATATCCATCTACAATGTCATAGGCAATTAATTGTGGAGTTTCATAACTATGATTATCTAATATAACTTTTTCAATTTCCTTAAATAATTCTTTTTTAGATTTCATTTGTAGTAATAATTCTTCAGTATGTTCAATTTTACCTTTCCAATGATAAGAACTCGTTATATTACTTAATTGGCAACAACTAACTAATCTTTTTTCTAATAATAATTCAATTATCTTATTTGCTTCTTCTTTATTATCAAATGTTGTAGTTATCATTATATATTTATCCATCATATCCTCCATAATATTATTTTTATATCTACCTCTTAATATTCTATACCTCTTAATTTTGTTTTATATTATCATGAAAGTAAAATTATTACAATAAATACACTAAAAAAAGCACATACTAAATCTTGTCGATTCAATACATGTTTTTTTAATATTATTGTTACTTTAAACTAGCAATTAATTCATCATAATCATCAGCTATAGGCATTCTAATTAATCTTTTATATTCGATTGATTCTCCTTCTGTCCGATTCTCCTTAAAGGTATCATAAAAAGAATTAACTCTACCTCATACATCAATAATTGCCTACTGTTCTGGCGTTATAAGTGTTTGTTTCATAACAATATAACTAATTAGTTTTTGAGTTACTTGCATTTATAAAACTTTTATGAGACATTATTTTATCATTTTCATATAATATTAAAATATCTTCCATAGAATTACTATTTTCACTTCTTCCTCTTAACCATGCCGCCATACTATAATTAATTCTATCTATTAACTCTTTTTTTCTTTTCTCTATATAATAATTAATATCATTACAATTCTTTAGTACAAAAGAGAGTTCTTTGCTTGCTGATACAGGAAATAGTTTTATTGTTTTTATGTTCTTCATATTTTCTCCGCTTCTGCATATTGGTTTTCCTCAAATTGAAAAATATTTTCTAAAATACTGATTGCTTTAAATGCAATTTCTGTTTTACTTACTGACCTAATAGAAGATGTACGTTCTGTTTCAATTTCATCTAAATAACTCATTGAAATCCAACAATCGTTATAACAACAAGCCATTGTATAAATAAATTTCTCTAGTTCTTTTTTTGCATTTTTAGAATTTAGATTTTTTATTATATAACCTGTTTCCTTTCATATTTTTTCTTTAATTTTTTCAAAATTGTTTTTTTCTGTTTTTTTCATAGTTTTTATTCTCCTTCCTAATTGCCGATACTCTTTATCAATTTTAATTTAGTTGGAGGCAAAAATAAAAAACCTAATATTTCTATTAGATTTTTTACTGCTATTTTAAATAATATATATCGAAAATCGGTTATTTTATGTGCTTATTTTGACTGCTACTGGAAAAAATTTATTAAGATTTATTAAAACTTATTAATTTTTTCTTATAATTCCATATTTTCCAAAACAGTTGTTATAAGTGGCTTTTAGCCGTTATTAGAACTCATTAAGATTTATTAGATTTTAGTAAATGTTTTAATTTAAAGGTTTCATCGTAGGGAATAGTAATACATCTCTTATTGATGCAGAATCTGTAAGTAACATTACTAATCTGTCTATTCCTATACCTAAACCACCTGTTGGAGGCATTCCATACTCTAAAGCTGTAACAAAGTCTTCATCCATCATGTTAGCTTCTTCATCTCCTGCGTCTCTTGCTTCCATTTGTTTTTTGAATCTTTCATATTGGTCTATTGGGTCATTTAATTCTGAGTAAGCATTTCCATATTCTCTTGCACCAATAAATACTTCAAAACGTTCTGTTAAACGTGGATCTGATGGTTTTCTTTTTGTAAGTGGTGAAACTTCTACTGGATAATCATATATAAATGTTGGTTGAATTAAAGTTTCTTCAACTTTTGCTTCAAATACTTGATTTATTATTTCTCCTCTTGTTAATTTTAATTCATCTAATTCTACATGTAATTCTTCTGCTGCTTTTTTAGCTTCTTCGTCAGTTTCAATTGTATTAAAGTCTACACCTGTTACTTCTTTTATAGAATCTATCATTGATATTCTTTTCCAAGCTGGTGTTAAATCTATTTCTGTTCCTTGATATGTTATTTTTGTTGTTCCAAGTACTTTTAAGGCTACTTTTGATATAATTTCTTCTGTTATATCCATCATATCATTGTAATCTTCATATGCTGAATACAATTCTATGTTTGTAAATTCTGGATTGTGTTTTATATCCATTCCTTCATTTCTAAACATTCTACCCATTTCATATACTTTATCAAATCCACCAACTATTAATCTTTTTAGATATAGTTCGTTAGCAATTCTTAAGTACATGTCCATATCTAAAGTATTATGATGTGTAATAAATGGTCTAGCTGCTGCTCCACCTGCTATTGTGTTTAATATAGGTGTTTCAACTTCTAAGTATCCTTTTTCGTTTAATATATTTTTAACTTCTTGTAATATTTGAATTCTTTTTAAGAATGTATCTTTTACTTCTGGATTCATTATTAAATCTACATATCTTTGACGATAACGTAAGTCTGTATCTTTTAAACCATGGAATTTTTCAGGAAGTGGTCTTAAAGATTTTGAAAGAAGTGTTACTTCTTTTGCATGTATTGAGATTTCTCCTGTTTTTGTTTTAAATACAAATCCTGTAATTCCTATAATGTCTCCTATATCATCTTCTTTAAAGTGTTTATAGCTTTCTTCGCCTAATTCATTTATACTAACATAACTTTGGATTTTTCCATCACCATCTTGTATATGGCAAAATGATGCTTTACCCATTATTCTTTTAGCCATTAATCTTCCTGCAACAGTTACATCTTTTCCTTCTAATTCTTCATAGTTTTCCACAATTTGTCTGCTTGTGTGTGTACGATTAAATTTTGTTATTTCAAAGGGATTTTTTCCTTCTTCTTTTAATTTGGCTAATTTATCTCTTCTAATTTGCATTAATTGATTCATATCTACTTCTGGTTCTTGATTTTGATTTTCCATAGTTTAAACCTACCTTTTCTTTCATTTTTTTACCATTATATTATATAGCATATTTTCTAAAATGTAAACCTTAATTTCAATAAAATTAAGGTAATTTCCTTTATGTTTAACTATTATACATTATTAATTATAATTACTTTTTATATCTTAAATAGATTTTAAGATTTAATTTCTCATATAAAAGGAGAAAACAAGGAAATTGCAATGCTTTCTCCTTGTTTTTTTCTTAATCATTTGGAATGTAAATATATGCTTCTAGTGACTTTCTCCCAAATTGAATCGCTTCTTCGTGGGTATTGAAGAATACATCAAGTTTTTCGTTTGAAATAGCTCCACCTCTGTCTTCTACTACAAACCAGCCACCATTTGGCTTATCTACTAAAGCAGGAATATAAATGATTGTTCCTATTGGATAATCCTTTCCTGCTGCAACTGTATGCCATGCTGTTGCCATTTTTCCAGATGCTGTTTTTCCATCTGTCTTACCACAACATATTTCACATGAACAATATGCTGAAGTATTCAATGTCGTAGTGATTGGTGTGATATTTTCTACTTCCTGTATTAAGTTTTCTGGTTTTACATATTTTACATTCTTTTCTTTTTGTTTTGAATTATTTGTTAATACGTTTGCATTTTCTTCTGTAATTACTACTTCTTCAAGGCTCTCTTTTTGAACCATTAATGTTGGATATTCTGCCTTTGGTACAGGTAGTGAATCTATGTATCTTCCTAACATTTCTTTTACTGGTATTCGTTGTATAGGAACACTTACATACGTTATTTCAGACTCTACTTTATTTCCATACACTACAATAATAGTTATAACTACAATAAAAATAAATGCTATTGCTGTCATTCCTCTAACAAATACTTCATTCCAAAATTCTTCTTCCCGTCTTTTGCAATTGTTCATTTCCTTATCTCCTTTTATAATCTAACCAATTAGTTTCTTTATAGTTTCTATGAACTTATATTATATATTATAACACAAATTACATAAAATTTCAAATTATGTAACTTATTCAATATAAAAAGCAAGAAATTTTTTCTTGCTTTTCACGATAGTTTTTCTAATAACTTGCTTGCTATTAGCATAACTAATGCACCATATACAACTCCATGAAGAATAGTTCTTTTTCCTAATGACATATTCTTTTCCTCCATATTATCTTTGTGTGTATTTATTGTTAACTATTTTTCTATAAAACTATGTAATATATTATAGCATTTTTATGTTGTATTTTCAAGTATTTTATTGTTTTTTTACATTTTTATCCATATATATTTTATTTTTTTCATATTTTATACTGCTACTCTTAACTGTTTAGCATGTTCAATAGATATTTCATTTACATCTCCACTTGCTATTCTTGCTATTTCTCTTATTACTTTTTCTTCATCTAATCTCTCTATTTTTGTTCTAGTTTTATCATTTTCTACTTCTTTACTAATGTAATAATTATAATCTCCTTTAGCTGCTATAGTTGCTAAATGTGTTACACATAATATTTGGTGCTTTCTTGCTATATTTTTCATTTTAATGCTTACTGCCTTTGCTGCTTTTCCACTAATTCCTGTATCTATTTCATCAAATATTAGAACTGGCACTTTATCTACATCTGCTAAAACTGATTTTATTCCAAGCATTATTCTAGACATTTCTCCACCTGATGCAATTTTTATAAGTGATTTTTCTTCTTCTCCTATATTTGTTGCAATCATAAATTCTACTATATCTAAACCATTTTTGTTAAATTCATTTTCTGTATTAAAATCTATTTTTACATTAAATTTTGCATTTGGCATTTCTAAATCTGCTAGTTCTTGATTAATTTTATTTGATAATTCTTTAGCACATTCATTTCTAATTTGATTCATTTTATTTGCTAACGTGCTCATTTTTTCTTCTATTTTGCTTAATTCTTGTTTTAATTTATTATTTATTTCATCTAAATTTTCTATTTCGTAAATTTCATTTTCTATTTGTTCTTTGTATTTTAATATTTCTTCTATACTATTTCCATATTTTCTTTTTAAAGAATATATTAAATCCAATCTTTCTTCAAGTTCATTTCTTTCCTCTTCATTAAAATATACATCTTCTTTCATTTGTGAAATATCTCTACTTAGTTCTTGTATGTCATAATATATATTTTTTAATTCACTTAATTTTTGACTATATGTTTCATCAATATTTTCAATTTTTTCTAATGCTCTAATAGCTGAATTTATTCCATCTATAGCTTGCTCTGATAAAGTATTATCAGCTACTTCTAAATTTTCTACTATTTTTTCTGAATTCATTATTATTTTTCTTTGTTCTTCTAGTTTTTCATCTTCTCCAACTTTTAAATTTACATCTTCTATTTCCTTCAATTGATATTCTAATAGGTCTAATTTTCTCTGTTTTTCTTTATCATCTCCATAATTATTTTTCAATTCTATTTTTATTTCATTATATCTTTTAAATAATTCTCTATATTCTTTTTTAATATTTAATATTTTTTCACCTATAAAACTATCTAAATAGCCAATATGAGATGTTTTGTCCATAATTGTTTGATTGTCATTTTGCCCATGAATATCTATTATTTGCTTCATAAATTCTTTAAGTTCACTTACTGTTACTAATCTGCCATTTATTTTACAAGAATTTCTACCATTTGTATAAATTTCCCTTGAAACTATAATATTACCATCTATTGAGTTTTGATTTTCTGGCATATAAATTGATGCCTCTACATATGAATATTCTTCACCTTTTCTAATCATTTCTTTTGAAAATCTATTACCACAAATTATTCCTAATGAATCTATTATTAATGTTTTTCCTGCTCCTGTTTCTCCTGTTAGAACATTAAAACCATTTTCTAAATTTATGCTTAAATTATCTATAATTCCTATATTTTTTATTTGTATTGTACTAATCATATAAAAATACCTCCACACGAATTATTGTTCGTATGAAGGTATTATATATTTCGAATTTATGTTTGTCAATACTTTTTATGAAAATTTGTTTGTTATTATTTATTTTCATTTATATAATTATTATTTATGTAAAGGACAAAAGTAACCCGTTTACAAATGTCCTTTATCCAAATATTCCTCTTTTCTTTATTGGTGGCTGTTCGTTCATTGTTTTTGCAAGTTCCATTAATATATCTCTTTGTTCTTTGCTTAAACGTTTTGGAACCTGTACTTGTACAGTAAATACGAAATCACCTTGATAATTTCCATTTACTGATTTAAATCCTTTATTTCTTATTACAAATTTTGTTCCTGTTTGTGTTCCTTCTGGTATTCTATATGTTTCTTTTGTTCCATCCACCATAGGAATTTGAAGATCTGCCCCTAGTGTAGCCTGTGTGAAAGTAATTGGCACATCACATAGTACTTTATCTCCTTGTCTTGTGAAGATACTATGTTTTTTCAAACGTACTACTATGTATAAATCACCTTTTGCTCCACCTTTTTCACCAGGTTCTCCTTCATTTCTTAATACTATTGTTTGATTGTCATCTATTCCTGCTGGAATTTTTATTTTTATTCTAGCTTGTTTTCTAACTTTTCCTTTACCTTTACAGTTTTCACATGGTTCTTTTATTACAGTACCAGTTCCATGGCAGTTTGTACATGGTCTTTGTGTTTGCATTTGACCTAAAATCGTATTTTGTACTTGTGTTATTGTACCTGTTCCATGACACATACTACAAGTTTCTGCATGAGTTCCAGGTTTTGCACCACTTCCGTGACATGTAGAACATGTTTCGTTTCTATTTAATAGTATTTCTTTTTCTACTCCTGAAAAAGCTTCTTCAAAAGTAATATCTATACTTGCTTTTAAGTCTGCACCTTTGGTTGGTCCTCTGTTTGCTCTAGAATTTCTTCCTCCAAAGCCTCCTCCAAAGAAAGATGAGAATATATCACCTAAATCTCCAAAGTCGTCAAAACCTGAAGAACTATATGAATAATATCCTCCTCCGAAAGGACCTCCTGCTCCAGCTCCAGAACCTCCACCAAATCCTTGTGGTCCATCAAAACCAAATTGATCATACATTCTTCTTTTTTGAGGATCTGATAAGTTTTCATATGCTTCATTTACTTCTTTAAATTTTTCTTCTGCTTCTTTTTTATTGTCTGGATTGGCATCTGGATGATATTTTTTAGCAAGTTTTCTATATGCTTTTTTTAATTCTTCGTCTGTGGCATTTTTATTTACACCTAATACTTCATAGTAATCTCTTTTTGTTGCCATCTTTTCCTCCTAACCCCAAAAACACCAGGTTAATTTAGGGTAAAGTTTTTATTTATATTACAATTACCCCAAAAGTACCTGGCCCTTTTGGGGTAAAATATATTTTTATATTTTATTTTTCAACTGTTTTTTTGCTCCGTCCCCAAATACAGTTTATTTATTATCTCCGTTGTCTTCTACTTTGTAGTCTGCATCATATACATTTCCGTTTTCATCAACATTTGGTCCTGCTGTATTTGCATCTGCACCAGCATTTGCTCCATTTGCTGCGTTAGCTTGTGCTTGAGCTTGTGAATATAATTTTTCAGATATTGCATAAAATGCTGTTGTTAATTTTTCTGTTGCTTGTTTAATAGCTTCTACATCTGTACCTTCTAATGCTTTTTTAACATTTGCTATTTCTTCTTCAACTTTAGCTTTTTCTTCTCCGCTTATCTTATCTCCTAATTCTCCTAATGTTTTTTCTGAGTTATATACTAAGCTTTCTGCATTATTTCTAGCTTCAATTTCATCTTTCTTTTTCTTGTCTTCTTCAGCATGTGCTTCTGCATCTTTAACAGCTTTATCTATATCTTCATCTGTTAAGTTTGTAGATGCTGTAATTGATACATTTTGGCTATTTCCTGTTGCCATATCTTTTGCAGATACGTGAACTATACCATTTGCATCTATATCAAATGTTACTTCAATTTGTGGTACTCCACGTGGTGCTGCTGGAATTCCTGTTAATTGGAATCTTCCTAATGTTTTGTTGTATGCAGCCATTTCACGTTCACCTTGTAATACGTGTACTTCTACTGATGTTTGACCATCTGCTGCTGTTGAGAATATTTGTGATTTTTTAGTTGGTATTGTTGTATTTCTTTCGATTAATTTTGTAAATACTCCACCATAAGTTTCAATACCTAATGATAATGGTGTTACGTCTAATAATACTAAGTCTTTAACATCTCCTGATAATACACCACCTTGAATTGCTGCACCAATTGCAACACATTCATCTGGGTTTATTCCCTTATCTGGTTCTTTTCCTGTTATTTTCTTAACCATTTCTTGTACGCATGGTACACGAGTTGAACCACCAACTAATAATACTTTGTGGATATCTGCTGAAGTTACTCCAGCATCTTTCATAGCTTGTTCTACTGGTATTCTTGTTGCATCTACTAAGTCTGAAATTAATTCTTCAAATTTAGCTCTAGATAATGTAATATCTAAGTGTTTTGGTCCTGTTGCATCTGCTGTAATAAATGGTAAGTTTATTTGTGTTTGTTGCATTCCAGATAATTCTATTTTAGCTTTTTCTGCAGCTTCTTTTAGACGTTGCATTGCCATTTTATCTGATGCTAAATCTATTCCATTTGATTTTTTGAATTCTGAAATTAGGTAATCTATAATTCTTTGGTCGAAGTCATCTCCACCTAAATGAGTATTACCATTTGTAGCTAAAACTTCAAATACACCATCACCAATATCTAGAATAGAAACATCGAATGTTCCTCCACCTAAGTCATAAATCATAATTTTTTGATCTTGGTCTTCTTTATCCATACCAAATGCTAAAGCTGCTGCTGTTGGTTCGTTTATAATTCTTAATACTTCAAGACCTGCTATTTTACCTGCATCTTTAGTTGCTTGTCTTTGGCTATCACTAAAGTATGCTGGAACTGTGATAACAGCTTGTGTTACTTTTTGTCCTAAATAATTTTCTGCATCTGTTTTTAATTTTTGTAATATCATTGCAGATATTTCTTGTGGAGAAAAGCTATCTCCATCAATATTTACTTTTTCGTTTGTTCCCATTTTTCTTTTAATTGAAATGATTGTATGGTCTGGGTTTGTAACTGCTTGACGTTTTGCAATTTGACCTACTAATCTTTCTCCATTGTTTGAAAATGCTACTACAGATGGAGTTGTTCTGTTACCTTCTGCGTTTGGTATTACAACTGGTTCTCCACCTTCCATAACTGCTACACAACTATTTGTTGTTCCTAAATCGATTCCTATAATTTTTCCCATAATAATTTACTTCCTTTCTTTGAACATTAGGGACGGTCCTTTTCGTTCCGAAATCGGAACACTTGTGACACTCCTTATTTGTTCTTTTTTATATTTTTATATAATTTGAAACCTTCTATTGGTTGGTTTCATAAGATTTCCGTAATTTTTTATACGTCCATCTTAAAATTAATAACTAATTTAATATTTTAATATTTTAAAAGTTACAAAGTGCTTTTTATATTTCTTAAATTTATCAAAAACAAGTATTGTTAGGCAAATCCATACTTAATAACCGGAGGCGTACTTTTTGTACGTCGAGGATTATTAATGTTGGATTTAACGACACAAGACGAAGCTTTTCATAAATTTTTTAATTTGCTACTACAACCATAGAATGACGTATAACCTTAGATCCTATTTTGTAGCCTTTTCTATATTCTTCTTTTATAACTTTTTCTCCAAGAGTTTCATCTGTTACACTTGCTACTGCTTCGTGTAATTCTGGATCAAATACTTGACCTACTGTTTCAATTTCTTCTACTCCATTTGCTGATAAAACATCTTTAAATTGTTTAAGTACTAGTTCAACTCCTTGTTTATATGCTTCATCTTCTGTTTTTGCTTCTACTGCCTTTTCCAAGTTATCTATAACAGGCAATAAAGATGAGAATATGTCAGATATTAAAGAATTGTATAGTCCTTCTCTTTCTTTCGAACTTCTTTTTTTGAAGTTATCAAATTCTGCCATTAATCTTTTTAGTCTGTCTTCTTGTTCATCTAATTTTTCTTTTTGCATAAGTATTGTATCTTTTAATTTTGTTTGTTCATCTTTCTCTTCAACTATATTTTCTTCTTCTTTAATTTCTTCTTTTTCTTTCTTATTTTCTTCCATTGTGTCTCCTTTCAAATTTTAATTATTTTTTTCTTCATCTGACTTCTGTTCACTTATTTTTTTGCTTATATATTTCATAACAGAAATTACTTTAGAATAATTCATTCTTTTAGGTCCTATAATTCCAATTGTTCCTAATTCTTTGTCTCCTATAGAATGTTTAAATGTAACAACACTAAAGTCTTTTAATTCTTCTTTGTCATTTTCATCTCCAATGTATACATTTATATCTTTTGCCATTCCTGAATCTAATATATCTAACATTACCTCTTTTTCGTCTAAAACATTTACAAAGTTTTTTGCAAGTTCTAGACTCTTGAACTCTGGTAAGTCAAAGGCTTTATTAGCACCTTCTAAATATATTGTTTCTGCTTCGTCAACTATTTTATTAATTTGATCTATTATTGGTTTTATAACATCTATACTATAGTTGATTTCAGATAAAATATATTCTTCCATAGGTTTATCTATTTTAGAAAGTGGTTTTCCTTTTAATTTAGAATTAAACAGATTGTTTAAAGTTTCAATTTGACTTTGTGTAATATCTTCATCATATTTGATAATTGTTTCCTTTACTAAGCCACTATCTGTTACTATTACTACCATTAGCATTCTAGTTCCAAGTAAAACAAATTTTATTTCTTCTATTAATTGTGTTTCTACTTTAGGACCAATTGCAACTGTTGTATAATGTGTTATTTCAGAAAGTGTTGACGTTGCTATTTTAGCCAAATCTTCAATTTCATTTACTTTTGTAGATAATTTGGATTGAATATATTTCATTTCTTCTAACGAAATATCATCTTCTTTTATTAATTCGTCTACATAGAATCGGTAACCTTTTTCTGATGGTACACGACCTGATGATGTATGTGTTTTATCTAAATACCCACTTTTTTCTAGTTCTGCAAGTTCGTTTCTAACTGTTGCACTACTATAATTTAATCCATATTTTTCTACAAGTGCTGCTGAACTTACTGGTTCTGCTGTATTAACATATTCATCTATTACTGCTTGTAATATTTTTTTCTTTCTTTCGTCCAAATTATCACCTACAATCTTGTGATTTTATTATTTTACTTTTTGTATTAAATTTATACTAGTCAATCTTATCTTTAGCACTTTTGCTTATCGACTGCTAACAATACATATATTATACCCAAAATTAGCACTTGTCAATACAAAGTGCTAATTTTTTTGTGAATTTTTTGTAAAATACTTATTTACTACATAAAAAGCCACCTTTCAATTGAAAGATGGCTTTTTACCGGCTATAAATTTTCTAATATCTCCAAGAATTTTGCTACACTTTCAGTCATATAAATGACTTTTGTTTCTGGATCAAGATGTTTCATAATTTCTTTCTTCAGAGCTTTCTCATAATTTTTTATTTTTTTATTTACGTTAATTTCAAAATGATCTTTTATTTCTTTATGATAAGTTCCTTCTTCATCTATCCATCTTTCTTCAATTGCAAATGTTCTTCCTGAAAATATCATTATTTTTCCTTGTACTTTTTCTTTTTCTCCGGCCATCTTAAAACTAATTTCTGGTGCACTCGTTAAATTGTCTAACATGCTGTCTAAAAAATTTAATTTCATTTTGTTTTCCCTCTTTTAATTTTAAGTTCAGTTTACAAGTTATATTTATATTATACTCTTTTTATGTAAATTTGTCAAAAAATATATATCAATCAAAAAACACTTATTATAGTTCTCATTTTGCAATTTCTTAACATAATACATATTCAAATGTATCTACAATTTCATAAGAAATGTAGACCTTTTTCTATATTTATGTCAAGTTTTTATATAAATTCTTCCCACACCAAATTAGCAAAGTCTAATCCCTTTGATGTTAATTTTATTTGATTTAAATCTATTTCTACCAACTCTTCCTTTATCAATTTTTCTAATTCCTTGTGAAAAATATAAATTGGATTATCTATAAATTTGTTTTTGAATTCTTGTATATCTATTCCTTGAATTTTTCTTAATCCTAATAACATATATTCTTTTTGTTCTTCTATTTTATTTTGTATTTCACAGATTGTTCTATTATTAAGTATTTTTCCGTTTTGTATATTTTTAATATAATCTTCTATATTATTGGTATTGCAATATCTTCTATTTTTTATATATGAATGTGCTGCAACTCCAAAACCTAAATATTCTTTTTGTCCCCAACAATTTAAGTTATGTTTAGATTCATATCCTTTTTTTGAAAAATTAGATATTTCATAATGAATATATCCGTTTTCTTCTAAAATATTTTTAGTTGTCCAATACATCTCTCTTTCTAAATCTTCCTCTGGCAACTTTGTCATATTTTGGCTTACCATTTTTTCTAATATTGTATTTTCTTCCAATATTAATGAATATAAAGAAATATGATTAGGTTTTAAATTTATAACTTCTATTAGACTTTCTTTTAAATCTTCCAATGTTTGGTTTGGAAGTCCTAACATTAAATCCACATTAATATTATCAATTCCTATTTTCTTAACTATTTTATAACAATTTAAAAATTCTTCATATGTATGTATTCTCCCAATTTGTTTTAGCAAATTATCTTTTGTTGTTTGAAGTCCTATACTTATTCTATTTATTCCTATATCTTTATATTTTTTTATTTTTTCTTCATTTGTTGTTCCTGGGTTTACTTCTATTGTAATTTCTGGATTTTCATACAATTTATAATTTTGTTTTATTGTATTTATTATTCTTTCTATATATGAATCATCTATAAAAGATGGAGTTCCTCCCCCTATATAAATAGTAGTAATTTCATATTCTTCATTTTTATATTTTTCTGATTCAATTCCTATTTCTTCTTGTAAACATTTTATATATTCTTGTATTTTTTCTTCTTTATTTGCATATGAAACAAAATCACAATAATAACACTTCTGCTTACAAAATGGAATATGTATATAAATTCCTAGTTCTTTCATTTTTTCTTTCCTTTTAATTTATATTACAAATGACAATTTTATTCTCTAGCTAATTCTATTAATTGATTTAATCTATGATTTACACCAGATTTTCCTATTGGATTTTCAAGCATTTGTCCCAGCTCTACTAATGAAGCATCTGGATTTTCCAATCTCAAATTTGCTATTTCTTTTAAATTATCTGACAAATTTTTAAATTTTCCTGTCGCTTTTAATTTTTTTATTGCTTCTATTTGTTTGACTGCTGCATTTATAGTCTTATTTAAATTAGCTGTTTCGCAATTCACTTTTCTATTTACATTATTTTTTATTTCTCTTATAACTCTTATTTCTTCAAATTTAATTACACTGCTATTCGCGCCAATGAATGCTAAAAATTTTGAAATTTCTTCTCCTTCTTTTATGTATAAAGAATATCCATTTTTTCTTTCTAATTCCTTTAAATGTATTTGCATTTTTTCTAATAATTCTTTTATTATTTGAGCATTTTTCCTACTGCTTAATATCATTTCTAAATGATATTTCTTTTCGGGATTATTAACACTTCCGCTTCCTAAAAATATTCCTCTTGTTAATGCCTTTATCGCCATTTCTTCTTGTTCTTTTATATTATTTAAGTTTTGTATTTGTTTTTCAAAATCTAAAGATATTTCAATATCTTTTTCTTTATATTCTACTTCTTGAAGTTGACTTGTTTTTGGCAATGTTATTACATAATTTTTCCCTTTTATATCTATTTTAAAGTTTGATATTTCCATATTTAAAAGTAATTTGCTAAAACGATTTATATTATATTCATTTATTGTTGAATAATAGATATTCTTTTTGTCACATGTTGTATTGTTACTAATTAGATATCCTATTAATTCAAATTTTACTAATTCTTTATTTTTTAAGTTTGGTATTTTACTTAAACTTTCTTTTAATTCTGATGAAAAAGACATTATATCTCCCTTCTTAATATTCTAATATTATTACTCTATCATTTTGAGATAAATCCTTTATTGTTTCTATTTTTTTATAGTGTTTGCTTTGCTTTGCTAAACTTTCTACCTTTTGTTTTTGGTCATAACCTATTTCTAAAAATATTTTTCCCCCTTTTTTTAAATATTTATGTGCTTCATTTATTAGCATTTTATAAAAATCTAGTCCATCTTCTCCTCCATCTAAAGCTATATGAGGTTCATTTTGTACTTGTTTGTCTAATGTTTGTATTATATCTGTTTTTATATATGGCGGGTTTGATACTATTATATCAAATTTTCCTTTTACATTTTCAAACATATCAGATTGTATAAAAGTTACTTTGTTTTCTACTCCGTTTTGTATTGCATTTTTCTTAGCTATTTCTATAGCTTCTTTACTAATATCCACTAATGTTACTTTTGTATTTTTTATATTTTTTGCAAGTGATATGCCTATACAACCACTGCCTGTACACATGTCTAGTATTTCTATGTTTTCCATTATATCTATACTTTTTATTACTTCTTCTACCAATATTTCTGTATCTGGCTGTGGAATTAATACATTTTCGTCTACATAGAAATTAAGTTTCATAAATTCTTGATTATTTGTTATGTATTGAACTGGTTTGCCTTTTATGATTTTCTCTATGTATTCCTTATACTCATTTTCTTTATTAATGTCTACGTTATCATTTTTATTTATAATTAATTTATTTCTGTCTATTTTTAAGACATATTGCATTAATATTCTTGAAATAATTGAAGTATCTTCTACTTTTTGTTTTTCTAATTTTTCTTTTCCATATCTTAATAATTCTTCTATTTTCATACTTTTCCCTTTATTAAAAATTATCCCCGCCTCGGCCGTAAGCTGAAAGAAATTTTTATACCTGCTTACACAGGTGGGTGTCTTGTTGAAGACTACTGGGTTTCTTACATAAGTGCAAGCTTACACGCCATCTTCAAAGGCGGACTCCCTTTAAAAATTTGTTGGTAATAAAATTTCAATCTATACGCACCAGGTAGGGATAATTCTATGTTTTGTTTTTTGTTATATTTATATTATCATATGCATTATATTTTTTCAATTTTACTATTTATTAAAAAAAATTATTTTATTAGCTTTATTTTTAATTTTCTTTGTTTTTCTTATTATATATAACTTATTTAACAATTTTTATTATTTGCTTTCTTTAATATTTTATGCTAAAATATTTTAAAGTAAGTGCTTAAAGAATTCTTAAGCACTTTATTTTATTATATCTCTTTTTAATTTATTTTCTTGTATTACTCCAATTCCTATAAATTGTTTGTCTTGATTATATATTCTATATAGTCCATCTTGATTATCATTATCTAATTTTACTCCATTTAAAAATAATTCTAATTGTTTTTTATTTAGTATTATCTTTTCTTTTTGTTTAAGTAGTTCTTCCATTGTTATTACTTTTAAATTTACATTTTCACACTTTTCTAATTCTTCTAATGTTATTGAATCCTCTATTCCAAAAGAACCTACTCTTGTTCTGTTTAATTCTTTCATATACCCTATTGTTCCTAATCTTGTAGCTATATCTTCACACAAACTCCTTATATATGTTCCTTTCGAACATTCTACTTTAAATACTATTTCTTGTTTTTCAATGTCTACTTCTTGTAATTCTATATTATATATTTCTATTTGTCTTGCTTGAACTTCTACCTTTTCCCCGCATCTTGCATATTCATAAAGTTTTTTTCCATTTACTTTAATTGCTGAATATATTGGTGGTATTTGCTCTTGCTTTCCCACAAATGAATTTAATACTTTCTTTATATTTTCATTGTTTTCCAATATTGCAGTATCTACTTTTCTTTCTTCTAGTATTTTTCCTTCACTATCTAATGTATCTGTTTTTATTCCTAATTTTAAAGTTACTTCATATTCTTTATCATGATTTATCAAATATTTTGAAAGCTTTGTTCCAGAGTTTAAAAGTAATGGCAATACTCCAGTAGCGTTTGGATCTAATGTTCCAGTATGTCCTACTTTTTTTAATTTTAATATTTTCTTTACTTTAGCTACAACATCATGTGATGTGTAATTTTTAGGTTTATTTATTACTATTATTCCATTTAATTCCTGCATTTTTTTCCCTTCTCAGTGTTAAAGTAAACTATTAAGGACGGAGCATTTTAGTTAAACTAAATCAACCCGTCCCTAATAGTTTATTAATGATTATATATGTTGCTAAACTAAATCGGCCCGTCCCTAATAGTTTACTTTATTTTATATGTACTTTTACTTCATTTACTATTTTCTCTTTTGCCTGTTCTAGGCTTTGTGCTATTGTGCAACCAGCTGCGTGTATATGGCCGCCACCACCAAATAATAAGCACACATCTGATACATTTACATACTCATTTGAACGAAGTGATGCTTTAAAACCTTTTTCAGTTTCTCTTAAAAATATAGAAACTTCCACTCCTTCTATTGCTCTACCTTCTTCTACTATTCCTTCGTGGTCTCCTGGCTCTGCTCCTACTTCTTCTTCATCTTGTTTTGTAATATATGTAAAAGATATTTTTTCATTTTCGAAAAATTCCATTCTTTCTATTGCTCTTTTTCTCAATTCGAAATTAGCTTTTGTTTTTGTATTCATTACTCTTTTATAAATATCTGAAACATTAACTCCTGTTTGTAATAGTTCTGCTGCAAATTCAAATGTTTCTGGTGTTGTGCTCTGATATTGGAATCCACCTGTGTCTGTGATAATTCCAGTTAAAAGGCATGTTCCTATTTTTTTATCAATCTCTACACCAAAATATTGAATTATACTTATTAAAGTTTGTGCACATGCTGGTGCATCTGGGTTTACATAGTTATAATCTCCATACATTGTATTTGTTCCATGATGGTCTATTGTAACTTTTACTTTTGCATCTTCAAAATATTTTGACCAACCATTAAGCATTTTCAATGTTGCGCAATCTAATGCAATTGCTAAATCATATTGTTCTTTTGAACCTTCTTTTTTTATATTCTCTGTTTCTGGTAAAAAGTTAAATACCCTTGGTAACTCTGGGATTATAATATCTGGATCTTTTCCCATTTCTTTTAAAGCAATATACATTGCCAAACTACTACCAACAGCATCTCCATCTGGATTCTCATGAGTTAATATTACAATTTTTTCTGCCTTTTTTATTTCTTCTAATATATGTTCTAATGTCATTTTATCTCTCCTTTTTGCTCAAAAGGAACGCTTCTTTTTTAACAATTTTTGTGGCAATAAAGAGCGTCCCTTTTGACACTATTTGTTTAAATCTTTTAGAATAGAATCTATTTTCATTCCATATTCCATAGAATCATCTTTTTCAAATACTAACTCTGGCGTAATTCTTAAATTAACTCTTTTAGCAATTTGGCTTCTTATAAATCCTGCAGATTTTTTTAGTGCTTCCATTGTTTTTTCATCACTTTTAGAATTTAAAATACTTACATATACCTTTGCGTATTTTAAATCTGGAGTTATTTTTACTTTTGTTACACTAATCATTCCTGTTGCCTCAGGATTTTTTAATTCATATGAAATAATTTGACTAAGTTCTTTTTTTAACTCTTCATCAATACGATTTAATCTATTTTCATTTTTTGGCATAATGCCCTCCTTTATCTTTTAACTTCTTCCATAACGTATACTTCTATAATATCTCCTTCTTTTAAGTCATTGTAATTTTCAATTTGCATACCGCATTCATATCCTTTTGCAACTTCTTTTACGTCATCTTTGAAACGTTTTAAGTTTGCAAGTTTTCCTTCGTGAATAACAACATTTTCACGTAATACTCTTACGCCAGCATTTCTTTCAATTTTTCCTTCTAATACATATGCTCCTGCTATTGTTCCCACATTTGAAACTTTAAATACTTGTCTTACTTCAACATTACCAATAACTTTTTCTTCATAAATTGGATCAAGCATACCTTTCATTGCTGCTTTAACATCATCTATTGCTTGGTATATAACTGAATATTGTTTTATTTCAACTTCTTCTTTTTCAGCTGCTTGTTTTGCAGTTGCAACTGGTCTTACATTAAATGCAATTATAATAGCATTTGAAACTTTTGCTAAAGTTACATCAGATTCTGTAACAGCACCTGCTGCACTGTGTATAACTCTTACTCTTACTTCTTCATCAGATAATTTTTCTAAAGATTGTTTTATTGCTTCTGCACTACCTTGTACATCTGCTTTAACTATAATATTTAATTGTTTTAGTTTTCCTTCTTCCATTTGGCTAAATAAATTGTCTAAAGTAACTGGTGCCATTTGATTTATAGATTTTTCTCTTTGTGCACGTTTTCTTCTTTCTATTAAGTGTTTTGCCATTTTTTCATCTTTAACTTCATAGAATACTTCTCCAGATTCTGGAACTTCTGTTAATCCCATTATTTCAACTGGTGTAGATGGTCCAGCTTTTTTTACTTTTTGACCTTTATCATTTTTCATTGCTCTAATTCTACCAATTGAAGAACCTACAACTATTGTATCTCCAACATCTAGTGTTCCTCTTTGTACTAACATTGAAGCAATTGGTCCTTTTGATTTATCTAGTCTTGCTTCTATAACTGCACCTTTAGCTTGTTTGTTAGGATTTGCTTTTAATTCTAATACGTCTGCTTGTAATAATACCATTTCTAATAATTCGTCTATGTTTATATGTTTTTTAGCTGAGATAGGTACATAAATTGTATCTCCACCCCATTCTTCTGGTACTAATTCATATTTCATTAATTCTTGTTTTACTTTGTCTACATTTGCTTCTGGTAAATCTATTTTGTTTACTGCAACTATAATTGGAATTCCTGCTGCTTTAGCATGGTTAATAGCTTCTACTGTTTGTGGCATAACACCATCATTTGCTGCAACTACTAATATTGCAATATCTGTAATTTGAGCACCTCTAGCACGCATACTTGTAAATGCTTCATGTCCTGGTGTATCTAAGAAAGTAATATCTCTTCCATTAATATTTACCATATAAGCACCTATTGCTTGTGTAATACCTCCCGCTTCTCCTTCAATTACATTAGTTTTACGGATTGCATCTAGTAGAGATGTTTTACCATGATCTACGTGTCCCATTACAACAACTACTGGTGGTCTTGGTTTTAATTCATCTTCTTTATCTTCTGAATCGTCAAATAAGATATCTTCTTCTTTTACTTCTTCTCTCTTTTTAGCTGTTACACCAAACTCTTCTGCTACTAAAAATGCTGTATCAAAATCTAAATCATTATTTATTGTTGCCATTATTCCAAATCCAAATAGTTTTTTAATAACTTCTGCTGATGTTTTCTTTAACTCTACTGCTAAGTCTTTAACTGTAATAGATTCTGGAATTGTGATTTCTGTTAATTTGAATATTTTTTGTGTTCTTTCTTCTTGAGTTTTAGCTGATTTCTTCTTATTTCTCTTTCCTCTTGCTGTTGTTAAATCATAATAATCAAGCATTCCACCCTCTTGGTCATCAAACATATTTGATAGTCTATCTACTTGTTTTAAGTCTTTTAATTTTCCACCATCAAATTCTTCATTAAATCTTCCGCCTTTTTTATTTTTGTTTGCTTTTTGATTTTGATTTTTTTCTTCTTTTCTTTCAAATTTTGCTTTATCAATTGCTTTGCTTCCAAAGTCTCTTTGGTTTTCTTTTTCTACAATATCTGTAGCCATTATGTCTTTTATGTTTTTATCAATTCCTCTTTCATCTAATGGTCTTCTTTCACGATTAAAGTTTCCACCATTTTGATTTCTATTTTGATTATTTCTAAAGCCATTATTTTCACGCTTTTGGAAGCCATTGTTTTCACGTCTTTGGAATCCACCATTTTCTCTATTTTGGAAATTTCCTCTTTCTCTATTTTGATTATCTCTATTTCTAAAAGATGATTGATTATTATTTCTGTTTTGGAAGCCATTTTGATTATTTTTGTAATTTGGGTTTCTGCTTTCTTTATTATATTCTTTAGTTTCTGTTTGTTTTTGTTTAGTTTCTACCATATTTTCTTGTTTTTTTACTACGTCCTCTTTCTTTTCTTCTTGTTTAATTTCTTGTTTTACTTCTTTTTTAGTTTCTTCTTTTTTACCAATTCCAAATAATTCACTTACTGTCATTGGTTTTGTAGGCTTGTTTCTATAAACAATATTATAGTCTGCATTTTTATTTCTTTCTACAAAACCTACTTGTTTATTTTTTTGTTCTTTTTGTTTAACTTCTTTTTCTTTTTGCTTTTCTTCTTCATCTGTAATTATAACTTCTCTTCTTATAATTACAGGAGCAGATGGTTTCTTTTCTTCTTTTTTCTTTTCGTCTTTCTTAGTTTCTTCTTTTTTAGTTTCTAATTTCTTTTCTATTTTTTGAAAAGCATTTTTTATTTTTTCAGCTTCTTGTTCTTCTACTCCACTCATATGTGTTTTAGCTTCAATTCCTAATTCTTTTGCCTTTTCTATTATTTCTTTACTGGTTAAGCCAATCTCTTTTGCTATTTCATGTATTTTTATCTTACCCAATAATTTCACCCCCATCAATTTTTTTTAATAGTTCCTTAGCAAAGTTTTCATCTTTTATAACTATTACAGCTTTATTATTTTGTCCTATACTTTTACTTAAATCTTCTATTGTTCCGAACATTCTAATTGGTATATCATCATTCTTACATACCAACTCGAAATTTTTCTTTGTTCTATCGCTACAATCTTTAGCAACAATTACAAGTTTTGCTTTATGTTTTTCTATTGTCTCTTTAGCACTTTCTGTACCAAAGCTTATTTTTCCTGCTCGTCTTGCTAGTCCCAACAGACCATATATTTTATTATCAATCAATTATTTCACCTCTTAAAAAGTACTTTCTATTTTAGAGTATTCTTTAATTCTTCATATATTTTAGCATCTATATTTGTTTCAAATGTTCTCTCTAGTCTTTTGGTTTTTATAGCTTTTTGTAAACATTCTATGTTATCACAAATGTATGCTCCTCTACCATTTGCTTTTCCTGTTCTATCTATAAATATTTGTCCTTCTTTATTTTTTACAATACGTATTAGTTCTTTTTTTAATTTAATTTCATTACAACCAATACATGTACGTTTTGGCATTTCTTTCACATTAATCACACCTTTATTTTATTGTATTCTAAGACTAGCTGTTTATTCCTAGTACTTTTATTCTTCTACTTCTTGTGTTTCTTCTTTTGCTTCAGTTTTTGCCTCTTCACTTTGCATATTCATTATCATTTCTCTAAATTGACTTTCACTCTTAATATCTATTTTCCAATTTGTAAGTTTTGCTGCTAATCTTGCATTTTGTCCTGCTTTTCCTATTGCTAAAGATAATTGGTCATCTGGTACAATTACTTGAGCAAAATGTTCTTCATCTTTAATATCTACTGCCATTACTTGTGCTGGAAGTAATGCTGATGAAATATAAATTGCTGGATCTTCATTCCATTCTATAACATCTATTTTTTCGCCATTTAACTCATTTATAATATTTTGTATACGAATTCCTTTTTGTCCTACACAAGAACCAACTGGATCTATATTAGGATTTTGTGAATACACTGCTACTTTACATCTTTTTCCTGGATCTCTTGAAACACTTTTTATTTCTATTAGACCTTCATATATTTCTGGAATCTCAAGTTCAAATAATTTTCTTACAAAATCATTATGTGCTCTTGATATCATAACTTGTGTACTTCCTTTTAGTCCTCTTTCTACATCTATAATGCAAGCTCTTATTTTATCATTTACATGATATTTTTCTGTAGGTATTTGTTCTTTTACTGTCATTATTCCTTCTATTCTTCCTAAATCAACAACAACTACTCCACCATCTGCTTTTTGAACTATTCCTGAAACTATTTCTCCTTTTCTTTCATTGTATTCGTTGTATAAGAATTCTCTAGATGCTTCTCTTATCTTTTGAACAATAACTTGTTTAGCTGTTCCTGCTGCAATTCTACCAAAGTTTTTTGGCACTAATTCTTGCTCATAAACATCTCCAACTTTATATTTTTTGTCTATTGTTTTTGCTTCTTCTAATGACATTTGTGTCTTTTCGTTTTCTACTTCTTCAACTATTTCTTTTTGCATATAAACATGAATTTCGCCTGTTTCTTTGTCCATTGTAATTTTTACATTTTCGTCTTCACAATCATAGTTTTTCTTATACGCTGTAACTAATGCTGTTTCAATAGCTTCTAGTAAGTAATCCTTTTGAATACCACTTTCTTTTTCTAATTCCTCCATTGCTAAAATTAAATTTGTGCTATCAATTGCTGGTTCATTTCCTCTTTTTTCTTTCTTCTTCATTTTTTGAATCATTCCTTTCCTTACTTTTATATTTTAATTTTTAAATTGTTACATTTTAATTTTTTTATAATTTAAGATTTTCATCAATAAATTTCATTTTTTGTTATTAGTTATTTTTATTAATTATTTTATGTATATTACCAATTAAATTTTAATTTCATTAATGATATATTTTTTCTTTCTATTTCTATTTTTTCTTCGTTTTCTTCTAAAACAAGTATTATTTTTTCTTCATTATAATCTTCTAAAGTTCCTACAAATTCTTTTTGTTTTTCTATAGGTTTAAATAGTTTTACTTCTATTTCTTTTCCTATTGAATCTTTTAGATGTTCATCTTTTCTTAATACTCTTTCAATTCCTGGTGATGAAACTTCTAAAAAATACATTTCCTTTATAAAGTCTTTTTCATCTAATAATGGGTTTATTTCATTGCTTACTTTTTCACAATCGTTTAAGTCTATTCCATCTTCTTTATCAATAAACACCCTTAAAAAATAATCTTTTCCTTCTTTTGCGTATTGTACATCATAAAGTTCATAACCTAATCCTTGAATTTTTTCTTTAATTAAGCTTTCTACTTTTTCTTCGATACTCGCCAAAGCTTTTCCTCCTTATCATACAAGTAAAGAGCGGAATTTGTTTCCGCTCTTTGCTAATTCATTTTGTTTACATGATTAGTATACACTATTTTGCCTTAAAATACAAGTGTTTTGGTAAATTTTCTTGATTTTTTATAAGATTTTTTGCAAAATAAAAAAGCCTAGTTAAACTAGGTCTTTTTATTGGTTATTTATTAAACTAATTGTAAAATTACAACTTCTGCTGCATCTCCTCTACGTGGTCCAGCTTTGATTATACGTGTATAACCACCAACTCTACCTTCGTATTTTGTAGCAATTTCACCAAATAATTTTGCTGGTAAATCAATGTTGTTTCCATTTTCATCTTTTACCTTATTTAGCATTCTCATCATTTTTCTTCTTGCATTTAATCTACTTGGCATATCTTTTTGTCTTTTTTCTATTTTTTCTTCTTTTACAACTTTTAAATATTCTTTACCATTTTTACTTTTTACAAGTTCTGTTTCTTTATTTCCTTTGCTATCTAATTTTGCTTTTACAACTTTAACGTCTACCATTTCAAAATTATCTTTTTCTTTTATTGCTAAGGAAATAATGCTATCAGCCATTGATTTAATTTCTTTGGCTCTTGCTTCTGTGGTTTCAATTTTTCCATGTAAAATTAAGTCTGTTAAACCAGTTTTTAACATTGCTTTACGAATATCAGTTGTTCTACCTAATTTTCTATTTGTTGCCACTGTATTTTCCTCCTCTTTCTATTCTATTCTTCTTCTTGAGCAAAATCAAGTCCTAATGAACGTAATTTAAATGTTACTTCATCTAATGATTTTTTACCTAAATTTCTAACTTTCATCATTTCTGATTCTGTCATATTTGTAATATCTTCTACTGTTGAAATACCAGCTCTCTTTAGACAATTAAATGATCTTACAGATAACTCTAAATCTTCAATTGACATTTCTAGAACTTTTTCTTTCTTATCTTCTTCTTTCTCTATCATTACTTGTGTATTTTTAGCAGTTTCAGATAAGTCTATGAATAATTCTAAGTGACTTGTCATAACTTTAGCAGCTAAGCTTAATGCTTCATATGGTGCTAAACTTCCGTCTGTCCATAATTCAATTGTTAATTTATCAAAATCTATATTTTGACCAACTCTTGTATTTTCTACTGCATAATTTACTTTTTTAACTGGTGTAAATATAGAATCTATTGGTAATACACCTAAAGGTTGATTATCTTTCTTATTTTTTTCTGCTGAATTGTATCCTCTACCCATTTCAACAGTCATTTCCATTTGAAGATGTGCTCCTTCAGATAAAGTTGCTATATGTAATTCTGGATTTAATACTTCTACACCATCATCTGTAATAATATCGCCAGCAGTTACTTCTCCTTCACCTTTAACATCTATACGGATTGTTTTTTCTTCATTTTCATGAAGTTTTAATCTTACCATTTTTAAATTAACTATAATTTCTGGTACATCTTCTACAACATTTGCTATTGTAGAAAACTCATGTACTACACCTTCAATTTTTACACTTGTTATTGCAGCTCCTGGTAATGAAGAAAGTAGGATTCTTCTTAATGAGTTTCCTATTGTTACTCCATAACCACGCTCTAATGGTTCACAAACAAATTTTGCATAATTTGTTTCATTGTCTATTTCTAAGCATTTAATATTTGGCCTTTCAAATTCTATCATTTTTACCTCCTATTTTAGAAGTTCTAAGTGCGAGGTTACTATATAAGCCTTTTATTTAAACTTTCCCTAGTACTTTACTTCTTAAAACACAATATATAACTTTTAAAATATTTATAAAAAAATATTTTATTACTTTTCTATTATTTAGAGTAAAGCTCTACTATTAAATGTTCTTCTACTGGTAGGTCAACATCTTCTCTAGATGCTAATCTTACTACTTTACCACTTAATTTTTCTACATCTTTTTCTAACCATTCTGGAACAGGTCTTGCAGCATTTTCTTCTACATTTAGTTTTATTGTTCCATTATCTTTTCTATTTTCTCTAACAGAAATTACATCTCCGGCTTTTACTAAGTAAGATGGAATATCAACTTTTTGTCCATTTACTTCAAAAGTTCCGTGTGTTACTAACATTCTAGCTTGAGCTCTTGAGCTTCCATATCCTAATCTATATACTATATTGTCTAATCTGCTTTCTAGGATTTGTAGTAAAACTTCACCTGTTTTACCTTTTGTTTTAGAAGCCATATCAAAATATCTTCTAAATTGCTTTTCGCTTACTCCATAGAATGCTTTTGTTTTTTGTTTTTCTCTTAATTGAGTACCATATTCAGAAAGTTTCTTCTTTTTTTGTCCATTTTGTCCAGGAGCATAATTTCTTCTTGAAATACTGCATTTATCTGTATAACATCTTGAACCTTTTAAGAATAACTTTTGTCCTTCTCTACGGCAAATACGGCATTGTTCGTCTTTATATCTTGCCATTTCTATATTTCCTCCTTTAATTTATGTAGGGGACACATCTTTACCTTCCGCCATCTCACTAGGGACAAGATATGTCCCACTCTTATGAATTAATGATGTCAGTTTTTTAATGTTCTCCTTTTTTATTTTTATACTCTACGTCTTTTTGGTGGTCTACAACCATTGTGTGGAATTGGTGTAACATCTTTAATGCTACTAATTTCTAATCCAGCTGCTTGTAATGAACGGATTGCTGCTTCACGTCCTGAACCAGGTCCTTTTACAAATACTTCAACTGATTTTAAACCATGTTCCATTGCTGCTTTAGCAGCTGTTTCTGCAGCTTCTCCAGCTGCAAATGGTGTACTTTTTCTAGAACCTTTGAATCCTAATTCTCCGGCACTTGCCCAAGAAATTGCATTTCCTTGAACATCAGTAATTGTAACTATTGTATTGTTAAAGCTAGAATGAATATGAGCCATACCTTTTTCGATATTTTTTCTATCTCTTCTTCTAGTTGTTGTTCTTTTTGTTACAGGCTTTGCCATTTGTTTTACCTCCTTATTATATGTCAGGGGACACTTTCCTTATCTCTTTGACACTCTCACTTGGTTTAGGATTGTTCCTTTTCCTTGTGAATTAGTGTTCAAATAGCTATGGTGTTCTCCTTGCTATTATTTCTTGCTTTTACTTACTAATTTTCTTGGTCCTTTTCTTGTACGAGCATTAGTTTTTGTTCTTTGTCCTCTTACTGGAAGACCTCTTCTATGTCTTAATCCTCTATAACAACCAATTTCTGTAAGTCTTTTAATGTTTAAAGCAACTTCTCTTCTTAAGTCTCCTTCAACTGTCATTCCTTCCATTGCTTTTCTTATTGCTTGTTCTTGCTCTGCTGTTAAATCTTTAACTCTTGTATCTGGATTTACACCAGCATCTTTTAATATTTTTTGAGAAGTTGATAGTCCTATACCATATATATATGTAAGTCCTATTTCTACTCTTTTTTCTCTAGGTAAATCTACTCCTGCTATACGAGCCATACTTTTTTAGCACCTCCATGTTTTATTTTTATAATTATTATAGTTTGTCTATCTTAGAAGTATAAAGGTGAAATGCATTGGAAAGGTCCAATCTTTATTCTCCTTATAGACATGTATAAAAACATAAATTGGATTTTATAGATTCTAAATTGAATCTACAGCCGCCTCTAATTTATGTTAGTATCAGTTTTGGTATACAATTAACCTTGTCTTTGTTTGTGTTTTGGATTTTCACAAATTACCCTAATAACACCTTTTCTTTTAATAATTTTGCATTTTTCGCAAATTTTCTTTACTGATGGTCTTACTTTCATTCTTAACCACACCTCCTGCAATTTTGATTATCTTTATAACCTAATTAAAATTATGTAATACATAATATATGATGTGTAATGGTCAGATGTATAAGATATCAGGCTAAATGAGATTTATACACCTCACCAAAGCACCTCATAACTTATTTTGTATTACATAATTTTTTTAACTTAATTTATTTTGCTCTCCAAGTAATACGTCCTCTTGTTAAGTCATATGGTGAAAGTTCTACTTTTACTTTGTCTCCTGGTAAAATTTTAATATAATTCATTCTTAATTTACCAGAAATGTGAGCTAATATTTGATGTCCATTTTCAAGTTCTACTTTGAAGTTTGTATTTGGTAGTGTTTCTACTACTGTTCCTTCTATTTCAATAACATCCTCTTTTGCCATTTTTTCCTCCAATTTTCTATGATTTTGTATAATAAAAATCAAATTTTGTCACATAATTTTCCAATTATGCATATAATAGCTAATATAGTATATAATACTTTTAATTCTTTGTCAAGATTTCTGGCTCATTTTCTGTAATTAAAATTGTATTTTCATAGTGTGCTGCTCTTTGTCCATCTTCTGTTATTATTGTCCAGCCATCTTCTAGTTCTAAAATTTCATCAGAACCTGCCATTACCATAGGTTCTATAGCAAGTGTCATACCTGGTTCTAGTCTTATTCCTCTTCCTTGTTTTCCATAGTTTGGTATTCCTGGATCTTCATGCATTTGTCTGCCTATTCCATGTCCTTGAAATTCTTTTACAACATTGAATCCGTTTTTTTCTACGAATTCTCCAATCGCATGTGATACATCTCCTATACGATTGCCTTTTTTAGCATATTTAATTCCTTCAAAGAAGGCTTGTTTTGTTACTTCTATTAATTTTTGTGAAGCTTTATCTATTTTTCCAACTGCATATGTTCTTGCACAATCCCCATTGAATCCATCTTTATAAGCTACTAAGTCTATGCTAATTATATCTCCTTCTCTTAATATAACTTTTTTAGATGGTATTCCATGTATTACTTCGTCGTTTACAGATGCACATATTGAACCTGGAAAGTCTGGAACTCCTTTTACTCCGCTTGGATAACCTTTTTCTGCTGGAATTGCACCATATTTTCTCATTTCATTTTCTGCAATTTTGTCTAACTCCCATGTAGAAACTCCTGGTTTTATTGCTTTTTCTACTGCTCTTTGTGCTAAATCTGCAATCTTGCATGCTTCTCTCATTTTTTCTATTTCTTGTTTTGACTTTATTGTTACCATTATTTTTCCTTCTTTCTCTTACCCACTAACATTTATTATAACATAAAAGCTAGAAAAAATAAACATTTTTTCTAGCTTTTTCTTAGATTTTCTTTTTTATTTATTCAAATATTCTTTTACTTCTTTTGCAACATCTTCTGAAGTTTTTCCTGAATGTATATTTAATTTAACTGCATATAATAAATCTTGCTCTTTATAATAATCTATTAGTTTTGCTGATGTTTCATAATATGTTTTTAGTCTTTGTTCAACTGTTTCTATTGTATCATCTTCTCTTTTTATAAGTTTACTTCCACATTTATCGCATATTCCTTCTTGTTTTGGTTTCTTAAATTCTGTATTATATATTTCTCTACAATCTACATTTGAACATACCATTCTTTTTACTATTCTATCTATTATATCTTGATCTGATAGTCTTAATTCTACTGCTATGTCTATTTTACAACCTTTTTGTTTGAAGAACTCATCTAATTCTTTGGCTTGTTTTATTGTCCTTGGAAATCCATCTAATATTACTCCATTTTTACAATCTATTTCTTGTAATCTTTTTTCTACTAATTTTATTGCTAAATCATCTGGAACTAATTTTCCTTGTGATACATATTTATCTATTTCTTTTCCAATTTCTCCTGCCTTTTTTATATAACTTCTAAATAATTCTCCACTTGATATATGTGTAATATTTAAACTTTCTGACAGCATTTTTCCTACTGTTCCTTTTCCTGAACCAGGTTTTCCTAACATTATAATATTCATAAACTTTTTCTCCTTTTCATTTGTCTTTTTATATGTTCTTTATATATTATATCTTTTTTTAGTTATTAAGTATACATTTTTTTATAATTTTTTACTGAAAATGATAATAGTTAATTTTTTTATTATTTAGAAAGCTGTTTTTTTGCTCCGTCCCCAAAAACAGCTAAAAAAATAGATGCTTATACCGCATCCATTTTTTTATTTTTATTCTAAGAATCCTTTGTAATGTCTCATTACAAGTTGTGATTCTAATTGTTGTACTGTTTCTAATGCAACTCCAACTACGATTAATATTGAAGTACCACCAAATGCAATATTTAAAGATGTGAATCTTAAAAGCATTGGTATAATAGCGATTACTGCTAAGAATAGTCCTCCAAATAATGTTAATTTTGAGATTATTGATGATAAATAATCTGTTGTTGGTTTTCCTGCTCTTATTCCTGGTATGAATCCACCATTTTTCTTAATATTGTTTGATACTTCTGCTGGATTAAATGTTGCATAAGTATAGAAATATGTGAATCCTAAGATTAATAGTAGGTAAATTATTGCGTTAGCTATTGAATATCCTATTGCTACATTTGATGTTGATGTTGCAATTGAGAAATTATATATTACATTCCAGAATCCTGTTTGTGTAGCTATATCTGGCACAAACATTTGGATTATCATAGCTGGGAATGTCATAAATGATGAAGCAAAAATTACTGGCATTACACCTGCCATAGCAAGTTTTAATGGTATGTTTGTATTTTGTGCTCCTACCATTTTTCTTCCAACTACTCTTTTTGAATATTGTACTGGAACTCTACGTTCAGCTTGTTGTACAAATACAACTCCTGCTACTAATAGTATAGCACCTACTATAATTGCTAATGCTATTAATAAACCTGTTGTAGAGAATGCTCCTGCTCCAAATATTAAATTCCAAATTGTTGTAACTGCACTTGGAAGTCCTGCTACTATACCAACAAAGATAATTATAGAAATACCATTTCCTATACCTTTGCTTGTAATTTGGTCTCCAAGCCACATAAGTAATGCAGTTCCTGCCATTAATGATATTACAACAGTTGCTCCTGTCATAAATGTAGTATCTATAAATATTCCAGAAGAACGATAAGATAAGTAAATTCCTAATCCTTCTATTAATGCTAATACTACTGTTAATAATTTAGTATAGCGATTAATTTTGTTTCTTCCTTCTTCTCCACCTTCTTTTGTTAATCTTTCTAGTGCTGGTATAACCATTCCTAATAATTGAATAACAATTGAAGCTGTGATATATGGACTAATTGACATAGCAAAAATAGATAAACGAGAAAAAGCTCCTCCTGATATTAAATCTATAAGTGATGCCATTCCTTGACCATTAAATACTTCTGCTAATTGAAAATTGTCTACACCTGGAACTGTTATATAACATCCTAATCTAAATATAACTATTAAAATTAGTGTATATAACAATTTCTTTCTTACGTCAGGTGTTTTTAGTGCATTTCTTATTGTTTTAAACAACTAGATCACCTCTGTCTTTCCACCTAAAGCTTCTATTTTTTCCTTAGCTCCTTTAGTGAATCTTACAGCTTTAACAGTTAATTTTTTCTCTAATGTACCTGTAGCAATTACAACTATTCCGTCGTTTGCTTTAGATATAATACCATCTGCTATTAATGTTTCAGCAGTTACTTCGTCTTTGCTTGATTTGTTAAGCATTGTTAAAGTTACTTCTGTATAATTTTTAGCATGGATATTTGTAAATCCTCTTTTTGGTAATCTTCTATATAATGGTGTTTGACCTCCTTCGAATCCACGTCTAACTCCTCCACCAGATCTTGCTTTTTGTCCTTTATGACCTCTTCCTGATGTTTTTCCTAGACCAGAACCGATTCCACGTCCAACTCTTTTTTTAGTTTCTGTTTTTTGTGCTGGTTTTAATTCGTCTAATTTCATTATGGAATTACACCTCCTCTTTTAATTATAATATATCTTCTACTTTTTTGCCTCTTTTTGCAGCAACTTGCTCTATAGTTTGCATTTTCTTTAATCCTTCGATTGTAGCATATACTACGTTTCTTGGGTTATTTGTTCCTAAAACTTTAGTACGGATATCTCTGTATCCAGCAAGTTCTATAACTGGTCTTACGCTTCCTCCTGCTATG
Organism: uncultured Clostridia bacterium; assembly: GCA_934133165.1. Taxonomy (GTDB): domain Bacteria; phylum Bacillota; class Clostridia; order TANB77; family CAG-508; genus UMGS1663. The sequence continues at coordinate 65,175 of CAKPAW010000001.1, forward strand.
ATTCCAGTACCTTCTGCAGCTGGTTTTAACATAACACTTGCGCTACCAAATTTTCCTATAAATTCGTGTGGTATTGTTGTTCCTACGATTGGAACTTCTATTAAGTTCTTTTTAGCTTCTTGAATAGCTTTTTTAATTGCATCTGGAACTTCTGCTGCTTTTCCATTTCCTACACCTACGTGTCCTGCTTCGTCTCCTACAACTACAACAGCACTAAAACGGAAAGTTCTACCACCTTTTACAACTTTTGCAACTCTGTTAATTGCAACAACTTTTTCTTTTAATTCTGGTGTATTCTCTTCGTGCACTTTATTTTCCCTCCTTTTTTCCTCGGTAAGGGTTTACTCCTTACTCTATTTATCTCTATTAAAATTCTAGTCCTGCTTCTCTTGCAGCTTCAGCTAGTTCCTTTACAACTCCGTGATATATGTATCCACCTCTGTCATAAACAACAGCTTTAATATTTTTTTCCATTGCTCTTTTTGCAATTAATGCTCCTACTTCTTTAGCAGCTTCTTTGTTAGCATGTTTTGTTTTTACTTCTTTATCTAAAGTAGATGCTTGGCAAAGAGTAACTCCTGCTACGTCATCAATTACTTGAACAAAAAGATTTTTATTACTTCTATAAACACATAATCTTGGACAATCAGCTGTTCCGCTAATTTTTCTACGTACTCTTATATGTCTTCTAGTTCTTTCAGCTTTTCTATCTGTTTTTGTAATCATTCTTGATTTCTCCTTTCTTAAATTAGTTTTTGCCAATTTAAAATTCGTTTAAATTTTATTTTTTACCAGCTTTACCTTCTTTTCTTCTAATATGTTCATCAGCATATTTAATACCTTTTCCATGGTAAACTTCTGGTGGTCTTTTTGTTCTAACAACTGCTGCTGTTTGACCAACTGTTTCTTTATCAATTCCTCTTACTATAATTGTGTTAGCATTTGGTACTTCAAATGTAATTCCTTCTGGTTCTTCCATTTCTACTGGATGAGAGTAACCTAAGTTCATTACTAATTTGTTTCCTTGTTTTTGTGCTCTATATCCAACACCAACTATTTGTAATTCTTTTTTGTATTCATTAAGAACACCTTCTATCATGTTAGAGATTAATGTTCTTGTTAATCCATGTAAACTTCTATTTTCTGCTTCATCATCTGGTCTTGCTACTGTAATAACATTTCCATCTATAGAAACAGTTATGTTTTTATGAATATCTCTTTCTAATGTTCCTTTAGGTCCTTTTACTGTTAAATGGTGTCCATCTAATTTTACTTCTACACCTTCTGGTACAGTAATAGGTTTATTTCCTATTCTTGACATGTTTAGTTTTCCCTCCTTCTTTATTACCATACGTAAGCTAGAACTTCTCCGCCTAATCCTTCTTTTCTTGCTTCTTTATCAGTTTTGATTCCTTTTGAAGTAGAAATTAAAGCTATTCCTAATCCGTTTAAAACTTGTGGTAATTCGTCTTTTGATGCATATACTCTTAATCCAGGTTTACTAATTCTTCTTAAACCATCGATTACTCTAGCACCTTTTTCATCATATTTTAATGTAATTCTTATAATTCCTTGTGTATCATCATTAATTTCTTCAAATGATTTTATATATCCTTCTTCAAATAATATTTTTGCTATAGCTTTTTTCATATTAGAAGCTGGAACATCAACTGTTTTATGTTTTGAGCTATTTGCGTTTCTTATTCTTGTTAGCATATCTGCTATTGGGTCTGTTGTATTCATTTAAATATTTTCCCTCCTTTTCTTCGGTAAGGGGTCACATTTTTATGTTTTCCTTACTTTAATTTTAATTTTTACCAACTTGCTTTTTTAACTCCAGGAATTTCACCTTTGTGTGCTAATTCTCTAAAGCATACACGGCATATTCCGTATTTTCTAATGTAAGCATGTGGTCTTCCACAGATTTTGCATCTATTGTATTCTCTTGTTTTGTATTTTTGTTCTCTTGCTTGTTTTACTTTTAAAGATAGTTTAGCCATTGGCTTTCTCCTTTCTTAAATTTTGATTATAAACTTCGTATTACGTTGTCAAACTTCGAAAATTTTTCTTCAATATACAAATGTATTATTTCATAAAAATTTTCTTGTTTTCCTAGTACTACTCGTTTTTAATCAACCTTTTCTATTTTACTTTATTATGCTTTAAAAGGCATTCCTAAAAGTGTTAATAATTCTCTTGCTTCTTCGTCTGATTTAGCAGTTGTAACGAAAATTATGTCCATACCTCTAATTTTGTCTACTTTATCATATTCGATTTCTGGGAAGATTAATTGTTCTTTAATTCCCATTGAGTAGTTTCCTCTACCATCAAAAGAATTTTTTGATACTCCTCTGAAATCTCTTACTCTTGGTAATGCTACATTAAATAATTTGTATACAAAATCATACATTTTTCCTTGTCTTAATGTAACTTTGCATCCCATATTTACACCTTCTCTTATTTTGAAGGCTGCAATAGCTTTTTTAGCTTTTGTCACAATTGGTGCTTGACCAGTTATGATTTTTATATCGTTCATTGCATTTTCTAATGATTTTGGATTATCTTTTATATCTCCTAATCCTATGTTAATTACTACTTTTTCTAATTTTGGAACTTCCATAACAGATTTGTAGTTAAATTTTTTCATCATTGCAGGAACTACTTCCTTTTGATATTGTTCTTTTAATATTTCCATGGTTTATGTATTCCTCCTTCCACACTTAATTTCTATTTTATTTTTGCTCCGCATTTTTTACAAACACGTACTTTTCCGTCTTTTTCTACTTTGTAACCAATTCTTGTAGCTTTTCCGCATTTAGGGCAAACTACGTTTACTTTTGCTGAGTGAATTGCACACTCTACTGGAATAATTCCACCTTCTTCACCTTGTTTTCTTGGTTTAACATGTTTTTTTCTAATATTAATTCCTTTAACGATAACTTTTTGTGAATTTGGTATTATCTCTAAAACTTCTCCTGTTTTTCCTTTATCATTTCCTGATAAAACTTGAACAGTATCGCCTTTTCTTATTTTCATTCTTTTATTTCACCTCTTCTTCTTAATATTTAAGGTCTCATTTTATCATTTTATCTGCTTTAATTTTCTTTTAAAAATTTACTTTTCGTACATTTTTCTAAGGATTCCAAGTTCGCTTCGCTCACCTGCATCTTTAATATGTAACACTCAAATGTCTACTACACATTTTCGTTAACAGCTTAAAGAACTTCTGGAGCTAATGACAAAATTTTCATATAATCTTTATCTCTTAATTCTCTTGCAACAGGTCCAAATATACGTGTTCCTTTTGGATTTTTATCTTCTTTTATAATAACTGCTGCATTTTCATCAAATCTTACATATGAACCGTCTGCTCTTCTAATTGGTTTTTTAGTTCTAACTACTACTGCTTTAACTACATCACCTTTCTTTACAACTCCTCCTGGTGTTGCTGTTTTAACAGAAGCAACTATTATATCTCCAACTCCAGCATATTTTCTGTAAGATCCACCTAAACATCTAATACACATAATTTCTTTTGCACCAGTGTTATCAGCTACTTTTAATATGGATTGTTGTTGTACCATTTCGCTGTCCTCCTTTTCTCTATCTTGTTTCAGATTCTAATGGGGACATATCTTTCCCCTTAGTATTCCTTTGCGAAGAATGTATTTTCCGCACAAGTTAACTTTTATTATTATTTTATAATAGCCTTTTCTACTATTTTAACAACTCTATATCTTTTATCTTTTGATAAAGGTCTTGTTTCCATTACTTGAACTTTATCTCCGATTCCACATTCGTTATTTTCATCGTGAGCTTTTAAATTATATGTTTTCTTTTGAACTTTTCCATATGTTTTATTCTTCTCACTAGTTTCTACAGCTACTACAACTGTTTTATCCATTTTATTAGATTTAACAGTTCCTATATAAGTTCTACGAAGATTTCTTTCTTCCATGATTTTCTAATCTCCTTTCTTGCTAAAACTTTGAAAATTTTAGGCATTTTCTGCTAATTTTCTTTCAGTTAATACTGTGTTTATTTTTGCAATGTCTTTTTTCACTTCTTTTATTTTCATAGGATTATCCAATCCGTTTGTAGCTAAGCTAAATCTTAGTTTAAATAATTCAGATTTTAATTCTCCTAATTCTTTTTCTAATTCTGGTGAAGACATTTCTCTTATTTTACTAATCTTCATCACTTTCACCACCTATTTCAGTTTCTTTTTTAACAAATTTACACTTAACAGATAGTTTCATTGCAGCTAATCTTAAAGCTTCTCTAGCTGTTTCTTCTGGTACTCCTGCTATTTCAAACATAACTCTTCCTGGTTTAACAGCTGCTACCCAATATTCAACAGCTCCTTTACCTTTACCCATACGAGTTTCTGCTGGTTTCTTTGTTATTGGTTTATCAGGGAAGATTTTTATCCAAACCTTTCCACCTCTTTTGATATAACGAGTCATAGCAACACGGGCAGATTCAATTTGATTTGTTGTAATTAAACCTGCTTCTATTGTTTGAAGTCCGTATTCTCCATCAGATACGAAATTTCCTCTCATTGCTTTTCCTCTGTTTCTACCTTTTTGTTGTTTTCTATATTTTGTTCTTTTTGGCATTAATGGCATTATTTGTCTCCTCCTTCCACTTTCTTTTTAGTTGGAAGAACTTCTCCTTTATATATCCAAACTTTAACACCGATTTTTCCGTATGTTGTATCTGCTTCTGCAAATCCATAGTCAATATCAGCTCTTAATGTTTGAAGTGGTATTGTTCCTTCTTTGTAGAATTCAGTTCTAGCCATGTCTGCTCCACCTAATCTACCAGATACTGCAGTTTTAATTCCTAAAGCACCTGCTTTCATAGTTTTTTGCATACATTGTTTCATAGCTCTTCTGAATGAAATTCTTCTTTCTAGTTGTCCTGCGATATTTTCTGCAACTAATTGTGCATTTATATCAACATCTTTTACTTCAACGATATTTAAATTAACTTCTTTACCTATCATTTTTTGTAATTCATTTTTTAAAGTTTCTGCTAAGTTTCCGCCTTTACCAATTACTAATCCTGGTTTAGCTGTGAAAACATTAACTTTTACAAATTTAGCTGTTCTTTCAATTTCTATTTTTGAAATTCCGCTAACATATAATTTTTTCTTAACATATTCACGGATTTTGTGATCTTCTACTAGGTAGTTTGCAAAATCTTTTTTATTTGCATACCATTTTGAGTCCCAGTCTTTAATTACACCTACTCTTAATCCATGAGGATCCATTTTTTGTCCCATTGTTATAGGCTCCTTTCTCTCTTTTTTGTAAGGGGACACATCTTTATCTTATGCTATTTCACTTGGGACAAGATATGTCCCCTACTTATGAATTAATGATGTCAGATAAACGACTTCCTCTTACTTTTTTTATTTTAATTTTATATTTAATAAATTAAGCTTCTCTTTCTCTTAATATTATTGTTATATGACTTGTTCTTTTACGAATTCTAACAGCTGAACCTTTTGCTGCTGGTCTAATTCTTTTTAAAGTTGGACCTTGGTTAGCAAATACTTCTGCAACGTATAGTTTTTCGTGTGCCATATTATGGTTGTTTTCAGCGTTTGCAATTGCTGATTTTAATAATTTTTCTACTATTTCAGATGCTGCTTTTGGAGTATATTTTACTATTGCTAAGGCTTCATCTACGCTTTTTCCTCTAATTAAGTCTATTACTATTTTAACTTTTCTAGCTGAAATTCTAGCGTATTTAAGTGTTGCGCATGCTTCTGGAATAATAACTTCTTGCATTTCTTGTTTTTCCACGTTATTTTCCCTCCTTAATTCTATCTTGTTCAGGTTCCTGACAGGGACACATCTTTCCCCAAAAGGTATTCCTGAAGGGATAATAAATGTCCCGTGCTGGGCTCATCTATTATTTATCCCTTTTTTATTTTTTAGTTGTTTTTTCTCCTGCATGACCTTTAAAAGTTCTTGTTGGAGCAAATTCTCCTAATTTATGACCTATCATTTCTTCTGTTATATAAACAGGTACGTGTTTTCTACCATCATGAACAGCTATTGTGTGTCCTACCATTTGAGGGTATATAGTAGAAGCTCTTGACCATGTTTTTAATACTTCTTTTGCTCCTGATTCATTCATTGCTTCAACTCTTTTTAATAATTCTGGAGCAATGTATGGAGTCTTTTTACTTGATCTTGACATATTCTTTATTCCCTCCTTACTTTCTTCTCTTTACGATAAATTTATTTGATTTTTTGTTTTTCTTTCTAGTCTTGTATCCTAGAGCTGGTTTACCCCAAGGTGTCATTGGTCCTGCGTGACCTACTGGAGCTCTACCTTCACCACCACCATGAGGGTGATCGCATGGGTTCATTACAGAACCTCTAACTGTTGGTCTAATACCCATATGTCTTGTTCTTCCGGCTTTACCGATTTTAACATTTTCATGATCTGTATTTCCAACTGTTCCGATAGTTGCTCTACATCTTGTCATAACTAATCTCATTTCTCCTGATGGAAGTCTTACGTGAGCATATTTTCCTTCTTTAGCCATTAATTGTGCTTCTTGACCTGCTGCTCTAACCATTTTTCCACCTTGACCTGGATTTAATTCGATATTATGAATCATTGTACCTACTGGTATAGATTCGATTGGCATACAGTTACCTGGTTTAATATCAACTTTTTGTCCAGATACTACTTTGTCACCATCTGTTAATCCTACTGGTGCTAGAATATAAGATCTTGTTCCATCTTCATATTCGATTAATGCGATATTTGCACTTCTGTTTGGATCATATTCGATACCAATTACAGTAGCTGTCATATCATCTTTATTTCTTTTAAAATCAATTATTCTATATTTTTGTCTATTTCCTCCACCTTGATGACGAACTGTAATTCTACCATATGAGTTTCTTCCTGCTTTTTCTTTCTTTACTGTTAATAAAGATTTTTCAGGAGTTTTCTTTGTAATTTCATCAAATGTAGAAACTGTCATATTTCTTAGTGATGGAGTTGTTGGTCTGAAATGTTTCATTCCCATTTTTCTCTCTCCTTCTCGAAACAATGAAAATCTTCGTCTTGCGTTGTCAGATTTCGCAAATATTTTTTCGACATACATATGTATAGTCTTAAAAATATTTTCTCATCTTCCTAGCAATACTTGCTTTTGATTGTTTCTCTACTTTCTATTTTTTATTTACGGCTTTCTTTTCCTGCCCCGCATTAGCAGATATTCTTTTTTATCCGAGTTATTTCTCGATACTTTTAACTTGTTATTGTAACTTCCTGTTTGGAAAAGAATTGTTATTTGGCTAGGCGTTCAAAAAAGAAACACCGCAGGCGTGCTTATTGCACGTTGAGGATTTTCTTTTGAAGAACAACGACGCCAAATGGCAATTATTTTTCAAATTTCTAAGCTCCCATAAATTCATCAATAGAATCTTTATATTTCTTAGACATTTTTGTAGCTTTTCCGCCTTTTGCAAGATATGTTTTATCTTCTGGATTTGTATCGATTGTTACGATAGCTTTTTTCCAATCTGAAGTTTTTCCTTCATATCTTCCTACTCTTTTTGTTTTACCTTTTACAGTAACTGTATTTACATTTAATACTTTAACTTCAAATAGTTTTTCTACTGCGTTTGCAATATCAACTTTTGTTGATTTTTTGTTTACTTTGAAAGTATATTTACCTTCTGCTATTGCCTCATTACTTTTTTCTGTTATAACAGGTGCAATAATAATATCTTCTGGTCTCATTATGCATACACCTCCTCTAATTTTTTAACAGTGTCTAGAGTTACAACTAAATTTTTGTATTTTAATAAATCATATACGTTTATTGTATTTACTAATGTAGTTTTAACTCCTTCAATGTTTCTTGCAGATTTTTGAATGTTTTCGTTTTTGTCTGCTAATAACATTAATGTTTTTCCTTCTACTTTTAAGTTATTTAAAACTTTTACCATTTCTTTAGTTTTAATTTCTTTCATATCTAATGAATCTACAACTACTAATGTATTTTCTAGTACTTTTGAACTTAAAACTGATTTAACAGCTAATTGTCTTTCTTTTTTATTAACTGTGTAATAGTATGAACGTGGTTTTGGTCCTAAAGCTATACCACCTTTAATCCATTGTGGAGCTCTTATAGAACCTTGTCTTGCTCTACCTGTTCCTTTTTGTCTCCATGGCTTTCTTCCACCACCACGAACTTCTGATCTTGTTTTTGTATTTTGTGTACCTTGTCTTTGATTTGCTAAGAAGTTTACAAGTACGCTATGTACTACTGCTTCATTTGGTACTATTCCAAAGATTTCATCTTTTAATTCAATTTCTTGAACTTTCTTTCCTTCTATACTATATACGTCTATTTTAGGCATTATTTATTCTCCTCCTTCCTTATGCTTTTACACTTGTTTTTATTTTTAAGATAGCACCTTTAACTCCTGGAACACTACCTTTTACTAAAATTACGTTTTTGTCCATATCAACTGCTACAACATCTAAGTTTTGAATTGTAATAGTTTGAACTCCCATATGTCCTGGTAATTTTTTACCTTTAAATACTCTACCTGGAGTTGATGTTGGTCCCATTGAACCTGGTCTTCTATGATACATAGAACCATGTCCCATTGGTCCACGACTTTGTCCATGACGTTTGATAACACCTTGGAAACCTTTTCCTTTAGATGTACCTTGAACATCAATTTTGTCTCCTTTTACGAAAGTATCAGCTTTTATTTCGTCTCCTACTTTGTAGCTTTCTACTTCGTCTACTCTAAATTCTCTTAAATGTTTTTTAGCTGTTATGCTAGCTTTTGCAAAGTGTCCTTTTTCTGGTTTATTTACTTTGCTTTCTTTTACATCTCCAAAACCTAATTGGATAGCATTGTAACCATCAGTTTCAACTGATTTTACTTGTGCTATTACACAAGGTCCTGCTTCAATAACTGTAACTGGAATAACTTTTCCTTCTTCATCAAATATTTGTGTCATTCCAATTTTCTTTCCTATAATTGTTTTTTTCATTTATTTCTTTCCTCCTATACGTTTCACCGCATAAGTTATCTCTAATTCGCTGTGCTCATAAGAGCTAACTTAACTATTGGCTGATAAATATCAGCTTGGTTTTGTTGTTTACTTTAATAAAGTAATAAAATTATAATTTGATTTCGATATCAACACCAGCTGGTAAATCAATTTTCATTAAACTATCAACTGTTTTTTGTGTTGGGTAAAGAATATCGATTACTCTTTTATGTGTTCTCATTTCAAATTGTTCTCTTGAATCTTTGTGTTTGTGTGGAGAACGTAAGATTGTAACGATTTCTTTTTGTGTTGGTAATGGAATAGGTCCTGAAACTTTTGCTCCTGTTCTTTTAGCAGTTTCTACTATTTGTTCAGCAGACTTTTCTAATAGTACGTGATCATAAGCTTTTAGTCTTATTCTCATTTTCTCACTTCCTACTTTGTTTGATGTTGCCATTTTCAATTTCCCTCCTTAAAATTAAAATTGTTGGTCGGAAGTTTTAAACGCACCCTGGTGTTTCTTTTATTACCAATATAAAACCCAATGATTGCATGAAAAATCTTGGGATAAGTGCTTTTATTATTTTATAAAACTTACCGCCTGGTCTAAGCCATGACATACTCCATAGAAGTTCCCTCCATCCTACGCAACGTTAAGATGTAGCCACATTCTACTTCATCGCTTTTATTACATGCCTATTTAGTATACAATGAATTCTCATAAAAGTCAAGGCATTTCTTTACTATTTTTCATAAAATTTGCAATTTATTTTATATTGTAGTATAATAAATATATTCAAGTTAATTCTTATCATTATAATAAAAGGAGACTACATATGAAACATGACTTAGTAAATTTTGAAACAGCAGTAGCAAAAGAAAAGGATTCGGATTTTTTGAAATTTCTTAAAGAACTTAATATTAATGACTCGAAAATAACACTTAAGGATTCATGTGGTTCCTATAAAATCTATGTTATTGATTTAAGTAATTTAAATAAAGAAAATTTTAAAACATTGAGAAAAGCATTAGTTGATAATCAACCTTCTTTTCTTTAACTTTTAGCACTCATCTAAATTTTAGATGAGTGTTTTTCTTTACATTTTCATTAATTTATCATAAAATTTATTCAATTTAATATAATTATTATAGAAAGCATTACTCTAAAAAAATTATAAACTTTTTATGACTATGTAATACTTTTAATTTAACTTAGAAAGGATTTTTTATATGTTCAAAAAATACATTTTAGACAATAAAACAAATATTATAGGAAATATTTGTGATTTAATAACTTTCCCTAGTATTTCTATAGAAGAAATAGACTCCCCTTTTCCATTTGGAAAAGATTGTAGTGATTGTTTAAAACATTTCTTACATTTAGCAAATTCTTTGGGGTTTAGAACCAAAAACGTAGATGGTTATTGTGGATGGGCAGAGTTTGGAGAAGGTGAGGAATTAATAGGTATTGTTGGGCATTTAGATGTCGTACCTGCTAAAAAAGAAGATTGGGAATATTCCCCTTTTGTTCCTACCCTCGCAAATAATCGAATATATGGTAGAGGTGCAATAGATGACAAAGGTCCTGTAGTTTCAAGTCTTTATGCAATGAAAGCTGTTATGGATTACCTAAATGAAAATAATATTATATTAAATAAAAGAGTAAGATTAATTGTAGGTCTAAACGAAGAAAAAGACTGGAAATGTATAGAATATTATAAATCTCATGAAGAAATACCTTCTTTAGGTTTTAGCCCAGATGCAGATTTTCCTTGTATTTATGCCGAAAAATCTGTTATATCTCTATTTTTATCTGAAGAACTTTCTGATATTACATATAATATGAAAAATAGAATGTATGTATCTACTACTCCTATTACAATAGAAAATCTGGATTGTATGCAAAATGCAATTAATGTAGTTCCTAAGTTTTGCTCTGTAATTCTAAAAACCAAAAGCTCTCAGATAACATCAAATGTCATTAATGTATGTAAAAGTCTAATTAGTAAATATTCTTATGAAATAGATTTATATAAGATAGATGACTTGCATATAAAACTAAGTTCTTACGGAAAAGCTTCACATAGTGCTCACCTAGAACTTGGTAATAATGCTATTACTAAATTAATTATTATTTTAAATGATTTGTTTAAGAATTTTAATATGAGTTTTCCACTTTTTAAAAACTTTAGTGAATTAATTGGTGACGACTACACAGGTACAAATTTGAATTTAAATATTACTGATGAATCTGGAGCTCTTACTTTAAATACTTCTAGATTATATATTGAAGATAACAAAGTATATATAGGCATTAATTTAAGAGTACCTGTTTCTAAAACTCCAGATGAAATAGTTGAAGTTTTTGAAAAAAGCTTTCCAAATCAAGTTACTTTAGGACGTATTCAACCTTCCCTATTTATAGATAAAAAAAGTGAACTTGTACAAAAACTATGTAAAATATTTAATAAAGCTTGTGGGACTGATTTTGAACCTATAGCAATTGGTGGAGCTACTTATGCAAGAGCCTTTGATAATTTTGTTTGTTTTGGCATGAATTTTCCAGGTGATAAAGATATGTGTCATCAAGCTGACGAGTTTATTGATATTGATAAGTTAATGTTAGCCACTAATATTTACGCAAATGCAATTTATGAATTAATGAAATAGATACAAAATAAAAAAACTTCATTCTAGGAATGAAGTTTTTTACTTTTATATTATTCTGCTGATTCTGAAGTTTCTTCAGTTTCTGGAGCTTCATAAGCTTCTAATATAGCTTTTTGAATTTTCTCTCTTGTTTCAGCGTTGATTGGATGAGCTATATCCTTGAATTCTCCGTTTGGAGTTTTTCTGCTTGGCATAGCAATGAATAATCCATTTTGGCTTTCGATAACTTTAATGTCGTGTACTGCGAATTCATTATCGAATGTTACAGAAGCAACAGCTTTCATTCTGTTTTCTGAATTTACTTTTCTTAAACGTACATCTGTGATTTGCATATTGAGCACCTCTTTCTACTGTTTTTATATTTGTACACTTTTCCTATGTACAATAGTATTATTCGTCAAAAAAATGTTTTTTCCTTCTCTTTTTTACAAATTTAAGAAAAAATATTTTTTATTTTATTAGTATTCTCACTTTTTATAAAAAAATACATAATATACATTAGAAGTTTTTCAAAATATATTGAAAAATACATAAAAAAATTATATAATTCAGTGAAACGAACAATATGATTAAAAGGAGTGCTTAAATTGGCAAATATAGAAGATTTAAGAAAATATAAACATATTTATATGATAGGTATCGGTGGCGTTAGTATGAGCGGTATTGCCGAAATTTTAAAACATTGGGGGTTTATAGTTACAGGTTCAGATTGGGTTGAATCTGATACTACTAAAAAACTTAATTTAGATGGCATTCATGTTATTATAGGTCATGATGTTAATATGGTAGCAAAAGCAGATCTTGTTATTTATACTGCTGCTATTAAGCCTGATGATGTAGAACTTGTAAGAGCTAAAGAACTTGGTATTCCAACAATGGAAAGAGCTGACTTTTTAGGTCTTATTACAAAAGCTTTTGACGATACAATTTGTATTTCAGGTACACATGGTAAAACTACTACTACTTCTATGGTCTCTATGTGTTTTATTGAAGCTGGTTTAGACCCTTCCATTCAAGTAGGTGCTACTTTAAAAGCAATTGATGGAAATTACAGAATTGGTAATAGTGAACACTTTATAATTGAAGCTTGTGAATATGTAGAAAGTTTTTTAAAATTCTACCCTAAAGCTGAAGTTATTTTGAATATAGATAATGATCACTTGGATTATTTTAAAAATATTGAAAATATAAATAAAGCATTTATCAAATATGTACAATTATTACCAGATGATGGCTTATTAGTTGTTAATTTAGATAATGATTATTGCTCTAAATTGCATAATTACACAAATGCCAAAACTGTTTCTTATGGTATTCAAAATGATAAGGCAAACTTTGTTGGTAGAAATATTACTTTTGATAGAAATGGCTTTCCTCGTTTTGATGTTTACCACAACAATTTCTTTTATGGTTCTTTTGAACTTTCAGTTCCTGGATCTCATAATGTTTTAAATGCTTTAGCTTGTATTTCTTTATGTGATGCTTATGGAATTCCTAAACAAGATATAAAATCAGCATTAAAGAAATATACTGGTGCACATAGAAGATTTGAATTTGTTGGTAGTTTTGATGGAATTTCTATATATGATGATTATGGTCATCATCCAACAGAAATTAAAGCTACTGCTCTTGCATTAAAGAAAAAAACTTATCATCATTCTTGGGTTGTTTTCCAACCTCATACATATAGTAGAACTAAAAACTTGTTAGAAGACTTTGCAGATAGCTTAACTTACTTTGATAATATTATTATAACTGATATATATGCCGCACGTGAAAGTAACACTTATGGCATTTCTTCTCAAGATATAGTAAATAAACTCAAAGAACTTGGTAGAAAAGCTATTTACATTTCAGATTTTAATGATATAGTTACTTATTTAAAAGAAAATACTCAAAAGGATGATATTATATTAACTTTAGGCGCTGGTACAATTACTAATTTAGGTCCAATGCTTTTAAAATAATTTTTAGTCTAAATAATAAATTAGAACTTTTTAATTGTTATATCCATATAATTTGAAACGTACTAAAAGTTATTAAATTTGACAAATAACGACAAATAATATCCAAAAGTAAAGGATTTAGCCTTTACTTTTTTTATGTAATTATGTTATAATATATATTGTGCAAAAAAATTTTTAACTTTAGGAGGTACAAAATGGAAGCAGCAGTATCATTACAATCACTTAACATTTCCCCTGTAGGTCGGAGCATTGTAAATGCCTTTTCCTTTTTAGAAAAAGGAAAATATGCTTTTGCTCCAAGTAAAAAAAAGGATGGCCGAACTGACGTATTAATATTTGCCAAATCAGCTGGGACAAATTTTTACAGGTATTTTACTACTGTAAATTTTCCTTTTAGAGGAATTGAAAAATCCAACCTTATTCAGAAATACCCTGTTGAGCGCAATGCTTCTCCTGCAGGATCTGATTGTCAGGTATACGAGATGGATGCTTTACCTTTTGTGGTAGAATAACTCCTAAAATCCTTAAGTCTTAATTGGCTTAAGGATTTTTCTTATATGTTTTATTTTTTATGTTTGCATCATTTGTTTTAGCATCATGTCTGCAAATACACCATACCCAGTTGTAGGATCATTAACTAATACATGTGTTACTGCTCCTACAAATTTTCCATTTTGTATAATTGGTGACCCACTCATTCCTTGAATAATTCCTCCTGTTCTCTCTAATAGTCTTTCATCTGTTATTTTTATTAACATACTTTTGTTATCTTTGTTATTCGCTGTGTAAATTCTTTGTATTTCTATATCATAATGTTCTTTTTTTCCATCTTCTAATTCACAAATTATTTGTGCTTTCCCCTTTTTTATTTCATCACGATTTAGAATCTCCATTTCACTTTCAGTTACTTTCAAACTATTTTTATTTGATACCTTACCAAATATTCCAAAACTAGTATTTTTGTATACCTCACCTATTTTACTAGAACCTTCTATACTTCCTTTAATCTCTCCTGGCTTTCCCTTTTCTCCTTTTTGAATTGAAACAATATTTGTACTTACTAACTCCCCATTAGAGATTGTGATTAAATCTCCTGTATCTATATCTGTAATTCCATGTCCTAATGATGCAAACATTCCTGTTGATGGTATATAAAAAGATGCCGTTCCTACTCCTGCTGCTGCATCTCTTACCCATAATCCTAATTTATATTCATTCTGTTTTGTTTGTACAGGCGTAATATTTGTTACTTCTTCTGAATTTTCTCTTACATATTTAATTGAAACTTCTTTTCCTTTAGATGAATTTACTGTCTCTATTAAATCTTCTGTTGTCTCTATTTTCTTATTATCTATTGATATAATTCTGTCTCCTTCTTTTATACCTGAAAATTCATATGGCCTTTTTCCTTCTATTTCTGACATTCCTACTATTAAAACTCCTTCAGTATATAATTTTAATCCTATAGCATTTCCTAACGGTATTACATTTACTTTTGGTATTACATTTACAGAAATTTCTTTCAATGGTATTTTGTCTAATAAATTTAAACTTAAGTCTATTTTACCTGTTTCATTTAAAGAATTATCTTCTATATTTTTTGTTGCTGCTTCTATAGTCCTATTCTGCTTATACTCGCCTATATTTGGATTAGAATTTTCATTTTCCTTAATAGATATTCCCCATAAAGTCGCCAAATTTAAACTCTCTCCTTGCATTAAAATTATACTATTAGGCACTAAAGTAACACTTGCTACATAAATATATAAAAACAATAAAATAAATAGTAATAAAATTACTTTGATTTTTCTTTTCAATTTAAAATCTCCTTTAATTTTTATTACTATTTATTTTTACCTATTTTTCAATTATCATTCTTGTTTTTTCCAAAAGGGACGTTTCTTAAAGATTAATCTGTCCCTTTTGGTATTTATAGTTGTTGAAAATGGAGTGTTAGCTACCAAAGTAGCTATTTGTTTTATATAAATCATATTTTTCTCTTGCTAAGGCTGTTAAATATATTTTTCTTAAATCTGTTATACTATTTGATTTTTGTACATCTTTTTCATATTTATCTGTATTTTTATTATATACTTTTATCTCTCCTTCTATTATATCATCTATACTATATGTTTGTGCCATATTTACCATGCAATCATAACATTTATAATTTGCATGCGGATAGTATGCATATGTTGTACTATTATTTTCAAATGTTTGTAATTCAAAATCTGAATTTTTGTATGCAGCAATTACCTTCTTTTTATTATCTATCACATCCATACTTGATGCAATATGTACTTCATCTTCATTTTCTAATATTCCATTTGAATTATCATCTGTAATTACATATATTGAATCTTTTGAAACAAATTCCTTATTTTTATTATTTGTAATTATACAATAATTATTAAAGTATTTTGCTCCTATCGGTATTCCTTGCATAAATGTTGCAACTGATATGTTATTTACTAGTTTATCCCAGTCTCCTTCTGTAAATATTGGCATTGCAAATTCATAATTTGCATTTGATGAATAATTTGCTATTGCTGTATTTAATGTTGTTTGTATTGTCCTTCTTATTACTGAAATTCTATTTTGGTTAAATATTGAATCTTCTAACATTGGATTATTATTTTTATCATTTAATTTAAATATTTTTTCTCCATTTGTATTTACTGCAAAATCTGTAATTCTATTTCCTTTTTCATCTATAGCATTTTCTTGAGTTATATTTGATATTTTTTCATTCACCCATTTACTAAATTCATATGCATCTGCATAATATTGTACTGCACTATTACTGTATAAATTTCCATTTGTTGTCATCTTTCTTACAAATGCTAGTGTTTCTATATCTGTTATAACTTGTTTTTGATTTTTATTAAGCCAAAAATAATTATTATTATCTTTATCATAATATACTTTTCTATTATTATACGTTACATACTCATAATATTTAGGATTTTCGACTACATTATTTACTAAAATCGCTAGTTGTTCTTGCAATATTTCTTTTTCTATATCTATTCCATTATATTTTATAGATACTACATAATCTTTACTATGATGATTTCCTGCTAAGTCTGTATATTCTACTGTTTCCTTGTCTCCAACCTCAACTAAGTCAGGATTTATTAATGTTCCTGATTTTGTTATATATTCACTAGCTACCTTTCCATATATAGTTATATTATTATCTAATGTATAATTTACAACAAAATCATATGTTCCAGATTCATTTCTATATCTACAAGAATAATATATATATGGTTTTAAACCATATTGATAATCTTCTATTTCTTCATTATAGTATTTCCCATAAATATAATAACCATCATACATTGTATACACAATGGCTGGTATAAATGCTTGCAAACTTTCTTTATCATATCCACTAGCACCAAATTCTGTTCCTAATGAATTATAAAAAGTATTTATTGATGCCTCTATATCTCTTATTTTCGAATCACTTACACTTGAATATTTATTGTTTAATGTATTTAATTGAAATGCCTTTATTGCATCATGTGTAGCTGTTTGTAATTCT
This sequence comes from uncultured Clostridia bacterium, assembly GCA_934133165.1. Taxonomy (GTDB): domain Bacteria; phylum Bacillota; class Clostridia; order TANB77; family CAG-508; genus UMGS1663. The sequence goes on from CAKPAW010000001.1 coordinate 82,410, forward strand.
GTACTATATTTGCTTTGAAGAGATATTGTGTCTATTTGTGTTTGTATATATACTGTTACTACCATAGATATTGGTAGCATTATTATTACAAATATGATAGCTAGATGTTGTAATTTCATTATCTTTTTCCTTTCGTTTTTTTGTTTTTCTATAGAAAGCTATCATACTATGCTAACTTTCCTAGAAGATAAAAATGGACAGATTATACTATCTGCCCATTAATTTTTATCTGACACTTGTTGTTCCTTTTGCAGTAACTATTCCTGAATGTTGAGCAGCAATTTGATAAGTATCATTTCCTGCTATTTGATAAAAGAAGTTCTTTAATATTTGTGATATCGTTTGGTTAGTATTTTTTACTGTAACTGATATACGATCTCCTTCTTTTAATGTTATTTTAGCCTTATCTTGTAACATAGCCTCTACTTGGCTTGTATAAAAACTATAGTATAAATTTTCTCCTATTTTTGTCATTTCTGCTTGTGTAGTTTTTACTCCCGGATTTTCATCTAATTGTTGTATTTCGACATCAACATCAAATGAATTTCCTGTAGATGATAAAGTAGCTACAAATTTATCATAGTCATCTAATGTTAATTTTCCTGTTGTTCTTACTTTATCAACAAATTCTGTTGTTGCAGTTTGTACTGCAAGTTGTGATACATCATCTGTTCTTTCTGACATTGACATTAATGGAAAAACAAACATTAAAACAGCTGCTAGAAATATTGCTACAATGGTAATTAAACTATCTCCCATTTTTTGTTTCCTCCTTTAGTTTTTCTTTTTTATTTAATTAATGTAAAAATAATTATTCTTTTTTTCTTTTTCTTTATTAAACTATTATCAATTGTACTTCCATCTTCTGTATCACTTGCTTGACTACTAGAGTATTCATATTCTCCTATTGTTTCAACAAATTTAGCTGATTTATATTTTCCTATAAATCCCCCTGTTTGTAATGGTAACTTTGTATAATCTATATAATCCTCATTATTATTAGGATTTTTATAACTAACTCCATTTAAAAAGCAGTCTAAATTTTCCTTAGTTTTAGCATAAGTACCTGTCCATGGTTCATGCCTTAAAGTTTCTTCTTCTAGGTCAAATGAAAAAATACTATCATTTAAACTTTCTTTATAACCTCCATCAAAATATGGGGTATATTTATTTTGCGTAATTGTATCATAGTTTTTTCCCCATAATTGTACACCTGCTGATGTTTTAGCTCTTGAAGGTGTTTTATATATAGTAAGAGGCTTAATATTTGAAAATTCTCCTGTGGTTTCATTATAATTTGCCTCTCTAAATACTACTGTATAATTTTCTTTATAATATTTATATAGTGTTGGGATTATTGTTTCTAATCCTACTATTCTATTTTCAGATGCTCTTCCTGAAACATTATTGTCTTTTATATAATCATAATAGTTAGTTTCATCTTTTGAATATAATATAACATCAGATGTTGCCTTTACATTGCTAAAAGCTATTACACTAACTGTTAATGCTAAGACAAATGCTAGAAAAGCAAATGCCATTTTTAAAGCCTCTACAGCATTTTCCATATTTTACTTTCCTTTAATATTTACTATTAGTTTCCTGATTTTGTTCCAGCTTCTACTACAGTTATATTATTTACATATCCAGTTTTTGCATCATATTCACAAGATATAGTATATGTTTTTCCAGCTTTGAAACTTGTTTTTGATGCATTAATACTAGCAGTATCATTTTTTCCATTTATTCCTATAAGTAAACTTTCGTCTTCTGCTGCTACTGTTATGTTATGATTTCTAACTGTATCACATAAGCTTCTTGCTCTAGTTCCATTTACATTAGTTCCTTCATAATCTGTAAATTCTGCATTATATGTAGCTACTTTTTGTTGATCCATACCTGTTCCTGATATAGCATCTTTTGCTTGGTTAAATATCATCATACCCAGTCCTATAATTAAAATTGATAATAGTATTGCTCCTGCAATAATTAATGCTTTTGATGCATTCTCCATAATAAAATTCCTCCTTAATTTTTACTTTTGTTTTTTTATATTATATATTATTGTAAGTTATCTCTATTTTGTTTTGTTTATATGAGTTAACTTAAAATTAATAACTAAATTTGTTCAAATAATAAATATTTTATTTGATTTGTTTTTTTATGATATTCTTTTTTAGTACAAATAAAATTCATATTACTATAATTTTTTACAAAGCTTTCATATCCTAGTTCTGAAATTGCTTCCATAGCATAAGTTTTATCTGACTCTTTAAACTTAATCTCTATTTTTATTGAATTTTCTTCGTTTTCTATATAACGTTTATTCTTATCTTTTGCAACGCCATTCTTTTCGTTTTGATCTGTTGCCTTATTAATTACAGTCATTAATGATGAGCCTATAATTTCTTGCTGTGTATATTTTTCATATTCTAAATTGGTTTGTTTAGCTATTCTAGCGGTCTTTTCATAGTTATAATAAATATAACTTATGACTGCAATAATAATTAAGAAAATTCCTAATATTACTAATAGATTCTTTTTCATTTTACAAGTTCCTTTATATTATAACATTATTATTTCTTTTATGCAATTGTAAAATTTATATTTTTTTACATTTTTTTCTATTTTTCTTTGTAGTCATCAAATTTAATATATATTACTTTTTTTGTTGCTTCACTAACCTTTACTTCTGTACACATATAATATTTGGTGCTATATGTATTATCATCATTTTTCGTTAATGAATTTTCTTTTAAAAATTTATTTTTTTCTTCATCTGTTTTTGATTCAAAATGAGAGTCTGTTTTTACTTGTACTTGAAGATAATATGTATTTTCATTATAATTTTGTGTATCTAATTCATAATTTATATTATTTTGTTTTGCACTATTTGCAATACTTACTATATCATGCGCAGTAACCTGTATTGGTCTTACTTTTCCGTTATCATCTGTATAACTTCCATAGTATTTCAAATAGTTATTGTTCCATTCGGCAATTTTAGCATCTTCCACTTTTTGTACGGTGGACCTACTAAATTCAGAAAAAGAATTAAAAAGTGCAACACCTACTGAAATAATCATTACCCCTACTAGAACACTAGCTGCCATAATTAAAGCCTTTGATGCATTCTCCATATTCTCCTCCTATTTTTATAATTTATAAGTCATTTTTGTTATTCTTCCTGTCTTTTTATCATATTCGAATCCTTCATATTTAAAAGTTTTTGATTTTATTTCTGTTAATAAATTTTTTATATTATTATAAGCTTGTATATCATTTATTATTTCATCTGGTAGCTTTTCGTTTTCAGCATAACCTAATATATTTTTTATATCATTCGTTCGCATTGTTGCTAATTGTGCTGTAGTTCTAGATATATTACTTGTTGTTTTATGGTAAAATATATGTCCATCTTTCTTATTTCTACTTGAATATTTATCTATTTCACTTTGTATTTTTTCAACTTGCTCACATATTTGCCTTGCTGTATATGTTCTATTTTTTACAAAATATTTTTCATTTATAGTACTTTCAAATGTAACATATAATTCTAGTTTAGTATATCCTTTGTTATTTGATTCACGTGTATTATAATCATCTACCATATTTGCAAGTGAAAGTATTTCACTACCATATATATTTCTTGCATATACATCATATTTTTTATTAAATTCTGTTATTGCTTCTACTTCATCATTTGATTGCTCAATTGATTGTAATCCTCTTAAATTATTATAAAAAAACACAAGGAGTCCAATAACTAATAATGCAATTAATACTCCTCCTGCCATAATTAGGGCTTTTGATGCATTCTCCATTATTTTCCTCCTCCTTTTACTATTTCATTGCTGACATTGTGTTAAATGATGTTGACATACTTGTTAATCCGATAAATACTAATGGAATAATTAAGTATCCAACAAAAAGCATTACCATTGGTGCGAATCCTATACCTTTTCCTATCATTCCTTTTTTAGAAATTAATCTTTCATTTGATTCTTTACGTTTTGATTGATAGTAATCTCTTTCTGTATCTAATTCATCAAATGCGTCTTTAATTGGTATTTTTTCAACAGCTGCTTGAAGACTTTCAATAATTCTTATAAATTGCTGATAAGTTACTTCTTCTTTCATAGCTTCTAGTGCTTCCCAAGGTCCACTCTCATAATCGTTAACACATTTACTAATTGGATCCTTAAATATATTTGAATATCTTTCTAACCACTCTAATATTATTTCAACATTAACTCTCTCTATTCTCATAAGCATTAAGATGATTGTTTGGAACTGCATTACTTCGTCTTCCATTTCCATTTCTCTCATCTTCTTTTGGAATTTTAGAAGCCATATTGGTGACATATATGCAATCATTGCAATTACCATACCACCTAATACTTCTAGCCAACTTAAATATTCGCTATTTACTGTTTTTATTTTGCCCATTATTCTTTCTGCTGCAGTAGCTCTTTCCTCATCCTTTTTGTCAATATAATCTTTATTTACATTTCCTTTTTTCATTGCTTTTTCTATGTCTTCTTGTTTTAAATCTGCTTTTCCTTTAAAGTATTTTATATATTCATTATCAGATTTTGTAAGCTCGTCTGCCTTCTTTTTGTCTTTTGCACTCATATCTCCTATTATGTCATAGGTTGTGGTTGGGTCTGTATATACATTACTTATTGTAATTCTATGTAATTGCCAGAAGAATGCAACAGATACAACAAATGCTACAACACACAACAATATTCTATTTATATATAGCCATTGTATTTTGTCTTTTGATGCAGCCTCTTTCATAGTTGTTTTTATTTTTCTTGATTCTTTTGTTCCTTCTTTTGGTATAAATAAATCTACAAATTTTTTTATTGGTTTTATTTTATATAATTTCTCTTGCCATGGATTTTCTGTATTTTTTGTATTCATTTTTGTAGATCCATTATCTTTTAGTTTTCTTGTTAATATATAACATACAAATGTTGCTATTAAAATTAATATTTGTACAAGCATTCCATTTTTACCATTATAGAAGCTTTCTACGAAACTGAATTGTGATATTGCCCAATTTTTTATTGGCTCTAAGCACAACATTGGCACAATAGCTATAACAGATAAACTTTGGAATACATAGTCTAACTTGTCTCTTTTTAATATTTCAAGTTGCATTTCTTGTGTAATATTATTTAGGTTTTTTAAGTATAATGATGATCCATCTACTTTTCTGTCACCAAATTCTTTTGTTAAATATGATACTCCGGCAAATTCTTTTAAATATGCATTTGGTGCTACATCATAGTATTTTTCAAGTTCTCCTTCTGGATCATCTGAAATTAATACTTCATATATTTTTTCGGCTTGTCTCGCCATTTCTGGATTTTCATCATCTTGTGCTGTTTGATATATTGCTTCTTCTACCATATTAAATTCATGGTATGCATGTCTTATTTCTGAGAAGAAATTTATTTGTTGTTTTAATAAGTTATTGTCTATTCTATCTACTCTTCCATCTATAAAAGTATCTAATAAGAATATTTCGAATATTAATAATATACTCATTAATAATGTATTATTTTTTGTTAAAACAACAATTGCAATAGTTAACGGTATAATAATTAAGAAAGTTCTAGTTAATATTCTAGCAGTTTGCATTCTAGTTAAGTATTCGTCATCTATATTAATAATTTCTAGTCTTCTTCTTAATTTCAGCAAATATCTTTTTATAAAAGGTGTTTTTAAGTAAAATACATATAATTTTTGATATATAATTTCTTTAGAAAATGCTGAGGTTTTTGTTCCTTGTTGTAATTCTCTTATATATTTTTCTTCTTTATTATTCCTTTTTAATATAAAGAATACTATTACTATAATTGCAAGTAATGCTCCAATGCCTATCATCATATACATTAGCATTTGACTGTTCATTTACTTATTAACACCTCCTTTTATCTTGCTCTAGTTTCTGACGTAAAGACAGATTTTCCTATAGTCTCTTCTTTAAAGACTATCTATGTCCTGCGTATGGTATCTCTATTATTTATTAATTGGTTTTCTTCCTCTTTTTTTAGGTGCAGGTAATTCTTGTGGTTCATCTTCTGCATATCTCTTTACCTTTGTTCCCCAATTTCTTTCTACGAATTTTATAAATTCTTCTGCATCTGCATCATCCATGTTATTTAACATTTCACGGATATTATTATCTGATATTTTATTTGTTAATACATATGTTCCGTCATGATATTCTAATATGTTTTGATATTTGTATAACTCTTTGTTTGTACTCTTGCTAAAATAATATGTCGCATTATCCATAAATTTGTCGAATTTTCCTTCTAATGTTTTTTCTTTTCTATGGTCAAATGTATATTCATTTTTTTCTTCTACTGGTATACATTCTGTAACACGCTCTATGTATCTTCTACCTCTAAAATCTTTTACTAAGTGAATATCAAAGTTTAATACTGAAACAACTTGTTCTTCTGCTGTTCTTTCGTCTTTGAAAACTCCAGCTCTTAACATTGAGTTACGTAGTGCTGTTACTAAGTCTGGGAATGTTTTAGCATGGTGAGTGAATAATGTAAACTTAGATGCAACCTGTGCAGATTGAATCATCCAAGATGCTACGGGGTCAGTTGCAACCTCACCGATGATATTAACAGAACCATCAGTTTTCTTTTGAACATCCAAACACTCTTGTCCAGATACTGTTTCTGTTTCACGCATTGATAAAATATTTCTTGTAGGATATATTTTTCTTAAATGAAGCTCGAATGCAGTTTCTGTAATACGAAGGTTCATTGTTTCATATATATTTTCAATCATAGCCATAAGCATTGTTGTTTTTCCGGCAACCTTGCTCACCAGTTAATGATATAATTCTTGCACCTTTTACTAAATATTTTAAAAGGTCTATTGTTTCTTCTTTTCCTGGGAAACGTACTATTTGTTCTAGTGTAGCACGTTTAACGTCAAATTTTCTTACGAAGAATGCCCATGTTTCTGACATACTTGGTCTTACAACAACAACACGAGAACCATCTTTCATTTCATTAATTTTATAACCATTTGTATCTGATAATTGTCCTGGGTTATTGTATTTATAAATATTTTGACATACTCTTTTTAGTTCTGCTTCTGTTCCAAAAGATAAGAATGCTAAACGTATTGATTTACCATGGAACATTATCCAAATACTATCACAAGCACGAGGGACTTTGTGATCAACTATTTGATCTAAATAATCTCCATCTGTTTGTGCTACTTGGCTTAAGAAACTTTCTGGAAGTCCAGATACACCACCTGAAATACCATCTATGTTCATATCTCGAATTTCATCTATACTTGAATATCCCTTATAATGTTGATAAATTCTTTGTACTACAACATTTAATTTATCTTGGAAAGCAAGTACAAAATTTTCTTTTTCAAAAATTTCATTAATCTCTTCTTCTGTAATAACATAAGAAGGTTTAGTTTCTCCTGATATATATTTTAACCTTGCTAAGTCATATTTATTTATTATCTCACTTAATGCTTCATATCCAAAATCTTGTTTATACATATAAAGAACTATTTCGAATTTATCTTGTGCAGTTAAAAGTGATGGTATATCAAAAGGTATTGCTGTTGATATGTTTATTTCTGATACTCCATATTCTTTTGATAATATATCAAAGATTAATTCTTTTACATATTTTTTGTCATTAACATCTCCATATGTACAGCCTTTTAATGCTTTCTTTAATTCGTATTTTTTATTTTTTCTTCTTTTTAATTCTTCCTCTGAAAGACCTATATCATATAAGTTAATCTTTGTTATTTCATCTAATCTTTTCTTTACAAAAGCAGTCATTTTTTCTAATGTATAAGTTTTATCATCTACTTGTACTTTTTCTTCTTCTTTTTCATCTTGTCTCTTTTTTAACTTACGTATAATTAGAAATCCTGCTATTATTAATACTAATAAGATTAATATTATATTAACGAAGTTCATAGCATAAGGCTCCTTCCTTTATTTCTTTAGTTACAATTTTAATTGTAATTCTTGCATTTTATATATTAAATCTTTTGCTAATCTCGCAGTTTCTTCTACAAATACTGCATTTCTATCGTCTGGTTCAATTCTTCTTAATCTTAAGAAAAATTCTGCTACTTTTCCTTCTGAGCAGCTTTCAAAAAATAATGTATTATATGGAATAGCATGTATTTCTTTCTTTTCTCTCATATATCTAGTAACATTTTTTACATTATACTTTGAATATTTATCATATCTTCCTAGATTTAGTAGTATATTATTTTTCTTAAAAAAGTCATTTTCTTCTCTTAATTTCATAAAATTATCTATTGTTTTTAATCTTTGTGTCATATTTACTATTATAATATCTGAAAGTTGTAACATTTCTCTTACTTGTTCTTTTGGCATTTTTTTTGAAATATCTACAAATACTAAATCATAATTTCTATTAGCAACTTGCACTATATTGGGATATAATTCTGCTATTTGTCTATATTCGTCATATTCTTTTGTTCTTGATGAACAAAGAATATCTAATCTATCTTTAAATACTATTTTGGTATAATTAGACACTATGTTAGTAGAAGTTTTATTACTGTTTATTATTTTTATTAGGCCTTCTACACCTGATTCTAACCCTACTTGTGCATTATCATTAGAAATTGTTTTTACTAATTGTTCCATTTTTTCTAAATTCCAATAACTATCTTCTAAGGTTGTATCATCAAAACTAGTACTAATATCTAATATTCTGTAATTATGTTCTATTGCCATATAAGTAGATAGTGCTACCATTGACATCGTTTGTGCAGTTTCTTTATCTTCATCACTCCAAAATGCAATTATTGCCATTTTTTTCTATACTCCTTTTTCTATTTTTCTAAATGTATTTCTAAGTATTCTTTCATCTACATTGTCTAAAATTTTAGTGGTTAAATACATTAGCCCTTCTTTATATTGGTTACTTAATTTTCTAAATTTTATTTTAGAAACTCTTTGGTTATTATATATAATCGTTTGATCTCCTACTTCAAATGGAAAATAAATTCTTTCTTCATTCCAGTTAATTTTACTTCCCGTAGTTAAGAAGTTTAAATAGTCATCTTCCTCTTTTAATATATTTTTTGCAAATATTACTTTAGTTGCATTAATATTATCTTGAAGTCCACTAATTGATTCTATTCCTCTTTTTATTGAATACATATCAAAAGATGTAACAAAATAAATTTGCTCAAATGTTTCTAATTTAAAGCTTCTTACTGTATATGGAGTATCCACGTCTATTAATGCTATATCATAACTTAAATCAAGTAATTTAGGTATTCCTAAATATTCTTTTATGTTGTCTAAATTTTCAAATCCAACAGCTATATCTATTCCTTCAAATTCTGTAACATAAGATTTTGAAGGTTTAATTACTGGAACTATGTATCTTGCCTTTTGTGTTAGTGTTGCATCTATTAATATTACTTTTTTTCCCATTTCTACTAATATCTTAGCAACATATAATATTAAATCAGTTTTGTCATAAGCTCCAATGAATCCTATTTTTTTCATTGTTTTCCTCCATTTTAAATGTCTCAACCTATAAGGTTGTGTTTTTTCTTTTAATTTTAATATCCACCTAATGTTTCTAAGTAGGTTTGTCTTTCTTCTTTTGCTTTTGTAATTTGTTCTTGTACTCTTTCTTCTATATTATCTACTCTATCTTGAGCATATTGAGCTAAAGTACCATCTATTACATTTGTTCTTGTACTTGCATTTTGATTATATCTTGCAAATAACGCATTTTTAGCTTCTTGTTCAATATTTGGATTTGCATTCAATGCGCTTTGTACTGTTCCACTTGGTACATATGTTGGAATTACAGAACTTTGCATTCCTGGTTCTGCATATGTTGTTGCATAAAGTAAAGATCCTTTATCTATAAAAGCTTCTATTATAGCATTGGACATTACCATAATTTCTGTTTCATTTAAGTTTATATTAATAGAATTAGCTGAATCAACTCCATTTATTTGTGGTATTTCAACTTTTTTCTTTGAAACTACAATATAATCTACTCCATTTGATAATCTCAAACGTACATCTATATAATCTCCGCTTTGTATTTGTGTTGGTAAAATAATAGTATTATATTCTTGTTTTCTTATATCTGCTGTAGTTTTATCATCAGATTCTTGTACCATATTATCTGTTATAACTGTTCCTATTTTTAAATCAATTTTTGCTATTGTCTTTTCAGTTAATTCTACAGATAGTACATTTTCTGGAATAGCTACATTTTGAATTGATCTTTTTATCAACTTTTCATAAGATACTGTTTCTCCTGATTTTATATCTTGTGCTACTACATATACTGTTTTACTATTAGTCTGTTGTTTTTTAGCATCTTGTTTTAAGTTATTTAGTTGTATAAATAAAAATACTATTATCAAACCAGTTACCAATAGTGTTCCTAATATTCCTATTAATAAATAATTATTTGCTTTCCTTTGCATCGGATTCATTGCCATATCTATATTCCTCCTTATTTTTTGACAAAATATTATTACTTATTTCATTGTACAACAATTTATGCAGAAAAACAATAAATTAAGGCAAGTGTCATATAAAAATAATATGGTTGTAATATTTTTGTAATATTAGCTTGTACATGCAAAAAATAGTACGGAAATTCCTCCTACTAGGAGAAATTTGGTACTATATAAAAAATACCAAAAGGGACAGATTCACCTTTTGGTAACGTCCCTTTTGGTACTTTTTATTGTCTTCTGTAGCAACACCAACTTGTTCTTCCTCCAGTTGTATTATTTGTTACATTTACTGTAGCTACATCTGATGTATTATTATTTCTGCAATTACAATTGCAACTATTATTGTTATTTGAATTTTGTATGTCTGCTAATCTATTCGCTATTCTTGTTACATCTTGATCATTTAATGTTATTGTATTATTAGATTGGCTACATCTGCAAAACCATTTACAACAATTGTTATTTTGTTCTCTACATTTTTGGAAAAAGAATTCTGTAATAATTGCTATTATAAATGCTAATATAGTATAAACAATTGCATATATTAAGAATGTTGCATCAAATGCTGCAAATGCTACTATTAAGTATATTGCAAAAAATGTAATTGCTGTTAAAAATGGATTTCTTAGTATTTTCTCTACTACAATAGCTAAAAGAATTGTTGCTATTGGTAGAGCAAAAAATAAAAGTAATGTATTCATATTTATCTCTCCTTATGTTTTTTCTTTTTTGTATATTATATGAATTCACTACTTTTTATGTTCCTATGATACTTTATTGATACTCTACTTTTACTAAATACAAACCTTGTGGTGGAAGTGTTTTTCCAGCTCTTGCTCTTTCTCCTTTTTCTATAATTTTAGGAATTCCATTTGGTTCTATTTTTCCTAACCCTACTTCTACTAATGTTCCTGCAATTATTCTGACCATATTATATAAAAATCCATTACCTGTAAGTTCTATTACGATTCTATCTCCTTGTTTTTCTACTTTAGTTTTATAAATAGTTCTTACACTACTTTTACTACTTGTACCACTTGCTTTAAATGCTTTAAAATCATGTTCTCCTTCAAAATATTTTACCGCTTCTTGCATTTTTTCTACATTTAATTTATTAGGCACAAAGTACTCTAAATTTCTATATATGCTAGAACCTTGCTCACTATTATTAATTACATATCTGTATGTTTTTTGTTTACAATGATATCTTGAATGAAAATCTTCTTCTACTTCTTCTGCCTTTTGAATACGTATAGATTTTTTTAATTTTGTATTCAAAGCTATTGGGTATTTTTCTATAGGAAGATTGCTATTTGTCTTAAAGTTTGCCATTTGAGCAAAAGCATGTACTCCTGCATCTGTCCTCCCAGATGCAATTAAATCTACTTTTTCTCCTGTTATTTCTTCTATAGCTCTTTCAATTTCTCCTTGTATATTTAACTTATTTGGCTGTTTTTGCCACCCATTGAAATCTTTTCCATCATATTCAATTGTTAATCTAATATTTTTCATATTAAAATCCTTTTATTTTTATGATTCTTTCTTATTTTCTTTTTCAAATTTAGTTCTTAGTTTTTTTATTTTATTTGCTTTTACTGTACTTTCTTCTTTAAACCTATTGGTAATCATTTCTTTAATTAATATTTTCTTTAACGTTTCTTCATCTACGTCTACTATTAAAGTTCCATCTTTTGCTACTGATATTTTTCCTGTTTCTTCAGAAATAACAATAGCTATACTATCTGTTTCTTTTGAAACTCCAATTGCGGCTCTATGTCTTGTTCCTAATGCTTTAGCTATTTCTTTATCATTTGCAAGTGGAAGTATACATGCTGCAGCTACTATTTTATTATTGCTTATTATAATAGCTCCATCATGAAGAGGTGTATTTGGTACAAATATATTTACCAATAATTGTGGAGAAATATCACTATTCATTTCTATTCCTGTCTCTGCAATATCTCCTATTTTTATATCTCTTTCTAATACTATTAATCCACCTGTTTTGTGTGATGCAAGTTCCTCTACTGCAATAACTATTTTATAAATATCTTCTTTAGATTTAGTAATTATATCTTTATCTATTCCAAAGAATTTAGTAAATTTATTTGTTCCTAATTGTTCTAAGCCTCTTCTTAATTCTGGTTGGAATATAACTATCATTACTATTACTCCATATGTCATAATTGAAGTTAATATATAATGCAATATATCTAAATGAATCCATCCACTTATCAAAGTAGCAACAATCAATAGTGCTATTCCTTTTATTAACTGCCAAACTCTTGATTTCTTTGTCATTTTAATTAGTTTATATGCTAAAAATATTACAATAGTTAGATCTATCGCAAGTGAAATAAGCCTTAATGGATTCTCTTGTAAGTTTGTGATATATTCAACTACATTTACTTGCCAAAATGTATCTATAACATTAAAAAAACTATCTTTCATTTATTTTCTTCCTTTTATTTATTTTTACATTGCTACTAAATAATATATTAATGTTCCGCCTATTCCTAATACCATTAATGCAGCTAAAAATATAGCCATAACTTTTGTTGCTATTTTTCCAATATCTCTTTGTTTTTTTGCCATATGATGACCTCCTTATAAATATTACTATATTTAGTTATAACATAAACATATATTTTTTTCAACAATTTTTGCATATAAAAAAAGCAAAAAAAACTAGAAATTTTTTCTTTCTAGTTTTAAATAATTTGGTGACCCCTACGGGAATCGAACCCATGATTCAGCCTTGAGAGGGCTGCGTCTTAACCGCTTGACCAAGGGGCCTTTTCTTAATGCTTATTTATAATAACATTTTTTTTACTTTGTGTCAATTGGTTATTGGTTATTTTTTATACCTTCTGTACTATTCTGGGATAGATAACAAATATAAATAATTAAGTGTTAAATAACAGTGATAATTCTGTTCTGCATGACAATCTGCTAATACTCTTATTTTATATTCTCCATTATATTTTTTTATATCTATCATTCCACTATAGCCACTTTTATTAAGTGCTATTGAATTTCCATTACTATCTATCAAATACGTTCCATTTGGATTCATATCATAATTATTATAGGTGGTTGGCGTACTTGAATAGTAAATATGTGTATAGTTAGTCAAATCTACTAATGATGTATATACTTGTGCAACACCTCCCCAACTAGTATGTGCTTGTATTACTTGTCCATTACTTGCCTTTACTTGTGAACTTTCATTTCCATAATATACATCACAATTTTCTATTACTGCAGAAGAATTTCCTTTGCTCACTAATCTTAGTACTCCTGCATTACTGTTTGCATTTCCTTCAATTAAAATTCCATTCACATATGCTGTTTTTCCTTTTGCTATATCTTCAGGTGTTGCCGTTGCATTTTTAGTTGTTTCTTTTAATATTCCCCTTATATTATCAGCAAATACAGATGTTTCCTCAGATATTTCAGTTTTCACTCCTCCAGCCTCTTCTATCGCATTTGCTATTGCGGTTTTAAATTCTGTAAGTTTTGCTATTGAATCATATGGTAAATTTTCTGAATTTGAACCTTCTGTTTCTAATTGAGTATACAATTCATTTAATTCAGTTTTCTCTTCTATTCTTGCAAGTTCCATATTTTCTTTTGCTTTCTTTGCAATATTCATTATTCCATTATCTCCTAAAACCAAATTTATGCTTATTCCTGCTAAAATTATTAATACTATTATGGTTACTACTAATGCTACTAATGTTATTCCATTTTCACTTGTTATAATCTTTTTCATTTGTTTTCTCCTTGTATTTAAATTTCAATGATAATTTATATATTTTTCTCTTATTCTACACATATAAGAAAACATCAAATTACTTTTAAAGTATAATTTAGTATTTTTATTTATTCAATATTTTAGCTTATTTTTAGTATTAAGTATTTTACATAATTTTTGTTTTTAATTTTAAATAGAATAGTCCTTAAATATGTTTTCTAAAATTTCTCTTAATCTTTCATCTTGCTTTGTTAGATATAAGTATCCTATTAATGCTTCAAATGCAGTAGCATGACTATACTCATCTAAATTAGCATTTTTAGGCAAATGATGATTTTGAGCATTTCTACCTCTTCTTACTATATCTTTTTCTTCTTCAGTTAAGATTTCCGTAATTTTTTCCAATATTTTTGCCTGTGCTTGTGCTTTAACATATTTAATCGCTTCTACATGAAGTTTATGTGGATTTAATTTAGTATTATTTACCAAATTTGTTCTAACATATAATTCATATACAGCATCTCCAACATACGCCCAAACTAATGGAGGCATCAATTTTACTTCTTCTATATCTTTTTTTCTTTCTATTAATTCTTTCATCTATTCTTCCTTCTTATTTTGCTACTTCTAGAGTAATCCTTCCTAGTTTTCCTGTTCTAAAATCATCTATTAGAATATTTGAGACCTTTTCTTCATCTATTTTACCACCAGAAATTATTGCTCCTCTTTTTTTACCAATCTCATATAATATTTCTAAAATATTCTCATTTTCCATTTGTTCTTCATTTGATAATTTTTCTTCTATTATTTCATTTGAAATTCCATATCTATCTATTATTGATTCTCTTTTGTTTTCTAATAAGTATTTTAATAAAAAATATGCTATTTCTGTTTTTTCTAAATTGTCGTCTTTTATTGTTCCCGTAAATGCTAAATGAAATGCAACTTCTTGTGGTTCTAATTTTGGCCATAAGATTCCCGGTGTATCTAACAATTCTATATTTTCTTTTACTCTAACCCATTGTTTTTGTCTTGTAACACCCGGTCTATTTCCTACTGCCGTAGATGATTTTTTAGTTATACGATTTATAAAAGATGATTTTCCTACATTAGGTATTCCTACTATCATAACTCTTATTGATCTTCCTACTCTTCCCTTATTTGAAAAAGCTTCTTTGTCTTCTTGCATTATTTTTTCTATTTGTCTTATTGTTTCTGGCACACCTTTTCCAGAGTTTGAATCTGTTAGTATTGCTACTATTCCTTGTTTTTTGTAGTGTTCTACCCATTTTTCGTTTTGCTTTTCTTCTGCTAAGTCTGCTTTATTTAATATTACTATTTTTTTCTTGTTTTTTGTCCACTCTGCTATATCTGGATTTTGACTAGATACTGGTATTCTAGCATCTAATATCTCTATTACTACATCTATTAATTTTAAATCTTCTTGTATTTGTTTTTTTGTTTTTGCCATGTGTCCTGGATACCAGTTGATTCCGACTTTAATTAACTTTTCTTCTTGATTGTTATTTTTCTTTTCTGCTCTAATTTTTCTTTTTTGATACATATCCATTTTAATCACTTCCTTTTTACAACTTGTAATTTTTTACTTACTTAAAGTCTTTCTTTGCCAACTTTTCTTGTTACATTTTGGACATTTCATATATCGTGTAGTTCCAGAATGCATTGCAAAATATACTTGGCTATATTTTGGTACATATTTATAATGACATTTTTGACATTCATAATAACCTGTTTCTGTTTCTATTTTTAATGCAAATGAAACACCTATTATTAAAAGAATAAATGCTAATATAAACAATACTATTTTCGCTATATTATTCTCCACTAAAAATGATGTAACAAAAATTAGTATTAAGAAAGATATTGCCGAACTAAATCCAATCACATTTTCATACATCATTAATTTTTTATTTTGCATTTCTTCCTTTTGTGCCATTTCTAATAACATTTTTTCTGCTACTTCATTATAATTATTCATTTCAATCAACTCCCCACATAATA
Organism: uncultured Clostridia bacterium; assembly: GCA_934133165.1. Taxonomy (GTDB): domain Bacteria; phylum Bacillota; class Clostridia; order TANB77; family CAG-508; genus UMGS1663. Next base: position 98,740 of record CAKPAW010000001.1, read on the forward strand.
ATTCATTTACACTTATTTTGAGTTCATTACACAAATCGAGCATTATTGATGAATCAGGCATTCCTTTTCCGTTTTCCCATTTTGAAATAGCTCTATCTGTAATGTTTAATTTCTCTGCAAGTTGCATTTGAGTTAAATTATTCTTTTTTCTACATTCAGCTATAAATTTTCCAATTTTAATCTGATCCATATCATTTACCTCCTTCAAATTAAGTGTAAATTATTATCTAAAAAAAGTACACATACTAATCGTTTAGTATGGGGATTTTTCTTTATCAACGATTAGTTGAATTGTTATAATTTGTGCGATAACTTACTATTTTATTTCATCAAGTTTCTTTTGCTCTTTTATTTCTAATTTTTTCCTTTCTCTTTCAAGTTCTTTTAAACTCTTTTTAGGTGTTGGCATTTCTTCCGGCATCGTTCCACCAATATCTGCAATTGCCTTTCTAACTTTTTTTCCTACCTCATAATGTACATCTTTTGCTTCTTTCTCACCTTGTACATTATCTTTTAAAAGTTTTTGCTTCGTTTGATTTATTCTAAATAAATTAGCAACTAATTCATCTTCATTCATATTATCTAAAATATCTTCTCTATATCGTAATTTTTTTCTTTTAAATATATCATCAGCGGTTTCACCATTATATAATCCTTTATATCCTGCATTATGAAATTCAGCCATATTTTTAACACCAACAGAAGACGCAACTTTTTGCAAAGTATAATTACCTTGTCTCGTTAACTTTCTTTGATAAAATCTTTTTTCATCATCTGATAATGAATCATATTCTTGCTCTGTTATTTCTTGTTTTCTTGTTTGTATAGCAAAATAGGTTTGTCCTAAAGCAACAACTTCTTTGCTTGGATCTGCATTTTGTACTATTAAATAACATATATATCTTGAAAGTTTATAATCTTGTATATTAGCAGTGGCATTATTATTTCTTTTTGACAACCTGTTGACCTCAACAAGTTGTTCATCTATATTAAACCCAGAATTTTTACAAGCATCTTTTGCTTTATTTAAAACCTTTAAGAAGTTTCTCCAGTCTTTATATTCTAAAACTTTTGAAAGTTCTCTAGCATACCAATATTCATTTCCATATTCATCCATATGTTTAATATTTTCAAAAATATTATTAGTATATCTATCTACAATTTTCTTCATTACTACCTCCTTATTTATTGCTTCATATAAAAGTTTTCCATAAGTCGTTATTACCTCTATTTTATTTAAAATAACTATCATTTTCCAGTTATAAAATGTAAAAAGGAATAAGACTAAAAGACTTTATTTATAAGACTTCATAGGAAGTTTTCCATAAGTCGGTTTATAACAGTTAATGTTTGTTTTATTTTCATTATTCATTATTTTCACCTACTTTATATTATTTTCTAGCAATGAATTAACCTCTTCAGGCAATACTGCATTTATTCCATTCTTGTTAAAATTAATAATGTTTTCTCTTATATCATCTACAAATAATATTTCGTTTAAATTGCAACCATTTATTTCTCTAATTTATCTTTTAAAGTATGAACTTTACCCAAACTTTCTCTTTTTCCCACAATAATTACATTGTCTGAATCTATGCAAAATACATTTTCAACATCAAGTAATACTACTTTTTTATTATTAGCATATACTATATTATTGTTTGAGTCTATTGCTTCAATATTTCCTTTTAGCACATTGTCTCTTTCATCTTTTGGTATATATCTTTCTACTGAATTCCATGTTCCTATATCATCCCAACCTATTTCAGTTGGAATTGTATATACATTATTTGATTTTTCCATTACAGCATAATCTATTGATATTTTTGTACATTTTTCATAATTTTCATTTAAAAATTTATAGTATTCTGAATCTGTATATTCAGGCAAATTAATTAGTAAATTATATTCTTTTTGCACATTATTTTCAAATTCTTTTAGTATACTTTCTACATTAAAAATGAACATTCCTGCATTCCATAAATATTCCTTACTTTCATAATATTTTTTCGCTAATTCTAAATTTGGTTTTTCTACAAATCTTGAAACTTTTAAAACTTTATCATCACTATGTTCATATTTTATATAACCATAACTTGTTTCTGGTCTTGTTGGTTTTATTCCTATTGTTACAATAGCATCTTGTTTTTTAGTAACAAATTCATTAGCTAAAACAATGTCATCTATGAATTTATTTTCATTTTCTATATGACTATCAGATGAAACACAAACTATATTTGTATTTTTGTATATATTTTTTATATATATTGTAGACAATAAAATGCATGGAGCTGTATTTCTAGAACATGGTTCTGTTATTATATTAATATCTTTTATTTCTGGTATTTGCTCTTTTACTTTATCTACATAATTATAATTGGTTACTATAAATATTTTTTCTTTTGGAACAATTTTTTTCATTCTATCATAAGTCATTTGTATCATTGCTTTTTCACTAACTAATGATAAAAATTGCTTTGGATTTTCTGGTGTAGATTGTGGCCAAAATCTTGAACCTACACCTCCTGCCATTATAAGTGCACATAACATATTAGATTTTCTCCTTTCTTTTTGTAAATGATGGTTGTCCTTTTATATATTTAAAGAAACCAAATGAATATGTTATTCTTTTTATTCGAGCTTTATTAAATTGTTTAAATAATCTATATATTCCTTCTAGTCCCATCTTACTTATTAATTTAGGTGCTCTTTTTATTTTTCCTGATACAAAGTCTACTGTTCCACCACTGCCAATAGCAAATTTAACACCGCATTTTGTTAATTCTTCTAAATTATCTCTCATAAAAAATTCTTGTTTTGGTGCTCCAAATCCAATAAATATTATATCTGGTTTTTCTTCTTTTATATGATTCATACAGTCATTTATAAACTTTCCTGAAAATGGATAATTTTCATATGGTGGTGAATATCCTCCTACTTCTATTCCGTATTTTTCTTTAACATTCAAAACAGCTTGTCTATTCGAATCTTCTAAACCACCCAAAAAATAGATTTTCATATTATTCTCTTTTGCATACTCACAAAAATCAAATACAATTTCACTACCTGATAATTTTTCGACTTGCTTAAATTTCTTATCTGTAAGTCTTGCAAATTTTAATGGTATTTGTCCATCTAATGTTGCATAATTTTGATTAACAAAGTTGAATAATTCTTCGTTTGTATTTGCTAGCCTAATTATTTGTGCATTAAGTGTAACAATACACTTCGTTTTATTTGGATCTTTTTTAAATAATTCTTCTTTATTTGTAAGATTTATATTTAAATTACAATATTTCATAAATACTTTATAGTGAGTTTTTCACTATTTTCCTCCCTTTACATTAAAGTGTTTTATTTACATCCTATATATGGAATGTTTCTATTAAATCCTTCTTCGTCATCAAACCCATATCCTATTATAAATTTATTTGGAACTTCAAATCCTAAATAATCTATATTTACTTCTATTTCCCTTCTACTTGGTTTGCTTAAAAGGCTACATATTTTTATATCTTTAGGATTTTTTTCTTTTAAATGTTTTATTAAATAATGCATACTTCTTCCTGTATCTACTATATCTTCTATTATTAATATATTTCTACCTTCCACTTTTTTCTTATCTATATCTAAATATTTTCTTATTTTTCCTGTACTTTCTGTTCCCTCATAGCTTGATATTTTTATGAATTCTACTTGCATTTTTGTTTTCATTTTTAATGTTAAATCTACTGCAAAAAATGCTGCACCGTTTAACACACATATTGCAACTATATCTTGTTCTTTATAATCTCCATCTATTTGTTTTGCTAATTCTTCTATTCTTTTATTTAATTCTTCTTTTCCTATTAATTCTTTTAATTCCATTTATTCCTCCATTTTTTATAAAAAATTTATTCATTTTTCATAACTTATATCAATGACCCAATTATATAAAAAATACAGATAATTTTCAATATAATTACCTGCATTTTCTTCTTTAAAAATTAAAGTCAAGATATACATAGTTCGACATATCATATGCTAAATTTCTTTCAATCATCTCTTTTGCTTCTTTACATACTTTTGATATTCTCTCTCCATTTACTAATGGATCAATATATCTAACTTTTGTACCATGATATACAGAATACACCCCTTTTGGCTCTTCTTTTGAAGTTTTTACTTTTTTAGCTTTTGCCCAAGTATTAAATATATCTTTATATCGTGATTTCTTAATTATATTAATAACGTCTTGGTCTTTCATATTGTATAAATCATCTAAAGTTATTATTTTCTCTTCGTTTAGCCTTTTTATAATATCAGCTAATAATTGCATTGAATATCTTGTTCTATCTTCCATATATATTACTGACATTTTACTAGTTAATTCAACAAATCTTTTTGCTGTTTTTTCATTTCTAAATGATAACTCTTCTATATTTTCCTCATTCTTCTCAACTTCTATATCATTATATATTTGTCGTATTTCATTAATATCTACTAATTCATATGTAAATAATGCATTTGTTAAAGAATATTCTAACCTGTCTGCTGAAAGTTTAGGTGTGTCGTTATCTGCTATTGGATACAAATGATAGTCATTAATTTCTTCTAGCTTTATATTGTCTCTTTTTAACAATTGCATAATTTCTTCTGAATTTTTTATAATCTGTGTAGTCAAGTCTTCTGTTGATTCTTGAGTCATATAATCTCCATTCAAATAGTCTACACAATGTTTAAATACAGGTGTTGCTATGTCGTGAAATAACCCTGATAATGTTTGTTTTTTATCATGAGTAAAATGCCAAACAATTAAAGCAACCCCTATTGAGTGTTCTAAACTTGAATATAAAATTCTGCTTTCAAATAAATCTGAATATATAGTTCCACAAGTTATTGATATATATTGTTGTTTTAATAATTCTTTTGTATTTATATAATCATTTAACCATTTTGGAAATTCTAGTTCTAATATTTTAAAATATTCTTTTACACTTTCGTTTATAGTACTTATATAGTCCATATTTATTTCTCCTTTTTTGTCAGTAATTTTTATAATCAATGTTATGTTTTCGTAACTTTCTCATAGAATTTTTAAAATTACAAAGTTCTATAATTATTTTTGTCTGCTCTTTCATCTAGTTTTCTATCATATTGTTCATTTTTATAAAACCAATCTGTTTCTTTGTTTACTGGATTTTTAGTTCTTGTTTTATCTAATAAAATATCAAATATAGCTGCTATTGGAAGTACAATAGCAATTAGAGCTATAAACATATTCATATAAGTTTCTGGACTAAGTGTTTCTCCTTTTATCATAGGCATAATATTTTCTATTAGACCTCTTCCAAAATAATAGCCATAGCCTATTAAATATGCGATTGCAGCCCAAATTTTTCTTTTAAATATAAATGGAATCAATGCTAAAACAACAAATAGCAATATAACTTCTATATTATTATCTATTGGTTTAAATGTAAACTCTATATCTAATGTTCCTGTTATAGCTATTATAAGTCTTAATATCCAAAACATTATTATAAACATTGTTATTAACCAACTACTTAAATTTTTCATTTTATTTTCTCCTATCTCTATTTTTTCTTTTTTATAAAATTCAATTATCACTTTTATGTAATTTTTTTAGAATATAAAAAATTTAGAGGTTAGAATTATTAGTTCCAACCTCCAACCTTTTATTATTGTTCATCATCTACAAAATTAAATTCATCTTTGAATTTTTCTTTAAAGATTTCAAATACTTTATTGAGTGTATCTTCATCATCAACACTTACGTAAGATTCTTCTTCTTCAGATTCTGTATCTTCTACTTTTAGAATTACAACTTCTCCTTCTGCTTCTTCATCTTCTTCTACTGGAAGTAATACTACATATTCTTCTCCTTCTAATTCTATTAAATCTAAAAATTCAAAAGGTACTTCTTCTCCATTTTCATCGTTTAATACAATAATATTATCTAATTCCTCCTCTGGAATGTTGTTTTCATTTTCATCCATTTTAAAATTTTCTCCTTTCAATTATTTATATTAATTGTATTTCTACAATATTAATATCTTTTCGTTAGTATTTGTAATTTTGTTTTATCATATACTATTTTTTATATTTGTGCAATATATGTTTAAGAATTTTCACATTTTTTCATATAAGTCTCTAAAATATATACTGCTGATATGGTATCTACTATATTTCTTTTTTTGTTTTTATTAACATTCAAGAAATTCATTGTTTTATGAGCCTCTACTGTTGTAAGTCTTTCGTCTATTGTCTCTATTGCTATTTTTGGAAATCTACATTTGCATTTATGTATAAATTTTTCTGTTACTTCAACTCTTTCAGTTTTAGTTCCATTCATATTTATTGGCATTCCTATAACAAAGGTATCAATTTCATATTGGTTTAATAATTCTTCAAGTCTTTTTAATACTACTTTGTCATTTCCTTGGTGATGAATAGTTTCTAATCCTTGTACAGTGATATTTAATGCATCTGTTATAGCAATTCCAACTCTAGCATCTCCATAATCTATTCCAAGTTTTCTCATTATTATTCTTCTTCCATTCCTATATAGTTTTTAACCATTTTCTCTAATAATTCATCTCTTTCTACTTGACGAATTAAATTTCTAGCCCCTTTATGACTAGTAATATATGTTGGATCTCCAGATAAAATATAACCAACTATTTGATTAACTGGATTGTATCCTTTTTCTGATAATGCTTCATATACTTCTTTTAAAATTTCTCTAGTCGCTAATCTTCCCTCATTTGGTACTTTGAAGCACATTGTTTCATCATTTGCCATACTTTTTTTACCTCCTTAACAAGTCTATATATAATTAATTTGGCTTTCATTTTCTTTCGCAGAGTCTATATATTCTTCTAATTTTTTAGTAGTTCCCTCTAAAGCTGTTCCTTTATAATAAGTAGTAACTGCTATATTGATTTTAGGACTAATTATTTGTGGTTTATCACCTTCAAATACATCTTCTTCTACTTGTTCAATTTTCATATTTTCGACATTTTTCTTTATTTCAGTCATAAATTCTGTTATTCCATCTACATCTATTCCAGTAAATGCTATTACAAATTTTGGTCCCATATATCTTACAAAAACATATTCAGAAGCAATATTTTGTCTTACCATATCACTAACTTTTGAAATAACATAATTTCCTGTATGTCTGCCATATTCTTCGTTTATATTATTTATATTTATTATTTTGAACATACATATAGCGGAAGTATCATACTCATCAATTTTTCTTTTACCTTCTCCATATAAATATTCTTCTGATTTTAGACCTGTAAACTCATCATCTCTGACTATATTTTCTATTACATTTTGTTTATCAATTGTTTTTATTACAGATACTATATTATTTTTTACAACTTCTAATATTGTTGTATCTATATTGTCAAAATCGTGTGGAACTCCACTCTCAATAATCCAATATCCTATATATATATTGTCTATATATAATGGGAAAAACATTGCTGATTTTGCTCTTCCGAATTCCATTTTTTGATAAGGAAGTCTATCTCCTTCTTTTTCTATTGTAATATATTTAGGAGTTGCCGTTTGAATACTATCTTTAAAAATTTCCTCTGAGTGTAGATTTTTTAAAGTATCCCAATGTTTACTATCTACATTTGTTGCCTTTATTGTATACTCAGCACCATTATATACAACAATTGTAGAATATTTTATGTCGTATTTTTCTATTAATATATCATTTATTTTCTTAATTTTTTCATCTGGCGTTTTTTCTTCACTAATAGTATCCATAAATTCTTGTAACACATTTAAGCTTACTATTTTTTGGTTTAAGTTACTAAAAGTATCTATTTTCTTATGCACTGACATATTGTATAACATTAAGAATACAATAATAACTACTAGTAATATAATCATAGCTATAGTCAAAGTTAGCACCTCCATTTTTTTGCTATTTTTGTTTTTCCTTTTTAATAATTTCTTTTCATTTTATCTAAAGTAGAATTCATATCATTAGAAAATGTACTTCCTTCAGCATATTTATTATATTTAGGATTACTATATTTTGCTTTGTTGCTATTCACAGAATTTCCTATTACAGGATATACCATATTTGCTAATTTATTTAATGAATTAATAAATTCTTTTGAATATCCACTTAATGTAATATTACAATTTATTAGTCCTTCTAAGTATTTTGTATATACTTGTACATCAAATGGTATTACACAATATTGAATAGTTTCCCTATTAAATAATTCTGTCATAAATGACATTGCAGGGTCATTGTAAAATGCCATTCCGCCTATAATTGCCTTTTCTGTAACTCCTTTAACTTTAGTATATTTATTAATAACTGCTCTTAATTTATTTGGTTCTAATATACCTTTTGCTTTTAATTCTCTTAAATAAGCTGTTAATGGTTGAATTGTAAGTACATCCATACTTTGTACTAAATACATTTCGCTTGCTTCTTTTAAATAACCATATTGTGTAGAGAAATCACAATCTAATAATATTAAAGCATAGTTTTTTACTAATGTTTCTAATATTGAAGTATAATCTTCAATATTATTTTTTTCACCTGGTAATGATGTATATACATCTAAATTACTATTTACTTTTATACCTTCAGCAATACCTTGATTTAATTTTTCTGTGCAATCATATGCTATTTTTCTTAATTGCTCTTCATTTTTTGTATAAATATAATATGAATTTCTATTTTCTGTTAAATCTAAAATTGCTGTTTTTATTCCTTGATTTGATAATACTTCTGCTAAATTATTTACTAAGAATGATGTTCCATTTTTTGAAGTTCCTACCAAAGCTACTATTTTTTTATCTCTTGTTAGTAAACTTTCTAAATTTGCAGATGATTCTCTGTAATTTTGTAAATGAGATTCATTTTGTACTGGATTAAAGAAATCTTCTTCATTATTTGAATTATAACTATTGGTATTATAATTATTATTTATTGTTGGTTCTTCTTGTTGTTCTTGTTCGTCATCTTCCCAGCCTGGAAGAACATTTTCTTCATTATCTTCTTGAGTATTATAATTGTTTGAATTTACATCTTCAAATCCCGGTAATACATCATCATCAAATCCAGAAAGTATTGTATCTTCTTCAAATTGTGATTCATTATTATTTGGTTTCATTACACTTGAAGTTTGTTTTTCTTCAATTTCTGGATTTTCAGTTTCTTTTTCAAATCCTGGTAACATAGAATCTTCTTCAGGTTCTACAATAGTTTCTTCTACAGGATTTTTTCTTGGTCTTCCTCTTCCTTTTTTTGGTTTTTCTTCTACTTGAACAATTTCAGGTTGTATTTTCCTTGGTCTGCCTCTTCTCTTCTTTGTTTCTTCAACCATTTCAGGAATTTCATGTACTGGTTCTTGTGTATTAGTTTCTTCTATATCTGGCACATTTATTTCTTCCATTTTTTGTACTAATTTTTCCTCTGGCTTTTCAATTTTTTCTACTTTTTGTACTCTTTTCATTGTATTAGCTGATGGAATAATAACTGGTTTAGTTAATTTTTTCTCACCACTTGGTATAGACTCTACTTTTATTCCATTATTGCTAAGTGCTTTGCTTGTATTGTTATTTAACTTTGTTTTGTTTTTATTTTGATATTGTCCATATTTTGATGTTTTTGGCTTTTCAAATGACATTAATTGTTGATATCTAGGACTGTTTTCTTCTAATACTGCTTTAACATTTAGTGGTAAAAATTTTATAATAACTCTTAATTGTTGATCTGTATATTGTGTTGCAATACTATCAAAACTTTCTACATAACGTTCTTCATTTCTTCCTAAACGTTTATAATGTGTTAATATGTTTTGAATCTCTGTTTCACTAACATCTGCTTCATTTTCTGGTTTATAATCAACATCATTAGAATCTATTTTATAATAAACTTTAGCTTCTTTTTTAGATCTTGGCTTTTGAATTAATTTACATACTTCTTCTATACTTCTGTCTTGTCCAAGTAAAGCACTATAAACACCTATTCCAAATAATTTTATTAATAAGTTATCTGATTTTGTACGTCTATCTGTTGCAATTAATATAATAGGAATATCTTCACCTGCAGTGGTAGAAGCTTCATCTGAAATATTGTCTAATTTTTCAAATATAAAATTATCTATTGTTTCATAATTGTTGTTAGTAAAAGGCTCTAAGTCCTCACTTATAACAATACGATCATAAGTTTTATCTTTTTCTAACTCTTTTATAATAGCATTAAAATAATATACATTTTTACTTAAAATTATCTCTTTATACATTTGTTGATATTTTTTTATAATTGTTTCTGAAATAGATTCATTACTCACTGCAAATAAAACTTTCATTTGTTTAACCCCTCCAACCTTTTACTACGATTGCAAATATTAATGGTAATACTTGCGCTATTACAAATATTGTAATAATTGAAATCATAATAGCAAAACCTTTATCTCTTGTGTCTAATTTACGAATACCTAAAACATATTGGTAAATAGCACTAATAGCTATTCCTACAAAACAAAATGGAATACTATAAATTTGTACTTTATTTAATATGTATGCTGTTAATCCGTATGTTTCTGAGCCATATGCTGCTTGATAATCTTCTAATGTTTTTTTCTCATTATCTTTTATTTCTACTAATTGACTCATTGTTTCACTTTGTTTTACTTCATTTGATATTGAATTTGTTGTTGCTTTTGTTGTTTTTGCATTAATAGCATTTGTATTAGTTGCAAATACTGCTGTAGTAGAAAATATACAAATAACAATAGCAAAAACTATACTTATTTTTTTCATTTATAGTTGCCCCTTTCTAGCATTTCCTATTTTTTACTTTTCTGGCACAAATTATACTTATATTATAATACAATATTATCTAAAAAATAGCAAGAAAATATGAATAATTTTTTTATTTTCTTTTAGGGAAACTAGACTAAAACGAAAAAGGAGACTTTTTTACAGCCTCCTTTTATTTTACTTTAATGATGTACTATTATTTATTATTAAAATACTATATATGAATAATATGTCTTGATTTGAAAAATTAATGTATTCATTTAATATTTTTGGTGATATATATCTAGTATCGACTACTGTAATTTTTTTGTAACCTGATACTAATAATGGAATTAAACTACTTGCATAAGAGTCTCTAAATACCACTAGTTCTTTTGTAGATTCACTTTTATCATTTTCTATTGTTAGTAATGGCACAGCACCTGATAAATATATATCATATTTATCTAAACTATCTTTCTTAGACATATCATATATTTTTGTATATTCTTTTGTTTCATAATTATAAACTTTGCAGTTTTCTAAAATATCATTGGTTAATATTTTTATTTCATCTTCTTGCGTTTCTAATGGAAGTTGTCCTGCATATGCTCCTTCAAATTTAATAATACTTTTTTGTTCATATTCATTTTCTATTTTTACATTCATTTCATTTGCTATAGTATTTGCTACTTTTAGTAAATTTTCTTGTTTCCAATGAGTATCCGTTTTATAATAGTCTGATAATTGCAATTCATCAAAAATGTTAATATATTTTGCAAACTGTAGATTTTCCTTTAATATATATTCTATTTTATTATAATCTAATTTCAAATTGTCCTCATTTACAAAATAATTCTTATCTGGAACTATTGAAAAATATATATTATTTTCATCTGTTAAATTTTCTTTTTTAATTTGCGTTATTTTATCTGCTATATTTTGAACTGAACTTTCATTTAACGGATATGTTTGTCCTATTATATATTCTTTGTTTTTGTATAAATTATCGTAATCTTTCTTTTTAAAAATATTAAGTTCTACATTTGTTTTTAATTTTCTCATATTTTGTCTTTGAACAAATTGATCTGTTACATATAAGTCAAATTTTTCAAAAAATGTTCCATTAAATAATTTTGATATTGAAAATGAAGGTAGTTGTTCTAATTTTCTTCTTTCTGCTATAGAAATAGTATCATCTTTTTTTATTATATTTATAAAAAATATAAGTATAATAAAAAATAAAAACATTATTGTAACTACAATATTTTTTACTTTATCTGTCATTTTTCCCTCCAATTCTTTTAAAATCTAAAATACAAAAATGGATTATATGAGTTATCTACTAAATAAGCTGTAACAATAATTAATAATATAATTATAAATATAGGTTCTAACAAATTTATAACTTTTTTTATACTTTTTTTCATTTTCAACTTTGTTATGCATTCTTTTAGTAATGGTGTTGCTCCTATTATTGAAACTAGAAGTATTATAAAGTATTTCTTTAAGCAGTATAATGTATAATCGTTTATAAACACTTCTTTATTTATACCAAATAAACCATTTATATTGATTATTGCATCTGATATATTATTTGCATTAAATATAATAAAACTTATAATTACTATAAAAAGTACATACATTCTTTTAAATATGTTAGGTAACTTTTCTATATATTTTCCAAGCCATAACTTTTCTATTATAAGTATTATTCCAAACATTAATCCCCATATAACAAAATTCCAACTTGCTCCATGCCATATTCCTGTAAGAGTCCAAACTATAAGTAAATTTCTTACTAATACCTTTTTTCCTTTTTTGCTTCCACCTAACGGAATATATACATAGTCTCTAAACCATGAGCTTAGTGATATATGCCATCTTCTCCAAAATTCTGTTATGCTCTTTGATATGTATGGATAATTAAAGTTTTCAAGAAATTCAAATCCAAATATTCTTCCTAACCCTATTGCCATATCTGAATACGCCGAAAAATCAAAATATATTTGCAACATATAGCTTATTCCAAAAATCCAATAAAAAACTATACTCTTTTCATTTGTTGCTGTAAATAACTCACATAACTCTCCTAGCATATTTGCAATTAACACTTTTTTGCCTAATCCTATTGTAAATCTTCTAACTCCATACGCAAACTTTTCAAAGGTATGTTTTCTATTATTTAACTCTTCTTCTATTGTTTCATATCTTACTATTGGTCCTGCAATTAATTGTGGAAATAATGAAACATATGTTGCAAGTTTTAATAAGTTTTTTTGTACTCTTACTTTATTTCTATATACATCTACCTCATAACTAATAATTTGGAAAGTATAAAATGAAATTCCTATTGGTAAAGCAATTCTTAATATTGGTATATTTACACTTAATATATTATTTATATTTTCTAATATAAAGTCTGTATACTTAAATATTCCTAATAAAGCTAAATGTATTATAATTATGCATATTAATATTGATTTATTTTTGTACTTATCTATAAAAATTGCACCTATATATGCTATTAATATTTCAGCTAACATTAAAAATATATATTTAGGCTCACCATAAAAGTAAAAAGCCATAGATGCTATAAATAGTATGAAATTCTTTGCCTTTTTAGGAACAACAAAATATAGTATTAATACTATGGGCAAAAAATAATATAAAAAACTTATACTTGTAAAAAGCATTTTTTCCTCCTATTAATAAAGCTTCCTCTTTTAAGGAAGCTTTATTATTTTATTATTGTACTATCATTTGTGGTGGAAGATTTATATTTTCCTCTTCAGCCTTTTCTAGTTCTTTTCCTATGTTATTTCCTACATATTCTTTAAATTCATTATATACTGGCTTTGCCCAATCTTCATTAGACATTACCATAAAAATTGTATTTTCATTGTTAGTTATATACATTTTTTCAGCTGAAACGCAAATCCATTTTGACATATTTATATTTTCTAACATTTCTTTTTTTATTTCTTCAATATTTGCTCCTGATTTTACTTTAACAGTAACTGCTGAATATGCTTGTGAAGACATTAGTGGTTCAGATACAATTATTTTTTCAATGTCTTTATTTGATTTTAATCCTGTATATTCTTTAACTTGTGTTTCATCTTTTATAGAAATTTCTTGTGTTTCTAAGTTTGGTAACTTTTCTCCTAATTTACTATAAATTGTCTTAAACATTTCTTTCATTTGTTCTGTTGTTTCAATTTTACCTTCCTCGTTACCTTTATTTTTGTTATTTATAATTAAAATAGTTCCTATTATAACTGCTAATATTATAACTGCAATTATAATTATAGTTAAAGTTTGTTTTTTCATATGTATATTCCTCCTAATTTTTTTCTTAATTATACTTTAACATATTTTATAAAAAAAATAAACACTTTTAGTTAAAAATTATTTTGTATAATTTGTATATTTACATTTAATATTCAATATACTTATATAAAAACATTTAGTGAGGTATTTTATGAAGAATTTTGGATTATATTTAAAATCTATTTTATTTCCTGTTATAGTTGGTGGAGTCGTTGGTCTTATTATTTCAAACTTTATGGATTATAACACTCTTGTAAAGCCACCATTAGCACCTCCTAGTATTTTATTTCCTATAATGTGGACTATTTTATATATTTTAATGGGAATTTCTTACGGAATACTAAAGAGTAACTATAAAGTAGATATGGATGTTAAATTTATTTATTATTTACAATTAGGAGTAAATGCTTTATGGTCAATTTTCTTCTTTGTTTGTAAATTACGACTATTTTCTTTTGTTTGGATACTTTTACTTGCATTACTCGTATTTATTATGATTATTAAATTTTATCAAAAAAATAAAGTAGCAGGTCTTTTGCAAATTCCTTATCTTTTATGGGTTCTATTTGCTTCTTATTTGAATTTTGGCTTTTATTTGTTAAATAGTTAATTAGTATTCTTGCACAATATAAACTGATAGAATCTTATTACTCTTATTATATTTTATATTATAATTAGGTTAGTAAAAGGTGGTATTCTTTAGTACCACTTTTTTTATATAGTACCAAAGTTCTCCTTGTAGGAGAACTTTCTGTACTAGATAAATATGGCGAGCCTTAGATTTTCTTAAAATTTGCATTTGATAGAAAATCTTAGGCTCGCTCTTTTATTTTATTTATTAATCAATACTATACTTATTCTTTAATTTCTTTTGCAAGTTTTCCTATTGCTTTCGTTTCTATCCTAGAAACATATGAACGAGATATTCCCATCATTTTTGCAATTTGATTTTGAGTCCTTGGTTTATTACCATCTAATCCAAATCTCATTTCTATTATCAATTTTTCTCTATCTTTTAATACTAATTTCATTTTTTCATACAATTTCTTTACTTTCATTTTCAAATCAACTTCATCTTCTATGTTCTTTTCACTATTTTCTAACACATCTTTTAATGTAACTGTATTATCATCTTTGTCTTTTCCTATTGCATCTTCTAAAGAAACCTCTGCTCCTATCTTTTTTGTACTTCTCAAATGCATTAGAATTTCATTATCTATGCATCTTGAAACATATGTGGATAATTTAACATTTTTACTTGGTTTAAAGCTATTTATTCCTTTTATTAAACCTATTGTTCCTATAGAAATTAAATCATCTTGTGAAACTTTTGTTGCTATATATTTTTTAGAAACATGCGCAACTAATCTTAAATTTCTTTCTATTAATATGTTTCTTGCTTCTTCGTCACCTTGACCTAGTTTTTCTAAATATAAATTTTCTTCTTCAGCAGTTAGTGGTTCTGGAAACAATTGATTATTTGATATATAACCTACAAGAAATACCGCTCCTTGTAAAAACGTTAAAAAACTTGAAAGAGTAAGGGCTAGCATACAAGCACCTCCATTTTTTTACTATACCAAATTATATGTATAAAAAAATTAAAAGTGCCTGACCTTTAAAATAATACATGCATAGACATACTAAAATATATCTATGCATATAAATTTTATAAACTATTATTCAATTTTTCTATCTGTTCATTAATTTTATTAATATCAAATCCACTTGTTTTTTCATCTGTTATATTATATTTTTCTTTAATTCTTAAAATTTTTTCTACACTCTTATTAATTCTTTCTTCAGATATTTTTCCTTTCTTTATTTGATCAATTATATATTTTATAATTTTATCTACCTTTTTGTATGAAAGATCTATCATAACTATATCATTGCCTGCTAAAATTGCTCTTTTCACTGCTCTTTTCATATTATAATGCAATCTTATTGCCATCATTTTCATATCATCTGTAATTATTAAACCATGGTAATTATATTTTTCTATCAAATATTTTTGAATTACTTTTTTCGAAAGTGAAGCAGGATATTTTTTATCTACATCTTTTATAATAAGATGTCCTACCATTATTGCATCTGCTCCATTTTTTATTGCTTCTCCAAAAGGTTGCATGTCTTCTTTTTGTAGTTGTTCAATTTTTTCTTTTATTTTTGGAATCCTAAAATGTGAATCCTTTTTTGTAAGTCCATGTCCAGGAAAATGTTTTATTACTGATATAACATTATTTTGTTGTATCTTTTTCATAACTTCTATTGCATATTTTTCTACATCTTCTTTGTTTTCTCCATAGCACCTATCTCCTATTGCATGTTTTTCTTCAAATCTTCTTATATCTAATATAGGAGCATAGTCCATAGATATACCTGTTTCGCTTAGCATTTTTCCTATAATATTTCCTGTTTCTTTGACTAGTTCTACATCTTTTGAATTTGCAAATTTTGTAGCACTCTTTAAATTTAAAATTTCAGGAGGCATACGATTTACTCTTCCTCCTTCTTGATCTACACTAATAGTTATAGGAATTTTATTTTCTGCATTCATTTCTTTTATATTGTTTATTAAACCTAACATTTGTTCATAATTGTTATAATTCTTTTTATAAATAATTATTCCACCTATTTTTAGTTTTTTTATAATGCTATCTGTTTCTTTCTGTTCTTTATCTTCTAATCCCATTATAAGCATTTGTCCGATTTTTTCTTCTAAACTTAGTTCTTTTATATCCATATTTATACCTATCCTTTACTATTTTCAATTTTATCATATACTAAATTTTCATACAATATTTTTTAATAATTTACTCATATATTATTTTTCAAAGAATACTTTTATATTGTAGTTATTTCCTATTCAAAAATAATTTGAAAGATTCTAAAAATCTTTTATAACTATTTGTATTTTCAGATTTGATTAAAAGGATTGGTTTTATGAATTTTCTACTTTCTGTAGGTAAAGGCATTTTAATAGGTATAGGAGCCGTGGTTCCTGGAATTAGTAGTGGTGTTTTATGTGTTATTTTTGGTATTTATGAGAAATTAATTGATAGTGTTTTAGGTATTTTTAAAGATTTTAAGAAAAATATACTTTTTTTGCTTCCTATAGTTTTAGGTACTATAATAGGTTTTCTTTTATTTGGAAATATATTAAATTATGCTTTTACAAATTTTGAAGCTGAATGTAAATTATTGTTTTTAGGTCTCATTTTAGGTTCTGTTCCATCTTTAATAAAAGATACAAATTCCAAAAGTCCCTTTAAACTTCATTATCTAATATATACTATTTTTGCATTTTTACTTGGTCTCTTTTTGTTTTTATTAGAAACTAAAATAAGTAATTTAAGCTTTATAAGTAATTGTAATACCACTTATCTTATTTTTTCCGGCTTTGCTATGTCTGCTGGAATTGTTATTCCTGGTGTAAGTAGTACTATTCTTTTAATGTGTTTTGGAATTTATGATGTATATCTTCAATCACTTGCAACTTTAAATTTAAGTATTTTAGTACCTATTGGACTTGGTTGTTTGGTTGGAGGTTTTATATTTTTATTGCTTATCAGATTTTTATTAAAAAAGCATTATTCCCAAACTTCTTATTCTATTATTGGCTTTGTATTAGGAAGCATTTTTGTACTAATTCCTAACACTTTTACTTTTACATCTATAATTTTATTTTTTGTTGGTTTTATTATTGCATTTAAGTTAGAAAATTTAAAAAATTGTTAGTTAATATAATTTAATATTATTGTCTTTTTAACTTTTATTATTTACAAAAATATTATTAAATTTCTGTGACTACTAAGAAAGTATCAAAAAAATAGTGAGTTAGAATTTTTTTCTAATTCACTATTTTTCAATTATATTCATCATTTTATGTAAAGAACAAAATTGACCCGTCCCAAAATGTCCTTTATTTTTTTCTTCTTAAAATCCAATCTTTCTGAACTTCAATCGGAAGTCTCATAATTACTTTTTGTTCTACCTTTCCTGGATTTATATGTGTTATTTCTTCATTTGTATCTACTTCCCATAATTTATCTATTGTGAATTTTACAGTTTCTATCTGTCCAGGAACTATAATTTCTAATTCATCTCCAACTTGTAATTTATTTTTAATTTCAATTATAGTCTTATCTTGCATACTTTCTACTACTTTTCCTCCAAATTCATAGTCTGAATTATATTGTTTTCCCTCATATTCTTGTATATCTTTATTATTTCTATCATTAAAATAAAATGTTGATAATCCCCTTGTTTTTGTTTTTTCTAATTCTTTTAAATATTTTGTATAATCATATTTTTCAGGATCTTTCATATAATCATCTATTGCATTTCTGTATGCATTAACTACTGAAGCTAAATAATATTCTGTTTTTAGTCTTCCTTCGATTTTTAAGCTATCTACACCCATTTCTATAATTTCAGGAATTTCTTTTACTAAGCACATATCCTTTGATGAAAAAATATAAGTTCCCTTATCATCATGCTCTACTGGCATTAAATTACCTGGTTTATTTGTTTCTTCAACATATACATTATATGCCCATCTGCAACTTTGTGCACAATCTCCTAAATTTGCACTTCTTCCTGCTAAGAAATCACTTAAAAAACATCTTCCTGAATACCCAAAACAAATTGCTCCATGTATAAATATTTCCACCTCTAAATCTTTAGGCTTATTTTCTATAAGTTCCTTTATTTGTTTTTTATTCATTTCACGTCCTAGTATTACACGTTTTGCTCCGTTTTTATACCAAAAATTTGCTGCATGATAGCTTATAGTATTAGCTTGTGTACTAATATGTAAAGGAATGTCTGGTGCATATTCTTTTAAAATATCTACTACTCCTCCATCTGCAACTATTATTCCATCTACTTTTAATTCATTAAGCATTTTTGCTTGTTCTATAATTTCTTCATATCTATCGTCCCAAGCATATATATTTATATTTGTATATACCTTTTTACCTATTGAATGTGCATATTTTATTGTATTTGCTAGGTCATCATCTTTCATTTCTGCTCTTGTTCTTAAAGATAAGCTAGATGTACCTGCATATACTGCATCTGCTCCATACATAAATGCTATTTTTGCTTTTTCAAAAGACCCTGCTGGGGCTAATAACTCTGGTTTTTTCATTTTTTTCTTCCTTTCAAATGTACATATATATTTCTTAATTTCTTTAAGTATTATAACATGTATCATTTTAAAAGTAAACACAAATTGCTGTTAGCTTTTTTCGTAATGTATTTTCTACATTTTTTGACATAAAAATATTTTCAAAATAAAATATATATTTATTTTAGTTAATTTTATTTACTTTATAAAACTCTTTTGATATTATATATCTAATAAAAAGGGGGACTTTATGGATAAGGAGTTTTCAACTACAGAAAATAATAATTTTCATTTATATATATTATATTTTTTCATATTTGCTTTTGCTGGTTGGTTAATGGAAACAATTTATAGTTTTATTGTATTAGGACATTTTACTATGCGTGGATTTTTGTATGGTCCTATTTGTCCAATATATGGTTATGGTGCTCTTATACTAATTATATTTCTTGGTAAATATAAAAATAATTTTGTAAAGCTTTTCACTTATGCTGCTGTTGTATGTTCTGTATTTGAATATTATACAAGTTATATTTTAGAGGTATTATTTCATTCTTATTGGTGGGATTACAGAAACGATTTTTTAAACTTAAATGGTAGAATAAGTATTTTTTATACAGTTGCTTGGGGAATTATTGCTATTGTTTTCATCGGATTTATTTATCCGTTTATCGATAAAAAAATGAATAATATTATTTCAAAAATTTCTTACTCTAAGCTAAAAATATTTAATATTATCGCTTTAGTTCTTATGGTAGCAGACACAATTCTATCTTCTATAAAATATTTAATATAAAAAGGCGAGCTTAAGATTTTCTAATAAATGTAAATTTTAAGAAAATCTAGAGCTCGCCATCTTTATCTTCTACAGAAAATTATCATACTATGATAATTTTCTGTAGAAGATAAAGAAAGACAGATATAATTCTGTCTTTTTAATTTTTAAACTTTGAAATTGCAAGTCCATCTCCTACTTCTAAAATTTCTGTTTCTAAATTAGGATTTTCTGTAACTTCA
This sequence comes from uncultured Clostridia bacterium, assembly GCA_934133165.1. Lineage (GTDB taxonomy): Bacteria > Bacillota > Clostridia > TANB77 > CAG-508 > UMGS1663. The sequence goes on from CAKPAW010000001.1 coordinate 119,015, forward strand.
TGAATGTATTCTCTTAAGTTTCTTACAGCTGTACGTTGTTTATGCTTGTTGTAATCACTCATTACGTACCCTTTATATAAGATATTGTCTGCTAATATTACACCATTTTTTTCAAGCATTCGTAAAGCTTCTTTTAGGAAAAATGGATATTTTCCCTTTGCAGCATCTATAAATATCATGTCATATTTTCCAGTAAGTGTAGGTAATATTTCTACCGCATCACCTTCTAATATATTAATTTTCTCTGCAACTCCTACTTTTTCAATATTTACTTTTGCTTCCGCTATTCTTTCTTTGTCTCTTTCTATAGTATCTATTATCCCATCTTCTTGTAGATATTTAGAAAAGCACATTGCAGAATACCCTACAGCAGTTCCTATTTCAAGTATTTTCTTAGGTTTTGTTTCTTTCAATATTTTATCTACCACTTCTAAAGTATCATCCATTATTATTGGTATATGTTCTTCTAATGCTTTTTCTTTTATTTTTTGTAATTCTTCTTTATTCATTTTTACCTCTTATCATATATTTTTAGAAAAAAGGACGTCTCTTTTTTTAGACGCCTTTTCTCATATTTTTATTCTATCTTCTTGCTTCTCTTTCTCTTGTTTTTGTATCTAATGTTTTCTTTCTTAATCTGATATTTTTTGGTGTTACTTCAACTAGTTCGTCTTCTGCTATAAATTCAATAGCTTTTTCTAGAGACATTTGTAATGGTGGAACTAAACGAAGTGCATCGTCTGAACCTGAAGCTCTTGTATTTGTTAAGTGTTTTTCTTTACATACATTTATTGCTATATCTTCATTTCTAGAGTTTATACCAACTATCATTCCTTCATATACATCTACACCAGGACCTATTAAAAGTTCTCCTCTTTCTTGTGCATTGTATAAACCATATGTTACAGATGTTCCTTGTTCAAATGCTACTAAAACACCTCTTGTTCTAGCTTGTATATCACCTTTAAATGGTTCATAGCAGTCAAATATAGAGTTCATTGTACCTGTTCCTTTTGTGTCTGTTAAAAATTCTGTTCTATATCCTATTAATCCTCTTGCAGGTATTTTAAATTCTACTTTTGTATGACCTAATTCTGCTGGTTCCATATTAGTCATTTCTGCTTTTCTTCTTCCTAATTTTTCAATAACTGTTCCTATTGATTCATCTGGTACATTAACAACTAATTTTTCCATTGGTTCACATTTTACGCCATCTATTTCTTTAAAAATAACCTTTGGACGAGAAACTAAAAGTTCAAATCCCTCTCTTCTCATTGTTTCAATTAATACTGATAAATGAAGTTCCCCACGTCCACATACTTCAAAACTATCTGCTGAGTCTGTTTCTTTTACTCTTAAAGATACGTTTCTTTCTAGCTCTTTGAATAATCTATCTCTAATATGTCTTGATGTAATAAATTGTCCTTCTTTTCCTGCAAATGGTCCATTATTTACACTAAATGTCATAGATACTGTTGGTTCATCTATATCTACGAAATCTATTTTTTCTGGATGATTTAAATCACATATTGTTTCTCCAATTCCAATATCTGCAATTCCTGAAAGTGATACGATATCTCCAGCTTGTGCTTCTTCTACTTCAGTTCTTTTTAAACCTTCGTATGTAAATAATTTTGCAACTTTACCTTGTGTTATTTTATCATCTTGTTTGCAAATTGCTATTGGCATACCAGATTTAATAGTTCCTCTTTCTATTCTTCCTACTGCAATTCTTCCTAAATAATCATCATAATCTATGTTAGATACTAGCATTTGAGCTGGTCCTTCGATTTCACATTTAGGTGGTTCAATATATTTTAATATTGTATCAAATATACAATTTACATTATCAGATTCTTCATCTAAACTCATTTTTGCTATTCCATTTTTAGCAGATGCATATATTACTGGGAAATCTAATTGGTCGTCATTTGCATTAAGTTCAATAAATAATTCTAATACTTGATCTACTACTTTTGCTGGGTTTGAACCTGGTCTATCTATTTTGTTAATTACAACTATTGGTTTTAAATTAAGTGCTAATGATTTTTTTAGAACTTCTCTTGTTTGAGGCATTGGTCCTTCAAAAGCATCTACTAATAGTAAAACACCATCAACTGTTTTTAAAACACGTTCAACTTCTCCACCAAAGTCAGCATGGCCTGGTGTATCTACTATATTAATTTTTGTACCATTATACATAACTGATGTGTTTTTAGAAAGAATTGTAATTCCTCTTTCTTTTTCCAAATCATTTGAGTCCATTACTCTTTCTGCTACTTGTTCATTTTCTCTAAATACGTGACTTTGTTTTAATAAACAATCTACAAGTGTTGTTTTTCCGTGGTCAACGTGTGCAATTATTGCTATGTTTCTTATTTTTTCATTTATCATTTTATTTACCCCTTCTTATATTGAATTTTATCCCATAAAACAAGCGATGTCCTCATCGCTTATTTTAATATTTTTAGAAATTATACTATTTAAATTTCTTCTTTATATTCATTAGAAGTTCCTTCTAATTCTTTAATTGATAATTCTATTCTTTGTGTTTCTAAATCCATTTCTATTATTTTAGCATTAACATTTTGATTTAGTTTTAATTCTTCTTCTGGCTTTGATATTTTCTTTTCTGCTATTTGTGAAATATGTACTAATCCCTGAATTCCTGGTTCTAGTTCTACAAAAACACCAAATGGCATCATTTTTACGACTTTAACCTTCACAATGTCTTCTACATGATATTTTTCTGGTACCTTGTTCCAAGGATTTGGTCCTTTATCTCCGTAGCTTAATTTTATACGTTTATTTTCTTTATCTAAGTCTATAATTGTTACTTCAATTTCTTGTCCTTGCTTTAAAATTTCATCTACTTTTGCATTTCTATCCCAAGAAATTTCTGAAACATGTAATAACCCTTGTGTTACTCCTAAGTCTACGAAAGCTCCATAAGAACTTAAACTTGTAACTATTCCTTTATATTTTTTTCCAACTTCTACATCATTCCAAAACTCTTCTTGCTTTGCTTTTCTTTCTTCGTCTAATATAGAACGAATTGAACCTATTACTCTATTTGTTTTTTGGTCATACTCTGTAATTTTGAATTTAACATCTTTCCCTAAATAAGAATTTATATCTTCTCCTCTAGGTATTCCTGATAATGATAGTGGAATAAAAATTCTTGTATCATTTACATTTACGATTAAACCTTTTTCATTAACTTGTGAAACTTTAGCTTCAATAGTTTCATTATTTTTAAATTTTTCTTCTATCTTAGTTTTGTTTTCACGATTTTTAACTCTTTTATATGATAAAAGTACATTACCTAATCCATCATTTAATTTTAATACATCTGCTGTAATTGTATCTCCTACTTTAAATTCACTTTTAGGATCTGCATTTTCATCATTACTATATTCTTTCTTAGGAATAATTCCATCAGCTTTGTAGTTAATATCTACAAAAATTTCTCCGTTAGAAGTTATACTGATAATTTTTCCTGTTACTGTCTTTTCTAATTTTTTTTCTTTCAAAGATTCTTGTTTTAGTAGTTCTTCAAAAGATAATTCTTTTTCATTTTCCATATTCTCACCTTATTTATTTTTTAACTATTTTATTATATAGCAATCTACTTTTGTTGTCAACATAATTTTTGCAAGTTTTTGGTAAAAAAATGTTCTGCATAAAAATTACCACAAAAGTGTTAAATGCTTTTGTGGTAATTCAGTAGTTTTATTATTTTGTAAGTTCTAATATTTTTTCCATTAAATCTTCTGTTATCTTATCTAATGCTTCTTCATCATTTTTATCATAATTGCTATAATCTAATGGTTTTCCATATCTAATTATTGCTTTTGAAAATGGACCTGTTTTTCCAGATATTCCAACTGGAACTATTTTAGCACCAGTTCTTAAAGCAAAAAATGCTGCACCATCTTTTACTTTTTCTCCTTTTGCTAGTCCATTTCTTGTTCCTTCTGGGAAAAGTGCTATACATTCTCCATTTTTTAAATATCTTAAAGATTGCTTTATTGCATTAATGTCTTTTGAATCTCTTAATACTGGTATAGTTTCAAATACCCATCCTAAAAAAGCCAAGAATTTGTTTTTATATAATGTTCCTTTTGCCAAAAAATGACAATTTCTTTTTGCAGTTACTTTAATTAAAACAGGATCTAAAAAAGTTCTATGATTTCCACAAAATATAACTGGCTCATCCATAGGAATATTTTCTCTTCCCTCTATTTTCATTCTATGAAAAATTATGCAATATACATATAATATTTTTTCTATTACTATTCCTAAAACTCTTTTTAATTTTCTTTTCATCTCTTCTACCTAATAATGAATATCATTATCTTTCCTTTCTTAAAAATTTTTGTTTTTATATTTTTCCATTATTATTTCTTTAACTTTTTCTTTTACTTCTTCAATTGTTAAATTTGTAGTATCTATATAAATTGCATCTTCTGCTATTTTTAAAGCTCCTATTTCTTTTTCTTTATCATTTTTATCACGAATTTGAATATTTTTTAGCACTTCCTCATATGTCATTTCTATACCTTTTTCTTGTATTTCTTTATATCTTCTCTTAGCTCTTTCTTCTTCATCAGCATCCAAATAAATTTTTACATCAGCATTTGGAAATACATATGTTGTAATATCTCTTCCTTCCATTATAACATCTTTTCCTTTTGCCAAGTTTCTTTGAACTTCTACCATTGCAAGTCTAACTTCTACTATTGAAGATACCTGTGATACTATTTTTGTAACTTCTTTACTTCTTATCTCACTTGTTACGTCTTCATTATTTAAATATACTTTTTGAACACCTTGTTCATTTTTCATATCTATATGAATATTAGGTAATGATTCTATTATTTTTTCTTTTTCTTCTAATTTTATATTGTTTTTAATTGCATATAAAGCTACACATCTATATGTTGCTCCTGTATCTATATTAACTAATCCCATTTCTTTTGAAATTAAACTTGTTATTGTTCCTTTTCCTGTACCTGCAGGTCCATCCATTGCTACTATAAATGACATATTTTTTTCCTCTTTTCTTAATTTTAGTTATCTATTAAATTTGATTATCTACAACAATTAATTTAATCTTCTTAATCTTTTTTCTGTGGCATTTCTATTGATTTAGCTATTACTGTTATTTTTTGTACATTCATGGTTGTTGATTTTTCAATTTCTTTCACGCATTTTTCTTTAAATTCTTTTAATTCTTTTATAACACTATGACCATATATTACTGCTACTTCCATATAAATAGATGGCCCTTCTCCGTAATTTTCCACTCTGGTTCTCATTACTCTTGATATTCCTTCCGCCTTTTTAGCTAAATATTCTACTATTTGACGAAATACTGTGTCTGAAATTGTGAAATTACCTAAATAACTAAATGTAGGTCTTATTATTGATTTTTCTGATATATATGGTTTGTTTCCGCTTCCCTTTGACTTAAATATTTGTAGTGGATCTAATATATAACCTGAAAAATCTTTTTTTATCTCAAATGTAGGAACAGGTATTACATGTTTTCCTTGTGTTACCCTTATATTTCTAGCTGTTTTCATTTCTGTTTCTGTTGCTACATCTTGAATATAAATTGTTTTTTGTATTTTAGGTAGGCCTAAGTTTTCTGCAATTTTTTCTACCATTCCATCTGATGTTCCTAAAATTAAAATTGATTCTGGTTTTAATCTTTTTATAGCTTTTTGCATTTCTTTTCTTTCTTTTTCATCTATAAAAATAGCATGTTTTACAGTTTCAATTTTTGTTGGTGCTTTTTTGGCAGACTCTCCTGCTACTACCTCATTTTCATTTACTAAAAGTCCATCATCTATAATATAAGAAATATTATTTTCTCCTGCTACCATTTGTGCCCTGTAACTTTTTCCTGTTCCAGAAGGTCCAACAAATGCATATACTCTTATATCTTTCATACATTTTCTCCTTTAATCCTTTTCTACTAGTGTAATTGTATAATGTAAATTATGGTATTTTACATTATATGATTTTGTTTCTACTATTTGTACATTTTCTAGCTCTTGTTTTATTTCTTCTGTAAAATCTTCACTAGAATCTATTAGCCAAATTCTTCCTTTATAATCTTTAAGTTCATCTATATTTTCATATGTTTTAAAATTATATCCAAAGGCTTTATATGCTTGTTCTACATTCCAATTATCTTTATTCCAAAAATATACTTTATTGTCTAAGAAATTGACATCTAAAACAAAACTATCTACATTATTTTTGTGTAATATTATATCGTCTTTTTGTATATTTTCCTTTATGTATTCTATATGTTTATTATTACTTTCATCATAATTTGTTTGTATTAATTTTACTTGTACAAATATAGATATTATTAATGATATTATACAAATAGCTATAGTTATATATTTATTTCCTTTTTCAGCCATTGTATAACTTAAGAAAAATATAAACAATCCTGTTACACATAACATATATCTTGCATATATTATTGGTCTCCATATTATTAATGAAACTAAGCATATAGCAAGTACAAGTATTCCCCATATTAATATTGCAAGTTTTTCTGGTTTTTCTTCTTTACTTTTATTTTTTATATTAGCATATACCATATATGCACATATTAATATTCCAAATATTCCTGCAATTACAGGATTTACATATGCATCTCCACCTAAATTCCCTGTAAATTGAAAATTAAAAAATTCTATTAATGAATCTGGAAATTTAATTGATATCCAAAAGCCTGATGATACTTGTTTTACTTGTAATAGTAAAGAAACTATCCAAGGTATATATAATATAATTTGTGGTATTGCAATTGCAAAAAACATTTTTAAATTGTCTGTAAATTTTTTCTCTTTAATTGCTTCTTTTGTAAAAAATACAAATAACATTAAATTAACAATTCCTGCCGTTGCCAAAGCATAATAATGTGTATATGCTGATGCCAAGCTAAATATTGCAAATAAAATCCAATTTTTAATTTGTTTTTTATCTCTATTTTTATAAGTTCTATATGCATATATACACATTAGCGTAACTAACAACATAGCTAATGTATACATTCTAATTTCGCCTGTATACACCATATTTACAGGTAAGAAATATATTAAAAATGAAAAAATTAATCCTACATTTTTTCCAAAATCTTTTCTAATATGTGTAAATCCAAGTATTCCTAAAATTGATATGCAAACTAATGAAAATAGCCTGTAGCAAATTATTTTATTTCCAAATATTAAATTAATAATATGTAATATCCAATAATATAAAATAGGATGTACATCATTTCCACCAATTGTCCAAATTTCTGTAAAAGTATGATTTGCTAAACCTACAGAATAGCTTTCGTCAAACCATAAATTTTCATGAAATATTGGTACTGCTACAAATATAATTCCTAATATTATAACTATTATATGTAATATATCTTTCTTATCTAATTTCATATTATTTTTTATTCCTTTCATTGCTATCTAAAGCTTTTTTAGAAAATTTATAAACTTATTTTTTCGAATTTTATTTTCGTTAGTTATTATATCATTATGATAAAAAAAAGTCTATAAGTTTTATCTATACACTCTAGTAATTTCTCTAAAATTTTATATTGATTAGATAATTTAAATATTTGTTTTATTTTTATATTAATGTTATAATATATTTATAGATTTAAAAGAAAGAGGAAATTTTATGGATTTATCAATAAAAAATACAACTAGAGAACAAAGAAAAGAAATTGTAAAAACAGCTCTTGCAATTTCTATTACAGGAACTGATTTTCCAAGTGATGAAGCTTTAAAAATAGTGAAAGAATACGTTGATGGTAAAACTGAAATTGAAGAAGTTCAAAGAAAAATTATTGAATTGTATAAAAAGGATGGTGAAAATAATGATTAAAGACCCTTATGTTCAAGAAAACGGAACTTTAAAAAATAGACTTGGTATTACTGACTATAATACTTTAAATTCAGCTGAAAAAGATATTACTTTTTCAAAATTTCTTAATATAAAAGAAACTTTCCGTACCAAGTTTGATATTTCTTACATTAAAGCTATTCATAAACATATTTTTGAAGATATTTTTGATTGGGCTGGTGAGTTTAGAGAAGTTCCTGTTTATAAACAAGAATTAGTAATTCCTGGTATTAGTCTTAATTATACAGATCCTAAAAATATTGAAAAAGAATTATCTGATTGCTTAGAAAAAATTAATAATACTAATTGGACTGCACTTACTTTAGATCAAAAAAGTGCTACTTTTACTAAATATCTTACTGAATTTTGGGCAATTCATCCTTTTAGAGATGGTAATACTAGGACTACATTAACATTTGCTACTCAATTTTCAAGAGAGCATGATTTTCCTTTAGATTTAGGTGTTTTGCTTGATAATTTAACAAGAAAATTTGATAGTAATGGTAAAATTACACAATTTAGTATTAGAGATAAATTTGTATTATCAGCTATTCCTGAAGAATATTGTCCTGAACCTGAACATTTAAATTCTTTAATTCATACTGCAATGGTTTCTGGAATATCTAAAAATATAGAAAAATTACAAAATAATTTAGAAAGATAATTTTATTTATTGTAGGAATTTCACCTATAATTAGACTTATTAAATTACAAAAATATGGTTAGTAATTATCTAAAATATTGATAACTACTAACCATATTTATTTTTTAATTTACTTCATTTATTTTTATATCTCTTACATGTTCTATTTTTTCCCATTTTGTGTTTCTTACAAATAAACATTTAAAGTTAATTAATAGCCATGAACCTAGGAATAATGGGTAAAAAATTAATCCTTTTAACATTGGTTTAATTGGCTTTTTATCTAATACCATAATTAATAATGCTGTTAGTATTGGTAATAAAAATGTTGGTATTAAATAGCGCAAACAATTTATTAATAGTTCTTGAGCTGTCATTCCATTTGCAAAATACATCACAAAGTTTAATAATAATAAAATAATTGTTACTACAAACATTGGTATACTACCTAGTATATATAAAAGTCCATCAAAGTTCATTAATGTTTTCTTTTCTTTTACAGCTGCCGCTAATAGTCCAGTATATTCTTTCATACATTGAATATGTCCAACTGTCCATCTTGATCTTTGAGACCATGATTGTTTAAATCCTGTTGGTTGCTCATCATACACTATTGCATCTGTTGCCCAACCTAATTTTCTTCCTTCTATAATATTTTTTAAAGAAAATTCTATATCTTCTGTTAATGTGTTTGTATCCCAACCTGTTGGTTTTATTATATCAAATCTAACCATAAAACCTGTACCATTTAAAAGTGGAGATAAACCTAAATTATATCTTGCTAAATGATAAAAACGATTCATTGTCCAATAGAAAATTGCATAACCTGCTGTTATCCAGTTATCTGTAGGGTTTTTAATATCACGATAACCTTGTACTACATTCTCTCCTTGGCATAGTTTTTTATTCATTGCTTTTAAAAAGTTTTCATCTGCTATGTTATCTGCATCAAATATACAAAATGCATCATATGGTGCATCTTCTTCTATCTTTTGAGCTAAAAACCATTGAAGTGCAAAACCTTTTGTTTTTTTCTTTTCATCAAATCTTTCATAGACAATTGCTCCTGCATTTCTTGCTACTTCTGCTGTATTATCTGTGCAGTTATCTGCTATTACATATATATCATATAAGTTTTTAGGATATTTTTGATTTTTTAAACTTTCTATTAAGTTTGCAACCACTGCCGCTTCGTTATGTGCAGGAATGATTGCCATAAATCTATTTTCTTTATCCTCTAATATTGGTTTTTCTTTTAATTTTACTAATGAACATATACTAACTATTAATTGATATAACCAAAATATTGTTACCAACCAAGCTAATGCTTGTTGTAATATATATAAATATTCCATTTTTTGCTCCTTGTCCTTTTTTATATTTTATTAGTTAATCATTAATATTATACTATTTTCTTTTTTATTTTGCAATGATTTGTAATATTTTTATTTAATTTTCAAATAAATTTCACATATAAAGAAAAAGAACCTAAGATTTTCTATCAAATACAAACTTTAAGAAAATCTTAGGCTCATCATATTTATTTTTTACTCTTCTTCTTTGTTGTCTTCTGAATTTGTTACTTCTAGGTCTTTCATATTTAAGTTTATTCTACCTTGATTGTCTATTTCAGATACCTTAACTGTAACTTCATCTCCAACTGAAAGAACATCTTCTACTTTTTCTACTCTTTTATTTGAGATTTTAGAGATATGAAGTAATCCTTCTTTTCCTCCACCTAAATCTACAAATGCTCCAAATGTAGCTATTCTTGTTACTTTTCCGTCATATATTTTTCCAGCTTCTATTTCTCTTGTTATTTCTTCTATCATTTTCTTAGCTTTTGGTCCATCTTGTCCTTCTGCACTATAAATACAAACTGTTCCATCTTCTTCTATGTCAATTTTAACTCCATTTGCTTCTTCTATTATTTTATTTATCATTTTTCCACCAGGTCCGATAACATCTTTAATTTTATCTACTGGTATTGTCATTGTAATAATTTTAGGTGCATATTTTGATATTTCTTTTCTAGGTTCTGCAATTACTGGTAACATAATGTTATCTAATATATAATCTCTTGCAACTTTTGTTCTTGCAAAAGCTTCTGCAATTATATCATATGTTAAACCATCACATTTAATATCTACTTGAATTGCTGTAATACCTTCTTTTGTTCCACCAACTTTAAAGTCCATGTCTCCAAAGAAGTCTTCTATTCCTTGAATATCTGTAAGCATTACATATTCATTTGGATTTTCTTTGCTTGTAACTAAACCTGTTGAAATACCTGCAACTGGTCTTTTAATTGGAACACCAGCATCCATTAATGCTAAAGTGCTTCCACAAATACTTGCTTGTGATGTTGAACCATTTGAAGATAAAATTTCAGATACAACACGAATTGCATATGGAAATTCTTCTTCTGATGGAATTACTGGAACTAATGCTTTTTCTGCTAAAGCTCCATGTCCTATTTCTCTTCTTCCAGGTCCACGAGAAGGTCTTGCTTCTCCTACTGAATAAGATGGGAAGTTGTATTGGTGCATATATCTTTTTCCTGTTTCTTCATCTACACCATCTAGCATTTGTTCTTCACTCTTCATTCCTAGAGTTACAATAGTCATAGCTTGTGTTTGACCTCTAGTAAATATTGCACTACCATGTACTCTTGGAAGTAAACCTACTTCACATGAAAGTGGTCTTAACTCATCTATTTTTCTTCCATCTGGACGTTTATGTTCATTGAAAATCATTTCTCTAACACATTCTTTTTCTAGGTCATGAACTGTATCTGCAATGTCTTGTTTTCTTTCTTCTCCTGCTTCTTCCCCATATTTTTCTACTACATAATTTGTAATATCTTCTGTTATTTTATCTATGTTAGCGTCTCTAGTTTCTTTGTCTGGAGCTTGTACATCTTGGTACATTCTGTCTTTGAAAGCTCCTCTTAATTCTTCATAGAAACTTTCTTCTACACCAAAGTGTTTGTATTCAAATTTTTCTTTTCCACAATCTTTTTGAATTTCAGAAATAAATTCACAGATTTTTTTAATTTCTACATGAGCTGCTTTTATAGCATCTAACATTGTATCGTTTGGTATTTCGTCTGCTCCTGCTTCAATCATTGTTATTTTTTCTTGTGTTGCAGCTACTGTTAATGTTAATCTTGATTTTTCCCTTTGAGCTACTGTTGGGTTTATAACAATTTGTCCATCTACATAACCTACATTTACTGCTGCTGTTGGTCCTCCAAATGGAATATCTGAAATTGCCAAAGCTGCTGCAGAACCTATCATAGCACATACTTCTGGGCTATTATCTTGTTCTACTGAAAGAACTGTTGCAACAACACATACATCATTTCTGAAATCCTTTGGGAATAATGGACGAAGTGGTCTATCTATTGCTCTTGATGTTAATATTGCTTTGTCTGTTGGTTTTCCTTCTCTTTTTGTAAAGCTTCCTGGAATTTTTCCTACAGCATATAATTTTTCTTCATAATCTACTGATAATGGGAAAAAGTCAATTCCATCTTTTGGTTCTTTTGCAGCTGTAACATTTACCATTACAACTGTGTCTCCGTAGCGAACCATAACACTACCATTTGCAAGTTCTGCTATTTTACCTGTTTCTATTGTTAGCTTTCTTCCTGCAAGTTCTGTTGAATAAGTTTTAAACATAAATATTTCTCCTTTTCTTCCCCAAAAGTTCCAGGTACTTTTGAGGTAAACCTTTATTTCGTTTATTTTTATATATTTATATATTTTTTAACAATACTTTTCTTAGCTGTAACCTCTACAATGTACTATTTTTATAGTATATTGTACAAGCTACATTCTAATTTCAAGTATTATTATAAAATAAAAATATTTTATAAAATTATAATTTATTATAATACCACTTATTAAATTATAATTCTAATCCATTACCCCATAAGTACCTGGTCTTTTTGGGGTAAAAATAATTTTAAAATGGACGTTTCACTTTTATTTAGCAAAACGTCCTTTTTGATTAATTATTTTCTTAATCCTAATTTTTCAACGATATCTCTGTATCTTTGAACATCTTTATCACTTAAATATTTAAGTAAGCTACGTCTTGCACCTACCATTTTTAAAAGACCTCTTCTTGAGTGATTGTCTTTTTTGTGTACTTTTAAGTGTTCTGTTAATTCATTAATTCTTTCTGTTAAAAGAGCTATTTGAACTTCTGGAGAACCAGTATCTTTTTCATCTCTTTTATAAGTATTAATTATTTCTTGTTTTCTTTCTTTTGTCATTTTAGATTGCACCTCCTATTTTTTTCTTATTTGCCTTAAACTGAGTTTAAGCAGGTTTTTCCTAAAACTAAGTATAAGGTATTTGTCTTTGACTTAACTATAATACCATGTTTTTCTAATAAATGCAATAGCAAAATGTAAAAAACATTAGGGACGGTCCTTTTTGTTCCGAAATCGGAACAGGAGGGACACTCCTTAATATTACCAAAACAAATAAAAATGAGATAGATTTTTTTAATTTCTATCTCATTTTTATTTTACTCACAATACTTGTCTAATATTGCCCAAATAATTTTGTGGTATCTTCTAATTTCTATAATCTTAGAGCCATCGTCACATTCGCAAGTTATGAAAGGTATATCCTTCTGGCTGTTTCTATCTTTATCTATTGTTATAGAAATAAGATTTGGTATTACTTTAACCAATTTAGAAGAAATTTCATTATCATCTGAAAAAGATTTTTTTATGCTTTTCATCAACTCATAAAACTCTTTCCGATCTATTTCTTTTATGTACTCTTTTCCATTTTGTTTCCAAATAAAAATAATTTCCTCTTTTTTCATTATATTTACCTCCTTTAATTGTTTGTTTTTTAGATAAACTTTGGAGATAAATATATGTCTCCGATATTTATCTAAAGACATATTTGTACTTTAAATTATTTTCATATTATAGCATGCTTTCTTTATTTTATCAATAGTTAACAATATAATAGACGCTTTTACTAATATATAAGAATAAAAGCGTCTATATTTAATATATTATAATATTTCACTTGTCATTGTGTTTAAAGTAGTTTTGCTACTCTGATTATTATCTTTTTGTTCATTCGTCTTAGTAACATTTGTATTAGTATTACTTGATTTTGTATTTGTAGTATTATTTACTACAGAATTTTCTGTCACATTTTGCTTTATACTATTATCTATCGTATTAGTAGTAATATTACCTTTATTATCTCCTGTAGTTTCATTTGTAATATTGTTTGAAACTTCATTTTCTATAACATTACTTACAACATTAGTATTTGTCGTCTCATTTTTACTAGTATTATTTTTAGTATTTTCATTATCATTGTTTTCTTTTTTATTATCTTCATTTTTATATGTATGCCATGGATTTGATGAATCTGGATCTGTAGGATCCCAGTTTCTTAAATAATCTGGATAAGATGATATTTTTCTAGCACTTGGTTTTCCTAGTGGTCCAGGATTTGAACTGCTATAAAATTCAACTTTTGTTCCTCTTGCACAATTATAGAAAATCCACTTTGCGTCTGCTACAGTTAAACGAATACAACCTGCTGAAGCATAAGTTCCTAATTTATCATATTCCCAATATTCTAGACTAGACTTATCTCCTCTTGTCAAATATGGAACTGAATGAAATAATATATTTCCTTTAATTTGCGTACTATAATGTCCATATACATCTCCTTGAAGTCCTAGCCACTCCCATCTTGCTGGTATTGAATATACTCCAGAAGTTGGTGTAGCTACTCCTGTAGAACATACCATTGCTTTATATGGGACTGTATATTCTCCATTTTCATCTTGAGTATATATTGTAACTACTTGTGCTCCATAATTTACCTTTATATAGTAAGGTAATGAACTATTTGTATTATTATTTTTGTTATTTGTTTTATCAATATCTTTGCTATCTTCTTTTTCAGTTTCATCTGTTTCTTTTTCTAATTCCTCTATACTCGCAAATTCTTCTACCTCTTCATTTACATTAATTAATATTTCTTCATTATTAAATTTTTCTTTTGCTTTAGAATTAGTTTCTTTCGTTTTATTTTTTATACATATTCCTATTATAGTTACTATTATTATAGCAATTATACCAATGCTTAATAATATTAAATTTTTTAAATCTTTTATTTTTCCTACATTCATTTTAATATTCCCCTTAATTCTTATATCTTTTTTAATTTTATCACATATATTTTTTTATATCAATACCATTTACATAGTATTTTGAAATTTACTTTTCTTAGTATTTTCAATGGTTTCAAAGTTTTTTTAATTTTTTTATATTTTTTTCAAAATAAGTATTGACATTTATTTTAAAATCTTGTATACTTAATCTCGTCGAAAGAAACAAGGTCGCTTAGCTCAGCTGGGAGAGCATCTGCCTTACAAGCAGGGGGTCATAGGTTCGAGCCCTATAGCGACCACCATTTTTTTTATTTAAAATTTGGCCTGGTAGTTCAGTTGGTTAGAACGCTAGCCTGTCACGCTAGAGGTCGACGGTTCGAGCCCGTTCCAGGTCGCCATTTTTTTATGCTTCGATAGCTCAGTTGGTAGAGCAAGGGACTGAAAATCCCTGTGTCAGTGGTTCGATTCCACTTCGAAGCACCAATAAAAAACAGCTATTTCAATAGATTTAGCTGTTTTTATTTTTTATTCATTTTGTCTATTTTATCTTATTTTTTCTATCTAAAAAGTTGCCTATTTTATTTGCTATTTCTAATTATATAGTAAACAACGTTTTATAAACGCTTATCTAATGTTAAAATTTCATAAAACACTTCAGTATTTCTTACATTTTACATAAATAATCAAATTTTATAAGATTTTTTTCCTATTTTCTTGACTTTTGTTATTATTTGTATTAGAATAATATAGCGTAATTATGAAATGTTACCTTTTATATATAAACTTCTCCCCGGTAGTTTAAGTATAAAGTGGTTTCATATAAATAATATTATATAATGAATGGAGGGTATTTATTACCATGAACAATACAACACACAGTGTAAAAAAGAATGAAATTGAAAGAAAATGGTATGTTTTAGATGCTGCTAACAAACCTTTAGGTAGAGTTGCAACTGAAGCTGCTAGATTATTAAGAGGAAAACACAAACCAACTTATACACCAAATATGGATGTTGGAGATCACGTAATTATTATTAATTGTAAAGATGCTGTTTTAACAGGAAGAAAATTAGATCAAAAAGTTTACAGACATCATTCAGGATATATTGGTGGAATGAAAGAAACATCTGCAAGAGTTATGATGGAAAACAAACCAGAACAAGCTATGATGCTTGCTGTAAAAGGAATGCTTCCACACAATAGTCTAGGAAGACAAATGGTAAAAAAATTAAGAGTATATGCTGGTAGCGAACATGAAAACATCGCTCAAAAACCAGAAGTTTGGGAGGTAAAATAATATGGCTAAAGCAAAATCAGTTAAATCAGTTTTCTATGGTACTGGTAGAAGAAAAAAATCTATTGCTAGAGTAAGACTTGTAGAAGGTACTGGAGTTATTACAATAAACGGAAAAAGTATAGATGAATACTTTGGAACAGAAGTTTTAAAAACTATAGTAAGACAACCATTATCTGCAACAGAAACAACAGCTAAATATGATGTTATTGCAAAAGTTCAAGGTGGAGGATTTACAGGTCAAGCTGGAGCTATCCGTCATGGTATCGCAAGAGCATTAAATGAAGCAAATAGTGAATTTAGACCAACATTAAAATCTAATGGATACTTAACAAGAGATCCACGTATGAAAGAAAGAAAAAAATACGGTCTTAAAAAAGCTAGAAAAGCTCCACAATTTAGTAAAAGATAAAAAATACAAACTCGGAATTATTTATATTCCGAGTTTTTTGTTATTTTATATTTTCTAATTCTTCATATTTATTATGACTTTTCTCTATCTCATTTTTTGTGATGATATTTTCCTTGTAGCTTTTTTCTATCATTTCCTGTTTTTGCATTAATGGTGTCTTTGTATTAATTCCAAATTCTTCAAAATCTTCCATATCATAATCTATTTCTCCATGTAACTTTGGATTGTTAATGTTATTTATATATTGTTTTCCATCAATTCCTGTTGTTAGTTCTTTTTTATTTGGAACTTTTGTAGGATTTTTTCTTTCTTTTTCTTCTAATATAAATGAATCTCCATATAATTTTGCTCTTTCTCCTGTCAATTCTATATAACCTTTTGATAAAATTTCTTCTGCTAATTCTCTTCCTCCTTGCATTTTTAAAAGCCAATATCCTGCCATTGGTGCTACTTTATTACCAAATTCTTTATCTTTTATGAATTCACCGCGTGAATTTGTTATTTCCTCTCTTAAAAAGAATTGTCTGAATGTTGTATCTACTAAATACATTTTATCTTCAACTTTTTCTGAAGTTTTAATAGGAATATTGACTGTTATAAAAGCATGTCTCCCTGTATCTTCTCCTATTGTTGGATTTACATTACATACATTTGGATTTAATCCCATATTTCTTAATGTTTGTGCTGTAATTGCTTGACCAAATCCACAGCAACCTAATAAACTTTCTTCTTGTAAATTTTTGTCTTTAGCTAGTTCATTTCTTGCATTTTGTACAGTCCATTTTAAAATTTCTTCTGCCTCTTGCTCTGTTATTCCTTGATTTTTATTTTCTTTATTACCTTCTAATACTTTCTTTAGTTTTCCTTCTGTATTAGCCAATTTCATTAATCTTAATTCTGAATACTCTTCCATATTTGGCTTTGTATCTATTATAAACCTCTTTCCTTCTTTGTATCCTAATATATTTCTTATTTTTTGTTTTAATTTATCATATATAGTTACTTTCTTTGGTAAATTCACATTTTTCATATTTTCACTCTTCGTTTATTATATTTGTCTATATTAAGTGTAATACATTTTATAAAAAAACACAATATAAAAAAGCATAGAAATCAATTTTTGATTGTCTACACTTTTCTATTATTAAATATTTATTTTATAGTTTCTAACAAATTATTTGTTGTAACTCCATCAAAGTTATAATAAGTATTTGGTGTCGTTCCCAATATTACCGCTTCTGCTAATAATATTTGATTTGATATTTTTTCTTCCATTGTGTTAAATGGAGTTAATATAATCACATTGCAATCTACTTGCAAATACATTTTGTGTAATGTCTGATTAATTCCCGCTGATGAAAATTCTGATCTTAAGTCTGTGTCCAAATTTCCTATTGTTGACATTTTAATATTTACATTTGGTCCTTTCCCTGAAAGTAATCTACTTCCTGTAAAACTACCTAATCTAATTGAAAAGTTGCTATTATCTGCTTTATTAAATTCTTCTTGTATTTTTATTGCTACGTCTGAAATTATTTCGTTTATAGGAATTACATTTGCTTTTATCATAGTTATATTTCCATTGTTGTCTTTTGATATTGTACATAAATCCTCATATTTATACTTGCTCATTACTATAGTTGCTTGTTCATTTGAAATTTTTGTAGATATACTTTTTGCCATATTAATACATTGCTTATCTACGATTGGCCTAACTGCATATATAATTCCATTTGCTGTTACTATTGCTATACACATAATAAAGACTATTTTAGTTATTTTTATTAATTTTTCATTATTCTTATTTTTGTTAAAACTTTTAGGCAAGTTTATTCGTTTTCTAGAATATATCTTATCCATGATATTTCCTTTAATTTAAATTGCTATTGGAATAAATAATTGCTCTCCAATATTTATTTTGTTCTCGTCCTCTATTCCATTTATATTAGCTATGTTTGAAACTGTACTATGAAATTTCTTTGCTATATTCCATAATGTATCTCCTGGCTTTACAAAATATATTATTAAACTATATCTTTCTGTGTTTCTTGCTTCATCTACGTTTATTTCTTGTATTACATTTATATCTCTATGGTTAGACAAATTTATAGTAAAGCCTAAATCTATTTTCATATCTATACTTTCATCTGGCATTACAATAAAGTCTTGTAGTTCTACTTCTACACTAGTTTCAATTTGTGATGTAGCTGTTACTCCCATGCAATCCATATTAAAGTTAAATGGTAGCACTAGATTTTTTGTTCCCATTCTGCTACTATTATCTGCATCAAATAAAAAGTTTAGTTCTACTTCTCCCTCAAACATTATTCTATTATTCATTATTGTTTGATTCGTAATTGTTGGCTTTACATCTACATCATATATTTTTCTGTTTTCTATTTCTGCTATAAATTGTTTTTCTCTTATATTGCAAGTATCTTTTAAAATTTCTTTTTGAGAAATTGCTCTTATTTGTTTTTGCTTATATGTCAAGTCTACACTTGGACTATATAAATCTTCTATTATATTTACTTGTCTTGTTTGATATACCATGCAATTTATCTCTAATTCTGCTTCTACATATATCGAATGTTCTTCTATATTATTTGGTTTTATTACTAGATTTCTTATTTGATATTTCACATCACATAAATTTTCGTCTGTTACATCTGGCATATCTATAAATCCCATTACAGGTATTAGATTGCAAGTAGAACATATTCTATTATCTTCTGTTCTATATAATATTTTTACACATGCATCTGCCTTTACCAGTACTTTGTTATAACTTATTTTTGTCTCTCTATTAATTATATTAATATTTACCTTCATAATTTCTGCTAAATTATCTGCAGAATCTATTACTAAAGTATCTTTAGCATAGACTTTTGTAACGCCTGTTCCTAATAATGAATTTAGTTTCAAATTATTCTCTAAAAGTTGAATATCTTTAATATCATTCATTTCTTTTACAAATTCTACATCTTCATTTGAATCAATTTTTAGTTCAATATCTATTATTGCTTTTACATTTACTTTTCTTCCGTTTATAACTCTACATTCTATAGCTTTTAAGTCTACATTGTCGTCTAACAACATACCTGTTTTTACTACATCAAAATCTATAGTTTGTGAAAATTCTAAAGTTGTGTTTAAACTTCTTACACTTGATTCTTCATCATCTGCTAAATACATAATATATGCATTTATACAGCCATCTAGTCTAACCTTTCCATCCATCACTTCTTTTTTATAGATGCAAATTGTTCCATTTGTACTAATTGTATTTAATATATCTGGTTTTATATCAGGAACTACAAAATCCTCCTCTACCATGGCTGTATCTGTTTTTTGTCCTATTATTTGATTAACACATAATGTCTCTTTACTTGCTGTGACTTGCATGACAATATACCTCCTTAATTTTTTTATTACTAATGTATATTGCTTGGGCACAAAAAAAATTCCTAAAAATTTAGGAATTTTTTATTATTTTATATTTTTTACTTTTGTTCTTCTTTTATGTTATGCTTTTACACTAACAACTGGTGGAATTAATGGTGAATAACTTTCTCCATCAAATACCTCTACTTCTACTGTTCTTGTTAAAACATCTGTATAACTATAGGTAACATTTCTTTCGTTTTCCTCGTATTTAACTACGAAAATGTTTGGATAAGCCTTTTCTATTGTAGCTTCTTTTTCGAATGTTTTACTTCTTCCTAAAGAACCTTTAACAATAATTTTTTGACCTACTTTATCTCCAATATCTGTTTTTAGACTTGCTATATCACTTTTACAAATCATGTTCATCACCTACTTCTTTAAGATGAACTTATTCTATCATGAAAGGCGCAAAATGTCAAAAGCAAAAGCTTTATGTCGTTTCTTGTTTTTAGCCTATATCAAAGGTTTTGGAGTTTTATTACATTTGTATTACAATATAATTACTATTATATTACATTGATATTTTTATACTTTTGTTACCTTTTTTCCAATAGAACCTATACCACTTACTCCTGCTTCCCCATCTCTTAATTCATCTTTTATATCGTTTATAGTCAAATACCTAGTGTTATCTGTTGTTGCTATTCTTTCTGCCACAATAAGTGGATCTATGAAATCTATCATTATTCTTCCTGGTGAAGATGCAAAATTAGCACCTGCTGCCATTATTGCTTCATAATAGCTTTGGCATGCTCCAGCAAAAATAGCTAAATCTTTACCTTTTGAGTTCCAACATCTTGCCTCATTTACTGTATTTATAAAATATTTTGAATTTCTATAATTATATATATCATTAAAACCTGTTCCTTTTTTTATCATTCCATCATGTCCTGTTATTACTAGTACATCCGGCTCATACCTATCTAAAAGCATTTTAACAACATATGCCTGCTTGCTTTCTGGAATATTTTTTACTACTGCATTTAATCCAAGACTTTTATAATATCTCATAGATTTTTCAGTGTATCTTTTGTCTCCATCTAAATGCAATATTTTTCCCGTATGGATTTCTTTGTTTCCTCTTTTTTCACTCCAGTTAAATAATGTTTTGTTTTTACAAAAGGAATATTTAGGGTCTTTTAAGCATTTTTCTATTCTGTTTTCTACCCTTTCCTCCATTTTATTTATTCTGTCTTCTATCATTCTTTTGTCCATTAATTCCAAATCTTCTTTTGGGCTATCTGCTTCAATCCTTTCAGTAACTCCGTTTTAATATATATATTTCTTTATTATTACTTGTTTTTATAATCTTAGTAATTTCAAATAACACATCTTTATTATAAGATATTCTTCCAACAATATCTCCTTTCCTAAATTTACTCACAATATCACCTCTATGCTATTTATTTACTATATAATATGTCGAATTTTGTGATATTGTGATAAAAAAATGTGGCAATAAGGGGCGTCCCTATTGCCACACTATTTCAAAATTTCTATTGCTTTTTGTAGTTGAGTATCATCCTTTTCTTCTACACTATATATACTTTCTTCTTTTGGGAATTCTACTTCTATATCAGGTTTAATTCCTACTTTATTTATAGTGTTACGCTTTGGTGTATAATACTCATTTGTTGTTAGTTTTATTCCGCTTCCATCTGTTAAATTGAATATAGTTTGAATTACTCCTTTTCCATAAGTTGTCTTTCCTACTATTGTCACATTATCATTATTTTCTCTAACTGCTGCTGAAAGAATTTCAGATGAACTTGCTGTGTTCTCATTTACTAATATTACTATTGGTAGGTTAATTGTTTTTTCTTGTGTTGCTTTAGTTATTTTTTCTTCTTTATTTTTACTTGTTGTTATTAATAATGTTTCTCCTTTTTCTACCATCATATCCGCTATATCTGTAGCTTCTTTTACAATTCCTCCACCATTATTTCTTAAGTCTATTATTAAAGATTTTATATTTTGATTTTTTAATTCTTCCCACTTTGTTTTGAATTCTTCGTAGCATCCATCATCAAAAGTATCTATTTCCATATATCCTATATTATTATCTAGTACTTTTGCATCTATATGATTAACTTTTATAGTTTTTCTTTCTATTTCTAGTTCAACTGTTTCTCCACTTTCCCTTAAAATTTCTACTTTTACTTTTGTTCCTTCTTCTTTTTTTAGTGCACTTGATGCTTCACTTAGTTGTTTTCCTGTATATGCTACTCCATCGACTTTCGTAATAACATCTCCTGATTTTATTCCTGCTTCTTCTGCTGGAGACCCTTTTATAGGTGTTAATACAACAATTTGATTCGTTTTTGTATTATTAGCTATATATACTCCTATCCCTACATATTTTCCTGTTGCATCTTGCATATATTCTTTCATTTCTTCTTTTGTTATATATTCAGAATATTCATCATTTAAACCTGCTACATAACCTTTAATTGCAGACTCTAACATTTCATCTTCATCTATATCACCTATGTAATTTTTCTCTATAAAATTGTAAAATGTTTTGAAAGTCCTTCCTACACTATCTGTTGAAACATATTTTACGTTATTCCTTCCTAAAGTATTATACATTACAATTGATGTTATAATAAATGTAATTGCCACTGTTAATATAACTAGCATTATTATTTTATATACGTTATTCTTCTTCACTTTTTTCCTCCTAAGTTATACTCTTTTTATAGTATACTCTCTTTTTTCAAAATTAGAAGTTAGAATAATAAGAGCTTTAATTCTTTTATTCTAACTTTAATTATCTCAAATAATTGTATTATTTAGATACTATTGCTATTTATTGTACATATGGTAATGGATTCGTAGGTTGTCCATTTATTCTTACTTCAAAATGTAAGTGTGGTCCTGTAGAGTAACCTGTGGATCCAACTTCCATTATTAAATCTCCTTTTTTTACTTCTGTACCTACTGTTGTCAATATTTTTTGTCCATGTCCATATAAAGTTGATAATCCATTTCCATGGTTTATCATTACACAGTTTCCATATCCTCCATAATAGCTTGCCATAGATACTATACCATCTGCTGCTGCTATAACTGGTGCTCCAAATCCTGCATTTCCTATATCTATACCTGTATGAGATTTTATAACACCTTGAATTGGATGTTCCCTTATTCCATAATTAGATGTAATATATGTACCACTTTTTGCTATTGGCCATGCCATTAGCCCTCCTGTATATTCTCCATTATATACATATTGGTTAGAAGCTAAATTTATTAAATTTTCTATTCTTGCTTCCTCATCTTTATATTCTTGAATTTTTTGTTGTAATTCTTTTTCGCTGTCTGATAATTTGTCTATTTGATTTTGTTGTATTGTCTTATTATTTTGCATTATTATTCTAGTTTGCTCTTTCTTTACCTTTAGTAATTTTAATTCTGCCTTTTCTTGTTCCAATTGTTTTTTAGTCGTTTCTATTTCATCTTTTTCTTTTTCTATACTTTCTAATAATTCACTATCACTTCTAATTATTTCTTCTATTACGTAATAATTTGATAAAAATTCTATTAGACTAGATGATCTAAGTAATAAATCCAAATATGAAACATCTCCACATTCATACATTACAACTAATCTTTTTTCCATTATTTTTTGATTTTCATCATAATTTTGTCGTACTGTTTGTAGTTTTTGAGTTGTATCTGTAACTTTTGTTTCTAATTCTACTAAATTTACGTCCATATCTGCAATTTCTTTTTCTGCAGTTCTTATCTTATCATCTAACTCTTGAATTTTTACTACTGCATCAGATAGTTCTTCTTTAACATATTCTAACTCTTTTTCTGCTTGTTCTTTTTTTTCTTGGTTTTCTTGCTTTTGTTCTTCTAATGTTGCTGCGTTTATCTTAGGTATAAAGAAAAAGCATGATAATATAATAATAACTGATAAAACTGAAATTATTTTATTTTTCATACTTCTCCTCCTTTTAATATTAATCATATATTGTATATCCACCTGGTAGATAATCTAATGGGTCTAAGAATGAACTACTAAAGAAGCCTGATAAACTACTTGCTTTTCTTATTTCAAAGTGTAAATGTCTACCTGTACTACTTCCTTTGCCCTCATCATTTACTCCTCCACCTGAAGTTGCTATTACTTGTCCTTGTGATACATATTGTCCACTAGATATATGTCTTGATAGTAAGTGTCCATATAGTGTTATGTATCCATCACCATGAATTATCATTATGTAATTTCCATATCCCCCTGGGTTTTCTAAGTTATATGCATAACCTGATGCTGCAGCATATACATTTTCATGATTTGCTCCAATATCTATACCTTTATGCCATCTTCCCCAACGCCATTTTACTCTTGATGTAACTATTTTGTTATTACATGGCCATATAAAGCTTCCATCAAATTTCAATCCATTTGCTCCTCCACCTGTTGTTTGATTTGCTTTTTTTATAATTTCTTGAATTTGATTTTCTATTTTAGCTACTTGTGCATTATATGTATCTAATTCATTCTGTAATGCTTTATCTTCTGCAGATAATGCACTTGCTTTTTCTTGTCTTTCTGACTTTTGAGCTTTTAGCAAATTATTTTTTGTTTCCTTTTCTGTTTTTGCACTAGATACTTTATCTTTGTCTTCTTCTAATTGTTTTTTAGTGTTTTCTATTTCTTCTTGCTCTTTTTCTATTGTTTCTAGTAATTCTTTATCACATTGTGTTATTTGTGATAACATATAATAGTTTGATATAAATTCAACTATATTTTTTGAATTAAATAGCATATCTAAAAAAGATGTATCTCCATATTCGTACATAACAACTAGTCTATCTTCCATTAGTGCTTGATTTTCTTCATGTTCTTTCTGTTTTTGTTCTAGCTTTTCTTGTTCTTCATCTATTGAATTTTCAAGTTCAGCAATTTCCATGTTTAATGAAGTAATTTGTTCTTCCATTTCAGTAATAGATTGATCTAGTTTTTGTATTTCTTTTCTTTGCTCACTTAGTTCTTCTTTAACACCAGCTTGTTGATTTTTAGTGTCATTTATTTTTGTATTCAAATCACTTTTTTGATCTTCAAGATCACTTTGCGTAACCGCATAAATTGGCATACACATGCTTGTTAGCATTAGAATTAAAATAAGTACAAATGAAATGAGTTTGTTTTTCATTATTTATTTTCCTTCCTTTGTTATAATTTTTATACTTTTAAATATTTTCTCATAGAAATTGCACTACCTATACATCCTATTCCTATGCCTAATCCTAAGTATACTGCTACAACTAATCCAAATATATCAGAGAATTGTAATAGTGTTATATTTATCATACTTGTAACTGATGATTCCATTATTTTTCCTACTATAAAGTTATAAGAAACTCCTAATATTAAAATTGAAATCATTGCTGAAACTATTCCTATAAGAATACCTTCTACTATAAATGGCCATCTTATAAAACCATTTGTTGCTCCAACATATTTCATAATTGAAATTTCTTTTCTTCTTGCATGAACTGTAAGTTTAATTGTGTTTGCAATAATAAATATTGATATTACTATTAATAATACTAAAATTCCTGCTGAAATCCATCTTATTCCATTTGCAATTCCAACTAATGCATTTATTGTTTTGTCTCTCATTTCTATATTGTTTACATTATCTAATTTTTCTATTTGAGCTCTTACTTCTTCACTTTTTGATAAATCTGTTAATGTTACAACATATGAAACTTTAAATGGATTCTTTTCTATCGTATATCCTTCTAGAAATCTACCATAGTCTCCATATTTTTCTTTTACAATGTTATATGCTTGTTCTTTAGATACAAATTCTGTTTTTGCTACATAATCTAACTCTTTAATTTGTTCACCTAATTTTTGTATTTGTTCTTCTGTAGCATCTTTAACCATGAATACTTGCATACCTTGTTCAGCTTCAATTTCTTTTACCATGTAATTTACATTTTCTCCAATTAAGAAGAATAATCCAAATATCATCATTGTTGCACACATAATCATTAAAGAAGCTCCCGTTGATTTTTTGTTTTTAAAGAAGTTTCTAAAACCTTCCCCTATTAAATAACTTAGTACATTATATCTCACTATCATAACCACCTTTTTTATCATCTCTATCTATAACGCCGTTATCAATATGAATAACTCTTTTCTTCATACGATCTACTATATCTTTTGCGTGTGTTGCAACAACTACTGTTGTACCTCTCATGTTTATATCGTTAAGTAATGTCATAATATCCCAAGCTGTTTCTGGGTCTAAGTTTCCTGTAGGTTCGTCTGCAATTAACATTGATGGATTATTTACTAGAGCTCTTGCTAGCGCAACCCTTTGCTGTTCTCCTCCTGATAGTTCATTTGGATACATTTTTGCTTTTCCACTTAATCCTACCATTGCAAGTACCATAGGAACTTGTCTTCTTATATGTTTTGGTGTTGCTCTTACTATGTACATAGCAAATGCGACATTATCATATACTGTTTTGTCTGGTAATAGTCTAAAGTCTTGGAAAACTACTCCCATACTTCTTCTTAAATATGGTACTCTTTTAGGTTTTAAGAATGTAGTATCTTTTCCATTTATTATGATATTTCCAGAAGTAGGATTTTCTTCTTTTAGTATCATTTTTATTAGTGTTGATTTTCCTGAACCTGATGTTCCAACTAAGAAAGCAAATTCTCCTTTTTCTATTTTAAAATTAGCATTATGTACGGCTTCTGTTCCTGTACTATAAGTTTTACTTACATTTCTAAATTCTATCATATAATTTAGCTCCTTATTATTTTTATATTGCTTATTTCCCTAACGTTATACTAAAATTTATGCAATTTTATCTTTTCTACCTAATCATAACAATAAAATCAATTATTTGCAATAGTTTTTTGAATAAAAAAGCTTGTAATTTATGGCACTTTTTCGTATTTTGTCGCTTTTTCTTGTTTTTCCTCTATTTTTAAAATTTCACAAATAATTCATACAAGAACAAACCTAAAATTTTATTACTAAATGAAAAGTGAGATAGAATTCTTTAAATGTTTTCTATCTCACTTCTTTAATTATATATATTTATTTGTTTTTAATTCACTTTATACACTTTCAGTTGTTTAAAGTTTTTGTCTATAAAGTTATTTTTAAGTATATGATTCTATATAATAGTCTCCATCAATATTTGAACCCGAAATCGAACTACCTGAAATCGTTTTCAATTTAATAGTTACCTCTTCTTCAGTAGGATAAATAGTTAGTCCATCAAAAGTTGCACCAGTTACTGAATCTATAGTTATATTCTTTCCAGAACTTAAAGAAAAAGAGTTTGCACCATTAGCTTTAACAACCAATGAACAATTATATCTATGATACTGCCAAGAAGAATGCTCATATACATTTGTAGTAATTTTTGTAATATATGGACCATTATTATTATCAATTTTCTCTCCTGTAATTTTTTCCCCATTTATATATGCAGTTTTTCCTTCTGTTATATCTTTTGCTGTCGCTGTTGCATCTTTTGTTACTTCTTTTACTATTCCTTTTATATTATTTGCAAATACAGCTGTCTCAGATGAAGTATCAGGTTTTATTCCTCCAGCTTCTTCTATTGCATTTGCTATAGCTGTTTTAAATTCTGTTAATTTTATCATTGTATCATATGGCAAATTTTCTGAGTTTGAACCTTCTGTTTCTAATTGATAATATAATTCATTTAATTCTGTTTCTTCTTGTATCTTTGCAAGTTCTGTATTTTCTTTTGCTTTTTTAGCAATTGTTATAATTCCATTATCACCAAGTATTAAATTGATACTTATTCCTGCTAAAATTATTAATACTATTATTGTTACTACTAACGCAACTAATGTTACTCCTTTTTGATTTTTCATTTTCCTTTGTTCCTCCCTCTATTTTTACTTTAGTGTCTCCAAAAATTTGTTAAATTACGAAACAATATTATGTTTATAAATTATTATTTTTAAGTATTATATTTATTCTTTTATAATTAATCAATATTATTTTCTATTTTTAGTAATAACGTTTTTACATAAAAATAAAATCTTAGCACTCTCACTAAGATTTCGTTTCTTTTTTCTATTTTTTTAATACTTCTTCTAAAATATTTTCAGCTGTAAGTCCAAAATATTCCATAAGTTCTCCTGCTTTTCCAGATTTTCCAAAAGTATCTTTAATTCCCATTCTAGTTACTTTACATGGATATTCCTCTGCTAACACCTCACATACTGCACTTCCTAAACCACCTATTATATTATGGTCTTCTATTGTTATTATTTTTTTAGTCTCTTTAGCACATTTTGTAATTAGCTCTTTATCTATTGGCTTTATTGTATGAACATCTAATACTCTTACATTAATCCCTTTACTTTCTAATTCTTCTTTTGCTTTTATTGCCTCTGCTACCACATCTCCTGTAGCTATTATTGTTGCGTCTGTGCCTTCTCCTATTTGAACTGCTTTTCCCATTTCAAATTTTTGTTTTTCTTCATATATAATAGGTGTTTCCATTCTTGATAATCTTAAATATACAGGTCCTTTTATTTTACTAATTTCTCTTACGGCCCATTTAGTTTGGACGTCATCTGAAGTACACATTACTGTCATGTTTGGAAGTGTTCTCATTAATGAAATATCTTCCAACATTTGATGTGTTGCTCCATCTTCTCCTACTGTTATTCCGCTATGTGTTGCGCAGATTTTTACGTTTAGTTTTGGATAGCATATGCTATTTCTTATTTGATCATATGCCCTACCTGCTGCAAATACGGCAAATGTACTTGCATATGGAATTTTTCCACATGTAGAAAATCCTGCTGCAGTTGCCAACATATCTTGTTCTGCAATTCCCATATCAAAAAATCTATTTGGAAATTCCTTTGCAAATAATATTGTTTTAGTTGCAGTTGATAAATCTGCATCTAGTACCACTACGTTTTCATTTTCTTTTCCTAATTCTAATAATGCCTCTCCATAGCTTTGTCTTGTTGCTTTTTTTATTTTTTTATTCATTTTAACCTCCTTTTTAGAAGCATACAACTCTATATTTTCAGTTGTATAATTTATTCTTAAATTTCACTTAATTCTTGTATTGCTTGTTTAAACTCCTCTTCATTTGGTGCTTTTCCATGCCATTCTGCTTTTCCTTCCATAAAAGATACACCTTTACCTTTTATAGTTTTAGCAATAATCATTGTTGGTTTTTCTTTAGTTAATTTAGCAGTTTCAAAAGCATCTATTAATTGTTCCATATTATTACCATCAACTACTATTGTATTAAATCCAAAGCTTTTAAACTTTCCTTCTAAATTATTTAATCCTTTTACTTCTTCTACTTTTCCGTCTATTTGAAGTCCGTTATAGTCTACTATTGCACACAAATTATCCAAATGATATTTACTAGCAGTCATTGCAGCTTCCCAAACTTGCCCTTCTTCTATTTCTCCATCTCCTAATAAACAATACACTCTATAACCATCATGATTCAATTTAGATGAAAGTGCCATTCCATTAGCCACAGATAAGCCTTGTCCTAATGAACCTGTTGAAATATCTACACCAGGAACTTTATTCATATCTGGATGTCCTTGTAAGTTTCCGTCTATTTTTCTAAATTCTTTTAATTTTTCTTTTTCAAAAAATCCTCTTTCTGCTAAAGTTCCATATAATGCAGGTGCACAATGACCTTTTGACAAAACAAATCTGTCTCTTAATGGTGCTTTTGGTTCTTTTTCGTTTATATTCATTTGATTAAAATATAATACTGTTAATATATCTGCACAAGAAAGTGATCCTCCTGGATGCCCTGACTTTGCATTGTATACTTGTTCTATTATTGATATTCTTACTTTTTTTGAGATTTCTTTTAATTCTTCTATGTTTTCAATTTTCAAATAAATCCCTCCTTTTTGATATTATCATTTTATATTAGTTTTAATTTATATGCAATATGTATTTTTCTTTTTATATAAAAATTTTAATAGTAATTCAATGGATTTACATATTCTCCATTCACTCTTATTCCAAAGTGCAAATGACAACCTGTTGTTGCTCCATTTGTTGGTTTTCCAGTACTATCATGGTAAGTGTTTCCTTGTACTCCATATACATATTTAGGACCTACCATACCTATTATTTCTCCTTTTTTTATATTTTGACCTACTTGTACTACAAAGTTTGGTGATACATGACAATATGTTATTTTCATATTATCGCTAGTTAATGTAATTGTATACCCTCCTCCACCTAAGAAGCCTAAATAGGTAATTTCACCATCTACTGCAGCAATTAATATAGTTCCTTCTGGTGCACCTATATCTAACCCTTTATGATAAGAACTAGCACCTGCTGTTGGTGAATTTCTTTTTCCAAAATATGATGTAATTACATTATACCCTGGTATGGGCCATGCAAAACCTAAATCACTAATTACAATTTCTTCTCCAATTATGCTATTTATAAAATCTGCTTGTATTGTTGGCATAAAAAACATGCAAATAAAAATAGTTAAAATCATTATTAAAATTATTATATATTTAAAGGGTTTAAAAAAAGAGCCTACCATAAGAATTCCTCCTTAAAATAAGCCCCTATTTTATTTTATTATTTTTTAAATACAAATATCTTACTAAATACATAATTAGCAACAATTACTATAACTTGAGATATTATTTTTATTATTCCATCATTAAGTTTTAATAATGTAACTCCTAAAAACATTATAAACATATCCATTAAAAGAGTTGCTATCCTTGAAGTTACGAATTTAGTAGCTTCATCTAATTTGTTTTTATTTGTACTTTCAAACACAAATTTTCTATTTGTTATATATGCAAATGCTACACTAATAATCCAAGCTATAATATTAGCTATTTGTAATTGAATTGCATTTTCTGCATTTAAAAATGTTCCTACACATATATAATATGTAACTAATGATACTATTGTTGTTAATACCCCAAATACTACATATAAAATAATTTCTTTTGTACATACTTTTTTTATTAATTCTTTTACTTTCTCCATTTCTTATTCATACCTTTCTACATTGCCTAAATACTTACTTAGTTCTATTAAAGCTTGTTATTCAACATTTAATAAAACTTTTCAAAAAGTAAAAGTTAGAATAAACTATTCTGTTTTTTCTAACTTTCCCCTTATTTTATTTCTGGCAGGGGTAGTAGGATTCGAACCCACACAGGCGGTTTTGGAGACCGATGTGCTACCATTAACACTATACCCCTATGTAATGTTAAGACTTTTTAAATCTTAACATATTTTTTTATATTGTGCAAGTATTTTTTTAAATTTTTGTAAATACTTCTGGCAATCTATAATGTGTAGTTCCTCTATACTCTACTCCCTTTGGATAGTACACTGTATGTGATTGTTTATTAATAATATATAAATCTCTCAAATTATCACTACTTGTTATTGTAGTATTTTCACCTTTTTTTAATGCCTTAGTATAGTCACTTCCATTATTTAATTTTACTTCTAATTGTCTAATATCTAGTACATAATATTCATCATTATCATTTATATTTTTTATAGATTCTATCATAGATGTATCTGTATATCTATTTAATAATGGTAAATCTTTTACTCTTGAATAATATTGTTCTACTTCTTCTTTTAATCTTTGCATATCTGTCTCAAAATTGCTCTTTGCCCTTTGTTCCAAATATGGTTGTATATTAACTGATATTGTAAATGTTAATATTATAATAACAGCTATTGTTATAACTAGAGTAATTAATGTAATTCCACTTTCATTTTTCATAAGTGCACTCCTTTTATGATATTGATATATACATTAAAAGGCACTTTTAATTAGTGCCTCTATATTATTCTTCATCTTTATTTATATCTTTTAGTAATTCTAATTGAGAAATTAATAATGATTCCATTTTTGCTTTATATACATCAAATTGTTTTTTAATATCTTCTAATTCTTTTTTCTTCATTAGAATTTCTTGTCCTAAATCATCTACTGATTTTCTAGCATTGCCTTCTGCTTCTTTTATAATTTGTTCAGCTTGTTGTCTTGCTACATTTTTTACTTCTTCAGCAGTTGATTGTGCCATTACTAATGTATTTTGAAGTGTGTCTTCTATTTTTTTATAATGTAATAAGCTACTTTCTAGTTCATCTACTCTAGATTTTAATTCTGTGCTTTGTTTATATGCTCTTTCATAGTCTGCTGTTAAATCATCTAAAAATTCATCTACTTCTTCTACACTATATCCATTCATCATT
Source organism: uncultured Clostridia bacterium (assembly GCA_934133165.1). Classification (GTDB taxonomy): domain Bacteria; phylum Bacillota; class Clostridia; order TANB77; family CAG-508; genus UMGS1663. The sequence goes on from CAKPAW010000001.1 coordinate 151,177, forward strand.
TGTTTTGAAAATTTTTTATTTTCTATATCTAATGGTGTTATCATTTTACTTCCTCCTATATATTGGGCACAAAATTATCCATTTGAATTTCTTAGCCAAGATACAGATAATTTATTTTTTAATTCTTCTCTAGCTAAATCACTTGTAATTTCATAATTATATGGTGCAATTAGGAATATAGAATTTGATACTTTTTGAATATGTCCGTCTAATGCATGAACAGCACCACTAATAACATCTACAATACGTCTTGCTACGTCTTTGTTAACGTACTCTAAATTAACAATTACTGATTTCTTTTCTTTTAATAAATCACAAATTGCTTCTGATTGTTCAAATGTAGTTGGTTGTGATATAACCATTTTAATTTGTTCTGTTTGTGGCATATTTACAACCTTGCTACGTCTATTCCAAAAATTTCTTCCCTCTTCTTCTTGTTCTGGTTCTTGTTCTAATTCTTCCTCTTCTTCGTAATCTTCTCCTGCTGTATCTACTCCAAATAAATCTAATACTTTGTTCATGATTGCTCCTGACATTTCAAAACCTCCTAAAATTATCGTCCTTCGTAATCTTTTTAATTATGCTATAAGTATCTAACTTTTTTATTTTATTGTCAATAGTTTTTTAAAATTGTAATGTTAATTTAATTTCTTTGTAATATTTTTGTAATATTATAGTTGAATTTCATCATATAATGATATTTTTTTCCTATTTTTGACAAAATCTTCTGAAACTCCTTTTTCTATCAATTCATTACTAGTTTCATAATTCTTTATAATAGAATATTTATCTCCACTTTTCAATATTTGAACATATACTTTGTCTGTATACCCTGCTCTTTTACAAATCACATATGCTAAATCTTCTGCCTCATATTTTATTGCACTATTTGGTACTTTCCAGCCACTTACATCCCACCAAATAATGTCAAAGGATATTTTTCTGTAATTGATTAATTCTTCTGTATAATTTTCTAGTTTAAATACAACTAAGTCTTCAGTATCACTTTCTTTTGCTATATATTCTATTTTTGCTTTTACTTCTTTTCTATTTGAAAGTCTAATATTAATTGAATCTCCAACATTTGCATTTTTTTCTTCTAAGTTTTTACTTTTTAATACACATGCAATATAGCATGAAAAATTATCAATAATTTTTCCACTTTCCTCACTTGTTGAAACAATTTGTCCTGTTTTTAAGTGCAAGTCTTCTAACATTTTTTTACTCAAATTTCCAAAATTAGAAGGTGTAAGTATATCTTCTAACCCATCCACTCTGTATGAAACTACTCCTGATCTAGTAGAAGTCAGATATTCTGATCCAGAATTTAGTTGATTTTCATATTCACTTCTTTGGTTTATTAAATCTTTTAAATATGAACCTGATGGGCTCAATTCTCCCGCTATTTTAGCTTTTTTAGTAATATATGAATTTAAATCTTTCTTATATTCTTTTATTTTTTGCATATCATTTACATGATACATATCTGTTAATTTGTTTTCCACTTGTTGTTCTATTATCTTTATATCACTTGAAAATATATTATCTTCTTTTTCCCAAGCTTCTTGTATTTTTACATCTAACTCTTTTATTTTGCTTTTTAATTTTTCTTCTCCTGCTGTTGAATAACGAAAAACTGCTTCTCCTTTTGCTACCTTTTCTCCTTCTGCTTTAATTTGCACTAAACCATTTTTATAATTTTCGCCTTTCAAAACAGTTTCGTCTCTAATTATATAGCCTTGTACTGTTTCTTCTGAAGATATTTTTCCATTTTCTACAACAAATGTATCTGTAGGTTTTATTATTAAATTATATACCATATAAATAATATAAACTAGAATAGCAATTAAAATAATAATAAATACAAATTGCTTATTTCTATTTATTTGTTTACTTTTTTTCTTCACTTGTTTATCTCCTCCAAGATAATATGAATATTTTCAGATATTGGATTTTCTCCATTTAACCATATTGTTTTTTTGTTTTTTCTAAACCATGTAAGCTGTCTTTTTGCATATCTTCTTGACTCTAATTTTATTTTTTCTATTGCCTCTTCTTTTGTTAATTTTCCTTCTATATATTCTACTATTTCTTTGTATCCTAATGCTTGTAGTGATGTAGGAAGCTTTTCATATTTTTCATAAATATTTTTTACTTCTTCTATCAAACCTTTTTCGACCATAATATCTACTCTTTTATTTATTCTTTCATATAAAATTTCTCTATTCATATCTATTGCAAACATCTTATAATCAAATTCTGGTTCTTTTCTTGATTCTTTTTCTAATTCTGTTTTTGTCTTTCCTGTTTGATGGTATATTTCTAACACTCTTAAAATTCTTTTTCTATCATTTGGGCTTATCTTTTCCATTGCTGTTGGATCTATTTTTTTTGCTTCTTCATATAGTTTTTCTAATCCTTCTTTTTCCATTAAGTCCTCAAGATGTTTTCTATATTGAAGGTCCACTTCTAATTCTAGATATTCTATTTCATAAATAAGTGAATCTATGTATAAACCTGTTCCCCCTATTACTATAGGAATTTTTCCTTTTTCTACTATTTCTCTTATACACTTTTTAGCATCTTTTTTATAATCTGCAACACTATATCTTACTTCTGGACTTATAATATCTAACATATAATGTTTAATATTTTGTTTTTCATCTTCATCTGGCTTAGCTGTTCCTATATCCATTTCTTTATATATTTGCATTGAATCTGCTGATACTATTTCTCCATTTATTGCTTTTGCAAGTTCAATAGATAGTGCTGTTTTTCCAGATGCAGTAGGTCCACCTATAACTATTACTTTAGCTTTTTGCATATTCTTGCTCCTTAAATTTGATTTGTTGTATTAGTATTGCTCTTATTTAAACTCACTCTATTTGAATTTATTTCATTATTATCTATTGTATTTAATAATTCTTCATTATTAACTCTATCCTCTGTTATTTGCTCGTTTTGTACTATTGTATTTGTTTTATTTTCACCTATATTTTTAACATTTTTTTGCATATTCACAAAATAGAAATACTCAACTACTAAAACTATAATAAGTAATATTACTAATGTACTAAGTTTTTTTGATAATTCTTGTACCTTTATTTGTTTGTTTTTAAATTTTCTATATTGTGATGCAAAATATGGTATAAATAAAATTACATTTATTGGTACAAATAAATATGTAACAAAATTTTTCATTGCTTCATGTACAGTTGAATCTATTCCAAATCCACTTATCCAATATACAATTGAAATTAAAATATACATAGTTGCCACACTAATTGCAAGAAATACTATTATTTCTTTTTTAGGCATTTTTTTAATAAATTGATAAGTTAAAGCTAATGCAACTATATTTGCAACTGCTGTAGCTATTATTAACCATATATCCATATTTTTCTATCTCCTTGAAAATTTCTTTTCTATATCATTTTTTGTCATTTTTATTGCTGTTGGTCTTCCATGTGGGCAAGTAAATGGATTTGGAAGTCTTAGCAATTCTTCCATTAAACTATCTACTTCTTCTTTTGTAAGAGCCATATGAGCTTTTACAGCTGCTTTGCAAGCAACTGTTGCAATAAATTTTTCTTCTTTTTCTTGCTTTGCTGTTCTTGCTACTGTATTTATTTCATCTAGTGTCTCTAAGAATAATTCTTTAGTATCTAGTTCTAAACATATATTAGGAACTCCTGTTAATTTGATAGTGTTTTCTCCAAATTCTTCTAAAACAAATCCTGCTTTTTCAAACATATCTATATTTTCTTTTGCTATATCCATTTCTTTATGTGTTAAATTAATAATATCTGGTAATAACATCATTTGAGAATCTTTTTCTCCATTTTTATAGTAATTTTCTTTTACTTTTTCATACATTATTCTTTCATGAGCTGCATGTTGATCTATCATATATAATTCATTTCTTAATTCTATAATTATATATGTTGAAAAAGCAATTCCAATAAATTTATATGCAGGAATAGCATTTTGTTCTTTTTCAAACATTGATATATTTTCACCTGTTGCTATTTCTGCATCTATTTTGTATTCTTCTGGTTCTTCTTTTATTTCTGCTTCTTTTTCTGGTGCTTTTCCAAAAACAGATGTATACATATCTTCAAATTTTTCTTCATTTGTTTCGTATTTATCATTTTGTTCACTAACTTCTCTAGCTATTTCTTGCTCTTGGTTAATTTTGTTAGTATCTATTATTTGTGTCTCATCTATTTCCATGTTTTTAGCTAGTTCTTGTTTCATTTCATCTGTTATTACTATTGTTTCATCACTAAAGTTTGCTTCTTTAGGTTCTATTGTTTCTAATATTTTAGTATTGTCTTCTTCACTTTCTTTAACTGGTTTTGTAACTTCTATATTTTCTTTTTCAGTATTTAACTCATTTGAACTTTCTTTAAATTCTTCAACAGATTTTTTCATCTCTGCCATCTTGTCCATTATATTTTCGAAACTATTTATGTTTTGTTTTGTATTATTTTCTTGTTTTCTTGCTTCGTATATGTCTCTCATAATATTGGGTTCATTTGAGTTTTCTATTTCTTCTTTTTCTACTTTTTCCTCTTTTTTTGATAAAAATCTTGAAAACAAACCTTTAGATTTTTCTGGTACTTGTATATTTTCTAATACGTTACTTTTTATTTCTATTTGATTGTCTTTTACCTCTTTTTCTTCTTGAACTCCTACCAAATCATTTTTTAATAAAGTATCTTTTATTGCATGATATACTGCTTTAAAAACTTTTTGTTCTTCTTCGAAACGCACTTCTAGTTTTGCTGGATGAACATTAACATCTACTTTATGTGGATCAATTTCAATATTCAAAACTAAAAATCCAAATTTTCCAACTGTAATCATTCCTTTATATGCCTGTTCTGCACTACTTGTCAATGTTTTATCTTTTACATATCTTTTATTTACAAAGAATAATTGGTTTGAACGATTTGAACGAGCAATAATAGGTCTTCCAACTACACCTGTTATTTTAATATCTTCATATTCATAATTAACTTCTAATATATTCTCTGTAATTTCTTTTCCATAAATACCATATATAACATTTTTAATGTCACCATTTCCAGAAGTTTGAATAATAGTTTTTCCTGAGCTTATCAATTTTATTGCTATTTCTGGATGTATTAATGCTATTCTAGTCATAACATCTTCTATATAGCCTGACTCTGTAAAGTCTTTTTTTAGGAATTTATAACGAACTGGAGTATTATAAAAAAGATTTTCTATAGTAATACTTGTTCCATCTGGGCAACCTGTTTCTTCATTTTTTAGAATATTTCCACCCTCTACAATTACTTCATGTCCAATTTCTTGATCTCTAGTTTTAGATTTCATACTTACTTTAGCTATTGCCGCAATACTTGCTAAAGCCTCACCTCTAAACCCCATAGATTTTACAGTTTCTAAGTCACTTGCTACTCTTATTTTGCTTGTTGCATGTCTCTCAAATGCAATTTCCATATCATCTGGCATAATTCCTTTTCCATTGTCTGTTACACGAATGTAAGAAATTCCGCCATTTTTTATTTCTACGCTAATATTATTTGCTCCTGCATCTATTGAATTTTCTACTAATTCTTTTACTACAGATGCTGGCCTTTCAATTACTTCACCTGCTGCTATTTTATTTATTGTTAAGTCATCTAATAATACTATATTTCCCACGTTTCTTCCTCCGTTTTTTATTTTTATATACTTTTTTAGAATTATATCATTAAATGTTTGAATTTGTATAGTTTTTTCAAAAAAATAGTAAAAAAATATTATCTCATTAAATATCTGTAACAATTTACTTTTTTGAAACATTGTAACACTTTTTTATTTTTAGAATAGTATATACCATACAAAAGAACAAACGACGTAACAAAAATTTATATAGGAGGTACTTATAATGAGAAATTGTTGTTGTAACAGTGAAATACTTTGGTTCATTATCCTATTTTTACTACTTTTCTGTGGCTGTGGAAACAATAACTGCGGATGTGGCAATGGATGTTGCTAGTTTCTCTTAGGTAAATGTCAAAGGTTCAAAGTTTACTTTTGAAAGGAGGGAAATATTATGCCAGAAAATAGAGGTTGTGGATGTGGTTTCGGTAATGGATGTGACTGCATTTGGATTATAATCATATTAATATTAATATTCTGTTGTTGTGGAAATAACAACTGTGGCGGTTGCGGATGCTGCTAGAATTTAATTCTTCAAACATAAAAAGCGATAGAAGTTTTCTATCGCTTTTATTATTTAATTCATTCCTGCTGTATACCCTGTAGAATATGCAATTTGAAGATTGAAGCCCCCTGTATACGCATCTACATCAATTATTTCTCCTGCAAAATATAATCCCTCTACAATTTTAGATTCCATTGTTTTTGGGTTTATTTCCTTTATGCTAATTCCTCCAGCTGTAACTATTGCCTCTTCTATTGGTCTGAAACCTTTTATTTCTATTTGAAATCCTTTCAATGTTTTTAATAATTCTAATCTTTCTTCTTTTGTGACAGAATTTATTTTCTTTTCTCCATCTAGTTTTGCAAATTCTAAAACTGGCAAAATCATTTTTGATGGTAGTAAATCTTGAAGTCCATTTTGTAAATCTTTATTTTTATATTTTTCAAAATCTCTTTTTATTCTATTGTCTAGTTTTGTTTCATCTAAAGCTGGTTTTAAATCTATTTTTAATGCAATTTTGTTCTCTCTAAATTTTTCTTCTATATTTTTGTATCTTAATAAATGTGCCGATGAGCTAAGTATTGTAGGTCCTGATACTCCAAAATGTGTAAATAGCATTTCTCCAAAATCTTCATAAATAGTCTTGTTAGTTTCTTTATCTATTAACGTTATTCCTACATTTTTTAAACTTAACCCTTGCATTTGTTTGCAAAGTTTTAATGACTTTTCTGATACTGTTAGTGGTACAAGTGATGGTTTTATTTTTTCTATGCTATGACCTAATTCTTTTACCATTTCATAGCCATCTCCCGTAGAACCTGTTGCAGGATAGCTTTTTCCTCCTGTTGTTAAAATAATTTTGTCTGCCTTTATTTTTTCTCCATTTTCCAAAATAACCCCTATAGCTCTTTTTTCCCTATCAACTTCTTCTACTAAAATTTTCTTCACTTTCGTATTGGTTTTTATCTGGACTTTTAAGCTATTTAATTTTCTTATAAGTGCATTTAATACATCTTGTGAATGATCAGACACAGGGAATATTCTATTTCCTCTTTCTTCCTTTACTTCTATATGTTGGTCTTTTAATAAATTTATTATATCTTCATTTGTACAATTTTGAAAACTACTATATAAAAATCTTCCATTACCAGGAATGTTTGAAATAAATTCTTCCATAGGAATAGAAGATGTAATATTACACCTTCCTTTTCCTGTTATTAATAATTTTCTTCCTAAGCTATTCATTTTTTCAAGTATTGTTACACTATTTCCACTTTCAGCACTACTAATTGCTGCCATCATTCCTGCTGGTCCACCGACCTATAACAATTACTTTCATTTTTCCTCCTTATGTTAGTCCCAAACTAAATTAAAAAAGAATTAATTTTTTAGTTTTGTTACTATTTTTCAATTAAATTTTTAAGTCCGTCCCTTGTGTTACGAAATCGGAACAAAAAGGTCCGTCCCTATTGTTCTTTTTACTAAATTATATATATATTCTTGACCTATTTTTCCTACTGATTTATCATATTCTTCCCCTAGCAATAAATTATTTGATAAAATACGAATTCCTATTGTAGGAATATTAAATTTTAACCCAATTTGATATGTACTTATTGTTTCCATATCCTCACATATTATATCGTACTTTTCTGAAAGCCATAGTAATCTATCTTTTTCATTATTCCAAACATCTCCACTTCCCATTGTTCCTACTACATAAGAAAGTGCTTGTTTTTTGGCCTCCTCTTCTGCTAGTTTTACTAACTCAGCATTTGCTTTTAATACAACTAATTCATCTATTCCTTCTTTAAATGTTTTTAATTTCCACTCTAATGAATTACTTCCTTTTCCTTCTTCTTTATATGGTGTTTGAAATGAGTTTATATTAATGCAACTTTGTCCTATTACCAAATCTCCTTTGTGAATATTTTTTGTAATTCCTCCTGCAACGCCTTGGTTTATTATAAGACAAGGTGAAAAATTTATTATTCCGATTATAGTAGCTGCTGTGGTATTAATTATTCCAACCTGTGTTTTAGACAAAATTACTGGGTATTCATCTATTTTTCCTTTATAGAAAACAAATCCATTTAAAGTTATTTTTTCTATTTCATTCATTTTTTCTTTAATAACTGCAATTTCATCTTCCATTGCACCTTGTATTAATATAGGCCCTTGTTTCATTTTTCTTTTTTCCTATTCCATTATATTTTGTATTGCTTTTAATACTCCTAATTTTCCATATTCATATGTTAGTCCACCTTGCATAAATGCAATATAAGGCTCACGTATTGGTCCATCACAAGAAAGTTCTATTGAAGAACCTTGTGTAAATGCTCCTGCTGCCATAATGACTTGATCTGTATAACCTGGCATGTCCCATGGCATAGGAATTGAGTTTGAATCTACTGGTGATCCCATTTGTATTCCTTGACAATATTTTATTAATTTTTCTTTATCTTTAAAAATAATATTTTGAACTATGTCTGCCCTTTCATCTTCTGCTTTTGGCTCTACCTCATAACCTAACTCTTCTAACATTTTACTTGCAAATACTGCTGTTTTTAAACTTGAAGCCACAACTGATGGAGCTAAAAATAGTCCTTGTAAAATTGATTTATTAATTCCTAAAGTTGGACCAACTTCCTTTCCTTCACCTGGTGCAGTTAATCTTTGTGCAACTAAATCTACTAAATCCTTTCTACCTACAACATATGCTCCGTTTGGTGCTATACCTCCACCTAAATTTTTTATAAGTGAACCTACTGCAATATCTGCTCCTACTTCTATTGGTTCTTTAGTAGTAACAAATTCGCAATAACAATTATCTATCATTATTATTACTTTTTTATCTATTTCTTTAATTAACCTTATAACTTTTTCTAGCTTATCTATTGTAATACTTTTTCTTGTAGAATATCCTTTAGAACGTTGAATTTCTATTAATTTTACATTTCCTTGTTTCAACCTTTTCTTTATTTTTTCATAATCAAAATCATCATTTATCAAATTAATTTGCTCATATTTTACATTATAAGATTTAAGTGATGCAGGATTATCTACAATGCCAATAACCTCGTCTAATGTATCATATGGTTTTCCAGTAATACTAAGCATTACATCATTTGGTCTTAAAAGTCCAAATAAAGTTATAGTTAAAGCATGTGTTCCAGAAATAAATTGGCTTCTTACTAAACTATCTTCTGCCTTAAAAATTTCAGCAAATACTTTTTCTATTGTATCTCTTCCAATATCTCCATAGCCATAACCTGTTGTACTTCCAAAATGCATTTCTGAAATTTGATTTTCTTGAAATGCTTTTAATACTTTTAAGCTATTTTGTGTACAATTTTCTTCTATTTTTTTAAATATATTTTCCACATTTTTTTCGACTTTAGTTGATAATTCTTCTATTTTTTTACTTATTCCAAACTCTTCGTACATTTATTTTCTCTCTCCTTTTCAATTACTTTTATATTATAGCATTTTTGCATTTGTTATTCAACTAAATTCACCTAAAACATATCTACCTAATATCCTCCTTTGCACAAAAAACTTGCCTTATTGTTATAAGACAAGTTTTAAAACATATTTATATAAACTATATTTTTATATTACTCTATACCACTTAATACTACATAATAGAATCTGCGATTTCCACTATTAATACCTGCCCCATTCCAATAATAAAAACTACAAGATGTACCAGTTAATTTCGCCGTACTAGGCATATTTACATATGGAGCCGAACTTCCTGATAAAGCTTCTGAACTTTTTATCAGTATTCTTGCATTATCTTCTAATGTATACGTATTTTTAAAGTTTATTGTTAATAGCTTATCTCCACCTGGATTAACAACTCCAGTGTCAATGTATCCCTCTTCTAAAATATCAATTGTTTTCTTATTTTTCCCAATAAGCAATTCCCCATTAACATATGCTGTTTTTCCTTCTGCTATATCATCTGCTGTAGCAGTTGCATTTTTAGTTGCTTCTTTCAATATTCCTTTAATATTATCCGCAAATATAGATGTTTCTGCTGAAGTATCTGGCTTTATACCTCCTGCTTCTTCTATCGCATTTGCTATAGCTGTTTTAAATTCTGTAAGTTTTGCTATTGAATCATATGGTAAATTTCCTGAACTTGAACCCTCTGTTTCCAATTGAGTATACAATTCATTTAATACGGTTTCTTCTTCTATCTTTGCAAGTTCTGTATTCTCTTTTGCTTTTTTAGTTATTGTTATTATTCCATTATCTCCTAAAACTAAATTTATGCTTATTCCTGCTAAAATTATTAATACTATTATTGTTACTACTAACGCAACTAATGTTATACCTTTTTCTTTTTTCATTTTCTTTTGTTCCTCCTATTATTTTTCTTATTGTTTCCAATTATAATCAAATTATTAAATAATATTATGTTTATAGGTTATTACTTTTATATTTGTTATTTTACTAATAAATTTTTATTTCGTCAATAGTTTTGATTGTATTTGTATTTTTTTGAAAAAATGGTAAAGTTTTTAGTTGACCTTCACTTTATTTTATGGTAGTATAAATTCAATAGTAAAAGGTGGTGTTTATTATGGATACAGAATCTAAAAAAGAAATTAAAATTGTTTCTGGTAATGGAAAAGATTTAAATATTTCTCCTGTTTATGACCATATTGATATAGAAAAACCTAATACAGAAAAGGAAAAGAAAAAAATTATAATTCCAGAAGAAAAAAAATAAAATTGCTAACTTTAAAATTAGCAATTTTATTTTTATCTATATAGCCTCTTTATTTTCTTCATTATTTGTATTTTCTGCTTGATCTATAACTTCTAAACTTGCAACTGAAACTTCATATGCTATTCTTATTTCTGAAGTACCATCTTCATATTTTTTCTCATATTGTCTAGATTGTACTCTACCAATAATTCTTACTTCTGTTCCAACTGGAATATTTTCACAGAATCTAGCATTTCTACCCCATGCTATACATGGTATATAATCTGATTTATTATAAGCTCTATTTACTGCAAGTAATATATCTGCTATTTCTCTACCAAATGGTGTTTTTCTGTAGATAGGTTTTTTACAAATAAAACCATCTAAAATTACTTCATTTGATGAATTTTCTTTACTTGGTTTAAATTCTTCTTCGTCTTCATTTCCAAATTTTATTTCTTTTGCAAATACTGTAAGAACTAATCTGTTTTTTTCATTTTCGTAACTATTATATGAACGGAATTGTCCTTCAATAATTACATTTTTTCCAATTTTTAAATCTTCTTCTACTAATAATCTTTCTGAAATAGTAATTGGAATGTTGTCTGCATTACCACTTAAACGTGGTACACTTAAGTCAAATATGTAAAATTTTTCTCCATAAATTTCGTGACTAAATCTCTTTTCACTTGTTACTTTTCCAATTAGAACTAATTGGTTATTTTCTGAATAGTTTGTATTCAATTTCTTTTCCTCCCCTTATTTGTTTATCTCATTAGCATTTTATTCTTTTGGTATATTTTTTAGAATGTTTTTTACAAATTCTATTATACTACCTTTTTTTGGATTTGTCTACATAAAAAGTTAAATTTTCCAATTTTTATTTCATTTTTAATTGATTTATACTATTTTTTCAGGTTCACTAATAGTATTATTTTCCGTATAACAATAATATAGTTCCTATTGCCATACTACAATTTGTATTTTCATATAAAGGTACTCTTATTTCTTCTGGCTCTATATTTTTACCATCTTTAGTTTTTAAATTTCTTTGTAGACAAAGCATTATTTCATCTTCTTCTACTGAAGATGCCGTAATTGTTGCTTTTGAGTTAAAACCATATGTTACAATTTCTGCATTTATTCCTTCTATTAATTTTAAATTGCCTTTTATATCAGAATTAATAATTACATATTTAGCTTTTTGTATTAATTTTTTTAACATTTCTTCATTTTTAAATTCTTTGGTAATTATTATTGTTTCAAATGTAATATTTTTTATATTTTCTATGCTCTTTTCTTTAAGAAATAGTATATTACTTTCTTTAAAATCTAATTTTTCTAATTGTTTACGAATGCAGTTTTCTACATTTTCTTCACTAACAATCCCGATAAATGGCATTTTGTATCTCCTTAAATTAAATTTTATTGGTATTATTTCCAAAATTATATTACTTATTCATTTTTAGAATTCACTCTCTGTGTACCATTTACATCTATATAATAATTATTTTTATATATTAAATTTGAAACTGTAACAATTTGATAACCTTTTTGTTCTATATTAGTCAATAACATATCTAAACTATCTGCTGTATGTTTTGTTCCATTATGGCTTAAAATTATACTTCCTGAAGACAATTTATTTTCTAATCGTTTCCACATTTCTTCACCTGTTAAACCTGAATAGTCCAATGTATCTAAGTTCCATTGTATTGTCTCATGATTTTGTGATTTTGCTGCTTTTATTACAGTATCATTATATTCTCCATATGGTCCCCTATATAGAGTCGTTTTCTTTCCTGTAATCTTCTCTATTTTCTCACTACATTTTTGTATTTGTTCTATATTTTTCTCTAAATTCAAATTATTTACATGTGGATGCGTATTTGAATGATTACCTATTTCGTGACCTGCCTCAGATATTTTCTTTACCGCTTCTTGGTGTTTATCAACAAAATCCCCTACCATAAAAAATGTTATATGAACATTGTGTTTTGCAAGAGTTGATAAAATAGAATCTATATCATCTGCTTCCCATGCACAATTCATTGTAAAAGCTATTTTTTTTTCGTTTGTTTGCACATTATATATTGGTAATTCCTTTGTTGCAGCTGATGTCTCTATTGTTACATTATTTGTCATTGCAAATGCCATTACAAACAATATAATAACTGTGCCAAGTGATACAAAATATGAATTTATTTTTGATTTATTAAATACTATAAACATAAAAACCTCCTAATATAAGCTACTTCATTTTATGCTTATAGTAAAAGGTTTATGATATTTTTTAATCATAAACCTCTATTGCTTTTATTATTGTTCTTTTAATTGCTCCTAATTTGCACGTAATTAATGTTATTTCTCTTTCACCATTTATATTATTTTCTAAACATGTTGTATTATTTGGATCTACTTTATAATTTCTATAAACTTGATTTATAAATTGATCTGCACCTGCTTTTGTGTTTCATTCCCTTCCAATTTAAAATTAGGTTTTTATCCCAACTCTTTTTTTAATATATATTGTTTTTATTTTAATTTATTCTATTAACTTTTATCTATTTTTCTACATATTTTGACACTTTATTACTAAATTTTACATATTATATAGTAGCTATAAAATATAGCCAAAATTTAAAGAAAAGAGGTATTTATATGGATTTTGATAAAAACGTATGTCCTGTAGTGGATGTAGATGGTGTTATTGCATCTGGAAAACAATTTGACTTAGATATTCGTCTTCCAGAAGACAACAGAAACGTTATATATGGTGTTATAAAAGATTGCTATGGCGAGCCTGTATGTGATGCTGTTGTTAAACTTATAGAAATAATATGTGAATGTGGTAAGGAAGAAAGAAGACCTGTTTCTCATACTTTCACAGATAAAGATGGTGAGTTCGTATTTGGTCCTTTATGTGCTAACAAAATGTATGCAATACAAATTTGGGTAGATAATGTAAAACATTGTAAAGTTTGCACAGAATGTAAACGTGAAGGGAAATGCTTAAAAGGTGTTAAATTAGATTGTAAACATGATTATAAATGCGAAAAAAAGGATTGTGTAAGATCTGAAGAATGTTCTAAATGTCCTAACACTCCAAGCTGTTGCTAATTATAAAGTATTTTAATTTTGCATATTTATTTTATGTAAAAAATCATCTATTCTTATAATGTAAAAAACAATAATATATAGCCTACACTTTTTTGTGTAGGCTTTATTTTTATAATATTCCCATTTTTCTAGCAAATTGTCTTCCTTTTTTTATCATTTGCTTTTTGTTTTTTCCTGACATTTCTTTATAAACCATCATAGCTCCTGCAGAAACCATCCCGCCAATTATCATACCTTTTACAAACTTCATATTCATTATTACCTCCTTTTTATTTTTCTATTATTATGGTTTTTTCTTTTAATTTTATACTCCCTGAAAAGTCTGTATGTTTCATAAATCGCTATAATTAGTATAAAACTGGCAAAAAATTTTTTTAACAAACTAGAATCAATATTACTTGATATTATCGCTCCCATAATAGCACCTAATACTCCAAATATGGAAATAGTTAACGCCAATTTTAAATCCACATTTTTATATTTTAAATTAGTATATATTGCAACTATTGAGGTTGGAATAAAAAACACCAAATTTGTAGCTTGTGCTATATGTTGGTCTAAACCTGAAAAGACTGATAATAAAAGAATTAATATACTTCCTCCGCCCATTCCAAGTCCTGTTACAACTCCTGCTATTATACCAAACAAAATTATTACTATCATTTGTTACTCATATAATCAATTTTATAGAAATTCTAATCTATTTAATTAATTTCCTTTCTTCTAATTTTATTACATTGTATGTTTACTGAATTAACATTTTTATTGAAACATAAAATAAAAATATGGTAAATAAAATTCGTACATATACAGTTGGTATCTTTCTTAATAATTTTGTTCCTATTATTCCGCCAATTACCCCACCTATTGCACAATATATTCCAATTTTCCAGTCAATATAATTTTGTCTATAATAAAAAATACTACTTGCTATAACCATTGGTAATATGCAGAGCACTGCTGTTCCTCTTGCTTTTTTATCTTCCGTTTTTAATAGATATATAAATGCTGGCACTAAAATTAGACCTCCACCTGAAGCAAACAAACCGCATATTATTCCTGCAGTAAAACCAATTAATGGTCTTTTCATCTCTTTCATTTCATTTTCCTTTTATTTTTTAGTATGCAATTTTTCAAAAATTTTATTCAGGGCATTTGGGGACGGGTCAATTTTGTCCTTTACATAAACTGAAATAATTGATATGTTTTTGTTATATAATTTTCAACAATTGTTCTACTAAAAAATCTATATCTTCTTTTGTGTTATCATCTCCTAAAGTAATTCTTAATGCACCATTTGCAAATTCTTTGTCAAGACCTATTGCAACTAACACATGTGAAGGATTAGATGAACCAGAACTACATGCACTTCCAGTTGATGCACATATTCCTTTTTCGTCTAATTTAAGCAATAATTCTTCTCCATCTACATTTGGAAATGACACATTTGCATTTCCTGGTAATCTTTTTTCTATACTTCCATTTATTTTGCAATTTGGTATTTTTTCTTTCAATTGCGAAAAATAGTAATCTCTTAAATCTGTTAATTTTTTTATATGTTCATCTAAATTTTTATAAGCTATTTCTATTGCTTTTCCTAAGCCTACAATTCCTGCAACATTTTCTGTTCCAGACCTTTTATTTTTCTCTTGATGTCCTCCATCTTGGATTCTATCAAATTGTATTCCTTCTCTTACATATAGTGCGCCCACTCCTTTTGGTCCATAAAATTTATGTGCAGACATCGATAATAAATCTATATTCATTTCATTCACATCTATTTTTGCATTTCCTATAGCTTGAACACAATCTGTATGAAATATTATTTGGTACTTTTTCGCAATTTCTCCTATTTGTTTTATTGGCTCTATAGTTCCTATTTCGTTGTTTGCAAACATTATACTTATAAGAATTGTATCTGGTCTTATTGATTTTTCTAATTCTTCTAATGAAATAAAACCTTCTTCATCCACATTTAAATACGTTATACTAAATCCTTGTTTTTCTAATGTTTTACAACTTTCTAAAATTGCTGGATGTTCAATTTTGCTTGTAATTATATGTTTTCCTTTTTGCATATTTGAATATGCAACTCCCTTTAATGCTAAATTATCTGATTCTGTACCACAAGATGTAAAATATATTTCTTTTACTTTAGAATTAATTGCATTTGCTACTTTCTGTCTTGCATCTTCTATTGCTCTTTTAGACTGCCTTGCTATAGAATAAATTGATGATGCATTTCCATACTGCATATTGAAATATGGTATCATTTCTCTTAAAACTTCTTCTTTTACTCTTGTTGTAGCTGCATGATCAAAATATTTTATATTCATATTAAAAACTCTCCTTTTATCATTTTTAATATTATATTATTTTAAACTTATATTATTCTAATATAAATTTAAAAATCTATCTTAACAAATAAAAAAGTGAGCCTAAGATTTTCTAGCAAATGTAAATTTTAAGAAAATCTTAGGCTTGCCATATTTATCTAGTACGGAAATTCCTCCTACTATATAAAAAACAAAATGTCAGATTTCCATTAATATTAAATAATTGATTCTAATATATGGTTCATCTTTCATTTTGTTATCTTATTGTTTGATTATTATTCTTTTTTTTATTTTGCTCATTTGCTAATAACTCTTCCCTTTGAGCTATTTTTTCTTCTATTTCTTGTTTAAATTCTTTATTTGGCACATTCTTTAGTTCTTGTTCAAATTCTTTATGAGTTTTAGTTTTTACTTCTTTACTTGTATCTTTTGTCTGCATTTTCTCGTTTCCTAAGAAAAATTCTTTTATTTTTTCTATAAAACTTTTTTTATTTTCTTGCATTCTCATTGGATTAACTGCTTCAAACTCATCTTTGTGTTTTTCATATGCTGTTATCGCTTTTTCTATTTTTCTCTTATTTCTTCGTTCTTCTAATAATCTCTCTTGCTCTTTTTTTATTTCTTCTCGACATGTTTCAGTATATTTTCTATTTTCATCTCTTCTCTTTTGTTCTAAACTCAAATAACTATCTTTCTTTTCACTTATTAATTGATTTTTTGCACTTTTTATAGATGCCTCTGTTAGTTTTAAGTTATCATCTTCTATAACTTGTAACATTGCATCTACTTCTAATTGTTTTTCTTGTTCAATTAAAATATCTCTTATTTTTTCTTCATTCATTCCAATATAACTCCATTATATATTTTTATAATTACATTATATGCAAATTGTCCTAGAAATATGATTCTTTTCTAGGACAATTTTATATATGAGTTTTTTATGTTATCAAAATTAATTAGATGATGCCCATCTTAATACTTTAATATCTTTGTATGTATTTAGAACATCTTCATATTTTTCGTATTCTTCTTCCCAAATCATTTTTGGTACCTTATCAAATGCATTAAATACTTTTTCTGCTTCCATTAAGAAAATTATTTGTTCTTGTACACTCATTTTTTTATATCTTTTTGAAAAAGCATATAATTTATCTAACATTTGGTTTGCTTCTATAAAGCTCCAAAAATCTTTTACATTCATTCCTGCTAATTTTAATTGCATAACAGCATATGCTGCAAGTGCTACTATTGTAAATAATAATATATAAATAATTGTCATTAGTTCCATTTTTTCCACCTTCTCTTTTGAATATACTATTATTATATCACTTTTGTAATTATTATGCAATATTTTTGTAATAATTTTGTAATATTTATGTAATATTTGTTTTTTTATAACTTTTTAAACTCTTCTAACCTTTGATTATAAGCTGCTTTTAAGTCTTCTTCAAAAGCTAATTTTTTTTCTTTTACCCCCATCTTTTCAATCAATTTTTTAGTAAATAATGGGTTTAATATTAATATTGGCCCTATTAAATATGTTCCTATAAAATTATTTTTCATTATTCCCTCTAGTTTTGATTCTTTGTTTAATCCTATTCCTTTTTCTACTTTTGCAAAATAATTTTCTTCATTATTACCATATGCAAAAGTAAATTGACTTTTAAATCCTACTATATCTATATTATCCCATTTTCCAATAAACATACTATTATGTCTGTGAAGCATATTTCTTTTTGCATAAATATCAAATATTCCTAGTGCTTCTATTTTACTTCCATCTTCATTTTCAATGTATTTGCTAAAAATTTCTATAGCATTTCCAGTTATTAAAAAAATAACATTTTCTTCTATAAGTTCTTCAATTTTTTCCTTGTATGGCTTCAATTTTGTTATTACTTTTTCTTGCATATTTTCTGTCATTGGACCCAAATATATAAAATTAACTTTTTCTTTTACAAAGCAAGGTTCTTCGTCAAATGCTGTTTCGATAAAATTTGCATTTGGCAAGCATTTTTTCAAATATTTCATATTGCTTATATCACCATACAAATTACAAAACTCTGGAAATAAAATTTCTATTTTTAATTTTTCTTCCATGCCTTATTCCATTCCTTTCATGCTTTCTATTTTTTTAATAACCCTATCTTTAATTTCATTTTTTAAATCTATTGAATACAAATCATGTAATATAAATACTTTATCTATGCCTTCCAAATTTAATTTTTCTACTAATGATAGTTCATCTCTTTGGCATACAACTTTACTCATATCTATGTCTGCCATTTGAAATCTTACTTTTGTGTCTAAATATCTTGCTCCTGCTGTTAATATTTGTTTAATTGAATCATCATTTAAAAATTCATAATCTGTATCATAGTGCCATGCGATATTTTCAGAACCTGATGCTGCTTCGTGAAGGTCATCTAAAAGTACAAATACTGCCTTATTTCCACTTTCTTTTCTTACATAGTCAAATGCTCTTGAACAAGCTATTGGATTCATTCCTTTTGAAAGTTGAGTAATAACTTCAATTCCATTTACTTCTTGTTTACTATATCTTGTGTCTACTATTTTTTGTTTTTTTAGTACAGGATTTATTTGTTCTTTAGTTAGACCTATTTCTTTTAGTACTGTTATTGTAGCAAGCATGTTGTAAACATTTATAATATTGTTATTTATTAAATCATACTCTTCTAACTTTTCTTCATGTTTAATTGTCATTTTTTTATTTTCTAAATCTAATTTTGTTATTTCATAATCTATAGCTGGTGATTTGAAATCACATTTACTGCAATGAGCTCGTCCTATATGATTGTATCTTACAAAATCATATTCTAATTTACTATTACATTTAGGACATACAATAATATCTCTTGCTATATTTTCACATTTCTCTGTGTCTGTAGGTAATCTGTCTATTCCAAAATATATTCTTTTATTTTCAGGTGCTAGATTACTAACTATTAAGTCATCTCCATTTAATATAAGTTTAGTCTCTTTTGGAATATTTGTACTTAGCATATTTGATATAAATTCAGTATGTGCATTTCTCATTAATGAGTCTCTAAATAAGTTTGTGCATATTAAATATGTTGGTTTTACATATGGATACACTCTTATAGAGCTTCTTTCATCTATTTCAAATACAGCCATATCTTTCTTTTGGTTTCCTTTTAAGTTTGCTCCTTTTATAAAAGTTGAAGCTATACCTGAATTTGTATTTGATCCTAATTGATTATCTATAAAATCATAATTATTTTCTCTTAAACAATCTTCTATCATATTACACACTGTAGTTTTTCCATTTGTTCCCGTAACTGCAATTATTGTTTTTGGCTTTCCTATTTGATCTAAGAAATTTGGACATAAAGTTATTGCAAGCTTTCCTGGAAATTGTGTGGCATCTCTTCTTATTACTTTTAATGCTATTACAGATATTTTTGCTAAGTAAAATGCAAAATAAAATCTTATACTTTTCTTCATTTTTTTCCCCTCTTTGTTGGTCTTTTGCTTATTTTATCTTTATTTTGCTTTTTTATCAATAGAATACATTAAATTTTTAATATTATTTTGCTTTTTTACCTCATATATTTATAGTAAGGTGACGCACATGAATATTTTTATTATTACTAAAAAACATATTTCAATTTTTATTGCTGTGATATGTTTGCTTATTTTTAGCTTTTCTTTTTATTGTATTTTTGCAAAAAGTACTAGTTCTTTTTGTTATGAAAATAGTATATTTTGTGTTAGTTCATTATCTGAATTTAAAGCTGATTCTTCTTCTGACATTCAAGAGAAAATAAATAATATTTATTCTTCAAAAGAAAAAGTTGCTTATTTAACTTTTGATGATGGTCCTACAAAAGTTGCTACTACCAAAGTTTTAGACATTTTAAAAGAGGAAGATGTAAAAGCTACCTTTTTTGTAATTGGTTATAGAGTAAAAGAGTTTCCTGAAACTGTAAAAAGAGAATATGAAGAAGGCCATTTTATTGCTAACCATACATATTCTCATAAAAATTCTAAACTCTATCAAAGTAAATATACTTTTTTAAACGAATTAAAATCTGCAGAAAATGCTATTTCTGAGGCAATTGGTGTATCCTACACTTCTCATCTATTCCGTTTTCCTAATGGTTCTAAAGGAACTTCATACTCAGGTAGCAAGAAGAAATGTATTCAATATTTAAATGAAATAAATTATGGATATGTAGATTGGAATGCTTTAAATCAAGATTCAATTGGTCATTATACTGCTTCCCAACTTCTTGCTAATTTGAAAAAAAGTTGTAAAAACAAAGATAGTTTAGTTATATTAATGCATGATACTGCTGATGTAAGCAGATCTTACCTAGCACTTCAAGATTCTATAAAATTTTTGAAAAATGAAGGCTATACTTTTAAAACTTTTGAAGAATTTGTTAAATAGTTAAAAATAGCAATTATAAGTATTTCGACTAGGTATATGAATATAGGACAATTTTTAATTTATAAACCTCCACAATTAAGTAACATACTTAATTATGGAGGTTTATTATTATTTTATATTTATTATTTTATTACAACTCTAAAGTCATATGCATTTGCATAATCTGATGTTACACTTGAATTTAATTGTTGTTTTTCTCCAGCTTTTAAGTTTCCTATTATTCCTGTTATTGTCGTTAATTCATTTCCGTTTTTGTCTAATAGAATTATATCTAATAACATTATATCAATATCTTTTCCTGTATCATTTTCTGCATCTGCTAATAATACTGATTGACCATTTTGCATTGTTAATTGAATATTTCCTATTTTTAAGCCATCTACTGTTTTAGTTTCACTTAATTTTGTACTTGTGTTTAATTTTGTTCCATCTTCTAGCACTTGTACAAATTCTTCTACTACTTTGTTTTCCTCTGTTGCATCACTATTTACTTCTTTTCCTTTTCTATTTGTTATTATTGCTAATGTTGTTATTATTGCTATTGCCACTAATATTAATATTAGTAATCCTCTTTTTTCTTTCTTTTTCATTTTTATTTTCCTCCTATTTAAATATTATTTTTATAGTATGAGAATATGTATGTAATCCCTTTCTTTTATCTGCTACACTACTTTGATAAATTGTAAAATCAGTATCACTAGAGAATGTTTTTTCGACGTTATCAACATATATTTTACTTATATTTTCAAGTTGTTCCTTTGATATTGTAAATACGTTGCATCCTCCTCCACTATTTCCATGCCAATATGACCAAGCTTGTGTACTTCCTCCTTTTTCTATATATGAACCATATATAGAAAACTGAACTGAATATTCACTACTATCTGTTGGGAATGAGAAGTTCATTGTTACATTTTCTGTCATTGTATTTGTATTATGTTCTGTTATTCCAGATTTAGTAGCAGTTAATGATTTACCTACATTTTGTACGTCTGTATAAGTTCCGGTTACTAAATTACTTGCTGTTACATTTCCAGTTTGTGATCCTGTTGTTTCTATACTTGTTAAATATTTTGAATTTTCTGCTGTTATATTAACGTACTGCATTGTCATTGTTCCTTTTTTATCATCCCCATCTGGGCATATCCAATCATATGACTTATATTTTAATGAATATTTTTTAAAGTTTGAAATTGTGTTAGCAGTATATTCAACATCTTTTTCTGGCATTACAAAAGTATAACTTTGTGATGAGACTTCTTCTGTTCCTGTCCAATTTTTCCAAGAATATCCATCCAAAACATTTGCCGTTATTGTTACTTTCTCTCCTGGTACGTATGTTCCAGCTCCGCTCATACTTGATACTCCTGAATCTTTATTTAATGTTACTGTATATAGAGCTAGTGTTTTCACTTCTATAGTTTTATTTTCAACGTTTCCAGCATTGTCTTTTATTTCTGCCTTTATTGTATAACCTGTATTTTGTTTTAGTCCAGTTGCTATATATGTTGAATTTGATGTATTTTGCTTTTCTACATATAACTTATCATCTTGGTTAGTTTCTTTTATAAAAAATATATACTTTTCATCTTTATCTATTCCAGATTCATCATCTTTAACATTTGCTACTATTGTTATACTATCAGCAGTTATATTATCACTTGATAATGTTACTACTGGTTTTGTTTTATCTATTTTATCTACTGTTGCTACTGCATATCCTGTTGCTTGATTTGTACTATCTGCTAGTCTTGCATACACATTTCCATTTGCACTTAGTGTTTGACTTGTCGTATCTTTCCATGTTTTTGCATCTGTACTTGTTTGTAGTTTATAGCCTGTTATTGTTGTTTTTGCTGTTACTGTTATATCTTTATTTGTCCAGTTTGTAGTGCTATATGTAAATGTTATATTTCCTTCTGATTTTGTTACTGTTCCTGTTCCTACTTGTTTATAAGCACTTACATTTCCTGCTGCATCTTTTACCCATACATAGTATGTTTTTCCTTGTGTCTTATTTCCTACGTTTACATTTAATGTTTTTTTACTTGTATAACTTGTAAAGTTTGTTGGCTCTGTTGTGTTCTCTGTTACTGTATATCCTATTATTCCACTTGCTTCATCTGTAGCTTTTATTGTTATTGTATTTGTATTTGCTGTTGTTTCTGTTATTATTGGAACTGTTTTATCTATTTTTTCTACCTTTACTGCCATCCTACTTGTTTCATTTGTTCCATCCCATAGCCTTATTGCTATTGTCTCATTTTTCTCTGACTCTATTCCATTACTTGTGTAATTCATCCATTGGGCTTTTTTATAATCTTCTGTTGTTGCATTTTCTGGTAATTTTGTATATTGAAGTCTTACTCCTGTTACATCTTTATCTGTTCTTATCTCTATCTTTGTTGTTTTATTTCTATTTATCCATCCTTCTGGTGTTGTTGTTGATATTAATTCTCCTACTGTTAATTCTGGCATTCCTCCTGTCTTTCTTTTTACTTCTCTCTCTACTTGTCCATTTTTATTTATTGCTTCTATTTTTATGTAGTATTCTTTATTTTGTCCTAAATTTGAATATGTATATTCTCCTTTTTTATTTTCTTCTTTATATTCATATTCTCCATCTATCTTATCTTTTATATAGAATTTATATTTTTCTGCTCTCGTTGCTTCCACTTTTGCTGTTATACTATTTGTTGTATTGCTTAATTCTATTTTTGTTATTCTTGGTTTTAGTTCTTTTGCTTTTCCTTGATATGTTATTATTAATGTTTTATCTTCTTTATATTCTACTAAAAACACATATTTATCTGCTACTGTCACATATGCGTTATCTTCGTCTACTCTTTCTATTTCATCTACACTAAAGTCTACTGCATTTGGTTGTTGTAACTTTTCTAAATACTCATCTACCGTTATTACTGTATCTAGTTTATCTACTTGAGTAGGTGCCTTAACTAATTCTAGCTTTTCACTTAATTCTGCTATTTTTTGCTCTTCCCTTGATTTTTCTGCTCTTGTAACTATTCCATTTTTACCTATTAGTATTTCTGATGATACTCCCGCTAATATTATTAAAATTATAATAATTACAACAAGAGAAATCATTGTAATTCCTCTATTATTTTTTATTTTCTTTTTTAATGTTTTATCATTCATTTTTTCTTTTGTCCCCTTTATATTTCACAATTCATTCTGAATTTTTCTATATATATTTAATTATAACAACCTCTTATTATCAACAAAAACTGTTTAATTTAGTTATAACCTTTTTACATAATTTTTCTCTTATATTAAACTTTGTACAACAAAAAAAGTCACAATTAGGAATAATCCCTAATTGTGGCGTTTTTGCTTTATTTATTATTTCGTATGTAACCTTCTAGTCTAAATAAAAAGTCTTCAATGTTTGATAGGCGCATTTCAAATACTTGATTTGTCATGTCACTTATTTCATTGTACTCTTGCATTTTCATTAGTTTTTTCATAATTTCTTTAAAGTTCTTTTGTAATTGATTTGACAATAACTCTTGTCCATCTTTTAGTTCGTTTAAAACTACATTTATTTCTTCGATTTGGTTATTTGCCTTTGGATTTTCTTCCATATACATCACCTCTTTCGAATAAACTATTGTAATTTTAACAACTCTTTATAACAAAGTCAATAGTTTTACGAAAATTTGTTTTGTATTATTTTTCCTCCACCAAGTACAATGTCATCTATATAAAATACTACAGATTGGCCTGGTGTTATTGCTCTTTGAGGTTCTGCAAATATTACTTTTGCTATTCCATCTTTTTGCACTTCTAAGGTAGCTTTTGCTTCTTTTGCTCTATACCTTACTTTTGCCATAACTTCTATTTTTTTAGTTAAATCTATATCTAGTAAAAAATTTAATTCGTTTGCATATAATTCATTTGTATATAAGTCTTTTTCTGTTCCTACTATTACTTCATTTTTATTTTTATCTAATTTCACTACATATAAAGGTTCTTTATATGAAACTCCTAAGCCTTTTCTTTGACCTACTGTGTAATAAATAAGACCTTTGTGTTTTCCTAATATTGTTCCATCTTTTAAAGATATATTTCCTTTTGAAGGTAATCTATCTAAATTTTTTTCTAGGAAATTTCCATAGTCATTGTCTGGTATAAAGCATACTTCTTGACTATCTTTTTTATGTGCTACATTTAGTTCATATTCTTCTGCAATTTTTCTTACATCTGCTTTATCCGTAAAATTTTCTAATGGAAATATCATTTTAGGCAATACTTCCTTTGGAATACTATATAAGAAATATGTTTGATCTTTTTTAGTAGATTCAGATTTTTTCATAACATATTGATTATATTTTTCAGAATATTCCATTTTTGCGTAATGTCCCGTTGATATGTAGTCACATCCAAGCTCTAATGCCTTTTTATAAAAAGTTCCGAATTTTAAATATTTGTTACATTCTATACATGGATTTGGTGTTCTACCATTTTCATAACAATTTACAAAATCATCTATTACATATTTTTGAAAATCTGCTTCGCAATTTAATGTATAATGTGGCACTTCTATTTTGTCACATACTCTTTTGGCATCATTTGTAGCACTAAATGAGCAACATCCACCTTCTATTTCTGGATTTTCTTTATCTTCCCAAAGTTTCATTGTTGCTCCTATTACTTCATATCCCGCTTCTTTAAGTAAAACTGCTGATACACTGCTATCAACCCCTCCACTCATTCCTAGTAGTACTTTTCCTTTTTTAGGTTCTCTTCTTTTTTCTTTCCATTCTTCTCTTTCTTCTTTAGTTTTCATTTCAAGGAATTCGCCTTCCATTTTATCTGTGTATAAAATTCCATCTAAATGATCTATTTCGTGTGAAAAGGCTCTTGCAGTTAAGCCTACTGCCATTATATCTACTTTGTTAAAATTTTCATCTAATCCTTCTACTTCTACTGCAAATGGTCTTTTTACTTTTCCTAATATAAGTTCATAGTCCTCTTTTTTTACAGATAAACAACCCTCATAGTCTTCTTCTTCGCCAAATGAATTTATTATTTTGGGATTTATAACTAAATATCTTTTGTCATTATTTTTTACTAGTACTATCCTTTTCTTTACACCAATTTGTACTGCTGCTATTCCAACTCCACCAGAAGCATTTAAAGTGTCATCCATATCTTCTATTAGATCTTTTACTTCATTATCTAACTTTAAAACCTCTTCAGATTTTTCTCTAATTAATTTATTATTATAATCTATTATTTCTCTTATTGCCATAACTGTTCCTTTCAAATAAACACAGAGATTTTCTAAGTCGCCCCAAAAATCTCTGCTTAAATTTTATTCTTCTATCAATTTTATATGAACATCTCTTAATTGTTCTTCTGTAACATTGCTTGGTGCTCCCATTAATACATCTCTTGCTTTTTTGTTTTTAGGGAATGCAATAATTTCTCTTAAATTATCTTCGTTTGCTATAAGCATTATCATTCTATCTACACCAGGTGCAGCTCCTGCATGTGGAGGTGTACCATATTTAAATGCATTATATAACGCACCAAATCTTGTTTCAACTTCTTGTTCACTATATCCGGCTATTTCAAATGCTTTTACCATAAGTTCTGGATCATGGTTTCTAACAGCTCCTGATGCCATTTCGTAGCCATTACATACAACATCATATTGGTATGCTACAACATCTAATGGGTCCATAGTGTTCAATGCTTCCATTCCACCTTGTGGCATAGAAAATGGGTTATGGTTAAAGTCAATTTTTCCTTCTTCTTCGTTGTATTCGTACATTGGGAAATCTACTATAAAACAGAATCTATATGTATCTTTTTCTAATAAGTCTAAACGTTTTCCAAGTTCTATACGAACAAGTCCTGCTATTTTTTGTACAATCTCTAGTTTTTCATCTGCTACAAAGAATAAACTATCCCCTGTTTTTGCTCCTAATTTTTCTTCTAAGCCTTTTTTAACTTCATCTGTAACAAATTTAGCAATTCCACCTTGTGGTCCTTCATCTGTTAATTTTACCCAAGCTAGACCTTTTGCTCCTGCTTCTTCTACAGCATATTCTGTCATATTGTCAAAGAATTTTCTTCCTTGCTCTGCTCCATTTGGTACTACTACTGCTTTTATTGTTTTATCTTTAAATGCATTAAATTCTGTACCTTTAAAAATTTCAGTTGCATCTTGTATAATAAGTGGATTTCTTAAATCAGGTTTATCTATTCCGTATTTTTCCATAGCTTCTTTATATGGAATTTTTATAAATGGTCCTTCATCTACTTTCCATGTTGTGAACTTTTTAAAAGTAGATGTAAATATTTCTTCTAGTACTTCAAAAACTTCTTCTTGAGTTCCAAAGCTCATTTCGAAGTCTAATTGATAGAATTCACCTGGTGCTCTATCTGCACGTGGGTCTTCATCTCTAAAACATGGAGCTAGTTGGAAATATTTATTAAATCCAGATACCATTAAAAGTTGTTTAAATTGTTGTGGTGCTTGTGGCAGTGCATAAAATTCACCTGGATGTAATCTACTTGGTACCAAAAAGTCTCTTGCTCCTTCTGGTGATGAGTTTGCAAGTATTGGAGTTTGAATTTCTGCAAATCCCATTTCGTCCATTTTATCTCTTAAGAATTTTAAGATTTTAGAACGAAGTAAAATATTTTTATGAAGTTTATCATCTCTTAAATCTAAAAATCTATATTGTAATCTTAAGTCCTCTTTAACTTGGTTTCTATCTGCTTTTTCTGAATTTACTTCAAATGGTAATACATTTTTACATTTACCAAGCATTGTAATATTTTTAGCTTCTACTTCTATTTCTCCTGTAGGTATTTTTAAGTTCTTATTTGAACGTTCTAAAACTACCCCATCCACAGATATAACACATTCTGTGACTAAATCTATTCCTTCTAATAATTTTTCATCATTTATTACTATTTGTGTAATTCCTGTTTCATCTCTTAAATCTACGAACTTCATAGCACCTAGGTTACGTATTCTTTGTACCCAACCTGCTAGCTTAACTTCTTCTGAAACATTTTTTATATTTAATTCTCCACACATATGATTTCTGTATTTATTGTTCATATAGTTTCCCTCTTTCTTTTTTTTCTTTAACTATTATACTCCGCATTTGCTTATATGTCTAGAATCTTTTTATATTTTTAATCTTCTTTCTCTTGGTTCATTTCTATATATCCGCTTCTTATATGATTTACTATTGTTACAACTCCACTAAATATTACAAAGAAATAGAAGTTTATTCCTCTATTTAATAGTATTGCACTACTCATCATTGCACCTGGATATATATTTTTAAATATTTCTGTAAATGCTCCTTCTGTCACTCCTACTGCCCCAGGAGATGGTATTCCTGAAACTGTTGCAAATAGTACAGACTGCATTGATGTAATCTCTAATATGTTTGCCTCATTCATTCCTAATGCTTTATATGTCCAAAATGTAACACTATAATAAGCAAAAAATTGTACAAGTGTTGTTAATAAAATTTTTATCATAATTTTTTTATTTTGTTTTATATATACTGCACTTTCATGATATTGTTCTAATTCTTTTTCTAATTTTTCTTTTTTAGCATCTATATTTTTTACTCTAAAGAATTTTAATACTTTTTCTGCAAAGTGTACCATTCCTCTTGATAACCTTTTTGAAATGATCGCAATTAGTAGTAAAACTAATGCAGATAAATTTAGCAAAATCCCTACTATAAAAAATACTATTAATACTCCGTTTAAATATTGATAATTAAAACATAAACTTACTAATGCAAATCCTATTGTTATGATCTGCATACTAGTTAAATTAAGTAATAATGCAAGTGTAGAATTTGAAACTGATATTTTATCTTTATGCATGTAATATATTTGCATCGGTTGACCACCACTTGCTGCTGGTGTTATTGCACTAAAGAAAAATCCTATTAAAGCATATTTTAAGTTTTGAATAAATGTAGATTTTTCATTTAATATTTTTAAACTTCTTCCAATGTTTATTGTTTCACATGATATATATATAGCCATACATAGTATTCCTATAAATACATATTGTATTTTTACAGAACCTAAAATATTTAATATTTGTGTTATATCTTCACCTTTTAGTAATACTGCAAATGTTATTATTATAAGCAATATAAATAATATAAAATTTCTTATTAGCTTTCCGTTATTTTTCATACAAAATCCCCTATTTTTTCATTGTTTTATAGTGTATCATAAAAATAAAAAAAAATATAGTTTTTTTATAAATTTTATTTAATATTGATATTTTTGTGATAATATATTTTATAATAACAAAATAACTTTTTAAAATTATTTATTATTAATAACTTTGAACAATACAAGAAAGGAACGAATTTAATATGCAAAGAAAAAAAGTAGTTATTTTAGGTGGCGGTACACGGAACTTCTAGTGTTTTAAGAGGTTTAAAATATTTTCCTATAGATATTACAGCAGTTATTACTGTTTCAGACAATGGAAGTAGCACAGGTAGACTTAGAAAGGAATTTTCAACTCCTGCAGTTGGAGATGTAAGACACGTTTTAAGTAGTCTTTCTACCTTACCCGATGAAATTAAAGATATAATGGAATATAGACTTTCTACATATAGTGATTTAAATGGTCATGCACTTGGAAACTTAATTTTAACTTCACTTTTAAAAGAGACAAATAGTTTTAAAACAAGTATTGAATATTTAAGTAAATTACTACATGTTGAGCACACTGTTCTTCCTCTTTCTGAAGATTGTTTAACTTTAATGGGTGAAACTATTGATGGAGAAATTATTGAGGGTGAAGATAATATTCCAAAAGTAAATAAAGAATATAAAAGAATTTTTTATAAAGAAAATCCTCATGTATTTCCAGAAGTTTTTGATAAGATTAAAGAAGCAGATTTAATTATTATTAGTATGGGTAGTTTATATACTTCTGTTATGCCTCACCTTATTTGTCCTGATGTAGTAGAAGCTATAAATAATTCAAAAGCTAAAGTAATGTATATTTGCAATGCTATGACACAACCGGGTGAAACAGACAATTTTACTGTAAATGACCATGTAAAAATAATTGAAAACTATTTGGGTAAAAATACTATTGATGTTGTTGTCGCTACAAATACGCAAATAAGTGATGAAGTTTTAGACAAATATGCTTCTGAAGAACAAAAGGACCCTGTTAGAATAGATTATGAAAATATAATAAAACAAAATTACGAATTGTTAGAAGATGATTTATTGACAACTGCCGACGGAACAATAAGACATGATAGTTTAAAATTAAGTTCAATCATTTTTTCTTATTTGATGAGATAAAATCAAAAAAAGAAAAGAATTTAGTAAAAACCTTGTATTTTCACTAAATCCTTTTCTTTTTTAATTTTTTTCTTTTTTTACAATTAATGCTGGGCATTCCCGATAAGTAGTTGTCAAAGAAACTTTAAAACTATCCATTATACTATATATTTCATTTTGGTTTTCTGAATACATGTATACGTAGTCATCATCTTTGTCCGCTATTTTTATCATTGCTCTTCCTCCTGTATTTTAACATATTCTAATTAAACATATGTTATTTTCTACTAACTCCAACTTTTATTAGTATACTCTCTTTTTTGTAAAATTTCAAGTTTTAGGCATTTAAATTTTTAAGCCCGTCCCTAAAATTTAAATTTTCCTTCTTAAATATTCATATAAAATTACACCTGTTGCAACTGCTGCATTTAAACTTTCCGTTTTTCCAAGCATTGGTATTTTAACTTTTATATCTGCTAAATTCATTACTTCATTTGAAACTCCATTTGCTTCATTTCCAATTACTATTACTTTTTTGCTATAATCTATATCATAAATACTTTTATTTGTGTTTAAAGATGTTGCTGTTATTTCGTATTTATGCTTTTTCATGTTTTTTAAAGTTTCTATAACATTATTACTTCTTACTATATTTACTCTATAAATCGCTCCCATTGTAGAACGAACTACTTTTGGATTGTATGGATCTGCTGTTTTTTCTGAAAGAATAATTTGTGAAAGTCCAACACTATCTACAGTTCTTAATATTGTTCCTAAGTTTCCTGGGTCCTGAATGCCGTCTAAAACAACTATTACATCCTCATTATATGATATATTTTCTTCACTATTTTGCTTGTTTATTGTTGCTAATATCCCTTGTGGGTTAGTTACATCTGTTAATGTATTAAATACTTTTTCTGTAACATACACACAATCTTCTTTGGCAATTTCATATAATAATTCTTTATCTATTGTTCCATTGTTTATGCATTCTTCGCAAATTACAATTTTGTCTATATTAGCATTTTCTAAAATTGCTTCTTTTATCATTTTTATGCCTTCTACAATGAATTTATTTTCTTGATCTCTATATTTCTTTTCTTTTAGTTTTTTTATGTTTTTAATTATTTCATTATCTTTACTTGTAATAACTTGCACTTTTCTCTTCTCCATTCTTTTTTATAATATCCAAAAAGTCAATCAAGCCTCTTTTGTTTTAAAAAGTATTTACATTTTCTAGTAATGTGTTATAATAAAAATAGAAGTAAGCAAAACCACATTGAAAATGTGGCTTTGTAATCTCATAGTTTGGAAAACCACGCCATGAAAGTCCAAATCAGATGGTGTGGTTTTTTGTTGCTTTTCTTCATTTTCTTTTAACTTTCCTTATTTATATTAATTTATCAAAATTTCTTCTACTACTTAAAATTAGCCTAACTTGCATTGTATTATCTTTTATAGTATAGAATATAATATAGTTTTTTACATAAATTCTATAATATGTATTTTTTCTTTTTCTACTAGAATTATATTTTTCAAAACTTTCAGGATATTCACTTCTCTTTTCTATTTCTTTAATTACTTCATTATAAAAATTTTCTGCTGCAATTTTATTTTGAAGCTTATATATAAAATATTTTAAAATATTATTAAACTGTTTTATAAATGTATCTGTGTATTTTATCGTATATTTATTATTCACCATCTAGTATCCTCCTAGTGATTTTTTTAAACTCGTCATGAGAATAATATTTTGTGTTTGGATCTTCTGCTTCTCTATCTGCTTCATCTAATGCATTTTCAATATATTCTTCATACTCTTTGTCACTTATCAATTTGGCATATTTTTCTAAACTCATAACAACCATTGAACCATAACCATTCTTTGTTAAGTAAACAGCTTCATCTTCCTTTAAAACTAATTCCTCTATCTCTGGATATTTATTTCTTAAGTCCGATACTGGTCTTATATTAATCATATCTAATTCCCACCTCACTTTTGTTATCATTATTTTATCATTATTTTGTATTTTTTTCAATAATTTATTTTTAATTGATTTTTACATTTTCAATTTATTACTTTTCGTCGACATTATTTGACATTAAAAATTCTTCAATCTCTTTTAGTTTTTCTTTCTCATTTTTGCCTTCTAACATCAATGTAATATAAGGTTCCATTCCTGGTGAAAACTTAACTCTTCTATTATACTTCTTCACTAACATAGTTACTATATCAATATTAAACTTATTATTATCATATAAAAATACAACTCCATCTCTTTTTTGTGTAATTTTTAATATGTTTGCATTTCTTCCTAAGTTTTTAATTCTTGCTATTTCTAATAGATTTTCAACTTCACTTGGCATTTGTCCATATCTATCTATTATTTCATCTGTAACATTTTGTATATCTTCCTCTGTTTTACATAGTGCTATGTCTTGATATACCTCAATTTTTTGACTACTATTCTCTATATACTCTTCAGGTATATAACATGATACTGCTAAATCTATTTGAATATCTTGTTCTTCCACTTCTTCAATTCCTTGCATTTGTTTTAAAACTTCATCTAATAGTTTGCAATATGTATCATATCCTACTTGTTCCATATGACCATGTTGAATTTCTCCGTAGCATACTTCCTGCTCCTCTTATTTCTAGGTCACGCATAGCTATTTTGAAACCTGAACCAAACTCGGTAAATTCTTTTATAGCTTTTAATCTTTTTTCTGCTACTTCTGTTAATAGTTTGTCTCTTTTGTACATAATATATGCATATGCTTGTTTATCTGATCTTCCAACTCTACCTCTTATTTGATAAAGCTGTGCCAAACCTAGTCTATCTGCATTTTCTACAATTATAGTATTAGCATTTGGAATATCTATACCAGACTCTAAAATTGTAGTACATACAAGTACATCAACTTCGCCTTTTATAAAGCTCATCATTATTTCTTCTAGTTCATTACCTGTCATTTTTCCATGTGCATATGCAACTCTTGCTTCAGGCACTAAGTTTTCAATTTGAATTGCTTTACTCTCTATTCCTTCAACTTTGTTGTACAGATAAAATACTTGACCTTTTCTTTCTAGTTCCTTTGTAATTGCTTCTTTTATAATTTCCTCATCATATTCTAATACATAAGTTTGAACAGGTCTTCTGTTTTGTGGTGGTTCATATATAACAGACATATCTCTAACCCCAACAATAGACATATGAAGTGTTCTAGGAATTGGTGTTGCTGTCATAGTTAGTACATCTATACTAGCCTTATATTGTTTTATTTTTTCTTTGTCTTTAACTCCAAAACGATGCTCTTCATCTATTATTAGCAATCCTAAATCTTTAAATTCTACATCTTTACTCAAGATTCTGTGAGTTCCTATTACAACATCAACCTCACCTATTTTAAGCTTTCTTATTACTTCGTCTTGTTCTTTCTTAGTTCTAAAACGATTTAATAATTCTACTCTTATTGCAAAGTCTTCCATTCTTTGTTTAAAACTTTCATATTGTTGATTTGCCAAAACTGTAGTTGGAACCAAATATGCTACTTGTTTTTGATCCATAACAGCCTTAAACGCCGCACGTATTGCAACTTCAGTTTTTCCATATCCAACATCTCCACAAAGAAGTCTATCCATAGGTCTTGGCTGTTCCATGTCTTTTTTAGTTTCTTCTATGCAACGAAGTTGGTCTTCTGTTTCTGCATATGGAAAGCTATCTTCAAATTGTTTTTGCCATTCGTTATCTTTTGAAAAAGCAAATCCTTTAATTTTTTGTCTTTTAGCATATAATTCCATAAGTTCTTTTGCAACTTCTTGTAAGTTTCTTTTAACCTTTTGCTTTGTATTTTCCCACTCTTTACTTCCAAGTTTATTAATTTTAGGTACTGCTTCTCCACCACCAATGTATTTTCTAATACTATCTAAATCATTAGTTGGAATATAAAGCATATCATCATTACGATAACGTATTTTTATATAATCTTTTATAATTCCATCTGCTTTTAAAGTATTTACTCCTACAAACTGACCAATACCATGGCTTTTGTGAACAACATAATCGCCAATTTTCAAATCAGCAAAAACAACCTTTTCACCTTGTTTAAAGCTACTAGAAAGCTTTCTTTTCTTCTTAATAGAAGGAGTAAACAATTCATCTCCTGCAATAACAATCAAATTCAAGTCATAACACTCAAATCCAGAAGACAAACTTCCCTCTGCCACCATTAC
Organism: uncultured Clostridia bacterium; assembly: GCA_934133165.1. Taxonomy (GTDB): domain Bacteria; phylum Bacillota; class Clostridia; order TANB77; family CAG-508; genus UMGS1663. The sequence goes on from CAKPAW010000001.1 coordinate 185,548, forward strand.
CATTGGGGACGTTTCCTTTTGGTTAATCTGTCCCTTTTGGAGCACTTGTTCTAATAAATTTCTACTATATGGAATCTCCTTTTCTTGCAATAATTTGATAAATTTATCTGTTTCCTCTTTATTCCCTGCTAGAACTACAACTTCTTTTTTGTCATTTAATGCCTTTATTAAATCTCCAATTAATATTTCTATTTCACTTTTATAATACTTTACGTCTCTATAATTAAAATTGTATTTTGTATTTGATATATTTTTAGCACCTAAATCTTGTTTTTCTAAATATACTACTTGTTTATCTTCGCTTACATAGTCTATTAGTTCAATATTTAATATTGACTGAGGTACATATTTTTCTTTTTCTACTAATGCTTTTATTAAATTTTTATTTTCTATTAAAATATTATCTTCTCTTTGCTTTATTTTAGATAATTCATCAAATAGAATAACAAAATCTTTTTCTAAATAATCTAAAAATGTTTCTGTTTTATCATAAAAGCTATTAAAATATTTATCTATTTTACTAATATAATCTCCAGATTCTATTAATTCTATGTCTTTATTTATAATTTCTTCTATCTTATTTCTATAATCACCTTTTGCTTTTACTTTATCTATATATTCATTATTATTTTGGATTTTTGAAACTATATTTTTTAGTTCATCTTCTAATATAAATTCATGTGCTGGCATTATTTCTATTTTGTCTAACATCTCATTTGAACGTTGTGATGAAATGCTAAAATTCCTGATAGAATCTACTTCATCTCCCCAAAGTTCAATACGTACACCTTTTGTTTCTGTAAGTGACACATCTATTATATCTCCACGCACGCTAAATTGACCCTTTCCTTCGATTAGGTCATTTCTTTCATATCCTAGTAAAATTAAATTTTGTTTAACTTCTTCTAAAGAATATCTTTTTCCTACCTTAAATTCTAAACAATTTTTATACAAACTTGATTTTGTAATCATTTTTTGCATTAAAGCTTCTACTGTTGTTACAACTATTTTAGCCTTCTTCTTTTGAATTTTATTTAGCACTTCTATTCTTTCATATGGTAAGTCTTTGCTTTCTGCAATATAGTCATAACTTGCAATTTCTCTTTTAGGGAAATATAACACTTCTTCAAATTCATTTGTAAAATAGCTTAAGTCTTTTACTATTTTTCTTGCCTCTATTTCATTGTATGTGACAATACAAATTGGTCTATTTAAGCTTTGTTTTGTGCTATATGCAAATTGAATCTTCCCAACGTCTGATAAGCCCGATATTGTTATCGGGCTATTTTTTTCTTCTATTCCTTGTATATATTGTTTGAATTTTTGGAGTTCTTGTAGCTTTGATATAATAGTATTCATTGTAAGTATCTCCTAAATTTTGTTTTGTATATTATATCTCATTTCAAAGAAAAATAAAAGTATTTAAACTTATTTTGTTCAAATACTTTATATATCTTTTATTTAATATATGCAATAAATATTTCCTGTTATAGTTAAATTTGCTATTCCTGTATCATGGTTAGAATCTGTCCATCTAGAGCCTGTACAACCAGACAATATTAAAACATTATTTGTATAAGAAACAGAAGGATTTATTGTACATGTATAAGTTCCAGAATTATATCTTCCATTATAGGTAGGCTGCGCATATGCAGATGTTACTACAAAATAAAAATTATCTTTTGTTAACGTTTTTCCCTTTATAGTATATTCTGCATTATAAGACGAAACTCCCGTTGCAACAACCACAACATTTGATTGCGTTTCTAATATACCTGTAATTAAATTTCCATTAACCCATGCCGTTTTTCCTTCTGCTATATCACCTTCTGTCGCTGTTCCTGGGTTATCAAAAAATTTGTCATATTCTTTCTTTAAATTATCATATTTACTATTTAAATCTGCTATTTGTGTTTCTAATGTTTTATTTTTATCTTGCTCTGCTTTTAAACTATCTTCTAATGTCTTCTTTTCATTTTCTAATGTTGTTATTTGATTTCTTAAATCAGTTAATACTTCACTATTTCCTAAATTTACTTTTTCTAATTCATCATATTTTTCTTGTAACTCTTTCAATTCTTTTTCTAGCAATTCTATTTGTTTTTTCTTATTACTATAACTTCCTGATGTAGAAAGTGTTCCATACCATATCTCTTTTAAACTTATTTCATAATTGTCATCTTTCGTTAATATTGTATCTTTATCTTCTTGTAAAGTTCCATATTTTGATACTATATCATTTAATTGTTCTTCTTCTAAATTTTCATTTCTTATTATTGCATCTGTTTCTGCAGCTGCTAATTCTAATGATATTTTTTCTTTTATTTCTGCTATTTTTTGTTGTTTTTTAGCCTCTTGTGCTTTTGTTATTAATCCATTTTTTCCTAATAATAAATTAATGCTTATCCCTGCTAAAATTATTAATACTATTATTGTTACTACTAATGCAACTAATGTTATACCTTTTTGATTTTTCATTTTCTTTTGTTCCTCCTTCTATTATTTAGTAAAATTCTATAAATAATATGAAATAAAAGCAATTAATTTTATGTTATTTTATTGTTACTTTTTTTATAAAATATACAATAAGCACTAAATTATTTTACATTAAATTAAATGTTTCAAACCTTTAAACAAAATATTTTTGTATACTTTGTTAACAAGCTGAAAAAAAACGTCCATTGGACGTTTTTACAATCTATATTTACTTTTTTTCTTAAATAATCATTTAAATGTTACTTTATCTATTTATATATTTTTTCCTATATAATAAACTTAAATATGTTTAACTAAAATCAATTGAAGTGGATTCCATGATTGGTACCTCTCATCACAGCCTATTGTAAATTTAACAGTAGAACTAGTAGCTCTTAAATATAAAGTTGCATTTGAAGCTCCCGTTGTATCATTGACTTGTTGAGAAATTACTTCCGCACCAGAAATATTATTAATATACATATATATTACCTTATCCCAATGATTATTAGATATAGATGCTCGTATTAAATCTCCTTTTTTTAATCCTGTTATAGTAAATGGGTTACTATATGATAATGAACTTACTTCTAATGTTACATCATTATTTGTTTTTTGTCCTGTAATTAAATTTCCATTAACCCATGCTGTTTTTCCTACAGCAATATCACCTGCCGTCGCTGTTCCCGGATCATTAAAGAATTTATCATATTCTTTCTTTAAATTATCATATTTACTATTTAAATCTGCCATTTGTGTTTCTAATGTTTTATTTTTATCCTGCTCTGCTTTTAAGTTATCTTCTAATGTCTTCTTTTCATTTTCTAACGTTGTTATTTGACTTCTTAAATCTTTTAGTATTTCTGTATTTCCTGAATTTGTTTGTTCTAATTCATTATATTTATTTTGTAATTCCTTCAATTCTTTTTCTAACATTTCTATTTGTTTTTTCTTATCACTATAACTTCCTGATGTTGATAGTGTTCCATACCATATTTCTTTTAAACTTATTTTATAATTATCATCTTTTGTTAATATTGTATCTTTATCATCTTGTAAAGTTCCATATTTTGATACTATATCATTTAATTGTTCTTCTTCTAAACTTTCATTTCTTATTATTGCATCTGTTTCTGCTGCAGCTAATTCTAATGATAATTTTTCCTTTACTTCTGATATTTTTTGTTGTTTTTTAGCCTCTTGTGCTTTCGTTATTAATCCATTTTTTCCCAATAATAAATTAATGCTTATTCCTGCTAAAATTATTAGTACTATTATTGTTACTACCAATGCTACTAATGTTATTCCTTTTTGATTCCTTATTTTCCTCATATTTTTTCTCCTATTCTTTAGTTTTTTATTATTTTATAATGTTTATTATAATTTAATATTTCCCATAAATTCTAGGTTTTTAAATGATTTTGGTTATAACATTTTTACATAAAACAAAGAATCTCATTGGATTATATTTCTTCCAATGAGATTTATTATTTGCATACTAATTATTATATAATTTTATCATACTCTATACAAATTATTTAGTAATTTTATGTTTTACTTAGTAAAATAAGTTCTAAATAATATCTTAATTTTATTTTTAGGTTTTAACTATATTACTTAATCCTTTCACTACATATAAATCATATTCTATATAATAACTTGGTATTCCTACACCAGCCGTACTTGTTACTACTGAAACAGTTCCATCAGTATTATTATAAGTTATGGTATGATTCATATTAATTACATTCGAATCCGTATTAAAACACACTCTTAAATTTTTTAATACAAAATCTTCAGATACTAATGACTGCCATCCATCAATAGATTTACAATCAAATTTTTGAACCCATTGGTATCCATTATTAAATCCTACACTTGAAGCCACATAATATATACCATTTGATGAATTTCCTGTACTATTTCCAGTAATCATTTCTCCATTTACCCAAGCTGTTTTTCCTTCTGCTATATCTTCTGCTGTTGCTGTTGCATCCTTTGTTACTTCTTTTACTATTCCTTTTATATTATTTGCAAATATTGCTGTTTCAGAAGATACCTCTGGTTTTATTCCTCCTGCTTCATCTATTGCATTTGCTATTGCAGTTTTAAATTCTGTAAGTTTTGCTATTGAATCATAAATAGTTCCTCCAGAAGTTCCACCATTGTTTTCTAGTTGAGTATATAACTCATTTAATTCAGTTTCTTCTTCTATTTTTGTAAGTTCTGTATTTTCTTTTGCTTTCTTAGCAATCGTTATTATTCCGTTATCTCCTAATAATAAATTAATACTTATTCCTGCTAATATAACTAATACTATTATTGTTACTACTAATGCAACTAATGTTATTCCTTTTTGATTTTTAATTTTATTCATGTTCTTTCTCCTATTCTTTGGTATTTTATTATTTTATAATGTTTATTATAATTTAATACTCTCAATAAATACTAGGATTTCAAACGATTTTAGTTATAACATTTTTACATAAAACAACAAATCTCATTGGCTTATATTTTCCAATGAGATTTATTATTTTTATATTAATATACACATATAACATTATAAGATATAGAAAGACTTGCAGTATATATTTCAACACTTGATCCACTCTTATTTATACTAGTGTTAGATACTGTAAATGATCCATCAGTTGAATTATAATTTATCTTTGGACTTATACTTGAAGAATCTATTCCATATGGATTTCCACCAACTCTTCCTGGGCTAGCTGATGCACCCGTGCACACCAAAAAGAAGTTGCTACTTGTCATATCTTTATAATTTGGAAAGTCTGCAGATATATTTCCTGAAGATACACTCCCATAGTTTTTTATTGTTGTAGTTTTTATTTCCATTGTTCCTGTTATTTTATTTCCATTAACCCATGCTGTTTTGCCCTCAACAATATCTCTTGCTGTCGCTGTTCCTGGATCATTGAAAAATTTGTCATATTCATTTTTTAGATTATCATATTTACTATTTAAATCTGCCATTTGTGTTTCTAATGTCTTATTTTTATCCTGCTCTGCTTTTAAGTTATCTTCTAATGTCTTCTTTTCATTTTCTAACGTTGTTATTTGACTTCTTAAATCTTTTAGTATTTCTGTATTTCCTGAATTTGTTTGTTCTAATTCATTATATTTATTTTGTAATTCCTTCAATTCTTTTTCTAACATTTCTATTTGTTTTTTCTTATCACTATAACTTCCTGATGTTGATAGTGTTCCATACCATATTTCTTTTAAACTTATTTTATAATTATCATCTTTTGTTAATATTGTATCTTTATCATCTTGTAAAGTTCCATATTTTGATACTATATCATTTAATTGTTCTTCTTCTAAACTTTCGTTTCTTATTATTGCATCTGTTTCTGCTGCTGCTAATTCTAATGATATTTTTTCTTTTATTTCTGCTATTTTTTGTTGTTTTTTAGCCTCTTGTGCTTTTGTTATTAATCCATTTTCTCCTAATAATAAATTAATGCTTATCCCTACTAGTATTATTAGTACTATTATTGTTACTACCAATGCTACTAGTGTTACACCTTTTTGATTTTTCATTTTCTTCTGCTCCTCCATCTTTTTTATTTTAGTATTTCCAATAAACTTATAATTGTAAGATAATATTGTGTTTATAAGTTATTATTTTCTACTTTCCAATTTTACTAATGTATTTTTATTATGTCAATAAGTTACTATTTTTTCGTTTATAAATGGCAATAGATATTTACTAAAAAGTATTGTTAAAGAAGAATATATTTAGTATAATTAGAAAGGATAAAGCCTATGGCAAATGAAAAACAAGAAGAATTACAATTACAAACAAAAAAGAAAAATGGAAAATGAACAGAGTAAGAGATATTAATCATGTCACAAGAAAAAGAAGAAAAAATAAAAATAGCAAAAGAAATGATAAAAAAGATTTAGATATTAATCTGATATGTGAAGTTACAAAATTATCAAAAGAAGAAATAGAAAAAATAGTAAAAGAAAAATAATATAAATAGTGAAAACACTAAATTGAAATAAAAATAATTTAGTGTTTTTTCTATTCTTTATAAATAAAAAAGTAGTAACATATTGACGTAATAAAAATTTATTAGTAAAATAATAAATATAGAAGTAGCAACTAATAAACATAATATTATCTTATAATTAAAAGTTTATTGGAAATACTAAAGTAGAAAAGAGGAGGAACAGAAGAAAATGAAAAATCAAAAAGGTATAACACTAGTAGCATTAGTAGTAACGATAATAGTACTAATAATACTAGCAGGGATAAGCATTAATTTATTATTAGGAGAAAATGGATTAATAACAAAAGCACAAGAGGCTAAAAAACAACAAAAAATAGCAGAAATAAAAGAAAAAATATCATTAGAATTAGCAGCAGCAGAAACAGATGCAATAATAAGAAACGAAAGTTTAGAAGAAGAACAATTAAATGATATAGTATCAAAATATGGAACTTTACAAGATGATAAAGATACAATATTAACAAAAGATGATAATTATAAAATAAGTTTAAAAGAAATATGGTATGGAACACTATCAACATCAGGAAGTTATAGTGATAAGAAAAAACAAATAGAAATGTTAGAAAAAGAATTGAAGGAATTACAAAATAAATATAATGAATTAGAACAAACAAATTCAGGAAATACAGAAATACTAAAAGATTTAAGAAGTCAAATAACAACATTAGAAAATGAAAAGAAAACATTAGAAGATAGTTTAAAAGCAGAGCAGGATAAAAATAAGACATTAGAAACACAAATAGCAGATTTAAATAGTAAATATGATAATCTAAAAAATGAATATGATAAATTTTTCAATGATCCAGGAACAGCTACAGCAAGTGATATTGCTGTAGGAAAAACAGCATGGATTAATGGTTCTAAAGTAACTGGAACAAATTCTATTTCAAATGAAGGTACTTGGAGACTAGGTTTAACTATTCAAATAGGCTATAATAATGATGGCTATGCCAGAACTACTTTTTCTCCTATTTGTGATGTAACATTAAAAGATGGTGATTTAACCATTTCATATGTAAATGAGAATTATCAAACTGTTAATATTATTGGTAAAACTATTTCTGTTGATCCTTGTGCACCTATGACAATTACTAAAATAGAATAATTAAATAGAATATTTTAATCCTCCACTAACTATAATTATAGTGGAGGATTTTTTATGCAAAATATAGATTATAAAGTAAAACTTAGATTAATATTCTTATCAACTAGAAAACTTATTCTACCCACAATTTTTTGTTTATTTACTATTTGTTTAGTTATATTTTCTAAAAGTAATTTGACTGCTGCTAAAAATGGTCTTGTTTTATGGGCAAATAACGTAGTTCCTTCGCTTCTTCCATTTTTTATTGCAACAGAGCTTTTAGGTTACACAAATGTCGTAAATAAACTTGGTAAATTGCTAAATCCTATTATGCGACCTATTTTTAATGTCCCCGGTGTTGGAAGTTATGCTCTTCTAATGGGTATAATTAGCGGTTACCCTACTGGTGCTAAAATAGTTTGCAATTTAAAGGAACAAGGTCTTTTAACAGATGTTGAATCTGAACGTTTACTTGCTTTTACAAATAATTCTGGTCCACTTTTTATATTAGGTACTGTAGGAGTTAGTTTATTTGGCAATACTTTAATTGGATTTTTACTTTTATTAACACATATACTAGCATGTATTAGTGTAGGAATTTTGTTTAGATTTTGGAAAAAAAATAGGAATTCAAATTTTTCTAATTTAAAGATTAATATTAATAATAATAAACAATTAGTAAATTTTTCAAATCTAGGTGAAGTATTAGGAAAAAGTATAACATCTTCTATCTCAACTATTGTAATGATAGGAGGATTTGTAGTTTTATTTAGTGTTGTACTTTCTATTTTAAAAAATAGTAATATTATAGAATTATTAGCACATATTATATTTCCTTTTTTCAGGTTATTTGGAATACAAGATTTTAATTTCTGTACTTCTTTTATATCTGGAATTTTAGAATTAACAAATGGAGTTATGAATATTTCTACTATTCTATGTAAAAATATATCAATTAATATTATTCTAACTAGCTTTTTATTAGGTTTTGCTGGAATTTCTATATTGTTACAAGTGTATAGTATAATCGCTAAATCAAATATATCTATAAAGCCTTATATTGTAGGGAAACTTTTACATGGTTTATTTGCTGCTTTATATACTTTTTTATTTATTACTTATTGTCCTATTTTTAACTTAAATTTGTAATGTTTGGTTATATTTTATTGTTCAATTTCATATACTTAAATAAAAAGAGAGGTAATGTTAATGGAAAAAAATACAGATTTTAATAACTTTGGTGGTTTTTATGGTTATTCGCCATTTCCCCCTTATGAAGGTTTTGATCCAAATTTAACTGATAATGCTTTCAATCCTGTAGCACAATATGAACAAGGCTATATGTATTATAGGTATTTAACACAAGCCTTAGAATATAAGATTAAATGTAAGGAATTTGAAAAATTAAATGAAAAAGATTCCAGAGTTGAAAGAAGAGTTAATTAATCTCTTCTTTTTGCATATATTAAATTATTTTAGCCATATCTGCATATAACAAACATATTTTACATATTTATCCTATTTTTTATGTCAAAAATATTGATTTTTATTTTGATTTGTGGTAATATAATATTATGTTAAAAAAGAACCTAAAGGAGGTGCATTACTTAGTATTAAGGCTAAGTAACGAAGATGAAAGCTATTGTAAAAGATAATTCAAACAATATATTATTTAGAATAAAGGAAGATGTAAAAAGTTGCCTTTCTATTTTGATGGGAAAAACTGAAGAATTTTCTAGAGATTCTCTTGATGATTATGAAACTTCTGATTATGAAACAGTCCAAGCATTAAAAGAAAGTGAGAAAAAAATTAATAAAGCAGCCACAGAGTATGAATCAAGTATTGGCATACCTAGTCAACAAAAAAAGAAGAATATAACTAAAACAACATCTAAAAAGGTTGTAGAACCTAAAACTAATGTTGTAAATCCAATTATTAATAAAACTACAAATATTGATAGAAATATATCATTAATTAAAGGTTTTGATAATGAAAGATAATATATAAAAAGAACAATTTAAAAAAATTGTTCTTTTTTTCTTGACAAATGTCTAATTTGCTATTATAATAATACTTGTCTTATTTAGATATGGCGAAGTAGCTCAGTTGGCTAGAGCATCCGGTTCATACCCGGCAGGTCATGTGTTCGAATCACATCTTCGCTACCAAAGAGTATTTATAAAAATACTCTTTTTTTATTGTCAATAATAGTAGAGAATTTTTATCAACTGTTTTTTTTGCTCCGTCCCCAAAAACAGTTAAATTTATACAAAATTAAAAGAAGATTTTAAAAATCTTCTTTTAATTCATATAATCTCTTAATTTTTTAGAACGTGATGGATGTCTTAATTTTCTTAATGCTTTTGCTTCTATTTGACGAATTCTTTCTCTTGTTACCATGAATTCTTTTCCTACTTCTTCTAGTGTACGTGCTTTTCCATCTTCTAATCCAAATCTTAGTTTAAGTACTTTAGCTTCCCTTGGAGTTAATGTTTGCATTACTTCTTCTAATTGCTCTCTAAGTAAAGTATATGCTGCTGAATCTTGTGGAGCTGGACTATCATCATCTTGTATAAAGTCTCCTAAATGACTATCATCTTCTTCTCCAATAGGTGTTTCTAAAGATACTGGATCTTGTGCTATTTTTTGTATTTCCATTACTTTTTCAACTGGTATTTCCATTTCTTTTGCTATTTCTTCTGGGGTAGGCTCTCTACCTAATTGTTGTAATAGATGTCTTGATGTACGTATTAATTTATTTATTGTTTCTACCATATGCACTGGAATACGAATTGTTCTTGCTTGGTCTGCAATTGCTCTTGTAATTGCTTGACGAATCCACCATGTAGCATAAGTACTAAATTTGAATCCTTTTGTATAATCAAATTTTTCAACTGCTTTTATTAGACCCATATTTCCTTCTTGTATTAAATCTAATAATAACATTCCTCTTCCTACATATTTTTTAGCAATACTAACAACTAATCTTAAGTTTGATTCTGCAAGCTTTTGTTTTGCTTCTTCATCACCTTGTAACACTTTTTCTGCAAGTTCTAATTCTTGGTCATAAGTTAATAGCGGAATTCTACCAATTTCTCTTAAATACATACGAACAGGATCATCTACATTTATTCCATCCATTCCTGCATTTAAGTCAATATCTTCTAATTTAATATCTTCAACTTCTTCTAAGTCTTCAATATTTGGTTCCTCTAAATCTTCTTCTAAATCTAGTCCTAAATCTTCGAAAGCATCAAAAACCTTATCTATTTGCTCTGGATTGTCTTCTTCTAATTCACTTGCAAGCTCTCCATAAGTCATTTTTCCATTGCTTTTTGCTTTTTCTATAATTTCTTTTACTTTATCTTTTCCAGCTTCTTCTGCGTTCTTTTCATCTACTGATTCTTCTTTTTTAGTCTTTTTAGAATTATTTTCTTTTTCTACTGATTCTTCTTGTTTATTTTTTTTAGATTTAGTTTCTTTTTCCTCTTTAACTTTTTTAGGTTTTATTTCTTCTTGTTTATTAGCTTTTTCTTCTATTACTTCTTTCTCTTTTATTTTCTTTGTTTTAGTTTCCTTTACTTTTTTTTCTGATTCTTCAGCTTTTGCCACTGACAATCCCCCCTACTTCATTTTGACTAATTGTATAATAATATCATTTAGCCTTTTTTCTAATTCATACTTTTGTTCTTGAGTTAAGCCCTCTTCTTCAAGTTGTCTTAAAATTTCATTTCTTTCTAATGTAATTTTTTCTTTTTCATATATTTTTAATATATCATCTATACATTTGTTTACTTCTGTAATTTCAAAGTCATATGCTAAAATCCATGTAATTTCATTAATAATATTTTCGTCTTCAAACCAATCTAGCACATTATTTGTATTAATATTTCCTTTTTCGAATTCTTCATACAATTTTTTTACTATGGCTTTGTTTGTTTCGTTTTTTATATCCTCTACATTTATTTTTGCTCTTATTTTTTTATAGCTTTCATTTGGATAATTAATTAAAAGATATATTATTAATTTTTCCTTTTTATCATTTGCGTTATCTTCTTTGATTGCTGGTTTTACTTCTAACCTTGGCTTTGATTTTTCAAGTATTTTTTTACTCGTTGTAGATGTATTTTCCAATTTACTTATTTCTGCATAAATTGCTTCTTTTGAAATTTGATATTCAGATGCTATTTTTTGTACATAAACTTCTCTTTCAATTTCGTTGTCTATTTTTGAAAGTACTTTTGCAATTTCTTTTAGAAATTTAATTTTGTCATTTGGATGTTCAAGGTTCAAACTATGTTTTAGTACTTTTACTTTATACTCTACCAATGAAATTGCCTTTTCTACTTGTTTTTCAAATCTTTCTGGTCCATATTTTACAACAAATTCGTCTGGATCTTTTGCACCTTCTATTTGTAGAATTCTAACATCACAGCCTAATCCTTGTAAAATTTCTAGTCCACGCATTGTAGCAGCTTGTCCAGCTCCATCTGCGTCATAGCCTATTATAACCTGCTGACTACTTCTTCTTAGTAATCTTCCTTGGGCCTCTGTCATAGCTGTACCTAAAGAAGCTACTGCATAAGAAATTCCTCTTTGATGAAGTGATATAGCATCCATATACCCTTCAACTATAATAATTTTCTTTAAGTCAGATCTTTTTGCAACATTCAGTCCAAATAGATGTCTTCCTTTACTATAAACTATATTTTCAGGTGAATTTATGTATTTAGGTTTACTATCATCTAATACTCTACCACCAAATGCTATAACTCTGTTTCTAACGTCTTGAATTGGAAACATGAGTCTTCCTCTAAATCTGTCTATAAATTTACCATCTTGAGTTTTATTTACTAAACTTGATGCCAATATTTCCTCTTCTGTAAAGCCTTTTGATTTTAGCATTAAATATAACTCATTAAAAGTACCAGAATAACCTATTAAAAAGTTTTTTAATGTATTATTATCCAGTCTCCTCTTTTTTACATATTCTTGTGCTTTTTTAGCTGATGGCTTATATAAATTTTCATGATAAAATTTAGCTGTTAATTCGTTAATTTGATATACTTTTGATTTTAGTTGTAATAGTTTATTATCTTCTTCGTTTTCAAGTGTAGGAAGTTCTACTCCTGACCTTTCAGCAAGCATTTCTACTGTTTCTCTAAAGCTTAAGTTTTCAATTTTGCTTACAAAATGAAACACATTTCCGCCTACACCACAGCCAAAACAATGAAAAATTTGCTTGTCTGGAGAAACAGAAAAAGAAGGTGATTTTTCCTTATGGAATGGACATAATCCAAAAAAATTTCTACCACTTCTTTTTAATACTACATATTGTGATATTATATCTACTATATCATTTCTACTCTTTATTTCTTCAATTAACTCATCACTATATCTTACCATTTTGGTTTACCTTTCTTTACCATAAATATATTATTCGACATAAATAACATAAATCCTTCTTTTATGTTATGTAAAATGACATTTTTCGTTTTTTATTCTATTTCTAACTTATCTACAGATTATAAAACATTTATCTATAATCAATAATAAGTCTTATCCATAATTTTATTTTTAATTTACAAATCTTTTTATAATACAATAAAGACGACTAATAATAAGTCGTCTTAAGTTCTTTTTATAAGTTTGTTCCTGTTCCATCAAATGGAATAAATTTTTTAACAATATCTTTTCCAATTTCATTTGCTGCATGTTCTTCTGGTAATTTATATTCTTCAAATGACATTGTAATTTTATTATCTATTAAAGTTTCTACTTCTTCTTGTGATGCATGCTCTGCTAAAACTAATTCACTAACTAATATTTGTTTTGCATTATTAAGCATTTTCTTCTCTCCTGTAGATAAACCTTTTTCTTTTTGTTTAAAGCTTAAATTTCTAACTACATCTGCTACTTCATAGATATCTCCGCTTCTCATTTTTTCCATGTTATCACGGTATCTTTTATTCCAATTATTTGACATTTCTGTTTCATTTTCTTCTAATATTTCGAATACCTTACCTGCGTTTTCTTTGCTTATTATATTTCTAACACCTATTTCTTCTGCCTTAACTGTTGGTACCATTACTTTTACCTCGCCTGGCATTTTTATGATGTAATAGGCTTGTTTTTCACCTAAAATATCTTTTTCTTCAATTGCATCAATAGTTCCTGCTCCATGCATTGGATATACTATTTTATCACCTATATTGAACATATAAGCACTCCCTCTCTACTATATTATTTATTCATTTACGTCAGTCAAGAAAGGTTTCGATTCTCTTTTTCAACTACATTTATATTATACTACAATTTTTGGCAAAAGTCAAAAGATTTTCCAAAATATTTTCGAGATTTTTTTACATAAAAACATTCCAATAAAAAATAAAATTAAGATTTCGTACATAGTGCAAACTGCTACAAAATCTTAATTCTATCATATTTATATTCTATATTTTTAACTTTCTCTTGCTAATATAACAAGCCTTTGTTCTGGATCTGTTGTACATGTAGATAATGAGATTTCTCTCTTACCTTGAGTATCTCTTGTTGCATATGAAAACTCTGTTGCATCTACTGTATATGTTTTATATATTGTATATTCAAGTTTATCTCCTGAAGAATCTGTAATATATATTTTATCTCCTACTACTAACTTTTTATTATTTGAAAAATATGTACCATTTCTATAATTATGAGCTGCTATTACTGTATTTCCTACCTCATTTAATCCCGGTCCATATATAACTGCTGCCGCTGATTTCATAGATGCAGGCGTTGCTTTATCTACAATAGGTATTTTTACTTTTGTTTTTGGAATTTGTATAGTACCTATCATTGAGTATCCTCTATAGGAAGTTCCTCTTGACGTTCTTTTTGTTGTATTATTTGATGTTCCACCTTGATTTTCTGGTTCTTCAGTTCGTGTTGGTTCTTCCCCGTGTATTTTGATCTTCTATATTTACTACAATTACATCATTTTCAAATTCGTCAACTGCTTTTTCAGCTTCTTTTAATTCTATATAATTACTTATATAATAGTAAGCTGCATATCCACCAACAGAGATTAATGCAATTATAGTTATAGCTATTATAATATTAAATACTTTCTTTCCTTTTTGCATTATATCTCTCCTTTCACAATTCTATTGCTCTCTTGCAAGTATAACCAATCTACTTTGTGTATCATCTGTACAAGTTAATAATGTTATTTCTCTTTTTCCTGCTGTATCTCTATATAAATGTGAAGAATCTTCTGGTGTAGTAGTATATGTTTTATAAATTGTGTATGTCACTTTCTTTCCTGTTGAATCTGTAATATAAATTTTATCTCCTTCTACTAATTTTTTATTGTTAGAGAAGAATGTTCCATTACGATAATTATGACCTACTATTGTTGTATTTCCTACTAAATTTAATTCAGTTATATCTTCTTCATAAATTCCTACTGCTACTTCTATAGCTGCTTTACTAGAACTTTCTAATACAAAATATTTCAAATTAATTGCTGGTATTTCTATTGTTCCAGCAACATTAAATCCTTTATACTTTTCTTTATTATCTGTTGTAGAGTTGCCATTATTATCTACAATTATATTTTCTACTCCTATTATAGGTGTTACTTCGTTTGCAGTAACTGTATTAGTTGTTGTATTTTCTATAGTTTCATTAAGTTTTTTATCATAGTGATTAACACTATCTTCTTGCTCTTTTTTTAGTTTAGCATTATTAGTAATATAAATTCCAATACCTGCTAATATTCCTATAACTGCAATTATACCTGCAATTAATAATCCTGTTAATAATTTTGAATATTTACTTTCAAACATAAAAATATCCTCCTTGGCCTATAGTTAACTCTATTATACCATAATGAGGATATTTTTTCTACATTTTTGTTAAATTTTTGATACTTTCTGCAAATCAAATTATAACTTTAATTTTTAAATTATATCGTTTATATCTAAATTATTGAACAATTTATTCAACAATTTTATCTCCTAATACTTTACCACCTAAAATGTGAAAATGTATGTGCATTACTTCTTGTCCTGAATCTTTACCACAATTTGCAATTACTCTAAACCCTTGTTTTTCAAAACCTTCTTGTTTTGCAATTTTATTTATTGTAGTATAAATCTTTCCTATTAATGCTTCATCTTCTTTTGTTAAATCTGTAAGCATTGAAATGTGTTTCTTAGGAATTACTAATATATGAATTGGAGCTGCTGGATTTATATCATGAAATGCTAATACATCTTCATCTTCATATACTTTTTTTGAAGGAATTTCTCCTTTTATTATTTTACAAAAAATACAATCTTCCATAACTTTCTCTCCTTCTAAATTTTAGGGACGGGCCTTAAAATTTAATTTCTATTTTTACTTAGATTAAATTTTTAAGCCCATCCCTAAAATTTACTCTAAAATTGCTTTTATACGTCTTACCCCTGCTGAACTTGCTTCTTCTTTTTTAATTTTGAAATGTCCTAATTCTGATGTATTTTTTACGTGAGGTCCTCCACATAATTCTTTAGATACATTTCCTATTGTATATACTGTAACTATATCTGGATATTTTTCTATAAACATACATTCTGCTCCAGATTTTACAGCCTCTTCTTTGCTCATTTCTTCTACTGTAACAGGTAAAGCCTCTTTTATCCATTCATTTACTAAATCTTCTGCTTTTTGTTTTTCTTCGTCTGTTAATTTATGGTCGCAGTTAAAGTCAAATCTCATTCTTTCATCTGTTATATTTGAACCTCTTTGGTGTGTATCTTTTCCTATTACTTGTTTTAATGCTGAATTTAAAAGGTGTGTTGCTGTATGATATCTTGTTTCTATTTCACTATCTCCTGCTAAACCGCCTTTAAATTTTTGTTCTGAACCAGCTCTTGATTTTTCTTGATGTTCTTTGAATTTTTGATTAAATCCTTCTTCATCAACTTTTATTCCTTTTTCGTTTGCAAGTTCCACTGTTAATTCTAATGGGAATCCATAAGTATCATATAATTTAAATGCTAAATCTTTATCTAACATGTTTTCGTTTAAGTGAGAAACTATTTTTTCAAATTCTCTTAGACCTTTCTCTAATGTTTTGTTAAATTTGTTAAGTTCATTTGTTAATACATCTAAAACTACTTCTTTATTATCTGTTAATTCTTTGTAGTAATCTTTATATTTATCAATAATCATACTTGCTAATTCTCTTTCAAATCCACTATTTAAGTCGATTTCTATTTTTTTAGCGTGTCTAATCATTCTACGAATTAATCTTCTTAAAATATAACCTTGATCTGTATTTGAAGGTTTTATTCCTGAATAATCTGCACTAATAAATACTGCTGTTCTAATGTGGTCTGCAATTATTCTTATACTTTCTGGATTTTCTTTATAAGTTGTATTTGACTTTTCTTCAATTCTATCTATTACATCTTTCCAAATTGATGTTAAGTAATTATCATCTACACCTTCTAATATTGCAACTGTTCTTTCAACACCCATTCCTGTATCTACATTTTTCTTTGGAAGTTCAGAAATTGTACCATCTAAATGTTTTTCATATTGCATAAATACATTGTTCCAAATTTCTACCCATCTTTCATCTTCTGGGTCATGTTTTACTGGAACTGGATCATCTGATCTCCAATAAAATATTTCTGTATCTGGTCCACATGGTCCTGCTTCTCCAGCAATCCAAAAGTTATTATCTTTATCTAAATAACTAATTCTTTCTTCTGGAATACCCATTTCTTTCCAAACTGATGCAGACTCTTCATCTCTAGGAATTAAATCGTCACCTTTAAATACTGTTACTGCTAATTTTTCTACTGGAATGTTTAATACTTTAGTTAAAAATTCAAAACTCCATGAAATAGCTTCTTTTTTGAAGTAATCTCCTAAACTCCAGTTTCCAAGCATTTCAAAAAATGTGTGGTGAGTCTTATCTCCTATTCCTTCTAAATCTGTTAATCTTACACATTTTTGAACATCTGTAAGTCTCGTTCCTAATGGATGGGGTTGTCCCATTAAATATGGTACAAGTGGTTGCATTCCTGCTGTATTAAATAATACACTTGGATCATTTTCTGGTATTAATGGTGCACTTGGTATTATTTTGTGTCCTTTACTTTCAAAAAATTTTAAATATTTATCTTTTAAGTCTACTTTTTTCATTCTTCTCTCTCCTATCTTTATAAATGAATTATTATTTAACAATACATCAATTTATTAGCAATATCGCTAAATTCTCTTTTTAATGTGTCTAATTATATACTAATTTTATTTAACTTTCAACACCTATTAGTTCTAAATTTTTCACTTTTTCTATTTTGGCTTTTGATATCGTATTTTCTATTGGCTTATATGGAATTTTTACTAATTTATAATTTGTTGTATGCCCTTTAATGTAGTTTCCTTCTTTTTCTTCCCATAATACTTCTAATTCTTTTCCAATTTCTTCTTCATTATACTTAATTTCATTATTATGTGATAATTCTATCAATTTTGCACTTCTTTGTTCTTTTATGTTTCCGTCTATCTGATTTGGCATCACAGCTGCCTTTGTTCCTTTTCTTGGAGAATATTTAAAAATATGCATTTGGTAAAAGTTAATTTCTTTTAAAAACTCATATGTTTTATTAAATTCTTCATCTGTTTCTCCTGGAAAACCTACTATTATATCTGTTGTTAGCGCAACATTTGGATACGCTTTTCTTAATAGTTCTGTACACTTTTTAAATTCTTCGGTAGTATATCTTCTATTCATTCTTTTTAATGTTTCATCACATCCACTTTGTAATGATAAGTGAAAATGGTCACATATTTTTTCTAGTTTTGTTAATCTTTCTAAAAATTCTTCTGTAATTAAAGTTGGTTCTAGTGAACCTAATCTAATTCTTTCAATTCCATCTATTTTGTTTATTTCTTCCAATAAATCTATAAGTTGCGTATGTGGTTTAAAATCTTTACCATATGAAGCTACATGTATTCCTGTAATTACAACTTCTTTAATTCCTTTTTGTGCAATAGTTTTTATTTCCTCTACTACATTTTGAATTTTTCTACTTCTTATATGCCCTCTTGCATATGGAATTATGCAATATGAACAAAATCTATCACATCCATCTTGTACTTTTATAACCGCTCTAGTCTTTTCAGTATAATCTGTAACTCCAAAATCTAAAAATTCTTTTTGATACATTACATCTGTTACTTTTGTTTCTTTTATGTTATTATCATTTTCTGTTTTTGACGCAAAAGGGACAGATGACGCAAAATGAAACGTCCCCAATGAGTCAACTAAATCTGCTATCTTATTTTTTTCGTTTGTTCCATATATTAGGTCTATTTCTGGTATTTTTTCTAATTCTTCTTTTGCCACTTGTGCATAACATCCACAAGCTACTATTATAGAATTTGGATTTAATTCTTTTGCACGTCTTAGCATTTGCCTTGATTTTCTATCTGCCATATTTGTTACTGTACATGTATTTATTATGTATATATCCGCTACTTCGTTAAATTCTTTTATTGTATATTTCTTTTTTAAAAATTGTTCTATCATTGCATTTGTTTCGTACTGATTTACTTTACAACCCAAAGTACAAAAAGCTACTGTTTTTTTCATGTTTATTCCTCATTTCTTTTTTATTCGATTTATTTTATCATATTTAAACTGCTTTTTAAAGTATATATTTTGAATTTCTAATAACATTTTCTAAAGGTCAATTAAAAAAGTAAATTCTATTTGATTAAAGTACAATATAAATAAGTTTTACATTATATCTTATTGTAAGATTAAATTATAGTGATATAATTAAAGAGTAGATGTTTCTTGGGAAAGAAGGTTAATTATGGGTTTTAATAGTAAACATCTTTCTTTAGAAGATAGAAAAATTATGAATATTCTTTGAAAAATTCCAGACAAGGTGTTAATTTAAATACAACTGAACTTTTTTAATTAGCACATATAATATGCCCTTTAATCAAACAAGGACAGTCAATTTACATAATTTTACAAAATCATAAAGAAATTACACAATGTGAGAAAACAATTTATACATACATTGAAATGGGATTATTTAAAGACTGGGGTGTTACTAATATTGACTTAAGAAGAAAAGTAGTAAGAAAAATTTCAAGGAAAATATTGTGATGCGCAAATGTCAAGCCAGAAACCACATGTAGAAAACAATCATGAGTTCATACGAGATATTATATTGAAGAAAAAATCTATGTCAGGATTCCTTCTTTTTGGTCATTTTATCCATTTGACTTGCTTTATCTTTTTGTTTTTCTAATGTAAGCCATGAAAAATATGATGACACAAACTCTCCATATTTTGTTGTATCTTCATCTAAATTTTCTATATTTTCTGAGCCTTTTATCTTATCAAAATTCATAAAAATATACTCCCTCACTTTATAAGAAATAATCTTATATTTATACTATTTTTATTTTGTTAAATCATATATATTCTTATCTTATATTTTACATATTTCCCATTTTTATTCCTAATTTTTATTATCTGATTTATTTTGACACAAAATATTCCACACATAATATTTATGTGCGGAATATTTTAATTATTCACTTAATTCTTTTATTTTCTTCTTAATCTCCTTTGCAATTTTTACATTTGGACATTCTACATATAATCCAACTTCTTCATTATAATTGACTTTTAAATTTAATTTTTTAACATATTCAATCAATTTACTGGTTTTGTTAGCTTCAATGTCATTTCCCACGAGAACTGTCTGCATAGGTTTTCCTCCATATTTATCGACTCATTTATAGTTACATAAATATTATAACATCTTTTATGTATTTTTTCTACATTTTTTCATTTTTTTCCAGTTTATTTTTATTTTTTTTGAACATTCTATATATTGAAAAACATTAAATTGTTTTTTAAGAAAATTTAATTCTTATTTTAGGAGGTGAAAAAAATGACAAACTCAAATTATAAAGTAGTTCCAGGAGCTAGTGAAGCTTTAAACAAATTCAAATATGAAGTAGCTTCAGAAGTTGGTGTAAACTTAAAACAAGGATACAATGGAGATATATCTGCAAGAGATGCTGGTAGAATCGGTGGAAACATGGTTAAAAAATTAATAGAAACAGCTGAAAGACAAATGGCTAACAAATAGTTAATTTTATTAAATTTAAGTACAGGAGTTTATTTTTTGCCTTTATACATAAAGTTAAAGACAGGAAATAAATTCCTGTCTTTTTTTATTTGTTTTTAGGTTAGAATTTAATCTTTTGGTCATTAAAATATAGGTTAATATTTTTATAACCGATTTTTTCTAATTCTTTGGCAACTTCAGTCATGCTACTTAAGCGCACTCCAGGACCTGCTGTTAATCTTCTTCCATTACTTAAGATAAAGGATGTTTTGGTCTCCTCTAAATTGACCATAATCCTTCCATCATCTTTAATTGTAACATTTGGCCGAACTCCTAATAGATAACCTTCAATTACCTTTGGTGTTCTACTTGTTATTACGATACCTACTTTTTTAAATTCCATAGTTTGCCTCCTTTTTTAATAAAAAACGAATGCTTTAAAGTTATTTTTGTAGATATTATGTTACCATATTTTTATTTAATTGTTAACTATTTACTTTTTTATTATTTTTTATTCAAATTTGATAATTTTTCCAGTTTATTTTGTCTAATTATGAGCATTCTAATAATGAAAATAAAATTTTCAAATTTTAAATTTTCAGGAGGTGAAAAAAAATGACAAATTCAAATTCAAAAGTAGTTCCAGAAGCTAAAGAAGCTTTAAACAAATTCAAACATGAAGTTGCTTCAGAAGTTGGTGTAAATTTAAAAGATGGATATAACGGAAATATATCTGCAAGAGACGCTGGTAGAATCGGTGGAAACATGGTTAAAAAATTAATCGAGCAAGCTGAAAATCAAATGAAATAATTTATACAAAGTAAAATTGGAATAAGGATCAACCCTATTCCAATTTTTATTTTATGTTCAATATCTAATATTTAAATTAGCAATATTAAACAATTTTCTAATTTCTAATTTAACATTTTTATTTTTACTAAGCTTCTGGTTCTACTAGACCAAAATTTTTACTATCTTTTAAACGATAAATTACATTTACTTTTCCAGTATCTATGTTTATAAATACTAGGAAATTATTTTTTGGTTTTCCTTGTAATTCTAATTTAGCATCTTCCGGTGCCATTGGTTTTATATCATAGTAAATAGTTTTTATAATTTCGTCTTCTATTTCATGAACTTCTTCACTATTTGCAACAGTTTCTTTCATTCTTATAGATTCTGTCATATTTTGTTTATCCTTTTTAGTTTTCATTTTGCGAATTTGACCTTCTAAAATGTCTATGTCTTTATCTATAGAAGCATATAAATCACGATGTGCTGTAACTGCTCTAAATGTTTCTCCTTCTACTTTAACATGTAACTCGGCAACTTGTTCATTACCTTCTGTTTTAATTGTAGCAAGTACTTCAAATTCTTCTCCAAAATACTTAACTAATCTTTCCATTTTTTTCTCGATATAATCTTTAATAGATTCTGTCGCTTTTAAATCTTTTCCTGTAATTTTTATGTTCATAAAAATCGCTCCTTTCATACTTGTTCTTTTGTTACTTTGTGTATATGTTTATTATACCTTGTTTATTGTATTTTTTCAAATATTTTTACAATTTTTTCATAATTTTCTTAATTTTGTGAAATTTTTATAAACTTTTATCATATAAGACTTGCAAAAAGTACATTTTTATGATAAAATTTTATCTGCTATATATGAAAAGTAACTTAAAGGGAGGTGCAAAATATGCCAAATATTAAATCAGCTATTAAAAGAACTAAAGTTATCGAAAAGAAGACAATGCAAAATAATATGATTAAATCAGCTTACAAAACAGCTGTTAAAAAATTCGAACAAGCTGTAGCAGAAGGTAAAGTAGAAGAAGCTACTAAATTATTCTCAGAAGCTACTAAAAAAGTTGATCAAGCTTGCACAAAAGGTGTAATAGTAAAAAATACAGCTGCTAGAAAAAAATCAGGTATGGCTAAAAAATTAAACGCTATAAAAGCATAGTTAAAATAAAAAATTGTGCACAGTTTTTTATTATGTTTTAAGATTTTCGAGCAAAAGAGCATGGATTATAAATTCATGTTCTTTTTTGTATGCTATATTCGGTATAATAAACGGCTAATTTATCATAGCATTCGAAAACTTTAGTAGTTAAACATTCTTGGTATAAATTACCTTTGATTTTCATGTATATTTTATGATAAACTTAATATAGATGAATAAGAAAGTTGAGGTTATTATATGAATATAATTAATACTTTAGTTAATAAAATTAAAAATTTAGATTGTAAAACAAAGAAAATTATGCGTATAGGATTAATAGTTTCATTTGTTTTATGCTTAATTTCAGCTTTTTCTCTTTTTACATATGAAACTTTTTATAGTATTCCTACTTTGTTTTATATTGGCATTTCATTATTTAGAACTAGTTTAATGTTCGCTTGTAGTTTTCTTATTTGTGGAATTAGTTTTGACACAATTAAGAATGAAATTGGATTATAAACATAATATTATAAATTTATTTCCTTTATATGCTACTTGTTCATGTCCATCTCCATTGTTTAAGAAATCCTCTAATCCGTCATTTTCTATATTTGAACTTAAATATTCTGCTAGTCTTTGTCCTGAACCTGCATCTTTATCTATTCTTAAACTAGCCATATACATTCCCATTTCTTCATTTGCTGTTGCCTCTTCTGTTTGCGTAGCTGCTCTTTTTGCTTTTGCTACTAGTCCGTTTTCTCCTAGAATTATACTGATACTTATTCCTGCTAGTATTATTAAAACTACAATAGTTATAACTAGTTCTATAAGTGTAATTCCGTTATTTTTTTCTTTTTTCCTCATTTGTTTATCACTCCTTAAATTTAATTAACTGGTTTCATTATAATCTATTTTAGGGTATTTATAAATGTCTTATTTGCAAATACTTTTTATATTAAAATTTTTATTGGAGGTGATACTATTTTAACTTTTAATATAGATGAATTATTAAAAAAGCAAAATAAGTCTAAATACTGGCTTTGCCACAAAATGGATATTACTACAAGAAATTTAAATAGAGTTATTAAAGGCGAAACAAATTCCATTTCATTTAAATATTTAGAAGATTTTTGCGAATATCTTGATTGTTCTTTAGATGAACTAATTACTATAAAAAAGTAAGCGTAAGCTTGAAAAAACTAGAGATTAGCTTTTATACTAATCTCTAGTTTTTTATCTTTTATTTATTATATTTTTTAATTAAGATAAGCCTAATTATACTATTTTTTCAATTCTTCTAAGAACATTTTATTAAGCATTTGTGGGTTTGCTTTTCCTTTTGTTTCTTTCATTGCTTGACCTACTAAGAATCCAATTGCCTTATCTTTTCCTGCTTTAAAGTCTGCTACAGACCCAGGATTTGCTTCTAATATTTTAAGTACAACTTCTTTTATTGCTCCTTCATCTGATATTTGAATCCAACCTTTTTCTTTAATTATTTCCTCTGGATTTTTTGGATTTTCAAATAATTCCACTAAAACTTTTTTACCTATTGCACTGCTTATTGTTCCTTTATCTATTAAAACAATCATTTTAGCAAGTTGTTCTGCTGTAAATGGTATTTGGTCTGCTTCCATTTCTTTTTCATTTAATATTTTTGAAACATCTGATAATAACCAGTTTGCAACAGCTTTTGCATTCTTGCATATTTTCTCTGCTCCTTCAAATAAGTTAGATAAATATTTTGAAGCTGTAAGCATGTTACTATCTTTTTCAGATAAACCAAATTCATTTAAATATCTTTGTTTTCTACTCTCTGGTAACTCTGGTAGATTATTTTTTATGTCTTCAATGTATTCTTTAGATAGACGAATTGCTACTAAATCTGGGTCTGGGAAATAACGATAATCTTGTGCATCTTCTTTATCTCTCATAGGGAATGTTCTTCCAGATACATCATCCCATCTTAATGTTTCTTGTTCTATTTTTCCGCCATCTTCTAATACATCTATTTGTCTGTCTGCTTCATATTCTATAGCTCTTACTATACTTCTAAAAGAGTTCATATTTTTCATTTCTGTACGAGTTCCATATTCTGTTGCTCCCTTTTTTCTAACAGAAACGTTTACATCTGCTCTTAATGAACCTTCTTGCATTTTACAGTCTGATACTTCTATATATTCAAGTATTGATTTTAGTTTTTTCAAATATTCTTCTGCTTCTTTTGCTGATCTTAAATCTGGCTCTGAAACTATTTCTATTAAAGGAACTCCAGCTCTGTTTAAGTCTACTAAACTTCCTCCACCAAATTCATTGTGGTTTAACTTACCTGCATCTTCTTCTATGTGAATACGTGTTAATCTAATTTTTTTCTTATTTCCTTCTTCATCTTCTATTTCTACATATCCACGTTCACAAAGTGGTTTGTCAAATTGTGATATTTGATATGATTTTGGAAGGTCTGGATAAAAATAATTTTTTCTATCATTTTTGCTATCCATTGCTATTTCACAATTAGTAGCTAAACCTGCTTTTACTGCATATTCTACTACTTTTTCATTTAATACTGGTAGTGCTCCTGGCATTGCCATACATACTGGGCATACATGTGTGTTTGGATCTGCTCCAAATTCTGTAGGACAACTACAGAATATTTTTGTTTTTGTTGAAAGTTCAGCATGAACTTCTAGTCCCATTACTATTTCATAATCATCTCTTGCCATTTTTTCCTCCTTTAACTCCTATCTGGTTTCTGTTCTTTTACTTAATAAGGAGTGTCCCTCTTGTTCCGATTTTGGAACGAAAAGGACCGTCCCTAGTGTTCAGGTTTATATTTTTCTCTAAACTTTGTAGCTTGTTCGTAAGTATAAGCTGCATTTAATATTTTCTCTTCGTCAAATCTATTTCCTATTAATTGCATTCCAACTGGCATACCATTGCTATCTACTCCACATGGAACTGAAATTCCTGGTAGACCTGCTATATTTATAGAAACTGTACAAATATCTGCTAAATACATTTCTAATGGATTTGAAGATCTTGTACCAATTTCAAATGCAACTGTTGGTGATGTTGGTGTTAATAAAACATCATATTTTTCAAAAGCTTTATCAAATTCTTTTCTAACTAATGTACGAACTTGTTGTGCTTTTTTGTAATATGCATCATAGTATCCTGAAGATAATACATATGTTCCAAGTATTATTCTTCTTTTTACTTCATCTCCAAAACCTTCACTTCTTGAATTTTTGTAAATTTCTTTTAAGTTTGTAAAGTTTTCTGTTCTATAGCCATATCTAATTCCATCAAATCTTCCTAAGTTTGAACTTGCTTCGGCACATGCAATTATATAATATGTTGCTAATGCATAGTTTGCAATATCTAGTGAAAATTCTTCTACTTCTGCTCCCATTTCTTTGTACTTTTCTATTGCTTCTTTAAGTTTTGCTTTTACTTCTTCATTTATGCCTTCTCCAAAGAATTCTTTTGGAACTCCTATTTTTAATCCTTTTACATCATTTTTTAAGCATTTTGTATAATCAATTTTTTCTCTATTTTCTGAAGTAGTATCTCTTTCATCATGTCCTGCAATTACATTTAAAAGCATTGCTGCATCTTCAACGTCTTTTGTAATTGGACCTATTTGGTCTAAAGATGACGCAAATGCTACTAGTCCATAACGTGAAACTAAACCATATGTTGGTTTTAATCCTACAACACCACAAAATGCTGCTGGTTGACGAATTGATCCACCTGTATCTGAACCTAAAGCCCAAGGCACTAAGTTAGCTGCAACTGCCGCTGCAGATCCTCCTGAAGAACCTCCTGGTACTGTATTTAGGTTCCATGGATTTCTTGTTACATGGAATGCTGAATATTCTGTAGAAGCACCCATAGCAAATTCGTCCATATTTAATTTTCCTAAATCTATCATATGTTGTTCTTTTAGTTTTTCAACAACTGTTGCATCATATGGAGATACAAAGTTTTCTAACATTTTTGAACTACAAGTTGTTTTTATTCCTTTAGTACACATGTTGTCTTTTATTCCTATTGGAATTCCTGCTAATTCTCCTTTTATTTCTCCCGCATCTATTTTTTCTTGTATACTTTTAGCTTCTTTTAAAGCTTCATCACATAATGTTGTAACAAATGCTCCAACATCTTTTTCTTTATCATTTATTCTATCTACATATGCTTTTGTTACTTCTTGCACTGTAATTTCTTTTTTTACTAATTTTTCTTTTAGCTCATGTACTGTAAGTTCTGTAATTTCCATCTGTTTTCCTCCTTTATTTGGAATTTAATATTTTATTCGAAATATTATTTACTCTTTCCAAGTTTTAATCTCTTTTTCAACCAAAGCAAAAGCAAGTATTGCTATGCATTTATTTACTGAATTACTTTTGGTATTTTGAACATATTTCTTTCTTTTTCTGGTGCATTAGCTAAAAGAGCTTCATTATCTTCAAATACTTTTATCTCATCTTTTCTAAATACATTATAATTTTCGTTAACTCCAAAAGATTCTGTCAATCCTTCTACTGGTGCATTATTTACTATATTAGCAAAATTTAAAATATCTTGTAAATTTAATAAGTACTTATCTATTTCTTCGTCTTTTATGTTTAAATTTGCAAGTTTTGCAATGTGTAATAATTCTTCTTTACTTACTTTCATTTTATCCTCCCCATTCTTTGTTAAATTAACTTTCCCTAAGTAACTTTGGGTTTTATTATACCCTTTTTTTTTTAATATTACAATAGTTTGAATTAAATTTTTAAACGTGGCAAAAGGGCCAGAGGAATTTACCACATTTTTTCAAGAGTGTGGTAAATTCCTCTGGCCCTTTTGCCACGTTTTTTCTTCTTAATTATTTATTATTTCTTTTATTTCTTCATCTTGTTTTAGTTCTTCTCCTAAAAATTTAAAAGAGCTTTTATCCTTTTGCACTGCAATTAATCCTATTTCCTTATCGTTTTTTAGTCTACTACTTGCATATTTTATTATAATTGGTTTATTTTCTACAGCAAGTTTTACAACTTCTTTATCATCTCTCATTTCTGGAATAGAATAATATAATATTTGCCCATTGATTTTCAATCCACTAATTAAAAGTTCTCTATCTTCTAATATTTTTCCCCTAGCATAACAATATGTCCATCCTAATTTGCTTACAGATTCATATACAATTTCTCTGTCTTCTTTTAATCTATCTGAAACAAATTCTAATGCTTCTGGATTATTTAGTACCGCTTCTAATGCAATCTCTCTATCATCTTTTAAATTTTCTGATGCAAATTCTAATAATTTTCCGTTTTCTTTCACAGTTTTTAATACATATTCTCTATTTTCACAATTTTTTTTCATATTTGTAACTTCTATTGGTTCTGGCATCTTTTCCTCCTTTGGTCAGTATAAACATTCTTTATTAGTTTCTACTCAAAAAAAGTACCTAACTCTTTTGGAGTAATTTTGAAACACTTATATTTTTTTAATTTTTTCTGCTAAACTTTTTGTTATTCCTTTTACTTTCATTAATTCCTCAATATCTGCATTTTTTATTCTTTCTACACTTCCAAAAGCTTCTAATAAAGCCTTTTTCTTTGTAGGTCCTATTCCTTCTATTTCGTCCAATTCTGATTTTGTCACTTCTTTATCTCTTAATTTTTTGTGATATCCTATTGCTGTATCATGAACTGTATCTTGAAATAGTGTAATTAAATTTTTAAGTTCTTCAGATATTTTTAATTCTTTTCTATTTTCATCCATCAAAGCTCTTGTTTGATGTTTGTCATTTTTAACCATTCCAAATACTTTTATTTCTTTAAGTTTATCCACATTTTCTGCATTTGTTGTTGATAATACTTCATTTATTGCTTCTTTTATTGCTCTTATTTGTGTAATTCCACCATCTGCAAAAATAACATCTGGCAATCTTCCAAAATTTCCATCTTCTTTTTCTAATGAATGTTTTAATCTTCTTATAACTACTTCTTTCATACATGCAACATCATCTTGACCTATAACTTCTTTTATTCTAAATCTTCTAGATAAATTTTTATTTATTTTTCCGTCTTGCATTACACACATTCCTGCAACCATATTTGTTCCTGAAAGGTTAGATATATCAAAACACTCTATTTTTCTTGGTAGTTTGTCCATTTTTAGTACTTCTTTTAATTCTGCTAAAATACTATATTTTTCTTTATTTTTATTTTCCAAAGTAATTAGTGCATTTCTTTCTGCCATTTCTACTAAACGTAATTTTTCTCCTTTTTGTGGAGTTTTTATTTCTACTTTTCTTCCTGCTTCTTTTGAAAGCCATTCTTCTAACAATTCTTTTTCTTCTATTTCTTCTTTAATCATTATTTTATTTGGTAAAATTTCTTTACCTATATAATATTGTTTTACGAATTCTGATAAAATTTGTTTGTCTGTTTCATCTTCTAAATTTTGAAAGAAAAAGTGCTCTCTTCCTATCATTTTTGTTTTTCTTACAAAAAATATCTCTACACAAACTTCAAAATCATTTCGAGCTAATCCAATAACATCTATATCATTTTCTGTTATATTAGAAACTTTTTGTTTTTCTGCTATTCTTTCTATTGCCATTATTTTATCTCTTATATATGCTGCCTTTTCAAATTCCATTTTACTTGAAGCTTCCTGCATTTGCTCTTCTAATTCTTTAACTACTTTATCTGTTTTTCCTTCTAATAAAGCCATGATGTCTGAAATTTGTTTTCTATATTCTTCCTTGGAAATATACCCCATACATGGACCAAAGCATTTTTTTATATGATAATTTAAACATGGTCTATCTTTATATTTAAAAGTTTTACATTGTCTTATTTTAAACTTTTCTTTTATAAAGTCTACCATTTCTTTTGCAGCACCTGCATTAGCATATGGTCCGAAATATTTTGCTCCATCGTTTAATATTTTTCTTGTAATATAAACATTTGGAAAATCATCTTTTATATTTATTTTTATATAAGGATATGTTTTGTCATCTTTTAATAATACATTGAACTTTGGCTTATTCTTTTTTATTAAATTGCACTCTAAAATAAGGGCTTCTGCCTCATTATCTACAACTATGTATTCAAAATGATCTATTAAAGAAACCATGTTTTGAATACGCTTTGTTTTTCTGTTTTTTCTAAAATATTGAGTTACCCTATTTTTTAAAGAAATTGCTTTTCCAACATATATTATATTGTCGTCTTTATCGTGCATTATATATACACCCGGCTTATGTGGCAATTTCTTTAATTCTGCTTCTATATCAAACATATCATTTTCCTTTCAAATTCATATTTATTATATCATTTATTTATAAAATAAAAAAGTAGAACTTAGATATTTTTATATCTAAGTTCTTTTTGGCTAAATTACTATTTTGGGCACAGTAGTTGTTATCTCAAACTGTATTTCTCCTAATCCTTCAATTGTTTTCATTTGAGAGAACTGGTAAATCTGCTGTAATGCCATAGCTGTCTTTACTTTTTGTCCCATTTTTTCTATTACTTCCTTTTTTGTTTTAAAATGATTTTCTTCACCATATTTATATGGTCCTACTGTTTGTACTACTTGCCGGGAATTATCCATGCTAGTTACCTCCTATAATATTATTTTTCGACATAATTATACTCTTTCTTTAAATTAGTGTCAAGGCATATATTTTTATGTAAAGGACAAAAGTGACCCGTCCCCAAATGTCCTTTAAAAAAACGAAACTCCTAAATTAGAGTTTCGTTATCTTTATATATCTTTTTATTAGTTTTTCTTTATTATTTCATTATTTTTTAAACTTTAACTGTTTCTTTTTTCTCTTTTAAATCTTTCTTTTCTTCCATCCAGTCTTTTCCCTCCACTATTCTTGCTACCATCATTGATGATGCTGTATCTCCTACAACATTAAGCATTGTTGCTGGCGCATCTATAATTGTTGCTATTATTGTAAGTATTGGAAGTGCTGCTACTGGATATCCCATCATTGATATTATAAGCATTTCTGAAATTGTTCCTCCACCTATCGGAACTGCTGTAACTAAAAGTGTTGCTAAAAGTGCTATTCCTAGAACTCCAAAAATTTCTCCTGCTGATACTACACTTGTTCCAAATAAACATACTAAAAACATTATTTTAAATACTGAACCTATTATAGAACCATCTTTGTGGAAACTTGTTCCAAGAGGTATTGTTGTTTCTGCTATATCTGCTGGCACTCCTATTTTTTTTGCACTCTCTATATTAACTGGTATACATGCTGCACTTGAACATGTTGCAAGTGATGTTAATGTTGATGGAATTATATTTTTCCAATATGCTTTTACTCCTTTTGTTCCACCTGCTACAAATGCATATATTGTATACATTACTATATAAAATAGTATTGCTACTACAAAGTATACTACAAAAGTTTTTAAATAACCTACTGCAATTGATGAACCTAGACTTCCTATTACTGTTGCAAAGTAGCATCCAAGTCCTATTGGTGCATAATACATAATTATTTTTATAATATTATTTACTATTTCATTTGCAGAATTTAAAAAGTTTAAAACTGGCTCTGCTTTTTCTTTTGACATATTCATTGCTATACCAAATATTACTGAAAATACTAGTAATGCAATTATATTGTTTCTAGAAAGTAATTTAGAAAAATCATTTACAGTAAGAAGTTCTACTGTTCTTTCTGCAATTGTTAATTCTTCTGCATCTTCTGCCTGTTCTTCGTCTTTAAATGTCTCCATTATTTTACTTGAATCTTCAGGATTTACAAGTTTTACAAAATATGTACTCACAAAACCTATCAACACTGCAATTATAGATGTAATAACAAACATAAGAATTATACTTCCTATAATTTTTCCTAAACGTTTAGGTTGTTTCATTTTTGCTACTGATGTAGTTATTGTTAAAAATATTAGTGGAACAATTATGACTAATAAAAGATTTAAAAAGATATCGCCTAATGGCTTAAGTATTGTTGCTTTTTCTTTGAAAATTAGCCCTACGGCTGCACCAACAATAAGCGCAACAAGAAGAATTATTGTTGATTTGTAATTTGATAAAAATTTTTTCATAATACTACCCCTTTTTTAATTGGTGGTAACTAAAATTATAGTTATAACTTTAGAATTCTTTTTGTATTATACATTATATGCTTGAATATTACAATAATTGTGCAATATTTTTTATTTTATAAAAACTTTAAAAATATAAGAAGCACTACTCCTGGTATACCCAATATTCCTGTAATAATTGCTGTTCCTATATTTAAGCCTATATGAAATCCCCAAATACTACCTATAGCATTTATGATAAAAATAAGAACTCCCCCTAATATAGAGTTTCCTATAAGCTTAGCTATACTCTTTAATGGTAAAACTAAAAATTTTCCTATTAAAAATAAAAATATAATACATGCAATATAAACAATAACGCTATTTAATTCCACAACAATCACCTTTTCTTTTTATTTATTTTTATGATTGTTATGGGACAAATATTACTACATTACTTGATTATATTTTATTTCTACTTGTTCTAGCATATTTAAAGTCATTCCGTTTCTTTTTAGCCTCTTTTAATAAATAGTCTAACTTTGCACGATTTGCTTTCATTTGATAAGTATAATAATCTATCAAATCTCCTTCTGCATATTCGAAATTATGCATTGCTAAATTTAAGTCTTGCTTTGTTTTTATTATACTCAAAATTAATTCAAGTTCTTTATCTTCTTGTGATTTTTCTATAATTTTTATCTCTTTAATGTACTCTTCTTCCACTCTTTTCTCTCCTTATTTGTATAATATACATTATTACTATTATATTCATGTTTTAGAAATTTATGACAATTTTGTAATTATTATCCCTATGCTTTGTATAACAAATAAATTTAGTGTATTAGATGCCAGTAAATTATTAGTTGCCTCAACAATTCCTTCTGTTTTTTCATCTTTATGATGTTTTTGTGATTCAAAAAAAGTTATAAGCTCTGGCAAACTTGTTATAAATCCTAAAGCAATTCCAAGAACAATTTCAGATATATTGAAAATTTTTGCTAATTCTTCTAATACAATACTTAACTGATCTCCAATCCAATACAACACTATTGATGCAATTAACAAATATATTGTATATTTTATTATTATAAATATTTTTGATTTTTTTGAATTCTTTTTACTATTATTTTGTTCATTTGATATTTCTTCTTCTTTTTTAAAATATAGTTTGTGCAAGTTTGAGTTTATATAGTAGAAAAATATAAATAGAAGTATGAATATTGGAACAACCTGAATTTCAAAATCTATGTCTAGTACTAACATAAAAATAGGAATTAAGATTGTAAACAATACTAATAAAAGTTCTATTTTTAAACCTTTCTTTTTTAGTTGTTTTTGATTTTTATTTAAAAATACTGCTAATATATATTGGCATAAATTTATAGTATTTGAGCTTATTATATTAAATACACTTGTAGATATAAGTCCAGCAAAGGCTGAAAAAGAAACTGTGAGCAATTCTGGTATAGATGTTGCTATTCCTGCAATATTTCCTACTGCCTTTGATGATAGATTTAAATTTAATGCAAAACTTCTAAGCAACCTTACTAAAATGTATTTTGAAATTAATACTATTAATATTGAATAAATTAAAAATTTTATTAATTCTAAAAACATAGCATACTCCTTTTTACACTATTATTTCCTTTTTATTCCTTTTAATACATTCTATATTAGTTATTATTTTTTCAAAATTTGTTGTATTTTTATTATTTCTGTGTTAAACTATATACATTAATAAGAGCTATAATAAAAGACTAGTACTAATTTAAATTTTATTTAGAGAGCCTACGGTTGGTGCAAGTAGGATAAAATACTTTAGGAATCTACTTTTATTGCATTTCGTAAAACGAAACCGAGTTATGCTAGGTTATAAGCATTTTTAAGATACTATATTTATAGTAATTAAGGTGGCACCGCGAGTAATATCGTCCTTATGCAATTTAGCATAAGGATTTTTTGTTACTACTCAAAATTATAGGAGGTAAAATATGATTGATATTAAATTTTTAAGAGAAAATCCAGATGTTGTTAAACAAAACATCAAAAACAAATTCCAAGATCATAAACTTTGTTTAGTTGACGAAGTTATTGACTTAGATTTAAAAAATCGTGAAGTTAAATTAAGAGGTGATGAACTTCGTGCTTCTAGAAATACTTTAAGTAGCCAAATAGGCATGCTAATGAAATCCGGAAAAAAAGATGAAGCTGAAGAAATAAAATTACAAGTTAAAAAAATCAATGATGAATTAGTAGAAAATGAAAAATTAGAAGAACATTATTCTGCTGAGATAAAAGAAAGAATGATGAAAATTCCTAACATAATTGACAAATCTGTTCCTATTGGAAAAGATGATACAGAAAATGTTGAAGTTCAAAGATTTGGTGAGCCTACTATTCCTTCTTTTGAAATTCCACATCATGCCGATATTATAGAAAAAGTTCATGGTATGGATAAAGAATCTGCAGGTCGTACAAGTGGTGTTGGTTTCTATTATTTAATAGGAGATATTGCAAGACTTCACGAAGCTATGCTTGCCTATGCACGTGATTATATGATAAATAATGGTTTTACTTATGCAATTCCACCTTTCATGATTCGTAGCGATGTAGTAACTGGTGTTATGAGTTTTGAAGAAATGGATGCTATGATGTATAAAATAGAAGGAGAAGATTTATATTTAATTGGTACCTCTGAACATTCTATGATAGGCAGATTTAAAGACCAAATTATAAAGAAAGAAGAGCTTCCTATTACTATGACTTCTTATTCTCCATGTTTTAGAAAAGAAATTGGTTCTCATGGACTAGAAGAAAGAGGACTTTACCGTGTACATCAATTTGAAAAACAAGAAATGATAGTTTTATGCGAACCTGAAGAATCTATGGATTGGTATAATAAAATGTGGAAATTAACAGTAGATTTATTTAGAAGTTGGAATGTTCCAGTAAGACAATTAGAATGTTGTAGTGGAGATTTGGCTGACTTAAAAGTAAAATCTTGTGATATTGAAGCATGGAGTCCAAGACAACAAAAATACTTTGAAGTAGGTAGCTGTTCAACTCTAGGAGATGCTCAAGCAAGAAGATTAGGTATTCGTATAAAAGGAGAAAAAGGAAATTATTATCCTCATACTTTAAACAATACTGTTGTTGCAACACCTAGAGGATTAATTGCTGTTATAGAAAATAACTATAATGAAGATGGAAGCATTACAGTTCCAGAAGTTTTAAGACCATACATGGGTGGAACTGAAAAAATAGTAGCAAAATAATTTTTATGGACCAAGATTTTTATTCTTGGTCTTTTATATTTTACAAATTTATGCTATACTATATATAGTTTGAAACGAAAGGAAAAAATATATGTTAATTAAAAATCCAGAATTTAAAATATCAGCAGTTTCACCTGCACAATACCCAGATGATAACTTACCTCAAATTGTTTTAGTTGGTAAGTCTAATGTTGGTAAATCTTCTTTTATAAATACTATGGTTAATAGAAAAAAACTTGCTAGAACAAGTAGTGAACCTGGAAAAACAAGACAAATTAATTTTTATAATATGGATAATAAATTTTATTTTGTTGATTTGCCTGGTTATGGATATAGTAAAATGTCTAAAAAAGAACAAGATAGAGTTGGTCAATTCATTGAACAATATTTAAATAATAGTAAAGATATTGCATTAATTGTATTTTTAATTGACATTAGACATGACCCTAGTGAAAATGATAAACTAATGTACAGATACATTATTGATAGCCAAAGACCTTGCATTATTATTGCAAATAAGGCAGATAAAATTGCTGTAACTAAAGTAGACGCTCAAGTTACTCATTTGCAAGATAAATTAAATCCTTTAAAAGATTTAACTTTTATTCCTTTTTCTGCTGAAAGAAGAATTTATACAGATAACGCTTGGGAAGAAATTGAAAAATTTATAACTAAAAAAGACTAAATTATAAAATTTAGTCTTCTTTGTCTATCTTTTTAGTTATCATTTTTAATGCTTTTTGTCTTTCTACCATTATTACATGTCCACAACCTAGGCATTTTAGTTTAAAATCTACACCTATTCTTGTAATTTCCCATAGTTTACTTCCACAAGGATGAACTTTTTTAGTTCTTACAATATCTCCTATATTATATTCCATAATTCTCTCTTCCTATTTATTATATTTTTACCCCAAAGGTATTAGGTACTTTTGGGGTAGTTTTATTAATTTTCTATTTTAATTTTTCTATTGCTGTTTCAAATCTTTTGAAAATTCTTTCTTTTCCTAAAACTTGCATTATTTCATACATATCTGGAGTGTTACTTCTTGAAGTTAATGCAACTCTTATAACAGTACTTACATCTCCTACGTGTCCTGGATAAGCTTCTGGGTTAGCTTTAAATTCTTTTACTTCTCTTGCAAATCCAACTTCTTCAGCTAAGTCTTTTATTTTATCAAACCATACTTGTTTATCATCATTTTCATCATAATATTTTTCCATATATAATGTTAATATCTTCTTAATTAACTCTTTGTCTGTGACTTTTTGGAAATCATATTGTCTATCTTTTGCATAAAATTCTTTGTCATACATATATTCTATGTTTTCTTTTACATCTGACCATTTTGATATGTCTTTTCTAGGTTTTGCATTTCCTCTTTCTATTCCAAATACTTTTAAAGCATATTCACGGTCTTGTAATAGCTCGAAAAGTTCGTTATCATATACTTTTGCCCAATTTATAGATTCATTGTATATTTCTTCTGCAGTATATTTAGATATAACAGTTTTTGCAATATCTAGTATTTTAACAATATCAAATAGTGCTCCACTTACACTCATTTTGTTTAATTGTAATTCAAATTCATCTATACTAGCATTTGGATTTTGTTTTCTCCATAATTCAAAACTTGAGTTTGCTATGTTTAACAAATATTCTATTACAGCTTCTTTTGGTACACCTATTTCTGTATAATAGCTTACCGCTGCTTCTGGGTCTTTACGCTTACTTAATTTACGTTTTCCACCTTCATCTTCCTTCATGATAGGTGCTATATGTGCATATTTAGGTGCTTTAAACTCTAACATTTGGAATAATTGTAAATGAAGTGGAACTGAAGATAGCCATTCGTCACCTCTTATTACATGTGTTGTATGCATTAAATGATCATCAACAGCATGTGCAAAGTGATATGTAGGAAGTCCATCTGCTTTAATTATTACTATATCTTGATCATTTTCTGGAAAATCTACATTTCCTTTTATAACATCATGATGCTTTATTTTTCTATCTTCCCTACCTGGTGATTTTAAACGGATGATATATGGCTCACCATTTTTTATCTTCTCTGCTGCTTCTTCTACAGATAAATTTCTATATTTTGCCCATACTCCATAATAACCTGGTCTTACTTTTGCTGCTTCTTGTTTTGCTCTCATTTCATCTAATTCTTCTGCACTTGCAAAACATGGATATGCTTTTCCTTGTTCTAATAAATGTTTAGCATATGCTTGGTAAATATCTTTTCTTAAAGATTGTTTATATGGACCATAACTTCCTATTTCTTCTGTTTCACTCGTCATTCCTTCATCTGGTATTAATCCAAAATCTTTTAAGGATTCTATAATTCCTGTTACACCATTCTCTACTTCTCTTTTTTGGTCTGTATCTTCAACTCTTAAGAAAAATACACCATTTGTTTGCTTTGCCATTTTTCTTGCAATTACTACTTGATATAATGAACCTAAGTGTACAAAACCTGTTGGACTTGGTGCAAAACGAGTAACTATTGCTCCTTCTGGTAAATTTCTTTCAGGATATTTTTCCTCGTAATATGATATTTCTTTTGCATCTGGAAATATTAAGTCAGCTAATTCTTTATAATCCATACTTATTTCTCCTTTTTTCTAAATTCTTGGTTATTATATCAAATTTTTCCTTGTTCTTCAATAGATTAAATGCTTTTTAATTTATTTGTTTGTTTATTTTCATTTTTATTTGTTATACATATTTATAAAATTTACATTTTTTTACAATTTTATTGACTTTTAGCTATTTTTATGTTAACATTTAATTATATACAAACAACTTACTTAAAGGGAGGTAATTACAATGCAATTATCTAATGAACGGGTGGCACCTATAATTATCGCCACAAATATGAGGCTTGAACCTCTTTATTCCACCACTCAGGATACCAAAGTTCGTAAATGGTTAGAAAGCCACGACTTTGATTCTAAAAAAGATAGCCTGTCTTCTCTTTATTGTCAGGCATCTAAATATTAAAAATAAAAGCTCCTTGTTAGGAGCTTTTATTTTTTGTTATTTTACTATAAAGACATAATAATTGGTAATATCATAGGATTACGCTTTGTTTTTTGGAAAATATAATCTCTTATATGATCTTTTAATGTTG
The DNA here is from genome assembly GCA_934133165.1 of uncultured Clostridia bacterium. GTDB lineage: Bacteria > Bacillota > Clostridia > TANB77 > CAG-508 > UMGS1663. Next base: position 223,721 of record CAKPAW010000001.1, read on the forward strand.
ATTTAATTGTTGCCCAATCACGTACTCCTTTACTTTCTAGCATTTCGACTTCTTCACGAATATATTTTTTTACATCATCCATTAAGTTTTCAGATTCTTTTACATATACAAATCCTCTTGAAATTACATCTGGTCCTGCTACTATTTCGCCTGTTGAAGAATCCATAGTCATTACTATAACTATTAGTCCATCTTGTGATAAGTGTTGTCTATCGCGTAAAACTACGTTTCCTACATCTCCTACACCATATCCATCTACTAATACTTTTCCGCATGGTACACTTCCTGTTTGTTTTGCTTCATTTTCGTTTAATTCTATTATACGTCCATTTGTATTCATGAAAATGTTTTCAGGTGCTACACCCATTTTTATAGCAGTTTCTGCGTGTGCCATAAGTTGTCTGTATTCACCATGAACTGGTATAAAATATTTTGGCTTTGTTAATGCAAATATTAATTTTTGTTCTTCTTGGCAGGCATGTCCTGATACGTGAATATCTGCTAATGCGTTATACACAACATCTGCACCTATTTGTAGTAAATCATCTATTACTTTTGATACAGATTTTTCATTTCCTGGAATTGGATTTGCAGATATTATTATTAAGTCATTTGGTGTTATTTCTATTTTTTTGTGTTCTCCTGCTGCCATTCTAGTTAATGCAGACATTGTTTCACCTTGACTACCTGTTGTAATAATGACTAATTGTTCATCTGTATAATTTTTTATCATGTCTATGTCTATAAATACGTTTTCTGGTACGTCCATGTAACCTAATGACCTTGCTGTTTCTATCATGTTTATCATGCTTCTACCACATATAGCAATTTTTCTGCCATTTGCTACTGCAGCATTTACTATTTGTTGAACTCTATGAACATTTGAGGCAAATGTTGCAACTACTATTCTTTTTGTACAATTTACAAATAATTTGTCAAACTCTTTTCCAACTGTACTTTCAGACATTGTATATCCTTTTCTTTCAGAGTTTGTACTATCTGATAATAATGCAAGCACACCTTTACTTCCTATTTCTGCTATACGATTTAAGTCTGTTATTTCACTATTAATTGGTGTGTAATCAATTTTGAAATCTCCTGTATGCATTATTATTCCTACTGGTGTATATATTGCAAGCATAACTGAATCTGGTATACTATGGCAACTTCTTATGAATTCTACAGACATTTTTCCAAGTTTAATTGTTTGACCTGCTTCTACTTCATATAGTTTTGTACTTCTTAACAATTTATGTTCTTCTAATTTATTTTTAATTAATCCAATTGTTAATTTTGTAGCATAAATTGGTATATTTATTTGTTTTAAAATATATGGTATAGCTCCTATGTGGTCTTCGTGACCATGTGTAATTACTAAACCTTTTATTTTTTCTTTATTTCTTTCTAAGTAAGTAACATCTGGTATAACTAAATCTACACCAAGCATATCATCTGTAGGAAATTCTAGTCCACAATCTACAATAATTATTTCATCTTCATATTCGAAAATAGTCATATTGTTTCCTATTTCTTCTAATCCACCTAATGGAATAATTTTTAAATTTGATTTTTTGAACTCAAATTTAGGTTGTTTCTTATTGTAATTCCTCCTTGCAGCAGTTTTTCTTTCTACATTTTTATTTTCATCTACTGCTTTTGCTTCTTTCTTTACTCTAGGTGCTTTTCCCTCTACTTTTTCATTTTTTTTATTATTTTTATGATAAGGTTTTCTTACTCTAGAGCTAGATACTTTTTCATTTTTTACATTTTGTATTTCTTCTTTTCTTTCTTTTGTCATATTTTTATCTCCTTTTCTATTATTCTAATTTAAATTTATCTTTTACATATTTATTTTCACGCAAAAAAATAGTTTTACTTAATGTAAAAACTATTTTTGACTCCAATTATAAAATACACTTATTTTAACTTTTATCTCTTTTTTATAATACTTTTACATATAATAAATTAATATTGATTTTCTCTTTGGTTTTATTCTCTCTTTTATCTCTTTATTTTATACATATATTTTATTTAGAATCTCTTTTTACATTGTTTTAGATTGATTTTTCTACACACCTTTTTATCAATCTTTTATTATAAATTTAAATCTCTTCTTTACCTCTAATAGGTAACAACTATTTTGTATTTTAGCATATTTTTATTGTTTTGTCAAATTCAGAAATTTCTTCGTTCGTATAAAAATCCCCCATAACTGGTAAAACTTCACAATTAGGAATTGTCCATAATTGTGAAGTTTAGTGTTATTTTTATAATATTGCACCTATAATTCCTGCATCATTTTTTAATTTTGCAAGTACAATCTTTGGTTTATCAAATTGATATGAAATCAATTGTGCTTTTTCTAATAATCTTTTATATAATATATCTTCAAAATATGTAAAGCTTCCTCCTATACATATTTGTTCTGGATTAATTATATTTATAATATTTGAAAGTCCAATACATAATATATTTATATACTCATCTATACATTTATTTGTATCTTTATCATCTTTGTTTTTAACTAAATATTTTAGTATATCCTCTAAAGTAGCACCTACGTTTATTCCTAAAACTTCAATTATTTTATTTTTAAATGCATTCATTGAACTATATGTTTCAAAGCAACCTCTTTTCCCGCAGTTACACAATTTTCCATTCTTTTCAATTACCATATGTCCAAATTCTGCTGAAATTACTTCTTCATTTATTATTGTTGCTCCTCCTATTCCTGTTCCAAAGCAAATAAAAACTCCTCTTTTTATATCTTTTAGATTTCCATATTCTTTTTCTGCTTTTGCAGCACACAAAGCATCATTTTGAAGTTTTACTGGTATTTGGTAATGTTCTTCTAATATTTTTGCCAAATTCCAATTATATATTTTGTATTTATCACACTTTTTAACAATATTATTTTCTATTATTCCTGGAACACCTATTCCTATTTCTTCTATTACGAAAATAGGAATCTGTGAAATTCTCAAAACACTATTTATTAAACTTAAAATTTTATCAACAATAATTTGTTTTATTTCTTCCTCTTTGCTATATATTATATTTTGCTCCTCTTTTTGTATTATTTTGCCTTTTTCTGTTATAATACCTACCGCTATGTGGCTTCCACCTAAATCTATTCCTATTTTCATATAAATGTCTCCTTTACAAAAACGTGGTATTAAAAATACCACGTCGTTTAATTTATTTTGAATTTTATTATTCTATTCCTGCTGCTGAGAATAAGAATGTTCCCATATATACTTCTAGTAATGGAACTAATACTACTAGTACAAAGAATATTAATGCAACACCAACTATAGAATACATAACTTGTGGCATTACTTTCATAATCTTATCTAATGTATTATTTATATCTATTTCCATATATTCTACCAATTTTTGCATCATTTCTGATAAGTCTGTTTGCATACCTATTTTCAACATCTCGGTTATCATTGATGAAGATAATCCTGATTTTTCAAAAGGATCTATCCATGATTGACCTATTAGTATATTATTAATTGCTGTCTCTACCATAGATAAAAACACATAATTACTTACTACATTCTTACTAACTTCTAGTGCATCTTGAATTCTCATTCCATTATCTAGGTTAAGCATCATAGCTTTTATAAATCTTGAGAAATCTAAACTATAAATTAGTTTTCCAAATATCGGCATAGTATATTTAAAATAATGAAAATTATATTTTCCCCTTGGTGTGTTTATATAGAATATAATTCCTACTGCTATTATGGCTATAATACCTACTGGTATATACCAGTTAGCTATAACACCTTTAATAAAATCCGAAAACCATAATGTAATTGGATTTATTTGATCTTTACTTCCTACTTGGTCATACACTCCTTGAATTGCTGGCACTGCTACTAAAGTACCTACAACTAACATTATAATTAATCCTATAAGTTGAAGCACATTTGGTATTACTATTTTCTTAACTTTTTTACTTATATCTGCTGAATCATCTAAATAACGTACAGCTTGTTTTAATGAATTAGTAAGAGATCCTGATAACTCTCCTACCTTTATCATATTTATATATATTTCTGGGAATATGTTTGAATAATACTCCATTGTGGTATACATATAGTCTCCACCTTCTACCCCAGCTAATATATCTTCTATAATACCTCTTAATGATAAGTTTTCTGTACTTTCTATTATTGTATTTAAAGCATGTATATTATTAAAATTTGCTTTCTTTAATAAGTAGAAATTCTGTGTAAAGATTACTAAATCTCTATTAGTTATTTTCTCTGTAGCTGCTAATTTTAAATTTATTTTTTCAATAAGTGAAAGATTTTTTCTATTACTATTATTTAATATATTAGTTGTATTAGCAGTTTTCATTATGTCTTCCATATTGTTTATATTTCTTTTTGTCCTTTTATTTTTTTTGCTATTATATCCAACTTGAACAACCTGAATAGGCATTAAACCATTATGTTTAAGCCTTCTTATTAAAGATTGTTTACTAGAATCTTCTACTCTATTCCTTACCTTTAATCCTTTTTCTGTCACTGCTCTATATACATATTCCGGCATGAACTTTTTCTTCCTTTCCCAGTTAAGGACAATTCCTAACTGTGACATTTTCTCAATTAGGGATTGTCCCTAATTTGGAAAAATACTAATTTACTTGCTTCTTTATTTTTAATTGCATTATTGTTCTATTTAATATTTCGATATTTTTTTCTTCTATTTGAGCTTTTGCTTGTTCTAGGGTAATTTTATCATCTACAAATAATTCTGCAATTGAATTTATTAATCCTATACTTCCCTTTTCTAAGTTACTTTGAATTGCATCTTCTATTTCTGATACACTAATTTTTTCTTTACGTATAATACCTGCAACAATGTTATCTACAACCATTACTTCAGGCACTAAAACTAGTCTTCCATCTTTTCCTTTTAATAATCTTTGAGATACTACTAATTTTAATAATGATGCTATTAAATATTTGACACTTTGTTGATCGCTAATATCATAGAAGTTTATCATTCTATCGATTGTCTCTGCGCAAGATTTAGTATGTAAAGTACCTATTACTAAGTGTCCTGCTTCTGCTGTTTCTATTGCTGCATCCATTGTCTCTCTGTCACGAATCTCTCCTACTATAACTATGTCGCAATCCTCTCTTAAAGAGTTTTTTACACCATCACTATAGCATAAACAATCTCTTCCTGGACCTACTTCTTTTTGTACTATAACAGATTTTTTTGATTTATGTCTATATTCTACGGGACTTTCTAATGTTAATATCTTTTTATTTTGTGTTTCATTTATATCATTAATTAATGCATTTAATGTTGTTGTTTTACCAGAGTTTGTTTTACCAGTTACTAATATTAATCCTTGAGGTTGTCTTGTCATTCTACGAACAATATCTGGTACTCCTAAATCTTCATATCTTGGTAATTCATTTTTTATAAGACGAAGTGTAAATGTTGGTATTTCATCTGCAAAAGATACATTTACTCTTAGTCTTATATCTTCAAATTCAAATGAACTATCAAGTCTTTTTGTCTTCATAAAAGTTTCATCTTTTTCTAGGTTTCCTCTTATAAAATAGTCATAAGCTTCGTTCAAATCTTCTATTGTTAATTCATTTATTTCTTCTACTGGAACTAAATCTCTTGCTATTCTTAGCATTGGTTTAATACCATAAATTAGATGTACGTCTGAAGCATCTTTTGCTTTTGCTATTTCTAGTACTTTATCTATATTCATTTGTAGTTTCCCCTTTCTTTAATAAATTATTAGTTTATTATTTAATTCTTCTAATGTTGTTATTCCTTCTAATACTTTATTTAAGCCATCTACTATAAGTGGTTTGTAATGACCTTCCTTTATTGCTTCATTTCTTATTTCTATACTAGATGCATTATCTATAATTAATTGTCTTATTTTGTCATTAATAATTAGTACTTCAAAAATTCCAGTTCTATCAAAATAGCCTGTGTGATTACATTTTTCACATCCAATAGCATCATATGTTTTTTTATCTGTAAAATCTAAAGTAATTCCATTTTTTTCGGCTATTTTATTCATGATTTCTTTTTCTTTTTCATTAAATTCTCTTTCTACTTTGCAGTGTGGGCATACCTTTCTTACTAGTCTTTGTGATATTGATGTAGCAAGAGTACTTGCTATATCATAATTTGATATTCCCATTTCTCTTAATCTAGTAATTACTTCTACACTATTTATTGTATGTATTGTTGATAATACATAATGTCCTGTTTGTCCTGATTGCATAGCTATTTCTGCTGTTTCTTTATCACGAATTTCTCCTACTAATATAATATCAGGGTCTTGTCTTAGAACGGTTCTTAATGAATCTGAAAAAGAAGTTCTTGAATCTATTTCAATTTGGTTTAGACCATCTATACGAATTTCTACTGGATCTTCTATTGTAGTTATATTTATATCTGGTCTATTAAGCATATCTATAACACTATATAATGTAGTTGTTTTACCTTCTCCTGTAGGTGCTGCAATTATTGTAATACTATTTTTCTTATTGAAACTTTCTTTTAGTAGTTCTTTATCATTTGGAAAACCTAAATCAAAAACTTTCTTTATTACAGTATTTTTCTTTAACAATCTTAGCACAAATTTTTCACCATATACATTCTTTTGTGAAGATACACGAATATTATAATCTGGGTATAGGATAATCCTACCATCTTGTGATTCCTGCTTTTCTTGGTGCATATTTGAAATTGCTTTTAATCTTCCTACTATTTGTGGCATTTTATCTGATTCTATAGTAACTGCATTAACTAGCCCACCATCTATACGATATCTAACTCTTAATTTTTCTACCATTGGTTCAAAGTGAATATCGCTTGCTCTTTTTTCCATAGCTGTTTTTATAATACTATCAACTAAACCTGTTATATCTCTATTGGTATTTATATTATCTGATGCCATTCCTTCTAGTGACTCTAAAATTTTATCTATATTACTTTCAAAAGTAATATACTTTTCCATTATTAGTCCTTTATTAAGTAAAAGTAATCTTATTGTATCTATTGATCTTTTATCTGTTGTATCTGCAAAACATACCTTTATTTTATTTCCATCTACTTCAAAAGGAATTGCTTTGTTCTTTTTTGCTATATCTAATGAAATATAGTCTGAAAGATTTATTCTTATATCTCCTTCTTCAAGTAAAATAGCTTTTTCGTCTAAAATTTCTCCAATTGCTTTAATTAATTTTTCTGAATCACATAAATGTAATATGTGAATAATGTCACCTAATTTCTTGTTTGGATACATTTTTTGATAATTTAATGCTTTATCTATTTCTGATTCTGTAATAATTTTTCTTTTAGCTAGTTCTATACCTAAAGGTTGAATTTGTTTTTGTGGCATAACCATTCTCCTTTCTTTTGTATTCCTTCTTTAATTATACTATATTTTGTTATTTTTCTACAGCATTTTTATTAATTAACTAAAATTACCAATATTTTAATACAAATTCATTACTTGCTTCAAAATATTTATTAGCTTCTACTATCATATAAGTGTTTATTATTTTTTTTGTTGTATTATTAACTTCTTTTTCACTTATAGAAAAATTACAATATCCTATATTACTACAAATTTTCACTTTATTACGATATATGCTTTTATCTGTTGAACCATTATAAGTATATACTGTTCCATCTTCAAATGTAATTTTATTATTTAAGACTTCATATACATCTTTGTTATTTTTACAATCTTCTATAAAAAACATTGCAAATTTATTATATTCAGTAAGATTTTTTGTATTTTCTTTTAAATATTTTGTATTTTCAAAGAACATACTACTAACAACAGATAACATTGTTATTACAATGCATAATACAATTATAGTAATAATTAATGTCATTAAAGTTATTCCTTTTTCAGATTTCACAATAAAATCTCCTTTACATTTCTTTTATTTTTAACTTTTCTATTTGGTAATTTCTTTCTTCTTTTAAAAATGTATAATTTATCGTTATTTTTACTTTTTTTATTATATCTTGTTTTGTAGTATCATTTTTGTTATAATTTTCTACTTCTACTTTTCCTGTAAATCCATCAGGCAATTGATATTTTGTAGCAAGATTAGAATTCAAATTATTAGTAACCTCTTCATATGGCATCTTATCAATATCTTCTGCTATTTTTATTGCATAATATACCGCCATAGTGTTATATCGTACCATATTACTATTTTTAGCTATTTGATAAAATAAGTTTCCAATAATTCCAACAAATAATGATAATATTATAATTGCTACAACAACATCTGTTGTTGTTACACCTCTATTAGCTTTTAGATTTGCATTTTTCATACTATTCACCCACATGTTATAAAATTTACTATTATAAAACTTATAATGTTACTACATACTAAATAAAATCCAAAAGGTATATTTAATGATTCTTTTGATTTTGAGTCTTTATTTTTTAATATTTTATTTTTTATTTGCATAATAGCAATTATTAACAATGTTAGTATAACTGTAGCAACATATGTAATTTCTTTTGTAAAAATTGCCATAACCATACTTAATTCTAATATTTGTAATGTATAATTATCTTTTATTTTTTTCTTTAAGTATAAATTTTCTATAATTATAAATATGAATAACATTAATAAATATATTGCATATCTATATATATTAGTTTTTCCTACTATATATAGATATACTATATATAACGTTGCAATAATTATTTCATAAATAAGAACACTTTTAGTTATTGTCTTTCTTTCTTTATCTATTCCTGCTATTATAATCATTCCTATTATATAAAGGAATCCCAAAAGCAGATATACTAATTTATTTATTTCCAATGTTTTAAATGAAATATTTATAGACATAGTAAATAATAGAAATACTACTCCCGTTAATATTTCTAATAACAAATAACGTATTCTTATTTTTTCTTTACAATATCTACATTTACCTCCAAGAAAAATGTAACTAAAAATTGGAATCATATCCCAAAAAGAAAGTTTATGATTACATTTTGGACAATATGATCTTTCATGTGTAATATCTTGGTGTAATGGTATTCTATAGACTGCTAATGTAAAAAAACTACCAAATACTGTTCCAATTATGAAAATAAATAAATAAAAAATAACTTGTTCCATTTTTTTCCTTCATTTTATACTTTAATACAAAACATGAGGTTACCTAAATATAATGATCAATTCTACTAGGCAACCCCATATTTAGTTTTTATAGCACACAATTATATTATAAACTGTTGACATACATTGCTGCATTTGTTAATTGTTGATCTTCAAGATTAGCTGCTGTTTTGTAATCGTTAGCACCTTTTTTTGCTTTGTTAACAATTCCGTTATCTCCTAATACAAGAGCTATTGATACTCCTGCTAAGATTATTAAAACGATGATTGTTACAACTAGTGCTACTAATGTAATACCTTTTTGTCCTTTTAACATAAAAAACTCCTCCTTTTTGTATAATGTTTTTGTATATATTTATTTAATTTATAAATATAACCTTAATTAAATTATTTTAGTCTACTAGTATTTGTACTAGTATTTATTTTGGTTCCATTTGCATTTGTGTTTTGCGCATTGTCATTTGTCTTTATTGTATTTCCTGATGTAGTCACATTTGACTCTTCTGTTGAAGTTGACGCAAATGGATTTTCTTTGCTTGGATTATAAGCCTTACTTTTTTTATATATATTTAAGTCTGAACCTTCTATTGTATATACTTTATTTTCAACACTTAAAGTATTTTGTACATTTTCTTCTAATTCATTTTTTATATTTTCTGGTACACTATAAGCTATCTTATTTGGTACCACTTTATTTATAGGATTGTAGTCATAAAATAAAATACCTAATACAAATAGAATTATTGCACATAGTAGTAAAACTATAATTATTTCTTTTAAAATTGATTTAATCATTTTTTACTCCTTTATTGATTATTTTGCATACTATTCGTTACACTATCTTTCATATTCTGTACGCCATTTGATATTGCATTTCTTCCAGCTTCTTGTGCTGTACTAGTAGATAATGTATTACTATTTGAGTTATCTGTAGTTATATTATTAGTTGTACTTTGGCTTGATTGCTGTATAGATTCATTTGAAGTATTACCTTGTATTGCTATATTTCTTACAGTAAATGTTGCTTGTAATATTTCATTTTGATAAGGTAATAATTTAAAATTTTCAATTACAAAATTTAATTCAGTATCATTTTCAAGCGAATATATATAATTTGTAATTCCTATATAAGAACCATCTACTGTAAATTTAAGATCATTTACATTATTTGCTCCTGTACTACTGCTTACTATTTCAAATTTTAAATTTACTCCCTCTTCTCTTGCATGCATTCCTATTTTTGTCCACAAAAATTCTATAGCATAGCTTTTCTTTTGCATAGCTTGTAAAATTTCATCATCTGTGCTCATATTAGTATATTTTAAATATTCTTCTTTTTCTGTTTCTAATTTATTACTTGCTGTTTTTAGTTCTCCTATCTTTTTAGGATATTCTACATCAATTAAAGTATTTATATCTTCTATTTTAGCTTTTAATTTTGTATTTTCTTCCTCAATCTGTTTTACACTTGAAATTTTCAATCCTAAGATTTCATTTCCTTTAGTCACTGTAAAATAAGCTAAAACAAGTAATAATATAGTAATAGTAATTATCAATACTTTTCTCATGGCAAGTCTCCTTCTATTACAATTTTAACAATTCCATCCTGTTTTACACCAGATGTAGATACAACTGTACTTGGACTTAATATACCATCTACAATTAGACTTCCTTTAAAAAATCCTAATAAATCATAATCTTCAGATTGTGCATTAATTACAATGTGTGTTCCTGTTGTATTTTCTATTGATGTTAATGTTACTCCTTTTGGTATAACATTCATTACTCTTGTTAAAAGCATTGGAATAACATTTTTGCTTTTCAAATTACTTGCAACTTCATTACTATAACTTTTTAGCTTATCAGTCATACTCGTGTAATCGGTTGCTTTATTATTTAAAGTTTGAATATCTTTTGATATTAATTGAATCTGAGCTGTTGTATCTTGCTTAACATTATCTACTTCCGTCATTTTTTTATTTGTTTCTGTATTTAAAAATATTGTTACACAAGAATACATTATAATAAAAGCTAAAATACCAATTGTTGTTCTTGAAAGCCATTTTTCTGTTTTATCAAATTTTCCTTTTAAGTCTAATGAAAAGTTGATTTTAGATAGTGGATTTGATTTAGATTTGCTTTTTGCTTTATCTTTATTTTTTGTTCCAATATCAATTTTCATCCATTCAGGTAATTTATCTAAGAAGCTTGGATTTTTAAAGTTTATAGTACCTACTCCATATCCTAATCCCTGCATAGCTAATGAAATTGCAGAATTTACTTCTATATAATCTTTTACATTAATTTTTACACTTTCTGGTATAAAATATGGTTTTAATATTTCACATTTTGCATCTTTAAAATACTCTTGGAAGTACAAATCTATGTTATTTATAATACAACCTGTACCAGTTATATATATTTTATCTATTCTGTTTAGAGAATTATCAAAATTTTCTTTTACTTTTTGTACAATATTATATAGTGTTGGCATTATATCTTCTAAATACAAATTTTCTGTTCCATCTAGCAATTCTTTTCCTTCCATTGTATATATTGTTGTATTTTTACAAATTTCATATGCCTTTGAAAAAGAATTTTCTTTTGTACTTATTGTATCTAATATAGTTTTTACATTTTCTTCTATTGTATCTATTTCATATATTTTACTATCTATAATTGTTGTAATTGTAGTTTTTTCTTCCATATTTATTATGGCAATATTTTCCTTTTCTTTTAAATCTATCACATTAGATATCGCCATAGGTAATGGAGTCAAATATGATATTGGATTTCCATCAAATTCTTGTAATCTTTTATTAATTTCTGTTTTGTTAACAGATATATAAATTGCTTTTATTTTTTCAGCATCTTGCATATCTGGAACTAGAGCATATCTGCTTTCTAAAGCATTTCTATTATATCCTTTATCATAACAATATGAATCAAATTCAGTTTCAATTGCTTTCTTCAAATCATTTTTATTTAGTAAATTAAAGAAATAAAAATATTGATATACCTCTTCTGATAAATTAATGCTAATTGGTGTCTTATAGCTAAATGTTTCTGAAATTATCTGATTTATTGTTGGTCCAATTTGATCATAAAATTTCATACCAAAAGAATCTACTTTTAATACATCTCTTTCTTTTGTTACTTTTGCATATTTAATTAAATTACTTTCAATATATAAACCTAAGCAACTTGGCATGATAACTCCTTTGTTTTTTTATATTTTACACTATTATATTTTACAAAAAACGACAAAAAATACTTTTATTTTTATATTTTATTTTGTATTTTTTACATTTTTTTCCCTTATCAGTATAATTCTGTTAATATTTTATCTTTTTTTTTATTAAAGTCAATAGTTTTAATACACTTGTAATTCAATTGTAATATTTTTGTAATATTTTATTTTTTTGAATACAAAAAAAATAAAGGAACATTGTTTTTCCTTTATTTTTTCACATTTTTAATTTAATTATCCTTTAATCTATCTTATAAAGCATATTGCTAAAATAACAATTCCTAATATTACTCTATATATTGCAAATATTTTAAAACTACCTTTCTTTAAATAATTTAGTAAAAATTTGATAACTAACATTCCAACTATAAAACTTGTTAAAACTCCGACAAAAAACGACAAATCAAAAACAAAATGTTTCATTTCATATAATGCTGCAGCCGCAACAATAGGAGTTGATAACAAGAACGAATATTTAGCAACAGATTCTCTTTCTATTTCCATTTTTCTTCCAACAGTCATTGTTATTCCTGATCTAGAAACTCCAGGAAATGCTGCTGCAATTGCTTGCGAAATGGCAATTAATATAGATTGTTTTAATGTTATTTTTTCATATTTAATTGTAGATTTTGATTTTTTATCTACTATATATAAAATAATTCCCATTACTATTAAAGCTATAGCTATAAATACCATTTCTACATTTATTTCTGCTGTATTAAATGTTTGTGCTAACTTTTCTATAATATTTTCTGAAATTTTATCTAATACTAAACTTAAAATTCCTGCTGGTATAGTACTTATTACTATATACCAAAAAATTTTACCATCTGTAGATTTTTCTTTTTTTACTAATTGTTTATACCCTCCTTTTATTAGATTTACCCAATCTTTAAAAAAGAATACCAATATTGCAAATAATGTTCCTATATGTAATGCAACATCAAAAGCTGGACTCATTTCTCCCCAATTAAATAACCAAGGAAAAAGATTTAAGTGTGCTGAACTAGATATTGGTAATAATTCAGTCAATCCTTGTACAATTCCTAATATTATAGCTTGTATAATCGTCATTTTTCTTTACCTCTCTTACTTTTTATTCTACTTTTGTATTTTTTACATTTTTATTTATTATAAAAAATAATTATACATAACATTTTATTGTTTTTTGGTACTATATTAAATTTTATTCACAAAAGTTATATTTTATTATAATTTTTATTATTCTCTCTCTTTTTCCTCATCCCTTTTAGTTTGAATAATCTTCATTACTTTTATATCATTGTGATTTAAATTTTCTACTACCTCATAAGTATGTCTCAAATGTGTAATTGTTTGTTTTTCTTTTTTTGTAATTTTTACATTTTTCTTTTTAGGTGGTCTATTATTAGAAGGTTTATCCACCTTATATAAAATTATTTTAAATATTAATTCTTTTTTTATTCTATCATAAATTTCTGGATTCTCGCCAACAGCAACATTTAAGTAATCTATTGCTTTTACTTCATCACCTTTTAGCATTGCTATATATGCTAGGTAAAAATACGCATCATCTTCTAATTCTTCGTCTTGTAAGCATTCTATAAAATAATTTTCTGCTTCTTCTAATTCATTATATAACAATGCAATTTGCCCTAAGTTATATTTTGCATTATATAATAAAGAATTTAACTCTGCAGCTTTTTCATAGTACTCTTTAGCACTTTGAAAATCATTTAACATTGTATATACCATTCCTAAATTATAATATAAATCATAATTTTCTGGATGATATTGAATAGCATCTAAATATACGTTAACTGCTTCTTTGAATCTTTCTTGTTCTTGAAAAATATCACCTAATAAAAGTGTTGCCTCTTGCCATTCTGGCTTTTTTCTCAACAATTCTTGTAATATTTTAACAGCACCATTTTGTTTTCCTATCTTATTAAATAACTCTGCTATTTTATATTGAATTTTATCCTCGTTTGGTCTAATATTTGATGCCCTTATATATTCTTCTGTAGCAATCTCTAAATTGCCTGCTTTTTCATATACTTCTGCTAATAATTTATGTCCATAAAAACTAAATTTATCTTTTTCTACTAATTTTAATATTATGTTTTTAGCTTTATCTTCTAATCCTAGCTTGTTATACATTTTATAAATAGATATATATATTACCTCTGTAAGAGTTATACCTTTTCTTTCTATTAAAATTATAATTATTGGTAATATAATAGAAAATATATAAGTTAATATAAGTACTATTATCGGAAGCTTTACATTTATAATTAAAGCAAAAAATCCAATTGCTATTCCTAACGCTTGTAATGCTAATATGTATATATAATTTGTATCATTTTTTTGTATCATCCTAAAAAACAAAAACAAAAACAAACCTAATGCTATTACATTAAATAGGATTCTTTCTAACATATTTTTCTCCTTATTTTAAGAATTTTTTATTATAGTTATCTATAGATTCCTGTATTATTCTTTCAGCCTCTTCTCTTCCTTCTATTTTATCTACCATTGTTTGTTTTCCTTCTAGTTGTTTATATACTTCAAAAAAGTGTTTTATTTCACATGCTAGATGTTCTGGAACATCTTCTATATTTTTATAACAATTTAAAAATGGATCATTTTTTGGTATTGCTATTATTTTTTCATCAAATTGATATCCATCTATCATTTTTAATACTCCTATCGGATATACTTCAACTAATGCCATTGATACTATTTTTTCTTGGCAAAGTACTAATACATCTAATGGATCTTCATCTCCTGCATAAGTTCTTGGTATAAATCCATAATTTGCAGGATAATGTGTAGATGTATATAATACTCTATCTAATTTAAGCATACCTGTTTCTTTATCTAATTCATACTTGTTTCTTCCACCTTTTGAAATTTCAATAACTGCTACAAAATCATCCTTTTTTATTCTATCCGGATTGATGTCATGCCATATGTTCATTTTTTCTTCCTCCTTTAATTTTTTCTTATATATTTTAGGCTATTTTTACAAAAAAGTCCATAGATATTGCATATTTTTTTCAAAAAAGCCATAAAATTTCACTTATTTTGTACTTAATCAAATTCAACTAACTTTTTCATGTAAAAATGTAAAAAGCACTTATTTCATATTTATTAAATACAAAATAGTGCTTTTATTTAGTTCTTTTTTGTTTATTTATTTGTTTCCTTAAATTTCTACAAAGAGTATTAAATCCGGTTTCAGATAAATACCCTATAGTTTTACTTGATAAATATCTATTCTGAATGGCATACTTATCCCATTGCTTTTCATTTGGATTTTTCTCATATTTTTTCATATACTCAATTAAGGCATTTATACTTTCAGCATAATAATCTTTTTTATTTTCTTCTGATTTTACATTTATTTTTATTACACATCTTTTATAGCATATTTTTTTGCCTTTATTTTTAATTTTACAATAATTCAATTTTCCATTCAGGTGCATTACCATTTAACCCTGTATAGCTCTGTTATATCTACATCTAAGGCCTTAGCTAATTGTATCATTACTACTAAACTTGGACCTTTTATGTTATTTTCAATATCGTTAATATGAGTTGTTGATATACCACTTTTTTCAGATAATCTATTTAAGGTTACATTTTTTCTTTGTCTTACTTGTTTTAATAATATTTCTACATACATACTTTTTTCCCCATAGACTAATTATTTTTTATTATTTAAACACAGAATCAATCCGCTATGGCGGAAATTGGAAAAATATTACTAATTTTTATATTTCATTTACTTTTATGTTTTTTCTTCTATGCTATTGCATAAGGAATTTGAATGGTTTAACCTATTAAAAATATTTTTACCTATTTGTTAATATTTATTTCTTAAAATTTTACCATTCTTTT
Organism: uncultured Clostridia bacterium; assembly: GCA_934133165.1. Classification (GTDB taxonomy): domain Bacteria; phylum Bacillota; class Clostridia; order TANB77; family CAG-508; genus UMGS1663. Next base: position 240,014 of record CAKPAW010000001.1, read on the forward strand.
ACATTTTTATTTTACTTAACATAATATTCTATATGTTCTCTTAAATTCCTTCTTTTTATATATATTTTTATCTTTTATATCATTTTTTATTCATTTAAAAATTTTATTTAAAAGTTTTCATATTTTTTTAATTTTATGCTTGACAAATTATTATTTTTAGTATTATAATATGACTTGTCAGTTGCAAAACATATATAAAAAATGCAGATGTGGCGGAACTGGCAGACGCACAGGACTTAAAATCCTGCGGTTGAATAAACCGTGCCGGTTCGATTCCGGCCATCTGCACCATTAGAACCTCAAGTAGTTCGTAAGATATACTTGAGGTTTTAATTTATAAAAAAAGCAAAATACAAAATTAACAAAATGAAAAAAACTTACAGAAGATGCAATTTATAAATAGTTCGTAGAAAATAAATAATAGATAATATTATTTATGTTATAATATACATGGAATTGGAAGTTTCAAATGGAAATAAATTACCCACCATATATAATAACAGATAAAATGTTAAATTTAGCAACAAGCATAATGAAAGAAATAGGAGAAGCTAATTATTTTGAAAGTCCAAATAGATTTCCAGAATTAAGAAGGAAAACAAGAATAAAGTCAATACATTCATCTTTAGATATTGAAAATAATCATTATAATTATTTCAAGTTGAAACTGTAATAAATGAAAAAGCGGTTATATGAGAACAAAAAGATATTCAAGAGGTAAAAATGCATATAAAACTTATGAAGAAATTGACAATGTGAATCCGTATTCTATAGAGGATTTAAAAAAGATACAAGGAATACTAACTTTTGCTATTGAAGATGATAATGAATTGTAATAATGCAGGAAATTCAAATGAGTTTATTGAATTTATGCTTAAAACTATAAATGAAGCTGTAGATGGAATGATTGTAACATCTAATCAAGAAACTACACAAAAGACTACACAAGAAAAAATAATAATTTTAATTAAGAAAAATCCAACTTTTATTAGGTTGGATTTTTCATTATTTTATTTTTCAATATATCCTTCTATTGATTTAGAATACATGTCTTCTGTTATAGATTTATATCTTTCTCCGTCATAGTCATCTGTAAATCCATTATATGCTTTGTAAATATCTCCTGTTTCTGTATCATATACTCTCTCATATCCTAATATTGCATCACTTTGTTTCTGGCTCATTCTGTCATAAGCTGCATTTCTTGATTCCCATGAAGACATTATACTATCTGATATTTGGTTGCAAATATTTCTTACACTTTGGAAAGTTTTCATAACTGCATCTTGTTGACTATTGTATCCATTAATAAATGTATCTGTAAAGTCTAAAGATGAAACCATTTTATTTAAAGTTTCTTCCCAGTTTATAAATTCATCTTTTGGCGCTGTAATAAATATAGTATTGTATACATTTAAATAATATATATCTATTTGTTTTCCTGACATTATATTTTCATAAACATAGTATGGACCAGCATCATAAACATACGCGGTAAATAGTCCTTCCGCTTCTTTTCCCTTTTCATCTTTAAATGACGCTCTTAGTACATCTCCTCCAAAGGCTGAAGTTCCTACTTTTTCAATTGTAGTAAAGTCTGTTAGTGTTGGAAATGTAAATGTCGCTGTATTATTTAATGTTCCTAAATCATTAAATATTTTATAAAATCCTTCTGTTGTTTTCTCTTCTATTACAGATGTTTTGGCAAACATTGAGTCTGGATAATATTTTTGTTGCCACGCTTTTGCTTCTTGAGATTTGTTGTACCCTTCTGTTTTCATATTAAAAAACATTTGATAAGTTGGATTTTCTGGATTATAAACTCTTATTGTATAATGAATATTATCTCCCAAAGTATCTACTTTCCAACCTTCTGGAACTTTCATTGTAAATAATCCATTATTATAATCTACTAAATTAATAGCTTTTGCTTCACTTTGTCTTATTTTTATTTGTTGCTTATTTGATGCTCCAGTATCCTTATTTATCATTTCATTACCACCCTTAACATTTTTTACAACTATTCCAGCAATAATAAGAACTATTATAACAGCTATTATGCTTATAATCATTATCCTTTTATCTTTTTCCATCTTTACTCCTCCTTTAATACTTTCTTAGCATGTAATACTACTCTATATTTATTATTGTTAGCACATGTTGATAATGTTAAAATACTATCTTTTGAGGTTACTTCTACTCCAAAATCTTTAACACTTCTCTTTTTTATAGTTTCTATAAATTTTTCAAATTTATCTTCTGTTTTAAATTCTGTTTGAATATAATATTCTTCATTTTCTATTTGATAAACGGAAAATACCTCATATATACCATTTTCGTTTTCAGTATTAAATATAATATTTCTATTTTCCTCATTATTATACCACTCAGGTGATAAAATACCTTTTAATGTTGCAAACATTGATCCATCTTTTCTATTATGTCCGTACATTACTATATTTTTATCTGTTCCATCAAATTTATTTTTGTAGTCTGCAAATGGCCAACCTGCTAAATTATAACTTTTATCAAAGCTATGTGTTAAATAATAACTATTATTACTTGTTTTTACTATTGGATATTCTATATTCGTATTATTAACTTTAATCCATGCCACAGTTTCATCATTTTGTTCTTTTAAAGAATTAAAGTCTACAATATATTGTTTTTGTTCTTCATTTTCATCTTGTTGAATTGTTATAGTTTCACTTATTTGGTCTGTTATCTTCTTACTATTTTGATTTTCTTTGTACCAATTGTAAATTTTAATACCCGAATATATTAATATTCCTATTAATATCACACAAATAATATTGATTATAATTATCTTTTTGCTTTTTTTCATTGATACTTTCCTTCCATATAATCTTTATTTATATATTATAGTATTTTGATTATAACATTTAATTAACTTTTTAGTTTGCTAATTATATATTTTTTAAATTATCATATTTGTATAATATAATCTACTAAAGTTTAGTTTCACTATAAGATAAAATACACAGGCAATTATTAATTTGCCTGCGTTTTTTGTCTTTCTTATATTTCTATTTTTTTCTAATTTTTATTGTTGCTATTAATCCCATTGTTGCTATTGTAAATAGTGCTATAACTGCTCCAATGTTGTCTCCTGTTTTTGGGTTGTTTATTTTTTCTTCGTTGTTAGAGGTATTTGTTTGTCCTCCTTCATTTTCAATATTTTCTGCTATTACACCATATTCACTTAAGTGAGTAGTTTCAAATACTAGATATCCTTCTTCAATTGTTGCTGGTAATGTTTCTTTTATTTTGCCTTCTAAAATATATACTACTTCATATTTGTTATATCCTTTTAATTCTTCTGGTAATGCTATTTTTATTTTCATTTTCGTATCGCTTATTTTCACAATATTGTTTCCATCTAGTACATTAATGTCTGCTATAAACTTAACATTTTTATTTGCTAATTCTGTATTTACTTCTACTTTTTGAATATCTAATTTATAATTTTTGTTAATTTCATTTTCAAATTCAATATTAGCTTTTGTTTCTCCTGTACTTTCAATCTCTTTAACAGTTTCCTTAACAGGCTTTTCTGTTGTTCCTGCATTTTTAGTCCAAGAAGCATATAAAGTTATATTTTTATATCTCTCATAACCACTTTCTTCTTTTATTAAAGTATCTTTTTCAAATTCTGTAGCTCCTTCTTTATCCCAAAGTCTCCAATACATATATTTATAGTTTTTTCCGCTTCCATCATTTTTAGAATTCCAACCATTAAAAGTGTATCCTTCTCTTACAGGTATATATGGTAAAAGTGACATAGCTGTTCCTGAATTTCCACCACCTAGATAATCATATTTGTTAGACGCTTTACCATCAATAGTACCACCATTAGCATTTAAGATTAATACAATTCCGTCACCTTTAAAAGTATCTTGAGTATATGTAGCAGTTAAATCAATTGCAACATTTTTTGCAAAAGCACTTGTGTCAACAGAAGTAACAATTTTTCCATCTAAATCCCAGCCTTTGAAAGTGTAGCCTTTTCTTACTGGTGTATATTTTGTTAAATCAATTGTTTTAAATTCTGTTACTTTACTTTCCAATGTTATTTTTGCTTTACCATTTATTGTACCTCCAAATGCATCAAAAGTTACATAGTATTTGCCACTATCTTTTAATTCTTTATCTGAAAATTTAGCATTAAGAGTTAAACTATTAGTATAATTAATTTCTTCACCTGTTGATGTCCAAAATGTTCCATTACCAGTAAAATCTGCTATTGCTAATTCTTCACTAGCTTTCACATTTTCTGCCATTTCCCAATGTGAAAATTCAGTTTTGCCATTAAAAGGAACAATTCCTTTTGTTAATTCAGATAATTTAACTGTTTTTTCTCCTTCTGTAACATTAAATCTTATAAGTTTTGCATATTCACCATCAAAACCAGCATCGTAATCATTAACAGTTAGTAGTAATGAATATTTGCCATCATCACTAATTGTTGCAGCATTTACCGTGTTTGAAAGACTAAGCAGACATATGCTGACTAAAATAATTGCTAAAAATATCAAACATTTTTTAGTTTTCATTTTCTTTCCCCTCCTATTTTTATTTTTTATATTTGTCATTTTAGCATATAAAATATAAACTTTATAAATAATTGCCAATATTTTATTTCTTTTTTGGTAACTCATACTTTCCAATTTGCTTTTCCGTAAATTTGTAGTATAATGTAAAAAAATAATTCTTAGTTAGGAGATTTTTATTATGAATTTTAGTGAACAATTAAATGAATATATGTCACAAATAGATTGTTCTGCAAAAGAACTTTCAAACATTTCAGGGCTTTCACCTACTGTTATAAGTCGTTATCGTAATGGTGAAAGAACTCCTAGTATTAGAAGCACACAATTAAATTCATTAGTAGATGGTTTATATGAATTGGCTTTAGCTAAAAAAGTAAAATTATCAAAAGAAGAAATACATAAAAGTTTTTCTACAATTTTAAATGATGTTCATATAGATTTAGACCAGCTTGTTAAAAATTTTAATGAACTTGTTTCTGTTTTTAATATAAATATAGCAGAACTTTCTAGAAAAATAGGTTACAATTCTTCTTATCTTTCTAAAATTCGTACAGGTAACATATACCCTACTAAACCTCAAATTTTTATAGATGATGTAAGTAATTTTATTGTAAATAAATACAACTCAGAAGATGATAAAAAAGCAATTTCTCTTCTTATAAATTGCAATGTAGAAAAATTAAATAGTCAGTCTAATTATTATGAAAATTTAAAAAACTGGTTTTCTACTAATACATCTCCTAGTCATAATTATATTGACGACTTTTTAAATAATTTAGATACATTTGATTTAAATGAATATATAAAAGCTATACACTTTGATGAAATGAAAGTTCCTTTTGTGCCTTTTTATAAATCTGGTTCAAGAAACTATTATGGAATAGAAGAAATGAAAAAAGGTGAACTAGATTTCTTTAAAGCTACTGTACTTTCAAAATCTGATGAACCTGTTTTTATGTGTAGTGATATGCCTATGGAAGATATGGCTAAAGACCTTGATTTCGGTAAAAAGTGGATGTTTGCTATTGCAATGACTTTAAAGAAAGGCTTACATTTAAACATAATTCACAATATAGATAGACCTTTCAATGAAATGATGCTTGGACTAGAAAGTTGGATTCCAATTTACATGACAGGACAAGTTTCTCCTTATTACTTAAGTGGTTTTAAAGACAATGTTTATAGTCACATTAACTATACATCTGGCTTAGTAGCACTTACTGGCGAATGTATTAACGGACATCATGATAAGGGAAAATATTATTTAACAAGTTCAAAAACAGAAGTTGAATATTATAAAACAAAATCTGAATTACTATTAAATAAAGCTAAACCACTTATGGAAATTTATAAAGTAGAAAACAAAAATGCTTTTAATGCATTTTTATCTTCAAGTTCAAAAACAAGTGGAAATAGAAGAAGAATTTTATCTTCTTTACCAATTCACACAATTTCTGATGAATTACTATTAAAAATATTAAAACGTAATAAAATTTCTGAAGAAGATACAAAAAATATAGTTTCAGCTGTAAAAACTCAAAAAGAACTAATAGAAAATGTGCTACAAAATAATATATATGAAGATGAAATACATGAAATTTCAAAAAAAGATTTCGAAAAAAATGTACCTGCACTTTCTCTTTCTGATAGTTTTTATGAGGGTAAAATTTATTATACATATGAAGAATATTCAGAGCATTTAAAACAAACAGAAAAATATGAGAAATGTGTAGACAATTATAAATTAAATACAAACTACAATCACACATTTAAAAACATACAGGTTCTTATTTGCGAAAAAAGTTGGGTTATGATTTCAAAAGATACTAGTCCTTCAATACACTTTGTAATACATCACCCTAAGCTTAGAGACGCAATAGAAAACTTTATTCCACCAGTTGTAGAATAATAATTTTTAAATTTGCTAGAATATAAAAAACAAGAATTTTTAGACTACTAAAATTCTTGTTTTTTATTTTAATCTTTATAAAATTTTCCTTGCCATAAATCTCTTGCTCTAAATCGTTTTTCAAATCCGTGCAATATCCACATTTTATGCTTATTCCAATATGGTGCTACTAATATATCTTTTGGAGCATCTCCTGAAATTCTGTGTATTATTAAATTTGGATTTAAGTGTACCATTATATCTATTAGAGTTTCTATGTAATCGTCTAAATCTAATGCCTTATATTCCCCTTTTCTATACATATCTGCCAATACTGTATTTTCTACAACATATGTTGAATGTATTTTTACCCCCTGTAATTTGTGTTTATTTATAAAATCAACTGTATCTTCTATGTTTTTTTTGGTTTCGTTTGGAAGTCCAACCATTATATGTGCCACAACATCTATATCATATTTATTTAATATTTCTACCGCTTCTGTAAATTGTTTAGATGTATAACCTCTGTTTATTATTTTTCCAATTTCATCATTACTTGTTTGAAGCCCAAGCTCTACACATACATAATATTTTTCTTTATAACTTGCTAACAATTTTGCTATTTCTTCATTTATGCAATCTGGTCTTGTTCCTACTTCCAGTCCCACAATTCTATCATCTATTAATGCAGAATCATATTTTTGCTTTAAATTTTCTACTGTATCATATGTATTTGTAAAATTTTGAAAATACACTATAAATTTATTAGCTCTATTAGCTCTATATGTGGTAAAGTAGTGTTTTACTTGTTCTTTTATACTTTCCTTGCAAGTAATTAGTTCGCCAGAACCTTGCTCACTACAATATATGCAACCTCCATACCCTATTTTTCCATCTCTATTTGGGCAAGTAAATCCTCCATCTACACATATTTTTAAAGTTCTTTCTCCAAACTTTTCTTTCAAATATTCATTTAAATGTTTATATCTTTCTATATCTTCCATAATGCACTTATTATAATAAATATTTTTAAATTTATCAACAAATTACTAATAATATGTGGAAAACTCACAGATTTATTCCTGTGAGTTTTCTCTTTGCTCTACAATTGGATCTATTATGTTATACTTTCTTTCATAATCTTTTGTATCTGTGTATGCCTTATATACTTCAGATTTATTTTTCTTTAAAAAGTTTATAATTGAATATACGTCAATCCATATTTGGTTAACTCCCTCTTTTTGGGATTCATCAAATATAAGTTGCATTCCAAAATGTAAATGTGGAACATTTATATTATTTACATTTTCTTTCGCACTATATCCAGTCATTCCAAGGTATCCTATTACATCTCCTGCTTTTACTATCTTACCCTCACACATGTCTTTGGCATATGGATGGTCTTTTCTTAAATGTGCATAATAATAGTATCTTTTTCCATCAAAACTTCTTATACCAATTCTCCAACCTCCATATTGATTCCACCCACACGCTTCTACTATTCCACTTTCTACTGCTATAATTGGTGTTCCTATAGAACCCATTAAGTCATTTCCTAAATGAACTCTTTTATAACCATATGACCTTGCATTTCCAAAATCATTATAATGACTGAATCCATAATTTTTAGCAATTGGTAAAAATGCCTTTATTCCATACTTTTCTTTATATATTTTATTTTGATTTTCATCTAAAGTTTCTATTTGGTAAATTCCTATAAATTCATCTAATATTGCTGTATACGCTTCTATATAGTAAGAATATAGTTTTATATCCTTTGTTATTTCATTCATGTTTTCACCATTTTTTAGCCTTACCACTATATCGTCTAAATCTTTTTGTTTAAATTGTTTAAAATTACCACCATATTTTGTAGCCAAATATGAAATAAGTTCAATCCAATTTAATTTTATTTCTTCATCTTTGTTATGCGAATTTATATCTAATTTTGAAGTTTTTTCTAGTACTTCTAATGGAACATTAAAATCTACCCATTTTATATATTTTTTCTCTTCTTGTTTTTGTTCCTCTGCAAAAGATTTAACTAAAAAAAATGAGCCTATTATTACTATAAGTGTTACTGTCACAATTAATACCATATAAATCTTTTTCATTTTTACTGCTTTAACAATCATTTTTTATCTCTCCTATTTTTAATATTTATTCTGTTTTTATAAAAAAATGCATTAAAGCAAAAAAAAAGCGAGCCTAAGCTTTTCTAACAAATGTAAATTTTAAGAGAATCTTAGGCTCTCAATATTTATCTTCTACAGAAATTTATCATACTATGATAAATTTCCTAGAATATAAAAAAGAACAAGACTAAATCTTGCTCTTCCTATGAATTCATATAATTTATATTGAAATCATTATTATTTTTTATTTACTAAATCTTTTAAAGCTTTTCCTGCTTTGAAAACTGGAGCTTTAGATGCTGGTATTTTGATTTCTTCTTTAGTTTGTGGGTTTCTTCCTTTTCTAGCTGCTCTTTTTCTTACTTCGAAAGAACCAAATCCAACAAGTTGAACTTTGTCTCCTTTTACTAATGTTTCTGTTACAGTTTCAACGAAAGCGTTTAATGCTGCTTCAGCACCTTTCTTTGTGTCTCCTGTTTTAGCTGCGATAGCTGCGATTAAATCAGATTTGTTCATTTAAATTACCTCCTATAAGATATCATATGTAGATAGTAAAATTTATCTACTAGTAACATTATTCGCCAATCTTTTTCAAAATCCTTCTTTTTTTTCAATTTTTCTTTTTTTAAACCTTTGGGGCTGTATGTTTTTGGATTTTTGAAGTTTGGTAACGCGCTATTTTACTGCATTTTTGCTTTCTTTATAAATTTCTAGTTTTTCTAAAATTTTGTATAGCTTGTTGCCGTAAGGAATCATAAATATTTCTTCTTTAGTAAAAATTTTTAATACAATTACTGCTAATCCATATACAAGAACTGCTACTAATATTGCAATTATTGTTGCCAACTTTCCTGCAATTATACCACCCAAAAGTAAATATACTGCATATGAACATATTCCCATCATTAATATTGCTAAAATTGGTTTTACAATAATTTTAGAAAAAGTTAAATCTAGTTTCATATTTGTTCTTAACACTTTAAATCCTATAAAGAACGCTATTGCGTGGCATACTACTGTTGCAAAAGCTGCACCTGCTGCACCTATTCCTTCTATTGGTACTAATACTAAATTCAAAATAAATTTAACTGCAACACCTATTAAAAGTGCTATTGTTGGTGTCATTATTTTTCCTAATCCTTGCAAAGCTCCATTTACAGTTTGTTCTAATACTGTAAAAATTATTGCAATTGAACTAACTTGAAATATAAATGCTCCTTCTGGTGCATTTGGAAATAATAAATTTAAAATTGGCTGTGCAAATACTATCATTCCTACCATACAAGGAAGCCCTATAAGCATTGTAACAAGTAATGAAAAAGATACTCTCTTTGTTGCACTTTTCATATCTCCTTTTGTTTTTGCTGTTGTAATAGCTGGGACTAATGCCGTAGCAAAAGCAATATTAAATGATAATGGAAGTGAAGTTAATGTATCAACTTTTCCACTTAAAATTCCATATTGTTTTAAAGCATCCGCTTCTGACAAAAATTTTTGAAGACCTCTTTTTACTGTTGTTGAATCTATATTTCTATTAATTGAAGTTAAAACTGCACTTAATGACATTGGAATAGATACTGACAATATGCTTTTTACCGTTTTCCATATACTTTGCGTTTTTCCTACTCTAGATGTAACTATTTCTTTAGCTAAATCCTCTCTTCTCATTTTGAAAAATACATATAAATAGAAGAAACTTCCCACTGTTGCAAGTGTTGTTGCAAGATTTGCTCCTGCTGCCATCAAATTTGTATTTGCTCCTGAACAAATTGCAACTATTTCCACAATTATTACTGTAAAAATTGTTTTAAATAATTGTTCTATTGTTTGTGAATTAGCTGTTGCCTTCATATTTCCTCTTCCATTAAAGAAACCTCTAAATACACTAATAATTGAAACAAAAAATATAGCCGGAGATAGTGCCACTAGCGTAAGTTCTGCTTCTGGTATTGCAAGCCAAACTTTCGCTATATAATGTGCCCCCAAAAATAGAAGTAAAGTTCCTACTAGTCCTATAATTGCAAACGTTCCAAAGGCAATTTTAAATATTCTATAAGCACCTTTGTAATCGTCTTTTGCAGTATGCTCAGAAACAAGTCTTGCTACTGCATTTGGCACACCTGTAGAAGAAATTGTTAAAAGTAAGGCATATATAGAAAATCCCGCACTATAAATAGCATTTCCCCTATCTCCAAAGCCCTCTCTATTTGTTAAATACCATTTATATACTAACCCAAGAAGTTTTATAAGCACTTGTGAGAACATAAGTGCCATAACTCCTTGCATAAAACTTTCTCCCTTTACTTTTTTTTCATACCTTTTCTTAAATAATGACATTTTTCCATCCTTTTCATCTATTATTTAGATTTTTTTGGATTATCCATAATCCTTATTTTATAAATTATATTCATATTATAAATATTATTCAGTTTTTTACAAAAAAATTTCATAAGTAAACCAAAAGGGACAGATTAACCAAAAGGAAACGTCCCAAAAGATAATTCTGTCCCTTTTGGTTAATTTTTATTTTAAAACGTAAAATTTAATTGACAAATTTGCCCAAAACACTTGAATTTTTCGGCATTTTGTAAGATAATATATATGAATTATTTTAATATTTTGAAAGTGGTGAAAAACTTGAAATATATAGACAAATTTTTAAAATTTTTAAAAACAGATAGAAATACGTTTGTAACATATATATTAACAATTCTATCTATCTACTTTATGGTAGATAGAATTGTAGAAGTTTTATTTTTAATATTTACAGGTATGAGTGTTTCATATTGGGGACCTTTCATGTACACGTTTGCACTTGCTTGTCCTGTATTTGCATTTTTATTTGGATTTGCTTCTAAATTTGCAAGTTCTAATAAAATGAAATCTGCAATGTTCAATGTATATGTTATTTGCTTATATACAATAGGAATTTCTATGGTAGTTCAATGGATGAACCAAGTAATCTGGTTTGGTTTATTATCTCTTCCAGGTTATCCAGTAATTGCTACAGAATTTTCTGAACTATTTAGACCAGCATTATCTGCACTTGCTTTATACTTACCATTAGTAACAGCACCAAAAATATTTGGTTTCTTATATAAACAAGTCAATGATACACGTTTATTACAAGAATCTATTTGGGATTATGGTGGAATAAAATTAACAGATGTTAAAGATGGTACAGGAGCTTACTCTTGTGAAATGTTTGTATGTATGAACAAAGAAACAGGTGCAAAAGAAATTATTCCAGAACAAAGTCGTTTCAATCAATTCTTAGTTGTAGGACCTTCTGGTTCAGGAAAAACTTCTTTAGTATTTGAACCTATGGTAGCAAGAGATATAGAGAAAAAATATTTCTTTATTACTACTGCAAAAGAAATGGGTTATACAGCTTTAAAAACAGGAATAGCAAATTTAAAATGTCCATATACAAACGATTATATAAATGAACATTTTAATTTAAATATGCTAACACCTACACAAGGAAAAGAAGGCTTATATAAAACTTATATGAAAAAAATGATTTTAGGAGAATCTGGTGGAAATATTATTTACAAAACTTTAGGTATCACTTCTATTTCTCCAGATTATGAATCTATTTCTCATATGATGGAAGTAGCAGAAAATTTTAATATACCTTACCACATTGTAGACCCTAATGATAGAGCTTCTATTGGATTAAATCCATTTGTATATGAAAATCCATTAAAAGCTGCTGGAGTATTCACATATGTATTAAAAGCAATGTATCAAGGAACTTTAGAAAATATAGATAAAGTTAATATGGAAAACGATGCTATTGAAGCACTTGAAAATACTTGTACTCTACTTAAAGCAAGTTATCCTATTATATACAAGGACAAAGATTATTTACCAACATTGGAAGATGTTTTAAAATTATTTAAAAATATGAATGCAGTTGAAGAATTATGTAGTAAATTAGAAACTATTCCAGAAATTAAAGAAGAATATTCATTAACTCTTCAATACTTTAAAAGACATTTTTATGAAGACTCACCACGAAGATTACAAACAGAAAAAGCAGTTCAATATGCTTCTTCTATATTTGAAAAACTACTTCGTTACCCAGGTGTAAAAAGCATCATTTGTAACAGAAGTAACAATATAAACTATGAAAAAGTACTTGAAAATGGTGAAGTTGTATTCTTATGTACAAGAAGAGGTGACTTAGGAGCTAGTGTTCATAAAACATTTGGTATGTTCTTTATATTATTAATGCAAAATGCTGTATTAAGAAGACCAGGAAATGAAAACACAAGGGTTCCTCATTTCTTATATATAGATGAATTCCCTGAATTTATTTCTAAGGTAACAGAACCTATATTTACTTTATATAGAAAATACAAAGTTGGTACAACTATTTCTTCACAAACACTTGCACAACTTGGTGATGTAAATTCTAAATACAGAAATACTATTGTATCAAATTGTATTAATAAATTAGTATTTGGTAACAATTCTATTGAAGAAAATAACTGGTGGTCTGATGAATTTGGTAAAATTAGAAAATGGAAATTTTCAAATACTTATGATACCGAAAAAGGAAAATATGATCCTAAATATGGTGGTATAGAGTGGGCATGGCAATTAAAATTTGCCCCAGATAAAGTAAGAGCAACAAGTTTTAAATCTTGTTTATTTAAATACAAAACCAATAAAGGTGTAATACAAGTAGTCGATGGTAAAATGGATTTTATGGATGCCAAATATAAAGAAAAACATTCTATTAAAAATTATGATTATGAAAAATTTACAAATGGTATTGCTGAAGAAGAACCTAAAAGAAAAAAATCTTCAAGTTGGAAATCTGAAACAAAATTTGAGGAAGATTCAAATGGAGATTTAGATCCAATAAAAACAGATACTACAGATACAAAATTTTTATATGATAATGAAGATGGAATTGTATATAACTTAAAAAAAGGAAATCCTAATGGATAATATTAAAGAGGAGATATATTTTGATATCTCCTCTTTCTCTCTGCATTTAATCAATAAGTTACTTAAAAATTACCACTTACGATTGTAATCCTGATCATATTCTACCCCATCACCATCATAATAGGTATTGGGATCTGATGAGGACTGTGTCAAATTGCCATTGTTAACATCATGTTCTACATCACTACTATCTAAATATCTTCCTGATTCATCATCATATGGTCCCATAATATTATCCTCCTATCTAAAAAGCTGCAGAGAGATCAATAATATTTATATTGATACATAAATTATACTATTATTTTACATAATTGTCAATAAATTCCATTTTTTATTCGAGCTATTTATATTCCTAACAATTTAACTTCAACGTCTTCCATTTTGTATTTTTTAGTTTCTGGATCTTGTTTAAATTCTACTAAAGTTTTTGCAAGAGTTTTCTCATTTTGCCTTAAATCTGTTGAAAAATATAATTTTAATTGTTTAATCTCTACTTGATTTACAATTATTGTTCTAAATGTTTCTGCCATATGTTTTTCATCTTCACAGATAAATATTAATTGTGGCATTGAAGCAAAACCTGAATCTCCTGGAACAAAGTTATCATAGAAATCTTGATATAATCTCATTTTATCTACTAATTTCTTCTCCCAATCTTCTTCTCTTCTTACTACTTCAAATACAAATTGAATTGCTTTTCCGTTTTTTGTAAGTTTAACACTTCCACCAGTTGCTTTAAATACTTTTCCTGCCATTTTAGCTGTAATAGCTGGCTTTGGAATGTAAGAGTCAAATGCTTTTACTTTTCTTAAATAAGCTATAATTGTTTGATTTCCTGCTAAACGTTTTTTTATCATTGCAACAGGTTTTGTATTATCTGTTGGTTGCCATTTACATTCTATTTCTTTTGAATTTAATAGGTATTTACCCATTTTTTCTAAACAGTAAATACGATAAATTCCTTTTCCTTCTTCAGAGCTAAAGTAATATCTTGTTAATATTTTAGATTTTACTAATTGTTCTAATTTATTGTTTAGTTTATCTTGTGATTTAGCATCAATACCTTTCCATTCTAATAATTGAAAAATTTGTCTTGATGTAATAAATTCAAATTCATTTACTAATTCTAATATTGCAAAATGAATATCAGTAATATGACCAATATTAATTTTGTGTATAATTTGGTTCATTGATACATAACCATCTTTGCCATCAAAAACTTTAATTTCACCTTCACGAATTGCAAATGGTGATACTTGCGCTTTAATTTCATTATCTTCTACCATGTTTTTCCTCCTCTTTTAGGATATTCATCCTAAAAATTAAATTAAAATAATTAAAATATTAAAACATACTTAAATAATGTTTTAATTATATTTAGACAATAATTAATTTTACTTTCTTTTTATCTGGTATAATTCTTTTAATATAAACATTAACATCTTGTCCATATTCTATACCCTCTTTATATTCTGCCATTCCTACTAAATTTGGAGTAAGTTCCACAAAAATACCATTTTTAGATTTCTCTGTTTCTCTTGCTATTCCTGTAACAATTACCCCTTCTTTAAAGTTTTTAGCATTATCTTCCCATGAACCTAATAGTTCTTTATAAGATAGTAAAATTCTCTTATTCTCTCTATCTATTGATTTTACCATAAAATTTGCTTTTTGTCCAATTTTAAGTCTTTCATATGGTGATTTTATTCTAGCTACAGACATGTCTTCTATATGAAGAAGTGCAGTCATGCCACCTTCTATTTCTATAAATGCACCATAGTGTCTAATGTTTTTTACTATTCCTTCTACTATTTGACCTTCTTTTAAATCTTCATTCCAATTCACTGGAATAAATCTTTTGCACTCCAATTTTTTATCTCCTTTTTTCTTTTGTTTTTCTAATTATATAAATAATTACTTTTTTTGTAAATAGAAACGGGCTTAAAATTTTTTTTAATTAAATTTTTAAGCCCGTCCCTAAAATTTACTTCATTAGCATATCTACTTCTTTTTTAGTTAGATATCTCCATTGTCCTATTTTTAAGTCTTTTACATCTATATTTCCAATTTTACTTCTATGAAGTGCTATAACTTTCTTTCCTATTGCTTCACACATTTTTCTAACTTGTCTATTTTTTCCCTCATGTATTATTATTTCTAATCTAGACAAATTCTTTTCTTCGTCTATCTTCATAATTCTAACTTTGGCAGGTTTTGTCTTGTATTCTTCATCTATTACAACACCTTGTCTTAAACTTTCTATATCTTCGTTTGTGACTTTTCCCCTTAGAGTTACAGTATATGTTTTTTCCACCTCATGTTTTGGATGTGTTACATGAAAAATAAAATCTCCGTCATTTGTTAGTATTAACGCACCTGATGTATACATATCTAATCTTCCAACTGGAATTAAATTGTTTCCTGCATTTTTTACTAAATCTACAACTGTGTTTCTGTTAAATTGGTCTTTTACTGTTGTTACATAGTCTATTGGCTTGTTTAATAATACATATACCTTTTTTATATCATTATTTACTCTTTTTCCTTCAAATTCTATAATATCTTTATCAGGATTTACTTTTGTTCCAAGCTCTGTTACAATTTGGCCATTTACTTTAACTTTTCCAGCTAGTATATATTCTTCTGCTTTTCTACGTGATGCTATTCCGTTATTTGCTAAATATTTTTGTAATCTTTCTTCTTCCATTTTTCTTTTCCTTTAAAATTAGTTAAATTTTTACTTTATGTTATTTTTATTTTATTATTGCTTATCTATTTTCTAATTGTTCAACAATCTTTTTAAAATACTCTGGTAAAGGTGCTTCTAGTTTCATTTCTTTTCCTGTAATTGGATGTACAAATTCTAGCCTCTTTGCATGTAAGCATTGTCCCTCTATTCCAAATTCATTTTTTCCATTTGAATACACACTATCACCTATTACAGGATGTCCTATTTCTGCCATATGTACTCTTATTTGATGTGTTCTCCCTGTATCTATTTTTATTTCTAGTAATGTATAACTTCCTTTATTAGTTGTATATCTATTTAATACTCTAAAATGAGTAACTGCATCTTTTCCATTTTTGGTTACTGCCATTTTTTTTCTATCTTTTGTACTTCTTCCTATTGGCATATTTATAGTTGCCTCATCTTCAGCTATTGTTCCTCTAACTAATGCAATATAAGTTTTCTTTACTTCTCTATTTTTTATTTGCTCACTAACTTGTATATGTGATTTATCATTTTTAGCAATAATTAATAGCCCTGATGTATCTTTGTCTAATCTATGAACTATACCTGGTCTTAATTCTCCACCTATTCCAGATAAACTATCTTTACAATGTGCCATAATAGCATTAACCAACGTTCCGTCTGGATTGCCGTTTGCAGGATGAACAACTAATCCTTTTTGTTTATTTACAACTAAAATATCGTTATCTTCATATATAATGTCTAAAGGTATATCTTGAGCCTCTATTTTTACTTCTTTTGGTTCTTCTATAGTGACTTCTATTATATCTCCTTCTTGTACTTTGTAAGATGGTTTTTCTATTTTTCCATTAACATTAATTTTATCTTCTTCTAGCAATTTTTGAATCATACTTCTAGATAAATCCTCTATCTCTTTACTAATATAAGCATCTAATCTTATTTTTTCATTAATTGCTTTTACTTGTATCTTTTTTATCAAAATTAGTTTTCTCCTCCTTTGGACGCATTTTTATTAAATCAACACCTACTGTAATTACAAAAATAACAAATCCTACAACTATAAATATATGTGCTATATTAAATACTGGAAATGAATTTATTGTGCCAGATATATCTATGTATTTATTAATTCTTCCTCTTATAAATCTATCTATTACATTGCTAATAGCTCCACCTAGAACAAATGCTAACGCTATTTTTGTTGCTACATTCATATTTTTTATTTGTCTTAGTAAAAATCTAGATAATATTAATATTACTAATAGATCGGCAAAAATACTCGTTAAGACTTGTATTATTTCAATATTCTTTTCCTCTTGTTCAGTATAATTTATTTTTATTACACTAGTCCCAATTTCTATTGGTTTATTTGATATTACACAAAATTTAACTATTTGGTCTATCACTAAAATAGATATTATTAATATTATAATTAATACATATTGTTTCTTTTCTTTCATTTCTATTTACCCTTTTATAATTCTCTTTTATTCTAATGCCTAAAATGACTTTTTATGCATTTCTTTCGTATATAACAAAGTTATCATCTTTATATAATTGTTTATAGTTTTCATCTCTTGATAAAAACATATTTAGTTTTGCATTATTTACGACTATTACATGTGTAATTCCATATTTTTCGAATTTTGTTTCATAATATGTTCCTATAGATGAAATATTTATATAATCTGAGAAAATATCTCTTCCTTCTTCTCCATCTTTTTTATTAAATTCTGGAGCATATAAATCTGCTCTTGAATCTATAAATACTGGTATTCCCCTAAATAATAAATAACTTCCATAATTATATTCATTATATAATTTTATATTTTTAACATCTAAGTTTTCTAACATCCAATCAGCTGCTGCTACAGGATATTTTCTTTCATCAATGAACTTGTCATTTATTTTAGGTTTTATAAATACAAGACATATTAATACTACTAACGCTATAGTTATTACTTTTCCTACAATTGTATTTACTAATTTCATGAATTTAATAGATCCTTCTTTATCATATTTATTAACTAAATATTCAATCCATTTTGCAAATATAAATACTCCTATCAATACTAGAAGTGAAACTTGTCTTCTAGACATAAAACCTAGGAAAATAAGTCCTGCTATCATGAATAAATCACTTAATTTGATTTTTACATCTGTAAATATTAATGTTGCAAGTACTAGTGCTAATACTATCATCGTAGCTTTATCATTATATAATGTTAATGGTTGATGTTCACTAATGCTTTTGGTTGTATTTCCTTGCATCGTTTTTACTAAATATGTATAAGGAGTATCTCCAAGTGGTGTTAAAATTCCTGTAAATGCACATATAATCATAAGTAAAATTAACCATTTTACAGCATTATTTTTCTTAATTTTTACTCTATATGGATTTTCTCTTCTTTTGCTTTGCTTTTCTTTTACTTCAATTTCTCTTTCCTTAGTTTTTTCTAAGTTGATTTTTGCTTCTTCTAATTCTTTAATAAGTATATTTTTCTTTTCTTCATCAGTTTCGCTTGCTAATTTCTTTTCTAGTTTTTTTACAGCCTTTTCTTTACTCTTTATTATTGATTTAGAAATTATATCTGCGTCTAATATACATGCTATTATATATTCTGCTATATATGGCAAGAATAATATAAAGAAGAATGGCCATACTGCAACGTGTACATTTGCTATTATAATTGATATTAGAATAATTCCTATAAAATATCTCTTTTTCTTTGTTTCTAAGAAACTCTCTATAAATAATATTGTAAGCACAAATAATATAAAAGTTACTAATTGTGCACGTGCGGCTATAAAGTCTTTTAATAGGTACATTGCAAACATTGTTAATATAAATGAAATTAAGTTATTTTTACTTAATTTTGTTGCTGTTACGTATATTAATACACCTAGCACGCAAGCTAAAATTACAGTAGTAATGTAAATAAATAACATTCCTCCATCTGCTATTCCCGTGTTTTGTCCTAAATTATATATTAGATATGTTGCTGTATCATATGCCCAGTGTGGATATGTATAAGGTAAATTTTCATGCCAAGAAAACGGATCTTGCATGTCTATTCCCTCATTTATAATATGCTCTCCAATTTTTATTGTATAATATGTATCATTTTGAAGTGTTACAGGTGCTAGTGAAAAGCTAAATAAAATTATACAAATAATCGCCAAAACATTAAATTTCATTTTTGTGTTTTTTTCTTCTGAATTCATTTTTTATCTAATCCTCCTATTTTTCATATGCCTAATTATATCTAAAAAACTTACTAATTACAAGCTATTTAAGATATTTTTTGAACTGTTTTCGGGGGACGGAGCAAAAAAACAGTTTGTAAAAATATTTTATTAGTTTTAGTTATTATACCTGTTTTTTTGCTCCGTCCCCCGAAAACAGTTCAAAAAAATAAGCTATGATTTTAATATCATAACTTATTTTTCATTTATTATCCGTTTATTTGTTTTGCAACTTCTTCAGCAAAGTTTTCTTCTCTTTTTTCTAGTCCTTCACCTTTTTCTAGTCTTGCAAATCTTATTATTTTAGCACCTTTAGATTCTACCATTTTTCCAACTTTTTGGTCTGGATCTTTAACAAATGGTTGCTCTACTAAACAAATTTCTCCGTAGAATTTTCCAATTCTTCCTTGTACCATTTTTTCTGCTATTTCAGCTGGTTTTCCTTCATTCATAGCTTGTGCTTTTAATATTTCCATTTCTTTTTCTACTCTTTCAGCTGGTACTGATTCTCTATCTAAATATTCAGGTCTAGCTGCTGCTATTTGCATACAAACATCTTTTGCTAATTCTTCTGTAGCATTTTCCATTTCAACTAAAACTGCTATTTTTCCATCTCCATGGATATAATCTTTAATCATTCCTGTCTTAGTTTCAAATCTTTCAAATCTACGAATTGACATATTTTCACCAATTGTAGCTATTTTGGATGTTAAAACTTCTGACACAGTTTTTCCTGGTTCAGCCATTGATTCTTCAGCTAATAATTCTTCTACTGTTGCTGGTGCTTTATCAGCTATTTGTTTTGCAACATCTGCTACAAAACTTCTAAATTCTTCGTTTTTAGCAACGAAATCCGTTTCAGCGTTTACTTCTACTACAACACCTACTTTTTTATCTTCGCTTATGTAAGATGCTGCTAAACCTTCTGCTGCTATTCTTCCTGATTTTTTAGCTGCTTTTGAAAGTCCTCTTTCACGTAATAATTCGATTGCTTTTTCTACGTCTCCATCTGTTTCTGTTAAAACTTTTTTGCAGTCCATCATGCCTGCACCTGTTCTTTCTCTTAAATCTTTAACTTGGCTAGCTGTAATCATTTTATTTCCTCCTTTTATATGTCATAAATTTTATTTTAAAAGGATAGAGCAGATAAAGGCTCTACCCTTTTTTATTTTCAAATATTATTCTTCAGTAGCTTCTACTACTTCTTCGATGCTTTCTGGTTCTGCATCTTCGTTAACCATTTCTTCTGCTACGTCTGAATCCATAGATTCACCTTGTCTTCCTTCAATAATAGCATTTGCCATTGTATCAGCAATTAATTTTACTGCACGAATTGCATCATCATTTCCTGGAATTGGGTAATCTAAATCTTCTGGATTGCAGTTTGTATCTATTAGTCCTACAACTGGAATTCCTAATTTTTTAGCTTCTAATATAGCTATTCTTTCTTTTTTAGGATCTACTACAAATAAAACTCCTGGAATTTCAGTCATTTCTTTAATTCCACCTAAGTTTTTCTCTAATTTTTCCATTTCTTTCTTTAAAAGAATTACTTCTTTTTTAGGTAATACTTCAAAAGTACCATCTTCTTGCATTGTTTCTAATTCTTTTAATCTTTCTACTCTTTTACGAATAGTTCCAAAGTTTGTTAGCATTCCTCCTAACCATCTTTGGTTAATGTAATACATACCGCTTTTTTCAGCAGCTTCTTTCATGCATTCTTGAGCTTGTTTTTTAGTTCCAACAAATAGAACTGTTTTTCCTTCCTCAGCTTGCTCTTTCATAAATGCATATGCTTCATCTAATTTTTTAGATGTTTTTTGTAGGTCTATAATGTGAATACCATTTCTTGCTTGGAAAATGTATTCTGCCATTTTAGGATCCCATCTTCTTGTTTGATGTCCAAAATGAACACCAGCTTCTAGTAATTGTTTCATTGCAACTACTGCCATTTTTCATTCCTCCTTTTAGTTTTACCTCCACATTATTTCAAGCATTTAAAAAGACTTGTATGTTTTATACAAGCACTCTTTTTAAACTAATAAAGTGTGTGTATTTTTAACGTTCATTATTTTATCACAAAAAGCTTGCAAAAGCAAGTCTTTTTTAACAAAAACATAATTTTTTCAAATAGTTCTTTTAAACGAAGAATTTTTTCTTTATTATACGTAATATGCACTGGTACAACCAGTGCATATTATTAATTATATTTTTTCTCTCTTATAGCTGTTTGAATTTCAACAATTGCACTTATTACAAAATATGTAATAAATAACATTGCAAAAGAGCCTTCAATTGCTGTGCTAATGCAAAATCCAATTTTTATAAATACATTAACCTTATCATTTACTACAGCCATTCCTCCTAAAAAAGCTCCAATGATAGTCCCTATTATCATTATAAAAATAATAATAATATTTGCTTCTTTCCTTTCGAGATCTCTCCGTTTCATTATTTTCTCCTTTCGCTATTTTACAAAAGAATATACTAGTTAACTTGTTACACATACATTTTAACATACTTTTCAATTCTTATCAATATTTATCTCTTTATATTAATTAAATTTCTATTTTTCTTCCTTTTTAAACATTTTCTGATAAAATTATTGACAAAATATCATAATTTGATTTAATATATAAGAGTAAAGTTTAGGAGGAAAATTATGGATTTAAATAGATGTAAAAGATGTGGCGCTTTCTTTGCTTCAAATGACTGCGTTTGCCCTAATTGTAAAACAAAAGATATAAGTGATTTAGCTAAATTAGAAACATTTTTACAAGAAAATGATTTACCTTCTTCAATTGATACTTTAGCAAACAGTACTGGTATTTCTGCAAAAAATTTAAATCGCTTTATTAGTGAAAATGATTTTTCAGCATATGGTGTAAATTTTGATATTTTGAAAAATGGAAATACCAATTTATAATATTAACTTTGATATAAAATTAAAACCCTAATTTTATATATAAAAAGAACAACCTATATTTTTATAAGTTGTTCTTTCTTTTTATATTCTAGGAAAGTTATCATATTTTATTAAATTATACTATCTTCTTATATAATTATGATTATTTTAAATTATTCCTAAAATCATTTTTTCTTTTTCTACTTTTTTATCTGTTATTGTAATAGCTTGCTTTATCATCTCTTTAGCTTCTTCTATTTTTTCTTTGCTATTTGAATATAATATTGCTACTATATCTTCTTTTTTTATATAATCTCCTACTTTTTTATTTACTATTATTCCTGCTGACATATCTATTTTATCTTCTTTTTTTATTCTTCCTGCTCCCAAATAACATGCAATTTTTCCTATTTTTTCTGCATCTATTTTACTTATATAGCCTTCTTCAAATGTTATACTTTCTTGATATCTTGCTTTTTCAAACTTTTCTGTATTTTCACAATAAGATATATCTCCGCCTTGTCTATGTATTAATTCAACAAATTTCTTATATGCCTTTCCAGAATTAACACAATTTTCTATTTCTATCTTATTTTTCTCTATGTCTTCACCTTTTCCTGCAAGTTTAAGTATATAACTTCCTAATTCTAGTACTACCTCTTTAACATCTTCTGGCATATTTCCTTTTAACGAATTTATTGTTTCTATCATTTCTAAACTATTTCCCACAGCATTTCCTAAAGGTTCATTCATATTGGTAATTATACATATAGTTTCTTTTCCTGCAAGTTCTCCTATTTGTTTCATAACTTTTGAAAGTTTTACAGCTTCTTCTTTATTTTTCATAAATGCTCCACTTCCACATGTTACATCTAAAACTACTTTATTTGCTCCAGCTGCTATTTTCTTACTCATTATACTAGATGCTATAAGTGGAATACTATCTGTACAAGAAATTGTATCTCTTAATGCATATAGCTTTTTATCTGCTGGTGCTAAATTTGCAGTTTGTGTTATTAAGCTTATTCCTATTTCTTTAACATTATTTCTAAATTCTTCTTCACTTATATTTGTTCTATAACCTGGTATAGATTCTAACTTGTCTGCTGTTCCCCCTGTAAACCCTAATCCTCTGCCAGACATCTTCGCAACTACTACTCCTAAAGCTGCCATTATAGGCATTAAAATTAGTGTTATTTTGTCTCCAACTCCACCTGTTGAGTGTTTATCTACAACTATTCCTAATTCAGATAAATCTAGTACATCTCCTGAATTTGCCATTGCTATTGTAAGATAAGTTGTTTCTTCTTTTGTCATTCCATTTAAATATATTGCCATTACTAATGCTGCTGCTTGATAGTCTGCAATATTTCCATTAGTATAATTTTTTATAAAATATTCTATCTCTTCTTTTGATAACTCTTTTTGGTCTCTTTTCTTTGAAATAATATCTAAAATATTCATAATTTTATCCTCTATTTTATATTTTTCGTAAAACTTCTTCTGTGTATTGGACATAGTCCATATTCTCTTATTGCTTGCATATGCATCGCTGTACCATAACCTTTGTGCTTTTCAAAGCCATACATAGGATAAATTTCATCCCACTGACGCATTATTCTATCCCTTGTAACTTTTGCAATAATTGATGCCGCTGCTATTGAATAACATTTTGCATCTCCTTTTATTATTGGAGTATATGGTATTCCTAAAGTATCTATTTTATCTAAAGCATCTACTATAATTCTATCTGGTTTAACTTTCAACTCTTTTATTGCTGTTGTTAGTCCTTTTTTTGTAGCATTTAAAATATTTATTTCGTCTATTTCTTTTTGATCTATTATACCTACTCCCCACGCTATAGCTTCATTTGTTATTTGCTCATATAAAGCTTCTCTTTTTTTCTCTGAAACTTTTTTAGAGTCATTCACTCCTTCTATAAATGAATCTTTTGGCATAATTACAGCAGCTACTACAACAGGTCCTGCTAAAGGTCCACGACCTGCTTCATCTATTCCACAAATTGTCTGTACTCCTGTTTTATAAATTTCGTTTTCTATTTTTTTTAATTCAGTTAATCTTTGTTCTTCTTTTTCCTTCATTTAAATTTCCTCTGATACTCTTTTATTATTTTTCCTAGTTATTTTTATTTAAATGCTATTTTATATTATTGATTTTTTCTATTCTTCACTTTCCTCAGTTGTCTCGTTTTCAGTTGTTGTTTCATTCGTTGTCTCATTTATGACTTCATTTTGATTTTCCTTTTTACTATTAGCTTCTTTGATTTCAGTTAATTTGTAATATGTGTTATTTTCTATAGTAATTCCCTTTGCATAGATAATTTCATCTGTATTGTAATTTACTATATAAAAACCATCTCTTATTTTTACATCTGTTAATCCCATTTCATCTAAAGTCTGTTTGTCTATTATATAATACTTTGAAAAATCTTTTTCTTCTTTTGATATTACACTATCTTCTAATAGTTTTTTTATAGTCTCATTTTCTAAATTTTCTTCTATTTTTTTACCTTTTAAACCATCATCATTTCCTTCTACGATAGCTTCTTTTGATAGTACTTTTACTTTTCCTTGAATTAATAGCATATCTGTTTCATACATTTTTAATACTTCATCTTCTAGTTTTATTTTTGAAAAAAATAATGTACATATAACAAGTCCAATAATTACTACAATAGCTAAAATCCAAGCAATATGTGACATTCCGTTTTGACTTTTCATTTTATTTCATTCCTTTCACAAAATACAATTTTATAATTAAATATATGTATTTTTTCAATACTTATTATATATTGACAATCTAATAAAATCAATATAATATAACATTATTTTCACACGTTTTTCACAATTATGTTGTATGCTATGTGTAAATTAGGAAAAAATAATTAAAAAGGAGTTTTTATTATGGAAAAAAATGATAATATTATTGAAGGTGAAAAAGTAGAAGAAAGTAAAACTGAATACAAACCTATAGGGACAATTTCAGTAAAAAAAGATAAGAATAATTCAAATTTTGGAAAGCAAGTGTTTGTTCCTTTCTTATCAGGCATTGTAGGAGCTGGCCTTGTAGTAGGAATATGTTTTGGGATTCCTAGTATAAGAAACGACATTATAAAATCAGATAATAATTCTTCTAATGCAATTTCTACAAATACTTCTAACGGCACTATTTCTGCCATTTCATTAGAAAAATTTTCAGATACTGGTATAGGTGTTGCAAATAAGGTTCTACCATCTGTTGTTGGTATAAAGGTAGAATATTCTGTATCTTCTATATTTTATAGAAACATGTCTAGCACTGCTACTGCTGAAGGTTCAGGTGTTATTATTAGAGAAGATGGATATATTTTAACAAATAATCACATTGTAAACACAAGCTCTTCTTCTAATTTTTATGAAGTCGGAAAAGCAAATAAAGTAACTGTTTATTTATATAATGATGAAACACCTTATGAAGCTACAATTGTAGGTACAGATGAACAAACTGATTTAGCTGTTTTAAAAATAGAGAAAACAGGTCTAACAGCTGCCACTCTTGGTGATTCAGATAATGTTAAAGTTGGTGAATTTGCTATGGCAATTGGTAATCCTTTAGGTATGCAAAGTAGTGTTTCTTCTGGAATAATTAGTGCTGTTAATAGAAAAGTTACTTCAGACAATAAAACTTATACTTTAATTCAAACAGATGCTGCTATAAATTCAGGTAACAGTGGCGGAGCTTTAGTAAATAGTAATGGTGAAGTTATTGGAATTAACACATTAAAAATGTCTGGTTCTGGAATAGAAGGAATGGGATTTGCAATTCCTATTAATTCAACTAAAACTATATATGAACAACTTATTCAATATAACAAAGTTAAAAGACCTTATATTGGTATATCTGGTAGAGACTTAGATGAAGAAACAGCAAAAGCAAACAATTTAGTAGTTGGAGTATATGTTATTTCTGTTGATGAATTTTCTAGTGCTGAAAAGGCTGGAATAAAAATAGGTGACGTTATAACAAAAATAGATGGAAAAGAAATTAAAACTATGGAGGAACTTAATGAAGTTAAAAATTCTCATTCTATAGGAGACGAGATCACTTTAACTATTAATCGTAGCGGAAATGAAAAAGAATTTAAACTTACTCTTCAAGAACAATAATTAAAATCAAAAATAGAAATTCAATATTTCGAAATCAAAGATATTGAGTTTCTATTTTTTAGTTCATAGAATAATTAGTACAAATTCTAAAATAGTTTTTTATAACCAAAGGCTTTTTTTGCCTAAAATTTTTAATAATTTTCACAAATATTTTCTATTTGTTCACAAAATGGTCAAATAACTTTAGTATATTATATTTGTAGTTAGTAAATAAATTTTACCCTTTTATTTACGAAACATCCCCTTTTATTTTCTTAAAAAACAGCCTATATAAACTAGGCTGTTTTTTTATTTATATAAATATTTTTGTGGATTTACTTGTGCTCCATCTTTACGTATTTCAAAGTGTAAATGGTTACCAGTAGAATATCCTGTAGATCCAACAGCTGCTATCTCATCTCCTGCTGTAACTTCTTGACCTTTTGTTACATATATTTTACTACAATGTCCGTAATATGTTTCAACACCATTTCCATGAGAAATGATAACTAAGTTTCCATATCCTCCCATTGTTCCTGCAAATTTAACTATACCATCTGCTGCTACTTTAATTGGTGTTCCATTTGGTGCTGCAATATCCATTCCCATATGTGCATGGTCACGTATACTTTCTACTGCACCAAAACGTGATGTGATATTTCCTGTTACTGGCTTTACTGAAAAATATATGCCATTAAATGTTGATGACTCTATTTTTTCATATTCTTCTTCTAATTTTGTTTGTACATTAGAAGCTACTTCTACTTTACTTTCAAGTTCTTCTAAATTCTGTGTATATATTTCTTGCATTGAAATTTCTGCATTTTCTTGCTTTTCTTTTATACTATTTATAATCTCTTCCGCTTCACTCTTAGAAGATACATATGTTGTACTTCCTTTTTCTAGAGTAACTGCATACATTTTGTATGTTACAACTGCTGATTCTTGAATTTTATTAAATATTTCTTCCTCTGATGTTTCTTTATTATTTTCTATAAATAATAAATTATATTTTGGCATTTCTTTAATATCTACAAATGCTACATTTTCTTGGTCTATATTTAATATTTCATCATTTATTAGTTGTTCAAATTCATTTTTATTTAATATATATCCAACTTCTTCTCCTGAAATTGTTACTTTATATGCTGGTTTGTATTTAAGTAATATAAATGCAACAATTAAGATAAGAGCTACTGCTATAATACTAATTAGTCTTACTATACACTTTGTATAGTTTTTTAGTTTAAAGTTTAAAATATAAATTCATCTCCTTCTCGTCTCACACGATAGTATTTATTATACTATATATTTTAAACATTTGCAAACAAAGTATTCCATTTTGACTAAATTTTATTCGTTTTAATTGGTATATATTTATATTATTTGAAATTATTGGTACTTTAACTTTATTTTGCTATTATTTTCTTTATTTTTCTCAAGATATCGTTTTGTATTTATTTAATATTCTCCATAATTCAGATTTGTTAGTTTCTTATATTGTTTTTTCTTCATGTTTATATATTACTTTTCCAAATTTAAATTCATTAAATTTCTTTTGTATTTCCATTATAACTATTGGCATTATAGATATTAATGTTGTATACATCCATTGTGTTTTATTTAATGGAACTAATTTAAATATTTCTGCTACAGGAGGAATAATTACTACTCCTACTTGCATAATCAAACCTAAAATAAATGCTCCTGCAAGATATTTGTTTTCTAAAATCCCTGTCTTAAATATTGATTCTTCTGTTTTGATATTAAAGCTATGCACAAGTTCTAACATTCCAAGTGATACAAATGCCATTGTTCTACCTACTTCTAAACTATATAAATTATTTCCTATGCTAAACGCAAATAATGTAAGTATTCCTAACATTATTCCTTCTACAAATATCTTTTCCCACATGCCATCTGCAAATAGTGCTTTGTTTGAATCTACTGGTTTTCTGTTCATTATGTTTGGTTCTGGCTTTTCTAACCCAAGTGCAATTGCTGGAAAGGAATCTGTTACTAAGTTTATCCAAAGTAATTGTATTGCAAGAAGTGGTGATTTTAATCCTAATACAATTCCCATAAAAATTGTTACTATTTCTCCTATATTAGTAGAAATTAAGAAATGTATTGCTTTCCTTATATTATCAAAAATATTTCTTCCTTGTTTTACTGCTTCTACTATAGTTACAAAATTATCATCTGCTAATACCATATCTGCTGCATTTTTAGCAACATCTGTACCATTTTTTCCCATTGCTACACCAATATCTGCATTTTTTAGTGCTGGTGCATCATTTACTCCATCACCTGTCATTGCAACAACTGCTCCTGTACTTTGAAATGCCTTTACTATTCTAACTTTATGTTCTGGTGATACTCTTGCAAAAACCGAATAATTCATAATGTCTCTTTCTAGTTCTTTTTGACCTATTTTATCTAATTCTGCTCCTGTTATAGCCTTATCTCTCATTTTTAGTATTCCAAGTTCTTTTGCTATCGCTTTTGCAGTTGTTATATGGTCTCCTGTTATCATAACCGTTTTTATTCCTGCTCTTCTACATGTTGTAACAGCTTCCTTTACACCTTCTCTTGGAGGATCTATCATTCCTATTAGTCCCACGAAAATTAGATTATTTTCTATTTCTTTACTCTCTATATTTGTAGGAATTCTTTCTATTTCCCTGTAACAAATTGCTATTACTCTTAATGCTTTTTCTGCCATTTTGTTATTTGCTTCTTCTATATTCCTTCTTACACTACTATCCATAGGAACTATTGTATTTTCTTTTTTATAATACAAACATTTTCCTAAAATAATGTCTGGTGCACCTTTTGTAATAACCATATATGAATTATTGTTTTTATGAATTGTAGACATCATTTTTCTACTAGATTCAAAAGGAATATCTGCAACTCTTTTATTCATTTTGTACATTTCAAATTTATCTATATTATCTTTTAAAGAATCCTCTACTAAAGCTACCTCTGTTGGCTCTCCTACTGCTTTTTTCTTACCATTTTCATAACTTATTTGAGTATCTGTACACATACATGCAAATGTTTTTAATTCTCTTTTACCTGCTCCTAAAGTATAATGCTCTACAACTTGCATTTTATTTTGTGTTAATGTTCCCGTTTTATCTGAACATATAACACTACTACTTCCTAGTGTTTCTACTGCTGGCAATTTTCTTATTATTGCATTTTTTCTTGCCATTTTTGTAACACCTATTGAAAGCATTATTGTAACGACTGCTGGAAGACCTTCTGGAATTGCAGCAACAGCAAGTCCTACTGAAGTCATAAACATTTCCATTGCTGGTATTTTCTTAAATATTCCTATTATAAAAATAAATAAGCAAATTACTAAACAACCTATTCCTAATGATTTTCCCACTCCTGCTAACTTCTTTTGTATAGGTGTTTGTGGTGCTTCATTTGTTATAATCATTCCTGCTATTTTACCAACTTTAGTATTCATTCCAGTTTCTGTAACTATTGCTTCTCCATGTCCATTTACTATTATAGTTGAAGAAAACACCATATTGATCATATCACCTAGTGTTTGTTCTTTATTTAAAATAACATTTGCATCTTTTAAGACTGGAAGCGTCTCTCCCGTTAAACTAGATTCTTCTACTTTTAAATTTGAGCATGAAATAAGTCTTGCATCTGCTGGCACATAATTTCCTGCCTCTAATAAGATTATATCTCCTGGAACAACTTCATTTGCTGAAATAGTTTCTACTTTTCCATTTCTTCTTACTTTTGCAACAGGTGCAGTCATATTTTTTAATGCTTCTAAAGATTTTTCTGCCTTTGCTTCTTGAATTAATCCCATTATCGCATTAAATACTACAATAGCAATAATTATAATAGAATCTATGTAATCATTTTCGCCATTCATTTTGGTAATTATTGCTGAAATTATAGAAGCTATGATTAATATAATTATCATAAAATCATTAAATTGTTTTATAAATTTTATAAAAATATTTTCTTTCTTTTTATTTGCCAGCTTATTTTCTCCAAAATGTTCTAGTCTTTTTTTAGCTTCTTCTGTCTCAATTCCATAAAGTTTGTTTGTCCTAAAGTTTTTCTCAATTTCTTCTATTTCCTTAGTATGCCACATAAAAAAACACTCTCCTTTGTTAATTAAAAATTCATACTAATATATATGCACTTGTCCATATTTTATTCTTAAATTTTAAGAACACATAAAAAAAACGAGAAAAACTCTAAATTGAATTTTTCCTCGTTTCTGTTTTTTAAATTTTTAAGCCCGTCCCTAAAATTTACTTTTGTGACAATTTCATTGAAAGAAGTTTACTTATACCATTTTCCTCCATTGTTACTCCATAAACTGTATCTGCCGCTTCCATAGTACCCTTTCTATGAGTAATAACTAAGAATTGTGTTTCTTTACTAAACTTTTTCAAATATTCTGCATATCTGTATACATTAACATCATCTAGTGCTGCTTCAATTTCGTCTAATATACAGAATGGTGCAGGATTTATTTTTAATATTGCAAACAATAATGCTATTGCTGTAAATGCTTTTTCACCACCAGATAGAAGCATCATATTTTGAAGTTTCTTTCCTGTTGGTTGTGCTTGAATATCTATTCCACACTCTAATATGTTTGATTCATCTTGTAATATAAGTTCTGCTTTTCCTCCACCAAACAATTCAACAAATACTTCATTAAAGTTTTTATTTATTATTGCAAATTTTTCTGCAAATTGAGTTTTCATTGTTTCTGTCATTTCTGAAATCATTTTTCTTAATTTAGCACTTGTATTTTCTAAATCTAGGCGTTGTTCACTCATAAAATCATAACGTTCTTTTGTCTTCTTGTATTCTTCAATTGAGTCTACATTTATACTTCCTAAATTTTTAATTTGATTACGCAAACTATGCACTTGTTTTTGTGCAACTGCTATATTAGTTGGTCTTTCATATTCTTCTGCATTATTAGGAGTTATTTCATACTCTTCCCAAAGATGATTTACAAGTTGCTCCTTATCTTGCTCTAGTTTAGTTTTCTTTACATCTATTTTTACTAGTTGTTCTTTTACATCCTCTAGTATTTTAAATTTATCCGTAATATCTTGTTCTAATTTAGCTAATTGCTCATTATTTTTTGTTCTATTTGCTTTTAACTCTTCTACTATTTGAGAACTATTTGAAACTTCTTGTTTTATCTTTTCTATCTCTTGTTTTGAAGTTTCTATAGAAGTTTCTATTGCATTATTTTCATCTTTAATAGTATTAATTTGAATTTTTTTGTTGTTTATACTTGTATTGCTATTTTCAATATCTTGGTTAATTCTTTCTATCATTTCGTCTATTGATATATTACTTTCATCAAATGAAGAAACTGATATTTTTAAATTAGTAATATCAAAGTTTAAATCATCTATATAAGTTTGATTATCTTTATTTGCCTTCGCAAATTCTTCAATTACCATATTTAATTCTTCTATTTCTTTTGTTAAACTTGCTATTTCATCTTCTTTTTGCTTTTTAACTTCTCTATTTACTTTTTTCTCTTCTTCAATACTTGAAGTCTCTTCTTTTAGCTTATTTAATCTATTCTCTGCCTTTTCTATATTTTCTTCTATAGAAACCATTTTTTGTTTTTCAGTTGCATATACAATATCAATTTCTTGCATATTCTTTTCTAATTCTTCTGATGTCTTTAAAGTAGTTTCAATTGATTTTTCATATTTTTGTTTTTCTTCTTCTAACTCTTGTTTTTGTTTTTCTAGCTTTTTAATTTGTTTTTCTAAATCCTCGATTTCTCTACCTCTACCTAAAATATTTACTGTTTTAGATATAACACTACCACCAGTAATTGCACCTGTAGGATTAATTAAATCTCCCTTTAAAGTTACAATTCTAAATTGATAATTGTTCTTTTTAGCTAAAGCAATAGCTGTATTCATATCTTCTACTATAACTATTCTTCCAAGTAAATTTAATACAATTTGTTCATACTTGCTTTGATATTTTACTAAATCTGAAGCAATTCCTATAACTCCGTCAATTCCATTTTGTTTAATGTTTTCTATTCTTTTACCTTTTACAGATGTAATTGGTAAGAATGATGCTCTTCCTAAATTTCCATTTCTTAAAAATTCTATTAATTTTTTAGCATCTTCTTCTGTATCTGTAATAATATTTTGAAGTGCTGCACCTAAGCACATTTCTATTGCTATTTCATATTCCTTTGGTGTAGAAATTAAATTTGCTAAAACACCATGCATTCCTTTTTTTAAAGTAGAATTTTTCTCACATTCTATAAGTAAATTTTTAATACTCTTTGTGTATCCTTCTTTTTCTTTTTCTGTCTCTATTAAGAATTTAAGTCTAGAATCTTTCATTCTTGTGTCGTAAATAACATTGTTAATTTTACTATCAAATTCTTTTAATTTTGCTGATGCTTTTTCTTTTTCTTCTTTAATTCTTTCTATTTTAGAAACTGCATCGTTTCTCTTAGCTTCAATATCATAAAATCCTTTAGAAAGTTCTTGCTTTTTCATACGAGCACTATCCAACTCAGAAATTGCAGTTTGAATTTCTTGTTTTATAGTTTTTTGTCTTTTTTCTAAGTTTTCAAAGTTGATATCTTGTGTATTAATTTCAGATGCTACTTCATATTTTTTATCTACATCTTGCTCAACTTTTTGTTTTTTATCTTCTATCTCTAATTCTTTTGAGGTTAATTTTTTAGTTATTTCTTCTAACTGTGCTTGTTTTTCTGAAAGTTCTTTTTCAAATTTTTCTCTATTTTGATTTAGTCCTACTTTTTTATCTTGTTTTTGTTTTTTCTCTTCTTCTAACTCTTTTATTTTTTCTGTTATTTCTTCAATTTCCTTTTTAAATCGTTCTGCATTTTGTTCATTATTTACTTTTCTTTCTTGCATAACATTAATATCAGAATTAATTTTTTCAATTTTATTTGAACTTTCAAAACCAATATTTTGCATTTGTTCTATTTTTTCTGTTATTTCGTCTACTTGTGTTTTTAGCTCTTCTTTTAATTGTTTTACTTTTTCAAACTTTTCATTTTCTTCATCATATTGGTTTTTGAATATCTCTTCATCTTTTATAATTTCTTCTAATTTTGTTTTATATGTTTCTATATTATATAAAAATAAGCCTACTTCAATACCTTTTAATTCTTCTCTTAAATCTAAAAATTTCTTTGCTTTTTCAGATTGAATTTTTAGTGGTTC
Source organism: uncultured Clostridia bacterium (assembly GCA_934133165.1). Lineage (GTDB taxonomy): Bacteria > Bacillota > Clostridia > TANB77 > CAG-508 > UMGS1663. The sequence continues at coordinate 273,826 of CAKPAW010000001.1, forward strand.
TATATTTCCTTCTATTTCGGCCAAAATATCATTTATACGAAGTAAATTTAATTTAGTTTGTTCTAATTTTTTTTCAGATTCTTGTTTTCTTGTTCTGTATTTTACAATTCCCGCAGCCTCTTCAAAAATACGACGTCTATCTTCAGATTTGTTACTTAATATTTCATCTATTTTACCTTGTCCAATTATAGAATACCCGTCTTTTCCAATACCTGTATCCATGAATAATTCCAATATATCTTTTAATCTACAAGGTGTTTTATTTATAAAGTATCCTGTTTCACCACTTCTATAAATTTTTCTTGTAACAGTTACTTCATTATATTCAATAGGAAGTTTTCCATCTGAATTATCTATTACTATAGATGCTTCTGCAAAACCTAATGATTTTCTATTTTGTGTTCCAGCAAAAATAATATCAGAAGAAGTAGCACCTCTTAGAGATTTCATGCTTTGTTCTCCTAATACCCATCTAATACTATCTGATATATTACTCTTTCCAGATCCATTTGGTCCAATTACAGCAGTAATTCCCGGTTTGAATTCTAACACTGTTTTATCTGCAAAAGATTTAAATCCTTGTAGTTCTAGTCTTTTTAAATACATTTTTTTCACCCTTACTTGCTTTTTATAAATTTCGCTATAATATGCTAAAATTATATATTTTTAGCATATTTTTGTCAAGTTTCTTTTGGCTACTTATTGCATTATATTTTTGCTTGTGTTAATATGTATTTGATATTTAATATATAAAGGGGTCTAACAAATGAATAATGGAAAAATAGATTTTTATAGTTCAACCAATTTAAAATCATATAACTTAGATGATGTAATGAAGTATCAATTATCAATGCTTGATAGATTAGATGTATTTACAAGACGACATAGTGAAAATGTAGCTAACTTAGTATGCCGTATTTGTGAATATTTACATTGTAAAAAATATTTTACCATTCATGCTACAATTTGTGGCTATTTACACGATATTGGAAAATTATTTATACCACCTGAGATATTAAATAAACCTGATCGTCTAACACCTGAAGAATATGAAGTTATAAAAACGCATACTACTTTAGGTTATGAAATGTGTATGAAAGATATAAAATTAAGACCATATGCAGAAGGTCCTTTATATCATCATGAAGCATTAAATGGAACTGGCTATCCTCAAGGTTTAACCAAAGACGACATCCCATATGTAGCTCAAATTATACGTGTTGCAGATGAATATGATGCAATTGTTACCAAAAGACAATATACTACTCACATTAATATTTCTGAAACATTAAAAGAGTTAATGCATGATGCTAGACCAATAGATTATATGAAAACAGTAGCTTTAGACTCTTTAAAGCAAAATTATAGTGTAGGTAAAATTAATAGTAAGGCTTTAAAAGCACTATTTAAAGTTGTTATAGATGATACTTTATATGAAATAAGTTGTGTAATGGACTACATTAAATATTTAAAAGAACAAGTAAAGCGTTTAGAAGAAATACAAAAATATGATATGAAAAGTCAAAAAGCAAAAAAAGATAAGGAAAAAGAATATTATAGAGAAGGAATGAAAATGTTATTCCAAAGTGGTGAAAATTTTGATAATTATGAACAAGTTTTATCTGAATATCGCCAAGCAATTATTACTCGTGAAGACGTAAAAGCAAAATTGTACAATGAAATTGATATAATAAAAAAATTGAAAATTTAAGCTCCAAAGGGGACGTTTCCTAAAGGTTAATCTGTCCCTTTTGGAATACTTATTAAAAGTCAAATATAAGAGTATATATATTATTTGAAATACTGTGGTATAAAAATAATATATATACTCTTAATTTATTTTACACCCAAAGGGACAGATTAACCTTTAGGAAACGTCCCCTTTGGTAATTTAATCTAATCCGAAACTTACACCTAAAGCATTATTAATTTTGTTCATTACTGTATCGTCATTAATATGTCCTATTTTTTCTTTTAGTCTACTTTTATCTATTGTTCTTATTTGTTCTGCAAGAACCACTGAATCTGCCTTTAATCCACTATTTTCTATTGCTAATTCTATATGAGTTGGCAACTTATTTTTCCCAGTTTGTGAGGTAATTGCAGCAGCAATTACTGTTGGACTATGTTTATTTCCTATATCATTTTGAATAATAACAACTGGTCTTATTCCACCTTGTTCAGAACCTACAACTGGACTTAAATCTGCATAAAACATATCTCCTCTTCTTATCATCATTTGTCTATCACTCCCACTATTTTTCCGTATCGAAAGTTCTTTTAAGATATATTTTAAATATTAATAAATATTTAAGAGATTGTTATCTCAGTATATAATATGTAGACTAGCATCTTTTTGTTAATATCTTCTATTTGCAATTTAGTAGGTTTCCCTGTTTTCTTATCTATATATAATTTTTTATAAGTATTATATGGATTTTCTGTATTACTTACTTCTAATACTATTTCATTTTCTTTACTATTTACCTTTTTATTACTACTCTCTTTAAATTCTTCTATAAAAGAATTCAGCCATAATCTGTTTTCTACAACATATTGATAATTTTGAAAAGTAGTTTCTAAATTTAGTTTATTATTCCTAATTTTCAGGTTCGTTCCGTCATATTCGGTTATTACTCCTGCTATATTTTCTGGCTCTAATACTTCCTGCGTGGATTTTTCATTTTCTACTTTTTGACTTACAACATATTTGTTTGTATTTTTATTTGTCTCAATACTAACATCTAATTTCGCACTATAAGATTTAATATTTAAAATAGAATCTACAATTTGTTCTTCCGATTTGTTAATTATAGTGTTTCCAACTTTTCCATTTTTATAATATAAAATCAAAAAAATTGAAACTAAAATGATAATTAAAATTATACTAAAAATTACTATTAGCTTTTTCGCTTTCATATAATTCCTCTCTTTCTATAAAAAATTTCAAAATTTTTAATATTATTTTGCATAAGAAAATTATCTTTTATCAAATAACTTTCATACAATAATAAAAAACCAGAATCAAGATTTTGTACGCAGTGCAAACTTCTACAAAATCTAATTTCTGCCATATTTATCTTCTACAGAAATTTATCATACTATGATAAATTTCTTAGAATATAAAAAAGAATAGGTATTTATTTACCTATTCTTTTTTTATTATATTCTTTACATATTAAAGTATTCTTTTAGACAAGTTTCTAATTCTTTTTTAGTTTCGATTTTATTAATTTTTTCTCTCAGTGTAGTCGCATTTGGCATATTTTTAATATATGCTGACATATGCTTTCTTAATTCTTTAATTCCAACTACTTCACCTTTTTCTTCTACTTCCCACTCTATATGTTTTAAAATTGTTTGTAATTTTTCTTCTTTAGATATTTCTCTTGTTCCTTCTCCTTTTAAATACGAAATTATTTCTTCAAAAATCCATGGATTACCTAGGCTTGCTCTACCTATCATTATGCCATCTACTCCAGTTTGTTTAAACATTTCAAATGCGTCTTCTTTGCTTTTTATATCTCCATTTCCTATAACAGGAATACTAACTGCTTGTTTTACTTCTCTTATAATATCCCAATCTGCTTTTCCTGAATAAAACTCTTCTCTAGTTCTTCCATGAATTATAATAGCAGACGCTCCCATTTTTTCTATTATTTTTGCTGCCTCTACTGCTACTATATTTTCTTCATTCCAGCCTTTTCTCATTTTCACTGTAACAGGAACTGTTGACTTTTCTACTACTTCTTTTACAATTTTTTCTACTAATTCTAAGTCTAATAACAATCTACTTCCATCACCATTTTTTACAACTTTTGGTGCTGGACATCCCATATTTATATCTACAATATCCGCTAACTTTGAAATATATTCTGCTGCATACCCCATAGTCTCTACATCACTTCCGAAAATTTGCATAGATATAGGTCTTTTTTCTTCTTTCGTATCCAATAGTAGTTTTGTTTTATCATCTTTATAGTACAAACCTTTACTACTTACCATTTCTGTGCATACTAAACCAGCCCCATATTCTTTGCAAACTCTTCTAAACGCTTTATCTGTTATTCCGGCCATTGGAGCTAAAATAATATTATTTTCAATTGTTACATTCCCTATTTTCAATTCTTTTAAGTACATATATTTTCCTCTTTATCTATAAGAAGAACATGTGAGTTTTTCATGTTCTTCTTTATTTATATTCTAGGAAAGTTATCATAGTATGATAACTTTCTGTAGAAGATAAATATGGCAGAAATTAGATTTTGTAGCAGTTTGCACTGCGTACAAAATCTTGATTCTGGTTATTTATATTTTATTCAACAAATAACGTTTTTTGTCTTCTACCACTAATATTTAATAATAATGCTATTAATATTAAATTTGTTAAAAGTGAACTTCCTCCATAACTTACAAAAGGAAGTGGAACACCTGTAATAGGTAGAAGTCCAATTGTCATTCCTATATTTTCTACCATATGAAATAAAAATATTCCTGCAATACCCATAGCAATATATGAACCCAAGTCATCTTTAGCAGTCTTTGCAACATATATAGCTTTTGTAATTAATATTATATAACATATTACAATTCCTGCTGTAACAACAAATCCCATTTCTTCACCTATAACAGCAAATACAAAGTCCGTAGTTTTTGGGTATAAAAATCCTAATTGAGTTTGATTACCTTTTAGTAACCCCATTCCAAATAATTGACCTGAGCCAATTGCAAGTTTTGATTGAATTATATTATACCCTGCACCTCTTGGATCTAAATCTGGATTTAAAAACACATCTATTCTTGTTTTTGCATGTTCTGGTAATACAAAAAAGTATAATAATGGAACAGCAATTAAAATTATCAATATACTTGTAAATATATATCTTTTTTTAATTCCTGCTGAAAATAAAATAAGTACTGTTGCTACTAAAAATGCTAATGCAGTTCCATAATCTGGTTGTTTTATTATTAATAATACTGGTACAATTACAACTAATAATGCTAATCCTAATCTCGTAGGCCTACTAATTTCATCTCTACCTCTTGCTTGAATTTTTGTAATAACATATGAAAATGTTAATATAACAAATATTTTTGCAAATTCTGAAGGTTGAAATGAAAATCCTCCTATTTCAAACCAACTAGTAGCACCATTTACAGCTTTAGTAAATAAAACTGCTACTAATAATACTAAAAAAATTCCATAAAAAATTGGTGATATTTTTGTAATCACCTCATAATCTATGCAAATAACAAGTATCATAATTGGAATACTTACTATTAACCATATAATTTGTTTTTTTAGTTCATCACTAGTCGTCTCTTGTGTAGCAGTATATAGGGCAACAATTCCTACCGCTATTAATATAATAGTACAAATTAAGATGCCCCACTCCATATTTCTTAAGAATCTTCTTTTCATTTATTAAACCTCTATTATTCTTAATTTATATTTATTCTACTTCTACTTTTTCTTCTTTTTTATCTATTTTTTCTGTTTCTTCTATTATATCGTCTTCTGCCTTTTCTTCTTTTTTTGAATCTTCTATAACTTCTGTTGTCTCTTCAGTATTTGTTGTTTCTGTTGCTTCTGCTTTGTCTGAAACTTTTGTAACTTCTTTATCTTCTTTTACTTCATCTTTACTTTTATCTGTTTTCTTCTCAGGTTCTTGTTTATCTTCTTTTTCAGACTCTGTCTTTTCTTCCTCATCTTTTTTTGCTACTTTACTTTCCGTTTTTTTATCTTTATTTTCGCTTTGTTTTTCTTCTTTATTTTCAGATTTTTCTAATTTTCTTTCTATATTAATTTGCTTTGCATCATCTTTTACATTAAGAATTGGAATATTCGCATACAAAATTGGAGCTCCTGTTGTTCCATCACTATTAACTTTATTAGTAAGTTTTACATCTATAGAATTTTCATCTACATTTATGTATTTTTTAATTACTTCAATAATTTCTTGTTTCATAAGCTCCATAAAATCTGCTGATACATTTGCTCTATCTTGCATCAACACTAAATGTAATCTTTCTTTTGCAGTGTCCTTAGAATCCTTCTTTTCATCTTTTGAAAATTTTTTAAAAAACTTTATAATATTATCGAACATCCTATTTCCTCCGTTATTTAAATTTGTCTATTTTTTTGAGAAAATACTTTTTAACTTAGCAAAAAATCCTTTCTCTCTTCCAGGAATTGAAACCTCTATATTTTCACCTAAAATTCTTCTTGCAATTTCTGTATATGCTTTTCCTGAAGGAGCTTTGTGGTTCGATACAACTGGTTCCCCTTTATTTGTTTGTGTAATAATGTATTCATCATCTGGAACTACACCAATTAAATCTATAGATAGTAAATCTACTATATCTTCTACATCCATCATTTCACCTTTTTTAACCATGTTTGGACGTAAACGATTAATTACTAATTCTGGATTTTTAATTTCAGATGATTCTAATAGTCCAATAATTCTATCTGCATCACGAATAGCAGATATTTCAGCTGTTGTAACAACAACTGCTCTGTCTGCACCAGCTATTGCATTTTTGAAACCTTGTTCAATACCTGCTGGGCAATCAATTAATATGTAATCAAATTCTTCTTTTAGTTTACTTGTTAATTCTTTCATTTGTTCTTCATTTACTGCACTTTTATCTCTTGTTTGCGCTGCTGGAAGTAAGAATAATTCATTAAAACGTTTATCTTTTATTAAGGCTTGTCTTAATTTACATTTTTCTTCTACCACGTCAACGATATCATATACTATTCTGTTTTCTAATCCCATTACAACATCTAGATTACGAAGACCAATATCTGTATCTACTAATACTACTTTCTTTCCTTTTAATGCTAACGCTGAACCTAAATTTGCTGTAGTGGTTGTTTTACCAACTCCACCTTTTCCAGATGTGATAACGATAACTTCTCCCATAATTTCCTCCTTGAACATGTATGTTCTTTTTATTAAAAAGTGCATATTTTTAATATCTATATCATATAATGAAAAAGGCAAAAAGTCAATGAATTGAATGGAAAAAAATGAAATTGGTAATTAAAAATTAGAAATATAATTACAAACAAAAAACTCATAGTTTTGCTATTATTAAAAGCCAGAGTAAAAATACTCTGACTTTTGTGGTTTATATTACATTTTTTAAGTATTCTACATATAAAGTGTAGTTCTAAATGTATAGTATTTGCTACTACCATTCGCATTGTTGTAGGCACGACTGCTAGCGTAATTACCGCTAGCAGTGTAACCTCCACCTATACCAGTGCAAGGACCAGCATATTGGCTAGTGATGTAAGTAGAATATTCGGTTGTCCATTCATAAGTATTTGATGCCATATCATTTATTTTACATATTTCATCACCATTTTTTCCAGTATTTGATAATACTGTATTCTTTGAATTTTGATATGAATAATCTGCATCTCCTGAAAAATTCTGTATATATACTATTGCAGTATCCCATGCATAACTACTTATTAAATCTGTTGTTGCTGTTGTATACAAATCTCTACTTGCTATTGCTGCATTTATTTGTATTATATAATTCCATAACATTCCCTCTGTTCTTTTTGTTGGTACTGTATCAGAATTTGTAAAAGTATTTGAAATTTTTGAATTTGCCTTTCCATCTGTTCCATAGCTTGCTTCATAACGTGCTATATAATATCCTCCATTTGCTTTTACACTATCTATAAAACTCTTTATTCCTTCATATGTTCCATCCTCTTTTTGTTTTCCTCTTGATGTTGCATTTAGTCCATTTGTACTACTACTTGCTATTCCTTTTCTATATGTTGCTATTTCTTTATAATATGGACTTATTAATACTTCTTGTGTATAATTATCTGCACTTTGCTTTAATATTGGTGTACCTTTTGAAAGTACTTTTCCATTTGAATCCTTATCACTTGTTCCATTAGCAAAAGTATATCTTCCAAGTGCTATTTCCACTATTGAGCCATCGCTTTTCTTAATTTTTTTGCCTACTGGTATCCATACATATTGATTCCCTCTTTTGTTTCCATTCCCATCTGTTGTAATATCACTATCTTCTATTACTATTCCTTCTGTCACATTTATTCCACTATCTGAAGCTATTTTAAATCCTTCAGGCACAGTTATAATATTTCCATTACTATCTCTTAATATGGTTTTTTCTTTAAAATAATCTCCGTCTTTCATTTCTTGAACGGTTTTTGACTTACTAATTATTTCATTATATACATTATCTATATTATTTACATCTTTTCTATAGACTTGTTCTATTCTCATATCACTTTTAATCTGAGCTTTTTGCCTTGCTGTTACTGTTAAATATACACCCATTAAAATAACAATAAACATTAAAACAGTAAATAATACTAATGCTGATACTGCACCATTTTCATTTTTTATTATACTTTTATTTTTTTTCATATAATAATTCCTCTCTTTTGTAATTTACTTAATTTTACCTTACTATTTATTTATTTTCAATCCTTTTTAATATTTAATTTTATTTTTTCTGCCATAAATTTACTTTAATTATTATAGACTTTTTTAATCCATTCAATTCTTTCTTTTCTCAAAATTTCCCCAATTTGCTCTCTATTCTTTATTTCATATTTTTCTTTTATATATCTTCCATTAATTTTTGAAATACACTCTTTGCCTATTTCATCAAAATTCACATCTGTTGGCATGTCTTCATTTCTCCATCTGTCGCAAATAACTACTATTTTTAAGCCATCTAACCCTAATAATGATTTATTTACTCTTGTAATAAAATCTACTTGCTTTTTAGGCGTCATCCTATTAAAAATTCCTCCAAGCATGTGCTCTTTTGCGGATACTTTTCCACATTTTATCCAAGAATTGGGGATTTTTAATCTGTTTCCTAAATTTTCTACTAATTTAACTCCACTTTTGTCATGTCCATAATGATGTGGTAACATCTCTTTTGGAGTTATTCCCTTTCCTAAGTCATGAACTAACGCGCTAAAACGAATTTCCACATTATCTGTTAAAATAGCTGATTTATCCACTACTATCATAGTATGATTATAACTATCTCTTTCTGGATGATACTCTACTGGCTGAGTTTTACCTATTAAATCATATATTTCTTTAAAATGTACATCTAATACATTTGCCTTTTTTAATACTTTAAAAAATACAGATGGTTTATCACTTTTTAGGGCTTTTCTAAATTCTGTAAAAACTCTTTCTGGCGATAATTCTTTTAATTCTTCCTTTATCTTTCTCATCATTTTTATTGTATTTTCTTCAACTGCAAAATTAAGCTGACTTGCAAACCTTGCTACTCTATATACTCTTAAAGGATCTTCTATAAAACTATCTGTCGTTGCTCTAATTATTTTATTTTGTATATCCTCTATTCCTCCATATGGATCTATTATTTTTCCTGTTAATACTTCTTTTGCAATGCTATTTATTGTAATATCTCTTCGTGCTAAATCTTCTTCAATTGTAATGTCTTTTCCATTTTTAACTTCAAATTCTTTATGACCTTTTCCTATTTTTTTATCTTTTCTTGCTAATGCAAACTCTTTATTTTCTATATCATAAACACCAAATGATTTTCCTCTTTTATATGCATTTGGAAAAAGCTTTTCAAATGCTTCTTTTTCTATTCCGGTAATGCAGTAATCTTCATCATGAACTTTTCTATTCATTATTTCATCTCTAACTGCTCCACCTACTAAATATAAAGTTCCGCCATTTTCTTTAACTATATTTGCAATTTCTATTATACTCATAATATCCTCTTTTTATTTTATATCAAATTCATTATTTATAATATACTTTTTTATCATTTTTAGTCAACTCTTTTATTGTCCAATCACATTTTTGTAATGACTTTTTGTATATATCACACATTTTCCAAAGGACTTTTTGTATATATCACACATTTTCCTAACGACTTTTGAACTTTGTCAAAAAATCTGTTATATTTTGAATTTATCTTTTCATGTATTCTGTTCTATTTTCCTTGACTTTATAACCTTTTAGGCATATACTAAACATATGATTTTTATATAAAATGAAAGGAAGGAATAGCATGGATAACATGATAGAAATAAGATGGCATGGTAGAGGCGGTCAAGGTGCTAAAACAGCTTCACTTCTTCTTGCAGATGCCGCATTTAATACAGGAAAATATATTCAAGGTTTTCCTGAATATGGTCCAGAAAGAATGGGAGCTCCAATTACTGCTTACAATCGTATTAGTTCGTCTCCTATTCGTATTCATAGTAATATTTATGAACCAGACTATGTAGTTGTTGTAGATGATAGCTTGTTAGAATCTGTACCTGTTACTACTGGTTTAAAAGAAACTGGTGCTATTATTATAAACACAACAAAAGATGCTGATACTTTAAGACCTTTGCTAAATGGTTACAAAGGAAAAATTTATACTATAGATGCTAGAAAAGTTTCTATAGAGGCTCTTGGAAAATATTTTCCAAATACTCCTATGCTTGCAGCTATTGTTAAAGTTTCAAACATAATGAGTGAAGAAGAATTTTTAAATGATATGGAAGGTTCTTTTAAACACAAATTTGCTAAAAAGCCTGAAGTTATTGAAGGAAATATGAAAGCATTAACTTTAGCATTAAAAGAGGTTAAATTAGTTTCCTAAGAAATAAATTTAGAGTTTAATTATGAAATTAATTGAAAAACTGTATAAAATAAAAAATTAGGAAGGAGATTTTTATGTCAGTAGAAATAAATAAAGAAACACCTTGGCAAGATTTAACACCAGGTGGAACAATATATGATGCTGGAAATTCTTTAGAATTTAAAACTGGTGACTGGAGAAGCATTAGACCTGTATTTTTAGAAGAAAAATGCAAACAATGTGGTTTATGTTTCGCAGTTTGCCCAGATGATGCTATTCCAGTAGGAAAAGATCAAAAAAGAAAAGATTTTAATTTTGATTATTGTAAAGGATGTGGCGTATGTGCTAAGGTTTGTCCTTTTAATGCAATCGAAATGAAAGAAGAATAATCTATAAAAAAATAAAACTAATAGTAGAGCTAAACTAAAAAGGCCCGTCCTTATTAGTTTAGTAGGAAGGATGAAAAAAATGAGTATAAGAGAACGTTTAAGTGGAAATGAAGCATCTGCTATAGCAATGAAACAAATAAATCCAGACGTAGTTGCAGCATTTCCTATAACTCCATCTACTGAAATTCCACAATACTTTTCTACTTTTGTAAGTAATGGAAAAGTAGATACAGAATTTATTGCAGTAGAAAGTGAACATAGTGCAATGAGTGCTTGTATTGGTGCAGAAGCTGCAGGTGCAAGAGCTATGACAGCAACTTCTTCTAATGGTTTAGCATATATGTGGGAAATGATATATATAGCATCTACTAGTCGTCTACCAATAGTTATGCCATTAGTAAATAGAGCAATTTCAGGACCTTTAAATATACACAATGACCATTCAGATGCAATGGGAATTCGTGACAGTGGTTGGATAATGTTATTTTCAGAAAACAATCAAGAAGCATATGATAATTTAATTATGGCTCACAGAATCGCAGAACATAAAGATGTTATGCTTCCTCTTGCAGTTTGCCAAGATGGATTCATTACATCACACTCAATAGAAAATATTGAATTAATAGAAGATGATAAAGTAAAAGAATTTGTAGGAACATATAATCCTGAACATTACTTATTAAATTCAAAAGAACCAATTGCTGTTGGTCCAATGGATTTACAAGCATATTTATTTGAACACAAATATGGGCAATCTCAAGCAATGAAAAATGCTAAAAAAGTAATTTTAGAAGTTGCTAAAGATTTTGAAAAAATGACAGGTAGAAAATATGAATTATTTGAAAGTTATAAATTAGAAGATGCTGAAATTGCTATAGTTTGTATGAACTCAACAGCCGGTACAACTAAAGTAGTTGTAGATGAACTAAGAGAAAAAGGAATAAAAGCAGGTCTTTTAAAATTAAGAGTATTTAGACCTTTCCCTGCTGGAGAAATTGCAAGAGCATTAGAAAATGTAAAAGCTGTAGCAGTTCTTGACAAAGCAGATTCTTTAAATGCTTGTGGTGGTGCATTATTTACAGATGTTACTTCTGGTATGTATGTAAATAACTGTAATGTTCCTACTGTAAGCTACATTTATGGTATTGGTGGTAGAGACACTACTACTAAAGATATTTTAAGTGTATACGAAGATTTACAAGAAATTGTAAAAAATGAAAAAATAGATAATCCTTATCGTTATCTTGGAGTAAGAGGGGTGAATAAATAATGGCTTATAATGTAAAAGAAGTAGTTGCAAACAAACCTAGCATATTTAATGCAGGTCATAGAATGTGCGCAGGCTGTGGCGCACCAGTAGTTGGTAGAATGGTAATGAGAGCCTTAAAAGAGGGAGATCATGCAGTAGTTTCTAATGCAACTGGATGTATGGAAGTTTCAACATGTATTTACCCTTATTCTTCTTGGGATTGTTCTTATATTCACACAGCTTTTGAATGTGCATCTGCCACTTGTTCAGGAGTAGAAGCAGCATACAAAGCAATGAAAAGAACAGGAAAATTAAATGAAAATGAAACTTTTAAATTCATTGCATTTGGTGGAGACGGCGGAACTTACGATATCGGTCTTCAGAGTTTATCTGGTGCAATGGAAAGAGGACATGACATGACTTATGTATGCTACGATAATGGTGCATACATGAACACTGGTATACAACGTTCTTCTGCAACACCACACTTTGCAGACACAACAACATCACCAGCAGGAGAAAAAATTCCTGGAAAAATGCAAATTCGTAAAGATTTAACAGAAGTTATGGAAGCACATCATCTTCCATATGTTGCACAAACTGCTGCAGTTATGAATTTTAAAGATTTATATGAAAAAGCCGAAAAAGCAATATATACTGAAGGTCCTACATTTTTAAATATACTTGCTCCATGCCCTAGAGGATGGGGTTACCCTACAGATATGTTAATGGAAATGAATAAATTAGCAGTAGACACTTGCTATTGGCCTTTATATGAAGTCGTAGATGGTAAATATAAAATAACTTATAAACCTGCCAAAAAACTTCCAATAGAAGAATTTTTACGTCCACAAAGAAGATTTAAGCATATGTTTAAACCAGGAAATGAATGGATGATAGAAGAATTCCAAAAAGAAGTAGATAAAAGATGGCAATCTCTTCTAGATTTGGAAGAAATGACAAATAAAGAATAAAAAAATTACCCAAAGAGTATCTAAACTCTTTGGGTAATTTTTTATTTTTTATTCATCTATTTCTGGAGCTGAAACTGGGCAAACTCCTGCACATGTTCCACATTCTATACATCTTTCAGGATCTATAACATATTTTTCTTCTCCTTCTGAAATGCATTCTACTGGACAATTTGCTGCACATGCTCCACATTTAATACATGCATCTGTTATTTTATATGCCATTTAATTCACCACCCTTCAAATTTATTTTTCTATATATCATCTTCTGTAGCATTTTTAGTGTCTAATTTTTCTAGTTTTTCTAATTCTTCTAGTTCTTTTAAATGTTCTTTTTCTTCTGGATCTATAGTATTTGATTCTACATTTTTAATAATTTTTACATCTTTAGCATCATATTTCTTAAAGTAATATTCTCCGTTGTCATCTTTTAGTTTTACTCTTAACTTCTCTTTTAGAGTTTCTACGCCTTCTACTGTACCTTCTCCATCTTCTGTTTTGACAATTGCACCTATTTTTGGAAGTCTATTTATTTTTTCCTCATATACTTCTTGTTCATATTTTAGGCAACACATTAATCTACCACAATTTCCAGATATTTTTGAAGGGTTTAAAGACATGTTTTGTTCTTTTGCCATTTTTATAGAAACTGTTTCAAAATTTCCTAAAAATGAACAACAACATAATTCTCTACCACAAATTCCATTTCCGCCAATTCTTTTTACTTCATCTCTAACACCTATTTGACGAAGTTCTATTCTAGTTTTGAATATTGTTGCTAAATCTTTAACTAACTCCCTAAAATCTATTCTTCCATCTGCTGTAAAATAAAATAACACTTTACTATTATCAAATTTAAATTCTACATCTGTAAGAGTCATATCTAATTTATGTTCTTTTATTTTTTTGTTACAAATATCAAAAGCTTCTTTTTCCTTTTTCTTATTTTCTTCATTATGCTTTTTATCTTTTTGAGTAGCAATTCTAATTACTTTCTTTAGTGGTTTCAAAACACCCTCGTCTTCAACCATTCTATTTGCTATTGCCACTTCTCCAAATTCTTGACCTTGTGATGTTTCTACAATTACAAAATCTCTATTATTTATTTGTAAATCTCCTGGATCGAAAAAGTAGATTTTACCTGGCTTTTTAAATCTAACGCCTACTATATTTTTCATTTATTTCCTCCCATAATTTCATTAATAAATAATCTATACACATATCATAATTACTATTTGCTAGTAGTCTTTTTTTCACTTCTTCTACATATTTAATGCAATTTAATTTCTTCAAATCTTTTTGATTATATAAATATACGTTTATATATTCTAGTATTTCCTGTATTTTTTCTCTTTCTTTATATAGAACCTCTGCTTTATTTATTAATGTAGTAAAACTATATCTTTCTATATTATCTAATAAACTATTTATTTCAGTATATATATCTTTATCTTCTTCTATTTCTAATAACTTTCCAATACTTCCTTCACATATTTTTATAAATTCTTTTGAAAGATTAAGATTTAACACATTTTTAGCATATTCTTCTAGTTCACTTTCTTCTATTTTTTGAAAAGGTATTTTCATACATCTAGATTTAATAGTGTTTAGCAATTTGCTTTCATTATAAGTAGTTAATATTATTGTAGCATATTCTGGTGGTTCTTCTAGAGTTTTTAGCAAACAATTTTGAGACTCTTTAGTCATGCAATCACTATTTACTATTAAAAATACTTTTTTATTTGAAGCTATTGGTTTTACACTTATTTCTTCTTGCATATTACGTATTTGTTCTATTTTTATAGTATTATTTTCTGGCTCTATTTGTAAGAAGTCTGGATGATTATTTGAATCCCATTTTATACAAGACTCACAACTATCTCCTTTTCCATTTAAGCATAATATCTTTTTAGCAAACTCTCGTGCAAAAAGAGTTTTACCAATGCCATCAATTCCTACAAATAGATAACTATGTGATACATGTTGTTCACCTATTGATTGATTTAAAAAATCTTTTATTTTATTATTTCCTACAATATTATCAAAACTCAAAATTAATACCTCTTATTATCTTCAAGTTGCTTATTTTTATTTATTCTATTTTTACTTATTTTACTTTTCCAAATAAATCGAATGGCCAAAATCTAATCCATACTTTACTTTCAATTTTTTCAAATGGAATACAACCAAATGCTCTACAATCTCCACTATATTCTCTATTGTCTCCTATTGCAAAAACATATCCTTCTGGAACTATAAAGTCTGTTAAATATATACTTTTAGCTTCTGTTACTACATTTTCTTGTAAATAATCTTCTTTTAATTCTTCACCATTAATATATACTTTTCCATCCATTATTTGTACATGTTCACCTGGAAGTGCTACTACCCTTTTTATATAACTCATTTTATTAACTTCTAACACATAATAGCAAAATTTTTCAAATACATTTTGTGGTTCATTATCATATACGGCTTTAACTCCGGTTGCAACAGATTGGCTTGGAGCTTCAAATGTAATTATATCTCCTCTTTCTGGCGTATCATGAAATGTTCTATATAAACGGTTTAAAACTAGTCTTTGGTTTTGTTTTAGTGTTGGATACATTGAAGATTGTTTTACAACTGTTGGTGTGCCAATAAAATATCTAATTAGCAATGCAAGAGCAACTGCAATTACAATACAATATGTCCATTCTAAAACTTCCTTTATGACTGCTTTTTTATCTACCATTATTAATTCCTCTTTTCTATAAACTAATACATTTATTATATAAGCTTTTAAGCATTTTTTCAACCTTTTTTAATATTTTTTCAAAGGACGTTTGGGGATGTGACACTTTTGTCCTTTGATTTTTTTATTTAGTTGGAATTCTAATTACAACTTCAGTTCCTTTTCCTTTTTCGCTCTTTATGTCTATGCTTCCCTTATTTTGATCCAATATTTCTTTTGCAATTGAAAGTCCTAAGCCTGTTCCTCCCATTTCTCTTGTACGTGCTTTATCAACTCTATAAAAACGTTCAAAAATTCTGTTTAAATCTTCTTCTGGAATACCTATTCCATTGTCTATTATTTTTATATAAGCATCATTATATACGAAACCTACATATATTTTTATATTTCCATTTTCAGGAGTATATTTAATGCTATTCGTCATTATGTTTAAGACTACTCTTTCAATTCCATCTTTATCCGCTTTTACTGGTGGAACATTTGCAGTTACAAAGCATTCAACTTCATGTCCTTTTTTATTTATTTCTAGTTGCAACTTTTCTTGACATTTCTTTACTAAATCTCCTAAATCAAATTCAGTAATTTCTTTTTTTACTTTATTATTATCATAACGAGATAATATAAGTAAATCTGTAACTAATTTTGCCATTCTTCTTGCTTCAGAAGCTATTACTTTCAAAAATTTATCTTGTGTTTCTTTATCATATTCACCTTCTAACAATGTATCTGCATAACCCATAATTGATGTAATAGGCGTTTTTAATTCATGTGATACATCTGCCACAAATTCTTTTCTCATGTTATCTAGTTTTACATGCTCTGTAATATCTTGTATAACGGCAATAACCCCTGCTGCTATTTCTTGTTCATCTTTAAAAGATGCAAAGAAAATATTTAAATATTTATCTTCCACTTGAACCCTTTGTTCTGATGAAGTCCAATTTTCTAAGTATATTGTTTTTTCCAAATTTATATCTATGTTTAATTTACTAAATATTTTATCAAATGTATTTTCATTTTCTGTCAAATTTAATAATTCTGTAGCTGCTGGATTTATGTGCATTATATTTCCTTCAATGTCAAATGCTATAATTCCATCTGTCATGTGAAGTAGTATTGTTTCTATTTGTCGTTTTTGTCTATTTACTTCTTTTAAATTTTCTCTTAATTCATTTGTCATTAAATTGAATGCACCTGTCAAATCATCTACATTTGTTTTTTTACCATTTTCTAATCCTAGACTTTCACCTGCTGCTATCTTTGGTGCACTATCTATTAATTTTGCAATTGGGTCTAGTATAACTTTTGCAACGAAAATTCCTATTAATATGGAAATAAAACCATATACAGAAATTAAAATTATTGTAATTAATTTTATATTATGTACTTGCGTAGCCATCAATTCTTGATATTTAACTAATTCTTCTTCATTTTGCGCAAGTAAACCTAAATCAATGTTTTGTAAATTATATATAAACGCTATTCCTATTCCACCAATTAATATAATTCCAAGTATACTAAAAATTAATATTATTTTTAATTGTACATTTTTTATCATGTTTGTTCTCCTTCTTATAAAAAATAAATGCACAAAAAGAAATGTTCCTCTTTGTGCATCCTTTTATTCTATTTTGATGCTATATAATAGCCTACTCCTCTTTTAGTAATAAGTATTTTTGGATTTGAGGTATCTTTTTCTATTTTTTCTCTAATTCTTCTTACTGTAACATCAACTGTACGAATGTCTCCATAGTACTCATAACCCCATACTTTTTCTAATAAAACCTCTCTTGTAACAACTTGTCCAGGTTGATTCGCTAAATATTTTAGAACTTCAAATTCTCTTAAAGTTAAGTCCATTACTTCTCCTCTAACTTTAACTTCGAATTTATTTAAGTCTAAACTTAAATCTCCTACAATTATAATATTTGAATCTTCTTTACTATCACTTTCTCCATCTTCTGTAGATACATTTGCTAATTCTGCTTTTCTTAAATTTGCTTTAACTCTTGCCATTAATTCTCTAACACTAAATGGCTTTGTAATATAGTCGTCTGCACCTAACTCTAGTCCTAATATTTTATCTATTTCTTCATCTTTAGCAGATATCATTAAAATAGGAATGTTTAAAGTTTGTCTTATTCTTTTACAAACTGCTAATCCATCCATTTTAGGTAGCATGATATCTAATAATACTAAATCTGGTTTTTCGTTTAATGCTATTTTTACTGCCTCTTCTCCATCATTTGCTTCTAATGTATTATACCCTTCTTTTTGTAGATTGTATACAAGCATATCTACTATTGTTTTTTCGTCATCTACAATTAAAATTGTTTTTTTACCTAAATTTTCTTCCATAGAAAAAATCCGCCTTTCTTTTCTTAAGACATTATTTTACTATATTTATATCATAATCTTTTTGATTGTACAAGTATTTTGCAAAAGTTTTTTATATGAATTATCTACTATTTTTGGAAATTTCATTATTTGAAAAAATATAAAAATAAAAAGCGACTTTATTATAAGTCGCCTTTAATGAAGATTTCGCATAAGCCATATAAAATAGCTACTGCTGCAAACATCCAACCAGTATATGCCCATACTGTTAAGATAGTCATATTCGTAATAGGACAAAGCTTATTTAAGTAAGCAAGTCCAATAATTACTCCTATAACTAAAGCAATAAAGCCTTTTCTGATTGCTGTCCGCTGTTTTCTTGTCTTATTTTTCATCATAATGATATCTCCTTTTTACTTGTCAATTTTGAAACTACTTATATTTTACCACATTTTTACTATTTTTGCAAATTACATAATTATCTCTATATTATATATGCCTCCATCTTTACTTAATTTAACCTTTTTATCTTCTATTACATAACCATTCACAATCATTGTTTCCACTCCTGTATTTTTTCTATTGTAATTTTCAACCTTTATATTGTAAATGCTGTTTCCATATTTATATCTTATTTTATACTCTTTCCAGTCAGCTGAAATACATGGATTTATAGATAAATATCCTTTGTTTATAGTTAATCCTAAAATATAGTGAAGTCCCGCTTCATACATCCATGAACTTGAACCTGTATACCATGTCCATCCACCTCTTCCTGCTAAATTTTTCTGTCCATAAATATCTGCTGCAACTATATAAGGTTCTACTTTATATTTTGAAGCTGTTTCCTTTGTTCTTGCATGTTCTATTGGATTTATCATTCTAAATAATTCCACTGCTTTATCTCCAAAACCAAGCATCGCTTCTGCAATAATTGCCCATATTGCTGCATGTGTGTATTGCCCACCATTTTCTCTTGTTCCTGGAAGATATGCTTTTATATAACCTGGCTCTAATTTAGATTTTTCAAAAGGAGGATCAAGTAATTTTATTATACCACTTTCTTTATCTACTAAATGATTTTCTAATGATTCCATTGAGATGTATTTTTTGTCATTATCTCCTGCATTTGAAATAACAGACCAGCTTTGTGATATTCCGTCTATTTTACATTCTTCATTTTGAATTGTTCCTAAAATATCTCCATTATCTGTGTATGCTCTTCTAAACCATCTGCCGTCCCATGCATTATTATTTAGTGCTTTCTTTAGATTTTCTACAATTTTTTGATATTTTTGAATTTTATTTTCGAGTTCTACTGTTTCTGAAACACTCTTTTCGTCTTGTTCATTCTGTTTTTCTAACTCTTCATTTTGAATATCAACCTCTTCCATTATTACATTACTTTCTTTTTCTAACTCTTGTTTCTTCTCTTCGCAAATTGAAATCCACCTTTGTAAAACATTATATAAGAAGAATCCAAGCCATACACTTTCACCTTTTCCTTTATTTCCTACTTCACTAAATCCATCATTCCAATCTCCTGAACCTATTTTAGGAAGTCCATTTTCTCCAAAGTTTAAAGACCTTTCTATTGCTCTTTCACAATGCATAAAAATACTTTCTTCTATATTACTACTTTCATACCTATCATATCTTTCGTCTGTATTTTCTCCTAAAATTTCTCCTACTATATAGTTCGTTTTTTCTTCTAAAATGCTATAATCTCCTGTATTTTCAATATATTCTTCCACCAAATATACTAGCCATAATAAGTCATCTGAAAATTTCGTTCTAATTCCTCTAGAAGTTTCTTCATGCCACCAATGTTCTACGTCTCCCTCTATAAATTGATGTTTGCTATGCTTTATAATTTGTTTTTTTATTAATTCTGGAGAAAAATATTTTAAAGCAATTGTATCTTGCAATTGGTCCCTAAATCCAAATGCTCCACCAGATTGATAGAACCCGCTTCTTGCCTTCAACCTACAAGATATAGTTTGATAAATAAGCCATCCGTTCATTAGTATATTAAATGATTCCATTGGTGTTTCCACTTGCATTCTACCTAAAAATTCTTCCCAATACCTTCTTACTTTTTCTAATTCTTCTTCCGCCTTTTCTACTTTACTATATTTATAAACTTTATCTTGACAATCTATTAAATTCTGCTCACTACCTAACATGAAAGATATTTTTTTCTTTTCAAAGGATTCTAATTCTACTTCAATTTGAATTGCTACAATTCCATCTTTTCCTAAACTATTTTTATTATTTAAACTTACTTTCTTTAGTGCCTCTGGATTTGAAATATTTCCTTTTCCAAAAAAGAATTTCTTGTCTGCTGTATATGATTTTACTTTTTCATTGCATGACACATAAATAATTTCTTTAAAGTCTGTATTAGTCTTGTTCTCCAATGTTATCATGTTATCGTTTTCTTTAAATTTTAGATTTATATAATCCTTTGTTTGTAATTTATTTTCACCTAATACCGGTTTTATATAATACACAAAATTCAATTTTTTCTTTTTAGGAGATAAGTTTTTAAGTTCTAATAAAGAAACTTTTATATTATCTTTTTCTGGCACAAATGTTGTAAGATTTTGTTCTATTTGCATACTTGAATGTCTATAATTTGCATAACCAAATCCATATTCTACTTCATATTGTTTTTCATCTGGCATAGGATTTAAAGTTACTGACCAAGTTTTTAGACTTTCTGCATCTTGCATATAAATTACTTCCGAAGGAGTATCTAACACTTGATTATTACTCCATGCAGTTAATTTATTTAATCCACTATTTTTGCTCCAAGTAAATCCTCCTCCTGCTTCTGTAACTAATGTTCCAAAAGTATCATTTGCCATAACATGACTCCATACTGTAGGAAGCCTATTTTCTTTATCTACTATCATTTTGTATTTATTTCTATCTTGTGAAAAACCTCCATATTCGTTGTTATATAAAAGATTTTCTGGTAAGACTATTTTAGTTTTTTCTTCTTCAAAACCTTCAAAGTTTGTTTTTGTTTTTTCTTCTATTTGTTTTATATTTTCTAAATATTCATCTTCTAAATCTTCTAATTGCCTTGCTACTGGACCTCTTTTTGTATCTATTATAAGGTTTGAGTAAAATTCTACTACTTCAAAATCTTCATTTTCTAGTACATAAATTCCACCTCTTATGTTTTGTACATAAGATAAATTCAAGTTTATTATTGTATTTTGTATTGTTTCTTTTGTATATTTTTCGTAACTATTTGGTTCTTCATTTAAAATTACTAAATCTATTTCTACATTTTTTAATCTAAAGAATTCATATGCTTTTAATATTTCTTCCAAATTATCTTTTTCATTACTACTACTTATTTTTACAAGTAATATTGGTAAATCTCCTGAAATTCCATATTTCCATAGTTCTT
This sequence comes from uncultured Clostridia bacterium, assembly GCA_934133165.1. GTDB lineage: Bacteria > Bacillota > Clostridia > TANB77 > CAG-508 > UMGS1663. Next base: position 295,562 of record CAKPAW010000001.1, read on the forward strand.
CTTTAGGATAATATTTTTTACTATACTTTTCTTTTGATTGAATAGGATTCTCAAATAAAAGGTATCCTAATATTTTTTGATAAGTTACTATTTGCTTTGCATTTAATCTTAAATATCTTGCTTCTGTATCTGCTTTTGCAATTGATAATTCAAATGCTTTCTTAATCTCTTCTTCTCTTTGATATTGCTTAATATTTTGTATTACTTCTTCTCTGCTTTCTGAAGCACAAATTATAAGGCTAAAGTTAGCCATTTGTTCTGGCTCTAAACATATTGTCCTTCTTAATGCTAAAATTGGATCTGTTACCAAATCTATTCTTTTAGAAAATGGTTTAGAATTTTTTACCATTGTAGGAATTTCAAAATTATTTCTTCCTACAAATTTCTCTTTGTCTATTTCATATTCTAAATCTCCTATTACATTATCATTTGTATATAAAGACACTGCTAAATATAATCCTTTTTCTGTATTTTTCCTGTCTTTTCTTTTTATTATAAAAATGTTTTCATCTTCTAAATATTCATATATTAAAAATAATTTTTGAAATGCGGGATGTGAATTATATTCTGTTTGTGAGGCAAGTGCTGGTTCTAGTACGCTTGTTATTTCTATTGTTTCATTTTCTACTCCATTATTTTGCAACTCTAAATTTCGTATTTCAACTGGCGTTTTTTCATTTGTACTAGCTATTGTTACCTTGCAAGTACTTTTTATTGCCCCATCAGTTCTTTTTATTTTATCTGAATCTTCTGTAAATACTATTTCGTATTTATCTGCTTTTATATTATCATTTCTATTGTTAATGCTCCAAATTCTTTTATTTTTAATATTTTTCAGATAGAATAAAATTCCTTGTTCTTCTGTTTCATCTTCTGTTACATTATATTTATTTATTAAATAATTTTTATATTTACTATAACCTTTTCCTTTTACATCCATTACTACACTATAATTATCATTAGATATTATATTGCAAATTGGAAGTGCTTCTTTTGTTTTTGTAAACACCCTTTGTGCATAGTTTTCGTAGTCTTGGTAAGTTATTTTTACTGGTTTTATTTTTTCTTCTTTTGTTATAATTCTGTTTTCTGGCATTACTTCTTGAAGTAAAATTGATGTTGCTTCTATTTCTGGATTTTCCATAAATCTTTTTTGTAAAATATTATCGTTAAAAAAATTGTTAATTGATAATAAGATAAGTGCCTGATGATGTGCCATATAGGTTTTTATAGGCATTTGCTTTTTTCCTTTTGGCATACGTATAGGCGTATAGTCCATAGATTCATAAAATCCATACTTGTTGTATATTCCTTGTTTTTCTAGTTCTCTTAAGTTTGCTATTACTTCTTTTGGATCTATTAAAAGTGCCATAAAAGAAGCATAACTTGCAACTACCATGTCTTCCTCTAATCCTCTTTTTAGTCCAAGCCACGGAATTCCTATCGCCTTATATTGATAGTTGTTATTCAAGTCTTTTAAATAATATGCTGTTTCAGAAAATCCCCAAGGTATTCCTAATTTTTTTGCATATTCTTTTTGGCTCATTAGCATAAATTTTATAGATTCATCTAATAAACTTCCTTCTTCTTGCTTTATTATTACATTTGGCATTAAATACTCAAATGCTGTTCCAGACCAAGAAATCAATCCATTATATCCATTTATAGCTGTCATTGTTCTACTTAAATGTCCCCAATGCTTTGATGGAATATCTTTTTTGCTTATTGCAACAAAGCTTGCACTCCTTGCTTCAGAAGCCAACAAATCATAATAAGAATCTGTTAATTTATTCTCTTCTATATTAAATCCAATAGAAAACAGACCTTTTTCTTCATCATAAAGCTTTGAAAAATCTGCATTTGCTATAGGTATATCTTCTACTTTTTTGTTCGCCCAATCAGGAATAAAATTTAATAATTTTTCTTTTGTTTCTACATCTAATTCTATTTGTCCAGTTTCAATTTTTTCTTTTATGTCTTTGTAAAATTGTTTTAAAACATATACATAACCCACAAAATTTCCACTATCTACTGTTGATATATAACGTGGAATTAATGGTTCTAAAGTTTTTATATTGTACCAGTTATATAAATGACCATTCCATTTTGGAAGTTCATTTACTGTTCCTAACATATTATTCAATAATTCTAATGTGCTTTCTAATGTTTCATAACCTAAATCATAACTAGAAATTATACTTAGAAATCCAAGTCCAATATTTGTAGATGATGTTCTATCTACAAAATAAGGAGTTCTATCCTCTTGGTAATTGTCTGGTGGTAAATAGTTATTTTCTTTAGTTATACTCTCTTTAAAAAATAGCCATGTTTTTTCGCCTATACTATTTAAATATTCTTTTTCTTTATTTGTAACTTTATTAATTGCTTGTTGTTTTTCCTCTTTTTTGCTTATATACCAAAATGCAAATGGTGCAATTAACCATAATAAAGATAATATAAACAAAAATATATACATTGTTTCTTTTTTATTTGCAATAGAATAAATTACTCCCACTACACCAAAAACTACATTTGCAAACATACTCTTGTAATATGAAATCAAATTATTTTTAGCTAATTTTTCCGCATCTTCTGAAGTAGTCCATTCTAGCAAATGTTTTTTAGAAATCTTTTTTCTATAAATAGTTCTTATAATAGCATCAAGTGAAAAATATGCTTTATCTGGCAAAGAAATTAAACTTAATACTCCTCTTATAAAACTTGCAAATAAAGAATATATTCTAGGACTAAATGACTTTGTGTGCATTTGTCCTTCTTTTTTATAAATAATTCTATTGGCAATATCTAATATTAATGGAAACATTGCCCATATTACAATAAACCAAGCAAATACACCTACTTTAAAATTTAAAAATAACTTTGTTGTAAATAGTATAATTAAGCTTAACATTGAAAATACAGGAGTTAAAGCTCTTATCAAATTGTCTATTATTTTGTATCTAGATAATGTATTTAAAGGATTATTTTTTTCTCTCAATTTTTTATCTATTATTTTATTTCCTGACCACCTTGCTATTTGAAAATCTCCTCTAATCCATCTGTGAAGTCTTGCATTAAAACTCAAATAATTAGTTGGATAACCATCCATTAGTAATATATCTGAACAAAGTCCTGCTCTTAAATAGCTTCCCTCTAATAAATCATGACTTAAAACTGTATTTTCCGGAATTTCATTTGATAATACTTCTGAAAATACCCTTAAATCATAGATACCCTTTCCTGTAAATATCCCTTCGTCAAAATTATCTTGGTATACATCTGATATTGCATTTGTATATAAGTCTGTTCCTCCACTACCTGCAAATATTTTTGTAAATAGATTTTTATTTGCCGCTTCTAAATTGATTCCAACACGCGGTTGCATTAACCCATGCCCATCTATTACTAAATCTTTTTTATTATTAAGTACAGGTTTATTTAGAATATGGGCCATTGCTTCAATTAGCTCTAAGCCACTATTTAATATAAGGTTAGTGTCTGCATCTAAAGTAATTATATATTTTATAAATGGTATATCTATTTTTTCTAGCGTATTTACTAAAAATGGACTTTCTATTTTTCCTAATAAATAATCATTAAATTGATTTAATAAGCCTCTCTTTCTTTCCCAACCTAAATAACATTCTTCTTCACCATTCCAAAAACGTTTTCTATAAACAAAATGAAATTTTGGTATACTATTTTCTTCCTTATATTTTTCGTTCAATATTTGTACTTGCTTTATTCCTTCATTGATTACTTCATCATCAAAAGGTTCTTCTTTATTTGGTCCTGAAGAGCAATCGCCAAGTAGTGCAAAATATATGTTTTCGCTTTTATTTGCTAAATAATAAACTTCTAATTTTTTCACTAACTCTTCTACTTTTTCTTTACTTTTTAAAATTGTTGGAATAACAACAAATGTAGAATACTCCTTTGGAACACCTGAATAAAAATCCAGTTTTGGTATAAGTTTTGGCTTAACTACTTTTCCTAATATATATTGAACAACTTGTACCACAATTTCTTGAATAGGAAAAATTAAAGTAATTCCTAATATTATTGTTAAAATCACATTTCTTAATTGTTCTTGTATATTACACATAAATACAATATCAATTATTAAAGAAGCTACCCAAATTAATATTATATAATATTTAGCCTTACTATTACTTTCTTTAATTTTCTCGCCATTTTGTTGTAATACTTTATATAATTTGTGCTTACCTTTATCTATTAAGTAATAACCAATATGCGCTTCTTTTGTATTTTCATTTCCGTTACTTGCAAGCTCTAAAACTTTTTTTGCAATATAAATTTCTGCAATTTTAGTTTTTTTAGCAATCTCTTTTATTGTATTTCTATAGTATTCCTTTGTTTTATAATCCATTTTTGTATAAACATTTGCTGGGTCTTGTTTTAGTATTTCTTCTACTCCATTTACTTCTTCAAAAATAGATAAAAAGTCGATTCGAAGTAATTCTTTCATACTAGTAATACAATTTGCCATACTAACTTTTTTTACAGCAATATCATAATGTTCTTTCTTTACTACCTCCTCGATAGTAGTTCCCATTTTATTTACTTGTTCTTCCAATATATTTAAAAATGGAATAGCAATTCTTCCTTGTTTATTTAATCTATAAGAAAGATACTCTATAAAAGGATATTTCATCTCACCATATCCTTTTACACGTGCTCTATATTCTGTAAGATTTTTATATTTTAAGTCTTCCTTTTTTTCTACTAGTCTTTCAAAAATATTTTCTACTCTATACTTTTGCATTTGACTAAAATAAATTTTTTCACATATATCGCTAATTCCCTGTATTAGAGCTATTTGCATAAAAATATTTAAGTTCCATATTTCTTCCATGCTAAGTGTCTTTTTTCTTTGATATGCAGAAAGAAAACTACTAATATTTTTGGCATCTATACGACTATCTGTGTAACTTACAATTTCAAATGCTAAAACATAAATCCTTGCAAAACCTTTGTAGGTTCCGTTTGCAATACCTAAAAAGTTTTTATATTTTTTTAAAGGCATTTGATTAATAATTGTTTTTACAGTTTCTTCGATAATGTAAAAATTGTCTAATAGCCATTCCCCTGCTGGATGAATGGGAATGCCTAATTTTATATGTTCATCTAATAAATGATAGACCTCTGAAATTTTAGCAAAATTCTCTTTTACTTTTGGTATAGGGTATGTTTGCTTTTCACTATTTTTTTGTAAAACATGATCAGAAGCCAATTTTTCTAAATATTGCTCTAAACCATATTTATCTAAATTAGCTCCTTTTAAATTTAAGTTTTTATATTCCATTTAAATTACTCCTTAGCAATATGTTATGCACATATTATTTGCTAGAAGTGGAAAATTTATGCACATTATTCATAATCTTCTAAAGTTAAACTTAAGTTTTCTTTTCCTATTATTTCAATTCCTTTTTTTAAACTTTGTCTATCTGTTTCTGGAAGATATGTTGTAACAATTTGTGTTGTTTCTTTTAACTTTTCTTTTCCTTCACTATCTTTTCTATATATTGCAATATAGCCATTATTTTCTTTTAGTAAATAATGCTCATCACAAATTCCTTCTTTTTCTTGATAAAATACAATATTATTTGCTGTAAAATTCTCTATTTTATAATCTTTATATTTGTCTTGCATTTCTATTTCGGTTTTATTCACTAATTCTTCTGGTATATTTTCTCTTTTAGTTGTTGTATGCTTGCAACCTTTATAATAGGTTTTAAACTCAAATAAGCAGTTTGGTGAAGCCTTAACTTCTGCGTAAGAAGTTGAAATTATTTCTATACCATTTTGAAGATTTTGATCTGTACTTACTAGTTTAGTTTCTACTTTTTGCTCGTCTTTTATTGAGTTTTTACTAATAAAAATTCCAACAATAACTCCTAAAATAACAATTGCACAAATTCCTAATATAATCCACACATAATTTTTTCTCATATTATACTCAATTCCTCTCTCTATTGCGTTTTCTTTTAGTATGGAATTTTTTTAGTAAAAATATACCAATTTACGTAAAAATATAGTACATAAATTTTTATTATTTTAAAAATCTATGCACTATATAATACATTCTCATATTTACATTATTATAAGAGTGTCCAAGTGTTCCGATTTCGGAACGAAAGGGACCATCCTTAGTGTTCAAAGTTTTGTTTTAATTTTCACCTTACCTTTATCATCTACTTTTATTGTAATTTCTCCCTTTTCATCTGTACGATATATTTTCGTGTTTAAATTTTGTAGTCTATTTATAACACCTGCATTTGGATGACCAAATGTATTTTTTTCTCCAACTCCTATTAATGCAATTTGAGGCTTTACTTTTTCTAAAAATTCTTTTATGCTTGAGGACTTTGAGCCATGATGTGCTACTTTTAATATGTTTGCATTTAAAATATTGCTATTTTCATATTCTTTTAAAATTTCGTTTTCTGCTATTTTTTCAATATCTCCTGTAAGCAAAATTGAAAAACTTTTATAATTTAGTTTAGCAACTATAGAATTATTATTTATTGCATTTTCTTTTATCCTCTCATCTTTTGGCCATAAAATGGTTAGCCAAATATTTTCTTCAATTCTCAGATTATCTCCTTTTTTTACAACATAAACCTTTATCTTTTTGTTCTTTACAATCTCTTTAAATCTTTTATAATTTTCATTTTCCTCTTGCTCACAAATAATTACCTTTTCTGCTTTTAATTCTTCTAACACACTTAAAATTCCTCCAACATGGTCTGTTTCAACCATTGATGCCCAAAAAATATAAGGCATATTTTGTTGAATGATATATTCAACCTTTAATGCCCAAAATAATATAGACATAAAAGAAGAAATAGCTTTTAAACTATTTCCTCTTTTTTATCTATATTCCATATAATCTTTATCTCTCGGCTATTACTTGCTTCGTTGTATTTTCCTAAATATATCTTCTCTACAAATTCATTTAAAATCTCTGGTGTCAATGCTTCAATTCTTCTATACTTTTCAAATAACTCATTTTGTTCAAAGTCATTTTTCAGTCTTTGTTCTTCTAATTCCTTAATCTGCAAATCTATATTGTTTCTTTCATTACTATATTTTAGAATTTCATTATCTATGTTTTGTTTTAATGTTTTAAATTCTTCTAATGTTAATGTACCATTTACCCTGTCTTCATATAAAATACTTAATCTATTAGTTTTTTCTGTTAATGTATATTCTAGATTATTATATTGCATTTTTAGTTTTTCAATTTGATTAGCAATATTACCATATTTTATATCATTATATTTATCTTCTACTATTTTCTTATCATAATATTTATCTAATTGTTCATTTATCTTATCTAATATAATTTTTTCTAGAACACTTTTAGCAATTTGTTTTCTGTTATCGCAAAATCTTCCTACCTTATTAACTGTTCTGCAACTTATGTAATAATCCCCTTGTCCATTTCTTGTATCTTTTGATTTTTGCATTCCTCTACCACAGCAAGAGCAATATAGTTTCTTTGCAAATAAATTTTTTCCTGTTGTTCTTGTATTATTTGTATTGCTCAATAGCTTGTCTCTTACTTTTTCCCACACATCTCTTTCTATAATCGCTTCATGACAGTTCAAAACTTTATTCCATTCCTGTCTTGATATTCTTATTTTAGTTCTATCTTTGTAGCTTTTATTTACAGTTTTACCATAAACTAAACAACCTGTGTATATCTCATTTCTTAATATTTCTCGTATCATTCCGTCATCCCATATTATCTTTTTTGGTATTTTTAAAATATGTCCTTCTATAAGTTCTTGTTCTGATATTTCTTTTTTCATTATAGACATATCTAAATGTTCCATAATATTATTTGTTTCCATTATTTCTATTGGAAATAAATTATATTTTTCTGCAATACTTTTTAATGTATCACCTTTTTCAGTTTTGTAATTTATAATTCTAGGAGCTTTACTCTTTCCAATATTAACTCCTACTTTCTTCATATGTTCTATTCTAGTTGGAATTAAATCTTCATTTAACTTTCTTGCTATGCAATGACAATTTACTCCATCTAAATACTCCTTATAAATTCTTCTAATAACTTCTGCGGCTTCATTGTCTATAACTAAATGTTCTTTGTCTTTCTCATCTCTCAAATATCCATAAGGTGGATTAGCTGAAATAAACAATCCATTTATTGAGGAGATGTATAATAAGAAGAAAGGAAAGTATGAAGAACTGATTGCAGAAAATGATAAAAAATGGGAACAGTATGCAGAAGATACTCTTGAATGTGCAGGAATATTGTATAAGAGTATAGAACAGCATATTAATAATAAAGATATTTCTAAAAAAATGCAATGTAGGGTAAGAGATTTAACGATGGCTTATGCGAAAGAGTGGGAACAAACAGTTTCAGATTATTATAAATTAGGTGTAGTAGATGGATTTAAAAACAGAAACAAGTTAAATGATATTTTAGGAGGAAAAAGTTATGAGCAATAATTATGTGCAAGTATTTGAAGAATTATTTGAAGCAAATACAGTATTGGAAGATCCAATAGAATTTAGAGATTTAAACAAAGAGAAAGAAATTGAAGAATTTATTAGAAGTAAGGAACAAAGCATTATTGATAAAATAAAAACTAAAATATCAGATGATGAGTTCATTGAAGAGTTAAGAACGAACTTTTTAGAGCTAGAAGGAGCATATTCAAAGGACTCAACATATTGGACGGAAGTAAATTACAAAATGGGTGGAATAGCTGGACTTAATCTTTTAAGAACAATGCAAAAATATAGAGAAAAGAGTAAAAATGAAAGCATTTATAGAACTTTATATGATAATTACACAAGTGATATTCTTTGCATTATAGAAGATGAAATTTTGAAACAATGCGAAGAATATAAAATTGCAAATAAAAAATATTGTGATTTTCTAATGGAAAACCCACGAATTGAAGATTTTTTAGATAATGGCAAAATAGAGAATATTACACCAAAAGAAGTTTATAAAATATTTGAACTAATGCAGATTATAAATGAGATAGATGAAATTAGATTTAAAGAAGGTGTAAGACTTGGCATTAAAGAGGGAAACTTATCTTAATGAAATTGCAGGGATTTGAAACATAATCTCTGCTTCTTTGTAAAAAAATAATGATATAATATAAAAAAATTGTTACCTTTTAAATATTATTTCGTCTTATTATATGAAAGGAGTTGAATATGGAAGATAATCAGATAATAGAGCTCTACTGGAATAGAAATGAAAAAGCTATTTCAGAAACTGATAAAAAATATGGTAAGTATTGCAATTATATTGCTTATAATATATTGCAAAATTCAGAAGATGCAAAAGAATGTATTAATGAAACATATTTGAAAACTTGGAATTCAATTCCACCACAAAGACCAAAAGTATTTAAGCTATTTATAGCAAAGATTACAAGAAATTTAGCCATTGATATATATCGTAAAAATAAACATAAATCTGTAATGGAAGATATTTTAGATGAATTATCAGAATGTACTTCAAATGTAAGTATTGATAATGAAATTGAATATTCAGAAATACTTAAAAATATAAATATATTTTTAGATAATTTATCACAAGAAAAGAGAGTTATTTTTAGAGATAGGTATTGGTCTTTGAATTCAATAGAAAATATAAGCAATAAATATCAGTTAAAAAAAGGTAATGTCAAAATGATATTATCAAGAACTAGAAAAGACTTAAAAGAATATTTGAAAGGGGTTGATTTAATATGAAAAATGTTGAATTACTAAAAATGCTTAATGACATTGACGAAAAGTTTTTAACAGAAGAATATCAGCCTAATTTAAAAAAAAGATATAGAATATCTTTTAAAGAAAGGATGAATGAGATGAGGAATGTAAAATTAAAATATGTTTTAACTCCAGCTATTGCTTTCTCAATTGTATTAACAGGTATTGTAATGATAAATAATTACGACAATAAAACAGGATTAGAAATAGCCAAAGATAATGAAACAATAGAAACACCAATGAATAATGAATCAAATGAAGATAATAAATTTGAAGATAATCAAATACAAATTGCAAAAGAAGATAATATAACATTTAGCAATAATAATATGCGTTCATCTGTAGCTATAAAAGCAAAATCTGTAAAGATGAATGTAATATCAGACTTTGAATTTCTTGAAAATTTAAGTATTCCTAAAGAATATGAGTTGAAAGAACAATTATCATTATACAAAGGAGAAAATACAAATGATACAGAATATAAAAAATTATGGCAATATGAATTGCATTATTTAGCAAGTAATTCAAACGATAGTGAAATTGAAAAAAATATTAACATTGTATTTACGAAGGAAGATTATATACTTGCGTGTAATACACTTAAAACAGAAAATCTTCCAATTTCAACTATAAATGGAAAAGATATATATTTATTCAAAAGTAATAATGATTTAGGAAAACAAGCATTTTTTGAATATAAAGGATATAAATTCTTTATTGAATCTACTAAATTAACAGAGAATGAATTTGTGGATTTAATAAAATCTATAATTCAATAATATAAAAAAATATGCAGGGATTTGAAATATAATCTCTGCTTTTTTTGTGCCTAAAAATGGGAAGAAAGGAGAATTTATGAAAGAAGAATTAATAAAAAAATTAAAAGCAGAAATGGAAAAATTTAAAGAAAAAATAAGAGAAAGTGGAGTTGATTATGCAATAGATAGGGCTTATGAAATAACAGTAAAACAGGAGATAATAGACATATTTGAATATGATAAAGATTTATCAAATGAAGAATATAAAGTTCTAAAATCAAGAGAAAATTTACTAGAAGATTGCTATGATGGGTGGTTAAAATGTGATGGAAATTTAAGGAGTGAACTTGAATTTTCAGTTGATGACACAATAGATAAAGTATCAGATGATTTTGCAAAAGAAAAAGAACAAAAGTCTAAAAAACACAAAGAAAAGGAGAGATAAAATGAGCAAGTTTTTACCAAAAGATGAGATATTATCAATAAAAAGTGTTGATTTATTCACTTATCTAAAGACTTGTTTTCCAAGTGAATTACAATTATTTTGTAATGGAACTTATACTACAAAAACACATAGTAGCTTAAAAATTTCTAATGGATTATGGCATTATTTTAAAGAAGGTATTGGTGGAAAAAATGCAGTTGATTATCTTGTAAAAGTAGAAAATTATGACTTTCTTTCAGCTTGTAATAAAGTTAAAAATGATATGAATTTAAAAAATAATATAAGCCTAGAAGAAATAGAAGAACAAGAAAAAATGAAATCAGCAAAGTTAGTTTTACCTACTCCACCTTTTTGATTAGCAATTGCAATTACTTTACATTTTGACATTTTTCTTCACCTCCATTCTACAAAAAATTGCTACTTCAGTAATGAAATAGCGATGTAAAAAAAAAGAACTGATATATAAAACAGTTCTTTTAATATTATTTTTTATAATTTTTTATTATAAAATCATCTGCGATGTCCGTATATTCTCCATTTTTTAGTAGTCTATTTCTTTCTTCTAATACAATTTTTAATAATAAGTTAGATTCTTTCTGGGTAAGTTTTACCTTTTTAAATACTCTTCTTTTCATTGAAAGCATCTCCTTTCACTTATTTATTGTATTGTAGCAGATATGTTTAAAAATTGCAAATATGAAATTATCTTTCTTGTTGTTTTCTTAATTGCTGTAATTTTTTAAACTTATAATATATTTTCTTTGCTATATTCTCATTATATTCTTTATCTACCTTTATTGCTTTCTGTTCTATAAGTTTTTGTGGCAATACAAATTTTCCAGTGTCCATAAATCTATATCTACCTTCTCTATCTTTTCCCATATACATTACTGTTATAGGTATAGTTTCTTCATTTATTAGTGGAATATACACTGTGCAAAATTGTCCTTTTTTCATATTATTTAAAAATTCTATGCTTTCAGATGTGTTCATTATTCTACACCTCCATTTCTTGCTTTTGCTCTGCATTTGTAAACATTGGCTTTATTCTTACAACTATGACAGCAATAATTTGCTTTTATATTATTTGCAAAGAAAGCTTTATTACAATACTTGCATATTTTCAATGTTCTTACAGGCTTTGAAATTTGAAGTGTAAAATATAGGTCTATCGCTTGTTTCAAACTTATAACCTTTACTGTCACATCATTCTCGATGTTGAATACAAAGTTTATCTCTGTATTCCTATCTGTTAGAATTGCAGGAACTCTTATTCTATCGCTTTTTTTATCAATATTATATAAGAATTCATATAGCTTTCCTGCATATAATCGTATTAGTTCAAATGATTCTACATATTCCTTTGAAAATATTGTCATTCCTCTTACATCAAACTTTGAATTTGGTTTTGTATCTTCTAGTATTTGTTCTAATATAAGTCCAAACATTCCATATTTGTCTGCATAATCTAATATCTCTCTGTCATTTATTTTCTCTTTAAAATACACTTTCTTACCAATATTTAATATATCCAGCATTTCATTGTCTATATATTTTACTAGGTCAATTTTTTCTTTCCTTGCTCCCTTTACAGGTTTTATAAATTTTTCATTATCAATAATCTTTATTCCGTACTTGCTATAAGCACAGCATTTATCATCTGTTACAAATTTTACATTTACATTCATTTTCATTTCCTCCTTTTAAATTTTGGCATAAAAATATAGCGAACTAATTATTTCTAATCAATTCGCTCTGTTCTATGTAATACATCTCTGTATTTTTATTATTCTGCCTTTTTTATTTACTGTAATGCTTATCTCCCCATTTTCATCTGTTCTGTATATTCTTGTTCCATTCTCTTTTAGCCTTTGTATTACTTCATTGCTTGGATGTCCAAAATTATTATTTTTTCCAACTCCTATCAAAGCAACTTTAGGATTTATTGCTTTTAAAAATTCTCCAGTAGTAGAAGTTTTAGAGCCGTGATGTGCTACTTTTAATACATCTGCTTTTAAGTTTATATTTTTTCTTAATATAAGTTCTTCAGCTTCCATTTCAATGTCTCCTGTTAATAGCATTGAAAAAGAATTATATTCTACCTTACACACTATTGAATTATTATTCATTGGATTATTTATCATTAGTTTGTTTTCTGGGTGTATAATTGATATTTTTATACCACCAATTTTTAATACATCACCTTCTTTCACATAAATTAGTTTTATCTTTTTTTCTTTTGCAATAGATAAAATATGCCTATAAATATCATTTTCTTCAAGTTGTCTAGTTAGTATAATGCTTGATACATCTATCTTTCCTAATATTTGGGCAACTCCTGTTGCGTGGTCTGAGTCAAAATGAGATATTATAATATAATCCAATTTTGTTATTCCTTTATTTAAAAGATATGGAATTAAAGTTTGTTTACCTATATTAAAAGTTGTTTCATCTCTTGAACCTCCACCATCTACTAAAATATTTTTTCCTTTTGGTGTTGAAATAAGCATAGAATCGCCTTGTCCTACGTCTATAAATGATATAGTAAATGTTTTAGGTATAAAATTTAGAATTAAATTTAAAATAATTACAATTATTGTGAAGATAATAAATACTTTTTTATCTATTTTCTTACCTGTTATTATTTTGTTTTTTACTAAAATAAAGTAAATTAAAAATATATAATAAATAATTATTATATATATTTTAGGTGTCGGAAAATAAACTTTAGAAAGTGGCAACTCTGCACAAAAATGTGCTATTTGAGCTAATACACTTAAGAATATTTGTAGGAAAAAGAACATTATTTTTGAAATAGGACTAACTATATATGAAGCAAACACAGACAAAAAACCGAGTATTATTATAATTCCTATTATTGGTGATATTAATAGATTTGAAATAATAAATGTGAATGACATTATATTATAATGAAATAAAACTATTGGAAATATAACTAAATTTGCACTTATTGTAATAAGTATAGTATCAATTATTTTATCTTTTATTTTATACAATACTTTTTTAATTCTTCCAGTTTTATCTTCTTTTTTCTTTTTATATTTTTTTAAAATTGGATAAATAAGTACTATTCCTATAGTTCCTCCATACGAAAGTTGTAGACCAATATCTAAAATAAAATATGGATTTATAATTAGAATAATTAAAAGCGAAATACTTATACTTCCTAATACATGTGCTTTTTTATGAAGTAGGCTTGCTAAAATAATATACGAACTCATAAAACATGCTCTTGTTACAGAAGCTGTTTTGCCTGTAAGAATAATGAAAAATAATAGAATTAAAATTATTACTATTTTCGACATTTTTTTACTAAATTTTAATTTATTTATAACAAATGTTATTCCTAATATTACATATGATACATGCATACCCGAGATTGCTAAAACATGTGATAAACTGCTATCTCTAAAGTCTTCTTGTATTTCTTTTTGAAGATTACTTTTTTCTCCTATTAGCATGCCTGAAAGTAACTCATTTGTTTCATTAGGTAAGTTTTGTTCTATCTTTCTTTTCATCGAATTTCTAACTTTGTTTGCTAATAAATCAATTACACCTACATTATTTTTATTTATGGTTTCTATATCTTTTTTATCTACAGTTACAATTCCATATATGTTTTTCGACTTTAGATATTGTTTATAGTCAAAACCACCTTCGTTTCTAGCAGTATTCGCTTCTTCAAAGTTTCCTTTTACTATAATTTTATCTCCATAATTTAATGTTTCTTTTTCTTTTTTTACATTCAATTGTAGATTAGTATTTTGGTTTTTTTTGTTTCCATTTATCTCTTCTACTTTTAAAATATATTGATTCTTATATTGCTTGTCTATAGGATTTGAAATAATAGTTCCTACTATTTCAAGATTTTCTCCAACATTTCGATACTTTTCATCAAAAGACTTTTCTAATAACGTGATTTGTATATTTGATATAAGAACACTTATCAAAAATAAAACTACATATTTTCTTACTTTTATTTTCTTTTTTATAGTTAGATATATACACGTAAGAATTAAAGGTATAACAAAAAGGGCTATACTTATTTTAAAGTATAACCCCCATATTACTCCAAATATCCATGCAATAGTTATGAAAAATAATTCCATATACACTCCTTGTATTTTTATTTGCCCCTATTTTAAATTAATCTTCTTGCTGTTTCATATCTTGTATTGTAACTTCCTGATAATAATGTAGAAATTTTAACACAATATCCTGTTCCTGAAGATGCATGAATAAAGTTTCCATCTCCTATATAAATTCCACAATGTCCAATTCCGTCCATTGTTTCATAGTCTTTAAAAAATACTAAATCCCCTGGTTCTAACTCATCTTTTGATACATATGTACCATTACTAGATTGCGCTCTAGCTGAGTGGCTTAGAGATATTCCAAAATTTTTATATACATACATTGTAAATCCTGAACAATCAAATGTAGATGGTCCAGATCCACCATATACATATTTGCTTCCTAAAAATTGTTTTGCATATTCTGCAATTTCTTCTCCTTTTGAAGATGAAGTTGTAATATTTTCACTTGTTTGCACTACTTGATCTGCTTGTACTATCTTTTCTGTTTCTTCTGTTGTTCTTTCCTCTGCACCTCTTGAAGTTGTTTCAGCCTTGCTTGCTGATAATAATCTTTTGGCAATATATCCTTGTGTTCCATTTCCTAATTCTACCTTATACCAATCGTCAGACTCTGCTATTGCTGTTACTTGATTGTTCTGTACTAATGTATCTACTACCTCATAAGTTGTTGCAGGTCCTTTTCTAACGTAAATTGATGGTGAATTTACGTACAATACTTTCTTTTCTATTTCTTGTTCTTGTATATCATTATTATTTGCTTTATCATCATTTTTTGTAGTTGTTGTATTAGTATTTTCTTCTTTTAATACATCTTTTCTTATCCAAGCATTTATATCATCTGTTTGAATATATGCCCAGCCTTTTACTTCATCTAATACTAAAACTTCTTCACCTTTATTTAATTTTCCTATTTTACTTGAATTTATTAATGGTAAAATATATGCATCAGAATCTGATTTTAATGTTTGTTTACCTATAAAACTTTCTTCCTTCGTTTCTTCTACTACATTATTAGAATTATTTTCTGTAGTATTATTTGTTTCTTCATTTACAGGTTGTTTTTGATTTGTACCCGTTTTCTCTTTAGCTGGTTCTTCTTGGTTTGTAGTCTCTTCAGTCTTTGGTTCTTCAGTTTTAGTTTCTGTAGTATCTTCATCAACTTTTATATAATCTTTGTGCACAAAACCTGTCATTTTATTAACTTTTACTTTATACCAATCTCCAGTTTCTTCTATAATTTCAAGTTTTTCTCCTTGATTTAGTAATTCTAAAACTGTTGAATCTGTAGATGCTTCTTTTCTTAATTTTAATGTATCTGTATTTACAATAGCAGTAGTTGCCATACATGTTGTAGAGCAAATTAAGCTAATTAATAATGCCATTATTCCTATTACTATTTGTTTTCTATAATTCATTTTAACCATCCTCCTAATTTCTGTAGAGAAATTATGGTTATAGTATATATTTAAAAGTAAAAAAAGTCAATTGCAATTGACTTTTTTATAAGACTTTTTCTATAAAATACCTGCTACATAAAATCCATTTAAAGCAGTATCCCATGTTCTAAGATATTGAAATCCATCATCTGTTATATTAAAATACATTAATCCTATACTTGGTGTTTTTTTTGTTGTATATTATTTTTCCTTTACTATTTTCTCTATTTCTTCTTTTGTTAATTTTGTAACTTCACATATTAGATTAATATCTAATTCTTTTTTTATCATTTCCTTTGCTATTTCTATACTTTTTTCTTTTGCACCCTCTATTTTTCCGTTTTTTCTCTCCGTCTTTCTTCAGCTTTCCTTGCGGCATGATTAATAGCACTTATTCTATCCATTTCCCATTTTTCTCTTAATTCGGCTAGTCTTCTTACTTCTGCATCTCCTGTTAAATAATTCATTTCAATTCTTGCTTTTTTTAGTTTATCATTTTTTTCTTCTGCCACCTTGATCATCTCCTTATTATAATCATCTATAAATGCTAACCATTGATTTATTTTTTCATTCATATCTGGATTTTGCTTTCTAAACTTTGGTAGCTCTATAAAATACCACTTTAATCCTGTTAGCACTTCATAGTCTCTATGCTTCTCTAACACTATTGCTGTCTCTGATATGTAATCTTCTATCTTTAAGAAATTATACCCTAATATGTTTATCATTATTACTTGATTTATATCTTCGTAGTCTGTTCCTCTTTCAGTTTCTCTTGATATTACCTTTCCACTATATAGCGTAGTTCTTTCTTCTATATTATATTCGTTTCTTAGTTGCATTTCTATTGATATTATTGTTCCATCTTCTAATTTTGCTTGTAAGTCTAGTCTTCCACCTTTTTCTTCTTTGCTTAATCTTTCTAAATTCACTTCTTCTCGTACTTCTATTGATTCTATATCTTTGTTTAATAGTGCATTTAGAAAATCTATTAAAAATTCTTCATTTCCTTTACGACTAAAGAAGGTTTGAAATATTACATCATTTTTTAAATTATATTTTTTCTCTTTTGTTTGTAATTGTAATTCTTCTTGTCTTTTATTTGCCATAAGCTTTATCCTTTCTAATTATACTAAATATATTTGTTCTTAACAATACTTTTTAGTAAATATTTATTGATTATTTACAATTTCATTGACAATAACAGACTATAAAATTATCCTCCTTCTTTATTCTATTTTTGTAATCTTGGATATTCTTTAGATTTAAATTTTGTTTTTTAATTTAATTTTTGAAACCTGAATCTTTAAATTTGATTCTCTAATATTTAATTGTTTAATATGGATTTCATAGAAATAATTTAAAATAAATAAACTAGATTATTAATTAAAATTTATGTCTCTTCCTAAGTTGCTTGACTTTTAAAATAAAATTAGTCATGCAATTGTCAAATAAATTGCATGACCCTATACTAGCATGATTTTACCTGAAAATCAAGAAAAATCGTAAGACAAAATTCGACATTGACACAAAAGTTCTAGTAGATTCATTAATACACATCTCCTTTGCATCTTTTACTCCAAAAGTACCAAATTAACCAAAAGGAAACGTCCCCAAAGGTGAATCTGGCACTTTTGGTACATTTTTTGCTTTTTCATTGACTATTTTAGGTAATTGTTGTATTATATAATGGTAAAAATTTAAGGAGGAATGACAATATATGCTATGTTCAATATGTAATAAAAATACAGCTGTTATTTTTATTAACAAACAAATGCCTGACAATTCTATTGCAACTGAAGGTCTTTGCTACGAATGTGCTAAGAAAAAAGGTATTAGCCCTTTAGATGCACTTGCAAAACAGGCAAATATTTCTGAAGAAGATTTAAAAAATATGACAGATCAGTTAGAAAACATGTTCCAAGATATGTCTTCTAATATGGATATGGATTCTATTATAAATAATGAAAATGGTGATGGAGAAAATCCTGATATGCCAAATGGTATTCCACTTGGTGCTATTTTCTCAAATATTTTCGGTAAAAATGATGAATCTACTGAAAGTAGTTCTTCTGTAAATGGAGAAAAGAAAAAAGTAAAAGTAGATAAAAAGCCAAATTCTAAAAAGAAAAAGGCTTTAGATACTTTTGGAACTAACCTTACTATTAAAGCTAAAAACAACGAAATTGATATGGTTATTGGTAGAAACAAAGAAATTCAAAGAATGATTCAAATTTTAAATAGACGTTCTAAAAACAATCCTTGTTTAATAGGTGAACCAGGTGTTGGTAAAACTGCTATTGCTCAAGGTTTAGCTATTAAAATTGCCTCTGGTAAAGTGCCTGCCAAACTTTTAAATAAAGAAGTTTATTTATTAGATATGACTGCAGTTATCGCTGGAACTCAATTTAGAGGTCAATTCGAATCTAGAATGAAATCTATTATGGATGAATGTAAGAGTCTTGGAAACATCATTTTAGTTATAGATGAAATCCACAATATAATTGGAGCAGGAGATGCTGATCATTCTATGAATGCTGCAAATATTTTAAAACCTGCACTAGCAAATGGGGAAATTCAATTAATAGGAACTACTACTTTAAAAGAGTATCGTAAATACATTGAAAAAGACACTGCCTTAGAACGTAGATTCCAACCAATAATAGTTGAAGAACCTTCTATATCTGATTCTATAGATATTCTTGAAGGAATTAAAAAATATTATGAAGATTTTCATAAGGTTAAAATTTCAAATGATGTAATTAAACAAACTGTTATTATGTCTGAAAAATATATACATGATCGTTTCTTGCCTGACAAAGCAATAGACATTTTAGATGAAGCATGTTCACGTATAAACCTTAACAACAAATCTTTATATAAGTTAGAAGTATTAAAAAATGAATTGAAACAAGTTCAAGAAGAAAAAGAAGAAGCTGCACAAGCAGATTCTACAGAAGATTATCAAAAAGCTGCTGAACTTAAAGCTAAAGAATGTAGCTTAATTGAACAAATTGATGCAATTAATGCTAATTTAAAATTAAAAGATTTAACAATTCAAGATATTGCAGAAGTTATAGAAAGCTGGACTAAAATACCAGTTAAGAAAATAACTGAAGAAGAAACTTTAAAACTACTAAACTTAGAAACAAATCTTCATAAAAGAGTTATTGGCCAAGAAGAAGCTGTCGAAGCTGTTTCTCGTGCTATTAGAAGAAATAGAGCAGGTTTAAAGAGTACAAAAAGACCACCTTCATTTATATTTGTTGGTCCTACAGGCGTTGGTAAAACTGAACTTGCCAAAAGCTTAGCTTATGAAATGTTTGGAAGTGAAGATGCAATTATTAGAGTAGATATGTCTGAATATATGGAAAGTCACTCTACTTCTAAATTAATTGGTTCTCCTCCAGGATATGTAGGTTATGATGATGCAGGCCAATTAACTGAGAAAGTTAAAAGAAAACCTTATTCTATTGTCTTACTAGATGAAATTGAAAAAGCACATCCAGATGTTTTTAATGTTTTATTACAAGTATTAGATGATGGAAGATTAACAGATAGCCAAGGTAACACTGTAAGTTTTGAAAATACAATTATAATTATGACTTCAAATGCTGGCTCTAACTTAAATACAAACTCAATTGGATTTGGTGGAAATAGCATTGGAAATAAAGCTAAAATTTTAGATGCTTTAAAACAAAACTTTAGACCAGAATTTTTAAATAGAATAGATGAAATTGTTGTGTTTGAATCATTAAACAAAGAACAATTATTACAAATTGTAGATTTAATGTTAGAAGATACAAGAAAAGCATTAGCTGATAAAAATATAACTTTAGAAATTTCAGATAGTGCTAAAGAATATCTTTTAGAAAAAGGAACTGACCTAAAATATGGTGCAAGACCTTTAAGAAGAGCTATAACACGTTACTTAGAGGACGAATTATCTGACAGAATTTTAAAACAAGAATTAAAAAATGGCCAAACAATTTGCGTTGACACTAAAGATAATTTACTTGACTTTAATATTAAAATATAGCAATAAATGTAAAATAATTAGGAGGACCTAAAATGTTTAAACATGTACCAAATATGCTTACCATATTAAGATTTATATTAATACCTTTCATAATAGTATTTCTATTTCAAGATAAATACATAGAAGCTTTTATATTTTTAACAGCTTCTGGAATTACTGATGTATTAGATGGTTTTATAGCAAGAAAATTTAATTTTATAACAAACTTTGGTAAATTAATAGATCCTCTTGCAGATAAAACAACTCAAATAGCAATATTAGTTACACTTGCTTTAAAGGGAATTATACCATTTTGGTTTTTAGTTATTGTTTTCATTAAAGAATTTTTAATGATTGCTGGAGCTTCTTTCCTTTATGGAAAAGAGTTAGTAGTATCTTCAAGATGGTATGGAAAATTATCTACGGTATTGTTTTATTTAGCAATAGTATGCTCAATAGTTATTAGATTTTTCTCTTTAGATGTTCATTTTGACATTTACATATACTATATTGCTCTTGCTGCTACTATATTTTCACTATTTATGTATTTTAACGCCTTTTATAGACAAGGCTATTTAAAAAAAGAAAACTTAAAAATCGAAAATAAAAAGTAAAATTAAATATAATTAGAATATATTTTTGCATTTTATTACTAAAAGCACTATGAGAAATCCAAATATAAATAGGATTTCTCATAGTTTTTATTTTACATGAAATAATCAATTATTCCATTGTATATTCCCCATGCTAATTTATCTTGATAACTATCTTCTAAAAGTAATTTTTCTTCTTCTTTGTTAGACAAAAATCCACATTCTACAATTGAAATAGGTATTTCTACATGTTTCATAATATAAACATTTTCTAATTTCATTGCAACTCTTTTATTCTCTTTTTGAATTGATTCATTCAAGTTTTCTTGTAAACTTTTGGCAAGTTTAATGCTTTGCTCGTTTCCTTCTTTATAAAAACATTGCCAACCCCAGTATTGCTCTTGTGGAATTTTATTTAAATGAATAGATACAAAAATATCAGCTTGTGCCTCATTTCCTATCTTTACTCTGTTATGAATGTCAGATATTTTCTTTTGTTTTAATGTTTTACTATCTAAATCATAAATTGCTTCATCATCACTTCTTGTAAGTATTACTGTTGCACCACTTTGTTCTAGTAAACTCTGCACCTTTAAAGCAATTTTCAAATTTGTCTCTGCCTCTGTTGTTCCAGTACTACTTTGCGCCCCTTCATCTGGCTTTCCGTGTCCAGCATCTAAAACAATTACTTTATTGCTTACAGGTAGTGCCACTGTCTGAACTACATTAGTATTTTTAGTATTAGTCTGTATAGCAAAAACAAATAATGCTACCATAATAACACTTGCAACTATCATTATTCTTTTTTTACTTAAAATAATCATAATAAAAACTCCCATTTTGATACTTTATATATCTTATGAGAGTTTTTTTATTTTATTCTCGTTTTTATAAATACTATTAATAGTAGAATGCTTCTGAAAATCCTTCCATAAATCCTGTCATAAATGCTCCTAAAAATACTAGTACCCATATTGCAAGTGCAATACTTCCTGTAACTATACCTGTAATAGCCATGCCTTTTCCTGGCTTTTTCACTCCTAAAATACCAAATATTAATGCAAGTATTGAGCATGGAATTGAAATAAACCAAGCACACCATATTACTATTGATACAATACCTAGTACCATAGCTGCAACACTAAGTCCTGGTGTTTTTTCATTATTTATAACTTCTGTTTCTTTATTTTCTATCATATTTATTACCCCCTAACTATCTCCTATTATACACTATTTTTATTTTGTGGTCAAATTTGCTGTCTTGAGGCACACTTAACTTCTTTTAAAAGTAAATGTAATTTATGAAATACATAATATTACTTATAAAATGGCAACAAAAAACCTGAATCAAGATTTTGTACGCAGTGCAAACTGCTACAAAATCTAATTTCTGCCATATTTATCTTCTACAGAAAGTTATCATACTATGATAAGTTTCCTAGAATATAAAAAAACTAGTTCAAATTAAAACTAGCTTTATAGTATAATTTTATTCTAAATTAAATTCCTATAAATACTTGTACGAATACTTTTCCATACACTTCACTATCTATAACACATATTCCAGTATAATCAAACTTTTCTTCTAATATATTTTCTCTATGTGATTTAGAATTTATCCAAGCCTCTACAGCCTTTTCTGCTGTAATATTTCCAGCCAGGTTTTCTCCTGCTATTTTGTATTCCACTCCTTGTGATTCCATTAGCTCAAAAGGCGTACCTAATTTTGGAGAATTGTGTGCAAAATAATTATTATTTATTAAATCTTCTGCTTTTAATTTTGCAACCTTTTGTAAATTAGCTATTGGTTTTAGTTTTGTCAATCCATTTTGTTCCCTATATTTATTTATTAAATCTAATGTCTCTTGTTCTTCTTGAGATAAAACAACCTCTTCTTGTTCCATTTCAATTTCATACTTTATTTTATTATTATTTTCTTTTTCTCCCAATACTGCTGTTTGATATGTCGCAAATGAAATTGTTTCAATAAAAATAAAAGCCAAAAAAATAAATAAAATACCAAGCTTTCTCTTTGATATTTTCATCATTTAAACTCCTTTTTATAAAAAATTCTTTTAAATTTTTATCTTAAGCTTGTATCTTATTATATTTTATCCCTTGTTTATTTTTTTATTCTCTCTTTAAACGCAATGATATTATAGCACATTTTATAAATTATGTCAACTTTTAAAAAGGACATTTTTGGTCGGGTCAATTTTGTCTTTTACATAAAACATAAAACGTGACAATATTAAAATAAAAACATATCAATTTGAAAAAAAGCGGATTGAAAGTAAGTAAGCTAGAAATTATTAAGAAATTTGTGGAAAGAGTTCATTTTCCAAATGGAAGGGTGCCACAAATTTCGATTATAATTTCTGCGTAACTTAGCTTGAACGAGCATTTTTTGAAAATTTATATGTTTTTATTATATTATCTTTTAAAATTATGTAAAGGACAAAATTGACCCGTCCCCAAATGTCCTCCCAGATGTCCTAAAAAATGCCAGTAAGGAACGTCCCTACTGACATTTTTATTTTAGAAGTTAATATATTTATTTGGATCTATGCTATTTCCTGAGCCTGAATTATTACGTAATTCAAAGTGTAAGTGATGTCCTGTAGATGTTCCGTGGTTAGGGTCATCTTTTGCTCCACCTTCTAGTCCTACTACTTCTCCTTGTGTTACTGCTTGTCCTACTGCTACATCTATTTGTGATAAGTGTGCATAGAAACTATATATTGTTTCCCCATTTACAATATGTTTTATTTCTACGCAGTTACCATATCCGCTTTGTACTCCTGAATATGTTACTTCACCATCTGCTACTGCTAAGATATTTCCATGATGTGCTCCTACTATGTCTAGTCCACTATGTGTTTTTATTTCTCCTGTTATTGGGTGCACCCTTGTTCCATACTCTGATGTTATTACATAGCTTCCTTCTAATGGTAATATCATATTTTCTGCTTTTGGATCTGTCCATATAACTTTTTGTGCCTTTTTACCGTAGTTTTCTTTTAATATATTTCTATCTAATTTGTTTACTATACCGTCTTCGTTCAAGTCATATTTTGCCATTTCTTCTTTGTTAGCATCAGTGATAGTTTCCCCATGTTTATCATTTAATGCTACCATATCGTCTAATTCTATTTCTCCTGACTCTACTACATCTCCAGCCACTAATTTATAACTATCTAATGTTACTTCTTGGTCTATGCTTTCTATAAGTATGTCTTCTATGGTTATATTTAAATATCCTTCCTTCGATATTATTACTTTATACGTATCTGGAACAACATATATTTCATAACTTCCATTTTGTTTTGTTTTTTCTTCATATTTTAGTTCATTGTCTTTATATACTTTAATATTAGCAGTGTGTATGTTGTTTACATTTTCTGTTGTAACTTTTCCTCTTATTATGGTTTCTGTTTTTGGTTCTTTTGTTACATCTATAATATATGCTCTTAATTTTTCATTCTCTGCCTTTACCATAATTATTATTCTAGTATCTTCTTCTGTAATATTATATGTACCTGTTCCACTCACTATTGTTGCTGTTTCATCTTCTGGTACTGCATTTATTTCCAAAGTATCCTGTCTTTGTGTTAAATGAAGAGAATATTGTGTTACATTTTTATCAAATTCAGGAGATAATATACCTACACTAGTTGTTAAACTTTCTAAATAATTGTTATCAGATTTTTCTATTTCTACTTTAATTTTATAAGTAGTATTTCTTTCCCCATTATGACTTGTAACATCTATATTAAATACTCTTTCATTAGCAGTTAGATCCAAATCTCCTGATTTTACAACTATTGCATATTCATCTGTTGGAATAGCTATTACATTTTCTGCTTTTAGTATAGTTGTTCCTTTAGGAACTTTTAGCATATATTCTAATGTATTGCTATTAAATTCAGGAGTTATTTCATAGCCTGACACAGCAAGTTTTTCAAGTGTTGAGTCACTACTTTTTTCTCTTGTTATATAAATTGTATATGTTTGCGTTGTATAACCATCTGGTGCTATTGTTTTAATTTGGTATTTATTTAATTTTAATACTGACAATTCTACACTTACATCTGGATATACTTTTGTGTCTTCATAAAACGGTAATGCTACAATTTCATTTTCTGTTAAAACAAACTTATCATTTGGCACAGTTAATGTATATTCATATACATCACTATTAAATTCTTGATCTATTGTAAAAGATTTTACTGCTAAACTCTTTAATCTTGCATCATCTGTTCTTATTCTATTTATATTTACCTTATATGTCTTGGTATCACCATTTTCTGCTGTTACAATAATTTTTCTTACACTTTCACCATCTGGAACTTCTTGTTCTTCATTTCCTTTGACTGTTGCAAATCTATCTTCTGTTAATACTTCAAATGATAATAAAGAATCTGCATTTCCTAATGTTAAATTATATTCTAACGTTCCATATGTAAAACTTGGATCTAACGTTCCAATACTTGGAATTAAATCAACTAAATCATTTACTGTTGATTTTACCCTATTTATATTTATTACATATGTTCTAGCACTTCCGTTTTCTGCTGTTACCTTTATTTCATGTGTGTTATCACCAGCTTGTATAGGTATATAACCTAATCCAGAAACTGTTGATAAAGTATTTTCTGCCTCTCCTATGAATTGCATTTTTGTAGTTCCTACTGGAACTATTATTTCGTAATTCATAGTTTCTTTATTAAAGTTTGGTGATAGTTCAACTGTATTTGAATTCACTTTTGCTGTTAATGTTTTTAAATAATTATTATCATTTTTCTTTCTTATTACTATAATAGTATAAGTTCTTGTAACTCCTATGCTAGATGTAACTTTAATTTCTACTTTATTTTCCCCAACTTTTAAAGTATAATCTCCATTACCACTTATAGTTGCTTTGCTATCTTCTGGCTCTGCATCTATTTTTATTTGAGTTATATCATTGTCGACAGTTATAGCATAAGAATTTGTAGTTTTAACAAATGAAGGTGATAATTTTCCTTCTGATGGTAAAATATAACTTAAATAGTTATTGCTAGATATATTTCTATTTACTTGTATTGTATATATTTCTTTTTCTTTGCCATCGCTAGAAGTTACCTCTATTGTTACTTCATTATTTCCAATTATAAAGTTTTCATTGCCTTCTATTGTGTATGTTGCATTTGGATCTAATGTTTCTATTATCATGTCTAAGCTTGTAATTTCATTATCTACACTTACAAAATATGAATTTGTATTTTGATTAAATGTTGGTACTATTTCATAATTTTTAACTTGTAATTTTGATAATTTTGCACTTACCGCTGTTTTTCTTTTTACATTTATTGTATATATATTCTTATTGCCATTTGCAGCAGTAACAATTATATCTATCTTATTTTTACCTACAATTAAATTGTAATTTCCATTGCCTGTTACAAATGCCTCACTAGCTTCTGCATAACCTAACACATTTACATTTTCTATGTCATATTCAACTTCTATATTATATTCATTAATTAGTTTATCAAATTTTGGCGTTAATGTACATTGTGATATGTTTAATTCTGATAAATAAGCATTATCTGATAGCCCTTTATTTATAACAACTGTATATGTTTTTGTTTTTCCAGACTCTGAACTAACAACAATCTCGAAAATGTTTTTACCTTCTTCTAATTTAGCAATTCCTATTCCAGATACCACAGCATTTTCATCATCTGCCACTGCATCTATATAAACTGATTCAACATCATCTGAAACATTAGTATTATATAACAATACACTTTTATTAAATTTTGGTGTTATTTCATATCCATTTACTGCTAAATATGCTAAGTTATTATTATCTGAACCTGTCCTTGTAACTTTTAAAATATAATTTTTGGTAGTTACTCCATCTGGTGCAGTTACCTTTATAACAATTTGATTTGTTCCCTTTTGTAAATTTTCATTACCTATTATTTCATATGTTGCATCCGCTTCTTCTGTTGTTATATACATTGTAAGCTCACTTATTTTTGTTTCTAATGTATAGAAGGTTATATCTTTATTAAACTTTGGTGATATTACATGGTTTTGAATAATTAAACTAAATAAATTTGCATTTGTAGATTTTGCCCTATTTATTTTTACTTGATATACTTTTTCTTCATTGTTTGTTGAAGTTACTTTTATAGTAACTATATTTAATCCAACAGTTAGAGTATATTCTCCTGTTCCTGTAATAGTTGCTGTATTATCTAATGATTTTGCACTCACAGTAATTTTTTCTTCTTCGTAAGGTAAGTTTACCTCATATACCAATGTATTTGCTTCAAATGATGGCGTTAATACTCCTTTATCTACAGTTAATTCAATTAAATCACAACGTTTTTCTATATCTGGTTGTCTATAAACAATTATATTATATTCTTTTTTAGTCAATCCATCTGAAGCTGTAACTTCTATAGTAACTTTATTTTCCCCATAAGAAAAATCACTATTATTTAGTATTTTATATGTTGCCTCTGGATCTTCTGTTTGTATATCTAATGTTAAACTTTGTATATCCTCTTGCACCTTTAAATGATATTCTGTGATTGTTTTTTCAAAGTTTTCGTACAATTCTCCTTCATTTGCAAATATATATTTTAAATAAGCATTATCAGATTTTAGTCTATTTACAATTACTTTATAATTTCTAGTTGTTCCATCTTCTGCAGTCACTACTAAATTAATTTCATTTTTGCCAATTTCTAGATTGTACTTTCCATCTCCTACTACTTTAGTAGTCGCTACCTCTGGAATACCTTTTAATGTTATTTCATCTATCTCATTTCTAACATTTATTTCGTATGTGTTAGCATCTATCTTTGTAACTATCTGATCTTTATCATTCTCTATTCTTGATAAATTTATATTAGAGTTCTTCTTTCTTATAATATTTAGTTCATAAGTTTTAATATCTCCGTTTTCTGCTTGTACTGTTAATGTTACTAAATTGCTACCTACTTCTAATGCGTAAACACCTTCTCCAGTAATTATACTTGATGAATCCTCTTTTACTCCTGTAACTTTTAATGTTTCTATTTCATTTTCAACTTCTATAGTATACTCTAATATTTCTTTATTAAATACTGGACTTAATTTTCCATTACTTGTTATTATATTTTTTAAGTAGTTATTATCTGATGATTCTTTCATTACTTTTATTATATAATCTCTTTGTTCCCCATTTTCCGCTGTAACTCTTATTGTAACAAAATTAATTCCTGTTAGGAAGTTGTTGTTATTTAATACTTTATATTTTGCTGTTTTATCTTCTGTTTGCACTATAAGAGGCAATGTTTTAGTATTTGCTGGAACTGTTATTTCATATTCAGTATTTAATTTATCAAAAGATTGACTAAACTCACCTAGCGTTGTTGTTAATTGTTTTAAGTAATTGTTACTTGATTGAGCTCTATTTATATTTATAGTATATTTTCCAAAAGAACCATCTTCTGCCTTTACATTTATTACATAAGTATTTGTTCCTGTTTTTAGTTTCTTTTCTCCTGCTCCTGTAATAGTAGATGTACTATCCTCTGGTATAGCTTCTATAGTAACACTTTCTACTTCATTTGAAACTGTAACTATATATGTATCCAATACTTTATTATATGTTGGATCCATTGTTAGTTCTTCTTCACCATTTTTTACTTTTAATGATGATAAAAATACATTTCCACTTTGTTTTCTATATGCATGTATAATGTATACTAATTGCTCTCCATTTGGAGCAATAACTATTACATATATATCATTTAATCCTACTTTTAGTTTTTTATTTCCTTCTATTATAGGTGTTATTTCTTTCATTTCTGGTATAGCTGTGATATCTAAAGAAGTTACATCATTTTCTACTTCTATAAAATATTCTAAGACATCTTGGTCAAAATTTAAATCTGTTTCAACATTATTTATAGTTAGGCTTTCTAATAAGCAGTTTCCACTCATATCTCTTGTTATATGGTAGATATATGTTTCTGTGTTTTTTCCATCTTCTGATATAACATCTATCTTTATATTGTTTTCTCCAGCTTGTAATTCTATAGTTCCATCTCCCACAACTGTTTGATATTTATGACCTTTTTCTACATTAAATGTCAATTTTTTTATTCTGCTTGGAACTATCATAGAGTATTCATGGACATCTGGATTAAATTCTTTAGGTTCTAAAACTCCATAAATTGGATTTACATTTATAATAGACTCTATTAATCCATCTATTGTAATATTTAATGGCTTAGAATTATTAGATGCTTCTCTTATAGTTTTTATTTTATATATTTTTTCGTCTCCACTTTCTGCTGTTACTTTCAAATTAATAGTATTCTCTCCTGCTGTAACATCATAAGTTCCATTGCCTTCTATACTTGCTTTAATATCGTCTACAACTCCATAAATTGTAACATCTGTATCTTCTGCATCTAGTGTTATTGTATACTCAGATACATCATAACTTACTTCTGGTTCTAATGTTCCTTTATTTATTTGAATTTCTTTTAGTAAATTATTTTGCGATGGATCTTCTAGTAATGTTATTCTTGCATAACCATCTGCATTATTTCCTGATACATAATTCCCTTGTGGATTTGGCATTTGTACATAATTTTGCCTTGTACTTGACCATTCATAACCTTCTCCATCTACCATAATAGTATCTTTAAATACCATTCCTGAAACATGTGAGTTACTTCCTTTTGGTTTTCCATTTTCATCTGTCGAATTACAACCTTCATGTCCTGAAATATATGATGAACCGCCTGCACCTGCAGAAGCTCCACTAATATTATTAGTTGTTCCTCCATAATAACCTGAACCTCCGCCTCCAACACCATCATTGTCAGCAATTCCCCATGCATCTTTTCCTATTCCTAGTGCATAGCCAGATGTTTGTGTTCCAGCTGGGCTCTTAGAATAATATGATATTCCATTTATTCCTCCACCAGATCCTGCTTTGTACGACCAAGAAGCTCCTCCTCCTGCTCCGGCAACCATTATTCTAGAATATAAACTATTTAAGTCATTCCAATTACCATTTATTAATCTAAAGTCTGTGGCACCTCCGCCACCACCTGATGTTTCATCATCTCTATTGTCCCATGTACCAAGGCCTCCACCATTCCAACCACCAGGTGAATTCTTTCCAACTACAGCATCTGTTCCTTTTCCACCTACATATACATATATAACGTCACCTTCATTTAATCTAAGAATTCCTGAGGTATAGCCTCCATTTCCTGGAGTTCCCCCTAATCTACCTTGTATTCTAGACTTTCCTCCTCTTGCTCCCCATGCTTCAAATTTATAAAATCCTGCTGCTGGTGCTATAAATGTTTGATATTCTCCCGTATATGAGAAATCATATGTTTGTTCTCCTAAGTTTTCTCCCTTAGTTACTACTATAGTATATACTGTATCTTCTACTCCTTCTCTTGAAACAGTTATAGTTACAGTATTTTTACCTTCTTTTATATAACCTGCTCCTTTTACTACTACTTTTGCATTATCATCATATGGCTGTGCTATAATTTCTAATGAAACTACTCCAGAAGTAACTTTATATTCATAATTTAATTTATCACTTTCAAATAATTGTGCAAATTCTTGATTTTTTATATCTAAAAATTTCAACTTTGTATTTGGTTGTTTATTTAATATTAAGTTATATTCTGTTGTACTCTTCCCATCCTCCGATATTACTTGTATTGTTCGTATTGTACTAGAAGTTTTAGTTTCAACTTCTCCATCTCCTATAACAGTTTGTCCTGGAAATTTTTTTATTCCTTCTATAATTGTATTTTCTTCTATGTTGTATGGTAATATCACATCATATCTTAATTTTTTTTCGTTATAATTTTCTACATTTACTCCAGCTACTTTTATATTTTTTAAATAGCTATCTGAGGAAGCCCCTCTTACAAAATGTAAAGTATACGTATATTCTATTCCTTCTATAGTTTTTGTTTTTATTTGTTTAATTGTTTCTCCAGCTATTGTTTCTACTTGTTGATTTAATCCACCTTCTACTTTTATATCATCACTTGTAGTTGTTATGGAAATTGTCGGATATGCCTGTTCTTTATCTAATTCTATATAATAATCACTTTCTTCCGGATTAAATTCTTTTGTCATAGTTCCTATATCTGTAGCAATGTTAGATATTGGATAATTTTCTTCTATAAAGCTTAAAGGTGTTATTGTAGCTTTACTTGTTTCAGTTGCACCTGTTGTTAGTTCTGTGTTTGTAAATATTTTTCCAGAATAATGATATGAATCTGATAATTGTGTATATTTTTGCACTTTTGGTGTAATATCAGTTTGTGAATTAACAGCAATACAGCCTTCATGTCCAGATACATATCCAGAACCACCAGCTCCTCCTGATGCTTTAGATGTATCGCTCATATATCCTCCCCAGTAACCACCTCCGGCCACCACCTACTCCATCACTATCTGCTATTCCTGAGGCATTTTGTCCTATTCCAAATGCATATCCAGAAATTTGTGTACCTGCCTTTGCTCTTGTACCATTTTCTCCTGAAATTCCTCCACCAGAACCTGCTCTATATGTCCAAGAGGCACCACCACCTCCTCCAGCAACAATAATTCTAGATGCTAAGCTCTTTGTTTCATTCCAGTTTCCACTTATTAATCGAATATCTGTAGCGCCACCACCAGAACCTGAAGTTTCATTATCACTATGATCCCATGTACCAAGCCCTCCACCATTCCATGTTGCTGCTGAATCTTTTTTTACCACAGCATCTATGCCTTGTTGACCTACATAAACATAGTATTTTTCTCCTTTTTTTAGTAGAATTTCTCCTTTTGCATATCCACCTTTTCCTGGTGTTCCTCCTAAAGAGCCATCTATTCTCGACTTTCCTCCTCTTGCTCCCCAACATTCAAACCTATACATTCCAGAATATGGTGCAATAAATTCTTGATAACCACCTGAATAGTTATAATTATTTACATCTACTGTTTTTTTACAAGTTATTGTATAAATTCTTTCTTCTTCAATATTTGGATTTGTAACTTTTATTGTAATTATACTATTTTCACTAACACTTTCATTTCCTTGAATTGTAACAATTGATTCTTTGTCATATGGTATTGCATGTACTTTTAATGAATTTGTATTTTCTACAATATTTACTATATAATCTAATGTTTTTTCACTAAATTCTGGATTTATTGCAAATGAATTTATCGCAATATTTTTTAAATATGTACTATGTTCTTTTTCTAAGTTTATTGTATATTTATTTTGAACTATTTTATTTTTTGAAATAACATCAAAATTAATTATTTTACTATTACTTTGCAATATATAATTGCTATCACCAATTATGTTTTGACCTTCATCTATTTTTATATACTCTATTTGTAACTCATCTTCAATATTATATGGTAATTTTATATCATAGCTATATTTATTTTTTGCAAAGATATATTCTTGCCCATTAATTCTTATTCCATTTAAATCTGCACAATCCGATAAATTTTCTATTTCGTTACTTTCAGTTTCTGCATCTGCAAATAAACGATTTTTACTTTGAGTAATCAACTTTTCTATATCATTAGGCATAGAAATACCCGTTAGTTTTATTATTGCTAACGTTGCTGTAACTATTGCTACACTTTCAAGTGTAGCCAATAATTCTTTTTTCAATTTTGTCTTGTACTTCTTGCTTAATTTCAAACTCTTACTCTCCTTTTATTTTTTCTCATTTCTCTATCAATGCTATATATAAATTAAATAAATAAAATATATATTATTTATAAATTAATATATATAATTATCTATAACTTATTTAATCTTTTCAACTATAATATTTCTTATATTACAAGCATTTAACTATACATTTATATACGGAAAAAAACACTTTGCGCTTGCAAAATGCTATTTTATCTTTTATTTTAAATTTTTGTAACAAACTTCGACTCTTTAGGATTTTTTCTTAGGGAAAGGACATTTGGGGACGGGTCAATTTTGTCTTTTACATAATTTTAAAAGATAATATAATAAAAACTATAAATTTTCAAAAAATGCTCGTTCAAGCTAAGTTACGCAGAAATTATAATCGAAATTTGTGGCACCCTTCCATTTGGAAAATGAACTCTTTCCACAAATTTCTTAATAATTTCTAGCTTACTTACTTTCAATCCGCTTTTTTTCAAATTGATATGTTTTTATTTTAATATTGTCACGTTTTATGTTTTATGTAAAAGACAAAATTGACCCGTCCCCAAATGTCCTGCATAAAAAAGCGAGCCTAAGATTTTCTATCAAATGCAAATTTTAAGAAAATCTAAGGCTCGCCATATTTATCTAGTACAGAAAGTTCTCCTACAAGGAGAACTTTCCTACTATATAAAAAATATCAGTAGAGATGTTCCCTACTGATATTTTTATTTTAGAAGTTAATATATTTATTTGGATCTATGCTATTTCCTGAGCCTGAGTTATTACGTAATTCAAAGTGTAAGTGATGTCCTGTTGATGTTCCGTGGTTAGGGTCATCTTTTGCTCCACCTTCTAGTCCTACTACTTCTCCTTGTGTTACTGCTTGTCCTACTGCTACATCTATTTGTGATAAGTGTGCATAGAAACTATATATTGTTTCCCCATTTACAATATGTTTTATTTCTACGCAGTTACCATATCCGCTTTGTACTCCTGAATATGTTACTTCACCATCTGCTACTGCTAAGATATTTCCATGATGTGCTCCTACTATGTCTAGTCCACTATGTGTTTTTATTTCTCCTGTTATTGGGTGCACCCTTGTTCCATACTCTGATGTTATTACATAGCTTCCTTCTAATGGTAATATCATATTTTTTGCATTTGGATCTATCCATATAACTTTTTGTGCTTTTTTACCATAGTTTTCCTTTAATATATTTCTATCTAATTTATTTATTATACCATCTTCGTTTAAGTCATATTTTGCCATTTCTTCTTTGTTAGCATCTGTGATAGCTTCCCCATATTTATCATTTAATGCTACCATATCGTCTAATTCGATTTCTCCTGACTCTACTACGTCTCCGGCATAAATGTTTATATCTTTAAGTTCTATATCTTTTTCAAGTTTTATATCTGTTAGTCTGTATTCAAGGTATCCTGGTTTTGTAATTACAATATCATATGTTCCTTTTTCTAATTCTATTTCATAGCTTCCGTCTGGATTTATCATAGTGTTTTCTAGTATTTCTCTTAGGTCTAATTCACTATTTTCTTCTCTTGTATCACTAGTATTATAAACTATAATTGTTGCTGATTGTTTTCCTTGATCTACTGCTTGTGTAATTATTTTTCCTGAAATTATATAACTATTTACTCTAGATATAGTTAATGTATATTCTTTTTCTTGGTAATCTTCTGCTGTTTTATCTAATCCATTTGATACAATAATGCTTATTGTGTTTATTCCGTCTTTTAATTCATAATCTTTATATTCATTTGTACCTATGGTTGCTGTATTTTCTCCTATTGATACGTATTCATCTAAGTAAGATAATGTAGCTTTTATATCAACATTCTTTTTAATTCTTGCTATATCTATTGTATATTCTGTATCTGATGTTTTGTTTGCTTTTATTCCATCTACATATATATCTTTTAATGTTAATCTCTCTGGCTCTTTATATATGTTTACAATATATTCTTTTTCATTTCCTAAAACAGATATTACTTTTATTCTAACTGATTTTTCTTCTTCTTCGCCAATAATTATTGTATTTGTATTTTCTCCTCTTGTTGCTACATTTCCATCTATGCTAACTCTTGCAAGAAGGGCATTTGCTACTGCTTTTAAGTTAACTTTTGTAATATCTCTTTTAATTTCTATATTGTATGTTCCATCTTCGCTTGCTGAAACTTCTACATCATTTGCAAATAATTGTTTTAAACTTGCATCATCTAGTTTTTCGCTTTCTTTTACAATATATAGTTCATATTTTTGTTTATCTTTAGCTCCATTTACAACTTCTACTTCTACTTTTGTTGTATCTTCTTTTAAACTAATATTTCTTTGTATATCTGGATTATTAAATACTGTTTCCCCATTTACATCTTTAATTTTTACCTTAGATGTCTCAGAATTGATTGTAGCTTTTACCATACTATTATCTAATTCAGGTTTAACAACTTTTATATAAATTCCGTCTGTATCTGGAGTTACAACTTCTCCATCTACTTCAATTGTTACTCTTAAGTCTTCTAATATAGTATTTTCATCTACTTCATTTATTATTAGTTTATACGTTTTTTCTTGGTCAATTTCGCCTTCTAACATAGCTGTTACAACAATTTCTACTTCACCTTTTGTTATATCTAAGTCTTCATAAATATTAGAATTTACCTTTTTAGCATTTCCTTTTATAGATACATATTCTGTTGCTTTCTTAGAAATTGCTTTAATTGTAGCTAAAGTAGTTCCTTTTTTCACGTCAATTTTATATGTATTTTCGTCTACTTTTGTAGCAATTCTATCGTCTAAATAAACTTTGTCTAATCCTAGGTCGTTTTCTTGTTTATGAATAATAATCTTATATGTTTTTCTTGTTCCATCCTGTGCTTTTACTGAAATTGTCTTTATTGTATCTCCGGTTTCTGCTAATATTGTTGTTTCTTCTATTATTCCTTCTTGCTCTTCTCCTCCTAAAGATACTTTTGCTAATATATCATCTAATACTACTTTAATTTTTGCTGTTTCTTCACTTGCTTTTACTGTTGTTTCATAGTTTCCTTCTGCATTTTCTATTATATGTTTTCCATTTATTTCTACCCATGAAACCTTAGTATTATTTGATATTCTTACAAACATTATGTTGTAAGTTTTAATAGCAATTCCATCTTGTGCTGTTATTACTATTGGAACTGTTATAGAATTATTTTCTAAGTCTAACTCTATAATTCTTGTTACATCATAAGAATCTGATGTTTCATCTCCAATTCTAATACTTGCAAATTCATTTTCAGATACTACTCTAATTTTAGAATTTTCTTTTATCTTTTCTATTGATATTTTACAAGTAGGAACTGTCTCAGTGTCTTCAAATTTGCCTATAATGTCTACACCATCTACATATATATGCTCAGCATTTGCATTATTAGATTTTTTCTTAACAATAATTGTATATTCTTGTTTTCTTCCTGTTTCTGCAGTTGCT
The DNA here is from genome assembly GCA_934133165.1 of uncultured Clostridia bacterium. GTDB lineage: Bacteria > Bacillota > Clostridia > TANB77 > CAG-508 > UMGS1663. The sequence continues at coordinate 331,938 of CAKPAW010000001.1, forward strand.
TCAAATTTAATTGTTTCTTCTTCTTTTCCTGCCATATCTATATTTTCAATAGATAATATTCCTGTTCCTGTAACATCTGCTGTAGATAATTCTGTATATATACTATTTGCTTCTACTACTAATGTTACTTTTTCAACATTTGAATCTACATATTCTGTATATGTTTTTGTTTCTGAATTATAGTTTGTTACTAATTTATCTACATTTTTGATAGATTTAATTCCTACGTCGTCAGAAACTAATTTAATTTCTAATTCTTTTGTTTGAACTGGTGTATTTGAATCTTGTGCTTTTACATTAACATTTAATGTAATTGTTCTATTTCCATCTTTAAATTCTAATGTAGATTTTCCTATATTAGTAAACCATTCTGTACCTTCTCCTATTTGTACTTGTGCATTTTTATTTGTTGTTATAACTTCAATTAGAGCATTTTGCACATCTTTATTGTTATCATATAATACAGCATTATATTTTCCATCTATTTCTTCTATTAAAGTATTATTTACCTTCAAAGTTTTTATTGATGCATCTGTAGATTTTTTAACAATTCTTACATAGTAAGTTTCTGTATTTCCATTTTCTGCTTTTACTACTACTTCTATTGTATTTTCCTCATTTGGAGTATCTACTATTTGTGATAAAGTTTGTTTTGATGTATTACCTAATATTTCTATTTGTGCATTTTCTGATGATGTAACTACTGTTAATGTTGCCTCTTCTAAAGCTCTTTCTATATATTTTGTATATGTATTAGTTACATTATCATATTCATCTGGTGTTTCATTATTTACAGTAATAGTACAACCTGTATCATCAGATTTTTTCTCTATTTGTAATTCATATTCATTATAAGTTACTCCATCTTGTGCTGTTACTCTTATTTTTATTGTAGTAGTTTTTTCTTCATTAAGACTAATATTTTCTTCTATACTACCTACTCCAGAAATTGTTGTTCCTACAATTTCAACTGTTGCATATTTATTTGTAGCTTTTGCATAAATTTTTGTATTTTTTGCTTCCATTGTTGCCTCTACATAATAATTTGTTGATAAGTTAATTGCATCAGCACCATTTACTTGTAACAATTCTAATTCTGCTTCATGTGATTTTTCTTTAATTATTACTGTATATGTTTTTATATTTGTCTCATCTAATGGATCTTGTAATTGTACTAATACTATTTCATCTTTTCCTTCTGTAATAGGAACTACAAGAGTATGAATAGCATTTGCACTAGGAGTACTAAAGCTTGAATCTTTTTCTAATTTTGTACTTACTAATGCTATTTCATTTGTAGGTATAATTTCTAGACTTACTTCAGATTTTCCAGAATCTATAAATGCCATATAAGTATTATCTTCTATTGTACATTCTTTTCCATCTGCTTTTATACTACTAATACTTAAATCTGTTACTTTTATTATTGTTACCTTATATTGTTTTTCTTCCCCATTTTCTGCCTTTACTGTAATTGTTACAACTGTTTCATTTTCATGTGTATCAATATTTTGAGTAACTTTATTTGTATCTGTATAAATTCCATCATCTACTTTTAATGTTGCATATTCACTGTTAGCTATTGATGTTAATTCTATTGTATCTAATGTATTTGGAATTTGTACTTTGTAGTTTTCTTCGTCTATTTTATTTATGTTTTCCTCTTCTATTCCTTTTACTTGTATTTCTTTAAGTGTATTGTCTTTAGAGTATCTTTCTAGTATTAATGTATAGTTTTGTTGTGTTCCATCTTGTGCTATTACTTCAATATTTAATGTTGTTGAATTTTGAATTATATCAATATTCTTGTCTGCTTTAGCATATTGTGGTAAATCTCCAGCTATAGAAACTGTTGCTAGACTGTCTCTTGTAATTGCTGATATTTTAACACTTTCATTATTACCTATTTTAATAGTTGCCTTACCATTTTCGTCAAAGTCCGCTGTTTTCATTATAGTTTCATCATTATCATCTTGCATTGTTATATTAACTTGTACTTCTGTTTCATTTGGTAATTTATTTACTACTAATGTATATTCTTTATATGTTCCATCTTCTGCTACTATTGTTATTGGTATGTTATTTATAATATCAGGAATTGAAACTTCTGCCTCTTGTTTTTCATAAGTTTCTTCTAATCTATTAATGCTTACTGTTGATAAACTATTGCTTGCTATTGCTTTTACATTTATAGATTCAGTAACAAATTTTTCAGCTGTATAATAATATTTTCCATCTTCTTCATTCTTGCTTATTACATTTCCATTTACTATTAATGTTGCAAGACTAGCATCGTCTGATTCATTTGATACAACTAATGTATAAATTTCCTCAGTTCCATCTTGTGCTGTTACTTTTATTGTTACAATTTCTTCTTCTGACTTTTTAGTAATTATTCCGCTTGTTGTTCCTGTCGCTTCTTTATTGTCATTTATTTGAATTTTAGCTTTTGGATCTTCTGGTATTACATATAATTCAAAACTTGTGTCTAATTTATTTATTCTAGCTTCATATTTATTTGTTGGAACTGCATTTGCTTCTTTTGCATTAACCTTTACACTTAGTAATTTCACATTATCTGGTAAAGAATTTACTATTAATTTATATTGTTTTTCTTTTCCATCTTCTGATGTAATTGTTATATAAACTATTATAGATTTTCCTGTCATTTCTACATCTTTATATGTTGCTGAAACTTCTGCTACTTCTGTATTTATTGCAACTGTAGCTTTTAAGTCTTGTGCTATAGCACCAATATTTACCTTGTCTGTAGCATGATCTAATGTATATTCATAAGTATTTTCTTGAGTAGTACTTAATGTAGCTTCTTTTCCATCTACTGTTACTTTTTCTATATTATTATTATTACTTTGAGAATTGATATTTAATGTATATTCTTCTACATCTCCATTTTGAGCTTGAACTTTAACCATAATTATAGTTTTCTTTCCTGTAATTTGAATTTCTTCAGTTGAAGAATTTCTTACATATTCTTTTCCATTTATACTTACGTTTGCATAAGCATTATTTGTTATTGCATTTACATCTATTTTTTCATATTCTTCTGAAATGCTTACTTCATAAGTATTTGTTCCTACAATTTTTACTGCTTCTTTTGTAAATTCTTTATTTCCTATAGATACCATTTTTAAAGTATTATCTGAAGATGGTATTTTTATATTTAATGTATAGTCTTTCTTATTGTTACTGTCCTCTGGGTCAATTACACTAATTATATATTTTGTATCTCCATTTACTTCTAATGTTCTAGTTGATGTATATACTTCTTCTTCATTGTTTCCAATTTTTACCAAGTCACTCTTATCTACTGTTATTGCTTTTACAACTACATCTTTTGTATTTTCAGGTACATACATTTCATACACACTTCCTATAGGTGTTAATATTGTTCCATTTACTGAAAGTGAGAATAATTCAAGTCCTTCTGATACACTTCTTTCTATTATTAGTGAATATTCTTTTTCTTTTCCATTAGCTGTAACAAATATTTTTACTATTGTTTGCATTTTATCTGTAGTAATATTTCTTGTTGTTGTATGTGTATCTATTCCTAAATCATTAATTTGTATTGTAGATAATTCATTTACTGTTGTAGCTGTTACTTTTGCTAATTTAGTACCATAATCAACAATTATTTTATAAGTATTTTCATCTACTTTTACAGCATCTATATCATTTACTTTTACTGTTTCTAAGTTATAAGAATCATCAACTTTTATATTTAATGTATATTCTCTAACTATAGTACTATCATTTGCATCCATTACTTTAATTTTATAATAAGAATCACCTGTAATTTCTAAATCTTTAGTTACACTATGTGCTTTAGCTTCCCCATCAGCTATACCTACTAAATCTTCTTCATTTGTAGTAATTGCTTCTACATTTATAGATGTAATATCATAGTCTACTGTTACATTATAAACATCTGACTCATTTTCAATAACTTCCCCATTTACTATTACTGCAAATAGGTCTAAATTACTATCTACTGGTTTTCTTTCAACTATTAAAGTGTATTCTTTTTCTTGCTTATCTGACCTTACAACTATTGTAATTATTGTCTTATCTTCTTTAGTTTCAACTTCTTTAGTTGTTATATTTACTTCTTCTCCTAAGCTGTTAATTTCTACTTTTGAATCTTTTACTAAAGTTTTTGCTACTATTGTAGATACATCTGGATAAGTATAAGTAGTTGTTTGTGTTTCTCCTTCTCCTTCTGTAGTAACAGTTGGCTCTACTAAGAACTTATATGTATTATTTGTTAATTTAGTTGCTTCTTTTCCATTTACAGTTACCTGATCTAATTCTAATGTTAAATCAACTTTTAAAGTTAATTCATATTGTTTTTTATTAGCACTATTTTTAGCATCAATTACTTCTATTACATATTTTGTTTCTGTAGCATTAAAGTCTACTTTTCTTGTTGTAATATTAGTTTCTGCTTCAAATCCTACAATTCTAACTAAGTTAGTTTCATCTATTGTTGTAGCTTTTATTTCTACATTCTTATTATCTTTACTTACATAAGCTTCATATTTATCGTCTACTGGCATTATAACTTTTCCATCTACAACTACTGCAAATAATCCTAAATTGCTTTCTTCCTCTATTTTTTCAATTATTAATGTATATTCTCTTTCTAGTTCTTTTGCAGTTACATAGATTTTTACTATTGTTTGATTTCCTATTGTTGCTATTGTTTTTGTAGTTATTCCTTCTTCTTCTCCTAAGTTATTTAATTGTACTTTTGCTAAAGGATATACTGATGTTGCACTTACTTTTGAGTTATTAATGTCTTTATTTACTATAATTTTGAATGTATCTCTTGCTATTTTTTCTGCTTCAATATCATTTACTGTCACTTTATCTAATTGTGTTAAAGCATCTTCTTTGTATATAGTTAATCTATATTGTACTGAGTTTCCATTTTCAGCTACTACTTCAATAGGTATAACTCTCTTTATTTTGTCTTCCATACTTATTGTTCTTGTTGATTGTTTTTGCTCTAATGTACTATTGTTAATACCTACTTTTGCTAAATCATGTGAAGTTACTGCTGTTATTTCTGGTTTTAGTACATCATCTTGTATTACTATTTCATAATCATTTGTTCCAACTACAGTTGCTTCTATTCCGTCTATTGTTAATTTTTTTAATGTTGTATTGTTTGATGTAACATTTATAATTAGCACATAATCAACTGTTTTATCATTTGTTGTTTTTACTCTTATTTTTACTAATTTAGGATTTGTGTCTAAATTAATATCTTCCAATAACACACCATTTTCTGAATATGTTTTTCCTGTATCTATACTTATTGAATCTGTTTTATCTTTTGTTGTTATTTTTATTGTTCCACTTCCATCTAAATTAGGTGATACTGAAATTGAATATTTATTTTCTCCTGTCATTTTAGCTTCTATACCATTTACAAATATAGATTCAATTCTTTGTTCATCAAGTGGTTGTACTACTCTTAGTGCAGTAGCTGTAGCTCCTGTTAGTTTATCTGTTGCTGTAATTGTTGCCTCTCCCATATCTTCTGCTGTAACAACTCCGTTTTCTACTGTTACTACTTCATCATTACTTGATTTCCAATCATAATCTGTTAATTTTCTTTCTATCTTACCAAATACATTGAATATATTTGCATTTATAGTTACTTTTTCTTCTTCTGGTTGCTGCATTGTTTTTGCTTCTGGTAAAATAGTGAATTTTCTATCTCCAACTAATGTAAATGCATAACTGTCTTCAGATAAGCTATTTCCTAATTGTCCATATTCATTTGATCCTGCTGAATATACATATCCATTTGTGTCTATTACATAGTTATTTCTGTATCCTGCACCTATTGCAAAATATTTAGTATCTACTCTGTCTACTAATTGTAAATCAATACTATTTCCTTTTATGCCTATACCTGCTTGTCCATATTCATTTGAGCCATATGTATATATATTTCCTTCTTTGTCTAATAATATTGTACTATCACTTTGTGTGCTTATATCTACTATATCTTTTGCTCCTATATCTTGTACTTTTGTAGATATAGTAGTAGATGTGTAGTTTGTTACTTTTTGTACACTATTATCTGTTTTTAATACTAGAATTGCATCTTGTATACAATTTACTTTTACAGCATTTTCTATTCCATCTACTAAATGTGGTAATACATAATTTGTTTCTTCGTTTTTGCCAAATACATAGACTTTTCCTTCAGCATCAATTATTGCTGTGCTATTTTTATTTGCATTTATAGCTATAACTTTATTAGATACATTATTTATTTTTTTAGGTATTGTTATTGTGTTTGTATCTCTATTTCCTAATTGTCCATAATTATTTAAGCCCCAAGTATAAACATTACCAAGTTTATCTAATGCTATTACATGATTTTCACCTGCCATAACGTCTACTACATCTGTTATTTCTTGTACTTGTATTGGTTTTTTAGCAGATTGTCTATTTCCTTGTCCTAATACACCATAAGTATTGTCTCCCCATGCCCATACAGTTCCATCTTCTCTTAATGCTATTGTAAAATCTTTTCCTGTTGTAACCTTTTTATAAGAAGAAAGAATATTAGTTTCACTAGGGATATTTATTGGTAATAATTTATCATTTCCTAATTGTCCATCTGAGTTATAACCAAAACTCCAAATGCTTCCATCTGCTTTTAATACTGTAGCAAAGTTTTTTCCTCCTGAAACTTGAGGTGCATTTTTTTGATTTTCTCCTACTACTCTTACTATAACTACACTTTCTTTTCCTGTGTCTTTTTGTATTACTTTTGCCCAAGTTGTTCCTACTTTAATTCCATTTACAACTCCTGTTTCACTTATAGTTGCTATACTTGAATTTGTAGTACTATATTCAAAATTATTGTATATTTCGTCTTCTTTATAAACATTAAATAAATATTTAGGTGTTACATTTATTTTCTTTTCACTTCCAATATTTAATGTTATTTCTTGATCATTTACATATGAATAGTCATTTCCTATTTTTACAGGAATTCTACTATTTGTCATTGTTTTAACATTTTGAAGTCCGTGATAGTAATCTCCCCATCCATATACATCACCATTATATTTGATTGCAACATTATATGTATTTCCTGTTGATATTGTCATAAAGTCACTTACTGCTGTTACTTTTGCAAATATATTTTTATTTTCGTTTGTTCCAATTCCTAATTCACCTTGTTCATTTGCACCTGTTGAATAAATGCTTCTATTTGCATTTAATAATAGTGTTTGTCCTTTTCCTGCTGAAGCTTTCATTATACTATTAATATCTTTAAGTTTTGTTGGAACTGTAACATTTTCATTATTACCTGTTCCTAATTGTCCTTTGTTGTTTAATCCAAATGTATATACTTCTCCTTTAATAGTTACAAGTACACTATGGTTATCTCCCGCAGAAATTTGACCTATTAAATCACTTAATTTAATTTCTTCAAATGTATTAGATTTTCCCTCTTTCTTTCCTGTTTGTCCATAAGCATTTAAACCTGTTGTTAATACTTTTCCGTTTGTTGTTAATAATAGTGAATGATTTTTTCCTAAAGATATATCTAATACACTATTTATGTATGGTAATAATGTTGGTTTTGTTACTTTTTCATATGTTCTTATTCCTAATTCACCATTGTTATTTAATCCCCATACATACACATATCCATCATTTGTTAATGCCATGCTTTGGTCATTATTAGCTGCTATTTTCTTAATACCTGTTAAACCTAGTTTTACTGGTACTCTTGCTGTTATAGTTCCTAATGCATTATTTGAATTAGCACCCCATCCCCATACATTTCCTTCTGAATCTAATGCTAGATTATGAGTATTTCCTACTGCAATTTGTTTTATTATTGTTCCTTCTGGGAATTTTACCTTTATTGGCATATCTGAAGATGTTGTTGTTCCATCTCCAAGTTCATAACTAAAATTTATTCCATAGCTCCATACTGTTCCATCAGCTTTTAATATAACTGTATGTGAACCAGCTGTTAATGCCATTGGCTCTATTTCTACTCCATCTGGTAATACTGTTACTTGTGCTATTGATGAATAATTTGTTTCTTCTTTTGTTACTACTATTGTTGTAAAACCTTCTTTATTTGCTGTTACTTCTCCTTTTGCATCTACTGATGCAATTTTACTATTTCCTGATGTATATTTACTTGAAGTTGTATCTTCTACATTTTTTAATACATTAAATGTTTTGTTGCTTACTTCTATCATATGTTTTTCACCAACATGTAATACAATATTGTTAGTATCTAATGCAACTTCTTCTCTTCCTACTAATGTAGGTGTAGCTGTTGTAGTATACAATTTGTTTCCTATAGTTCCATAAGTTCCTAGTCCCCATGCATATACAAATCCTTCATTATCTATATATGCTCCGTTTTCTACTCCCGCTTCTATTGCTAGAGCATTAATTTGTTTATTTTGTTTAGGTAATACTTGGTTTGTTTCTTGAGTTGTTGTTAATTTATAGTTTGCATTTGAACCCCAAATATATGTAGTTCCATCTTGTAATAAAGCCATTGAGAATTCTTTTCCTGCTTTAACTTCTTTAATATTTTCTAAATCTTTACTTCCATCGGCATTCTTAATAAGCGTAGGAACATCTACATTTTTTGTATTTCCTATACCTAATTCACCTTTTGAATTATCTCCAAAAGAATATGCTTTTTGGTCATTTCTTAATAATAATGTATGTGTATAGCTTTCAGAAACTCTAATTACACTATTTGCTTCTAGTTTAGAAGCATCTTTTATTTTATAAACTTTTCCGTCTTGGCTTACTGCATAATTTTCAGAAATATCTATTATATTAGCTAATGTTTGTATTTTTCTTGCTGTTCTTGAATATCCATTACCCCATACCCAAACATTTCCTTCTATATCTAGTGCTACTGTTTTTTGTATTCCTGCAGATACTTTTACTATATTACTTAAAGTAATACCATCTTCTCTTATTACTTGAATTGGTAATACTCTTTCAGATGTAGTTCCATCTCCTAGTTGTCCATATGAGTTACTTCCAAAACTCCATACTGTTCCGTCGTTTTTAACTGCAACAGTATAATTGTTTCCAACAGATATATCTATAATGTTTTCTAAACTTGCTACTTGTATAGGTGTTGCTGAAGAATTTCTATTACCTGTTCCTAGTTGTCCATTGCTATTATTTCCCCATGTCCATACTGTTCCATCTGCTTTTAATGTTGCCATATGTGTATTTGAAGACTCAACTTCTGGTACAGCTATTTTTCCATCAGGTACTACATTTACAAATATAGTTATAGTCTTATTAGTAATTGTATGTCTTACTAAAATTTCTGCTTTTCCTATTTGTTTTCCTGTTATTGTTCCGTCTTTAGTAACTTCAGCTACACTTTCATTTAAAGATTTATATTCTAAGTTTTCAGTATCTACAACATCATTTATTAAATTAAACTTATTATTTAATGATGCTTTTATTTGTTTTTGTTTATTAACTTCTACATTAGTTACGTTTTCATCAACAAATATATATGTTCCCCCAATTACTTCATACTTGTTTTTGTTTGCTAATGTTGAATTACCTAATTCTCCATAAGAATTTAGTCCTGTTGTATAAACAAAACCTAATTTATCTGAAATTACAGAATGATAAGAATTACTACTTACTAGTTTATTATTTTCTATTCCTATTGCCTTTGTAGGTACTGCTATTTTTTGCTCATAATTTCCAATACCTAATTGTCCATATGAGTTATATCCACAAGAATAAACATTTCCTTCTTTTGTTGTTAATAATACTGTATCTCCACCTGTCGCTATTTCTACTACATTCTCTACTGGAATTTTTACAATTCCACTTAATGATGAATATATTCCTTGTCCTAATTGTCCATATCTATTATATCCCCATCCATATACATCACCTTTTGATGTTAATACTACATAATAATTATCTGCTGATGCAATTTGTACTACATTTGAAAGTCCTACAACTTTACTTGGATTTTCACTTAAGTACCAAACTGTTCCATCTTCTGATAAAATTAATTTTTTAGTTGCTTGAATTGCTTTTCCATAGAAATTTACTTTTTGAGGTTTATTTGTATAACCTTGTCCCCAAATATAAATTTCTCCATTTTCGTTTATTGCAATACTTGTTTTGTCTGTTATATGTACCTTTTTAATATCAGTTAATCCTTCTATTTTTGTAGGCACATTTTTATCTTCTGTTGTTCCATCTCCTAGGTTTCCATATCCATTATATCCCCATGAATATACATCCCCATTTGAATCTACTGCTAAGTTATAATAATAACCTGCTGCTATATCAACTATATTTTCTTTTTCTATTTGAACTGGCATAGTTACTTTTGTAGAGTTATTTTTTCCATTTCCTATTTCACCTTTGCTGTTATCTCCCCATGCCCAAATTGTTCCGTTTTGTTTTAAAGCTAAAGAATGTGTATAACCTGTTGCAACTTTTTCTGCCACTTTGTTATTTTCTGGAATTACATCTATAGTAACTCTGTTTTCGTTTCCTCCTGATTTTGAAGATACTATTATATATGCTCTTCCTATTGTATTTGCAGTTACTTTTCCTGTATTTTCATCAACTGTTGCAATATCTTCATTTAAACTCTTATATGTAAATCCGTTATTTTCAGCTTTATCATAGTATAAATTAAATCCATAAGTTGTTAATGGTTTTATTTGATAATTTGGATCTGATAATTTTAATACTACTTCTCTTTCTTCTAATGTTACATATGGTGTAGAAATACTTTCAATTTTACTTAAGTTTGTTAATGAACCATTTCCTAATTCACCATAACCATTATATCCAACACTCCATACAGTTCCATCATTTTTTGCTATTTCTGTATTATATATTCCTCCAGAAACAAGCATTACATCTGTAAAATCATTTCCTTGTTTATCTTTCATATATGTTGCAACTGTTTGGTTTGATGTATTTTGAACACCTAATTGCTTATAGTTATTTACTCCCCATGCAACAACTTTTTCTTCTGAAGTTATTGCATATCCTGTTTGATATCCTGCTTTTATAGATGTTACATTTTGTAATACTCCTGTTTGAGTTTTTATTTGTGCTGGTATTGAACCAGATACATTTGTTAAGCAATTTCCTACATTATTTCCAAATCCCCATACTGTTCCGTCTTTTAATAATGCAAGTGTATTTTCATTTTCTCCTGCTGATATTTCAAGTACATTTATTAATAAAGCATTTCTTGTGAATTTTGTTCTTGTTGTAGTTGTTCCATCTCCTAATTCTCCATATCTATTGTATCCTGTCACAAATACATTATTTTCGTTATTTATAGCATAACTTGAATATTTTCCAGCCTCTATTTTTATAATATTATTTAATGATTGAACCTGAACAGGTAATATACTGTTAGTACTATTTCCAATACCTAATTGTCCATAGTTATTTATTCCCCATGCATATACTTGTCCATCTTTATCTAGTGCTAGTGAGAAGTTTCTTCCTGCAGATACTGCTACTATATTGTTTAATGTGCCTTTTCCATCTGGTGATTTTACTTGTATTTTTGTATAAGATGTATTTCTTGTTCCATTTCCTAATTGTCCATAACTATTTGAACCCCAAGCCCATACATTACCTTCGGCATCTACTGCAAGAGCATGATTTTCTCCTAAAGAAATTTGAACTATATTATTAATTCCTGTGTATGTTGGTAGAATTTTATTTGCTGTATCTCCTGTTCCTAATTGTCCATAATTATTTTGTCCATAACTCCAAACTTCACCATTAGCTTTTAATGTTAATGTTGAATATTGTCTACTTTCTATTTGAGGAAATGTTAAGTCTTCGTCTCCTAAAACATATACATCTACTGAAGATTTTTCTCCTGAATTTTTGTCTTCTACATATAATTGTGTTTTTCCCTTCTTTACAGATGTTATTTGTTGTAAGGCATTATCAACTACTGCAATAGATTCATTTTTTACTGTAAATTCATAATTTGCTTCTTCTTTATTTCTATTTAATAAATTAAATCCTAGAATTACACTAGTTGGAATATTTACTTTATTTCCTATTCCTTTTATTTTTATTGGAGATTCATTAAACATTACTTTTGTATTGCTTATACAAGTTAATGTCTTTTTATCTGAAGCTGTACTATCTCCTATTTGTCCATAACTATTTTTACCTGATGCCCATACTTTTCCGTCATTTGTAACTATAGTTACTGTATTTGCTCCTACTGCTACATCTAATATTTCTGTAACAGTTTCTTTATTTGCATATTTTAATACTACTGGAATTTTTGCATTTGCTGTAGTATTGTTTCCAAATTGTGAATTAGCATTATTTCCCCATAATACTGCTGTTCCGTCTTCCAATACTGCTATAGTATTTTCATTTCCAGCTTCTATATGTTTTACATTTGTTAAATAATCTGTGCCATTTACTGCTAAAACTTTTCCAAATGTATATCTATCTGATGTTAAGTTATTTCCTAAATTTCCATACGCATTAAAACCACTTGATAATACTTCTCCTGCTTCTGTTAATACTAATATTGTATTATTTTCTACAGTCGCTTCTATTGCATTGGTTACTTTTGCTATTTTTGTTGGTAAATATTTATCTACTTTATTTCCTAAACCTAGTTGTCCTCTTCCATTATAGCCCCATACATAAAGTTCTCCGTCATGTGTAATAGCAACTGAAGTTTGATTAAATCCTGCTATAGAAGATATTCCACTTAATTTTATTTTAGTTGGTTTTGTTCTAGTATTTGTAGTTCCGTCTCCTAGTTGTCCTCTTCCATTATAGCCCCAAGTATATACTTGTCCATTATTATTTAATGCCATAGAATTATACGTACTTGCAACTATTTGTTTTATATTTTCTAATCCTTGAATTTTTATAGGTGTATTTCTATTTACTGTAGTTCCATCACCTAATTGTCCATATGTATTTGAACCAAATGCATATACATTTCCATCTTTATCTAATAATAAAGTATGTGTATCTCCTGCTGATATATCTATTATGTTTTCAATATCAACTTTTGTTGGTTTATATTTACTTGTTAAATCGCCTAATCCTAATTGTCCATTACTATTTAATCCCCATGTCCATACTGTTCCGTCAGCTTTTAAAGCCACTGTATAGTTTGAACCATTTACAATTTTAACATAAGCTTTTTCATCTTTTTCTATTACTTCTACATCAACAATAATTCTATTTGGTAATTTATTTGTTGTAACTTCTATTTTTGTTTTTCCAAATGCTTTACCTGTAACTACCCCATTTTCATTAATTGTTGCAACGTTTGCATCTAAACTATTATAGTTTAGTTCCTCGTTTTCAACTATATAATACAATAAGTTGAAACCTAATGTTGTTGCTACATTTACTTGTTCTTTATTATCTATATTTAATAATAAACGTGTTTTTTCGCATTCTAAGTAAGACTCTGAAATACATTCTGGGTTAACAGAAGAAATTATAGTATCATCTCCCATTTCTCCATGAGCATTGTATCCCACAGTATATACAAGTCCATAACTATCTACTATAGCTGATGTTTGATATGTTGCATTTGTTGTTGCAGTCATAGAAATTATTTCTTTATCTGATTGTACTAATGTTAATCTTGTCTTTATTGCTGTATCTTTTGCAAATAATTGTCCATAATTATTGTTTCCTGTTACATATATTCCTGCACTTTCTCCATTTTTGTATACACTTACTATACTTGAGTTTCCACTTGCAAGAACATTTTTTACTTGTGTTAATTGGCTTCCATCTGTTTTAGTCATTACTACTGGTAAATTTATAGCTTTAGTTGTTCCTTGAGCCAATTGATAATTTTTATTATATCCCATAGCTACTGCTGTTTTATTTTCTAAAGCAAGTATTGTATGGTTTTCGCCTACAGAAGCTTGTTTTACTCCTGTTAGTGCTCCAGAATTACTTCCATTTCTAATTTGTGTTGGAATACCTATATTTTTAGTATTGTTTCCTAAACCTAATTGTCCATATTCATTGTATCCAACTCCCCATGCTGTTCCTCTCGCTTCTACAAAAATTGCATGGTTTCCACCTGCTGCAATTTGCATTATTCCTGAAATTCTTGAAACTTTTGTTGGTAATGTATGTGCTACACTATCTACTTTTCCAATTCCAAGTTGTCCATTTGAATTAGAACCCCAACTGTATACTGTTCCGTCTGCTAAAAGTGCATAAGAAGCCCAGTTTGATGCTGCTATTTGTACAACATTTTCTAAATAATTTTCCCCTTTTACATCTTTTACTTGTACAAATTCACAAGAATTTTCTGTTGTTCCATTGCCTAATTGTCCATAATTATTTTTTCCTACAGCCCATACTGTTCCATCGGCTTTTAATACTAATGTATGTTCACTTCCTGCTGCTACATCTATTATGTCTGTTTGTTCTTCATTATCTACTGTATAAATATCTGTTTTAGTAGGTTTTGTTCTTGTAACTTTATCATTTAAACCTAATTGTCCATTACTATTTTGTCCCCATGTCCATACTTCTCCGTTTGCTTTTAAAGCTACAAAATGATTAGCTCCTGCAACTATTTTAGGATATACTTTCCCTTCTTTGCTCGTTACATTTACTTTAACTGAAGCATATGTATCTGTATTTTTGTTATATACTCTTATATATGTTGTTCCTTCACCTTGAGCTGTAACAATACCATTTTCATCTACAGTTGCTACACTACTATCTATTGATTTAAATGTTACTTCTCCTTGAGCAATACTTTCAGAAATCAAGTTAAATCCTGCTTTTAAGTTATATGTTATTTTTTCTCCTGTTTCTCCAACTTTAGAATAGTTTATTATTGAAGGATTTACATTCATTCTTACATTACTAATACACATAGGTATAGTTAATGTTACATTGTCTCCTATTCCCATTGTTCCATAAGTATTATATCCTACTGTATATACCATTCCATCTATGTCTGCAAATGCTCCTGTAGCACTATTTCTTGTTACTGCCATTGCAAGTACTTTTTTACTTTCCTGTACTTTTCTTGCAAAATAAGTTAAAGTCGTATTTGAAGTAAATAATTGTCCATAATTATTTGCTCCCATTACATACATTCCCGCATTTGTTGATACATATGTTACATTTCCTGCTGATACAATGTGTTTTCCTCCACCTAAGTTTGTTGATGTATCATTTGCCTTTACTTGTCTTGGTTTGCTTAAATAATAAGTTGTACCATTTTCTGAAAAATAACCATCTCTATAATTACTACTTGCTCCTCCTGTTGGTATTATATAATATGCTGTTCCATTACTAGAACTTCCAATATAACCAGTTCCTAGTACTGTTCCATCTTGTCTTAGTATCATTGTATGGTTTGCACCTACTGCTATTTCTTTTACTCCGCTTGCTACCATTTTTTGTGGCAATTTTTGAGTATTTAAATTTCCTAAACCTAATTGTCCATAGCTATTTAGTCCTACTGCCCATACACTAGTATCAGATAAAAGCATTGCTAAATGATGTGCACCTGCTGAAATTTGCATTATATCTGTCACTTTTTGCATTCTTACTGGATAATTAGAATTTGTAGTACTATTGTTTCCAAATTGTCCTTCTGTATTTCTTCCCCATGAATATACATACCCATCTTTTGTTAAAGCATGAGTTGTTTCATCTTCTGCTGTAATTTGAATTATATCTTTTAAATATCCTTCACCTGTTGCATCTTTTACTTGAACAAATACATTACTATTTTCAGTATTTCCTGTTCCTAATTGTCCATAATCATTTGCTCCTGCTTCCCATACTGTTCCATCTTTTCTTAAAATTACTGTAAAGTAATTTCCAGCTGCTATATCTATTGCATCTGTTATTTCTTTTTCTTCTGTTTTGTCATTGCTAATTTCTAAATATTTAGCTCTTATTGGTTCTGTTTTATTTATTTTATCTCCTAAACCTAATTGACCATAGTTATTAAGTCCCCATGTCCATACTGTTCCATTAGCTTTTAGCGCTACAAAGTGACTCGCTCCTCCTACTATTTTAGGTTGCGTAATATTTCCTTCTCCATTTACATTTACTTTTACTGAAGCATATATTGAATTTTCGCTATTATATAATTGAATATATGTTGTTCCTATTCCTTTTGCAGTAACTAAACCTTTTTCGTCTACTGTTGCTATTTCTGTGTCTAAAGATTTAAATTTACATGTTAAACTTGGTATTGTATCTTGAATTAAGTTAAATGCCATTGTAGTGCTATATGTTATAGTTTCTGTTTCTTCTGGTTTATTAAAGTTAATTATATTTTTTTCAACATTTAATTTTCTTTCACTTATACATATTGGTGCCGTTAATGTCTCTGTTGTTCCATTTCCTAATTGTCCATAATTATTTAATCCTACTGTGTATACCATTCCATTTATATCTGAAAATGCTCCTGAAAATCCATTTTTTGTTGCCGCAACTGTAAGAATATTTTTATCTGTTTGAACACTTCTTGCATAATATGTTAAAGCTGTATTTGAAGTAAATAATTGTCCATAATTATTTGCTCCTATTACATACATTCCTGCAGCAGTTGTTACATATGTTACGTCTCCTGTTGCTACTATATGTTTTCCACCAGTTAACACAGTTTCTGTATTATTTGCTTTTATTTGTCTTAATGAATATATATAATAAGTTGTATTATTTTCTGAAAAATAACCATCTCTATAATTACTTCCTGTTCCACCTGTTGGTATAATATAATGTGCTGTTGAATTTGCAGTATTTCCATCATAGCCTGTTCCCCATACTGTTCCATCTTGTCTTAGTATCATTGTATGATTTGCACCTGCTGCAATTTCTTTTACTCCATTTGTTACCATTCTTTGAGGTAATGTTTGTGAATTTAAGTTTCCTAATCCTAATTGACCATATTTATTTAATCCTACAGCCCATACACTACTATCTGAAAGTAACATTACTAAATGATTTGCTCCTGCTGAAATATTTGCTACATTTGATATTTTTTGCATTCTTACTGGATATTTAGAATCTTTTTTATTGTTTATTCCAAATTGTCCCTCTGCATTTTTTCCCCATGAATATACATATCCATCTTTTGTTAATACATGAGCTGATTCATCTCCTGCTGTAATTTGAATTATATTTTTTAAATATCCTACACCATTCTCACCTTTTACTTGTGTAAATAAATTCCTACTTTTTTCACTTTCTATTCCAAGTTGTAAAGCACTATTATTTCCTGCTGTCCATACTGTTCCATCTTTTCTTAAAACCATAGTAAAGTATTTTCCTGCTGCTACATCTACTACATCTGTTAATTCTACTGCTTCACTGCTTCCATCTTGGTTTACTTTTAAGTATTTTGCTTTTTCTGGTGTACTTCTTGTTGTTTCATCTCCTAGTCCTAATTGACCATAGTTATTAAGACCCCATGTCCATACTGTTCCATTGGCCTTTAATGCTACAAAATAGTTTTCTCCTCCTACTATTTTAGGTTGTGTTATATTTCCTTCTCCATTTACATTTATTTTAACAGAGGCATACATTTCATTAGATTTATTATATAAAGTAATATAAGTTGTCCCTATTCCTTTTGCTGTAACTACACCATTTTCATCTACTGTTGCTACGCTTACATCTTGTGATGTATATGTACAATCTGCCTTAGGAATTTCATTTTGTATTAAATTAAATGTCATTCCTGTTGAATATGTTATTTTCTCTGTTTGTCCTATTTTTTCAAAATTTATTATGTTTTTATCTATGTTTATTTTTTTATTGCTTATACATATTGGTGCAGTTAATGTCTCTACTGTTCCATTACCTAATTGGCTAAAATTATTTAATCCTACTGTATATATCATTCCATTTATATCTGAAATTATACCAGTGTTACCATTTCTAGTAACCGCCATTGTAAGAATATTTTTATCAGTTTGAACATCTCTTGCATAATATGTTAAGGCTGTATTTGAAGTAAATAATTGTCCATAATTATTTATTCCCATTGCATACATTCCTGTTGTAGTTGTTACATATGTTACATTTCCTGCTGCTACTATATGTTTTCCACCACTTAAATTTGTTGTTGTATTAACTGCTTTTACTTGTCTTAATGAATGTAAATAATAAGTTGTTCCATTTTCTGAAAAATAATCATCTCTATAATTACTTCCTGTTCCACCTGTTGGTATAACATAATATGATGTGCTATTTCCAGAACTTCCCATATAACCTGTTCCATATACTGTTCCATTTGTTCTTAATACCATTGTATGATTAGCACCTGCTGCTACTTCTTTTGCTCCACTTGCTAACATTCTTTGTGGTAATGTTTGATTAGTTCTATTATATAACCCTAATTGTCCATAATTGTTATATCCTACTGCCCATACACTACTATCTGAAAGTAGCATTACTAAATGATTTGCACCTGCTGAAATATTTGCTACATTTGATATTTTTTGCATTCTTACTGGATATTTAGAATTATTTTTATTATTTACTCCAAATTGTCCTTCTGTATTTCTACCCCAAGAATATACATATCCATCTTTTGTTAATGCATGAAGAGTTTCATTTTCTGCTGCTATTTTTATTACATTTTGTAAATAATCTCCTTCATCATTTAATCTTACTTTATGGAATATTTCTGTATTTGTATTTGTTCCATCTCCTAATTGACCATAGTTATTTTGTCCAACTGTCCATACTGTTCCATCTTTTCTTAATATTGCTGTAAATGATGTTCCTGCTGCTATGTCTATAACATTTTTCATATTTGTTTTTTCAGGTTCTGTTCTTCCTTCTTTATCACCTAGTCCTAGTTGTCCACAGTTATTTAAGCCCCATGTCCATACTGTTCCATCGCCCTTTAATGCTACAAAATAATTTTCTCCACCTACTATTTTAGGTTGAGTTATATTTCCTTTACCATTTACATTCACATACACTGTTGAATATAAGTTATTTTCTTTATTATATAAAGTAATATAAGTTGTTCCTATTCCTTTTGCTGTAACTACACCATTTTCATCTACTGTTGCAATACTTGTATCCTGTGATGTGTATGTACAATCTGTTCCTGATAGTTCATTTTGAAGTAAATTAAATCTCATTTTTGTTGTATATTTTATTGTGTCTTTTTCTTCTGGTTCTTCAAAATTAATTATATTTTTTTCTACATTTATCTTTTTATCACTTATACTTATTGGAGTATATAATGTTTCTACTGTTCCGTTTCCTAATTGTCCACAAGTATTTAATCCAACAGTATATACAACTCCATCTTCGTTACAAATAGCACCTGTATTTCCATCTCTTGTTAATGCCATTGCTTGTATATTTTTATCACTTTGGTACAACATTGCATAATAGTATTTACTTGTGTTAGATGAAAATAAATTACCATAATTGTTAGCTCCCATTGTGTACATTCCACCACTATTAGTTGTAACATAAGTAGAATCTCCTGAAGCAGTTATATGTTTACCATTTGATAAATATGTAGATGTATTTGTTGCTTTTACTTGTCTTAATGCATGTATATAGTAAGTTGTACCATTTTCTGAAAAATATCCATCTCTATAAGATGAGCCTGTACTTCCTAATGGAATAACATAATATGAAGTGCTATTTCCACTACTTCCGTTATAACCTGTTGCATATACTGTTCCATTTGTTCTTAATACCATTGTATGATTAGCACCTGCTGCTACTTCTTTTGCTCCACTTGCTAACATTTTTTGTGGTATTGTTTGATTAGTTCTATTGTATAAACCTAATTGCCCATAATTGTTGTTTCCTACTGCCCATACACTTCCATCTGCACATTGTATTACTAAGTGGTTTGCACCACCTACTATTTGCATTACATTTGGAACTTTCAACATTTTTTGAGGTATTGTTAATTGTGTTGTTGTTTGAATTCCTAATTGTCCATATCCATTATAACCACATGACCATACTGTTCCGTCAGCTCTTAATATATGTAATGAATTATCTTCTGCTGCTAGTTGTATTGCATCATTTATATTTTCTATTTGTTTAAATGTATTTCTTGATTCAGTAGTACCATCTCCTAATTGTCCATTTGCATTACTTCCTGTTGTCCATACTGTTCCATCAGTTTTTAAAACAGCCGTAAAAGCACTTCCTGTAGCTATATCTATTGCATTTGTCATAGTTGTTTTTGTAGGTTCTGTTCTGTTTTTAGCATCCCCTAGACCTAATTGTCCTACTGTATTTTTTCCCCATGACCATACTGTTCCATCAGATTTTAATGAAACAAAATATTCTGTTCCACCTGAAATTTTAGCAAATGTTACATTTCCATTTTCTGTAACATTTACTTTCACTGCACCATATATTCCATTTTTAGTATCTGCAATTCTAATATATGTTGTTCCTTTACCTACTGCTGTTATTTTATTTTCACTTACTGTTACAATACTTGTATCTAATGATTCAAAACTTATTGATGTCTCGTTTGGTTCATTTATTATATTTAACTCTTTTGATAAAGTTATTTCTATATCTTTAGTTTCTCCAACCTTCATACTTACAAGACTTGGGTTAGATAATATTTTATAATCACTAATGCTATATGGAATATAACCATAAGACACAGCAGTAGTTCCATTTCCTAGTTCACCTTCTGCTGAATATCCTACTGTATATATTCTTCCTATATCATCTATATATGCACCAGTATTACCACTTCTTGTTACTGCCATATCCTTTATTACTTTGCCAGATTGTTGTTTTGTTGAGTAATAATATTGGGATGTACTTGTGTTAAAAAGTGCACCATAAGTATTCAAGCCTGTTGTATATATGCCATCTGTTGCTGTAGCTGCATATGTTACATATCCATTAGCACTTATATGTGACACACCTGAAAGATTTGTGTTTACACTTCCATTTTTAATTTGACGAAGTCTATACACTATGTAAGTGGTACCATTCTCTGATAAAGTTGTATCTCTGTAGTTTGATCCTGTTCCACCAATACCTAATATATAAAATGATTCACTTTTTCCTGAAGCTCCATTATAACCTGTTGCCCATACTGTTCCATCATTTTTTAATACTACTGTATGTTTTTGACCTGTTGCTACTTCTTTTGCTCCACTTGCTAATATTTTTTGTGGAACTGATTTATTTGTTCTATTTCCTATCCCTAATTCACCATAATTATTGCATCCAACTGTCCATACGGCTCCATTTGCATCTAATGCAACTGTATGTTTTTCTCCTGCTGAAATTTGAGTAATATTTTCAAATTTAGTTTTTGTTGCTAAATTTCTTAATGTTGTATCACCTATACCAAGTTGTCCATAAGCATTATTACCCCATGCATATACTTCGTTTTCATTTGAAATTGCAAAAGCAAAATTATCTCCAGCTCCAACAGCTTTTATATTTGTTAAATATCCATCTTCTGTTTTCACTTGTACAAATTCACTACTATTTTCAGCATTTCCTATTCCTAATTGACTATTTATATTGCAACCTGCTGTCCATACAGTTCCATCAGCCTTTACTGCTATTGTAAAATATGTTCCTGCATCTATATCTACAACATTATCAATTCCCATATATACTGGTTTTGTTCTGTTTTTAGTATCTCCTGTAGCAAGTTGTCCATAATTATTTTGACCCCATCCATAAACTTTTCCATCTTCTGCTAAAGTTACAAAGAAGTTGTATCCACCAACTATTTTAGCATTTGTAATTTTATTATAATTATTTTCAGTAAAGTTAATTATTTTCTCATTTGCTGTAAATATTTCTTTTTCTGTTTTTGAAATTTGATCCTCATAACTCAAAGTTTTAAATACTGCTAATGCACAACAAGTAATGGCAACACTGCTAAGTGCAAGTATTGTCATTTTCTTCTTTATTCTGTTAACGTATTTTCTTGAGTACTTCATTTTTTTCTCCTGCGAAATTTTATATATAAATAATATAATAATTATAATTATTTTTTTCATTAATTCAATTACTGCTATATTTATATTACAATATTTTATAAGTATATAATCTACGGAAAAAAGCACTTTCCAATAATAAAGCGCCTTTTTATCTTTTAATTTAAGTTTATATTACAAAATTCGACTATTCCTTCATTTTTCTTACGGCATCAACACATTAAACAATTTTTTTAAAGGACATTTGGGGACGGGTCAATTTTGTCCTTTACATAAAGCATAAAATATAACAATATTAAAATAAAAACATATCAATTTGAAAAAAAGCGGATTGAAAGTAAGTAAGCTAGAAATTATTGAGAAATTTGTGGAAAGAGTTCATTTTTCAAATGGAAGGATGCCACAAATTTCGATTATAATTTCTGCGTAACTTAGCTTGAACGAGCATTTTTTGAAAATTTATATGTTTTTATTATATTATTTCTTAAATTATGTAAAGGACAAAATTGACCCGTCCCCAAATGTCCGATGTACAAAAAAAGAACCACATTTTAATGTGATTCTTCAACTAAACTACTATTTACTCTTGTTATTTTTCCACCCATAATCTTTATTTCTACGTTATTTCTTTGTGATACTATATAATAATATTCTTCGCCTTTTCTTTGGATTTTTGTAACACTTAGGCTATCCTCTTTTACATTTTCATTTAACTTTTTGAATTGTTTTACTGCTATTTTTCTAGCTTCTTTCTCAGATATTTCTTCTGTTTCCTTTTTGTTTGATTGTATTACTTCTACTCCATCTACCATTAGTTTCTCTTTTTGTTTTGCAAATATTCCTCCATCCTCTGGCTTTAAAATAATACATAATGAAACTATAATTACTACAACACATATTACTACAGCTATGTTATATAAATTTACTATGTTTTTTAGTTTTTCTTTCATAAAATATCTCCTCTTTTGTTTTTTCATATTGTATCACTTAAAAACCAAAAAGTAAATATTTTTTTATAACACGACTAATAAACCCTAAAATAGGGTTTATTTTTAGCCTATAATCTTTTACTACATTTTTTAAATTATGTTAGTAATTTATATATAAATAATATCTACAAAATTTCCTTTCTTCCTATTCGTGTGCATAAAATAGAATTTTAGGAAATTTTGCATGCACACTGATATTATTTATCTCTTTTGTTTTAAAAACGTCTTATTTTTAATTTTGATGCTTTTTCTTATTCATTTTTATCTTTAGTTTTTGTCTTTTCACTTTCATCTTTAGTTTATTTTTATTCTTTTGTCTTAAGTTCTTTTAATACAATTTCAAATTCTTCATTATTGTATTTGATTACCTTTTCAGTTACTTTTCCTCTATGTTTTATTTCTATCTTTTGTTTATCTAATTTTTCTGCTATTTTCTTATCAAGTATTATTTTTACTTTATTTGGATATGTATTTCCATCTAAGAATTTATCTACATCTATTGTTTTATTGTTTTTACTTAATCTTTCTTTTCCGCCTAATACATATTCATTTCCGTCTTCTTGTACATAAATTTTTGTATTATGTTTGAATACTAATAGTAATAATAGTATTAATAATCCTGCTAATCCTGTTGCTCCTGCTATCATCTTAGTTTCTGCTGTATTGTCTTCTTTTTCATCTTTATCTCCAAGTGTAGCAGTAGGTTTTTCTTGTTGTGGTTGTTGTGGACCTTGTGAATCTTCTCCTTTTGTTGGTTCTTCTGTATTATTTGGGGTTTCTACAATTTCGTCAACATTTGGTTCTTCCTGATTCTTTTTGGTATCTTCTCTTACCGATGTTGGTCTAGTTGGTTTTACTGGTGTACTTGGTGTTTCAGGTGTATCTGGTTCATCTGGTGTTGTTGGATCTATTGTTGGAGTATCTGGCTTAGTTGGTTCTTCTGGTTTGACTGGAGTAACTGGTTCAGCTGGTTTTTCTCCAACTATTACTATAAAATTAGTAGTTTCATTTTTATATGTTATTGTAATCATTTGTGTACCTGGGGTAGTAGCACTATAACCACTTGTCATATCTTTTGTAACTGGTATTTTATAGATTCCGCTAGATTTTATTACTTTAATAACTGCTCCTGTTACATCTAACTCTTCACCATAATTGTATTTAACTTTATTTGGTTGTTTATCCATAGATATTGCTTTTACAAGATCTACGACATTAACATCAAATTTTCCAGACAATCCTTTATAAGTTACTTTTAATGTTTGCTTTCCTTCTTTTTTCTTATTGTAACCTTCTACCATAGATGCTGTTAAAGCTGTTTTATCACTTATTTTTCCACTTGCCATTACTACTGATACTTCTCCACCATCTAACTCTAGTTCTTCACCATATTCATATTCTAATTTCGTTGGTTTCTTAATGTTTAATTGTTTTACATAGTCTTCTACATTTACGCTAAACTCTGCTGTTTTTCCATCATAAGTCACAGTAATTACTTGACTTCCTAATTTCTTAGGATTATATCCACTAATCATTTGTTTAGTAATATTTAATATTTGTGTACTTCCACTTGTTTTTGTAATTTGGATTGTTCCTCCTGTTAAGTCTAGTTCTTCACCATATTTGTAATCCAATTTATCTGGTAATGTTTTAATTACCATGCTACTAGTTGGGTCTACTACTGTTATACTAAATGTTTTTGTAAAGCCTTTATATTTAACTGTTATAGTTTTCGCTCCGACTGTAGTTGTATCAAATCCTGTAATAGTTACTTGGCTATCTGTCATTGCTACTGGGGATGTAGCTAAGCCACTCGCCATAATTTCCTTTACTTTTCCATTCGTTAAATCAATTGTTTCTCCAACATTGTATACTAATTTTGTAGGTTTTGTTATTTTAATACCTTTTACATAGTCTTTTACTTCTATTTCGTATGTTGTTTGTTTTCCATTATAGTTAACTGTTAATTCTTGTGTTCCTAATGTTTCAGAATTAAATCCTGTTACCATATTTTTTGTTATTGCTATAATTTCTTTCGCTCCACTTGAACGAGTTACTTCTATTGTTCCATTTGTTACATCTAAAGTCTCTCCATATTTATAGCTTGTTTTTGGAGTTGTTTTCATTTCTATAGTTTGAATATTATCGCTAACAATTACACCAAAGTTTCCTTGTTTTCCTTCATAATTAACTGTAATTGTTTGTGCTCCTATTCTTGTAGCATCATATCCACTTACCATACTTTGTGTTAAGCTTACTGGTGCTACTATAGTTCCACTTGCCATAACTTTTTGTACAGTTCCTCCTGTTAAGTCTAAAGCTTCATTATATTCATAATTTGTTTTTGTAGGAGGTGTAATAATAATTCCTGTTACATAGTCTGACACTGTTACTTCATATGTTTTTGTTATTCCACCATATGTTACTTTTAAGTTTCTTGTTCCTAATTTTTGGCTATTAAATGGTGTATTATCCATTTCTTTTACCATACTTTCAGTCATATTAATTACTTCAACGCCACTATTTCTTGTTACCTTAATTGTTCCTACTGATACATCAAGAGGTTCATTATATAAATAATTTTGTTTTGGTAAAGTTTCAATTTCCATTGAAAGTATAGTATCTATTACAGACACTTCATAACTTGTTTGTTTTGTTATTCCATTCTCTGTAAATGTTACCATTATTGTTAGGCTTGTATTTTCTGTGCTTGAATCAAAACCTGTAACTGTTACTCTTGAATCTGTAAGATTTATTACTTCGTCTGTTCCTGTTGCTCTTGTTACTGTTATTTTTCCATTTGTTAAGTCTAAACTTTCACCTATATTGTAAGATGTTTTAGGTGTTACATTCATACTTACTTCTTTTACGTCATTTACTATTGTTACTAAGTAATCTATGCTTCCTTCTTTTCCATCTTCTGTGTATTTTAATGTTACTTGTTTATTTAATTTGTTATTTGTAAATTCACTTGCTAGTGGACTCATGTTTACTGCATTTGTTGTTCCTTTTTCTACTACCATATTTACAGTTGGGGTTACTGTTTTTGGTGTAGCTCCACTTACATAATTTACTGTTATTGTTGCTCCTGTTAAATCTAATGTTCCTCCATAATTATATGTTTGGTCTACTGTTGGAGCTGTTACTTCTATGTTTGATATCTCATCTTGTAATGTTACTGTTAATGTTGTTGTAAAGTCTTGTCCATTTGTATAGCTTAATGTATCTGAGTCTGTGTATGTTACTATTAAGTTTTGAGCTGTAAGTGTATTTGGATTATATCCTGTTACCATACTTTCAGCTACTGCTACCGCTGTTTTATCTCCTGCTTTCGCATATGTTACTGTGTACATAACATTGTTATTGTTAATAATGTTTGTTAATGTATCTCCATATGTTCCTGTTACTGTTGCTGGATTTACAGCTATTTTTGTTACATAGTCTTTTACATTTACTTTAAATGTTGTTTGTTGTCCTCCGTAAGTTATTGTTACTGTTTGTTCTCCTAATATAGTTTTGTCATATCCAGTTACCATACTTTCTGTTATTTGTACAGTTTCTTCTCCGCTACCTTTTGTAACTTTGATTGTTGCACCTGTTAAATCTAATTCTTCATTATATTTGTATGATGTTCTTGGACTTGTTCCTAATTCAATTTTAGTTACTATATCTGTTACAGATACTTCATAACTTGTTTGTTTTGTTATTCCGTTTTCTGTAAATGTTACCATTATTGTTAGGCTTGTATTTTCTGTGCTTGAATCAAAACCTGTAACTGTTACTCTTGAATCTGTAAGATTTATTACTTCGTCTGTTCCTGTTGCTCTTGTTACTGTTATTTTTCCATTTGTTAAGTCTAAACTTTCACCTATATTGTAAGATGTTTTAGGTGTTACATTCATACTTACTTCTTTTACGTCATTTACTATTGTTACTAAGTAATCTATGCTTCCTTCTTTTCCATCTTCTGTGTATTTTAATGTTACTTGTTTATTTAATTTGTTATTTGTAAATTCACTTGCTAGTGGACTCATGTTTACTGCATTTGTTGTTCCTTTTTCTACTACCATATTTACAGTTGGGGTTACTGTTTTTGGTGTAGCTCCACTTACATAATTTACTGTTATTGTTGCTCCTGTTAAATCTAATGTTCCTCCATAATTATATGTTTGGTCTACTGTTGGAGCTGTTACTTCTATGTTTGATATCTCATCTTGTAATGTTACTGTTAATGTTGTTGTAAAGTCTTGTCCATTTGTATAGCTTAATGTATCTGAGTCTGTGTATGTTACTATTAAGTTTTGAGCTGTAAGTGTATTTGGATTATATCCTGTTACCATACTTTCAGCTACTGCTACCGCTGTTTTATCTCCTGCTTTCGCATATGTTACTGTGTACATAACATTGTTATTGTTAATAATGTTTGTTAATGTATCTCCATATGTTCCTGTTACTGTTGCTGGATTTACAGCTATTTTTGTTACATAATCTTTTACATTTACTTTAAATGTTGTTTGTTGTCCTCCGTATTCTACTGTTACAGTTTGTTCTCCTAATGTTGTCTTATCATATGTTCCAGCCTTTATCATACTTTGTTCTAAGCTTATTACTTTTGTTCCTTTTCCACTTATAACTTTAATTGTTGCACCTGTTAAGTCTAATTCTTCGTTATATTTTTGTGCTTCTTTTACTGCTGTATCTATTGAGATACTTGTTACAGAATCTGTTACTGTATATTCGTAATTTACTATTTTTGTTACTCCATTTTCTGTATATGTAATTACTGCTGTTCTTGTTCCTTCTGTTGTTGTATTAAAATTACTTATCATATCTGATGTTACTTCTATTGTTTCTGGAGTTCCTGTTTCTCTTGTTACCAATATTGAAAGTCCTGGTTGCATAGCTTCATTTACATTATAATTTGTTTTTGGTGTTCCATATAACGTTACTTCTTTTACGTCATTTACTATTGTTACTAAGTAATCTATGCTTCCCTCTTTTCCATCTTCTGCATATTTTAATGTTACTTGTTTATTTAACTTGTTATTTGTAAATTCACTTGCTAGTGGACTCATGTTTACTGCATTTGTTGTTCCTTTTTCTACTACCATATTTACAGTTGGGGTTACTGTTTTTGGTGTAGCTCCACTTACATAATTTACTGTTATTGTTGCTCCTGTTAAATCTAATGTTCCTCCATAATTATATGTTTGGTCTACTGTTGGAGCTGTTACTTCTATGTTTGATATCTCATCTTGTAATGTTACTGTTAATGTTGTTGTAAAGTCTTGTCCATTTGTATAGCTTAATGTATCTGAGTCTGTGTATGTTACTATTAAGTTTTGAGCTGTAAGTGTATTTGGATTATATCCTGTTACCATACTTTCAGCTACTGCTACCGCTGTTTTATCTCCTGCTTTCGCATATGTTACTGTGTACATAACATTGTTATTGTTAATAATGTTTGTTAATGTATCTCCATATGTTCCTGTTACTGTTGCTGGATTTACAGCTATTTTTGTTACATAATCTTTTACATTTACTTTAAATGTTGTTTGTTGTCCTCCGTATTCTACTGTTACAGTTTGTTCTCCTAATGTTGTCTTATCATATGTTCCAGCCTTTATCATACTTTGTTCTAAGCTTATTACTTTTGTTCCTTTTCCACTTATAACTTTAATTGTTGCACCTGTTAAGTCTAATTCTTCGTTATATTTTTGTGCTTCTTTTACTGCTGTATCTATTGAGATACTTGTTACAGAATCTGTTACTGTATATTCGTAATTTACTATTTTTGTTACTCCATTTTCTGTATATGTAATTACTGCTGTTCTTGTTCCTTCTGTTGTTGTATTAAAATTACTTATCATATCTGATGTTACTTCTATTGTTTCTGGAGTTCCTGTTTCTCTTGTTACCAATATTGAAAGTCCTGGTTGCATAGCTTCATTTACATTATAATTTGTTTTTGGTGTTCCATATAATGTTACTTCTTTTACTGTATTTATTATTGTTATTGTATAATTTACTGTTTTTGTTATTCCATCTTCTGTATATGTTATTTTTAAAGTTTTTGTTAATTTATTTGTGCTATTATCGTAACTTGATGGAGTCATATTTACTGCAGAACCATCGTTTTCTGTTATCATACTTTCTGTCATTGTTCTTGTAGAGTTTGTTCCATCTGCATATTTTACAGTTATTGTCCCATTTGTTGCTATATTTTCTCCATGTTTATATTCTGTTTTACTTGGAGCTACTATTTCTATATCAGTAATATTATTTACTACATCATATGTAAATGTACTTGTATAATCTTTTCCTTCTTCTGTGTATTTTACATTTGCTGTCTTACCTGTTCCAGCTACACTTGTATCAAAGTTTGTTACTGTTATTTTTGTATCTGTTAAGGCTAAGTCTTTTGTATCTCCAGCCTTTCTTGTTACAGTTACCTTTCCTCCTGTTAAATCAGTACTATCATTTAAATTATATGTTACTTTTGTTGGTGCTGTAACTGTTATACTAGCTACAGTATTCTTTAAAGTAATATTATAATTTGTTGTTAATCCTGCATATTCAACTTTTAATGTTTTTGTTAATTGATTGTTTGTATATTCTGATGCAGTTGGAACCATATTTACTGTAGTTCCATCAGTTTCTGTTATGTTTGCTTCATCTAAACTTACTACTTCTGAATTTCCAGATTTATATGTTACTGTTAATTTTCCTGTAGAAGCATCAAAAGTATCGTTATGTTCAAATACTAATTTTGGATTTGCTGTTATTGCTATACTGTCTACACTATCTTTTATTGTTATCTCAAAACTTGTATCAAATGTTTTTCCATCTGATGTATAATTTACTTTTATAGTTTTTGTTACTTTTCCATTTACAAATTCACTTACTGCTGGACTCATATTTATATTAGATCCGTCTGTTTCTGTAAGTGTTACTGTATTTGCACCCATAGAAATATTTTGACTTGCACCACTCTTATAATTTACTTTTATTTGTCCTCCGTTTGTTAAGAAAGTTTCTCCATAATTATAAGATATTTTATTAGGCTTTGATGCTACATCAATACTCACTGGTACATCTTTTAATGTAATAACTTGAGTAGCTACTGCTGGTAATTGATCAAATGAGCTTGTTGATGTAGAAAGCTTTATTGTTAATGTTTCATTATATTTATGGTTTGTTAATAATGTTGCTGCTGGTGATGCAACATATCCTGTTACCATATCACTTGTTATTGCCTTTGGACTACTTGTAGTTCCATCTGCATAATTTTCTACATATGTTCCTTTTGCTAACACATCTCCAAGTTCTGTTCCATATTCAAATTCTGTTTGTGTAAAGTTTACACTTATTCCTGTTATATAATTACTTAATGTTATTTCTGCATTATTTGTAGAACTTATAGTTCCATATTTTACAGGAAGTGATTGTTTTGCTACACTATTTGGATTATATGTAGTTGTATCTATTGTAAGTGAACTTGCACCTACTGTAAATGTTCCTCCACCTGTTGTAGTAATTGTTGCTACTAATCCGTCAAAGTTTAAAGCACCTGCTGGTGTTCCATATTTATTTTCGGCTGTAGCCTGAGTTGTTATAGATACTCCTGATACAGTATCATTAACAACTATTGTTATGTCCGCTGTTTTTCCTTCATAAGTTAAAGTTATTTTTTGATTTCCTGCTTGTAGTCCATCTCCTCCTGCTATTGTCCACTTGTTTGTAGCTTGAGCTATACTAGCTGTTGTCTCAGAACTTGTAACTATAGACGCATCTGTCGCAACTGGTGTTAACGTTTTTCCACTTTTTGTTACAGGTGTTATTTGACCACCTGCTAAGTTTATTGTTTCTCCATCATCATATGTTAATAGATTTGGTTGTTTTGTTATTGAAATACTTGCAATTGGATCTGTTATTGTTAATGTTATAGTTGCTGTTTTTCCAAAATAATTAAAATTAATTACATTGTTATCTACATCTGCTGTTGTTTTATCCACAATTAATGTACCAGCTGTTAATTCATCTTTTATATTAAGTATCCTTGTAGTACTTGCTCCTGCACTATTTTTATAAGTTGCTGTTAATTCTCCTCCAGTAAATTCAATTGTATCTCCGTGCTCATAGTCCATTTTATTTAAATTTTTAGAAACTGTTATACTATCTAATACATAATATCCAAATTCTACTGTTTCACTATCATATGTTAGTGTTACCTTTTTACTATTTGTAGCAACTGTACTATCTGCCGTTAATTTTCCGCTACTTATTGCATCTGCAATTGAAATGTTTTCTTCTGAACCATCATCATATTTTACAATTAATTCTCCATCTGTAAAATCTAGTGTCTCTCCTACATAATATTGTGTTTTAGTTGGTGAAGTTTTTAATTCTACACTACTTATTTGTTTTGCACCTGCAGAAAATCCACTAAATAATAAATAATCTTTACCATCTGTGTGATATGCTGTTTTTCCATCTGGGAAGTATGCTATTTGTAAACCTTGCTCCAATCCCACAGCTCCTGTTACTAAGCTTATATCATCTGTTGTAATATCATCTATTGTTACTCCATCTTTTAATAAGAATAAGAATTGTCCAACTACTGTTCCACTAGTTAAATAAGAACTTCCTATTGCTATTCCACCTGTAAATCTTAATGTTCCTGCACTTGCATCTAAAATCTCATAAACTGGTGAACCCCAATTTGTTATACCAAAATCTGCATCAGGATATTTTGAATTATTAGTATATTCAGTTGCAGCTTCTAAATAAGGTGTTCCTTTTCTAGTTAGCTTTGTTGTCTGACCTGCTACAAATTTATCTGTATTCCATCTAAAATAAATATCTGCACTATTGACAGAATTGCAACCTTCTATTGATAATTCCATCACTATTGCTCTTGCTTGCTTCTCTTCTGGAGTATCAACCATTCCATTCATATAATCGTAATAGTAATAGTATGTAGCATCATCAATATCTTCTGCATCTGGATTAGGATTATCACTAGGTTTAAGTAATGTTAATCTATAATATGGTTCTCCTGTTGCTGGTGCTGCCAAAACTTTATTTGCAAGCACTCCATATGGTGAAAATAAATTTGATATCATTATTATAAGTATTACCAATGCATATATCTTTTTGTTTTTAGTAAATTCATTTTCTGCTATTTTCATCTTTCTTCCTCCTCTATTTTATAACTCTTGTTTTTGAGAAATTATTTAATACTAACGCATAGTCTATAAGTTGTATTTGGTTATCCTCATTAAAATCATAGTCTAATTTGTAATCTTCACTAGTATTATCTAAACCAAATGAATTTAATATCATTGCATAATCTATTAATTGCACAACTCCATCTTTATTAGTATCTCCGTGCTATTAGTTCGCTTTCTCCTAAATCAACAATATTGCCTTCATCTACTTGTCTTTCTATATATACATCGTCTAAATATCCTGCTTTATCTAGTAAAATATCATATTTATTTGGAATTACATAAATTTCATATGTTCCATCATCATTTGTTTTTATGTTATTTGATGTAAGAGTCATTAAATCTTTATGTACTGTATCATCTGTTCCTGGTGTAACCTCTGACCAATTTATAATTTTACTTACGTCTTCAGATTTATATACTCTAACTGTAGCAATATATTTTCCTGTTGTTGATGCTGTCGGTGCTGTATATATTTTTCCTTTTATTGTTCCATATGGTCTTTTTATTTTTATCTTGTACTCATCTGTTGTTTTTCCGTCTTCTGCTGTAACTAGTATTGTTATATCAGTATCTTCTTTTCCCAATTCGTTTAAAGTAATCATATATTCTGTATTATTTAATAATTCTTTTTCTTCATATACTATTGTTGTTCCATCTGTTTCGTATACAATGTTTCCATCTTCATTTCTTTTTGGATGTTTAATTTTCATAGTAGCTTTTTCATTATTTTGTATTGCTGTTATATTCATTTTGTCTACATATTCTAATAATGTTATTTCATATTCTTTTACATCTTTATCAAATGTTGGTGTTAATTCGTATTCTTTATATGTAGGTTCTTCTCCATCTTTTGTTCCTGAACTTACTATTAAGTCTTTTAGTGAAGCATCTTTAGAAGCTGTTGCATCTGTAAATCTAAATGTAGATTGTGCTTGATAACTTTCTTGGGCAGTATAATCTATTTTTATTCCTGTATTTGGTGAATAGCTTAAGTTTTCTACCAAGTTAAATTCTGAAACATCAAAATTATCTGTTATCATATT
The DNA here is from genome assembly GCA_934133165.1 of uncultured Clostridia bacterium. Lineage (GTDB taxonomy): Bacteria > Bacillota > Clostridia > TANB77 > CAG-508 > UMGS1663. The sequence goes on from CAKPAW010000001.1 coordinate 365,219, forward strand.
AAAACTTAATTTTCCTAATAATAATGAATCTCCGTGTATGGATTAATTTTCCTACATTTTCTTTTTCTATGATATGTTCTGATGTATTTGTTGGTGGTGTAAATGAAACTACTGCTTCTACGCCGTCTCCTAATCCTCTATAATCTATGTCAAAAAATTCTAATACATCTAAAAATTCATTTTCAAACTTAAAGTATTTTTCACAATTATTTGTTACCTCATTTGTTGTAACATCTGAAAGCTTGTACTTTTCACCATCATAAGAGAACCTAAAACTAAAGCCTTTAAATTCTAAATTATGTCCCCACAACTCCATAATAAGTTGCTTTTTTCCATCTTCTTTTTCTAGTATTGACGTTGCTTTTAGCTCTAAATACTGATTTTCATTTGGTGTCAATATTTTTGTAGTATCTGCATGTGAATAAATACTTATGCCGACAACCGATAGCATTATTGTAAGTACCGTCATAAGTATTATCGTTTTGTGTTTTTCTTTTTTCTTCAGCATCTCCTGCACTCTACAGCTCACTAGCAACTTATTTTCCTCCATTTCTGTTTGCACTAGTTTTTCGCCTTTGCTTTTTGTGCACTAGTGCGTTTTTTATAAAAATTATTATTTAATTAAAATTATAAATAAAAAAAAATAAGTGTCAATTACACTTATTTTATATTTATTTATATATTACATTATAGAATTTTACGGAAATTGGGGCTATTCAAGCTTTTATTTCAAATATTAAGTTTATGTGTTTTTTTTATTACTATTGTTATATTATTGTAATATTAACTCTAATTTGCTGTTTTCCGTATGCTTTTTATTTTACTTATCTTTACTTTCATTATTCAACTATTTGGTTTATAATTTTCTAATTTCCGATATTTCTACATATAGTAAATATTATTATAACGATTGTAAATATTATCCAGAATTTCGTTTTGGGATATAAAAATGTTAATATTTGTTTCTTCTTAAACGAATTCACTATATACAAGATATTAACTAAAATCAAATATGTAATTGTTATAAAAAATACTGGATGATATAAGAAACTTTGTACAAAGTTTCCTTGTAGCAGATTTATTACACACCTTGTTCCTCCACAACTTGGACATAAAACACCAAAATATGTATTAATCAAACAATTTGGTATTAAATATATTAATTTAGTTTTTGTTATTATAAAAATAATTAGAACTAAAAATAAAATTCCTAGTTCTAATTGTAGCATCTTTTTTATTTTTGAATTCATTTCCAATTTCATCCCTTTTTCGTTATATTCAAAAATGTATAATTTATAAAATTTTTACAATTTTCTCGAGTTTACCTCTTAACATTCATTATGCTTTCTTCTATCAATTACATATGTACTTCCCTGAATAGTTTTAGCTAAATGTTTAACACTAGCACCAGCCTCTCCTATTTCTAATACATTTGCAAATCTACCTTCTTCTACTTCTACAACTCCTATAGATATAGATGTAAGTGGAAATTGTTCCATAATACCTTTTCTATTTTCTACTTCTAAATATCCTCTTTCAACATCTTCGTCTGTAAAATATTTTAAAATATTTGTATCAAAATCTGTAATTATATTTTGACAAATCTTTTCATAATCAGTTTCAGATACTATTGCAACAAAGTCATCTCCACCAATGTGACCTACAAAACTATCTTCATATTCATCTGTATGTACATTTTTTAGTATAGTTTTTGCTGTAAATTTAATAATCTGGTCTCCTTTTAAGAATCCATATATATCATTATATGCTTTAAAATTATCCAAATCTATATATATCATTGCAAATGTTTCTTTTAATGAAAATCTTTTTTTCATTTCTGCTTGTATTTGTACATTTCCTGGAAGTCCTGTTAATGGGCTTACTCTTCTGTTAATATAAATTAAATTTAATGTATTCTGTATTGTATAATAGAAAAAGTCTTCATTTATTGGGTTTATAATATAATGTGAAACTCCTAATTTTAATAGATTTATTCTATGATCGTGATCTTTATTTGAAGATAACACAATAACTGGTGTTATAGTATTATCATCGTCCTTTTTTATTTTCTCACATATTGAAATAATGTCTTCATCTATATTATCTTCGTTTATTATTATTAATGAAGGAATATTTTTAAGTGCAATATCTAATTCCTCTGTAGGTACACTTTTAAATCGATAACTTTTATCTTCTTTAAATAACCTTTTCAAAGTTTCTCTTAAATTTGGTTCATCATCAATTATATAAATTTCTTGTACCATAACTACTCCTTATTTTTCTTTTTAATATTTTGTTTCAATTTCTTTAAATCTATTTTTTGATTTAAAAATTTAGTTATTGTTTCTGATTTCATACTAGGAAATGCCTTTTTCAAACGATTAGCTTGCCTATATATTCTAAGCTTTAATTTTGCTTGACTAATTTTTAGTTCCTTAATCTTATTTTCAGCATTCTCTATAGCACTTTTCTCTATGTTAATAATTTTTTGTTTATTTTTATCTTTTAACTCTTTTAATTCTTTTACTTTTTCTTTTATCGTAATACCCATATCGTTAATTTTATTAATCATAGTTTCAAAATTAGTTACTGCTATAGCACTTACAATTAAGTCTACAATTATTGTTATTCCCAATATAATATCTAAATATAACAATAAATCTATTGGAATTGTTTTTATATAGCTTTCTATGAATGGATGTATATAACATATAAATACTACTCCTAGTATTCCCCAATATATAGAATTTTTCAAACATATTCTTCCTTGAAAGTTAAATTTCAAATGAGAGTAATCCCAATATTTTGTTTTAAAAATTTTTTCTAAAAGTACCCCTACAATATATTCCCATGCAGATAGCATAATAAAAGCTGCAATAAATAATATCAATGGTTTCTCTTTTAAAGCATTCAAAGATAATAACATTATTAATGCTCCAAAACCATAAATTGGGCATATAGGTCCATTTAAAAATCCACTATTTACTAACTTTTTTTGTGCTATGGATTTAGAAACAGACTCTAATACCCAACCTGCAAATGAGTATATAATGAAATATGTAAGGAAATATAATATTGTTTCCATCATTTTCCTCTCTTGTTTTTTCTAAATTGTTGTCTCTCCTGAAACTTCTTCTTGTAATCCATTAATATTATAAGCCTTAATTGTTATTTTATTTTCTCCGGCTGATAATGGTTGTCTAAATTGAACTGCCTTCATATTTAAAGCTGCTCCTGTATTTTCTGGATCTGTTGTGTAGAATTGACCATTTAATGTATATTCTATTTTTTGAACTCCTTCTTCATCTGTAACATTTACAATTAATTCATTACCTTCTCTTAAAAGTTCTATTTTTGGTTTTTTAACACCTTTAAATACTTGTTCTTTTACTGTTTCATTTCCAGCTTTATCTACTGCTATAATTGTTAAAGTATTTTCACCTTTTAGAATATCTATTTTATCTTCTATTTGTTTTGGTGATTCTTCTCTTGCTTCTATTTTAGTTTCATCTTCATTATTCCAGTAATAGCTCATATAGCTTAGAGCTGTTTCATCTTTAGCTACTATTTTTACTTTTGAACTTTCAACTAATAATTCTATTTCTGGTTTTATAGTATCTCCTTGTTGTAGCTCATACATTTCACTATATGTTGCTGTTTTTCCGTTAATATCTGTTACTTTTAGTACTAATGTATTTGTCCCAACTGGTATAAGTATTTTTTCGTTTATTTCTTTTCTACCTTTACCTTGTAAAACAACTTCTTCTCCATTATTCCAAGAATAAATGATTTTATCTATTAATTTATCATGTTTTATACTTATATTTAAAATATCTTCTGATTGCGTAACATTTATTAGTGGTTCACTTTGACTTTCTTCACCTTTCTTAGTAATCATTGCATATGATGCTTGTCCTACTAATATAAGTCCAAATATAATGCATGCAATCGCAAAAATTCTAAGAACTGTTTTTATTTCTAAAGTTCCACCTTTTTTAGGAGTATTTGTATATAAAATTTGATTCATTATTTTCCACCTCTAAATAAATATCTCATTTTGTTCCTACGGAAATTATATCATTAGACTTCTCTGTTTGCAATAATTTCCATTAAATTTATTAGGCTTTTTTAACAATTACCATTGGGGACGTTTCCTAAAGGTTAATCTGTCCCTTTTGGAGTAAAGTTGATATATTTGTTTAACAGTTATAACTACCAAAAGGGACAGATTAACCTTTAGGAAACGTCCCCAATGGAGCCCCAATAAAGCAAAAATATGACGCAAACGGCAATGTAGCCTTTGCGTCATATTATAATTTATAATACGTATTTTTTAATTAATACTACTCCTGATGCTAATATTGTAAGACCTATAGTTGTTAAAGTAATATATTGTATTGTATCATTTGCTCCTGTTTTAATAGTTAAAATAACTGGTGCATCATCTATATCATCCTCACCTGGTTTATTATTATTAGGTGTAGAATCAATATCTGGTGTATTGCTATCATTGTAGTCTTTGCTTATTTCTGCTACGTTTGTTTTTAATCCAAAGTTATTTTTTCCATTTATCCAAGTAAGTAATACTTCAACATCTGCATATTCTCCAGGTTGTAATAAAGTATCTTTTAATTGGTCTGTTACTATTGTTCCATCTTCTAACTGAGTCCATTCTGGGTTATCAGCTTGAACAAATTTTAATCCTTCTGGAATATAATCTTTAACTTCTTTAGCATATCCTGCTATCTCACCTTCGTTGTAAACTCTAATGCTATAGCGGAATTTAACTACTACTTTGTTTAATCTTCCCTCTTTAATTTCAACTTTTACAACTTCTTCTGGATCATCTTCTGGTTTATGACCTGTTTCAGTAACAGTTTCTTTACCATTGTCTATTACTATTGCTTGTGTTACCCATTTTCTTAAAGCTAAATCAAAATATTTTACTTTAACTTTTTCAATATCTTGATCATCTTCATCGTCAATCCATTTGTCTGGAGTTGAATCAATATCAATTATGTCTTTTCCATCTTTATCAGAATCGTTTGAAACTTGAGCTTTATTAATTAATATTCTATCTGATGTATTTGGTTCTGTTACTTTAAATGCTATTTTTACATCTTTGTAAGCTGGCTCTTTCATTGTTGCACTATCAAATTTTACAAGTAAATTATTTCTTCCTGCCTCCACTTCTTGTTCTTTAGATAAGTAATCTGTCTTTATAGACACTGCTTCTTTAACCTTTGTTGTTTCATTTCCGTCTTTATCTAACATTACCCATCTATATGTTTTATTTGTATCGTTATCTGGTAAAAATTCTAGTCCTTCTGGTAAATCATCCTTGACTTCTTTTGCATAACCATCTTTAGTTCCTTCATTATATACTCTTATAGTATAAGTAACTATGTTTCCATTTTCTACTTCTACTGGATCTTTTGGATGATTATAAATAGCTGTTGTACCTGTTTTTTCTACTAATGGTGTTACATCAACTACTGGCTCTCTTATATATTTACCATTTTCGTCTACAAGTTCTTTATTATTTACAGCTGTAATGAATTTTCTTAATGCTAAGTCAAAGTAACTTAATTTTACATGTTCTACATCTATATCATCTTCTTTTGGATTGTTATTATCTGGTGTAGAATCTCTATCATCTATGTCATTACCATTTTCATCTGAATCATCTGAAATTTCAGCTGTATTTGTAATAATTCCTGTATAAGTATTTGATGCTGATACTCTAAATGCTACTTTTACTTCTTTGAAATCTGGTGATGTTCTTGTGCTATCAAATGGTTGTATTAAGTTTGAGCCTTGTGTTTTTTCTTGTTCTTTAGATAAATAATCTGTTGTTATATTTTTTGCTTTATTTACATCTGTTGTTTCATTTCCATCTTCATCTAACATAATCCAACGATATTCTTTGTTTGTTTCGTGTTCTGGTAAAAATTCTAATCCTTCTGGAATATTATCTTTTACTTCTTTAGCATATCCTGCAATATCACCTTCATTATATATACGAAGTGTATATTCAACTATATCCATACTATCAACTTCTATTGGTTCTTTTGTATGTTCATATATATAGTTTCCATTTTCATCTTTTACATTTGTGAATACTGGAACTCTGTTTGTTACAGGTGTTTCATTTATTTTTGTAATAAATTTTCTTAATGCTAAATCAAATTCTTCTAATATTAATTTTTCAAAGTCGTCATCATCTTGTTGTCCTTTGTAATGGTAATTACTATCTGTTAATATAGATTTATTAGATTCATTTCCTTTGTAGTCTGGTAAGTTTGCATCACTTGGTAAAACTACATTTTCTTTTTGTGAATCTCTATCTCTTATAGTATTTCCATTAGCATCTGTAAAATCTGTAATTTCAGCAATATTGGTAATTACTTTATTTAAATCTTTTGTAGATTTTACTCTACATTTAATTTTTAATTCTTTGTAATCTAATGTTGTTCCATCAAATGCTTTAATTAATGTATCTTCTGGATCTATTGTTGGTTTTGCTAAATATGATGTGCTTGCTTTTCTTAATGATGAATCTATTACCCATCCATATTTTGCATTAAAGTTTTCTTCATCATCAATTACAAATTCTAATTGTGGTGGTAAATAGTCTGTAACTTTGCTTGCATATCCATCTATTTCGCCTTCATTGTATATTCTTAATGTATAAATTACTATATCTCCTACGGCTACTCCAACTGGATTTTTAGGATGCTTATATTCAGCTGTTGTACCTGTACCATTTATTAATGGTGTTAAGTCAATTGTTGGCTCTCTTAAATATGTGCCATCTTCTTTTACTAATTCTTTTCCATTTATATTAGTAATGAATTTTCTTAATGCTAAGTCAAATGGTCTTCCTGGTAATATTAATTCTTCGTAATCATCATCATCTTCATAACCCCATCCTTCTTCTGAAGTTCCTGGATTATAATTATTTTTTTGATCATCTGTTAAATCTTTTGGAACAGAATCTCTATCTGTTATTGAATTTCCATTTTCGTCTGTATGATTTGTAATTTCAGCTACGTTTTTTAAACTTTGTTCAAATTCTGATGCTTGTGCATTTACTATACATTCTACTTGTACATCTGCATAGTCTACTTGTGAACCATTAAATTTAGCAAGTAATCTATTTGCTAATTTATTTGTTACTATTGTTTTTCCATCTCCAGATGGATTTGTCCATCCATTTTCTGTATTTATTGTACTATTTGATTTTAATGTTAATCCTTCTGGTAAGTAGTCTGTTATTTCTTTTGCATAACCATCTATGTCGCCTTCATTATATATTCTAATTGTATATAAAACTGTATCTCCTATTTTTACTTGAATTGGAGTTTTGGTATGTGTTTTAGTTACTGTTGTAATTGTTTTATTTTTTAATGCTTCTATAGTTTGAGCTGTAACTACTGGTTCTCTACTTGGATCTACAGTTACATCATTTATTTTTGTAATAAATTTTCTTAATGCTAAGTCAAAGTTTGATAAATTAAGTGTTACTTCTTCTTCAAATACTTTCTCTTCTGGTATTACTTCTGCTACTGGTTGGTCATTGTTTGGATTTGAAACTGTCCAATAAGTAATTGTATTTTGTTTCATTTTTGTTACTACTTTAAATTTAGCATTCTCTATATTTTGTGTAGATGGTATTTTTAAATAGAAGTTTTCTCCCATTAATTCTTTTAAAGTTTTTGTTGTGTCTTGTTTATTGCTATCTAGTAAAGTATAGTTTATAGCTTGGTTATTAGCACTTACTAACATTCCATCTAATGTATATACTTTATCTGATATTTGTTCTATTTTATAAGGACCTGCAATATAGTAATCTCCATTTAATGTTACTCTTGATGTATTCGAAGTAAATTTAACTGGATTTGTAGCAGTTGTACTTGGATCTGCATTTTTATTAGCATTTCCTCCATTTATAAAATATGTATATAATGCATAAATATCATCACTTAAATCCCAATTGTTAAATACATCATCTACTGAATCATAGTTTAATTGACTTGCAAGTTTAGCTTGTATTGTTGTAATTTCGTCTGCTTTATATTGGTCGTTATTTGTAAAATACCAAATTGCTATTTGTTGTACAATATCAATTAAATCATCATTCATTTTACTATTTGGAATACCAGCATTAGTTAATAGTTCTTGTTTAAATGATGCAGCATCTGCAATTTGTTCTGCAGTTGGACTAGTTGTTGGTGCTGGTACATAGCTATGATCTAAAATCCATACTATTGCATTATAGTTTTCTGCACTTGGAAGTGTTGCTTTATAACTATTAATAATTGATTTGTCTGATTCTATAGGATTTTTCATATCTGCATAGACATTATATAATCTTTCTTGTGTAGCACTTCCCCCTACTGAACCAAAACCAACACCCATTTTCAAACAATAAATTCCATTATTTTGATTTTTTATTGTTTGTCCATTTGTATTGTATTCATAAATTTTCCACATATCTTGTTCTTTAATTCCACTAGCTGACTTTAACCCTGCTTGGTATGCATAACCAGAAGCACGATATGTTGGGTTATTCATTTTTAACAGTTTTCCAGCATTATTTACACTTGCTTGACTACTAGTTGAAATAGAAATAATTCCTACTAATGCTGTACTCATAATTATTGTTTGTAATAATCCCTTTTTAAATTTCATAACTTTACCATCCTTTTATTTTTAGTTATATCTATCTATATTTTATTTTAGTTGCCTTTTGTAAATTCGTCAATAGTAATATTTACCACTATTTTTAATATTTCAAAATATTTTCAAAAAGTAACTAAAATGCCTTTACGGAAATAGATTTTTTTATTTTTCATTTCAATTTTTTGCCATATATTACAATTATATTACATTTTTGTTACATTTGCAATATTTTATGTGAATTTACTTAGGAAAATGCGGATTTTAGAGATTTTAAGAAAGATAAAATATAAAAACGAATGTAGTACTTTTGTATAGTCTGCACTGTAAAAAGAACATTTATTTGCTTAAAAATATTGAAAAGTATTGTTTTATATGATAAAATGAGTACTATAAAATTATAATAAAGGTGGGTAAATTTATGCAAGATTTAACAAAAGGTGATTTAATTATTTACGAAGATGAAAATGACAAAATAGAAATAGAAGCTTTTTTATATGATGAAACAATTTGGCTACCTCTTAGTAAAATTGCTGAATTATTTGAAAAGGATAAATCCACAATAAGTGAACATATAAAAAATATTTTTGAAGAACAAGAATTAGATAAAATTTCAACTGTTAGGAATTTTCCAACAGTTCAAATTGAAGGAAATCGTAAGGTTAATAGAAATATTGATTATTACAATCTAGACATGATAATTGCTGTTCGGGTATAGAACAAATTCAAAAAAAGCAACAAAATATGTATTTGGATATTGCAGAAAACAGAGCCAAAAGACAAATACCTATGAAAATGAAAGATTGGGTAGAAGAATTAGATATGATGTTAAAAACAAATAGATATGAAATTTTGCAAAATAATGGAAGTATTTCCTCTGAACAAGCAAAGCAATTCGCAGAAATTGAATTTGAAAAATTTAGAATTGGGCAAGATAAAAAGTATATTTCTGATTTTGATAAAATTATTGATGAGTGTAAAAAAATAAATAAAAATATATAAGAATATAAAAAAATCGATAAAACGTTGATATATCAGCATTTTATCGATTTTTTTATTGGAGGCGCCACCCGGATTTGAACCGGGGATCAGAGTTTTGCAGACTCGTGCCTTACCACTTGGCTATAGCGCCGAATATTTAAATTTATACTCATGAATAGCTTTGCTTACCTACGACTCGCTACGCTCACTGCATACTGATGTTGTAACGAGCAAAGCTCTAACAACCTCAGCAACTTGGCTATAGCGCCGAATATAAGTATATAATGGAGCGGAAAACGGGGCTCAAACCCGCGACCTCTGCCTTGGCAAGGCAGCGCTCTATCAACTGAGCTATTTCCGCATATGCTTTTTACAAAGCATTATTATAATAACAAAAATATTGCTAAAAGTCAATATAAAGGCTAAAATTTTATATTAAACTTTAATAAAATATTACATTGCTATTTAATTAGGAATTTTATAATATATTGTTTTGCAATACCGCGTAAGCGACCAAACGAGCTAAAGCGAGTGCGAATGGAGCGGTCAACGTACTAGTATTTTTTTAAACGGCTGACCGCGACACCAAGGTATAAAAAACAATATATTATAAAATTCTAAAAATAAACTATTTCATAATCTGTGAATTGTAACTAAAATTCATAATTAGGTATTATAGATAATAATTCTTTTAAATATGAAAATATACTTTTCTTCTCTATTTCTTTTGAACATATTATATCTACACTTTCAACCACTTTGCTATTATATTTTACCACTATATTTCCTATTTTAGTATTTTTTATTACTGGAGCATCATATTCATATATTGCATTTGTTTCAATCTCTATATTATTTTCTTCACCTATTTTTATAGGCAGTTGCTTTTTATGTATTTCTTTCAACTCTAATTCTACCTTTGTTTTTTCGCCTTTATTAATATATATGCGTTCACTATTTATTTGTTTCCATTTTTCAAATTCTATTTTTATTTTTTCTTCTAAATTTATTCTTGTATAGTTTTTAAATGCATATTCAATTAATTTCATACTATCTGATGTTCTTTGTTTTTTTGTATCGCATCCTAGAACTACTGTTATTATTTGATTATTGTCTCTCGTACAAGATGTAACTAAACATCTCCCTGCATTATTTGTAAATCCTGTTTTTACACCATCTACTCCATTTAGCGTTCCTAATAATTCATTTGTATTATATATGCTTCTTGGTACATTATTTATGCTTATCGTTGTACTTTTTGTATTGACTATTTTAGAGAATGTCTCATTTTTTAAAGCATAATCTGTTAATACAGCAAGTTCGTATGCTGTCGTATAATGTTCAATATCATCTAATCCATGTGGTGTAACAAAATGCGTATTTTTTAGTCCTATTTCTTCTGCTTTTTTATTCATAAGTTCTGCAAAACCTTCTATACTTCCGCCTACATATTCAGCAAGTGCTACTGCTGCGTCATTTCCGAGACCTAAGCATTAATCCATATAATAAATCTATTACACTTATTTTATCATTAGTATTTATTTTTAACCTTGAACCACCTGTGTTTGCTGCTTTTTTTGAAATTATAACAACATCTGATAAATTTCCTTTTTCTATTATAACTATTGCTGTCATTATTTTTGTTGTAGATGCCATTGCTCTTTTTTCCGTTTCATTTTTTCCCCATATAATTTCTTTCGTTTTTCTATCATATATGACTGCTGCTCTCGCATTAAGTACAGGTTCTTCACTGACTTTTGCAGTAGTTTCTAATGCTAATTCTTTTACTTCATCTGCTAACATTTCCTCTTCATCTACATCATCTGCATACACACATGACACACAAGATATTATTATTAATATAATTATTATACATACATATAAGATTCTTTTTTTCAACTTAAAATCACCTTCTAAATTATATTTAAAAGGTGATTTTTTATTCTTCTATTTTATTATTTTTTCTATTAACTAAACAGATTAATCTATTTTACATTAAATTTTAAAGCCTAAGCAGATAAAATAATTTATACTATCTTCTGTCTCTTGAGCCGCTTATTTCTTCTTCCAAATCCTCTGTTACCATTTCAACAATTTCCTTTGTTTCTTTATCAGGATTTTCTTTTCTCTTTTCCTCAAATAATTTTTGTGCTTTAGCATCATTTGGTTCTCCATCTTTGTAATATCCCCATTTTATAGCTAATTTTGAATAGTCCACATCATCATGTATATGAGATTTTGTGTTCTTATCTCCATCTATATCTTCTATCTTTAAATCTCCTTCTTCTACTTTACCATCTTTTCCATGCTTTTCTGCTTCTTGGTAACCTTCTTCTACACTGCGATATCCATCTCCAAATTCTTCTGCTAAATCTCTTTCATCTTTCTTTATTTCCCATACATTATTTGTTTCTAATTCTCTATCTAAATTTTGGTTTCCTTCTACTCCTTTTCCTCCTATAGTTTTTCTAGGTGAATGATATACTTTAAGTTCTCCATATTCACCATTTTTTACGGAAATATTTCCTTCTCCAAGTTTGTACCTAGACGTTACATCGTCTTTCTTAACTTCTCCCTTTTGGCTTATCTGATAGTTTTGTTCTTTTGAATTAATACCTGCTGTGTTATCTAATTCTAGGTCTAGTGGCACTACCTTATTATCATTTGTAATTGCTATAAATGAATATCTTGTTGTATTTGTTTTTTCCTTTTCTCCTTTTGCATTTACCAAATTATCTCTTTCAACAGATTCTATAATTCCTATTTTAGTAAATTTTGCGTCTTCCATATCTGGCATTTTACCTGATTTTTCAATAATTTGTCCTAATGTTTTCATGTCTGTGACTTTATCTTTTGTATCCATTTCTTGTTTTATATTTACATCTTTTATTGTATTTTCTTTTTTTATTTCAGTTTGATTTTGTTTTTGGTTTTCATTTATTATCTTTTCATTTTGTTTTTCATTTTCTTCTTTTACTTTTTGTTTTAAATCTAAAGTTACAATTTTAGTAATTTCATTTGTTCCTTCTAGCCCTAACGCTTTTTCTATTAGCTTTTTTTCTTTTTCTTGTTCTTGTCTTAATGACATTTCTTTTTTATTTAAATCTGCTGATTGTACAATATCTTTTATTTGAGCCCCAAGTTTATTTTCTAAAGTATTTTCTTTAAATAAGATATTGTTACCCATCATTTTATTTACAATTGTACATATTTCTATTGTTCCTATATATAGTTTTGATATTTCTCCTTCATCTACCAAATATAGGCCTACTACTTTTCCTTTAATTTTTAGTCTTTGTATTAAATAAATATCTTTAACATTAAAGTATTCTTTACTATTTCTTAATTTGTTGTTTATTTTATGCATAGTGTTTATAAATTTTCGATTGCTTAGAATAAAACCTATTAAATGATTTTCTCTTACATCTGTAATAACACATTTTTCTATTGTATTAACTAATTCGTCTTCATCATAGTCTTCATTATCTTCTATGTATACAAGTTGATTTTTATCTATTATTGTTGCCACAAACCAATTATCTATTTTCTTTGTTATTTTTACTAAAAATACTTTTCCTATTAATTCTTCCATACTTTTTTTCCTTTCGAAATTATTATAGCATAACACACAAAAAAAATATAGTAAATTAAAATACAATTTACTATATTTTTCTTTTTTACAAAAATATTTTTAATATCTTTGACAAAATATCTTTAATAAAGATAATTAATGCAACTATATAGCATAGTATACATGCTAATGGATATGCAAATATCATTAATAATACTAAACAAAATATTGCCTGGCCATCAGTTTCTATCATTACATATGCAGTAAATGAAAGTAGAATTCCAATAACAACGAAAATTATTATGCAAAGCACTTTATTTACTGAAATGTAATTTGAATATTTCGTTCCTGCTATTAAGCCTATTATTCCACCTATTAGTATGTATCCTATCCGTATAATTAAGTCTTTCATGTTGTCTTTCCTCCTTTTTTAGTTGCTATAAAAGTTTATTTATTTATATTTTACATCGTTTTACATAATTAGTCAATTATTTGAAATGATAATTCAAATTCAGTATTTTCTTTTAGTACCATAATTATATTCATTTTAACTTTTTTACTACTATCATTTTCTGCATTTGAAATTTCTATAGAATATGTGTATACTCCTGAAATTCTGTCTGAAAATGTAAGAAATGTAATATTATTATATGAATATAGTCTTTCTTTCATATATTTTTCAAAATCGCTTTGTGTTTTAAATGAACTATTTTTATAATCTGAACTTAATATTTTATAAGCGGATGAATAATCTTTTGTATTCAACATTTGAAAGAACTTTGTAATATTCATGCTTACCTTTTCTTGATTAGTAGCCTTATTATATTTATTTAAATATTCTTTATCTAAAGAAGTATAGGTATCTAATAATATTGTATATTTTCCTAACTCTGTTTCATTAAATATATAATAATTATTAAATTGGTCTTTACAAATATAACTTGTATATTCATTATTTTTCTCAACACTATATTGTTTTAGATTGCATTTGATCAACTCTGAAAAATTATTTTCAACATAATCTTGGTAACTTTTTAATGTTGGAAATTTAATTTGTTTATATTCTGAGTCTAGATTATTATAATTTTCTTTTATATTATATTGCAAATTGGTTTTATATTGGTTAAAATAATAATTTGATATGTATTCATCATCGTATGCATCGCTCATATAAGTATTACTTTCATTCTGATTTACTACTATATTTTTTAAGTCACTCATATCTAAATTATACAATTTTTCCTCTTTGTAACCTTTATCTTCCATATAATCATATGGCAAAATACTAAAGTTTAAATTTTGTGTATTTCTAATTACAATAAATCCAAAAGTATTAATTATTTTCTTATCTTTTTCTACTAAATCTCCATATACTATATATATAGAATTTTCTTCTTCTATATCTACCACATACATATTTTTCACGTCAAAATATAAATCTTTATAGTATTTTGAAAATCTATTATCTATATTATTTAATGTTAAATTATATTGTTGTTTATATTGGTTATCTAACATATTGTATAAATCTTCTTTATATAGTTTTACTGTTTCACCAATCTCATTTTTATTTCCTTCATAATTAGATATATTTATTTTGTTTAATAAATCTAAATACTTTTGAATACAGGCTATTGTGTCAAAGTATTCATACTTTGATGTAATTTTCTCTATACCATTTCTAAAATCTGTATCTTGATCAGAAGAGTATTTTTCTTCATCAACAATATTAGACATAATATTTATATTGCTTCCATTTGTAAGAATTTTTATACATATTAAAATTCCTATTAAAATAAGTATTATTATAAAAATAAATAACATAAAATATTTTATCTTTTTTTCCATTTTTCCTCTTTTCTTATTTATATACTTTGTGAAGTAGTAGCATATCCCCAACCTAAAAATCCATACGTTTTTCCATATGACTGATCTATTTTTTGTTTTACTATAGTTCTTCCTCCTGCTTCTATTACATATCCATTTCCTACATATAAAGCTACGTGACCATATGCCTGGTTACTTCCTTTAGACACAATACATGCACCTATTGGTATTTTAGTATAATCTACATGCCCATCTGAAGTGTATGTAATTGCATTAGGATGAGGTATATCTATTGCATTTCCAT
This sequence comes from uncultured Clostridia bacterium, assembly GCA_934133165.1. Classification (GTDB taxonomy): domain Bacteria; phylum Bacillota; class Clostridia; order TANB77; family CAG-508; genus UMGS1663. The sequence goes on from CAKPAW010000001.1 coordinate 380,584, forward strand.
TTATATATCCTAATCCAGCTTCACTATACGCTGTTTTTACAAAAGCCGCACAATATTTTTTAGATGCATAATTTTTTCCTCTTGATTTATTATAAAAACTGCTTTTTCCTACTTGTGATTCAGCCCATTGAATCATTTTTGTTTGAGTGTCACCTGCTATTTGAATATCGTTACTTACTATATCTCCTGATATACCAAATATAGTAGTAATATATTTTTTTATTCTAGATGCCCATGAACTATCTGAAGCATACCTTGCTCCAATACCCTCTATTGTTTCAGGTTTATAACCTTTTGATTGTATCCAGCTATACCATGCACCACTTTGGGATACATAATTCTCTGCTATTCCTTTACATACTGAATCTATCCCTTTTGATGCATCTCCTATAAAAGATAATGCTGACTGATATGGAGTAGAATCATATGCACCCCACCCCCAAAAGTTCCCTTTTTTGTAAGAAATGTTTGATGTTCCATATTCACTTTCATGAATACCAATGCAGAAAATAAACATTGGATCTAGCCCATATGAGGTAGCTATATCAAAATAATTTTCTGCATTTGCTATAAAATGCTTTTCATAGTATTCTCTATATGCTCTTCCACCATTACCTGTTCCATTTGGCGGTGTATAGTTTTTTACCCATTGTATAAATTGTTCTTTTGTATAATTGTTTTTCCATAATACATTCCATGCACCTTCTACGAAAACAAACTCTTCTGGCTCATATATTTCAAAATCTTCTGCTGTTTTCCTTGCCTTAACTTTTCCTTCATATACATTAAATAGATAACGCATCGTATCTTCTAAATCTACTGTTTTAGAATTAGATGCCAAAAACTCATATAACATTTCTTTAGCACTTAATAAACTATTTTCTGGTGATGATTTCTCTTTTCTTTCTATCTCCTCATACTGAATCATTTTTGAGTTATTTCTTAAATTTTCTACATCAAATATTCCCGTTTTAGGATCTACCTTTAGCAATGACAAGAATTTTTCAGGTGATTCTGTAACTTCTGATCTAGACTTAACATATTTATTAGAAGTTATTTTTGTTGTTGTCACAGTTTTTTTATTAGTTTTCTTTTCTTTTACCTCTCTTCTGTCTTCTACAACAACAGCTTTTTCTGGTAATCCAAACTCTAGTGTGTCTATTAGTCCATGATAATCAGGTACATCTGTAAAGTCGCTATCATCTGGTTCCATAGATATTATATCTTCAATATCTGGATTTTCTACATTATTTGTATATTCTGAATTATAATCTGCTATCCAGGTTTTAGCTTGTCTAACACATAATTTAATATCATTATTTTTTAAAGTATTAATTGTTGTTTTATATGGTTCAACATTAAATTCCGCTTCTCCTTCAATAGGATATGGATGATATTCTGATACAGGTGTATTTGTCATAACCCCTGGTTCTGTTGATACTGCATCTTCGACAACTGTGTAGTATTTTATATATCTTTTCATCTTAAATTGTACGTCAAAACTATATACTTCTGTTGTTACATTTGTAGTTATATTGTCTTGCACATCAATCACAATTTTTGATTCCATTGCTAATTCTGCAACTGCTTCAGCAAATTTTTGATTTTGTGAAGTCATTAAAAGCCCCATACAAAATTCAAATGGCATTGTATATTTTTGAATAACACTTTGATAATTTATTCTAGTTACCTCTATATCTGAATTATACTCCTGATAATCTTCGTTTCCTTCTTGTTTAGCATAATCACTATATATTATTTGTTTTTCATCAGATACTATATTTACTATAATTAAGTTATCATCATCATCTAATGTAAACTTTGTTTTTAAGTTTTCATATGAATTTTCTATTTCTTCTTTTTTAAAATAAATTTGAGTCTGAGTTTGTTTGTCATCTAGTAATATTCCTAATTTCGCAAGCTCTAATGAGAATTCATCATATGGGGTATATTCAAGAACTTGTGATGTTCCATCTAAATACCTTCTATGAAATTGTACACATCCTTGTAATTCACCCTCTGGTACTTCAGTCCCTATTTTATTTCTTTCTCTTAAATCTGGATAAGTTGTAACTACTTCTGCCTCCATAAATTTTTCTAAAGCACTTAAATCCTCTGATAAACCTATCTGTTTTTTACTCACATGACTATTTTCAAACCAATTATTTAATCTTTCATCTAATTCTTCTTTGTCTATTTCAAATTTTCTACCATTTTTCTTTGTAATTCTTTTTACATTTCCTGTCTTATCATCTGTAACTGATTTTGTAATTTCTGAAACAGAATCAAAAATACTCTTTTTTACTCCATATAACAATAATGGTACTATTATTATAATTATGCAAATAATAGCTGTGATAATAAGTCCTTTTATTCCTATAGCACGAATTATCATCTTAATTTCTTTTTTTAATGCCGCACCTGCTGCCTTTTTTGTTCCCCTTGCTACATCTTTCCCTGCTTTTTTTATTTGTTCTTCTGTTTTATCAACTTGATTTTGATCATCCATGCTATCACCTCATTCCTTATTACTACTAAATTATATATTTATTTTAAATATTGTTCTGTCCGTATATTTACTTTTTTTAACTTTAGATTTATACTCATCATAATTTAAAATAACATCTTCAAATATTAATTGATTTATAGTTTGATTTGAATTATATTCTTTATTATACTTTATTAACAAACTTTGTGTTGCTTTTGGTTTTATACATAAATTATCTAATAAAACTTCATGTGACAAAGCATAATAAGATACACTATTCTTCCCTATCAAATACATTGTTTTTGTACTTTCTTTACTATCTAACAAAATAGTTTTATAAGTTAAATTAGTAACTTTTAATTCATATTCTTCATACTCTTTATAGATTTTCCTTTTAGTTACTTCTATTTTTAAGTATTCATTTTCGCTCGTTCTATTTACTTCTTTAGTTTGTATGTAACTATTTATGTTCAGCTTAGTAATATTATTTTCTTTTTGAATAGTAAAATAATCTTCAGTATTCTTTGTGTCACCATTTTTTAATATATCTTCATATAATTTTATTTTATATGTATTTCCTGTATATTTTTCTTTACTATATAATTTTTTTACAGAAAAGTTTTTATTGTAGTAATTATTTTTAAACACTTCTATTGTTGGAAATAATTCTTTTTTACAAGAATCTGTCAATAATGCATAAGCATCTTCTATTTTACTTGCGTTACAAAAACGAAGAAATTGATCTATTATAAGGTCTTCATTTTCTTTCACTTCTGCCTCAGTAATTAACACATTTATATCTGGATTATTCTTGTAATCTTCATAATTTACTATGTTATCTTTGTTGTCACTATTATTTTTATCCTTAACTATTTCATTAATAGCTTGAATCGCTATTATAGTAATAATAATAGCGATTATTGCAAGCCAAATTGTTCTTTTATTTTGATTATAATATCTAATAATGCTCATATTTAGATACTCCTCATTTAGTATAATCCTTTTATTTTTCTAATCATTTCTGCTTGTTCTTTTACTTGTGTATCGTTAACACCCTTATCTGTTAAACGTTTTTGTATTGTTTCTACATCTTTTTCATTTGAAACTTGTGAAGCAAGTTTAGCAGAAATAATTCTTCTTTTATCGTCCCATTCTCCACTTACATTACGAGATTTTACTTTCATTGCTTTTATAATTGTTTCATTGTCTGTAACTCCATGTTCCCTATACTTAAGTGCTTTTTCCATAGCTACTTTATATGCCTCAACATTTTCTCCACTTGTATTTTTCATCTTAGTTCTTCCAAACTCAGCCTCATATAATTTCTGTACATCCTTATCTTTCATAAACTCTTTATCTAATCGTTTATTTACAAATTGCTTATATTGTTCTTTGCTATAAGCAGCTTTTTGATATACTTCTTTTAAGTCTGAAGCTTTTCTATATATATTAGAAGGTAATCTTATTGCTGTTGCACCTGCTCTTTCAACCTTATTAGCTATATTAGCTCCTACACCTGAACCTATAGTTGCTGCACTTGCTCCGTAAGTTAATACATTTCTATAATCATCTGATGCTAAACCAGCTGCTATTCCTATTGTTCCTAATGTTCCAGCTCCAATAGCTTTCGCTGATAATTTTGCTGCTCCTAATGCTCCTTTTGCTATTCCTTTACCTACACTAGGTAAAACATATCTTGTTGCCGATTTTATTCCATCCCATCTTCTTGGTCCTTTTATAGCTTTTTCTTCTGTGTCTTCATCTATGTTATCGGTTGTATCTTCTACTGTTGCTGTTTCTTCAGGGTTTTCATCTTGAGAAGCATCTGGTAAAGAATCATAGCCACCAAATAGTTCTGGATGCTCATACATATAATTTGGATCTTGTTCTGCCATTTCTTCTGGTGATAGTTGTTCTTCTGGTTCTCCATAGTTCGGTTGTTCATATGGATTTTCATTTTCACCTTCAAATGGTTGATTATTATCTTGGAAGTTATCACCTTGTGCATTATTTTCTTCATTTCCAGCATTTAATCCTTCTCTAATGAAGTCATCTTCTCCATCTGGATTATCTGGAGTTCTTGAAGCCATTCTAATTTTACTATTCTCACTATTACCATTACTACTAGAACTTGCCTCTCCTTTTCCACCTTTGATTGCTTTTTTAGCTCCTGTACCAATTTTATTAATAGCATTCATTACAGCTGCTCCTCCTAGAGCTCCACCAGCAAGAGATGATGCTGTTGATGATTTTTCAAATCCAAAGAATTTACGCAATATTTTTTCAGCTGGTAACATGAATCCTAATACTACTAATGGATAAATTAAGTAGTCTGTTGCTAATTCCATCGCTGAACCTAATAATATACTATATAGTATTAAATGCATTGGTTGAATTAATAAATTAAATATATATTCTTTTAACCACATATTAAATGCTTGGGCTTGTCCATCATTCATCTTATCAATAGGATATGTTAATGCAACAAGTGGTGCTATAGTAGTTAAAAAAATAATGTATATCAATCTTTTTATGTATATGAATAAAAACATAACCGTATAAATAACTAATACAATATATATAATTGTATATGCCATTTGAGATCTTCCGCCTTCTGCAACTACATCTTCTTGAGTTGTATCTTGAGATTTTAAGTTTAGTTGAGCTTTAAATCTTGCAAGTCCCATTAAATCTAAACTTATATTTCCTGTATCACTATTATTTAATGTTAATGCTTTTAATACATTATATTGTTCATCTGTAACATTATATTTACTTTTTATATTTTCTGGGGTAAAAGGTATCTCAATTTTCTTATTTGATTTACTTATTGATGCTGTCAAAGATTCTACCATTGTAATAGAAAAACTCATAATGTAATGTATAAAAAACAAAATACACAATGCAACTAACCAATCTGTAAACATTTGCTTATATTTTGCTTTATCTGATGCTGTACTAGATAGAATAATTCTTATTCCTACATATACTAATATTGATAGTAATCCTACAATTGACAAGTTTCTAAGAGCTACATACCATCCTGCTATAGTTTCATGTAATGCCATTGCTGGTGTTTCAATTTCTTTAGTATTACCTGATTCATCTACATAAGTATAATTTGTATTTGGATTAATAATATTAACATCTAATAATGGTACTTCGTTTGAAAATATCTTCTCAGGTGACACTAAGAAAATTGGTATATCTATTTTCTCAGGGAAAAGTTGCTCCATTATTTCATTTGCACTTCCCTTTTGCCCAAATAAATTTGCCACTACTGTTTGAGTAGTTATTGCCCCAGTTACTAGACCTCCTACTCCTGGAGCAACAATAAGTAGTGCTACCATACCTGCTTTATAATACCATGGCCATGTTGATGTACTAAGTGTAAGTATTGGATCAATTTCGTCTCCATACGCACAAGTATTTACTAGCCACATAGCTGTATCTCCTAATCCTAGTACTAAATATTGAATTGGTTTAAACAATACTCCTCCTATGCCACTTTCATCTTCATCTTTTGCCAAAATAATATTAGGCATTATAAAATTTAGAATTAATAATGTAGCTAGTACTGTTATGATTATCTTTTGTAGTAAACTCCTCTTAGTAAAATTTTTCATACTAAATATTTCCTCCTAGCATTTCCTCTTTCTTTAAAATTTTATTATAAAAACTCATAATTTCTTAATATTCTTCTTTTGTTATAAAAGCTGTTTTTCCTTTTAGTACTCCTCTTTCTTTTTGTTCATTTGAACCAACTTATTGATATTTGTTTCAACAAATTCAAATTCTTTTGCAGTTGGCTTTATTTGAATAATTGCTGTATCTGCTCCTACTTTTAAAAGTCCCTCTCCTTTAAAACATGTTACTAAGAAGTTAGCTTCTCCAGAGCTTAATTTAAATACTTCTTTTAAATATTGTATTTCAGATTTATCTTGAGCTAAGAATAACTTTGTATCAGATGAAGTTAAAACTGCTTGAGCTTCTGGTTTTTCATAGAAATCTTGGAATCTTTGAGAAATAATTGCCAAAGATACATTTCTTTTTCTAGCACGACGTGCCATTGTGTTTAAAAAGTCTACGGCTTCTGGGTATGGAAGCAACATCCATGCCTCATCAACTAGTACTCTTTTTTTAGAAGCTTTTGTTCTATCTTCACTATTTTTCTTAACATATTTTTCCCAAATCCAAGAAAGTAAAATTTGTTGCGCTAAAGGTCTTGCAAATCTTTCCTCTAATTGAGAAATATCTAAGTTAACAAATAATGTTCCATCTAACAAATCAAATGTAGATTGTCCATCAAAGTATGCCATTTGTCCGTTATATTCACGAATATATTGTTTCATAACTTTAATTAAATAGCTGTAATGGAATTGATAATCTACGTTTTTATTTTCTTCTGCTTTTCTTAGTATTCTTTTGTACCAAGAACCTATAGTTGGCATATCTTTCTTTTTCTTTCCTAGTACATCTCCACTCATAATTGCATTTGATTCATATAAACTTGCTGGATCACTTGTAATATGATTTGCTGCATATTCCTCTGCAACAGATTCTGATATAATTTGTTTTGTAAGTTCGTTTACTTCTTGAGATCTTGTACTACCCCTTGCCATTGTAAGTAAAGCTTGCGTAACATCTTCTACTTTACTTTCCACATTCACTACGCTTCTTGATTTTCCTGTTATTTCGTCTCTTACTATTTCTGGTTCTATATCAAATAAATTAATAACTGTTTTTGATGTTGGACTAATAACTACATTTATTCCGCCTAAGCTCTCTGCAACTATTGAATATTCACCTTCAGCATCTAGTGCTAAACTTTGAATTCCCATTAACACTGCACTACGAGAAATTAATGTTTTCATTGTTACAGATTTACCAGCACCAGACTTAGCAAATATAACCATGTTATAGTTTGCAAGTGATGAATGGAAGTTATCAAATAATATTGGCACACCAGTTTGTTTGTTAAATCCAAGTGGTATACCTGTTGGATGTCCAACTTCTGATGTTGTAAATGGGAATACTGTTCCCATTGAACGTCTATCAAATGTATGTGTCTTTTTTACTTTGTCTTGCATTAATGGTAAATTACTTTGGAATGCTTCTTCTTGTATTCCCCAAGCACTTTTTACACCAACTAATGACTTAGACATTTCAGATGCTAATAATTTTGTATATCTATCCAAATCTTCTAGGCTATATGCAAATAATGTAGATACTACTGATGCTTCAAATAGTTTATTATAACCTGCTGCAATTTCATCTCTTAATTGTTCTGCTTCCCATCTTTTTTGTCCTAATGTACTTTCTCTGTTTATGTTTCCTCTATCTGCTGCTACAATTCTTTCTGTTTCAAGTTCATTAATAGTTCTATTTAACTCATTTTGTGATCTAGATTCTGCAATTGGATTTATGTATATAGAAGTATTTATATCTCCGAATAAGTACATATCCCTAAATAATTCTGGGAATGTTGCCATTCTTGGTAATGCAGAAACAAAGAAACTTCTTGCATATCTTGTAACATTTGAAATTATTTCTAAGTGATCTATGTTACTTGCATCTATTCCTGAAGGAGCTATTAATTCTTTTATGGTTTTCTTTTTTAAAATTTGATATTCATCTGGATTTGAATAATCGTTATTATTAAGCTGTCTTTGTTTTTCTAGTTCTTTTTGTTTTTTGTTTTTCCACATTATCTTTTGTTCCTCCTTCTTTTTCTTTTTCCTTTTCATTGTTTATTTTTTCTATTGCATTTTCTGCAATATCTGCACCAAGTATTTGAGTATTTTCTTCAATAATTAATTTTGCAAGTTCATCTATTAAGTCACGTTTATTTTCTTTTTTCTCTTGTAATGCTTTTTGTTTTTCAGATTTTGCTTCTGTTACTTTCTTCTTAGCTTTTTCTAATGCTTCTTCTTCTATTTCTTTATCTAATGCTTTCATTTGTTTTTCTACAACATCTTGAGCTGTAGTATAAAGTTCGTCATATCCTGCTTTTAACGCTTTATCTAATCCATATACTTCTGCTTCATCTCTGTTGTATGCCACATATAGTAATTCTACTAATTCGTTTGATGTCATTACTTTTGCGTTTATTCCGCAAACTCCTAAAGTTCTTACTACAGATTGTGCTCTTGTATATAATTCAGAAAATGCCATATTTCTTTGTTCTTCTTTATCAAAGTTGTTATCACCAAGCTCTTCTAGGAAATATGGAATTACTACATAATATTTCTTGTTTAATACATTTTTGTTCAAACTCATCTTTTCTGTGTTGTAAATAATATCTTTTCCATATTCATAAAGATTTCTTTGTTTTGTTAGTTCAAAATATACTTTATTTAATTGCTCTTGAGTATAAGCTTCTGAACGAACCATTTGGTTATATTGCATCTCTTGTTTTTCTAATGCATATTGAATTTCTTTTACCTTTTCTTTATATGCTTGTATACTGCTATCTAAGTTAATTGTTCTTGTTTGTGTATATATTTGTACAGGATGACGTAAAGTATTTAAAAATTGTATAAATCCTTCTTCTACAGAATTTTTTTCTACTTCTGACATTAGATCATAGTTAATACCTTGGCATTCTACTACCATAATATAACGCATACCATCTTTTTGAGAAATCATATTGTCTACAACAGTATCAAATTCCATAAAATCCATTATTGATTCTGTTTTATAATCTTTATACTTTCTTGTTTTTGTTTTTCCATCTGGTGTAGCTACTTGTTCTTTATCTTCTTTCTTTTTCATTTTAGAAGATACATACATAAATGCTAAAACTATTAAAAGCAAAAACATTATTCCAAGTACTACTGTTAAAATAATTGTTAGTAATTTGATACTATCCATTCTTTTCTTCCTCCTTTGTGTATAGGTATATTCTATTTCCGTGCTTTTTAAACATTATTGCACGTTTTATAATATCGTCTATGTTTTCTCCGCCTACTTTTTTAGTAAATTTAAGTGAATTAATTTCTGGAAATTTAAATGTTCCTATTATAAATCCTATTAAAGCTATAAAAGCCATTATTACAATTCCAACAATATTTAACTTCAATGCTGCAAATATGAAGTAAAATGGTAAGCCTATTACAGCTCCTATAGCAGAATAAATCATACTTTTAACAGAGAATATAAATAAAATTCTTCCCTCTCCTTTAACATTTCTAGGTATATTATAAGTTCCCATACAATTATATTTCCTTTCTTTTGTTTTATATCTAATTACACTTACATATATTATAACAGAAAGTCTTACAAAATGTAACAAAAAAGCAAAAAAAAATGCACTTTTGTGCATTTTTAATATATTTGTAATATATTTGTTATGTTTTTGTAAAATTATTCACAAAAAAACTAGCTTAAAGCTAGTTTTTTATTATATATTATTTTGCATTTAATCCATTAGCTATATTATATACAACATTTACTATTGTAGTTGATGCGAAGATTAATACAGCACCTACAAGATATGGAATCATTGTTTTCTTGTATTCAGCTTTTTCTTCTGCACTACCCATCATGTATTTAATACCTAATACTAGTAATACTACAACTGCTACAACTATACCTACTGTTTGCATAATAGTAACTATTGTTGCACCTAAATCAACTACCTTTGTTGTATCTGCTTTAGCATTACCTTGTGAAATTTTGTCTATTTGTGTTGGTATATCTTTTGCTAATACTACATTGCTTATAGCTACTAATACAGTTAATACTATTAATGCTATAGAAATTATTTTCACACTTTTTTTCATATAGATTTTCCTCCTCTTTTACATTGTTATTTTTATTATAATATATATTTTTTTATTTTTCAACTATTTTTTACTTATTTTTCTAAATTTTACATTGATTGTAATATATCAACAACAGCTTTCCATATTGCAAAAGCTCCAAATACAACTACACAACCAATTATATATGGTATAAGCATTGCCTTTATTTCTGCCTTTTCTTCTATTCCACCCATTACAAATTTTATTCCCATTATCAATCCTACAATAATTGCTATAACTATACCTGCTACCAATAAAATGTTATATATCGTATCTGACATGTTTTTTAAATTTGTTGTACTAATTTTATTTTCTGCATCTTTCTGTCCATTTTCTATAAAACCTTTTCCTTCTGATATAATTTCTCCTGCAGTATGTCTTTTTGTATCAGATGCATATATTGGTTTAGTTATAGCTATTATACTTAGTAATATTAATAATATGACTGTTACTATTTTTATTTTTTTCATTTCTTGTAATTCTCCTTTCTTAAAAGGTATAAATAAATTTTATATTTATTGTTTATTTACTACTATTTTTATAATTGTGATACCAAATTATATATAATAGATACGATTGTTGATATGCTGAAAATTAATATACATCCAACTAAATATGGTATCATTGTCTTTTTGTAATCTGCTTTTTGTTCTACACTTCCCATCATGTATTTAAGTCCTAATATTATAATTCCAACAACTGCTACAACTATTCCAACAGTTGTAAGCGCACCTACAATAGTTGAAGCCATGTTAAATGCTTCATCATAGTCATCTCCTGTTAATTCTCCAGGTTTAAAATTATTTGTTGCTATTTTCCCTGGTACTATTGCACTAGATAACTTAGAGTCCCTATTTGCTATATCATCATCATATCTTGCAAATACAACAGTTCCTAACGTCATTATTAGAGCAATAATCATTATTATTATTTGTATTACTCTCATTTTTTTTGTATTCTTCATACGCTGTTTCCTCCATTTTTTTCGTTATACTATAATTATAACTTATTTATTTTCATTTTTCAACTTTTTCCAAAATAAAAAGTCCTATTACACTTTTTATGTAATAAGACTTTTCATTTTATTTTACTAATACGCAGTTTTCTTCTCTTTGCATCTCTTTATTTTTTCTGTAGTATTTAGCAATTAGTTCATCTAATTCTACACTTAGTTTATAGGTTATACTATAATCTTGCCCTGAAACTATACTTTCATTTAATTTATCTCTTAATTTACAAATTTCATCATTTAACATATAACCCCTCCTCTATTTTTATTACTTTTTTCTTTTACTTTAATTATAAAGTACCATATTTTTACAATTTAGTCAATAAAAAATACCTATTTCTAGGTATTTTTTTCGAATTTTCGTATGCCATTTTTTTACGTTTTCTTACTTTTTTCGACATATTATTTTATTTTGTTTTAATAACTGACAAAATACATTTTTTTTCATCAAAAACTTCTTGTAGAATTTGTCTAGTATATTCTAAAGTTACTGTTGAAAATTGTTCTATATAATCAAAAGTTTGAACTCCTTTAAAATAGTCTAATAATAACATTCTAGAAATATCTGCTACATTGTTATATTCTGCTACATAATCTCCATATACTTTTTTTCTTATTCTATCAAAGTGTGCTTCATCAAAATTTTCTTGTAGTCTTTTTATTTCTTTTAATAATTCTTCTTGAATTTCTTTAGGATCTTTCGATTGGCTTGCAATTAATACATGCGCATAATCATTAGAAAATTCATAATCCAAATCTGGTTGACTCATTAGTAATCCTTCATTATACAATTTTTGATATAAAGGTGAGCTCTTTCCAATTAGCATATTCATTAATATTTCTATTGCTATATGTCTTTGAATTTTATTTTTTTCTTCTATTTCATCTTTAAATCCAATCATAAATATTGGAGAACTTACCTCCATAGTATCTTCTTTGTATGGCATATGAATTTCTTTTTTCTCTTGCGCATAAATTCTTTTTATTTCACCCTGTTTTGGTTTTTCTACTAATCTTTTCTTTATTTCTTCTAACATTTTTTCTGGTTCAAAATCTCCACACACTACCATTACCATGTTTGAAGGGTTATAAAATGTATTGTAACATTTATATAAAACATCTTTATCTATTTTACTAATAGATTCTACTGTTCCAGCTATATCTATCTTTATAACATTATCATGATATAAGCAATCTAAAGCATTCATGTATAATCTCCAACCTGGATCGTCATCATACATTCCTATTTCTTGACCTATAATTCCTTTTTCTTTTTCTACATTTTCATCTGTAAAATATGGATGTTGCACATAATCCATTAATTCGTCTAATGCTTCATAGAAGTTTTCTGTTGCTTCAAAAAGGTATGCTGTATGGTTATTGGTTGTATATGCGTTTGCATCTACTCCTAATGCCATTAAAACATCCAAACTATTTCTCCCATTTTCTTGTTCGAACATTTTGTGCTCTAGAAAATGCGCCACGCCATCTGGTACAGACACTTCTTCTTTCGTATTTGGCATAATAAAATGATTATCTATAGATCCAAAATGTGTACCCCAAATTACATATTTTTTATTTGTTGTATTTTTAGGAACTATCATAATTGTTAATCCATTTTCTAGTTTTTCCATATATATTTTTTCTTTTATTTTAAGGCTTTCTATAACTTTCATTTTTTATTTGTATAACATATTTTGTCTAAAATTAAAATATATTATACACTCCTTTCCTTGCTTTTTTATAATTTTTTAGTCCTTTAAAAAGTAAATTATATTTGGTTTTATATTTTGTGCAACCTCAATAACTTCTTCTTTAGTTACATTTTTTATTTTATCTTTGTATTCTTCTATTGTAACATTGTTACCTGATAATTCTTGACCAAAATAGTAACTAATTTCAGTATCTTGTTCTTCTTCTATGTTGTTAATAGTTGCATAAATTAGATTTTTAGCACTTTCAAAATTTTCTTCTGTAAATTTTCCTTTTTTCATGTCTTCTAATTGTTCATTTATAATGTTCACAGCTTTTTCATAGTTTTCTATTTCTATTCCAGCTCTTATTAATATTATTTGTTTTCTTTTTACAAAGTTTGATCCACATGTATATGCTAAACTTGCTTTTTCCCTTACATTTTGGAATAGTTTTGAATTTGCACCTACACCTAAGATTGTATTATATACCATAGTTATATAACTTACATTTTTAACTTTAGCTAGTACGTCTAAGCCCATTATTAATTTTCCTTGTGTAACATCCATACTTTCTTTTACTATTCTTTGCTCTTTTGCTTCTTGTTTTGGCTCTTCTTTAACAATTTGTGGTTTTCTTTGTTCTAAATTTTGTAAATATTTATTCTCTTTTATTGTTTTTTGTAATTCTTCTATATTTTCACCTGAAGCAAAAATATCTATTTTACACTCTTTTATTACTTCTAAATAATATTCATATAATTCTTTTGCTGATATTTTTTCTATATCTTCTATATATCCATATTTATAAAGCCCATATGGTTTATCTTTGTACATTTCCTCAATACATCTATCTAATGCATATAGTGCTTTATTGTCTATTTTTCCTTCTATTATTTGTTTTAAATTTTCTTTTTCCCCTTGTAAATATTCTTCTTTGAAAGCTCCATTTTCTGTATATGGGTTAAACATTATAGAAAGTAATAATTCCAAACCTTTTTTACTCAAATTTTCATTTTCAGGTAAATAACTATTGTTTATTGTTTCTAAATAAAACTTAAAAGTATGGTAATCTCCTGATTTTTCTATACCACAATCAAAAGAAGCTCCATACATTTCTTCTAATTCTTTACTTATTAATTCTTGTGAAGGTAACTCTTTAGTTCCTCTTCTTAAAACTGCTGCAAGTAATGCATTTTTTGTAACTGTTTCTCTTTTTAAAGGTACAGTTAAGAAAGTTGCAAATAAATCTGTTTTAAATTTATTTGTTTCTATTTGGTGGAAAGTGATTCCTTCTTTTATTTCATATTTTTTATCTAGCATATCTTCCTCCTACTACCCTTTGGGGACGTTTCCTTTTGGTTAATCTGTCCCTTTTGGTACTTTATTATATTATTTATATAAAGTAAAAAGAAACGTCCTCAACACATTTTTTAATATTATAATACAAAATGGAAAAAATATACAAGGCATCTTGTATATTTTTTCCACATTTATTGACAAAATATTTACATTTTTTTATTATTAATTTAATTTTTGTTTTACTATTTCATTAATTGTTTTTCCGTCTGCTGCTGGTCCTATTTTTGTTTTTGCTTCTTTCATAACCATTCCCATATCTTTCATTGTGCTTGCACCAGTTGAAGCTATAACTTCTTCTACTATTTTTTCTATTTCTTCTGTTGTTAATGGTTTTGGTAAGTACTCCGAAAGTATTTCTATTTCTTCATTTATTTGATCTATTAAATCTTGTCTTCCACTTTTCTCATAATCTGCTAATGAGTCTTTTCTTTTTTTAGATTCTTTTGCTATTATTTCTGTAATTTGTTCATCATTTAATTCTATTTGTTTATCTTTTTCTACTTGTAATATTGCTGCTCTAACCATTTGAATAACGTTTTTTCTAATTATTTTTTTATCTCTCATTGATACCTTCATATCTTCTAATAATTTTTCTTTTAACATATAAATCCTCCTTAATTATTTTTAATATATAAAAAGGTTGGAAATTATTAGTGTACCCCTAATTTCCAACCTCCATTTCTAATTAAAATTTTCTTTTTCTTGCAGCCTCTGATTTCTTCTTTCTCTTTACGCTTGGTTTTTCATAATGTTCTCTTTTACGTACCTCTTGTAATACGCCATTTCTTGCGCATTGTCTTTTAAATCTTTTTAAGGCATCTTCTATATTTCCATTATTAACTTTAATCTCTGACATTTAATGTTCCCCTCCTTCCGGTAACTACACTTGCTTAGTGTGGGATGTAATTGGTAGTTTTTTACTTTTTTCTACCTACGCAGTTTGTATTATACCTTAATCGGTTGCTTTTTGTCAATACATGTACAGAAATTTTATCCTACGTCTTTATTAAGTCCGTCCCAGATTACTACTTCATTTTGAGCCAAACTCTTCTTTACATCTATAATTCTCTGGTTTGAAGAACCTCTAAATCTCAATTTTGGATCTTTTAATTCGTCTACAAATCTTCCATCTACTATATAATCTATATTATCTAGCATTTCTTTTGTAGTTTCTCTATGTTCTTCTCCTATCATTTGTCCTAATATTTGTTTATCAAATGTAAATCCAGTATAGCACCAAATCTTTTTATCTGGATATGTTTCTTTTACTTTTTTAATTAATGGAACTAGCCCCTCTTGATTTGTTTTTTCGAATGGTTCCCCACCTAGAAGGCTTAATCCTGTAATATATTCTGGTTTTAAATCATCTATTATTTCTTTTTCTTCTTTTTCTGTAAAGTCGTTTCCATAGTTAAAATCCCATGCTTCTTTGTTGAAGCAATTTTTGCAATGATGATTGCATCCACTTACAAATAATGAAACTCTAACTCCAGGTCCATTTGCTACATCACAATTTTTAATTTTTGCATATTTCATTTTTGCTCTCCTTTGGCTAATGTTCTATCTTGCTTTAGTTCCTGACGGGGACGCTTCTTTCCCTATGGTCTTTCTTCTGTGATAAGAAACATCCCTTGCCAGTATTATTTTTACAAGTGTAATACTCTTGATTTGATTTCTTTTGTTTTTCCTTCGTTCCAGAAGTTCTCTCCTAAATAACCACATGTTCTTCTTGTTACATTCATTTTGTTTTTATCTTTGTTTCCACAGTTTGGACATTCCCATTCTAGGTTATCATTTATTATTATTTCTCCGTCAAATCCACAAACATGGCAGTAATCTGATTTTGTATTAAATTCTGCATATTGGATATTGTCATAAATAAATTTAACTAAATCTTCTAATGCTTTTAAGTTATGTCTCATGTTTGGTATTTCTACATAAGAAATTGCTCCACCAAGTGATAATTCTTGGAATTCACTTTCAAATTTTAGTTTTGAAAATGCGTCAATTTTCTCTCTAACGTCTACATGATAAGAGTTTGTATAATATCCTTTATCTGTTACGTCTTTTATTTCTCCAAATTTTTCTTTATCTATTCTTGCAAATCTGTAACATAAACTTTCTGCTGGTGTTCCATATAATGCAAATCCAAGTCCTGTTTCGTGTTTCCATTCAAGTGTTGCGTCTCTTAAACGTTTCATTACTTTAATTGCAAAGTCATGTCCTTCTGGAGTAGTGTGTGATACACCTTTCATTAATTTTGTAGTTTCATAAATTCCTATATATCCTAATGAAAGTGTTGAGTATCCACCTTTTAATAACTCATCTATTTTCTCTCCTGGCTGCATACGAGCTATTGCTCCATATCTCCAGTGTATTGGACTTGTATTAGAAAGTGTTCCAAGTAAAGCATAATGTCTACACATTAATGCTTCTTTGCATATATCTAGTCTTTCATCTAATAGTTTCCAGAATTTTTCTTCATCTCCATCTGCAATAATACCAATTTGAGGTAAGTTGATACTAACAACACCTTGATTAAATCTTCCTTCAAATTTGTAGTTTCCATTTTCATCTTTCCATGGTGATAAGAAACTTCTGCATCCCATTGGACTGAATACATTTCCTTCATAGTTTTCACGCATTTTTTTAGCTGAAATATAATCTGGGTATAATCTTTTTGCTGAACATTTTACTGCAAGTTTTGTTAAATAATCATATTCTCCACCTTTTAGGCAGTTGTGATCGTCTAGTACATATATTAATTTAGGGAAAGCTGGTGTAACATATACACCTTTTTCATTTTTAATTCCTTCATATCTTTGTCTGATAATTTCTTCAATTACCATTGCATTTTCTTTAATGTATGGATCATCTTTCTTTAAGTTTAAGAATATTGTTACGAATGGAGATTGTCCATTTGTTGTCATTAATGTATTTATTTGATATTGAATTGTTTGTACACCTGCTGATATTTCTTTTTTAAGTCTTTGTTGTGTTAATCTTTCTATTATATCTTCTGACAATTCATTTCCAAATTCTTTTTCAAAAGTTCTCCTAAATTTTTCATAACTTTTTCTTACATATTTTCCTAAATGGCTAATATCTACAGATTGTCCACCATATTGGTTAGATGCTACTGCAGCAATTATTTGTGTCATTACTGTACAGGCTACCTGGAAACTTTTTGGTGATTCTATTAATTTTCCATTCATTACTGTTCCATTATCTAACATATCTCCTATGTTTATTAAACAACAGTTGAATATTGGTTGTAAGAAATAGTCCATATCATGAAAATGTAGAATTCCATCTTCGTGTGCTTTTGTTATTTTTTCAGGTAATAAAATTCTTTTTGTTAAATCTTTAGAAACTTCTCCTGCTATGTAATCTCTTTGTGTTGAAGCTAAGATTGCATTTTTGTTTGAATTTTCTTCTAATAATTCTTTGTTTTGGTTTTTGATTAATCCTAATATTGATTCATCTGTTGTGTTTGCTTTTCTTACTAATGCTCTTGTATAACGATAAATCATATATTTTTTAGCAAGTTCGAATTTTTTTAAGTCCATTAATTGTTCTTCTATAATGTCTTGAATATCTTCTACTAATATTCTTTTTTTATCTAGTTCCTCTATATATTTTGTTATTTTTTTAACTTCTTCTTTTGTTACTCTTTCTTTTGGTTTTACTTCTTTGTTTGCTTTTTCAATTGCAGTGATGATTTTGTCTCTATTATAATCTACTGCTCTACCATCTCTTTTTATTACCTTCATTGTTTCGTTTCCCCTTCCGTTTTTGTTTATGAACTTATTATATATTAAGTTTTTTATTTTTCTGTTGCAAATGCAACAATAACAAAATTTGTTTTTTTAACAATTTGTATCTCTTGTCGTTCTAGGTCAATTCCTTTTATTACATTTAGATTACAAACATTTTTTGTCATTTTTTGTTGCAATACTGCGGTTTTTAGGGTATAATCTTAACATAAATAAAATAGTTATTTTAAGACAAACTTTTTCATATAATATAATATATAATTTTTGAAAGTGATGTGATTATATAGCATGTCTGAAATTTTTGATTTAATTAATACTTTAGAACATGGATGTTCTAAGGTTCAAAAAAAGCATTTTAATAAAAATGAAATTATAACTACATATATTCAAAAAAGAAATCAAATTTGCATCATGCTTGATGGAAAAGCTGATTTAATTAGATTTGATTTAAATGGAAATCAAGATATAGTAGATAAGTTTAATACCTCAGATATTTTTGGTGAAGCATTTTATCCTGTTCATACAAATAACGAGCTTACTGTTGTAGCCACTTCTCCTTGTGATGTATTGTTTTTATTACATGATGATATTGCACATAAATGTAAAGAAAATTGTAGATTTCATTCTACTTTATCTTCTATTATATTGGAATTAACTTTAAGAAACGCTGTACATCAAAATACGAGAATTGAAGTTTTATCTAAAAGAACTATTAGGGAAAAAATTTTAACATATCTTTCAATTCTCTCTAGTAAGGACTTTAGTAAATCCATTACTATCCCTTTTTCTTTTACAAATTTAGCAGATTATTTAAGTGTAGATAGAAGTGCTATGATGAGAGAACTTAAAAATCTAATTGATGAAGGCTTTATAGCAAAAAACGGAAATAAAATTAAATTGTTATATAAATAAACTGTTTTTAGGGACGGAGCAAAAAAACAGCTAGATTTTTTTAAGCTGTTTTTTTGCTCCGTCCCCAAAAAGCAGTTATTTTTTTATTGCTTTTTCAGCATATGAATTGTTTATTACTTTATCAAACGGTGCTTTTTGTTTTAATTCTCCTGCTTCTTCCATTACTGTTTGTAATAAATTATATGATTCTTCTTTCATTACTGGTGCAGTCTTCCAAGCATCTATATCTTTATAACTTTGTAATACACTTGCTAATAATTCTACATCTGTATCTGGGAAAAAGTCTTTTATTACCTCTGCAACTTCTTTCATACTGTGTTCCTCTACCCATTTTTGTCCTTTATATATTGCATTTGTAAATTTTTGAATTAGTTCACTATTATTTTTAATATAACTCTTTTTAGCAAAATATGCTGTATATGGTATTTCTCCAGAAGCTTCTCCAACAGATGCTACAACATAACCTTTTCCAGCATTTTGAGTCATTGTTGCTGTAGGCTCAAATAGTGTTACATAGTCTGCTGTTCCTCCTGAAAATGCTCCTGCCATTAAATCAAATTTAATGCTATCATCTAATACTAAATCTGTTTGAGGGTTTATTCCATTTTTCTTTAATACATATTCAAATGTCATGTATGGAACTCCACCTTTTCTTCCTGGTATAATTGTTTTTCCTTTTAAATCTTGCCAACTAAAATTATCTGTCTTTTCTCTTGAAACTAAAAAAGATCCATCTTTTTGTGTTAATTGTGCAAACACTTCACAATAATCTTCTTTTCCTTCGTTATATACGTATATACTTGCTTCTGGTCCTGCAAAACCTATGTCACTTTGATTTGCTAAAACTGCAGTCATAACTTTGTCTGCTCCTTGGCCTGTTGTTAATTCTACTTCTAGCCCTTCTTCTTCCATAAATCCTTTAGCTATTGCTACATATTGAGGTGCATAAAAAACTGATCTTGTTACTTCATTTACTCTTACTTTTTGAAGTGCCACTTCCTTTGAATTATCTCTTGTAGTAAAGTAGCAAATAACTCCTACTGCTACAAGTATAATTACAATTGCGATGATAAAATATTTATTCATCTTTATTCCCCTTTCTCTTTATTTTGAATGTAAAAACATTATGTTATATTTTATTCGTTTGCTTGCTTAGCTGTTCCTGTTTTAATTTTAATAATTTTATTTAAGGACAATTGGGGACGGGTCACTTTTGTCCTTTGAACTTTTATCTTTTTACAAATATTTTTTCAAGAATTACTACTGCTTGATACATTAAATATGCCACAACTGCAAGTATTATAACACTTGTCATTACTAAGTCTAATTGGAATACTTGCCCTCCATATACTATTAAATATCCAAGTCCTGCTTTTGATACTAAAAATTCCCCTGTTATTACACCTACTAAAGATAATCCTATGTTTACCTTTAATGAGTTGAAAAATGTATGTTTATTTGCAGGTATTATTATTCTTGTTAGTACTTGAAATTTATTTGCATGAAATGTTTGAGCCATTTTTATTAATTCTTTGTCAGTGTTTAAAAAACCATTTAATATTTCTAAAATTGTTACTATCAAAGATATTGCAAGTGCCATTACAATTATTGCTGGCATTCCTGCTCCTACCCATATAATAATTACTGGTCCGAAGAGCTACTTTTGGCAAACTATTTAATACTACTAAAAATGGTTCTGAAACTTTAGATAAAAATTTAGACCACCATAAAAGTATTGCTATAATTGCCCCTAAAAATGTTCCTAGTAAGAAACCTATTAATGTTTCTAAACAAGTTACTTTTAAATGTTCTAGCAAATTATTTTGTGATAGATTTAGAAAAGTTTTTAGTATTCTACTAGGCTGGCTCATAATAAAACTATCTATAATTCCTTTATTAGCTAGGACTTCCCACAATACTATTAATCCAATAACTATGCTAAATTGGACTATTTTTATAACAATTTTTTCTGTTTTGTTTCTTTTTAAGTATTTTCTTCTGTCATTTGACATTGTTTTTTCTTTATTCATGTACATTCAGTCCTTTCCATATAGTATCAAAGTATTTACTAAACTTTGGACTTTCTCTACAATTTAATGGTGTTCTATTTTCCATTTCAAAGTCTATTGTATGAATTTCTTTAACAACAGCAGGTCTATTAGATAATACAATTACTCTGTCTGACATACTTATTGCTTCTGAAATATCATGTGTTACAATTAGTGCCGTAATATGCTCGTTTTTCAAAATATCATAAATATCTTTGGTAACCATTATTCTTGTTTGATAATCTAAAGCTGAAAATGCCTCGTCTAATAGTAATATTTTTGGTTTTATTGCTAAAGTTCTAATTAAAGCTGCCCTTTGCCTCATTCCACCAGATAATTGATTTGGATATTTGTCTTTAAATTCATATAAATTGTATTTCTTAAGTAAGTTTTCCACATATTTTACATTCTCTGTGGTTTTTATGTTTTTAATTTCTAATCCAAATAACACATTTTTATAAATTGTAAGCCATTCAAGCAAGCTATCTTTTTGAAGCATATAGCCTATCTGTCCGTCTATTTCAATATCTCCTGAGGTCTTTTCTTCTAGCCCTGCAATAATAGAAAGCACAGTAGACTTGCCACATCCACTTGGTCCAATTAAGCTAACAAATTCGCCTTCTTCCACACTAAAACTAACATCTCTTACCGCTTCAACTTCGCCATTTTCTGCTTGATATATCTTTGATATATTTTTAACTTTTAATACTTCTTTCATATTGCACCTACTTTCATGTTATATATTATATTTTATGTCGTTATATGTCGTTTTGTGCTTGCTATATTCTAATTGTACTGCCAGCATATATTAAATTTGGATTTTGAATTCTATTTAGTCTTACTATTGTTGCAATTGGTACTCCATATCTTCTTGAAATTGACCATAGTGTATCTCCCCATTGTATTTTATATAGTGTATGATTTAGGTCATATCTATTAGTAGGAATTATTAGTCTTTGGCCAACATATATTAAATTTATATTTCTAATATTGTTTTCCACTGCTATTGCTCTTGCTGTTGTTCCAAACTCTGTTGCTATTTTATTTAAAGTATCTCCCCTTTGAACAACATAAATTGTCTGACCTGAAGTTGAGTTTCCATCTGTATCTATTGGAGTCTCTCCACTTGGCACTATTAGCGTTGAACCTGCATAAATTAAATTTGGATTTGCTATATTGTTTAATTCTACAAGTATTTGCACAGTTGTGTTATATTCCAATGCAATTCCACTTAATGTTTGACCTCTTTGTATTGTTATAGTTGTTGTTCCACCTGCTGATGGTTTATTTGTATTATCTGGCAATGGAACCTCTGAATTTTCATTTAAAAGTATTCCATCTGTAAATCTATCTCTATCTACATATCCATTTATTCCAGATATTTCTCCTGCATCTGTATATTGCCATCCTACCCAACTATCCCAATTTCCATTTGGTGTAGGTTCTTCTACCTCATATTGTGCTACCCATAACGGATAGTTTGTAAGACCTCCTCCAAATATATTTGAAGCATTGCTTGTATCACTATAAATAACCATCTCTTTGCCACTTAAACTTTCTACGGTTTGCATGAATGTTAGCCCTATTTCATTGATTTCCTCTGCACTTAAGTTACCAAAACTTTCAAAATCCATAGCTAATCTACAATCTGGTGTCATACCAGAAATGGTTGAAACAAAAAAGTTAGCTTCTGCTACTGCCTCTGAGTTACTCCTTGCAGTTAAATAATGATAAAATCCTACTTTTAACCCATTTGCTTTTGCATTTGTATAATTTTGATTAAAATATGGATCAACAAAACTTGTTCCTTCACTTGCTTTCATATATACAATTTCAATTCCACTACTTACTACCCCACTATAATCTATATTTCCTTGCCATCCACTTACATCAATACCATCATATATATTAGAACTTGATGGTCCAAACGCATAAACTGGTGCTATCAATATGTACATTGGCATTGTAACTACTACAAGAAAACTGATAATCATTTTCCTAATATTTTTCATACTCTCACCTCTTTTTTATAATTTATATATTTTATAAAAATAAAGTGATTTTGGTGATTGCCCATATCTATTATTTCTGTTTTTTGGGGACGGAGCAAAAAACAGTAAAAAAATTCGTCATTTTTTAATTTTGGATTCATAAAATTAGCTAGGTGGTTTTTTGAGAAAAGTTAAATTATTTTTATTTAATGGTATTTTGCTTACTATTACTTCTTTAGTTTTAAGAAGTATTGGTATGTTTTTTGGTATATATATTTCTAATAAAATAGGAAGTGAAGCAGTTGGTGTCTATTCTTTAATTATGTCTGTTTATATGCTTTTTGTTACTTTTGCAAGTTCTGGTATTCACCTTGCTACTTCTAGAATTGTTTCAGAGCAACTTGCTTTTGGTAATGATAAGCATATAAAAAATGCTGTTAAAAAATGTGTGATATATAGTTTTATTACTGGCTTTGCTTCTTTTTTGCTTTTATTTTTCCTTGCCCCTTTAATTTCTAATTATTGGTTACATGGAAAAGTTAGTTCAATTTGCCTTCAAATTATGGGAATAAGTCTTCCTTTTTTGGCTATGAGTTCTAGCATTAATGGATATTTTTCTGCTATTCGCTATGTTAAAAAAACTGCTTTTTGCCAAGTTTTTGAACAAGTCTTAAAAATAGGTTTAATTGTATTTTTTATGAATATTTTTACGGCTTCTACTATTGAAACAGCATGTATTTGCCTTGTTCTAGGTAGTTGTATTTCAGAGGCATTATCTTTCTTTGCTCTTTTTATTTTTTATAAGAGAGATTTTAGAAATAATACTTCTATGACATCAAAAAACAATTCATTTACTAAACAAATTTTAAAGATAACTCTTCCTATTGCTTTTACTTCATATATTAGATCTGGACTTTCTACTTTAAAACAAATTTTGATACCTACTCGTTTAGAAAAATCTGGTCTTTCTTGCGAAAACGCTTTGTCTAAATACGGCATTGTAAATGGTATGGCTATGCCTCTTATAATGTTTCCCTGTACTTTTATTTCTTCTTTTAGTATGCTTCTTATACCTGAATTTTCTTATTTAAATGCTAAAAGAAATTATGAAAAAATTAACTTTGCTATTTGTAAAATTTTAAAATTTTGCTTTATTTTTTCTTTTCTAATTATGGGGATTTTTTGGTGCTTCTCAGATGAACTTTCTTTTTATATTTATAACGAGGAAAGTGCCTGTATTTTTATAAAAGTTTTATCTCCTTTAATTGTTCTTATGTATGTAGATAATATTGTTGATGGAATTTTAAAAGGACTTGATAAACAAGTTTGTGTTATGGGAATTAATATTTTAGATTTATTAACTAGTGTTACTTTAATTTATTTTTTACTTCCTATACAAGGAATTAAAGGATATATTATTGTTTTATTTGTAAGTGAAATTTTAAATGGTCTTGTTAGTTTAGGATTATTAATAAAAGAAACTAAAGTTAAAATTGATTTTGTTAATTGGATTTTTAAACCTGGATTAGCCATTATCTTATTAAATCTTATTGTTAGAAATTTTTACTGCAATTCTATTTTTGAGTTAATTACACAAATCCTATTATTTGTTGTTTTTTATTTTATAATTGTCGCCTTATTCAAAGGTCTTGTTAAATCTGATTTAAAATTTTGATATATTAAGAACTTTTAGTTAGACACACCAAAAGGGACAGATTAACCAAAAGGAAACGTCCCCAATGGAGTGCACATGAAAACACCATTTGCACTTATTTAAATGCAAATGGTGTTTTAGGTTAGACATTTTCTTCGCAGAATTTTTTCATTTTTTCTTCATTTTCACTCAAATAGACCTTTAAAAAGTTGCTACATACTTTATTATTCTTTGGGAAAGATTCTAAATATTGTTCTTTGGTATTTAATATGGGTATTAATCCTTCACTGCGATAGACAAACATGAGAGCATATATTTCCTCTTTTGAGGTAACAATAATTGTTTGCTTCTCAATCTCTGTCTGCAATAAAACTGTACAAATTTTATCTTTAGAATACCACATCCATTCAGACCAAGTGCCCTTTTCTTCTAGCATATTTTTTCTTTTTTCATCTTTTTGATGAATAATTTGTTCTAGTCTTACTTTTTCTGCCTCCAGCTCTGGCTCTGTGGATTTAAAGTTAATGTACTTATGAATTGGACTTTCAGTATCTTTCATTATTTTCAATACTTCTTTTACATTTTCCAAGTTTTCTTTTTCAACTGTTGAATCTGCTTCTTTCAGTTCTCTTTCTAACCGTTTTACTTCTACATATGCAATATAAAAGCTATTGCATAGACTCTTAAAATAACTTTGTAATGTGTACTGTTTCATAGTGTCCTCCTTCAATAAATTATTTTAACTGACATGTTACTGCTAATTAGTATAGCATAGCATTTAACATAATACAAGCATTTTTGTACTTTTATTATAAATTACACCTATTCTTTTGCATTCTGTTTTTTAGGATGTACTATTTTTTTAAGAAATTTATTGACATTTTACATAATATTTGATATTATATTTGAGTTACAAATAAACATTTATTTATTTGAAAGGAGATATCTATTATGCTTCAACATTGTGGTAAGGTTTTCTTTAGAGTTTCTACTATCGACAGAAAAGGAGATGTCCCATCAATTTTTCTTGATATTATTGAGAAAAGTTCACGTACTCTAATAGGCCAAATCCGGTACAATTACGATTCCAATTACGAGGATCAGCGTGAATATGTCAGAATGGCTTTTGATGTAGTTGACCCCAGGTTACTTGATCCTACTAGGAATAGTAGGCTTTTGGAAGATATTGTTGTTGGAGGTATGATTTGGCTTACAATGGATCCGCACCGTACTTATGATTTTAGGCCTATAGTTTATATGGCCGTTCATCCTTATGATGCTGATCCTGAAATCATGAAGATAATTAATGCATCCACTATTGACATCCTTAATAAACTTGGATGTACAAAGGATAAAGAAAAAGGCATTTGGTCTTTTTCACAAATTAATTCTTCATCGCAGCAGTACATTAGCTCTATTATTAATAGAGACTAAACCCAAAAGCCCTTCAGAATTTTGAAGGGCTTTTGATATTTTTACTTTTTCAATTCTTATTAAGCTTTTTAATTAAAATACTATTTTTTAATATATATATCATTATTCATTTTATTCTAATTGCTATCCTCTTTTACTTAAGTCCAATTACAAAATAATTTTTTACTAGATTATTATGGTAATTTATTGTAAATAATATTTTTTTATTATATAATTATCTTCAGTAAAAGGAGAAAATTATGGAAAGAATTGCAATTTTGTCTGATGTACATGGTAATTTAACTGCTCTTAGAGCAGTCTTAAGTGATATTGAAAGAAGAGGTATCAAAAAGATTTTTTGTCTTGGAGATAGCGTTATTAAGTGTGCAAATCCGGACAAAGTTATAGATTTATTGCGTAAAAAATGTGAAGTCATTCTCTTAGGTAATTGTGATGAAATTATTTGTAGACCTGGAATCGAATATGGCAGATTTTGGACTAGAGACCGAATTGGAGAAGAAAGAGCTAAATTCCTTTATAATTGCCCTGTTTCTTATGAATTCTATTTAAGTGGACATTTAATACGTTTATTTCATGCTTCTCCATTTAGTTTAGAACATATTTTTAACCCAATGTATCCAAATTCAGATACAATTTACTTTAATAAAATTATTAGTAATCCTGAAGATTTATTTAAAAATACTGAATTTCTTGGTAAGACTAAGAATGATCCGATTCCTGATGTAATAGGTTATGGTCATCTACATACACCTAGTATTTTTAGATTTAAAAATAAGACTATTTTTAATGTTGGAAGTGTTGGTGTTCCTGTCGAGATGTCTAATGAAGGTGAAGAAGATGAAACTTCTAAATTTTCGACTATGGCTTCTTACATGATATTAGAAGGTGAACTTGACTCTAAAAAACTTTCTTCTATTTGTTTTACTTTGGTTCGTCTTCCTTACAATATAGAAAAAGAAATTGAATATTTAAAAGATTCTGATATGCCTAATAAAGAAATTATTATTCAATCTTTGAGGACAGCAAATCACTAATTTGAGGTTTGTTGTATATGATATATAAAAGGATTAGATGTTTATGGTACAAAATTTAGAAAAAGCAAAAGAAATCTTGAAAAAGTATCATCAAGAACACTTACTTGCTTTTTATGATGAATTGAATAATGAAGAAAAAGAGTTTTTAGTTAATCAAATTTGTAATATTAACTTTGAACAAATTTTTAACTTATATGAGGCTTCTAAAATAGATGAAGTAATTCCTCATAATTTAATTGAGCCTTTACCTTATTTCATAAAAAATAAACTTCCTAAAGAAGATGCTGTTATATATAAAAATATTGGTGAAGAAACAATTAAAAGTGGAAAATTTGCTGTTGTAACAATGGCTGGTGGCCAAGGCACTCGACTTGGATATAAAGGACCAAAAGGCACTTTTGAATTAGATATTATCCCTAAAAAATCTCTTTTCGAAATTCTATGTGATATGCTAAAAGAGGCTTGTAAAAAATATAATGTAATTATTCCTTGGTATATTATGACCAGTATTTATAATGATCAGGCAACTAAAGATTTTTTTGAAGAAAAAAATTACTTTGGCTACCCTAAAGGATATATAAAATTTTTCAAGCAATCTCAACTTCCTTTAATAGATAAAAACGGTAATTTGATTTTAGAAGAACTTTATAAAATTAAAGAAGCATCTAATGGAAATGGCGATGTTTTCAATTCTATAAAAACTGATGGCATTTTAGAAGATATTTATAATAAGAAAATAGAATGGCTTTCATTTAGTGGTGTAGATAATGTCATTTTAGAAATTGTTGATCCCTTATTTTTAGGTTTGACAATTCACAATAATAAATTAATAGCTTCAAAAACATTATTTAAAGAAAATGTCGATGATAAAGATTGGATATTTGCTAGAAAAAATGGTAAGCCTGCTATTATAAATAGTTGTCACTTAACAGATATTATGAAAGTTGCTAAAAATGTTGATGGAAAATATTTGTATAGGCAAATAAATATGTTAGCACATCTATTTCATGTTTCTGCTATCGATAAAATTTGCAATACCAAATTACCTTATCACAGAGCTTTCAAAAAAAATACTTTTATAAATGATGAAGGAATGAAACAGGTACCAGAAACACCTAATACTTTTAAATTTGAAACTTTCATTTTTGATGCCTTTTCTTTGTTTAATGACATTGAATTACTGCAAGTAGAAGTAGAAGATGAATTTGCACCAATTAAAGATTTTACAGGACCTCATAATCCTGAAGTTGCAAAAGAATTATATGAGAAAAAACATGAAATATTAAAAATGACGCATTAGGTACTTTCCCTTTTGCGTCATTTTTATATTATCTTTAATTAAAACATTATCCAAAAGTGACAGATTAACCTTTTAGAAACGTCCCCTTTGGTACTTTTGGTACTATTTTATGATTATTTTATTATTTTTTTCGCTAGTTACTGGTAATTTTACAATAACTGTTGTTCCTTTGTTTTCTTTACTTTTAATTTCTATTTTTCCTTCAGATAATTCTACTATTCTTTTTACTATTGCAAGTCCAAGTCCACTTCCTTCTTTTGAATGTGACCTATCTATTTGATAAAATCTATCATATACTTTTTCTAGCTCTTCTTCCTTCATTCCAATACCGTGGTCTTTTATTTCTACATTAATGTTGCTATCTTTTTCGTATACTTTTATATCTATACTCTCGCCTTCATTTGAGAATTTTATAGCATTATCTATTATATTTACCCATACTTGAAATATTAAGTCTTCATCTCCTAAAAATATTTTTTCTTCTAAACTTACATTTATTTTTATATCTTTTTTAGACCACTTTGGCTCTAATAAACTTATGGCCTTTCTTATTTGTTCTGCCACTTCTATTTCTTGTTTATTTGTAATTATTTCTTGATTGTTTAATTTACTTAATTTTAAAATCTTCCCTGTTAAGTTTTCTAATCTTTTTGCTTCTTCTATAATAATATTGGCATATTCTTCTCTTTCTTCATCTGTTAAATTTTTATCTTTTAAGAATTTTGCAAATCCCTCTATTGAAGATACCGGAGTTTTGATTTCGTGTGATACGTTATTTATAAATTCTTTTTGTAAATTTTCTGTACTTTTTAAACCACGTGTCATTTTATTGAAATTGTTTGTTAATTCACCTATCTCATCTTCTCTTTTTGTTTCTAGTTCTATATCATATTCACCTAAAGCCACTTTTTTAGTTGCCTCGTTTATTTGCTCTATTGGTCTAAATATATTTTTTAAATTTATTCTTACTAATACAGCACTTATAATTACTATATTTAGTATTGCAAATCCACAAATTTTTCTTGTTATGTATATAAGACTATCTATTTGTTCTTTGTCGTGAATATTTATTTCTATTAATTTATCTTGCATTGTTGGAACTACAAATACTGAAAATTCTATTACTGTTAATATTGCTACTAGCACTAATGCAATAATAAAACTTCTCATTAAACTTCTTTGCATTGAATTTCTTTTTCCAAATATTTTTTGAACTACTTTCTTAAACATTTATTTTCACCTTTTATTACTAATTTATATCCTATTCCTCTAATTGTTTCGATTTCTATTTCATCTATATCATATAATTTTTCTCTTAATCTTTTTATATGAACATCAACTGTTCTAAAATCTGATTCACTATCTAATCCCCATACTTCTTCTATTAATTCTTGTCTTGTTAATATTGTATCTGGAGTGCTCACTAATTTGTACAATAAGTAAAACTCTTTTTGTGCTAGTTGATATTCTTTTCCGTCCCTTGTAACAGATAATTTATTGTAATCTATTGTGAGTTTTCCTATTTCTATTCTTTTCTCACTTGCTTGCTTCGATCTTTTTAATAATGCTTTTACTCTTAATGGCAATTCTTCTATATCTATAGGTTTTACCATATAGTCATCTGCCCCTAATAAAAAACCTTCTTTTTTATCTGACAAAGTACTTTTAGCTGTTACCAATAATATTGGCATTAAATAATTTGCTTCTCGTAGTTCTTTTATTAACTCATATCCATCCATCTGTGGCATCATTATGTCTGTTACTATTAAATCTATATATTGCTCGTCTAATACATTTAGTGCCTCTAAGCCATTTGTTGCTTCGTATGGGTTGTAATTTTCTCTTTTTAGACATGTTACAATCAATTTTCTTAAATTTTTATCATCTTCTACAACTAAAATATTAAACATAATTTCCTCCGTCTTTTATTTCTTTATTAATTTCACGTGTTTATTTGTTTTATTATCTTTTTAACTTACTGAATTAATAATGTATTCATTATTTCATTTAATTATTATACTAGTTGAATATGAACTTTGTATGAATAAATTATATCAAAAAAAACTACCCGTTCAACGGGTAGTTTTGATTTGCCCTCTAAGGGACTTGTTTCTTGCAGGGACTTAAGTCCCT
>CAKPAW010000002.1 GCA_934133165.1 uncultured Clostridia bacterium
CTTAACCACTAATATAAAAAAAGAAGGTTGTTAAGTTTACTAATATAAACTTTTTTCTATGTATTTTTGAGTGTGCTGAATAATTTTTCTAAAAAAAGTAAAAAATATATTTACAAAACTAAATATATATGATATAAATTAGAAGAATTAAAAAAGTACATAAACATTTCTGGTGATTATGACCTAGAGGGAAATACCTGTTCCCATGCCGAACACAGAAGTCAAGCCTCTAGATGCCGAAGATATTTGTGGGTTACCCTGCTGAGAAAATAGGTTGTCGCCAGTTTATATATTCCCTTTTAGCTCAGTTGGTAGAGCGCTCGGCTGTTAACCGATAGGTCGTTGGTTCGAGTCCAACAAGGGGAGCCATAATGATAGCAGATAAGAAATTATCTGTTATTTTTTTGTTCGCTTGTTTAAAAAAAGAAAAGTATATATAATATATATCAAGGATGTGAGATAAAAAAACATAAAGATGTTGCAAAATACATCAAAATAGAATATAATATAAAGCATAATAAATAAAAGGAGATATACTTATATGGAAAGTATAAAATATTTTTTATACTTACTGGATGTAGATCCATTCTGGATCGTAATAATCTTAATACTCTTAATTATTCGTGGATTTTATCCTTATAATTTGAAAGGAAAAAGTGTTGATGCAGAAGATAAAGCTGGAAATAAAGTAACAAAGTACTTTGAATATAAAGATTTATAAACATAATAAAAAAAGAATTGATGTAAAAACCAATTCTTTTTTTGTAATTCAAATAAAATAAAATTATAAAAAACAATAAATTGTTTATATAATTACCTAAATTAGTCTCCTAATTTAACTCCATTAGCATCTGTGTCAATGCTTCCTGTTAATATTTGTATACCTTCAACTAATCCCCAAATTTCAGAAACTACAGCTAAGAATCCGCAGCTTAATAAAGAGATTAATAATTGAGCAATAGCTTTTCCAGTATAACCTAGGTAGAAGTTATGAACACCAAAAGCTCCTAAAAAGATACCAAGTAAACCAGCTGCTATTTTTGATTTTGGTTTAGCTGTTGAATTAGTTGTATTGTTAGATTCAACTTTTGTAGCTTCAACTTCTATTGTTTCATTGTTTTCTTTGTTTTTGCATTCATCGCAAACTTCATTTTCAGTTTCTTTTCCGCAATATTTACAGAACATAAAAATTCCTCCTTTAAATTTCTTCATACCTATATTATACATTATTCTACATATTTTTCAAGTAAAATGCCAAAATTTCTTAAAATCATTGTAAAATTTTATTAAAAATGATAAAATAAAAAACATAAAAAAACTTACAATTCATATATTAGAATCAAGAGGTGATGAAGATTGAATATGCAAAATGTATATGAAGATTTAAGCAAAAATATGCCAAGTTTAACAATAAAGCAAAATGAAGATATGTCAAAACATACAACTTTTAAAGTTGGTGGAAAAGCTGATATGTGGATAAAAGTAAAAACAATAGATGAACTTAAACTTGTATTAAAATATGCTAAAGAAAATAATATTCCATTTTATATTGTAGGAAATGGAAGTAATTTGTTGGTTAAAGACAAAGGAATTCGTGGCATAGTTATAAAAATAGATTTTAATGAAATTGATATTCAAGAAAAAGAAGATAAAGTAATATTAAATATAGGTGCTGGTGTAAAACTAGGAATGTTGGCTAGTATATTGCAAAAAAAAGGTATTACCGGATTTGAGTTTGCATCACGGAATTCCAGGTACTATGGGTGGAGCAATATATATGAATGCAGGTGCTTATGGTAAAGAAATGAAAGAAATACTTAAAGAAGTAACTTGTATGGATGAAGAAATGAATATACATACATTAAAAAATGAATATATGAATTTTTCATATAGACATAGTCGTTTTAAAGAAAATAAAGAAATTATTTTAAGTGCAATATTAGAATTAGAAAAAGGAAATCCAGAAGAGATAAAAGAAAAAATGGATTTATACAGAGTTTCAAGAATAGAAAAACAACCAATAAATATGCCTAGTGCAGGAAGTACTTTTAAAAGAGGAAACAATTTTATAACAGCACAATTAATAGATGAAGCAGGTTTAAAGGGCTATTCTATAGGGGGAGCGCAAGTATCTTTAAAACATGCAGGTTTTATTGTAAATACAGGAAATGCAACTGCAGAAGACATTTTAAATTTAGTAGATTATGTAACAAAAGTAGTTTACGAAAAGTTTGGAAAAATAATAGAACTTGAGGTAGAAGTAATAGGAGAATAAAACGAAAAAATAATAAAAGCAAAATGATATAAAAATAGAAAATATTAGAATAGAACAATAGAAAAACAGAGTAATAGGAGGAAAAAATGAAAGGTTTTTTTAAATGGTTTAAAAGAGAAGCAAAAATGAAAAGATGGATGCTATTAATTATAATAGGTATTTTTCTTGCTTGTTATGGTATGGTATTCTTATTAACAGGAAAGCAATTAGGATTTGGAGATATAGCTAAAATAATTGTTAGCTTTGTTGCAGGTTTTACACTTGTAATTATAGGTAACATTTTTATGCAAAGAAGAACACTAGAACTATTAGTACAAGAGACAGATACAAGAGATGAAGCAAAAGGAGGACAAGTAAAATCTCTTATATTTAATAAAAAAGTATATGATGAAGGACCAAATATTGTTGTTATAGGTGGTGGTTCAGGTCTAGATTCTGTACTAAAAGGTCTAAAAAACTATACAAGTAATTTAACAGCAATAGTTACTGTATCTGATTACGGAGAAAAAATTACAGATTCTAGAAAAATGTTAGAATCTATGCCATTAGATGATATAAAAAGTAGTTTTATTGCATTAGCAGAAAATGAACCAGTTATGAATGGAATAATGAATTACAAATTTACTCAAGGAAAATTAAAATCATTATCTTTTGGTGATATTTATTTACTAGCAATGAAAGAACTATATGGTGATTTTACAGCATCAATAGAGCAATCTAAAAATGTGCTAAATATGGTAGGAAAAGTACTTCCTGTTACATTAGAACCAATAGATATATGTGCAGAATTAGAAGATGGAACAATTATAAAAAATAGAGAACAAATACCAGAAATGGTAACAAATAAAGTAAGTAAAATAAATCGTATATTTATAAATCCATCAAATTGTAGCCCAGCTCCAGGAGTATTAGATGCTATAAAAAATGCAGATGCAATTATTATAGGCCCTGGAAGCCTTTATACTAACGTAATTCCAAACTTACTTGTAAAAGGTGTAGCTAAAGCAATAAAAGAAAACAAGGGATTCAAAATTTATATTAGCAACATTATGACAGATCCAGGACAAACAGATAACTACTCATTAGCAGATCATATTAAAGCAATTAAAGAACATGCAGGAAGCGGAATAGTAGATTATTGTATATATGATACAGGCGAAATAGTGCCAGAATTTATAAGAAGATATAATAGAGAGGGTGCAGATTTAGTAGAACAAGATACAGCAAGAGCAAAAGAAGAAGGAATAAAATTATTACAAAGAAACTTATCATATATAGATGGAGAATTTATACGTCATAATCCAGATGCTATAGCATCTTCAATAATTGAACTTGTATGCGAAGATTTAAAATTTAGAGATATGCAAAATGATGCACAATATTTAATGTTAAATTCAAGATTAAAAGAAACAAAGAAAAAATTGAAAGCAACTAAAAAGGAAAAAGTAAGTAAAAGAATAGAGAATAAAGGAAAAAAAGTAGCAAGACCCAAAAGTAAATTTGCAGAAAAATATAATGATAGAATTATATCAATAAAAGAAAGCGATGAAAAAGCACTAAAAAGAAAACAAGCAAAATTAAAAGAGAAAGCAAGAATAGCTGAAAAAAGTAAATTAAGCGAAAATAAAAAACAAGAAAAAACTAAAACAGAAAGAACAACAACTAGAAAAAATAGTAAGACTCAAGAATAAAATGTAAGAAATTAGTAAGAAAAAGAACAAAAGAAAAATTGGAGGAAAATATGAAATACACTAATGTCAACTTTGAAGAAGGAATAAAAAAAGAATGGATTATTACAAATGGAATAGGTGGATTTGCAAGTTCAACTATTATAGGTGCAAATACAAGAAGATATCATGGTTTACTAATAGCACCCCTTACACCACCAGCTAGAAGACATCTTATTCTTTCTAAAGTAGATGAAAGTATAGAAATAGAGGGAACAAAATATGACTTATATACTAATGTATGTAAAAACTACATTTCACAAGGGTACAAATATCTAAAAAGTTTTGAAAAAGAATACATTCCTATTTATACATATGAAGTAGAAGATGTTACTATAAAAAAATATATATGTATGGAATATGGCAAAAATACAGTGGTTGTGTATTATCAAATATATAATAAAGACCACGAAACAAAGCTGACATTGACACCTGTAATTAATTTTAGAGATTTCCACGCAGAAACTTATAATCATGAATTTACAATAAAACAAGAAGAAAAAAATAGAAAATTAAAAGTGGAACTAGATGGACAAGCACAGACACCTATATATATGTATAGTACAGATGGCAAGTATATTACACATCAAAATGATAGTTTTAGAAATATGTTTTATATAGAAGAAGAAGAAAGAGGATTTTCTGCAGAAGAAAATCATGCAATTCCAGGTAGATATGAAATAGAAATTAAACCAAATGAGACCAAAGAAATAACATTTGTTACATCTTTAGAAGCAAATATAGAAGAAATAGATGGTAAAAAAACAATAAGCAAAGAAATAGTTAGAATAGCAGAGCTTATTTATGAATCAAATTTAATAGATAAAGCTAAAGAAAATGAAAATACAGAAAATACACAACTAATAAGAAATTTTATAATTTCAGCAGATAATTTTGTAGTGTATCGTCCATCTTTTAGACTTCACACAATTATTGCAGGTTATCCATGGTTTTTAGACTGGGGAAGAGATGCATTAATTTCTTTTGAAGGAATTCTTCTAAAAACCAGAAGGTTTGAAATAGCTAAAGAAGTTTTATTGACAATGATAAGAGATGTAAAATTTGGGTTAGTACCAAATGGCTATTCAGGTTATGATAATCGTCCATTATATAATAGTGCAGATAGTTCACTTTTATTATTTGAACAAGTAGAAAAATATTTAAATTATACAAATGATGATACATTTGTAAAAGAAAAAATGTATCCAGTATTAGAAAAAATAATAGAGAGTTATGCAGAAGGAATAGATGTAGACGAAAATGACATTTATTTAGATGAAGACGGATTAATTTCTTCAGGAAGTCCAAATATACAAAATACATGGATGGATGCTAAAATAGGAAGTTATGTAGTAACACCAAGAAATGGAAAAGCAGTAGAAATTAATAGTATGTGGTATAATGCCTTAAAAATTATGGAAGAATTAACTTTAAAATTTGAAACTAAGCAAAAGGCAAATAAATATAAAAAAATGTCAGACTTATGTAAGAAATCTTTCATAGAAAAATTCTACAACAAAAAGAGAAAATGTTTATATGATGTATTAGGAGATAGTAAAATAAGACCAAATCAATTATTTGCATTAAGCCTTACTTATCCAGTGTTAGATCCAAAATCAGAGATAGCAAAAGAAATGTTTAATACAGTAACTAAGAAATTATTAAATAACTATGGATTGAAAACATTAGCAAAAGGCGAAGAAAATTATGTAGAAGTATATGAAGGAGATAGCTTTAGAAGAGACATGAGTTACCACCAAGGAATTACTTGGCCATGGCTTTTAGGAATATACTACAATTCATTTAAGAAAATATTAGAAGCAAGCAATAAAACAGAGAAGAAAGAGCTACAAGAAAAATATAACAAGTTTGTACAAAATGTAAAAAATACATTTATAAAAGAATTCAATGAAGGCAAGACAATAGGAGGAATATCTGAATTATATGATTCAGCAAAACCTTTTGAATCAAAAGGAACAATAAATCAAGCATGGAGTGTAGCAGAAGTATTTAGAATAATTTTGGAGAATTAGAAAATCATGTTAACCATTGAGAATTTAGAAAAGGATTTAAAAGAAGGAAAACTAAATAGCATTTATCTTTTATATGGGGAAGAACTATTCCTTTTAGAATCATGCTTAAAAAAAATAAAAAACAATTTTGGTGAAAGAAAAGCAGGAATAAACGAAGTAAAAATAGATGAAACAAATATAAGCTCAATAATATCAGATATAGAAACACCAGCGTTTGGATATGAAAAAAAATTAATTATTGCAAGAAACACCGGATTATTCAAAAAAGAAGGTAGAAAGAAAACAGGAATAAACACAGAATTAGTAAATAAAGTTGCTGAATATATAAAAGAAAATATAGAAATAATAAAAGAATCAGTAGTACTTGTTTTTGTGGAAGAAGAAGCGGAAAAAAATGAACTATATAAAGTAATAGACAATGTAGGAATAGTATGTGAATTTAGCGAATTAAAACCAGTTCAAATTGCTACAAGAATGAAAGCAATAACAAAAGCATATGGAGTTAGTATAGATGACATTACTATAAAATATTTTATAGAGTGTTGTGGAACCAATATGCAAAGATTAATAAATGAAATAAGAAAATTAATAGAGTATGCAGGCGCAAATGGAGAAATTACTAAAAAAGATATAGATCTATTATGTATAAAACAATTAGATAGTGTTATATTCGATTTAACAGATAATTTAGGCAATAAAAAAGTAAGTAAAGCATTAGAAGTATTAAATAATTTAATATATCAAAAAGAGCCCATTCAAAAAATATTAATTACATTATATAATCATTTTAAAAAATTATATATTACTAAAATAGCACAAAAAGAAAATAATAATATAGCAGAATGTCTAAATTTAAAACCAAATCAAATGTTTTTAGTAACAAAATATAAGACACAGTCAAATTACTTTAGAGAAGAAGAACTAAAAAATATTATAGAAGAATTAATAAATTTAGATTACAACTACAA
The DNA here is from genome assembly GCA_934133165.1 of uncultured Clostridia bacterium. GTDB lineage: Bacteria > Bacillota > Clostridia > TANB77 > CAG-508 > UMGS1663. Next base: position 7,004 of record CAKPAW010000002.1, read on the forward strand.
AATAGGTCAAATAGATTTAAATGTTGGACTTGAATCTATATTATGCCGTTATTGTTCATAAATTAAATTTTAGGGACAGGTCTCAAAATTTAAAAAATTAAATTTTTAAGCCCGTCCCTAAAATTTACGAATAAAAAAACTCCTTTTTCAAATAATAAGAAAAAGGAGTGATTTTTTATGTACAATTTTAGAACGGATTTAGCAGATGAGAGAAGAGATTTATATAGAAAAGCTAATAGTATAGAAAATGAAGTTAATGGTGTAGAAACTGAGGTAGAAGATGTAAATGAAAAAATAAAAGTAACAAGAGTAAAAATTACGAATGAAGAAGGAGAACAAGCAATAGGAAAACCAAAGGGAGATTACATCACTATAGATATAAAGAAAATCAATTTATTAACAGATGAGGAATTAGAGGAATCTTCAAAAATTTTAGCAGAAGAATTGAAAAAATTAATAGGTGAAAAAATTGAATTTAAAGATGATGTATTAATAGTCGGGTTAGGAAACGAAGAAGTAACACCAGATGCTTTAGGACCAAATGTGATAAAAAATGTAGAAGTAACAAGGCATATTATAAATTATTTACCACAATATATAGATGAAAATGCGAGACCTATAAGTGCTATTGCACCAGGAGTTTTAGGAACAACAGGAATAGAAACATTAGAAATAATAAAAGGAGTTGTAGAACATATTAAACCTAAACTTTTAATAGTAATAGATGCATTAGCATCAAGAAGTATGGAAAGAATAAGTTCTACAATTCAAATATCAAATACAGGAATAGTGCCAGGGGCAGGAGTAGGAAACACTAGAAAAGAAATATCAATAAATACTTTAGGAATTCCTGTAATAGCTATAGGAATTCCAACAGTTGTAGAAACAGCAGTCGTAGTAAATGATGCATTAAATATTTTTATAGAAAAATTACAACAAGAAGCAAAATCAAACGACTATTTAAATGAATTAAAAGAAAAAGACAATTATGAGGAGATAAAAGAAGCGTTACTTCCAAAAGAATTTAATTTTATAGTAACACCAAAGGAAATAGATGAACTTGTATTAAGTATGTCAGAAGTAGTTGCAAAAGGAATAAATATGGCATTATAAACTATATAAAAAATCCAATATAAATTACTATATTGGATTATAATGCAATATGCAAAAAATATAGAATTAGTAGGTGCAAAGGATAGAAAATATAAAAGAAATATTTTGCCTTTGGACCTTCTTTTTTATTATAAAATAAAATAAAAATAAGAGATAACGCTGTAAAAATAGCACATTGTATGTAAATATACCATAAAACAGGAGTAGCAATTATATCAGGCACAAATCTTAAAAAACATAGAACAATGGTAGTAATTGCCATAGGTACTTTTTTATCTTTAAAAAAGTAAAAGCAAAACATTAATAAAATACCAAAAGCACCATAATCTACATGTATAAAATAGGCTATAATACTTGTTAAAATAACAAATAAAAATCCTAATGCTTTGTTTTTACATTTATCATAAACAAATAAAGCAAGCAAGCCTAAAAATAAAGTAAAAAATATATTAAGAGTAAGTATTTCTTCAGTAAATGTAGATAAAAAAAGCATAAAAGGGATTTGAGAAATGCAAGCAAAAATAAATAATTTTAGCATATGCCTTTTAAAATCTTTAGTATAAATATATCCTTGAACAGCTTGAAAAGCAAAAATAGGGAAGGCAATTCTTCCAATTAAATTACAAAAAGAAAATTTGCCAATAATAGCATCTCCAACATGATCAAATAACATGGTTATAACACCAATAATTTTTAAAATAAAACTTGTCATTAAATTCACCCAAAAACATTATCTAATAAAACAAAATAAAAATCAAGTAAACAAAAAAATATCTTGCATAAAATAATTAATTGATATACAATAATTACAGATTTTACAAACGAGGAGGAAGTTTTTTATGTCTAACGTAAAATTAGAACTAAAATACACTAAAATAGATACAAAAGAAATAATGAAATACAAGGAAAAAGTTCAAGAAATACATCAAGAACTACAAGAAAATAAAAACAAAGAAGAGGAATTTTTAGGTTGGTTAGAACATCCAACTAAATATAATAAAAAAGAATTTGAAAAAATAAAAAAATGCGCTAAAAAAATTAGAGAAGATTCAGAAATATTAGTAGTAATAGGAATAGGTGGCTCTTATTTAGGAGCAAGAGCAGTAATAGAAAGTTTAACACATACTTTTTATAATTTACTACCAAAAGAAGAAAGAAAATCACCACAAATTTTATATGTAGGAAACAATATTAGTGGTAAATATCTTGAAGATTTAGTAGAATTGATAGGAAACAGAGATTTATCTGTAAATGTAATATCAAAATCTGGAACAACTACAGAACCAGCTATAGCATTTAGATTTTTCCGTGAATTTATGGAAAATAAATATGGAATAAAAGAAGCAAGAAAAAGAATATATGTTACAACAGATAAAGAAAAAGGAGCATTAAAAACACTTGCAACTAAAGAAGGTTACGAAACATTTATTATTCCAAACAATGTAGGTGGAAGATATTCTGTACTAACACCAGTAGGACTTCTTCCAATCGCAACTGCAGGAATAGATATAGACAAGTTAATGAGTGGAGCAAGATTTGCTGAAGAAAAATATAACGACGAAAATTTAAAATATAATGATTGCTATAAGTATGCTGTTGCAAGAAATTTACTATATAAAAATGATAAAAATATAGAAATATTAGTAAGTTACAAACCAAATTTACATTATTTTATAGAATGGTGGAAGCAACTATTTGGAGAAAGTGAAGGAAAAGACGGAAAAGGAATTTATCCATCTGGAGCAGAGTTTACAACAGACCTACATTCGTTAGGACAATACATACAAGAGGGAAGAAAAAATTTATTTGAAACAGTTATAAATGTTGAAAAAGAAGAATCTAACATAAAAATAAATGTGGATGAAGATAATTTAGATGAGATAAATTACTTAGCAGATAAGACGATGGACTACGTAAATAGAAAAGCAATGGAAGGAACAATAAATGCTCATGTAGAAGGAGATGTGCCAAACATTGTTATAAACATGGAAAAGATAGATGAAGAGACAATAGGACACTTAGTTTATTTCTTTGAACTTGCTTGTGCAATGAGCGGAAAAATATTAGGAGTAAATCCATTTAATCAACCTGGAGTAGAAAAATATAAAACAAATATGTTTAAATTACTTGGAAAACCAGGATATAATAAATAAAAAATAAAATAGGATACAGTGTTTTAGTTACTGTGTCCTATTTTTGAAATGTTCCTTTTCGAGTCCAACATTTTAGTGTAAATAAAAAAATAGCTTTCGCTATTTTTTCTGGTGCCAACGAAGTAGTTATCTAGAACTTTTTCGGCTCTCATAACGATTGATACAAATATCAATCAATTCATTGTCTTTACTTTAACATAAAATTTATAAACTTTCAAGTAATTTTATAAAAATCTTTTATATTCATTGATAAAACAATATATTTATGATAGTATTCATCTATATAAATAATAGAGAAAGAGAATAATTTAAAATGGAACAAAATATAAAGAAAATAGAAAGAAGTATAAAAATATACCCTATATTTGCATCATTTACAGGAGATTTGATATTTTTTGTACCAATAGATACATTGTTTTTGACATTAGTAAAAGGTCTAAATGCAAGTCAAATAACAGCAATGACAATGGTAGCTTTAATTGTATGCATATTATCACAAAAAGTAATATTATCTACTGTAAAAAAGATAGGTAATGTTAATTCTTTAAGATTAGGAACAATCTTATTGTTGATAGCAGCATTTATATTGACATTTGGAAAATCATTTATTTTAATGCTATTGTATAAAACTATTAATGAAATAGCCTTTATGTTTTTAAATATGGATGAAATTATATTAAAAAGCAACTTAAATGCTGTAAATAGAAAAGCCGATTATTATAAAATAAGAAATAAATCAAAAATAATGTATTCAATTATAACATTGCTTACAGCATTAGTAGCTGGAAAATTATTTAATATAAATCGATATTTACCAATGTATTTATCTATTATTGTATATATCTTATTACTTGGAATAGCATTTATGTATTATGAAGCTAAAAATGAAGAACAAAAAGAAATTAAATTAAATAATATGAAAATAAAAATAACATCAACTATATTTTTAGTAATAATATCAAATGCAGTATTTTATTCTATTATAAAAATGGGACAAAACAATAGTAAATTATTTATGCAGTATGACTTTCAGAAATATCTATCTATTGAGATGGTAACATACTATATAACAACGATAGTATTTATTTCAAGAATTGCAAGACTTATTGGAAATATAATTTGGGGTAAAATATATTTAAAAATAAAAGATAAAATGAGTATAGCTCTAACAATTTGTTTATGTTTAGCATTTTTATTACTAATAATAGGACACTATATAAATGTACCATTTATATATAAAGTAATAATAATGTCACTAGGATTCTTCTTAATATTAGCAATAAGAGATTCGTTCCAAATATATATTGAAGATGTAGCATTAAACATTACTAATAAAGAAGAACAGCAGAAAATTATAATAAATATAGAAGTATATAGAAGATTTGGAACACTAATATTAAGTGCAATTTTCACACTAATTTTAATGAAATATGAATTAATAGTAATAGAATTTATATTATTAGGATTAAGTATCATTGAAATATTTATCAATAAGAAATTATGCAAAAAGATTAAACAATCAGAACTAGCTTGAATGATGTTTTCTCTTTTAAAGTAACGTTTTATCAAGAATTTTATAAATTGTATGGACAAAATTAAAATACTATTTTTTATAATATCCTTAATGTTATCTTTAACATTAAACGTTGCATTGATAGCAGTTCTTTATAAGAACTGGGTTGATAAGCAACTACATAAATAAAAAGCTCACATCTGTACTTTGCTAGGTAGATGTGAGTTTTCTCAATATATGTAAGATTAGTTTTTTTAATGTTACCATTGATAAAAGTAGGGGTAACTTTAGCAAATTCACATATAAATTCAAGCTTTTGTTTGAGAGTTTCTTCAAATTGTAGTTCTTGCTTAATTATCTTCATTTACTTTCAACATCATTTCTTGGATGATTTTAATATTGTTTTTAGACAACAAAAAAATCAACCAGATTTATTTTCTGATTGATTTTTGTATCCATCTGTTTTATTAGTTCGAACAGATACGTCATTGGTGCTGATGGTGGGACTCGAACCCACATGGTTTCCCGCTGGATTTTGAGTCCAGTGCGTCTGCCAGTTCCGCCACATCAGCATATTAATATGAAGTAGATTAATTTGGCTCTACATACTGACGTTGTAACTCACATTTGTTCGAACAACCTCAGCAAGTTCCGCCACATCAGCATATTAATATAAATAAATTTAAGCATATTCATATGATAACAGAAAAAAAAGAATTTATCAAGAAAAAATAATAAAAAACATAAAAAATAATGACAGAGCAAAAAAATACGTGTATAATTAAGTAAATTTAAAGAAATATAATAAAAATAAAAAAGAGAGGGAAAATATAATGATAAAAGATACAAAATATTATGCAAAAATATTAGCTAAAATTGCTATAGCAATATCAGCTTTAATAGGAATATTTTTAACATATAAGCTAGCAATATTTTATATACCATTTATTATCGCAATGATAATAGCAGCATGTATAGAACCACTAATAAAACTATTAATGAAATTCACAAAAATAAAAAGAAAACCTGCTAGTATAATCTCACTTATTTTAGTTTTATTAATTATCGGAGGACTATTAACATTAGGAATAGCAAAAATAGTTTCAGAAGGTTCGGCACTACTTTCTAATTTAAATACTTATTTTGATCATATATATAAATTGGGAACAGATTTTATAAATGAAATGAATGAAGGAAGATCAAATATACCACAAGAAGTAGTTGTAGTTATACAAAATTCACTTACAGGAATAATTGACGTTGTAAAAGGCTGGCTAGTAGGATTCCTAAAAGGTACACTTAATTTTGTAACATCAATACCAGATATGATTACATACGGATTTATTACAATACTTGCAATTATATTTATATGTTTTGATAAGGAATACATACCAAATAAAATAAAAAGCCAAATACCAACAAAATGGTTTGAGAAAATTAGACAAATAATAAATGAAACATGTAGTGTATCTGTAAAATATATAAAAGCAGAAGCAAAATTATCTTTAATTTGCTTTATATGGGTATTAATAGGACTAAACATAGTTAATCTTATAGGAATAAAAGTAGAATACTTATTTATTATGACAGTAGTTATAGGATTTGTGGATTTATTACCTATATTTGGTGCTGGTGCAGTAATGTTACCATGGACAGGATATTTATTAATAACAGGAAATATACCATTAGCAATAGCTGTAACAATAGTTTGGATTATTTGGGCTGTTATAAAACAATTAATAGAACCTAAAATGGTAAGCAAAGAAATAGGAATACACCCAATATTTACTTTAATAGGAATGTATACAGGTTTTAAACTAATGGGAGTAATAGGAATGATATTAGGCCCAATTGTTTTGATAATATTGAAAAATGTATTTAGTGAATTAATTGAAAAAGGAATATTGAAAAGCTTTTTTGAGCTAGACTAATAAAATATAAAAAGTACGAAAAAAATAAAAATAAATAGGGTATAATAAGTAAAAGAAAATGTAGAAAAAGGTGGAAAAATGTTATATAGTTACGAAACAATAGATATAAAACCAAAATTGAATAAGAAAAAAGTAATTTTATTGATATTAATAGTACTAACTATAATAGCTGTGTCTGTTTATGCTGGAATATATTTTTCTAAAAAAAATAAAGAAAATCAAATAGCAAAAGAACAAGAAGAAATAACTAGAATAAAAATTGAAGAAGAAAACAAAATAAAAGAGGAACAAAGAAAAGAACAAGAACGTCTAAAAAATTCTGTACCATTTACAGAAGAACAAATAGAGAAAATTGAAAATATATATCATCTTCCAGATGGAAAAAACGCATTTTTGACTTTTGATGATGGACCAACACAAAGTGTTACACCGCTTATATTGGATTTGTTAAAACAAGAAAATATAAAAGCTACATTTTTTGTATTAGGAAATAGAGCAAAAGCAAATCCTGAATTAATAAAAAGAGAGTTTGATGAGGGTCATTATATAGCAAATCATGGATATTCCCACAAATATAGTGCAATTTATCAAAATACACAAACAGTATTAGATGAATATAATTATACAGAAAGTTGTATTCAAGAAGCATTAGAAAATCCAGATTATCATTCAAGATTATTTAGATTTCCTGGAGGTTCTGTTGGAGGCTATTATCATAGTATAAAGAAAGAGGCAATAGGCTCTTTAAAAGAGCAAGGAATTGCTTATTTAGACTGGAATAGCTTATCAAAAGACGCAGAAGGAGCAAAAACAAAAGAGGATTTATTTCAAAATGTGGTAGATACAGTAGGCGAAAAAAAGAATGTTGTTATACTAATGCATGATGCGGCAGACAAAATTTTAACGTATGAAACACTGCCAGATGTCATACAATATTTAAGAGATAATGGATATCAATTTAAAACGATATATGATATCTTATAGGAGGAAAAAATGTTATATGATGTAATTATAATAGGAAGCGGACCTGCAGGAATATCAGCAAGTTTATATACAAAAAGGGCAGGCTTAGAAACTCTTATTGTTTCAAAAGGAATTGGAACGTTAAATAAGGTTGAAAAAATCGAAAACTATTATGGAACACCCAATATAAGTGGAAAAGCAATCCAAGAAATAGGAGAGAATCAAGCCAAGAACTTAAATATAGAAATAAAAAATGAAGAAGTAATGCAAATAGATTATGGCAAAAACTTTATTGTAAAAACATTAAATTACGAATATGAAGCTAAAACAATTATTATAGCAACGGGAAGTAATAGAAAAGTAGCAAATATAAAAGGAATAAAAGAATTTGAAGGAAAAGGAGTAAGTTATTGTACTACATGTGATGGATTCTTTTACAAAGATAAAGATGTTGCAGTATTAGGTAATAAAGAATATGCCATACATGAAGCACAAAATTTATTGCCTATAGCTAAATCTGTAACAATGTTAACAAATGGGGAACAACCCGTGGAAAAAAGAACAGAAGGTATAGAAATAGAAGAAAATAAAATACGAGAATTTAGAGGAACAAATAGTATAGAAGAAATAGAATTTGAAGATAATACTAAAAAGAAGATAGATGGAGTGTTTGTTGCACTTGGAACAGCGTCAAGCAGTGATTTAGCAAGAAAATTAGGAGTTATATTAGATGAGAAAAACAATATAAAGGTAGATAACAAAATGGAAACTAATATAAAAGGAGTATATGCTTGTGGAGACTGCACAGGCGGAATTCTTCAAATATCAAAAGCTGTATATGAGGGAATGGTTGCAGGAATGTCTGCAATACAATTTATAAAGAATATAAAATCATAAAAAACTTAACTTTATAAAAATCAAGGTTATAGGTCAAATCCTTATTTAAAAACCTAAATAAATTATAAAAGGAATGAAATTGATATGGAAATAACAAGTGAAAATTTTGAAAAAGAGGTACTAAATTCAGATGTACCAGTGTTAGTAGATTTTTGGGCAAGTTGGTGTAATCCTTGTAAAATGATGGGACCAGTCGTAGAAGAAGTTGCAAAAGAATTAGAAGGGAAGATAAAAGTATTTAAGTTGAATGTAGACAATGAAAGAGATTTAGCAATAAAATATAATATTATGAGTATACCTGCATTTTTACTTTTTAAAAATGGAAAAGTAGAAAAACAAACAATAGGAATGCAAAGCAAAGAAGAATTAATTAATTTTTTAGGATAGAAAAAAATAATATCAACCGAGAATATGACAACTTTTTAGAAAAAAGTTGTTGCATTGGCAATGGAATTTTGCCAAAAAAATAAAAAAATAAAAAATTTCAAAAAAGTGTTGACAAAAGATAAAAAAGTATGTATAATAAAAATCGTTCGAGAGAGAACAAAAATTATTATACATATGCAGGTGTAGTTCAATGGTAGAATTCCAGCCTTCCAAGCTGGCTATGCGGGTTCGATTCCCGCTACCTGCTCCATTATTGCGAACCCATGTTGATATAAATTAATTTCAATATGGTGTTCTTTTTTAGTTAAAAATACAGCCAGTAGTCACTTGACTACTGGCTGTATCTGTGAGATTAATTACCGCATATTGATCCTCCACCTTCACAAGCATTCATTCTCTGGTGTCTTACAAAAAATCTCAGCAACCTTTTTCTTATCATAATATAATCTCACCACCTTTCTGTCATAGATCCATCTTCCCAGATAACTCCAAACTTATTTTCAGGAAAAGTTTTAAATATTTTTATAAATGACTTTAAAACATCTTCCCAACTAACAGAAATTGTTTCTTCAACAAGAAAGCATGACCTTTTTAAGATAATTGGTGTAGAAAATGTTTCTTCAGGAATATTAATTAATGTTTGACATCCATTAGCATATGGACTAGGCATATGAATTCCCATAGCATCTTCAAATGAAACGAAGTACTTTGGAGAGTTTTGTAATTCTCGAAGGAGAATTGAACCAAAGCCCATCTCATCATAATGATGAATACATGTTAATATATCTTTTCTTGTTGATAAATAAGGTTTAACTAAATTTAAATTAATCCTAATTTTTTCCTTAAAAGGTAATGAATTATAAAATTCTTGTCTGTCATATTGTGAATTATTGTGTCTGATACAATCAGCAATTTCTTCATTATAGTGGTGTGCTGATATATTTAAACCATCTACTAATTCTAGTAAATCAAAGAATGTTGATTTTTGTGCAAAGCACTTGTATGGAACAGAAGTTGTAACATATATCTTTAAATTTGTCAGTCTTTTTACTTGCTGTACACAATATAAGAGGTCTTCTAAATAAAGACACGGTTCTCCACCTAGAAAAAGAACATCTTCAAATCCATTTTGATGTTCGATAATTGTATTTATTATTTTCCGAACATTTGGTGGATTTTTTCCTTTGCATCGATTAGCAAAATCAATACAAAAAGGACAAGCATAGTTACATTCTCCTGTAAAATGAATGTTCATGCTCTTGTGAATACCATCGCAGTGGTTACATTTTAATCTCATATTTTCCATCCTTTCAATGTGTAATATTATTGGTATACCAATTTGCTTTTGGAATTATAAATTAAAATAATATATAAATTATAACATGGTTACATAATATTGTCAACTATTATCATTTCTTTAATTTAATTGACTTTTAATTTATTATTTTTTATTGATAAAATATAAATCTTATGTTAAAGTATAAACAATAAATCGAGTTATATAAGATAGATTGAAACAAAGTATGCATTTTTTCGCATACCTGTTTCGTAATCGCTACATAAAAAGCCGAATAGTTCGACTTTTTTATTTATGGAAATCATTGAAAAAACAAAGCAATATTGATATACTATTAACAAATATTTTAAGAGGTGAAAACATGGATATAGAAAAAATAAAAGAATTTTTAATGCAAGAACATATATTAGTTGTGATATTAACAATAGTTATAGCAGTAATAATATTAAAAATAAAAGACAAAATCTTTAATAAAGCAATAAAAAAGATAGAAGCAAATAAGAAAATGCATACTAAAAAAGAAATAACATACATAAAACTAACAAAAAATATAATCAACTATTTAATAATAATAGTTGCAATTTTATTTATATTACAACTATTTGGAGTTAATGTGAGTTCAATTATAGCAGGATTAGGAGTAGCCTCTGTAATAGCAGGTTTAGCACTTCAAGATGCATTAAAAGACATAATAATGGGATTTAATATAATAGTAGACAACTATTATTCAGTGGGAGATGTTATAAAAATAGGAGACTTTGAAGGAAAGGTAATTGAATTAGGAGTAAAAACAACAAAATTACAAGATGTTAATAATGAAAATGTATTAATTATTGCAAACAGAAACATTGGTCAGGCACTAAAATCATCAGATGAATTGATAATAGATGTACCAGCTCCATATGAAGAGAAAACAGAGAAAATTGAAAAGATTATTGATGTAATTGTTAATAAAATAAAAGAAAATGAGAATGTAAAAAAAGTTAAATATGTAGGAATAAATCAATTTGCAGATTCAGCAGTAAATTACAGAATAATTATATGGTGTTCTCCAGAAGTAAGATTACCAGTAAAAAGATATGCCTTAAGAATGGTAAAAGTAACATTAGATGAAAATAATATTACAATACCATACACTCAAATAGATATACATCAAAAATAAATATACTATACTACTTCTGTTCAAGAAGTATAAAGGATTAGAAAAATAAAGTAGGAGAATAAGTATGAAAATATATATAGTAAGACACGGGCAAACGAATTGCAATAAAGAAAATAAATATAATTGTAGATATGATGAAAATATAAATGAAATTGGAATAAAACAAGCTGAAAATATAAGAGGAAAAATTAAGGAATTGAATATAGATTTAATTATATGTTCACCAATGAAAAGAACAAAGCATACATGTAAAATAATAAATGCAAACAATATTCCAGTAATTTATGATGATATACTTATCGAAAGAGATGGGGGAATATTGACTAATACAATTATTGATGATTATTATTTTAAAGAGTATTATAACTATTATTCAAAAAACATTGTTGAAGGTTTAGAAACATTGCCAGATTTATTTAAAAGGACTCATTCGTTTTTAAATGAGATAAAAGAAAAATATTATAATAAAAATATTTTACTGGTTACTCATGGAGCAGTAGCAAGGGCTATGCAATTTTATTTTGAAAAAATGCCAGAAGATGGAATGTTACTAAATGTGAGTGGTCAAAAAAATTGTGAAATAAAGGAGTATGAATTGTGAAATTAACAAGTGAAGAAGCAAAAAAATATTAGAAGAGGAAAGAAAAAAGACAAAAGATGATAGATGGATAGATCACTCAATATCTGTTGGAAATAGCGCTGGAAGAATTGCTAAAGCATTAGAAGAAAAAGGACATAAAGTAGATGTTGATAAAACAATAACTTTAGGTTATGTGCACGATATAGGAAAATATAATGGAGAATCACAAGGGCATGTTATAAGAGGATATAATTTGTATGATTTATTTCCAGAAATAAAAGAAAATTTATAAATAAAATATTAAAAAAGAAAATTACCAAAATATCACTGATTATTTGGTAATTTTTCTTTTAATTAAATACCAATTATACTATACTTTAAATAGAAATGATAAATATATCATTATAAGAAAAAGGAAGGTGATGTTATGGCATTAATAAAATGTCCAGAATGTAACAATCAAATAAGTGACCAAGCAGATAGTTGCCCTAAATGTGGTTATGAATTAAAAAAGAAAGCAAAAGAGCCAGAGAACAAAGAAGAAAGTAAATCATTTATAAAAAAGGGTAATTTAAAATATTTAATAATAGTATTAGTAATAGCAGTAGGAGCATTTTTATTTTTCCAACAACCTAATAATAATACAGGAACGGGTACTGGTACTGGAACAGAACAACCAACTACTCCATCAACAAATACTGGATATTCAGTATATACTGATGCTTATCTTGGAATATCTTTTGAAATACCAAGTAACTATAAAGTAACTACAGATAAAGAAGGATACATATATGTAGGTCAAAACATAGATAGCAAAGGAGCATTAATTCCATATATAATTATTGGTAGATATGATAATTTCAATAATGGAGTACAATTTTTAAACAATTTTACAGACTACATGAGAAAGCAATATAGTGACCTTAAAATTATAATTGATTTAATTTCTGGAGTTATTGGAAATAGAACAGTATATGGACTTGCGTATAGTTATAATGTAGATAATCATTTAATAATAGATAACAGATATGCAGTTGTTATAAATAATAAAGTATATATGGTAGGATCTAAAGAAGAAAATACAAATACAACTGAAATTAATAATGTAGTAGAACATATTTTATCTACTTTAACAGAAAGGGGTGCATAATATGGCATTAATTAAATGTAGTGAATGTGGAGAAAGTATATCATCAAGTGCTAAAATATGCCCACATTGTGGTGTAAAAATTAATTTACAAACATGCCCTGAATGTGGTGCGAAATTAAAAGGTGATGAAACTAATTGCCCTGAATGTGGTTATCCAATTAATAAAAAGAATGCTACAAATATAATAACTGAAAATTTAGACAAAATAACAGGTGCTAAATCAGAAAGCTATGTAAAATTTAAAGATTTATTTAAAAATACTTTCAAAAAACATACAGAAGAGGAACTAGATGAAGTATTTGTTTGTGGTTCAGACAAAACAACTCCAAAAGTAGAAGATATAAATCCAAAACAAGCAAGTGCATGGGTATACTTTAAAATATTATTATTTTTCTTAATTGCATATATTCCAACACGTATAGGATTTATAACTTATGGAAATTCAAACTTTTTACCAATTATGATTATGTTAGCAGCATTTGCAGTACCAGTAACAATACTTATATTTTTCTTTGAAATTAACTTGTTTAGAAATATACCATTTTATAAAGTAATAAAATATTTCATATTGGGTGGTTCATTATCATTAATTTTAGCAATTTTATATTTCTCATTACAATACTTTGAGACAAATGCTACAACTCAGACTTTCACGGGAGCTTTGATGATTGGGTTAATTGAAGAAGCTGCTAAAGCAGTCATAGTTGCAATTTTCTTATTTAAAAGTAAAAAAAGCCAATATATACTAAATGGTTTATTAGTAGGTGCAGCAGTTGGAGCAGGATTTGCAGCTTTTGAAACAGCAGGATACATTTTAAGATATGGAATGAGTGGTGGTGTACAAACAATGCTAGAAATTATTAAACTACGTGGATTTTTAGCACCAGGTGGACACGTTGCTTGGGCAGCAATTGAAGGAGCAGCATTAATGTATGTTAAGGGTTTTGATAAATTAGATAAAAAACATATAAATGATAAAAGATTTTTATTAATTTGTTTAATACCAGTAGTACTACATGGAATTTGGGATATGCCTATTGAACTTCCATATTATTTAGTACAAATTGCAATGACTATTATTGCTTGGATTGTAATAATATATTTCATAAATCTAGGATTAAAACAAATTGATGAAGCTAAAAAGTTAGAATTGGCTAAAAAAGTAGAGGAAGATAAAAATGTTATTTTGTAAGATATAAAGGAGTATATAAAAAAAGAGGAGATTTAAAAATCTCCTCTTAGTGATATAATACTAATTAGTTACTATGATTGCTGTTAATTATCGTCATCGATGCTAAAATTAGAATCACAACCGGGTTCGGTACATTCGATTCCACCGCCATCACCGCTTTCAACAGCAAGTCCGCCACAATCAGGGCAATCAACCAGTTCAAAATCCTCAGGTCCATTCATCATAATGCTTTTCCTCCTTGTTTTAAAAAATTATATCACATCGGTTAATTTAGAGTATTTAACTCATACAAAAATTATACTACAATTTCTAAATTATGTCAATATCGAAAAATTGTAGTATAATTTTTGTGAGTGATTTTCTACAACGAAAAATTAATCAGCAATAATTCATTTTATATCTTCTTATAAAAAATCGAACGAATTTGTTAATGGAGCGGTTAATCTACAGCTTACGAACTTTAACGCTCTCTTTCTAAAAATATTATATAGTAATTCCTATATTTTTTCAAGGAAGTATGGGAATTTTTTGTATTTTATAGTATAATAAAATCATCTAAAATCTTTTATGAAAGGAAAATATTATGGAGTGGTTATTAAATAATTTAGAATGGATTGTAGGTAGTGTTATCACTATACTAGGATTAATATTTGGTGTTTCTTTTGTTATCAAGAAGAACGTTCAGAAATCCGGTAGGAATTCTACAAATATTCAGATTGGAGAAATTAATTATGACAAAAGAAAGTAAAATGAAACAAAAATCTGGAAAAGATTCTACTAATATTCAAATTCAAGAGTTTAATGCTGGATTATCTTATAAAGATGTAAAAGAATTATGTCTTGATTTAATAACCGACAAATTAGATTCTTATAAAGAAGAAGCTAGTATTGAGGCTAAAAAAAGAGAAGAAAAATTAAGAACTGATTTTATAGTTGAACTTGAAAAAAACAAAATAGATTTAAATGAGTTTAAAAATCCATCAATGCAGTTGTGCTATATAGATGCGCAAAAAGGATATATATCTTATGGTGACGATACATCAGAAAAGATACTTCTTGAATTGTTAAAGGATAGAATATCAGAATCAGATAAAAGCATTTTGCAAATAAGCTTAAATGAAGCTGTTAAAGTAGCACCTTTGTTAATGAAAAAACATTTAAATACATTGTCATTATTATTCTTTATAAAAGAAATGAGCATTATGGGAATTAGAACAAGAGCTGAACTAATTGATTTCATTAAAGACGTTGTATTAAAATTTACAAAAGACTCTTCACTAACGAAAGTTGACTATGAACATTTAGAATATAATAAATGCATCACAAAAATAGAAATATTTAAAAGTGATATTTTTGAAATAATGAGAAGTAAATACAAGTATTATTTTTTAAAAGAAATTTCATATGATGATTTTCAACAAAAATATTCTCAATTAACAAAATACATTGGTTCATTAGCGTTTTTTAATGTTGATTCTGATAATATGTTAAGATTTAAGGAAGTTGATTCTTTTTTGTCTTATAACGAATTGGATATAATATCATCAGATGATAGAGAAATGTTTAATAAAATGTTAAAGGATTTAACTATGTCAGATGAAGAGTTTGAGAGAACTATTTTAGATAATAATGACTTGCTATGTCCATTGTTTTATACCTGGAAAGAGGATTTAATGTCAAGTTGTAGTTTAACTACTATAGGTAAAGTACTAGCTATGATTAATATAAAAATCGAATTAAAAATTCCAGTTGATATGAGTATTTGGATATAGATAATATAAAGATGGGAGTAATAAGTATGATTGAAAAATTAAAAGAAAAATATGTGTTTTTTGATGTCGATGGAACATTGTCTGAATATAGATATAAAGATAGATTATATGGTGGTGGATGTTCTGAACTTGGATGTCAATCGCTTGAAGATTTATTGTTTAATGATTTATTTTATAAGGCTAGACCACTTAAAACAATGCAAAGAATTATAGAAAATTTGGATAGTAATAAAATATTTATTTTAGGTGCAGTTACAACTAATACTGAAATAGATCAAAAATATAAATGGTTATCTGAACATTATCCAAATATAAAAAGAGAAAATGTATTTTTTATATGTTCTACATTATTAAAACCAGAAGTTATAATTGAATATTGTAAACACTATAACATTGATATAAAACAAACAGCATTTGTAGATGATAGAATTGATGTTTTAAGAAAAGCGGAAACTTTAGGGATAGATTCTTATCACCCTAGTTCTCTTACAGAATAATAAAGGATTAAAAAAATGAAGAGATTATTAAAAATTAGTTTTGATTTATCTTTATTATCTTTTATACCAATAATTTCATGGTTTTTATTAGGTATATTAGTTGATAAAAATTTAATTAATATTTTTACTTTAACTTATCCAATACAATTTATATATTATATTTTAAAATCAGTATTCTCTACTGGTGCTAATATTTGTAAGGAAAAAGATAAAAATAAAAATGCTGTAATGTCAGGTATGGTTATGGGAACTATCGTTTCGGTTATTATTTTTTCTATACTTTTAATTAATGTAGATAATTATATAAATTTTATGAATATGGATATTAATACATATAAAGTATTTACTATATATTCCATATTACAATTGTTTATTTGTTTAGAATTTGCAATGATGTTAAATAAATTATATTATGAAGAAAACAATACAATAGCAAATAAATATTCCTTAATATTTAATTTATTAAATTTTGGATTATTAATTGGTACATCTTTAATAACCAAAAATCAAATTGCTATAATTACTACAACACTAATTCCATTGGCATTATTTACTTTATACATTTATATAAAAAATAGCAATAAATTTAAATTACAATTAAATGTTTTAAAATGTATTAAATATGATTCAGTAGAATTGTTTAATAATATTGCGTTTTTCTTGATTTTTTTATTTGGTTTAAGTAATGCTCTAGAATATGGTGAACAATTTGCAATTGCGCTTACATTTGTGGCTCTTATAACCGATACGCAATGGGATACTGCTGATGCAATAGTTACTGCAGCAACAATTGATATAAGTAAAAACGAATTCAACTATAAATATCATAGGAATAATGCTTATAAATTATTAAGTTTATTATTTATAACTAGTTTAATTATGTTTGTTTGTTTATATGGTTTTTATGATTTAAATTTTAAAATTACAATGATTTATTTTGGATTTGAAATTATAAATTTCATAATTTATCCTATATACAGAATTAAAACTTGTTATTTACAGTTAGAATGGTCTGCATTTAAAACAACATCTAATAAAATATGTGCTTCTATTTTAAGAATGATGATGTCTTTATTAAAAACACCATTTTGTACAGGTATAGGACAAGTATGCTCATCAATATATCAATTTATTTCTGTAAGCATATTTTTTAAATTAAATTATAATGTAGATAAAACAGGAAAAGTAACATCCAAAAAAATCATTAGTAAAGACAATGCTTAATTGGCATTGTCTTTATCATTTTCAATAGGCATATATTTTTTTATGTACTATTTTGTATCTTTAAATATTCAATTTTATTTCCAATTGCTCTTTCATCTTCAAAATATCCAAGATAGTGAAATCTATTTTTTACTTTAATTAAGCATTCAATATTTTCTTCTAGTGCTTTGGCAATATTCTCTATAATATATTCTTCTTTTTTAGATTTTGATTCTTCTTTAAATTTTGGAATTTTAATCTCATATCCTACAATTAAATTTCTAATATATTCAGATTGTGATATGTTTAAGTTGGAAGAATTATTTTTTAAAACAAATTTTTCATCATCACTTAAAAATACATTAACTTTATTATTTCTTATTCTCATAAATTTCAAAGCTCCTTTTTTAAATATTAAGGGTATGGGAATTCCCATAATAGAATTTGTATGGGAGTACAAATTCAGTGCTGGCTATACATAATATGTGAGTATGTACTCACATATTTTCATTATAAATTAACTCTTTTAATATAATTTCTTCTGCTATATTTTTATAATTATTCATAAGTTTTGCCCACTCAATAGGGTTATTATCTTTATTTTTTTCAGTCAGTTTTTCATCACTTTTTATATAATTATGCATTAGAGTATTTAATAAATCTTCCGAATTTTTACTTACTGAAATAAGATAATTAGTAAGTTCTTCTTTCATTAAAAGTGAAGTATATAGTGCTTTTTTATACTCCTTTAAATATGCTAGTCTCGTTCTTCCATATTTGTTTATATTTCCTTTTTTAGTTTCTTTTAAAGTTAAATCTGGTAATAAATAATCTCCATGTTTTGTATAAGTTATTTCCATAATTAAATCATTCCTTTCTTATTTTTATTAAATATTTATAATTGTTTTTGGTATTAATAGTAGGTTATCTACTATGTTGTTATCTTCAATATATGGGCAGTTTATAATCCCATCTTGATAAAAATGTTGTTTTATTAGTTCCATATATAGAAGTAAATCTGCTTCAGAATATTTATTATCTTCATATTTTTTTGTAGAAAATATAAAGTAATCTTGTTCTATTTTTTCTAATTCTTGTTTATTAATTTGTTCTTTATATTTAATTCCAATTTCATTATTATTTAGAATTTCATTAAGATAATTTAAATATTCTTTATTGCTTTTTGATATAAATTCATCAGTAAATTTTATATTTTTAATTTCAATATTGTAATTTTTGTCTCTTGTTATTTCTAAACTTGCTATTAATCTTTGTATTAATTCTTTCTTTGTTTTTCTATTTAGGCTATCCCATAAAAATGAAAATCCAAGTTTATTTTGAAATAGAATATTATTATCATTTTGATAATCACATTCTAATTTTTTAAGTAATTCTACTGTGTAATCTTTAAAGTCATCATCTGGATCTAGTTTGTTTTTCTTTTGATTTAGTTTGTATATTTCTTTTTTAATAACTTCATTTTTATAGTTAATTACTTCAACATTTAGAGTAGAACTTAAATATAGATCTACTAACTTTTTCTCTTGTTGTTTTAGTTTTTCAATAGCATTATCTATATCCTTTATTTCTTTTGTTTTGGTAGAATTACATACAATAATTTCATTATCTGCATCATACATATATCTAGTTAATTCATTTAAAATACGTCCCAGTTTTTGTTCTATTTTATCTGAACTATAATGAAGTCCTTTGTATTTACAATTACTATTTTTACAAGTTAAGTGATAATATACTTTTTCTTTTTCTGTACCACTATTTTTAAATGAATTAGTAGAAGAAAGTATTCCACCACAATCAGGACATTTAACAATTGATGTAAATAAATGAATATGTTCTCCGTAGTTTGCGTGCTTATTTTTCTCTAAATTTGCTCTTGTAACATTCCAAGTTTGTTCATCAATTATAGGTTCACAATAGTTATTAACTTTTAAAACATCTTGAGGTTTTCTTTTATATTTACCATATTCAAATATTCCAACATAAATAGTATTAGTTAGTATTTTATAGACTCGGTCACTTCGCCATTTACCTTGTTTTAAGTATGAATTATTATCTTTCATAATACTTGCTATGTTTCTTGTAGAGTGTCCTTTTTTACATAGTTCAAATATTTCTTTTACAACTTCTGCTTCAATAGGTTCTACTTCTAAATGACAAGTTTCTTTATTTCTAATATAGCCATAAGGTGCTTTGCTAGGATGAATACGTTCTAATGCCATTTCTTCCATAGCACGTTTAGTTCTTGCTCCAATCTCTTTTCTTTCTCTTTGACTAAATACTAAATTCATCCCAAAAATCATTTCACCATTAGCAGTAGATACATCATAAGGCTCAAGTATTAATTCAATCTTAATATCGTGTTCTTCGCAGTAATTAAGTAACCAAAAACCATCATAATTGTTTCTAGTTAATCTATCTACTTTAATAGCAATTAACTTATCAATTTTCTTGGATTTGATATCTTTAAGTAATCTTTGCATTTCAGGTCTCATTAAATCTTTTCCAGAATGTCCTGCATCATTGGATACATCTACAATATCATAATCATTCTTTTCACAATATTCTTTAATCATTCTAAGTTGTGAATCAATAGAATAACCATTATCTCTTTGGTCGTCAGTAGATACTCTTACATAAACACCACATCTCATAGTTTTCCTCCTTTCATTAAATTTCGAGAAATATTAAAATACCTCTCATATGTTTCCTCACAAATAGGCAAAATGTATAGTCTAAAATTAAAATTTTTTCAAAAATTGTGTAATTTCTTTAATATTATACTTTTGATTATGCTCTTTAATATAAAAAGTCTTATTTGATATTTCATTAACTTTGTATTCAAGTATTGTAAGAGTAGTAGGATATGTAATTTGGTATTCAGTAGGTATTACTACTTGTAGATTGGTGTGCAATATAGTTTTAATCTGTCCTAATATAACCTTATATTTAAAGTTTTTTAAGATGTTGGTTAAATCTTTATTAGGTTTTAGATTTTCAATTACTTTAAATTCAAGCATGAAAAAAGTCCTCTTTTCTGTGATAAGAGAACTTTTAAAGTTTTATATAAAATAAAAACTTACGAACAATTAAGTCCGTAAGTTGATTTCAAATGGAGCCTTAACTATACATGTTTACGAAATTAAGACTATAAGATTTGATTAAATCTCTCTGATAGATTTATTATATCATTTTATTAGATATTTTCAAGGGAGTATAGAAAAAAATGTCTAAATATAGTATAATTTATTTGCAAGAAAATAATATGTGGAGTAGATTAAGATGAAAAAAAACAACATTAATTTTATATTTGGATTATTAGACAGGAAAAAAGTTGCTTTATGCTTGTTTATTGAGGCCTTTTTAGATTTTATTTACTACGTTATTCCTTATACTTTTGCTCTTTTTTTAACAATGCCTTTTACTATTGAAAAAGCAGTAATTGTTGCTTCGATATTTATTGCTTCTAAATCAGTTAGATGTTTTGTGTTATATTTAGAGAGAAAAGTTATGGATAATTATTTATATGATTACTCTAATGTTCAATATTTAGAATACTACAAAAAATTAACTAAAGTGCCTGTAGAAACTTTATCTAAGTACCAAACAGGATATTTAGAGAATATAATAGAAAAGATATCTGAGTTAGTTAAAAAGATTCTTAGTGCAGAATATATAGGAATATTATTATCTTTTGGATTTTTCTTTCTTACTGTATTTCAACAATCAAAAATTTTATTTGTAACATCGTTAGTATTAAGTATTTTATGTGTTATGATAAGTGTATACATATTAAAAAAATCAAATAAACATGTTGAAGATTTATATGATAAAGAATATGAGTATTCATCTGTATATCAAGACTTTATTAGTAATATTAGAACTGTTAAAGCATTAAATGATGACAAATATTTTGAAAAAATTATATCAAAAGAAGGAAACGAATGTTATAAAAAACAAAACAAGTATGTTAAATGCTATTCATTAGAAGAATTAATAAGAAATATTTTAATAGTGATACCATTTGCATTAGCAATTATAAAGGCAGTTATAGATTTATCTAATGGAATTGATACACTAGGAATAATTACATTTTATATATCTATTTATTTAGAAATGGGATTTATATTTGATGAATTATCTGGAACAATTGTTAGTGGATTTGAATTAAAAGCATTAAAGAAAAAATGTATTCAATTATTTAGTAAATTAGATGAAAGAGAATTATTAACTAATTTTAATAAAATAGAATTATCAAATATAGATTTAAAATATAAAGAATCTAATTTTAATATTAAAGTTGATAATATGGTAATAAAAAATAAAGATAAAATTTCAATAACTGGGAAGTCTGGTCAAGGAAAAACATCTATAATCAACTTGATTTTAGGAAATATAACTACTTATAAAGGAAATGCTAAAATAGATGAAAATAATATGAGAGATTATAGACTTGACATAGGAGTTGTAAGTCAAGAAATAGAATTATTTAATATGACTATAAAAGAAAATTTATGTTTAGATAAGAGTATTTCAGATGAAAAAATAATAAATTATTTAAAAGAATTAGAACTAGATGAAATTCTAATGTTTGAAGATGGAATATATACCATAGTTGGTGAAAAAGGATTAAAACTTTCAACTGGTCAAAAAAGAAGAATAAATATTTTAAGAAGTTATCTAATGGAAAAAGATGTTTATATTTTAGATGAGCCTACATCTAATTTAGATAAACATACTGAAGAAATTGTAGTGGATTTTATATTAAAACACTTTAAAGATAAAACATTAATAATTGCTACACATAATGAAAAAATAAATGAAATATGTAATAAGTTTTATCACTTTGATAACCATAAATTATTATTAAAAGACAATGCTTAGTTGGCATTGTCTTTATAATTTTCAATATGAGGTATATATTTTTTTAGCGTATTATTTTGTGTATTTAAAAATTCGATTTTAGTTCCAATTGCTTGTTCATCTTCAAAATATCCAAGATGATGAAATTTATTTTTTACTTTGATTAAGCAATTAATATTTTCTTCTAGTGCTTTAACAATATTTTCTATAATATATTCATCTTTTTTAGGTTTTTGTTCTTCTTTGACTTCTGGAATTTTAATCTCATATCCTATAATTAAATTTCTAATATATTCAGACTGAGATAAGTTTAATTTTGAAGAATCTCTTTTTAAAATAAACTTCTCATCATCACTTAAAAATACATTAACTTTATTATTTCTTATTCTCATAATTTGAAATCTCCTTTCTAAAAATTTAAGGGTATGGGAATTCCCATATACGAATTTGTACGGGAGTACAAATTCAGTGCTGGCTAGTCATAGATTTTATTCCCATATTCAAAAAAACAAAAAAAGAGGATTAAATTATTTTGATAATTTTTTTGCTCTTTTTGAAGATTATTTATATAAAATAAAAACTTACGAGCAATTAAGTCCGTAAGTTGATTTCAAATGGAGCGGATGGCGGGAATCGAACCCGCGCTATCAGGTCGGAAGCATGACATTCTACCACTAAATTACACCCGCAAATGTAACTAAACATATTATATAACATATAAAAGATACTTTCAAGTAAAAAATAACAAAAATGACTTGCCAAAATAAAAAACAAATGGTAAAATGAATAAAAATTTAAAGGGGAGTAGCTTATAAACTACTAATCAACACCTCGGCAGAAAATGCATGGTTAGTAACCTTTAAGGTAAGCAAGACTTTTAAAGAAAGGAGTACATGTAAATGTAGTGTTTTCTTTAGGAGTCTTATTTTTTATATTCTAGAAAAGACTTTTAAGAAGAGATAGAGGATTTTAAGAAAAAATAGACTATTAAACAAAAAAATGGAAAAAATAAAATTAGATGACGCAAAAGGAAACGTCCCTTTTGTGCCAAAAAGGAGAAATGAAAAATGGAAGAAAATTGGTTTAACAAAAGTATTGAACAAACAGAAAAAGAGTTAGAAACAAATATCAAGAATGGATTAAACAAAGAACAAGTAGAAAAAGCAAGAGAAAAATATGGTTTAAATGAATTAAAAGCAAAGAAAAAGAAAAGTTTAATAATTAAATTTTTAGAGCAATTTAAAGATTTCATGATTATAATTTTAATTATTGCAGCAATAATTTCAGGGGCTGTAGGAATTGCACAAGGAGAAGGAATTACAGATACAATTATAATTTTAATAGTTGTAATAGTAAATGCAATAATAGGTGTAGCACAAGAAAACAAGGCAGAAAAATCTTTAGAGGCTTTACAAAAATTAAGTTCTCATGCAGCAAAAGTAATAAGAAATGGAAAAATGGAAGTATTACCTTCAAAGGAATTAGTGCCAGGAGATATAGTTGTACTAGATACAGGAGACTATGTACCAGCAGATTTAAGAATTTGTGAAGGAGCAAATTTAAAAGCTCAAGAATCTTCTTTAACAGGCGAATCTGTTCCAGTAGAGAAAAATATAGATACTATTGAAGAAGAAAAAATAGGAATTGGCGATAGAAGTAATATGCTATTTTCATCTAGTTTAATTACTTATGGCAGAGGAAAAGCAATAGTAGTAGCAACTGGAATGAATACAGAAGTAGGCAAAATAGCTCAGATAATAACTAACGTAGAAAATACAGATACACCACTTCAAGAAAAATTAAATAAATTAGGAAAAACATTAGGAATAGTAGCAGTTCTTATATGTATAGTTATTTTTATTATAGGAATAGCTATTGGAAAAGATGCATTAGAAATGTTTATGACGGCCGTAAGCTTAGCAGTAGCAGCTATACCAGAGGGACTAGCAGCAGTTTCAACAATAGTTTTAGCAATTGGTGTTCAAAGAATGGTAAAGAAAAATGCTATTGTAAAAAAGCTTCCAGCAGTAGAAACTTTGGGTAGTGCAACAGTCATATGTTCAGACAAAACAGGAACATTAACACAAAACAAAATGACAGTGCAAAAAGTATTTTACGATGATATTTTACAAAATGTAGAAAATGCTAAAGTAAATAATAACAATGAAGAATTAAAGAAATTAGTATATATAAGTATGCTTTGCAATGATACAAAAGTAGCTTCAGACAATACTCTAACAGGAGATCCAACAGAAACAGCATTAGTAGATATGGGATTTGAGTTAGATTTCCAACCAGCTTTATATGAAGAGTATCCAAGAGTAGAGGAAATACCATTTGACTCAGATAGAAAATTAATGACAACAGTTCACAAGGTCGGAGAAACATATTTTGTTTATACAAAAGGTGGAATAGATGAATTACTTGCAAGATGTAAAGTCTACATTTTAGACGGAAAAATAGAAAACAACCTAGAAGAATATAAAGAAACAATAGCTAAAAATAACGAAGCAATGGCACAAGAGGCTTTAAGAGTACTTGGAATGGCTTATAAAGAAATGAACCATATGCCAACAAAAGAAGAAATGAAAAACATAGAAAATGACTTGACATTTGTTGGAATGGTTGGAATGATAGATCCACCAAGAGAAGAAGCAAGAAAAGCAGTAGAAAAATGTAAAACAGCAGGAATAAAAACAGTAATGATTACAGGAGACCATAAAATAACAGCAATAGCAATAGCAAGGCAATTAGGTATTTTGGAAAATGATGAAGAAGCAATAACAGGTGCAGAACTTGAAGAAATGAGTCAGGAAGAGTTAGAACAAAATGTTAGAAAATATAGTGTATATGCAAGGGTATCACCAGAACATAAAGTAAGAATAGTAAAAGCGTGGCAAGAAAATGGAGAAATAGTTGCAATGACAGGTGATGGTGTAAATGATGCACCAGCGCTAAAAACAGCAGATATTGGCTGTAGTATGGGAATGGTAGGAACAGATGTTGCAAAAGAAGCTTCAGATGTAATACTAACAGATGATAACTTTGCAACAGTAGTGTCAGCAGTAGAAGAAGGAAGACGTATATATGACAATATATTAAAAGCAATACAATATTTATTATCTAGCAATGTAGGAGAAATTATTGTTTTATTCGTAGCAATATTAATTACACCATGGCTTTCAAGCAAATTTGGAATAGATGTTAGCTTAATAGTTCCATTGCTTCCAATTCATATATTATGGATAAATTTAGTAACAGATTCACTTCCAGCTTTAGCATTAGCAGTAGATCCAGCAGAAGAAGATATAATGGAGAGAAAACCTTTAAAGAGTGGAAAAGGAATATTTACAAAAGGAATGACATGGAGAGTAATATATCAAGGAATAATGATAGGTATGTTAACACTTGCAGCATTTGTTATAGGATTAGCTACACCAGAGGCTGAACTTCCACAAATAGAAGGATTAAGTGTGCAAGAAATAAAAGTAGAAATAGGCCAAACAATGGCATTTACAGTTTTAGCACTATCAGAACTTGTTCATGTATTTAATGTAAGAAATAACAAAAAATCATTATTAAAAACAAAGGCATTAAGTAATAAATATTTATTATTAGCAATTGCAGTGTCAGCAGCACTTATGTTAGTAATACTATTTGTACCATTCTTAAGAGAAGTATTTAGTATACCAGTTTTACCAACAGCTAATATAATTGAAACAATAGCACTTGTATTTGCACCACTTGTTATAGTAGAAATATTTAAATTATTAAAAATAAATACAACAAAAGACGAATAAGCTTAATACTTACTGCACCAACGAAAACACGACGTTTTGTACCATAAAAAAATATCTAAAATTTGACGTTTTAAGAAAAGTATGGTATAATTAAAAACGTGGTGTGAAAAAAACACCAGAAAGGATGTAGAAAAAAATGAATAATGATACTACATGTGGGCTGAAAATCAAACAAGTTATAGCAACATTAATAATATTAGTAATGACAGCCACAATAGGACAAATGTTTATTTTTAAACAAGAAAATTTACAAATAGCAGAAGAAACATTAGAAGTAGAAAATACTATAGAAAAAGCAGAAGTAGAAAATAGTTTCGAAAGAGAAACAGAAGTAACTTCAAGATCATCAGAAGAAAGAATAGTAGAAGAAATAATTGAAAAACAACCACAATATATTTCAATAGAAGAAATAACAATTTCAAGAGATATGGATTTAACTGAAAGATGTGGAATATCAAAAGAAGATTTTATAAATTTAGTGGAAAATATGAAAGTTGACTATTCAGGATTTTTTGCACAAAATGCAGAAACAATATATGATTTATGTGAAGAATACGAAATAAACGAAATATTCTTCTGTGGATTAATTGCAGCAGAATCAGGATGGAATATATCATCTAACCATAAAAATACATGTAACTATATAAGCATGATGTCTGGTGGAAAATTAATTAGATACTCAACACCAGAAGAAGGGTTAGAAGCAGCTGCTAAGTTATTACACAATAGATATTTAACAGAAGGTGGATCTTGTTATTATGGAAAAACTTTATCTGCAGTACAAAGAAGATTCTGTCCAAACTCTTCAACATGGGTAGGTTTAGTTTATGGATGTATGAAACAAGTTGTAAAATAGAATAATTTACAAAATATGTAAATTAATTATTGACATTGCTAATAAAAGAGTATATAATGAATATACTAATAGAGATAGTAATTTAAACTATCATAGATGTGCTGACATCTTAAAAAATCCGAAACACCTGTAAGACGAATGTGCTTACCGTTGGCGGACAACAGAAAAATCCGAAACACTTGTAAGACGAATGTGCTTACCGTTGACGGACAACAGAAAAATCAGTAATAAAAATATAGGGCTTATAATTTTTTATAGGCTCTATATTTTTTTATTATATTTAAATAAAGAATATAAAAAACAATAGCAATTTATAAAATATATTGCTATAATAAAGGAGGTAAAAATGCAATTAGGTTTATTTCAAAATATAGTAAATGAAATAAGAAGGATAAATATTAGTGACTTTATAAGTGAAGTCACAGAAAGGCTAGAAAAAATGGAAGAAGAATTAGTAATAGATAGATTTGAAGAAAATACTGCAATTTGTGAAGATAGAAAAACAGGCAGAATAATAGAAATTCCAAGAGAAAACATTGAAGAAAATGTAAAAGAGGGAGACGTAATAAAAAAAGTAGAAGGAATTTATAAAAAAGATATAGAAAAACAAGAAAAAATAGAAAAAAGAATAGAAGAAAAAATGAATAGAATATGGAAAGATTAAATATAAAAATACATAAATTAAAGAAAAATAAAGTGTAAAAAGTTAATAAAAAAACTTGTAATAGGGGGAAAACAAGTGGCAAATAGGGGCAAAAAAACTAAACGTATAGAATTTATAATAGGGCTTATTATTTTCATATTGATTGCAATATTAAGTGAAAGTGGAATCATACCAATAGGAAAAATCTTTAATAGTGAAAATAGCGAAGTTTTAGATAGTAACGAAATTTCAAAAAGAGTTACAGCAGAAGAAAGTGAAAATGTAACATTAGAAGGAGAAGACATATTGCAAATACACTTTTTTGATGTAGGGCAAGCAGATAGCACATTAATAATAAGTGACAATAAAACTATGCTAATAGATGCTGGAACTAATGAAATGGGCTCAAAAGTAGTAGCAAATATAAAAAAACTGGGAATAGAAAAAATAGACTATCTTATAGGAACTCATCCACACGAAGATCATATTGGTGGGTTAGATGATGTAATTAAAAATTTTGAAATAGGAACAATATATATGCCTAAAATACAAACGAATACAAAAACTTTTGAAGATGTATTAGATGCAATAACAGAAAAAAACTTGACTGTTACTACTCCAAAAGAAGGCGATAAATTTGAATTAGGAAAAGCAGAATGTGAAATAATGCTTTGTGGAACTGGAACAAAAGAAGAAAAAGAAAATTTAAATTTATCTTCAATAGTAACAAAAGTAACATATGGAAAACAAAGCTATTTATTTATGGGTGATAGCGAAAAAGAAAATGAACAATCTAGAACTTGGCCAAAAGTTAATGTACTAAAAGTAGGACATCATGGTTCAAATACAAGCTCTTCAAAGGAATTTTTAGATCAAGTATTACCACAAATAGCAATAATAAGTGTGGGAAAAGACAATAGTTACGGGCATCCAAAACAAGTAATATTAGACAGATTAAATAAAATAGGGGCAGTAATTTATACAACTAAAGATAAAGGAAATATATTAATAGAAAGTGACGGAAACAATAACAAAGTTTCTTTCTATAGAAGATAAATATGGCAGAAATTAGATTTTGTAGCAGTTTGCACTGCGTACAAAATCTTGATTCTGGTCTTTTACTAAAATAGAACAGAAAGGCGAAAAATGGACAATAGAAAAATAGGAGTTTTTGATTCTGGAATAGGTGGATTAACAGTATTAAGTAAAATAATAGAGTTGTTACCAAACGAAGAATACATATATTATGCAGATACAGAAAATGTACCATACGGAACAAAACCAAAAGAAGAAGTAAAAAAATATGTGAGAAAAGCTGTAGAGTTCTTGATTTCAAAAGATGTAAAAGCAATTGTAATAGCTTGTAACACAGCAACGAGCATAGCAATAAATGAGTTAAGAAATACATATAACATGCCAATAATAGGAATAGAGCCAGCAGTAAAGCCAGCAATAGAAAATAAAGGAAAGAAAAAAGTACTAGTAATGGCAACACCAACAACTATAAGAGAAGAAAAATTACATAATTTAATAGAAAAATTTGAGGCTAAAGAATATGTAGATTTAATTCCTATGCCTAAATTGGTGGAATTTGCAGAAAAAAGAGAATTTAAATCAGAAAAAGTAGAAAAATATATAAAGGAAGAATTAAAAATATATAATTTGGAAAACTATTCTGAACTAGTATTAGGATGTACACATTTTCCATTCTTTAAAGAAACATTAACAAAAATATTTCCTAAAGAAACCAAGATTATAGATGGAAGTTTAGGAGTGGCAAATAGATTAAAAAATGTATTAAAAGAGAACAATATGCTAGCAAATAATACATTAAAAATTGAATATTATTACTCAGGAAAGTTAGTAAAAGATGACAAAAACTTAAATGAATTATTACAAATGACAAAGTAGCAGTTAGGTACAATCCTAATTACTACTTTTTCTCAATTTGAGACAAAGTTTAAAGTGATATTAAGCCAAAGACTATAGTAGTCTTGTTTTTTTTACAAAAATGTAATATAATTTGGGTGAAATTTATATAGGGAGAAATTAACGTGGGAAATTTTGTACACTTACATATACATAGTGAATTTAGTTTATTAGATGGAGCAAACAGAATAAAAGATATACCAGTAATTGCAAAAGAACTTGGAATGGATGCAATTGCTATTACTGACCATGGAGCAATGTTTGGAGTTATAGATTTTTATAAAGCATGTAAAGCAAACGGAGTAAAACCAATAATAGGTTGTGAAGTATATGTAGCACCACGAACAAGACATGACAAAGATCCTAAATTAGATAGTAAATATAATCATTTAATATTACTTGCAAAAGACATGACAGGTTATAGGAACTTATCAAAATTAGTATCGTTAAGTTATACAGAAGGTTTTTATTATAAACCAAGAATAGATAAAGAAATATTAGAAAAATATCATGAAGGATTAGTATGCTCTAGTGCTTGTTTAGCAGGAGAGATAAGCCAAGCAATACTTGCAAATGATATGGAAGAAGCAAAAAAAGCAGCATTATGGTTTAAAAATTTATTTGGAGAAGATTATTATTTAGAAATACAAAATAATGGTGTGAAAGAGCAAGTATTAGTTAATCAAAAACTAATAGAACTTTCAAAAGAATTAAACATACCATTAGTTGCCACAAATGATGCACACTATTCAAGAAGAGAAGACGCATACAATCATGAAGTACTTTTATGTATTCAAACAGGAAAGAAAATGTCAGACGAAGACAGGATGAGATTTGACACAGACGAGCTTTATATAAAATCACCAGAAGAAATGAGTGATTATTTTTCAAATGTACCAGAAGCAATAGAAAATACAGTAAAAATAGCAGAAAAATGTAATATTGAATTTGAATTTGGACATACAATTCTGCCAAATTACGATGTACCAGAAGGATATGCAACACATTACGACTACATAGAAGACTTAACAAAAAAAGGTTTAATAAAGAGATATGGGACAAAAGGGACAGATTCACCATTAGGGACGTTTCCTAATGGAGCGGGTGAAGAAAAAAATAAAAAAATAGAGTTACCAAAAGGGACAGATTCACCTTTAAGAAACGTCCCTAATGGTAATGGTAGCTATGAAGAGTTGCCAGAAGAGATTAGAAAAAGAGCAGAATATGAATTAGGTGTTATTAAGAAAATGGGATATGTAGACTATTTCTTGATAGTATGGGATTATATAAATTATGCTAAAACACATGATATTCCAGTAGGACCAGGTCGTGGTTCTGGTGCAGGTTCTATTGTTGCATATGCAATAGGAATAACAGATATAGATCCTATAAAATATAATCTACTTTTTGAAAGATTTTTAAATCCTGAAAGAATTAGTATGCCCGATTTTGACGTTGACTTTTGTTATGAAAAAAGAGATAAAGTAATAGAATATGTTTGTAAAAAATACGGTTATGACCATGTATCACAAATTATAACATTTGGTACAATGTCAGCAAGAATGGTAATCCGTGATGTAGCAAGAGTTCTAGATGTACCATATGCAGAAGCAGATAAACTTGCTAAAATGATACCAAATGAAATACATATTACAATTAAAAAGGCATTAGAGCAAAATAAAGAGTTAAATACACTTTATGAAACAGATACAGAAATTAAGAAACTATTAGATATAGCAATGGCATTAGAAGGAATGCCACGTCAGGCTTCAACACACGCATGTGGAATAGTTATAACAAAAGATCCAGTAGATACTTATGTTCCTTTATATGTAAGAGATGGCAATATTTCTACACAATATATAATGACTACACTAGAAGAACTTGGACTTTTAAAAATGGACTTTTTAGGTTTAAGAACATTAACAGTTATAAAAGATACCATAGATTTAGTAAAAAAAGACAAAGGCATAGATGTAGAATTTGACAAAAATATGAATGACCCTAAAGTCTATAAATTATGGCAAGAGGGAAATTCTGTTGGAATATTCCAGTTTGAATCACAAGGAATGACAAACTTTATGAGAGAGTTAAAGCCAGATAGCTTAGAAGATATAATAGCAGGGGTGTCACTTTACAGACCTGGACCAATGGATCAAATTCCAAGATACATAGCAAACAAAAAAGACCCTGAACATGCAGTATACACACATCCTGCATTAAAGCCAATACTAGAGGTTACTTATGGTTGTATGGTATACCAAGAGCAAGTTATGCAAATAGTAAGAGATTTAGCAGGATACTCATTAGGTAGAGCAGATTTAGTTCGTCGTGCTATGGGTAAGAAAAAGCTAGATGTAATGGCAAAAGAAAGAGAAATATTTATAAATGGCCAAGTAGATGAAAATGGTAATGTTGTAGTTCCTGGATGTGTAAGAAACGGAATAGATGAAAAAAGTGCAAATAAAATATTTGATGAAATGGCTGAATTTGCTAAATATGCCTTCAACAAATCACATGCCGCAGCATATGCAGTCGTATCATATCAAACAGCATATTTAAAAGCATATTATCCAGAAGAATTTATGGCAGCAACTTTAAACAGCTTTTTAGGAAACTTGGATAAAGTCCCATATTATATAGAAGAATGTAAAAGACTAAAAATAGACATATTAAAGCCAGACATAAATAAAAGTGAAACAAAATTTACAGTTGATAATGGCAAAATACGTTTTGGATTAGGGAGTATAAAAAACGTAGGAGTCGCAGCAGTGAATACAGTTGTAGAAGAAAGACAAAAAAATGGCAAATACAAGTCATTTACAGATTTCTGTGAAAGAATTCAGGCAGAAGCGGTAAATAAAAAATGTATAGAAAGTTTAATAAAATCTGGAGCATTTGATGAATTTGAACAAACAAGAAGTACATTAATGGCATCATTTGAAGACATAATAGATGCAATTTCAGATAGTTCAAGAAAAAACATAAAAGGTCAAGTATCAATGTTTGATTTAGGTGGATTAGGTGGAAGCGAAAGTTCATCTGAAGAAGACGAAAAACAACTTGAAAAATTAAAATATTCATATACAACACTTAAAGAATACACAGATAAAGAGCTTTTATCAATGGAAAAAGAAATGCTAGGAATATATATATCAGGACATCCTTTATCAGAATTAAAAGAAATTATTGAAAAAAATACAAATATAAGCACATTAAAAATAAGAGAAGGATTAGAAGAACTAGCACAAACAGGAAAATTTCCGTACAAAGATGGACAAATAGTAAAGTTCATAGGAATAATAAATTCAATAAAGAAAAAGTACACAAAAAATAACAAAATAATGGCTTTTGTTACACTAGAAGATTTGTATGGAAGTATGGAAACAGTAGTATTTGAGAATGTATATACACAATCAGCAAATAGTTTAATAGAAGACAATATAGTGCTAGTAGAAGGACGACTAAGCATTAGAGAAGACGAAGAAAGCGTAAGCATAGTAGCCAGCAAAATACAAAATGTTGACGCAAAAGGGACGTTTCCTAATGCGTCATCTGTCCCTTTTGCTTCATCACTTGCTGGTACAAAAAATGAAGGATTAAGAAGAATAAATAAGCTAGAAATAGATATTACCAATTTAAGCGAAGAAATGAAAGATAAATTGAGAGGAGCACTTAAATTCTTTGCAGGAGACAGAAACAATACAACATTATTTATATTAAATGGAGAAAGCAAATTACCTGCAGGAGGAATTTTCTTAAATGGAAACACTTTAAATGAAATAGAAGAAATAGTAGGAAAAGAAAATATCTTAACAGAGGATAGTCACTAATTAGGAAAATGTCATAGTGTGATATAGTTTAAAAAAATAAAAATTGACACAAAAGGGACAGATGACGCAAAATGAAACGTCCATTTTGCGTCAGAAAAGGATGTTGAAAATGAATGAAAAATTAGTAATAAATGATGAAATACATGGAGATATTGAATTAGATGGAGTGTACAAAGAATTAGTAGAATCAAAAGATTTTCAAAGACTAAAAGACATAATCCAAACTGGTACATCTTACTTAAAATATCCAGATATGAAGTATGAAACTAGATTTGACCACAGCATTGGATCTTATTATTTAATTTGTAAAATTATAGAAAGTATAGAAAAAAAGCTAAATGCACAAGGAATAAAAATAAGAGATGATGAAAAGGAGATTGCTAAAATTGCAATGCTTCTTCATGATGTTGGTCATGGTGCATATTCACATACTTTGGAAAAAATAACAGGGTATTCCCATGAAAAGAGAAGTATTGATATTGTAAAAGATGAAAATACTGAAATACATCAAATTTTGAAAAAATATTATGGGGAAGAGTTTACAACAAAGGTAGGAAAATTTTTAGAAAAAGTATATGAATACAAAAAAGAAGATAAAAAACAAAATGGTATTAAAATAAAAAATAATAGAGTAAGTTTGAAAGATTTATTAGCATCTTTTGTTTCTAATAATATTGATGCAGATAGATTAGATTATTTAGTTAGAGATTCTCAAAAAGCAGGTTACAAGATACTAACAGAAGTTGATAAATTAATAGATAGTTTTGAATTTGTTTTAGATGTAGATAAAATTATTGTGGCAATACCAGAAGAAAAGAAAATATTTTTAGATATGGCAATATTAGAAAGGTCTAGAAATTATAAAGAAATATATTTTTGTGAACCATCTGTAATAGGAGACCATGTTCTAGATTTCTTGTTAGAAGAAATTAGAAATAATAAAGATGAAATACCAAAGGAAGTAAATCCTATATTGTATAAATTTTTAACTAATAAAAAAGCAGATTTTACAACTGAAGAATATATGCAAATAGTTGAAACTCCAATGAGAGAAACTTTGGAAAGCATAAGAGACAATTCTACAAATGAAAAGCTAAAAGAATTGTGTGACATAGCAAACTTCACTAAGACATATCAAACATTAAATACAGATAAAAATGAACAATATATTCGTTATTTACTACATAAAGCTATTCCAGAAATATCTGAACAAACTGATGGAATTATAGAAGAAACAAGATGTGTAAAGCCATATAAATCAAACGAACATGAAAATATAAATATTATTACATGTAATGGAATAGAAGATTATAAAGATATAGAGCAAAATTTAATTAAGTTAGAACCATTTTATGTAAGAACAGTTGCAGTTAGTAAAGAAATGCTTAGATTAGAATTAGGAATATCTAAAGAAGAATTTAAAGAAAAATATGAAAAAATAGTAGATGAAGTAATTAGTACAGTTATAAAATCTAAAGATGAATTTGAACTTAGATATGTTTTAACAAAAGGAATAACATATGGTGAAGAGATAAAAGAAAAAATAGAACAAAAATATGAAATAATAGATGAAGCTAAATATATGTCAAAAGATATGTATTATGATAATCCTGAAAATTATGAATTGTTAGAAGGTAAAAAGACTTTAAGAGTAAGAAAAGGGGCAACATTTCATAAAAGAGAAGAAACATATGGATTTAAAAAGACAAGAGCAACATATAAAACTTACAAAAAAGATGATCAAGATGGTTATACAGTTAGAAGAAAAGAAGAACAAATAGGTGAAGATGATCAGTTAAGTACATATACAAATTTCTTAAATGAAATGAAAATAAATATAGAAGACTTAAAACCTATGTTAGAAGTAAATAACTTACGTTATTTGTTTACAGTAAATGTAAATGGAGTATTAGTAGATATATCATTTAATACAGCACATTATATAAATCAAGTACATGAAATGTTTGGAACCATTGGAACAATAGAAATTAAACCAAGAGACAATAAAGTATATGATAGACTAAGCTTACTAGAGTTAAGACAATACTTAGAAGAGCAGATTCCAGAACTAGAAAAATATTTATCTAACACAAATGTATATGAAATAGGAATGTTAGATACATATGAAAAGTATAAAAAAGGTTATATAATAAGTGAAGAAGTTAAGGAAGATGAAGAAAATCATAAAGAAGCAACAGAAAAATTAGATGAAATTTTAGAAAAGGCTAAAAATAGAAAAGATTTTGCATGGCTAAATGAAATTCCAGAAGTAAAGCAAGAAAATAGACCAACATACCAAGGAGAAGAAATATAAATGAAATATTATATTGACTTAGGGTCAAATGTTATTAAAATTTATAAATGTGAAAATGAAAAAATAAGTTTAATAGAAGAAAAAGATATTCTTTTTCAAGAAAATTTTGACGAAGAAGAAGGTATATCAAGAAAAAAATATAGAGAATTGATGATGTATTTAAAACAATTGGTAGATAATTATAGTTTAAATAAAGATACATGTAACATATATGCAACAGGAATTTGGAGAAAAATACCAAACGAACAATTTGAAACTTTAAAAGCAGATTTTAATGATAAAGGACTTAAATTTAATATTATTTCTAAAGATGAAGAAAAATTTTATTTTGAAAAAGCTGTACAAGGAATATATGATAGTAAAAGAATTTTAATGGTTAATATAGGTTCAAAACAAACAGAACTGTTAGTATATGACAAAGCTAATATTGTAAACAGAAAAACACTGAATATAGGAGTCACTGAGATAGTAAACAATTTCCCAACAATAAATGAAAAATCAAATGATTTAAAGAAGGAAGATATTATAAATTATGTATTAGAAGTAATAAACAAAGAAAATATAGATTTTTCATGCGATTGTGGTGTGTTTACAGGAGGAGAATTGAGATTTCAAAAACTTGTAAAATATAATTTAGTACCAAATGCAATGTTTAATGATAATATTCATGAATATATGATATCATTTAAAGATTTTGGAAAAAAGAACAAAGAATTGTTAAATAAAATTAGCCTACAAGATTTGTATTTGCTCATGCCAAATAACAAAAGTTGGCTAGAAGGTTCAAAGGCAGCTGCTATTTTAGCAGAAGCAATATTTAAAAAGGCTAATGTAGAATACATAATTCCTTCAGATTTAAATATTATAAATGGAATAGCAAAACAAGAAAATAGGTATTAAAGAAGATAAAAACAAAAGCTTGATATATATAAAATAAATTATACAAAATAAAATTATGCACTAGGACTTGCAATATCTTAAAAATATGATATAATAAACAAGCTAAATATTATGTGTAGCGTGAAAGGATGAAGAAAAATGAGTATGAAAGTTGAAAAAACAGACAAAAAAAATGAAGTAAAATTAAGCTTTACAATTGAAGCTTCTAAATTTGAAGAAGCAATACAAAAAGTATATGTAAAAAGTGCAAAATATTTTAATATTCCAGGATTTAGAAAAGGAAAGGCACCATATAAAATAGTTGAAAAACAATATGGAGCACAAATATTCTATGAAGATGCTTTTAATGAAATAGCAGGAGAAGTTTATGAAAAAGAATTAACAGATGCTAAAATAGAAGCAGTAAGCAGACCTGAAATAGACATTATCCAAATGGAAAAAGGAAAAGACTTAATTTTTACAGCAGTAGTACAAACTAAACCAGAAGTAACATTAGGAAAATATAAAGGTATAGAACTTAAAAAAGTAGAGTATAATGTAGAAGAAAAAGACATAGACCACGAAATAGGACATATGCAAGAAAGAAATGCAAGACTTGTAAATGTTGAAGATAGACCAGTTGAAAAAAATGACACAACAGTTATCGATTTCGAAGGTTTTGTAGATGGTGTTGCATTTGAAGGTGGAAAAGCAGAAAATCACGAATTAGTAATAGGAAGTAACACATTTATTCCAGGATTTGAAGACCAAATTATTGGTATGAAAATAGGAGAAGAAAAAGACATAAATGTAACATTCCCAGAAGAATACTTCTCTAAAGACTTAGCTGGAAAAGCTGCAGTATTCAAAGTAAAACTACATGAAATAAAGAAAAAAGAATTACCAGAAGTAGATGATGAATTTGCAAAAGATGTTAGCGAATTTGATACAATCAAAGAATTAAAAGCTTCTATAAAAGAAAAATTAGAAGAAGAAAATAAAAACAAAGCAAAATATGAAACAGAAGAAGAAGCAATAAAAACAGTATGTGATAATACAGAAATAGACATTCCATCAGGAATGGTAGAAACAGAAACAGACAATATGATAAAAGACATTGAACAAAGATTAATGTATCAAGGATTAAATTTTGCACAATATCTTCAAATGATGGGTAAAACAGAAGAAGATATGAGAAAAGAAATGAAAGAACAAGCTGAAAGACAAGTAAAAACAAAACTTGTATTAGGAGCAATAGTTGAAGCAGAAAAAATAGAAGCAACAGACGAAGAAGTAAAAGCAAAATTAGAAGAAATGGCTACTATGTATGGAAAAGATGCAAAAGACTTAGAAGCAAATGAAAGCTTAAAAGCATACATTGCAGAATCTGTAAAAACAGAAAAAGCAATTAGTTTCATAGTAGATAACGCAAAAATAAAATAGAAAAATAAATGGAGGAA
The DNA here is from genome assembly GCA_934133165.1 of uncultured Clostridia bacterium. Classification (GTDB taxonomy): domain Bacteria; phylum Bacillota; class Clostridia; order TANB77; family CAG-508; genus UMGS1663. The sequence goes on from CAKPAW010000002.1 coordinate 45,409, forward strand.
AGTTAGGGGTAAAATTATTTTTAAAATAAGTAAAGTTTGCCACTAGCTTTTCTTACTTATTTAAACAATTCAGAGGAATAATATTAACCAGTTAATCATTAATTCATAAGGAAAATACTTTATCCAGGGAAAAAATGAAAGAAGGTTAAAATGTGTGTCCACTGACTTATATAAAAGGAGGAATTTTTAAATGAACGAAAGAAATAGTTTAGTACCATATGTTATTGAACAAACAGCAAAAGGAGAAAGATCATACGATATTTATTCAAGATTATTAAAAGACAGAATTATATTTTTAGGAGAAGATGTTAATCCAACATCAGCAAGTTTAGTAATTGCACAATTATTATTCTTAGAATCAGAAGATCCAGATAAAGAAATATCTTTATATATAAATAGCCCAGGAGGTTCAATTTCAGACGGAATGGGAATAGTAGATACAATGAATTATATTAAATGCCCAGTATCTACAATATGTATTGGTATGGCTGCAAGCATGGGAGCAGTATTACTAGCAGCAGGAGAAAAAGGAAGAAGATTTGCTACACCAAATGCAGAAATATTAATTCACCAACCACTAATAGGTGGAAACGGAATTTCAGGACAAACAACTGAAATAAAAATTCATGCAGACCATATGATAAAAACAAGAGAAAAATTAAACAAATTCTTAAGTGCAAGAACAGGCCAATCTTTAGAAACAATTGAAAAAGATACAGAAAGAGATAACTATATGACAGCAGAAGAAGCATTAAAATATGGTTTAATAGATGGAATTATGGAGAAAAGAAGTTAAAATAGAGAATTAATGTATAACATTAAAAATAAAAATGAGATAAAGAAAAAGAAAGTTTTAAATAAAAAACTTTAAAGGTGAAGAAAAGGGAGAAAAAAATGGCAAAAGGCGAAAAAAACATAAAATGTTCATTTTGTGGAAAATCACAAGATGCAGTAGAAAGAATAATAGCAGGACCAGGTGTGTTTATTTGCGATGAATGTATAAAAGTTTGTTCAAATATTTTAGAAGATGAATCTTTTGATGATAAGGAATTTAATTATACATTAAACAATGAAAAAGACAAATTACCAGCACCAGCAGAAATAAAAAAAGTTTTAGATAGCTATGTAATAGGTCAAGAAGACGCTAAAAAAACACTAGCTGTTGCAGTGTACAACCATTATAAACGTATATATAACCCACAAAAAAATGATGATGACGTAGAAATTCAAAAAAGTAATGTTTTATTATTAGGACCAACAGGATGTGGAAAAACACTTCTTGCACAAACACTTGCAAGAATATTAAAAGTACCATTTGCAATAGCAGATGCTACAACATTAACAGAAGCAGGCTATGTTGGCGAAGATGTAGAAAACATTTTGTTAAAGCTAATTCAAAATGCAGACTATGACATAGAAAAAGCAGAAAAAGGAATAGTATATATAGATGAAATAGACAAAATAACAAGAAAATCAGAAAATCCATCTATAACTAGAGATGTAAGTGGTGAAGGTGTACAACAAGCATTACTTAAAATAGTAGAAGGAACAATAGCATCTGTTCCACCACAAGGAGGAAGAAAGCATCCACACCAAGAGCTTTTACAAATAAATACAGAAAATATACTATTTATTTGCGGAGGAGCATTTGAAGGGTTAGACAAAATTATAAATGAGCGTACAGGTAAAAAAGCAATAGGATTTGGAGCAAATGTTCAAAGTCAAAAAGAAATAGATAAATATAAAATTTATGAACAACTATTACCACAAGACTTATTAAAATTTGGTCTAATACCAGAATTTGTAGGAAGACTTCCAATAGTTGCAACTTTAAGAGAATTAGACAGAGAAGCACTTATAGATATAGTTACAAAACCAAAAAATGCTTTAGTAAAACAATACAAAAAATTATTAGAATTAGACAATGTAGAACTAGAATTTGAAAAAGAAGCATTAGAAGTTATTGTAGATAAAGCAATAGAAAGAAAAACAGGTGCAAGAGGACTTCGTTCTATAATAGAGGAAATAATGAGAGATATTATGTTTGATATTCCATCAAATCCTAAAATAGAAAAATGCATAATAACAAAGGAAACAGTATTAGAAAAGAAAGCACCAACACTTATTATAAATGACAAAAAAGAGGTTATAAAAAGTGGGGAAAAGCCACAAAGAAAAAATACAAATAAAAAAATAGAAACAGCATAAAAGGAGTTAAACACTCCTTTTTTTCTATATTAGATAAATACGGCGAGCTTAAGATTTCATTATAATTTACATTTGATAGAAAATCTTAAGTTTGCTTTTTTGTAGTTTAAATTCTATTTAAATTGTAATTTTTTTGACAAGTTATCAAATTTTATTGTATAATGTTTAATATAAAAAGGGGAAAATTAAATATGAATAATGAAATTACAATAAAGGAAATAACTCAAAAAGTAGAAAAATCTTCAACAAATTTTGAAAAAACAAATACAGACTTAAAAAGAAAATATTTATTATGGAATATAGAGGCTTTTAATATTGTTGCATCAAAAATAAGTGCTAATAGAGGTACTTTTGGAACAGGATATCCATTTTATGCATTAGACGAAAATTTGGATGGAAAATTACCTATTATAGAAGAACAAATTAGGTATAACAGACAATTAGTCAGAAATGGGGAAACTGTTCAAAAGTCTATATGGGAATGTAAAAGATGTTTAGAAGAAAAATATGCTAATATGCCAGATTTAAAAAGAATTTGTAAACCATGCCCTAATATGTTAGATGAATTAAAACCTAGAAAGATTATAAATAGATTACCGGATATTGATATGTGGATAATTTGTGAGGATGGAAAAATAGATGAAGTAGAAGATCAACTACAAAAATTATTAGAATGTTTTAATATGCAACCATCTGATATAGATCCTTTTTCAGCAATAGAAAATGTAGAAGAAATATCGAAAGATTTAGAGGAAGGAAGAGTACCTAAAAATTTTCTACCAATGGATGTACACATAATGGAATATTCTAAAATGGAAGAATTGATAAAGGAAGTTCCAGGAGTATTAAGAATAGCAAAGCAAGAAGAAAAAATTCCATATTTGCCAATACATCCAAAATCTTATAGAAAAACTTGGCAATATGATGATGAGGCATACAATTTTATTTATGATTATCTTTCAGCACTTACACCATTCAACTTTGAAAAAGAATTACAAACAACTTTAGATGATAGTAAAAGACAAGTAATTAGAGAAAATACAAAAGAAGAATTATTAGACTTTTTACTAAAATCGGCAACTAAAGCAAACTTTAGAAGGTTTCAGTCATTGGAATTAGAAGAAATTTTCTTAAAAAAAGTTGAAAATTGGGCAAAAACTGGAAGAGATGGGATACAAAAAATAAAAGAAATTTTGGGAGAAGAATACCAATTAGAAATATAATAAAAACGAGAAAAGGGGAAAATATATGTCAAAAAAGATAGATTTACATATTCATACAACAATGTCAGATGGATTTTTAACACCAAAAGAAGTAATAGATGAAGCAAAAAAAAATGGAGTTTATGCAATTTCTATTGCAGATCATGATACAATAGAAGCATACAATGAAGAATTATTTAATTATGCAAAAAGTAAAAACGTAAAATTAATTAACGCAGTAGAAATATCAACTAAAAGTAAAAAAGCAGGGATTCATGTACTAGGGTATAATTTTGATTTAAATGATAAGAAGTTCCAAGAAAGATTATATAAAATAAGAAATGCAAGACATGATTATTTGTATAATGTTGGTAAAAAATTAAATGAGTTAGGTTATATTTTAAATGTAGAAGAATTAGACAAAATAGATGCTGTAACAAAGGCACATATTGCACTAGATGTTATAAATAATGAAAGAAATAAAGAATTATTATTAAAAACATTTAATCATATTCCAAGCAAAGGCGAATTTATAGAAACAATTATGAATGAAAATTGTCCTGCTTATGTAAAAAAGGAATCAGTAACACCAAAAGAAGCTGCACAAATTATAAGAGAAGCTAATGGGAAAGTTGTATTAGCACATCCAGTAGCATATATTCACGAAGATAATTTAACAGATGAAGATATTTTAGAAATAATAAAAGATATGAAACCAGATGGATTAGAAGCAAACTATCTATATGTAGACAGATATGATAATAAAATTAATGAAGTAGAAAAATGGAATAAATTTGCAAAAGAAAATAATTTATTTGTGACGATAGGCTCTGATTTTCATAACAAAGATGGACTTAGACCAGAAATTGGTTTTGTAAATACTGATTTTATTTTAGAAGACAAAATAGTTGATGAAATATTAATTAATTTGAATAAATAGAAAGTATTAATATTAATTATTGATGTAGATTTTTAGCATATAAAGCTTTATTTTTGAAATAATGTATGCAAAAATCTACATTTGTGTTTAAAATAAGGAAGAGAAGAAAATGAACTATATACTAAAAATAAAAGATGCAGAAATTCCACTTAATATACAAAATTATAAGAAAGCTAAAAGTATAAAACTATATTTTAAAGAAGGAATATTAAAAGTAACAAAATCACCTTACGTACCTAAAAGAGAAGTAGATAAATTAATTAAAAACAATGAAGAAAAAATTTATGAAGAATACAAAAAAATTGAGAAGAAAAAGCGTCTAAATAATGTAAGGTGGAAAACCGGTGATACTATTTTATATAAAGGTGAAGAATATAGCATAAATAAGAATTATTATGAAAAAAATAGTGTAAGAATAAATATAAATGAAGAATCAAAAATATTTGAAATACAACTTTCTCTTGCAATAAAAGAAACCGAAGAAGAGAAAAAGTATATTTTAAATGCAATAAGAAAATTATTTAAAAATAATACAGAAGCAATTTTACAAGAGAGGCTGCCATACTGGAGTAATATAACTAAAATTAATTATGCAAGTGTTAATGTAAAAGATGCCAAAACAAGATATGGAAGTTGTGTGCCATCTAAAAAGGCACTTCATTTTAGTAGTAGATTAGTAATGCTTCCAAAAGAGGCTATAGATGCAGTAATTGTACATGAACTATGCCATATTGTTCATCCAAACCATAGCAAAAAATTTTATGAATTAATAGAAAAATATATTCCAAATTACAAACAAATAGATAAGTATTTAAAGAAAAATGGCAAACTAATTACCATATAATAAAAAGTAAATTAAGTGGAGTTAATAAATGAAAAAAATAGATGAAAAAGAATTACATGAATTATTTGAAAAAATGAGACAAACGGATTTAAAAGCATATGAAGAATTGTATAAAAAATATTATAATTTGGTACATAATATTGCATTTTCCGTTTTAAAAAATTACGAAAATGCAGAGGATATAGCACAAAATGTGTTTGTTAAAATTGGTAATTTAGAACAAGAAAAATTGCCCAAAAATTATGAAGCAAGTTGGCTATATACAGTTACAAAAAATGAATGTATCTCATTTATTAGAAGAAATAAAGAAACTAGCTCAATAGAAAATAGAATAGAAAACGAAAATGAAAAAAATGAAATAGAAACTGTAATTCAAAATAGTTCATACCAGAATTTATTAGAAAGCTTAGAGCAAGTAGAAAAACAAATTATATTTCTAAAAATAGAAGCGGGATATTCATTTAAAGAAATTTCAAAATTATTAAAAATGCCTATGGGGACAGTACAATGGAAGTATTATAAATCTTTAAATTCGCTAAAATTGTTAATTGGTAATTTATCAATGTTTATTCTAGGAACAATTACATGTATATTAAATAAAAAACAAATTAGAAAAGCAACTATAAATAATACTGAAAAAGCAGAACAAAGGGAAAAAGAAAATGTCACTCAAAATAATAATATGAAAGAAGAAAATCAAAAGAATTATGATACTGAACAAGATAGTATAGAAAATAATTCAAAACAAGAAGAAACATCAACAAATATAATATCAGAAAACAATGGACAAGAAGAAATAAAACAAGGAGAGCAAACTATAATAGGAACTGAATTAGTAGAAAATAGAATAGTGCCAAGAGATATAATTTTATATGGACTAACAAGCGTATTTTTATTTTTTACAATATTTTTCACAATTATTAGTATAAAAAACCAACAAAGCAGAAAGGAAAAAACGTCTAAAAGGTAAGAAAGGTAAAGGTGATTACTAATGAATAAAAAGAAAATAGGAATTATAATAGGCATTGCAATTTTACTTGTAGTATTAACAATAGGAACTTTATATATTATAGACTTGAATAGAATGAAAAATAATGAACCAGTATTTTTTAGTACATGGGGTTTTAAATATAATCCTACTATAAAAGATGTAAAAGAAGACTTAGCAAAGAAAGATACAAATGAACATACTTTTTTAGGAAAAGTTATAAATAGTATTGGAATTTATGAACAAGTATGTTGGGCAGTAGAAGTACCAGGCGATATTCAGATTACAATAGAACCTTTAGATGGGGAAGAAATTAGGAAAAGTTCAGATAAAATAGTAACATCTTTAAAAGAATATGATGGAAATAATTACGAAGTAGGAACAATTGTAAAAGTAACATATACAGGAGAAGTATTAGAAACATATCCTGCCAGAGTAAATTGCACAAAAATAGAAGAAGTAAAAAATTACACAATAGAAATGTATAAGAAGATTTTAGATGATTTAATAAATCAAGATTCAGTAATAAATGAAGATGCAAAATTTATAGCAATAGATTTTACAAAATTTTTAGCATATCATAAAGATAGATATGATGGAAGTTCACAATTAAGAAGTTTATCTCCAAATGAAAAGAAAGCATTATTAGAGTATTGTAAAAAGTACAATGAAAATGTGATAGAGGCAACAATGGAAGAACTAAAAGAAAAAGGCTATTTTGATCAAAAAAATCTATATTTACAAGGAATACTAATTACAGCAACAGATATAGAAAAAATAGAATTTGATAAAGCAGTATTAAGCCTTGAAAAATACAGAGGAGGTCTAGCAGCAGTATTTCCTAAATATGAATTAACTTTAGTAGATAATGACTATTGGGACTTAAAAGTATTATCAATGGCAATTTCATAAAGGATGCTTTATAATATTTAAATTAAAACATACAAAACCCTGCCACTTTTTTAGTAGCAGAGTTTTGTATGAATGCAAATTAATACACTTTCAAAGATTTAATAACAATATTGAGATCTGCGAAAGTTTTCTTAACAAATATGTCAGTTGTATCAATCCATGCATCTTCTCCCATGCTGCCGATTGCCAGAACACAACCGTCATCTCCGAAAATAACAGCAACTTTATCGCCATCATAAATATGAGCTTCTTTGAAATTCTCTTTAAGCTGATTGCAGAAAATTTCGCCTTCCTCTTTGGTGTCTCCAACCTTAATAAAAGGAAGATTTCTAAAAGAAAAAGTAGAAGTGTCTTCGAACATAATGTCCCAAACATAATAACAATGATGTTCAGAGTAGTACGGAGGCTTTTCTAAGCCTTTAATCCGAGCTGTTGCAATGTTAACTTCCTGAAAATTCATATTAATTCCTCCTAACAATTGTTTTATGAGAATTTAACAACTTGCTATTCTTTTTATAGTTCGTATAGCTACGAATAATTACAATTATAATTATATCATGATTTACATAATTTTTCAACGAATTTGGCTAATTTATATTATTAAACAAATGTGTTTTACAAGCTTCTTTTTCTGTATTTAAATTATCTTTCTTTAATTTTTCTAATACTACCTTTCATAAAAGTAGGGTTTATTATAGAAAATTCACATTACTTGTATCTATAGTTCAAATGGATTTGTTATTGGCTGGGGTACTGTGATTCGAACACAGGAATGTCGGAGTCAGAGTCCGATGCCTTACCGCTTGGCGATACCCCAATAAATATAAAATTAATAGTCACGAATAAATTTACTTACCAGCGACTTAATTTATAATAACACATCAAACAAAAAAGTTCAAGATAAATTGTCTAATAACCAAAAGTAAAAATTGAATTTCTAAAATTTTACATTTCTTTTGAATATAATAATACCAAATGTGAATAATATTTCTAAGGAGGTAAGAGCAAATGAAAGATTATTTAGCAATAAAAAGTATAAAAGCATTAGAGGTATTTGATTCAAGAGGAAATCCAACGGTTCAAGTGGAAGTTGTAACAGATGGTGGATTCACAGGTGTAGCTATGGTGCCGTCAGGGGCTTCTACAGGAAGTTTCGAAGCAGTAGAATTACGAGACAATGAGGAAGATAGACTTATGGGAAAGGGAGTAACAAAAGCAGTTAATAATGTAAATAAAAAGATAGCAAAAGCATTATTAGATGCAAATGTATATGACCAAACAAAAATAGATGAAACTTTAATAAATTTAGACGGAACAGATAACAAAGGAAATTTAGGAGCAAATGCAACACTTGGGGTATCTATTGCATGTGCAAAAGCTGCAGCAAATTCTCTAGGAATGTGTTTATATAAATATTTGGGTGGAGTAAATGCTAAAAAATTACCAACTCCAATGATGAACATATTAAATGGAGGTAAACATTCAGACAATAATATAAGTATTCAAGAATTCATGATTATGCCAATTGGAGGAGAAACATTTCGTAGGAAATTAGAAATTGGAGTAGAAGTATATCATACATTAAAAAAAGTATTGAAACAAAAAGGTTACAGTGTAGCAGTAGGAGATGAGGGAGGATTTGCGCCAAACTTAAAAAATGAAGAAGAAGCAATAGATGTTATAATAGAAGCCATTACAAAAGCAGGATATGTTCCAGGGGTAGATGTTGCTTTAAGTTTAGATATAGCAAGTACAGAAATGTTTGAGGAAGCCAAGAAAAAAGGAAAAGATGGTTATTATTTTTGGAAAACAGATATATTAAAAACTAAAGAAGAAATGATAGAATATTTAGAAGGCTTAGTAAATAAATATCCAGTAATATCAATAGAGGATGGATTAGCTGAAGAAGATTGGGAGAGTTGGAGAAAAATTACTGAAAAATTAGGAGATAAAATACAATTAGTCGGAGATGACCTATTTGTTACAAATGTAAAAAGACTTCAAAAAGGAATAAATAATAAAGTTGCAAATAGTATATTAATAAAGCCAAATCAAATAGGAACAATAACTGAAACATTAGATGCCATAGAATTAGCAAAAAAGAATGGATACACAGCGGTGGTATCACATAGATCTGGTGAAACAGAAGATACAACAATTGCAGATATTGCAGTTGCAACAAATGTAGGACAAATAAAAACAGGAGCACCTTGCAGAACAGACAGAATGGCAAAATATAATAGATTATTAAATATAGAAGAAGAATTAGAAAATTAAAGGACATTTGGGGACGGGTCACTTTTGTCCTTTGTGTAATTTAGATAGAATAAAATAAAAACATATCAATTTTTATTGATATGTTTTTTATCTATTTAACTATTTTACATCTCTATTTATAATATAGAATCTAATTCCTAAAGCGATAACGGCAACTAGTGTAATTCCAATAAATATATATAAAGTATTAGTATCACCTGTTTGAGGTATTGTTGTATTTGCTGTAGTTGTATCTTGTGTTAGTCTAACTTTAGGTGTAACTTTTGATACTAAAGTATTTGTTCCATCATCTGTTTTTATTTCATTTGCAGTAATTTCAACTTTTTCATTAGTATTTAGTATAACATTAAGAATTTTAGAATCTATGTTATCTTTAACTTTTAATTTATAAGAAACAGTAGCTGTCTCTTTTGGTTCTAATTTATCAATAGTCCAAGTAATTAAATTATTTTGTAAATCTATAGTTGGTGAAATTGTTCCTTTAGTAGGCTCTGTAACATATGAAAAATCAAAGTTATCTACAATTTCTTGTGGAAAATAATCATAAATTTTTAAATCTGTTAAAGTATTTGAAGATGTATCTTCAAAGTTATTTAAAATTGTAGTACAAATTGTTTCTTCAATTTTACTATCAGGAATGTAATAGAATTTTCCAACAGTAGGTTCTGCAGTTGTACCAAATATTTCTTCTGCTAGAGCCTTATAAGTAATTCCTGTAGATGGTTCTTCAACATCTGGAACACCAGTCATAACAGAGAAAATATTAACGCCAGCTTTATCTAATTCTTTTAATTTAGCAATTGTTTTAGTAGCAGTTTCTCCAGAATATGTTAATGTAGGTCCACCAACAGCAGTATTTGGAACACCATCTGTTAATAAAACAATGTATTTACATTCACAATCTTTTGTAAAGTTTTGATTAGCTATAGTTAATCCAGCTTCAATGTTTGTTCTAGGTCCGAATTCAGCAACTTTTATAGAATCTATAGTAGATAAAACAGTAGCTTTGTCAGCACTTGGTTTTAATCTTAATTTTGCATCTGTAAGAGTTCCTTCTTCATCGCCAGTAGAGAAAGTTGTAATACCAATTTTTACATTTTCATTTTCCATAAGTTTTGTTGCTAATGTTTTAGCAGAGTCTGTTATTACATCAAATCTAGTAGAAGTTCCAACAGCATCTTTCATGCTTAAAGAGTTATCAATAACAAAAGTAATTTCAGTTGGTTTATTGAATATAGGTTCTGCTGTATTAGTAACTTTTAGTTCAATAGTTAATTCTTTCTTTTCTAAATCATAAGAAGTAATTTTCTTTTCAAATTTAGCTATATCATTAATATTAATAGTACAAATATTATTTTCTACAATTTCAAATTTAGCTTTTTCTGAACTGGTAGTTGCAGCTAAACAAGTAGTAGAAATTAATAAAAGTATAGCTATTATAGCAAAAATAAATTTTTTCTTTGTCTTTAACATAAAATAATCCCTTCCTTTATTATATTATCTATCGTTTATATTATAATATACGATAATATTATTTTCAACAAAAAAATTAAAATGAAATAAAATTGTAATATTTAGTGGAAAAAAATAAATAAATATGATATTATGTAGAAACAAAAAAATAAGAGGGAAAATAATTATGAAAAACATAATAGGAATAGTATTATCTTACGTATTTATAGCTATTATTATAGTAGCAGCAAAATTCTTTGAAAAAGCAGGAAAAGAAGCAAGTAGAAAATTTATACACATAATGTTATCTAACTGGTGGTTTTTAGCAATGTACTTTTTTGATAATGTTATTTGGGCAAGTATTGTACCACTTAGCTTTGTTATTATAAATTATATATCTTACAAAAAAGATTTAATAAAAGTAATGGAACGAGATGCAAAAGAAAAAGATGGATTAGGAACAGTATATTATGCACTTTCATTATTTTTAATATCAATATTTACTTTTGGAATTATAAAAAGACCAGAAATAGGACTATGCTCTATTTTAATAATGGGGTATGGAGATGGATTAGCAGCAATTATAGGAAGAAGCATAAAAAGTATGCCTTACAAAGTAGGAAAAACAAAGAAAACAATTGCAGGTTCAGCTACAATGCTATTTATATCATTCTTTATAGTAGCAATTTTCTTATGTAGTATACAATCACCATTGTGGTTATTAAAATCAATATTATTAGCAGTAAGCGTAACAATATTAGAGGCAGTTTCTGTAAAAGGAACAGATAATATAACAGTTCCAATATTTGCCTGTTTGTTACTAACAACTATGGCAATTTAATAAGAGGCAGTTTTATAATGGGGGAATAAAAAATGATGCAGAAAATTTTGGATAGAATAGATAATCCAAAAGATACAAAAAGATTAACAGAAAAAGAAAAAATACAACTTGCTGAAGAAATAAGAGAAGAAATGGTAGAAACTGTTTCAAAAACAGGTGGACATTTAGCTTCAAACTTGGGCGTAGTAGAATTAACTATTGCACTTCATAGTGTGTTTGATTTACCAGAAGACAAAATTGTGTGGGATGTAGGACATCAAACTTATGTGCATAAAATGTTGACAGGCAGAAGAGAAAAAATGAATACGCTAAGAAGTTTAAATGGTATAGCAGGTTTTCCAAAAACAAAAGAATCTATTTATGATGATTTTAATACAGGACATAGCAGTACTTCTATTTCAGCAGCACTTGGAATGGCAAGAGCAAGAGATTTAAATAATAAAGACAATCATGTTATAGCAGTTATTGGAGATGGAGCACTAACAGGAGGAATGGCATTAGAAGCACTAGATGATGCAGGAAGTAGTAAGACAAGACTAATAGTAATTTTAAATGACAATGAGATGAGTATATCTAAAAATGTAGGTGGAATTTCTAGATTTCTAACAAGAATTAGGACAAAGAAATTCTATAAAAAATCTAATAATTGTATTAGAAAATTATTAGAAAAAATACCTAAATTTGGTCCATTTGTAATACATATAGCAAGAAGAATAAAATATAGCATAAAACAACTAATGATACCCAATATGTTTTTTGAAGACTTAGGATTCAAATATTTAGGACCAGTAGATGGACATGATATAGAAAGGGTAGAGTGGATTTTAAATTTAGCAAAAAAAGAAAAAGAGCCAGTAGTAGTACATATTATTACTAAAAAGGGAAAAGGCTATAAACCAGCAGAAGAAAATCCAGATTCTTTCCATTCAGTAGGAAGTTTTAATAAAGAAACAGGAAAACTTATTAAAACTAAAGAAAAAGATTATTCACAAGTATTTGGAGATAAGCTAGTAGAACTTGCCGAAAAAAATGAAAAAATAGTAGCAGTTACAGCAGCTATGGCAGATGGAACAGGACTTAAAGAATTTAAGAAAAAATATCCAAAAAGATTTTTTGATGTAGGTATAGCAGAACAACATTCCGTATGTATGGCAGCAGGAATGGCAAAGGAAGGTTTTATACCAGTTGTACCAATATATTCATCTTTTTATCAAAGAGCATTTGACCAAGTAATACATGATGTATGTATGCAAAACTTACCAGTTGTAATGTGCGTAGATAGAGCAGGCTTAGTAGGGCAAGATGGAGAAACACACCAAGGAATGTTTGACTTGTCATTCTTTAATTTAATACCAAACATTACTATAATGGCACCAAAAGATTTTAAAGAATTAGAAGAAATGCTTGAATTTGCAATAAATTTAAAAGCACCAGTTGTTATACGTTATCCACGTGGTACAGAAAGCAAAAAAATAAAATTTGATAAGCAGGAAAAAATAGAATTAGGAAAATCAGAAATTTTAACACAAGGGGAAGATATAACAATAGTGGCAATTGGTAAAATGGTAGCAAAGGCTTTTGAAGTAAAAGAAGAATTAGAAAAAGAAGGAAAAACAGCGGAAGTAATAAATGCTAGATTTTTAAAGCCATTTGATGAGCAAACTATAATAAATTCTATGAGAAAAACAAAAAATATAATAACTTTAGAAGACAATACAATAATAGGTGGTTTAGCTTCAAAAGTGGAAGAACTAGTAAGCAAAAATAAAGAAAACAATATACAATTTAAAGCATTTGGATTACCAGACAAATTTATAGAACATGGCAAAGTAGAAGAACTAGAAGAAATGTATAAACTAGATGCAAAAAGCATAGCAAAGGAAATTTAAAAAAGTATGGATAGAAATGTTTTAAACAAATACAAAAAAGAAGATGAAAAATTAATCTTATCTAAAGTAATGGATAAGATTAATTTTTGTGAGACCAGAAATAAAATACAGGTAACAGATTTTTTTGACTTAGGGCAAAAACAATTAATATATAATTTTTTAAACAGTCAAAAGGTCAAAAATTATATATTTTATGGTGGATTTGAAGAAGCAGAACGAGTATTAACAGTATTTTATCCAGAAAAATTAGAAGATTTAATACAAAATATAAATTTTAATGAATATATAAAAGTAATTCGTATTACACTTCCAAATGAAAATAAAGGGAAATATGCTCATCAAAATTATTTAGGTGCATTAATGAAACTAGGGTTAAAGCGAGAAAAAATAGGAGATATATTAGTAGATGAAAATGGTGCAGATATTATAATAAAAGAAGATATATTAAAATTTCTTATTACAAATCTTCCACAACTCACTAGATTTCAAAAATCAGAAATAGAAGAAATTAAATTAGAAGAATTAAGAAAAGCTGTAATACAAAAGGAGAAAATGACAATAACAGTTTCTTCTATGAGAATAGATAATATAGTGGCAGAACTTGCAAAATGCTCTAGAAATAAAGCAAATGAATTATTAGAACAAGAAAGAGTTTTTGTAAATTATGAAGTAATAACAAAACCTACAAAGCAAATAAAAGAAGATGATAAAATAACTATAAGAGGAAAAGGAAGATTTGAAGTAAAACAAATTTTAGGAAATACTAGAAAAGGTAGAATAATGGTTGAAATAGAAAAATAAGAGAATGTCGAAATTTGTCTTACGATTTTTCTTGATTTTCAGGTAAAATCATGCTAGTATAAGGTCATGCAATTTATTTGACAATTGCATGACTAATTTTATTTTTTATAAAGCAACTTAGGAAGAGACAGAAATTTTAATTAATAATCTAGTTTATTTATTTTAAAATTATTTCTAAAAAGATTTAAGATTAAATATTAGGAATTCAAAATTAAAGATTCAAGTTTCAAGTTTCAAATATTAAATTTAAAAATCAAAATTAAATCTAAAAAAATAGAATCAAGATTTTATACGCAGTGCAAACTGCTACAAAATCTAAATTCTGCCATATTTATCTTCTACAGAAAGTTATCATACTATGATAACTTTCCTAGAATCTAAAAAATATCCAAGATTACAAAAATAGAATAAAGGAGGGAGGCTAATTTTATAGTATGTTATTGTCAATGAAATTGTAAATAATTAATAAATATTTACTAAAAAGTATTGTTAAGAACAAATATATTTAGTATAATTAGAAAGGAAAAGCCTATGGCAAATGAAAGACAAGAAGAATTACAATTCCAAACAAAAGAGAAAAAATACAATTTAAAAAATGATGTAATATTCCAAACATTCTTTAGTCGTAAAGGAAATGAAGAGTTTCTAATAGACTTTTTAAATGCACTATTGAATAAAGATATAAAATCCATAGAGGTACGAGAAGAAGTAAATTTAGAAAGATTAAGCAAAGAAGAAAAAGGTGGAAGACTAGACTTACAAGCAAAATTAGAAGATGGAACAATAATATCAATAGAAATGCAACTAAGAAACGAATATAATATAGAAGAAAGAACTACGCTATATAGTGGAAAGGTAATATCAAGAGAAACTGAAAGAGGAACAGACTACGAAGATATAAATCAAGTAATAATGATAAACATATTAGGGTATAATTTCTTAAAGATAGAAGATTACATATCAGAGACAGCAATAGTGTTAGAGAAGCATAGAGACTATGAAGTGCTAACAGGATTAAAGTGGTATTTTATAGAGCTACCAAAGTTTAGAAAGCAAAATCCAGATATGAATGAAAAAATAAATCAATGGTTAGCATTTATAGATGATTATAATAAGGAGATGATCAAGGTGGCAGAAGAAAAAAATGATAAACTAAAAAAAGCAAGAATTGAAATGAACTATTTAACAGGAGATGCAGAAGTAAGAAGACTAGCCGAATTAAGAGAGAAATGGGAAATGGATAGAATAAGTGCTATTAATCATGCCACAAGAAAAGGAAAAGAAATACGGGGAAAAAATACGGAGAAAGAAAACGGAAGAATAGAAGAAAGAAAAGAAGTAGCAAAAGAAATGATAAAAAAAGGTTTGGATATTAATTTGATATGTGAAATTACAAAATTAACAAAAGAAGAAATAATGAAAATAGAAAACGAAAAATAACACATAATGTAAAAAACAAAAAAATTTGCTCTAAAAATTGACAAAAAATGATATATCAAATATAATGAAAGTATAAAAATAAAAGGAGGAAAAAATATGGGAATAGCTGATTAATTTTAGGAATTATATCACTTATAATAGGATTTATACCATTATGTGGATCAATAGCATTACTTCCAGCAATAATTGGTTTAATCTTAGGAATAGTAGATACAGTTCTAAAAAAGAAAAAAGGTGAAAAAATAGCAGTTTCTGTAACTGGTTTAGTATTATCAGCAATAGCAGTTGTTGTAATAATATTCTGGGTGTTTGTATTTGGAGCAGTTGCAAGTAATATTGATACTAACAATATAAACGAAACAACAGGAAACTTGTTAACATATTTAAATGAATGGTCTGCTACATACGAATACTAGAATAAATAGGATAACAAAATTTATAAAAAAGAATTATATTTATGTGAATATTACATTTATATTAATTTCCATATATATAATTCTTTTTCCTATTATACAAATTCCCATAAAAGCAATTTTTCCTAGATTTAATGAATGTACATATTTAAGAACTACTGGTAAGCCATGTCCATTATGTGGTGGGACAAGGTATATTCAAAATTTACCAAAAGTATTTGATGATATAACATATCTATTTAATCCTTTTGGAGTAATAATGATATGTATATTTTTAGAGATTATATATAGAACATATAATTTAATGACAAGAAAAAAAGAAAAAACAGAAAAATATATAAAAATAGACATAACAATACATTTAATAGAACTAATAGCTTTAGCTCTTTATGAAATAATATTTTTGATAAGTAATTAGAAAAAGTACTATAAAATTGTTGAAAATAGTGATATTCTGTGTTAAAATATGAAATACAAAAGGTTATAAACCTTTCGGAAAAATTTCGGGAGGTAACAAAATGACCTCCTGAAAAAACTATTAATAGGAGGGAAAAAAATGAAGATGTATTTTGATGCAGATGAAGAAGTAAAGGTAAGAAGATACGGAAATACTCATTTAGTATCTAAAAACAAATTAGCAGATTTTTTAACAGCAGAGGAGGATGAAGACAATTTAGAATCAAGTACAGCTTCTAGCTTAGAGAATACTGTTATGTTAGGATATTTGCCATTTATAATGTCAATCACAATGACAAAAGAAAATCCTAATATCATTACATTATCTCCTATTAAAGTTAGAATGGAGATAAGCGATAAACTTGCAGAATTTCTTGTATCATAGCATAAAAAAGAGAACTTTATTTAGTTAATTATAAGGTTCTCTTTTTTATATAGTAGGAAATTTCTCCTAGTAGGAGAAATTTCCTACTATATAAATATGGCGAGCCTTAGATTTTCTTAAAATTTATATTTGATAGAAAATCTTAGGCTCGTTTTTTTGTTGATTTTAAACAAGTAATATGATAAAATACTTAACAATAATAAAAGATTAGGAGAAAAAAATTGGAAGATAGAAAAAAATACATTAGAAATTTTAGTATAATTGCACATATAGATCATGGAAAATCAACTTTAGCAGATAGATTAATAGAAATAACAGGCGTTCTTTCAAAACGTGAGATGGAAGCACAAGTGTTAGATAATATGGATATAGAAAAAGAACGAGGAATAACTATTAAATCTCAAGCAGTACGTATGAAATACAAAGCTAAAGATGGAAATGAATATGAACTAAATTTAATAGACACACCTGGCCACGTAGACTTCAACTATGAAGTGTCTAGAAGTTTAGCAGCATGTGACGGTGCAGTACTTGTAGTAGATGCAAGCCAAGGAGTAGAAGCTCAAACACTTGCAAATGTATATTTAGCAATAGATAATAACCTAGAAATTTTACCAGTAATAAATAAAATAGATTTACCAAATGCAAGACCAGACGAAGTAAAAAAAGAAATAGAAGATATTATAGGAATTCCAGCAATGGATGCACCTTGTATTTCAGCAAAATCTGGACTAAATGTAGAAGAAGTTTTAGAAAGAATTGTAACAGATTTACCGGCACCTACAGGAGACGAAAATAAAGCTTTAAAATGTCTAATATTTGATTCTTTGTACAATGATTACAAAGGAGCAATAGCATATGTTAGAGTAAAAGATGGAACAGTAAAAGTGGGGGACGAAATAATGCTTATGGCAGCTAAAAAGACTTTTACAGTAACAGAGGTAGGACATTTTGAACCAGGTACATATGAACCATGTGAGTACTTAGAAGCGGGTGAAGTAGGCTATATTGCAGCAAGTATTAAAAACTTATCAGACATTAGAGTTGGTGATACAATAACTTTAAAAAATAGTCCAGCAGAAGAACCTCTTCCAGGGTATAAAAAAGTAAATCCTATGGTATATTGTGGGATATATCCAATGGATGGAAGTGATTACGAAAACTTAAAAGTAGCATTAGAAAAACTAAAATTAAATGATGCAGCATTAGAATACGAAGCAGAAACTTCAAATGCACTTGGTTTTGGATTTAGATGTGGATTTTTAGGTTTGCTTCATTTAGAAATAATAGAAGAAAGACTAGAAAGAGAATTTGACTTAAGCTTAATTACTACTTCACCATCAGTTATATACAAAGTTTATAAAACAGACGGGACAATGGTGGAACTATATAATCCATCAGATTTACCGGTTCCAAACGAGATATCATATATGGAAGAACCATTTGTTACAGCAGAAATTTTAACACCAAAAGAATATGTAGGAAATATAATGGAAATTTGCCAAAACAGACGTGGTAATTATATAGATATGAAATATTTGGATGAAAATAGGGTAAACTTAATATATGAAATGCCATTAAATGAAATTATATATGATTTCTTTGATCAATTAAAATCAAGAACAAAAGGATATGCATCATTTGATTATGAAATAAAAGATTATAGACGTTCAGAATTAGTAAAATTAGATATTTGGGTTAATGGTGAAGGAGTAGATGCATTATCATTTATAGTACATAAAGATTCAAGTTATGAACGTGGTAAGAAGATGATAGAAAAACTAAAAACAGCAATACCAAGACAATTATTTGCAATACCAATTCAAGCAGTAATTGGAGGAAAAATAATAGCAAGAGAAACAATTTCTGCAATGAGAAAAGATGTACTAGCTAAATGCTATGGTGGAGATATTACAAGAAAGAAAAAACTATTAGAAAAACAGAAAAAAGGTAAAAAGAAGATGCGTCAAATAGGAAATGTAGAAATACCACAAGAAGCATTTTTATCAGTGTTGAAATTAGATGAAGAATAAGTTTTATATTGTATAAGTTACCTAAGGTAAAAAAGAGAAAAAGAGTACTAATAAGTACCCCTTCTCAAGCAATATTTAGTTTTTAGTTGCTGATAAAATTTTGCGTTAGCAAAATGATATACATATATAATAACATAAAATTATGTAAAATACAAGAAAGAGAAAGGATTTTGTAGAAAAATGTCAAAAAATGAAAAGTACAATGAACAAAGAATGCAAAAAAAGAAACAAAATAACCAAAAGGGACAGATTAACCAAAAGGAAACGTCCCCAAAGGAGCAGGTAGAAGGAAGAAATGCTGTTTTAGAATTACTGGAGTCTGGAAAAGATATAAATAAAATATACATAGAATCTGGTGAAAAAACTGGATCAATAAATAAAATAATAGCATTAGCAAAAGAAAATAAAGTATTAATAAGCTACATAGATAAAAACAAAATGAGGCAAATGGCAATAACAGAAAACTATCAGGGAGTAATAGCAGTTGTACCACCTTATGAATATGTAGAAGTAGAAGATATATTACAAGAGGCAAAAGACAAAAATGAAGATCCTTTTGTTGTAATATTGGACGGAATAGAAGATATTCATAATTTGGGAGCAATAATAAGAACAGCAGAAACTGCTGGAGTGCATGGAATAATAATTCCTAAGAGGAGAGCAGCATCTGTAAATGCTACAGTAAATAAAGTGTCTGCAGGGGCTGTAGAACATATGAAAATAGCAAGAGTAAATAATTTAAATGAAACAATAAAAGAACTAAAAGAATCAGGACTTTGGATTTGTGGTACAGACATGGATACAGAAACTTATTATTATAATCAAGATTTAAAAGGGCCACTTGCAATAGTAATTGGAAGTGAGGGCTTTGGAATGAGCAGACTTGTAAAAGAAAATTGTGACTTTATAGTAAAAATTCCTATGAAAGGTAAAATAACATCTTTAAATGCTTCAGTATCAGCAGGAATAGTTATATATGAAGCAGTAAAACAAAGAAATTAAATAATCATGTTTTGTGTTATTAAAATCTAATAAAAATCAAAGGAGGAAACAAAAATGCACTATGGAAGAAAAAGAGCAATTATAATTGCAAGTATAATAATTGGAGTACTATTAATATTAGGAATAGGGGGAACAATATTATATTTAAAAACAGATATATTTAAGTCAAATCAAAGTTTATTTTTTAAATATATAGAACAAGCAGCAAAAGGAATAGAATATACACCAAATGCAAATATGACAAATAATATTAATAGAATAAAAGAAGAACCTTTCACATTAGCGGGAAATTTAAGCTATGAAACAGATGAAAAAAATAATCCTACAAAAAATGCATTAAAAAATATGAAGTTTGTAGTAGAAGCAAAAGTAGATAATTCTGCAAAAAAAGCATATGGAATAGGAACATTAAAAAGCAATAATCAAGACTTATTTAAATTAGAATATGCAAATACAGATAATATATATGCTCTAAAATCAGATGAAGTAGTAACAGCATTTATTGGAGTAGAAAATCAAAATTTAAAAGTTTTAGCTCAAAAATTAGGAATAACAAATACAAGTAATATTCCAAATAGTGTAGCACCAATACTTAATTTATGTGAAACATTAAATTTAACAGAAGATGAAAAATCACATATATATGAAACATATATGCCAGTATTAGAACAAAATATAGAAAAAAGTAATTTTACAAAAAATAAAGATATTGCAATAAGCAGAGATGGAGTAGTTTATAATACTACAGGATATCGTTTAGAATTAAGTGCCTCTGAACTAAAACAAATAGAAATAAAACTATTACAAGCATTAAAAGAAGATAGCATAACATTAAACTTAATAACAACCAAAGCTAAAACATTTAATTTAGAGGAAAAATATACTCAAATAAATACTTTGGTTCAAGAAATAGATAGTTTAATAAATAAAATAAATAAAGAAAGTACAAATTCACAAGACGGAATAATCATTACTGTCTATGTAGAAAATGGAAAAGTAGTAACAACAGAAATAATATATAAAAATGAAGTTAAATATACTATTTATGGTCAAAAAGAAAACAATGCAAATAGTTACTATATATTAATAGAAAATTTGAGTACCACAGAGGAATATAACAAAATAGAGATAAAAACTGAAGAAACTAGTAGCAACAATTCATCAACTTTAAGTGTATTAATTAATATAAATAATAAAAAAGGAATAGAAGTTTATTTAGAAAATGCAAATGATAATGAAGAAGATACTTTTAAAACAAATTGTGAAGTAACTATTAATGAAGAAGATAATAAAAATTCTATATTAAGCTATGAACAAGAAATAGCCTTCAAAGAAAGTATTACAGATATAGTAAAAATAGATAGAAATAATTGTGCAGTATTGAATGACTATCCAACAGAACAACTACAAGTATTAGTAAAAAGCTTAGTACAAAGAGTACAAGAACTTATAAATCAAAAGGCACAAGCTGTTGGAATTCCACTAAATATTAATGTACAAGGAAATGCAGATACAACTGATAGTACTGAGAATAGTGTGGATAATAATACACAAGAATAATATTTAATTTATATCATTAAAATTATAACAAAACGAATTGTAAAATTCACAAAAAATATTGACGAAATCTAAAAAAGTAGTATAATAGAAATATAGTAAAAATAAAAACAAAAATGAGACAAAGTAAAATTAAGGTTGCTTAAAGAGAATACTTGTCACCGGCTGAAAGCAAGTAAAAGTAAACAAATTTGAAAAACTACCTCATTAGTTGCTAGTAAAAAGCTAGACGTATTTACCTGCGTTAAAGGAGTAAATTAAGTAAAAAATAGGATGGAACCGTGTAAAAAGCACTCCTAGGTATATGTAAAAATATATCTAGAGAGTGCTTTTTTTGTATTTTTTGCACATAAAAAATTGCAGACAAATATAAAATTAGGTTACCAACCAAAAGGGGGAATATAAAATGTTTAAAATTAAATTAGACGGAGGAAAAACAATGGAAGTAGAAGAAAGTATGTATTGGCATACAACAGCTCATATTTTAGCACAAGCTGTTAAAAGATTATTTCCAAATTACAAATTAACAATAGGTCCAGCAATAGAAAATGGATTCTATTATGATTTTGATGTAGAAAAACCATTTACAGAAGATGATATATCTGCATTAGAAGAAGAAATGAAAAAAATAATTAAAGAAGATTTAACTATTGAAAGATTCGAACTTCCAAGAAAAGAAGCTATTAAATTAATGGAAGAAAGAGAAGAACCATACAAAGTAGAATTAATTAGAGATTTACCAGAAGGAGAAGTAATATCATTTTATAAACAAGGTGAATTTGTTGACCTTTGCCGTGGTCCACATTTACCTTCAACAGGAAAAGTTAAAGCAATAAAATTAACTTCAATGTCTTCAAGCTATTGGAGAGGAGATGCTAATAACCAAACATTACAAAGAGTTTATGGAATTTCTTTCCCAAAGGCATCTGAACTTGAAGAATATTTAACAAAATTAGAAGAAGCAAAACAAAGAGACCATAGAAAACTAGGTAAAGAACTAGGAATTTTTATGACTCATGACTTAGTAGGAAAAGGACTTCCAATGTACTTACCAAATGGTTGCATGGTATGGGATTTATTAGAAAATTATATTAAAGGAAAAGAAAGAAAATTAGGCTATAAGCATGTTTTAACTCCACCACTAGCAAGCGTAGATTTATATAAAACATCAGGACACTGGGAACATTACAAAGATAGTATGTTTCCTAAGATGGAAGTTGAAGGAGAAGAATTTGTACTTCGTCCAATGAACTGCCCACATCATATGATGATATATGCAAACAGTATACATTCATACAAAGATTTACCAATTAGAATTGGTGAAATTGCAAGAGATTGTAGATATGAAGCAAGCGGAACATTAAAAGGAATAGAAAGAGTTAGAACATTCTGTCAAAACGATGCTCACTTATTTGTAACACCAGAACAAATAGAATCTGAATTTAAAGCAGTTGTAGATTTAATTCTAGAAGTATACAAAGAATTAAATATAACAGATTATCATTTTGAGTTGTCATTAAGAGATCCTAAAGATAAAGTAAAATATCATCCAGATGACGAAATGTGGGATAATGCTGAAAATAAATTAAGACAAGTATTAAATGATATAGGAATTGAATATGAAGAAAAAATAGGTGAAGCAGCATTCTATGGACCAAAACTAGATGTTCAAGTAAAACCAGCAGTAGGAAATGAATATACATTATCTACATGCCAATTAGATTTCTGTTTACCAGCTAAATTTAATTTAGCATATATAGATAAAGATGGAGTAAAGAAAACTCCAGTAGTTCTTCATAGAGCAATATTAGGAAGTATAGACAGATTCATGGCTTACTATTTAGAAGAAACAAAAGGTGCTCTTCCAACTTGGCTTGCACCGGTTCAAGTAAAAATACTTCCAATTACAGATAAACAATTAGACTATTGCAAAAAAGTAGAACAAGAGTTGTTAGATAAAGATATAAGAGTTGAATTAGATGACAGACAAGAAAAAGTAGGATACAAAATTCGTGAGGCTCAAATGGAAAAAATTCCATATATGTTAATAGTTGGAGATAAGGAAATAGAAGCAAATGCAGTAGGAGTAAGAACAAGAAAAGATGGAGATATTGGACAAATGAAAGTAGAAGACTTTATTTCTAAAATTGAAGAAGAAATAAAAAACTATAGCTTATAGTGCAAAGGTCATTTGAATTTAAATAAAGGTAATAAGTAAAAAATAATTACAAGTGACGATAAAATAAAAATATTATAAAAAAATTTCCAAAAAAAGGAATATTATAAAAACACTTGAAATATAATTAATATTGTGCTATATTATATTTTAATACTTTTTTTAAACAAAAAAGGAGGGGAAGGCAAAATGACACGGGACAACATCACTCTCGAAGCATTAGCTAAAGAAGCAACTCCATATGATCAAAGTGTATGTGGACAAGGAAAATTGTTGGAATTGGTAAAAAAATATCCAAATTTAGGAGAACAATTTCAACAGGTTGTTACAGAAAAGTTTTTAACTAGGATTGAGGAAGTAGGAAAATGTTATTTTATAATAAATAACAAATCTTACAAGGCAAGAAAAAATTTACCCAAAAGCGTAAGAATTAGCTATTGTGGTCAGAGCAAGGATCCAGTAATATCAGTTGATATTTAGCTGATAAAAGCAAAAAAGCAAGAAGAGAGGTTTAATAGCCTCTTTTTTTGTAGTATACTAAATGAGAAAAATATAGTAAAGGAGAACAAAAATGAGATTAGATAAATTTTTAAAGGTATCAAGAGTAATAAAAAGAAGAACTATTGCAAATGAAGCAGCAGATGGAGGCAGAGTTATAGTTAATGGAAAAGTTGTAAAACCAAGTTATGAAGTAAAAGTAGGAGATATTGTAGAAATAAAATTTGGAGATAAGATTTCAAAATTTGAAATAACAAAAATACCTACTACTATAGGAAAAGAAATCGGAGAATTGATAAAAGTCTTATAAAAATATTGTATATGCAAAAACATTGAATAAAAACAATTGAAAAACAGAAAAAAATGATATATAATGAAAAATATAATTAAGTAGTGACTTCTATTAAATGTTTTTAAGGAGGACTTTTATGAAAAATGTACTAATGTTTTTGTTAGGTTTTTTTGTAGGAAGTGCAACAATTTTGTGCTTTGAAATTAAAGGACAGCGTATAAGAGAAGAGAAGGAGGAACAACGAAAGATAAAAAAATATGATAGTTATTAGTAAAAAGAGTAATACCAAAGGGGCAGATATAAAAATGTACTGAACCCAAAAAATCGGACATTTTTTTATTAGGTATTAGGCAGCCTGGGAATGAACTCTGTATTGTACAGGGCTCATTCCTTTTAATTTGCCCTTTATCCTTTTATTATTATAATAATCTATATATTCTACTATATCATTTTCTAATTCTTCTATCGTTTTATATAATAAAAATTTTCATCATGCGAGTATACAAAAAGATACATATTCACATAAAATTCACATTCTGTTTATTGACAAATATTGGGTTATCACATATAATTCTTAAGTTAATAAAATGTAAGAGTATATAGGAAAAAGGAGAATAAAAATGTTTAAATTGTTAAGAAATTTAAAGTCATCAATATTATATGTTGTAATAATTGTATTACTTTTATGTGTTCAAGCATGGGCAGATTTAACTCTTCCAGATTACACATCTAAAATTGTAAATACAGGAATTCAAGCAGGTGGAATAGAAAATCCATCTCCAGAAGTTATAAAAAAGAGTCAAATGGATAATCTTTTATTATTTACTAAAGAAGATGAGAGCATTTTAAGTAAATATACATTAATTTCAAAAGATTCTTTAGAAGAAAAGGAATATGAGAAATATACAGAAAAATATCCAGCGTTGGAAAATGAAGATTTATACATTGTAAATAAACTTTCAGAAGAAGAGCAAGAAACTTTAAATGACCAAATTGCAAAGCCATTATTAATACTTTCAAATTTAAGTAATGAAGAAACAGCCAAACAAATAAAAATGCAAATAATAAGCTCTATGCAAGAAAGCAATGCTAAATCTATAAAAGAAGGAGAATATGCTTTACCAGGCTATCCCTCAACTTCAGGTATATCACCAGAAATATTAGAGCAAATGAGCTTAATAGAAATATTAAAAGCTATGCCAGAAGAAAAATTAGACCAAATGATTGAAACAGCACAAGAGCAAGTAAATCAAATGAGTGAGTCAATAATAAGTCAAGCAGCAATAGTTCAAGTAAAAAATGAATATAAACAAATAGGAATGGATACAGATAAAATACAAAACAACTATATTTTTATGGCAGGACTTCAAATGTTAGGAGTAGCATTTGTTAGCATGGCAAGTGCAATTATAGTTATGTTTTTATCTGCAAAAGTAGCAGCTATGTTAGGTAGAACATTAAGAGATAAAGTATTTAAAAAAGTTATGGGATTTTCTACAAAAGAATTTAGAGAGTATTCAACAGCATCTTTAATAACAAGAAGCACAAACGATATAGCTCAAATTCAAAACTTAATAACGATGCTATTTAGAGTAGTTGTATATGCGCCAATTATAGGAATAGGTGGTGTACTTCATGTAATGAATAATAGTGATAACTCTATGGCATGGATTATTGCATTAGCAGTTGGAGCAATTATAGTTATTGTATTAGCATTATTTTCAGTTGCAATGCCAAAATTTAAAAAATTGCAAGATTTAATAGATAGACTAAACTTAGTATCAAGAGAAATATTAACAGGTCTTCCAGTTATAAGAGCATTTAACACACATAAACGCGAAGAAGAGCGTTTTGACGATAGCAACAAAGATTTAATGAAAGCAAATATTTTCGTAAACCGCGCAATGAGTATAATGATGCCAGCACTTAGCTTTATTATGAACTCTATTATGTTACTTATTGTATGGGTTGGAGGCCATAAAGTAGACGAAGGTGTAATGCAAGTTGGAGACATGATGGCATTTATACAATACACAATGCAAATAGTAATGAGCTTCTTAATGATATCTATGATATCTATAATGCTTCCACGTGCAGCAGTTTCAGCAAAACGTATAAATGAAGTATTAGAAACTAACCCAAGTATCAAAAATAAAAAAGAACTAAAACAATTTAAAGAAGATAAAAAAGGATTAGTAGAATTTAAAAATGTAAGTTTTAGATATCCAGATGCAGATGAGGAAATATTAACAGACATAGACTTTACAGCAAAACCAGGAGAAACAACAGCGATTATAGGAAGCACAGGAAGTGGAAAATCTACAGTTGTAAACTTAATACCTCGTTTCTATGACGTAACAAGAGGAGAACTTGTAATAGATGGTGTTAATATTAAAGATGTAGACTTAAAAGAATTAAGAAAAAAAGTAGGGTTTGTTCCTCAAAAAGGTGTATTATTCTCTGGAACAATAGAAAGCAATATAAAATATGGAAATCCAGATATGAGTGACGAAGAAATGATAAAAGCAGCTAAAATAGCACAAGCAGAAGAATTCATTATGGCAAAAGAAGGTAAATACAAATCTGAGATAGCACAAGGAGGAAACAACGTATCTGGTGGACAAAAACAACGTTTATCTATAGCAAGAGCAATTGCAATAGATCCAGAAATATTAGTATTTGACGATAGTTTTTCAGCATTAGACTTAAAAACAGATAGCAAATTAAGAGAAGCACTAGCAAAAGAAACTAAAGGAAAAACAGTTATAATAGTAGCACAAAGAATTAGTACAATAATGAATGCAGAGCAAATAATAGTATTAGAAGAAGGAAAAATTGTAGGAAAGGGCACACATGAAGAACTTATGAAAAACTGCGAAACATACAAACAAATAGCACTTTCACAATTATCAGAAGAAGAATTAAATGGTGAAAATAAGGAGGTGAAATAATGCCACGGACCAATGGGAGGACCAGGCCGAGGACCTGGTAAAACAGTAGAAAAAGCAAAAGATTTTAAAGGAACAACTAAAAAACTATTAAACAATTATTTATCAAAATATAGATTAGCATTAGTAATAGTAGTAATATTTGCTATTGGAAGTACAATATTTTCAATAGTAGGACCTAAAATATTAGGAAATGCTACAACGGAAATATTTAATGGATTAGTTAGTAAATTATCTGGTGGAAGCGGAATAGACTTTGGAAAAATAGCTGAAATTCTACTTACATTACTTGCTTTATATGGATTAAGTGCATTATTTTCACTTATCCAAGGTTTCACAATGACAGGTGTTGCACAAAAACTAACATATAAAATGCGTAATGATTTAGCTAAAAAAATAAACAAATTACCTATGCACTATTTTGATAAAAAAACAAAAGGAGAAGTGCTATCTATAATAACGAACGACATAGATACACTTTCTCAAAACTTAAATCAAAGTATTACACAAATTATAACTTCAATATGTACGCTAATTGGTGTGTTAATAATGATGTTTTCAATAAGCTGGGAAATGACACTTGTTTCGCTATTAATTTTACCAGTTACTGTATTTATAGTAAAAAATGTAGTAGGGAAATCACAAAAATACTTTAAGAAACAACAAGATTATTTAGGTCATGTAAATGGTCAAGTAGAAGAAATATATGGTGGACACACAATAGTAAAAGCATTTAATGGCGAAAATGAAGCAATAAAAGAATTTAGCAAAGCAAACAAAGAATTATACCAATCAGCATGGAAATCTCAATTCCTATCAGGTTTAATATTTCCAATAATGAACTTTATAGGAAATATAGGATATGTAGCAGTTGCAATTTTAGGTGGGTATTTAGCAATTCAAGGAAAAATTACAGTAGGAAATATACAATCATTTATACAATATAACAAACAATTTACGCAGCCAATAAACCAAATAGCTCAAGTATCTTCAATGTTACAAGCAATGGTAGCGGCTGCAGAAAGAGTATTTGAATTTTTAGAAGAACCAGAAGAAGTAGAAGATGTAGAAAATCCAAAATCTACAGAAGGTCTAAAAGGAAATGTAACATTTGACCATGTAAAATTTGGATATGATGAAGATAGAATAATAATAAATGACTTTAGTGCAAAAGTAAAAGAAGGACAAAAGATTGCAATAGTAGGACCAACAGGTGCAGGAAAAACAACGATGGTAAAATTGCTTATGAGATTTTATGATGTAAATAGTGGAGCAATTTTATTAGACGGAGTAAATATAAAAGACTTCAAACGTGAAGATTTAAGAAAAATGTTTGGAATGGTACTTCAAGACACATGGTTATTTGGAGGAACTATAAAAGATAATATTCGTTATAGCAAGCCAGATGCTACAGATGCAGAAGTAATAGAAGCAGCAAAAGCAGCACATGTACATCATTTTATAAAAACACTTCCAAGTAGTTATGACATGGTACTAAATGAAGAATCAAGCAATGTATCTGCAGGTCAAAAACAATTATTAACAATAGCAAGAGTAATTTTAGCAGATCCAAAAATATTAATATTAGACGAAGCAACAAGCTCAATAGATACAAGAACAGAAATACAAATTCAAGCAGCAATGGATAACCTAATGAAAGGAAGAACAAGCTTCATAATTGCACATAGATTATCAACTATAAAAAATGCGGATCTAATTTTAGTTATGAATCATGGAGATATAGTAGAGCAAGGAACACATAAAGAACTTCTAGCAAAAGGCGGATTCTATGCAGACCTATACAATAGCCAATTTGAAGAGGCAGAAGAATAAAGGACATTTTGGGACGGGTCACTTTTGCCTTTTACATAATTAAATATAATAAAAAATATCTAATAGAATTATATTCTGTTAGATATTTTTTTGTTGCATTTAAAATACTTTATATGATAAAATCAATGAAAATTGTAAAAGAGGAATAATTATGCAAAAATTTAATTATCATACACATACAAGAAAATGTGGGCATGCTGACAATAATATGACGATAAATTAAATTTTTGCAATGAAAGGTTAGAAATAGTAAAAATAAAAGCTGAATAATAAGGAGAATGTTAATGGAAAAGCATATACCAGAATTTTTAATAGAAATGTTAAACCAGCAATATGGAGAAGAAATAACAAGTAAAATATTAGAAGGTTACTTAAAAAAAAGAATGGTAACTTTTAGAGTAAATACTTTAAAAACAAGTATAGAAAAAGTAGAAGAAGTACTAAAAAATAATAATATAGAATTTAAAAAAGTTTCTTGGAGTGATGTTGCATATATAGTAAAAAATGTAAGAGAAGATACTTTAAAAGAATTAGAAATTTATAAAAATGGCGAAATTTATCTTCAAAGTTTATCTTCAATGTTACCACCTATAGTACTAGAGCCAAAAGAAAACACAGATATTTTAGATATGTGTGCAGCACCAGGTGGAAAAACTACAGAGCTTGCTAGTTTAACAAACAATAATGCAAATATAACAGCATGTGAGTTAAATAAAATAAGAATAGAAAAGCTAAAATACAACATAGAAAAACAAGGAGCAACATCTGTATATACAATGCAAGAAGATAGCAGAAAAATAAACGATTTCTTCTCATTTGATAACATACTTTTAGATGCACCATGTAGTGGTAGTGGAACTTTAAATGTTGAAGATGTAAATTTGGAAAAAACATTTACAGAAAAATTAATAGAAAAATCACAAAAATCGCAATTAGAATTGTTAAACAAAGCAGTAAAAATATTAAAACAAGGTCAAGAAATGGTATATTCAACATGCTCTATTTTAAATGTGGAAAACGAGGAGATAGTAAGTAAAATATTAAAAAATAATAAAGTAGAAATAGTACCAATAGAATTTGAAGGAAAAGAAGAATTACCATTATTACCAACAAAAATAGATGGAACACTTTGTGTAATGCCAACCGAGTTTTATGAAGGTTTCTTTATAGCGAAAATAAGAAAAAGTCACAATTAGGGATTGTACCTAATTGTGACTTTTTCTATTTGGAAATTATAAAAAGTTGATAGCTTTTATTTATAAAGATACATCTTTAAGAAAATTAAAAAAATCTTCTAAAAGGGTACCTTTGTATTTATTTTTATCAGTTTCATAAAATACATCCCAAACACTTTGTGCGCCATTTTTGATTATTTCCTGAATATCAGGATTACTTACTATTTTGTAAGTAGCATTTTCAATAGAACATCTTTCTTCGAAAGAATAAAGAAATGCTTGCAAATCACAGTCAAGCTTATCACAAAGATAAGCAAGTTGTGCCTCGGGAGTTTCTTTTGCTTCAAATTCATCAAAAAGAGCCAGAATTTTATCACCTCTTTTTAATTTTTCACAAATAGAAACAAAAGCTTCTCTCTCCATTTTGGCATGTTCTTCTGGAGTAATACCTTGGTATGGTGTAATATCACCAATTTTGGATTCAGCTTCTTCATGAACTGAAAGCAATGCAATAACATGCTCAATGTTATACTCGGAGAATTCATCAAATTCAGAGTATAAAGCCCATGCTAAAGCTTGTGCACTAGAAATGTGCTCAGCTATAGACTCACGTCTACCAGACACATTCCAGTTAATCCAACATGTACGCTCCTTTTGTTTTAGTATGCAATGTGTGCGATAGAAATTAACGACAGACAAAAATTTTTCTCTTTCCATTAGTTTTCCTCCTAAAAATTTTTTTAATTAAAAGCCTACTTAAACTACAAGAAGGATTTTAAAATTAATAAAAGAGAGTTAAAATACTTGAAAATTAAATGAATTTTATGATATTATATAGCTACCAAATAAAAAAGGATGTTGAAAATGAAAAAAAAAGAAAAGAAAGTAAAAGAGGTTAAAGTATACAAAGAACCTAATAAAGCCGAAGAAGAAACAACAATAAATGTGCTATATGAAGAAAATGTTTTAAGTATATATACAAATAAAGTAGAACTTCAAAGGCAATTAAATAAAATAGCAGGTGAGCCTTCAAAAGAATACAAAAAAGGCAAATCTATTTTAGCTAGCAATTGGAATATTCCATTAAGCGAAAAAACTAAAATTTCAAAAATAGTATTAAAAGCAAATATATTTGAATTATAATATAAAATAATCCCTCATAATTAGAGAAAATATCTAATATGAGGGATTTAAATTTGAAGTTTTTTATTTTTAAAATAATTTATTCTATTTCTGTTATTTTCAAATTAAATTTATCTTCAAACACTTTTTTCTTTGCAATATATTCTTTAGTCTTAAAACCTTTTACATCTATAACTTCACTAGAACCATCTTTATGAAAAACAATAAAGTCAGCTTTATATTTTAGACTAGGTGCTAACATAAAAGTAGGTTGAAGGCAAAAACCATTTATTTCTTTAGCTTGCAAACGTAATTTTAATTCATTATAATAAGTAGCTTCCTTTTGACTATCGAAAGTATGACCATCAACAGAGACTTTATTTGATCTATATTTACTTTTTCTTTTTTTACTACCATCAGTATAATTTTTATAATCTTCTACACTCCAATGCTCCATAATAAAACTCCTAACCATTAATTACAATTTATTATAATAATAAACATTAAAAAGTGCAAGCAAAATAAAAAATTACAAATATTTTTTTAAAGTTTCAACACTATCTTCTTGCATAGTAACAAAATCATCTAAAACACCTTTTACATCTCTATCAGCATCAGGATTTTGGTTTATTAAACGTCTTCCTTCAATAATTCCCATATTAGTTCCTTGCATTAAAAGTTCAGATAATTTAGAAGTAGTATCATCAGTCATAGTTTTCATTTGTATGCCATACCATGTCATCATTTTTGTCATTCCATTTGTCTCATGAGGTTCTTTTTCAACTGTGTAATTTGAATAAATATTATTTACTCTTCTTGAAATATCTTTATATTTATTGTATTCACCATCTAACACCTTTTTAAAAGTATCATCTTTTACTTTTTCGCTAATATAGGAAATTGCGTCCATTCCCATAGTTGCACCTTTGTTTACTTCATCTAAAATATTTAAATTTTCATTTTTCATTATAAAAACCTCCATAAAATTATTTTATTATAGTATGTATAAATTTTGTAAAAAAATACATTTTTTGATATATAATACATTTCAATAATACTTCAATAAAAGTTTGCTATATTTTATAAAAAATACAGGAGGTATATGTATGCGCATTTTAATTATAGAAGATGAATATCCACTAGCTGATGCAATTTCAGAAACTTTGAAAAAAGAAAACTTTAATGTAGATATAGTAACAGATGGAATAGATGGAGAAAATGAGGCTTTAACAGGAATATATGATTTAATATTATTAGATATAATGCTTCCTGGTAAAGATGGATTTGAAATTTTACAATCAATAAAACGAGAAAAAATAAAAACACCTATAATTATGCTTACTGCAAAATCTCAAATGAACGACAAATTACAAGGACTAGAAAATGGAGCAGATGACTATATAACAAAGCCATTTCATACAAGAGAGCTTTTAGCTAGAATAAAAAATATTTAAAAAAGAACAAATGATGTTGATAGTATAAATAAATTAGAGTTTGGAGATTTAACATTAAATTTAGATACGGTGAAGTAAAAAACTAAATGCAATTCTGTAAAGTAAATGCAAGTTGTATGATTAAATGCAGTTTAAAAGCAAATTATACATCTACATTAACACTAACAGGAGACTGCTATGTAACAAGTTTAACAGATGAAGATACATCATATAGTAACATTAACTTTAATGGTTATAAATTATATGTAAATGGTACAGCAGTTAATTAAATTTAATACGTTGTCACAATATGTAATATAAAATCATATTATGTAGTGTGAGGTGAATAAAAGTGGGTTGGTTTGAAAATTTAAATCCAGTAATTCAAGCATTACTTGCTTGTACGTTTACTTGGGGAGTAACAGCATTAGGAGCATTGGTTGTTTGCTTTTTTAAAGAAATGAATAAAAAAGTATTAAATACAATTTTAGGTTTTAGTGCAGGAGTTATGATTGCAGCAGCTTTTTGGTCATTAATTGCACCTTCAATTGAATTATCTGCAGAATTAGGATACATAGAGTGGATTTTACCTGCAGTAGGTTTTATTATAGGAGGATTATTTGTATTATTTTCTGATAAATTCTTGGATAGAGCTCTAAAAAGTAAAGATAGTTTAAGAAGTAAATCGTCTTTAAAAAGATGTATTCTTTTAATATCAGCTATAACTATACACAATATACCAGAAGGAATGGCAGTAGGTGTAGCTTTTGGAGGAATAGCAAGTGGTGTACCAGGAATGACTTTAATAGGAGCAGTTATGTTGGCACTTGGAATAGGAATACAAAACTTTCCAGAAGGAGCAGCAGTGTCTCTTCCTCTTAGAAGTGAAGGATATTCAAGATTTAAAAGCTTTATGATAGGGCAGGCATCCGCATTAGTTGAACCTGTAGCAGCTGTAATAGGAGCAGTACTTGTTTTATATATAAGAAGTATGTTGCCATTCTTATTAGCCTTTGCAGCTGGTGCAATGATAATAGTAGTTGCAAGAGAATTACTTCCTGAGTCAGTAAAAGATTACAAAAATTTAGCTACAATAGGACTGATATGCGGATTTGTATTAATGATGGTACTAGATGTTGCATTAGGATAAAGAGTATTGAAGAATAAATTTTTTCGTTAAAAAACAAAAAGAAAAAATATAAGGGTAGACAATTGATAATTGTCTGCTTTTATGTTATAAAATAAATACAAACAAATCAAAAAATAGAACAATAGTAGCTAGAAGGAGAAAAAATGTCGAGTGTTAGTTGGACGAAAGAACAGAAACAAGCAATTGAAAAAAAAGGAACGAACTTATTAGTAGCAGCTGCTGCGGGAAGCGGAAAAACAGCTGTATTAGTTGAGAGAATTATTTATAAAATAATAGATGAAAAAATGGATATAGACAAAATGTTAGTTGTAACATTTACCAATGCTGCTGCAAGTGAAATGAGAGAAAGAATATTAGATGCAATATACAAAAAGATAGAAGAAAATCCAGAAGACATACATATGCAAAGACAAATTACTTTATTAAATAAAGCCAGTATTTGTACAATTCACTCATTCTGTTTAGATATAATTAGAAATTATTTTTATGAAATAAATATTCCAGCAAATTTTCAAATTGGAAGTTCAGCAGAAATGGAATTACTAAAACAAGAAACATTAGAAGAATTGCTAGAAGAAAAATATATAAATAAAAATGAAGAATTTTTAAAATTAGTAGATACATATGCAAATTATAGAGGAGATGAAAACTTAAAAGAACTAATATTAAAGATAGACAATCAAATACAAAGTAGTCCATTCCCTAAAGATTGGTTAGAAGAAAAAGTTGAAATGTTTAACTTAAAAGATAAATTAGAACAAGATTTTTCAAAAACTACATGGGGAAAAATCTTATTACAAGAATTGTTAGAAGAACTAACAGAAGGCACCTTAAAATTAAAAAAAGTAGAAAAAAATTTAAGAAAATATATAGAACTTGAAAAATATGCAAACGTTATAGCAAATGATATAAATGAAATAGAAAAGATAATGAAAGTAATAGATCGAAATGATGAAAATACATGGAATAAAGTATATGAAATAACTCAAATACTAACTTTTGAAAAATGGCCAGTAGATAGAAAAGT
Source organism: uncultured Clostridia bacterium (assembly GCA_934133165.1). GTDB lineage: Bacteria > Bacillota > Clostridia > TANB77 > CAG-508 > UMGS1663. Next base: position 80,703 of record CAKPAW010000002.1, read on the forward strand.
AACAATAGACTATAAAAATGATGCAAAAGATGTAAGAGATAAAGTAAAAAAATCCATAAATGATACTTTAGAGAAAATGATGATTTACACTTCAAAAGAAGCAAATGAAACAATAAACGAAATGTATCCAATTTTGAAAAGCTTAAAAAATATTATATTAGAATTTGAAAATAAATTTAAAGAAAAGAAGTTGGAGAAAAATCGTATAGATTTTCATGATATAGAACATTATGCTTTAGAAATATTGATAAAAGAAGAAAATGGAGAATATGTTCCTAGCAATATTGCAAAAGAAATACAAGAAAAATTTGAAGAAATCGCAATAGACGAGTACCAAGATAGTAATTTAGTACAAGAATACATATTAAATAGTGTTTCAAAAGGAAACAACATTTTTATGGTAGGAGATATAAAACAAAGTATATATCGTTTCCGACAAGCAAGACCAGAGTTATTTTTAGAAAAGTATAGGAATTATAGTAAAATTGAAGAAGTTGAAAACAGTAATAAAGTAAAAGAAAACAATGAAAATATAGAACACGAATTAGAAAAAATGACGCAAAAGGGACAGATGACGCAAAAAGAAACGTCCCCAATGCGTCACAGGAAGGTACAGCTGTTTAAAAATTTCCGTAGTAGAGATGAAGTACTTGCACTTACAAACTGGGTGTTTGAACAAATTATGAGCGAAAAGTTAGGTGATGTAGAATATAATGAGGATGAGTTTTTAAACTTAGGGGCAGATTATCCTGAAAATAGTAAAGAAATGCTTATTCCTGAATGCCATATTCTTGATTTAACATCAGAAGATAATGAAGAAGATGACAATACTATTAACCAAGAGAAAACGAATGTAAATGAATTTGAAGATGAACAAGAAGAAAGTCAAATAATAGAAAAAAATGTTGAAGAAGCTAAATTGGTGGCAAACAGAATAGAGGAGTTGCTAAATAGTGATTTCAAAATTTTTGATAAGAAAATTAAAACTTTAAGAAAATTAGAATTTAGAGATATTGCTATTTTGCTTCGTAGTACAACAAACATAGCACCAATATATGAAAAAGAATTACTTTCAAGAGGAATAGATGTATATTCTGATACTTCTACACAATATTTGGACTCAACGGAAATTCAAACTATAATCTCTTTACTTAAAATTATAGATAACCCTATGCAAGATATTCCGCTTGTATTAGTACTTCGCTCACCAATTGGCAATTTTACAGATAATGAATTAGTAGAAATTCGTATAGCAGATCAAAAAGGCTATTTTTACGAGGCTATGCTTAAAGCACGAATTTCAGTAAAAGAAGAACTTAAACAAAAAATAGATACATTTGTAAACATGTTAGAAAATTTGAGAAAAGACCAAAAAGAAAAGCCTTTAGATGAGTTAATTTGGCAAATATATCAAGAAACAAATTATTACTATTATGTTGGCTTATTAAATAATGGAAACTTAAGACAAGCAAACTTAAAAATGTTATTTGAAAGAGCAAAACAATACGAGTCTGCAAGTTTTAAAGGCTTATATAATTTTATTTGTTTTATAGATAGATTAAAACTAAATAGTGGGGATTTGTCTGCTGCAAAGGTTATAGGCGAAAATGACAATGTAGTACGTATAATGAGCATTCATAAAAGTAAGGGACTAGAATTTCCGGTTGTATTTTTAAGTGGAACAGGCAAACAATTTAATAAACAAGATTTAAACGATTCAATTCTAATTCACCAAGATTTAGGTTTTGGTCCAAAATTTATAGATAGTGTAAATAGAATAGAATATCCAACTCTTGCAAAAGAAGCATTAAAGCTAAAGTTAGAGACGGAACTTATTTCAGAAGAAATGAGAGTTTTATATGTAGCATTAACAAGAGCAAAAGAAAAATTGATTATAACAGGAGTTACAAAAGACTTCGAAAAACAATGTAAAGAAAAGGAAGAAATGCTTTTCTTATATCAAAAGCAAAATACGAATAAAATAGAAGAAAGATTACTAAAAAAATATATATCTTATTTAGATTGGCTTGTATTATTAAATTTAAAAGATCCAAAACAAGAAAAAATTAAGTTTTTTGTACATAAGATAGAAAAAAACAAGAATGAGAAAATAGATGAAAAGCAAGAAGAAACAATAGAAGATAAAAAGATAGACATTAAAGAATTAGAAAACATAAAAGAAGAACTTGCTTGGAAATATAAGTATGATATTTCTGCTAAAATTCCTACAAAAACATCTGTAAGTAAGCTAAAAGAAATTAAACAAAATGAAGAACAAGATATAGATTTAGAAGAATTGCTTTCAAAAGAAAAAGTTCATAAATATGAAACACCAAGTTTTATGGTAAAAGAAAATAAACCTATTACAAGTAGCAGAAAAGGAACTTTAGTACATTTATGCATTCAAAAATTAGATGAGAAAAAGGAATATAAAGAACAAGAAATAAAAGACCTAATAAATGAATTGGTAAATAAAGAAATAATTTTAAAAGAAGAGGCAGAGCAAATACCAATAGTAGGGCTATTAAAATATGTGCAATCAGATTTATGGAAAGAATTAAAAAAAGCAAAAGAAGTACACAAAGAAGAACCATTCTATATGTTTGTACAAGCAAATAGAATAGATGAAACTTATCCAAAAGATGAAAAAGTATTAGTACAAGGTATTATGGATTTATATTATATAAATAAAAATGATGAATTAGTATTAGTAGATTATAAGACTGACTATGTACAAAAAGGTGAAGAACAGAAACTTATAGATAAGTATAAGGAGCAATTAAATTTATATAAAGAGGCGTTAGAAAATTCATTGGGAAGAAAAATAGATAAAGTACTAATATATTCGACTTGGATTGGAGAAGTAGAATGTCATAATTAGGGATAGTCCCCAATTGTGACATTTTCTAAATTTTGGACAAGGTTTAATAATAGTTTGTGATTTAAAAGGAAAAGAAGAACGGCACCATATAAAATGGTGCCGTTTCGAATTGTAACTGGGGCTGCTTTTGTGGAAAGAATACTTAGACTCTACCAATCAATATTCTTTTACACTTTAAGTGAACCCACTAGGAAACCGTAATATTTTTTTCATTTTGGTTTACCTCCAATATTTCCGCCCATAACTGGGCGCCTGCCGCTACCTGCCGCTACGATCACATGATTTTTTTTCTATGATATTATCAAATGTGATTGTCGGGTGTCCTCTTGTCATAAATGCCCTCCTTTTAAAAGGTAAAATATTGGTTTACACATTAATACTAAATGGTTGTATTAATGCAAGTTACATATAAGTGCTCTTGGCAACTTATGTACTTAGTATAACATAGAACTTTACATAAGTCAAGAAGAATATGGAAAAAATTAAAAAAACTTAAAAAGAATAGAAAGAAATACTTGAAAACAAATATACTTTGGTATAAAATGAAGTAGTTAAAACAATAATAAAGTAAAGAAATTTATTTTATATTTCAAAGGAGGAAAGAAAAATGAGTGTAAAAATAGGAATTAACGGATTTGGAAGAATAGGAAACTTAGCATTCCAAGCAGCATTAAAAAAAGAAGAAGTAGAGGTAGTAGCAATAAATGATCCATTTATTAGTGCAGACTATATGGCATATATGGTAAAATATGATACTGCTCATGGCAGATTTGATGGAGAAGTATCAAACAAAGATGAACATACATTAGTAGTAAATGGAAAAGAAATAAAAGTATATAATGAAATGGACCCAGCAAATATTCCATGGGGAAAAGATGGAGTAGACTATGTATTAGAATGTTCAGGAGTATTTACAACTATGGAAAAAGCAGAAGCACACTTAAAAGGAGGAGCTAAAAAAGTAATTATTAGTGCACCTTCAAAAGATGCTCCAATGTTTGTTATGGGAGTAAATAATGAAACATATGATCCAAGCATGAATATAGTATCTAATGCGTCTTGTACAACAAACTGTTTAGCACCACTTGCTAAAGTTATAAATGATAACTTTGGAATAGTAGATGGATTAATGACAACAGTTCACTCTACAACTGCAACACAAAAAACAGTTGATGGAGCATCTAAAAAGGATTGGAGAGGTGGACGTGCTGCATCAGCTAACATCATTCCTTCTTCAACAGGAGCAGCAAAAGCAGTAGGAAAAGTTATTCCAGAATTAAATGGAAAATTAACAGGTATGTCTTTCAGAGTACCAACAATAGATGTTTCAGTTGTTGACTTAACATGTAATTTAGCTAAACCAACAACTATGGAAGAAATTTGCAAAGTTATGAAACATGCATCAGAAAATGAAATGAAAGGTATTATAGAATATACAGAAGATGCAGTAGTATCTTCAGATTTCTTAGGAGATAGCCATACATCAATTTTTGATGCAACAGCTGGAATTCAATTAACAGATACATTTGTTAAATTAATAGCTTGGTATGACAATGAATGGGGTTACTCAAATAAATTAGTAGATTTAGCAGTATATATTGCATCAAGAAGCTAAAATGTTTTGAAATAAAATGTTGCTTTAATGTATTATTATAATGTATTATTTATATTTTTTGAAGTGAGCTCCGTGTGGGAACCGACAAGCTTACATAGTGTAAAAAATTAGTATATACTAATTTTTTACACTATGTAAGCAGTTGGGACGAACAAGAAAAATATAAATAATACATATAGTAATTATTTGATAAAATTAGATATAAAAAACTTAAAGTAAAATTTAAATTTCTTATATGTAATTTTAGATTTTTATGGAGGTAATTTATGAATAAAAAAACTATTAAAGATATTGATTTAAAAGGAAAAAAAGTATTTGTTAGATGCGATTTTAATGTTCCATTAGATGAAAATGGAAACATTACAGACAATAGAAGAATTGTAGCAGCTCTTCCTACTATAAAATATCTATTAGAACAAAACTGCAAAATAATACTTGCATCTCATTTAGGAAGACCAAAGGGAGAAGTTAATCCAAAATTTTCTTTAAAACCAGTAGCAAATGAATTATCTAAATTATTAGGAAAAGAAGTAAAACTAGCAGAAGATGTTGTTGGACCTTCAGCAAAAGAATTAACAAGTAATGTAAAAGAAGGAGAAATTGTTTTACTAGAAAATGTTCGTTTTGATGCAAGAGAAGAAAAAAATGATGAAAGCTTATCAAAAGAATTTGCATCCATGGCAGAAATATTTGTAAATGATGCATTTGGAACAGCTCACAGAGCACATAGTTCTACAGCAGGAATTGCAGAATTTTTACCAGCAGTATCAGGATTCTTAATAGAAAAAGAATTAGAATTTTTAGGAAGTGCTTTAGAAAATCCACAAAGACCATTTGTTGCAATATTAGGTGGAGTTAAAGTGTCTGACAAAATAGGTGTAATAGAAGCTCTTTTAGAAAAAGTAGATAAATTGATAATAGGTGGAGGAATGGCATATACATTCTTCAAATCAATGGGATATAGTGTTGGAAAATCAGTATGTGAATTAGACAAACTAGATTTAGCAAAAGAATTAATGGAAAAGGCAAAACAAAAAAATGTTAAATTAGTTCTTCCAATAGATAATGTAATTGCAAAAGAAATTGCACCAGATACAGAAAACAAAGTAATAGATTCAGATAACATTCCAGATGAATGGGAAGGTTTAGACATTGGACCAAAAACAGTAGAATTATTTAAAGAAGAATTAAAAGATGCAAAAACTATAATTTGGAATGGACCAGTAGGATTTTCAGAATATGAAATATTTGCAAATGGAACAAGAAGTATAGCACAAGCTTTAGCAGAAAAAGAAGATGCTGTAACAATTATAGGTGGGGGCGATTCTGCAGCAGCTATAGAAAAAATGGGACTTTCTAATAAGATGACTCATATTTCAACAGGTGGTGGAGCATCACTAGAATTCTTAGAAGGAAAAAAATTACCAGGAATTGAATGTTTATTAGACAAATAACAATTAAAGGAGTAAATAATGTCATTAGATAAATACAAAGTACAAAATAATGGCACAGAAGAAGAAATAGAAATAGTAAATTATTATAATGATAATTATGAGAAAATAGGCACAATTTCTAGAAAAGAAGGAATAAAACAAAATTTATTATTAGAAGCTGTACAATTATGGATTATTAATCCACATACGAAACAAGTGTTAATGCAAAAAAGAAGCAATAATAAAGTAAATGATGCTTCAATGGTGGATGTTAGCAGTTCAGGTCACGTAAAAAGTACAGAAACGCCAATACAAGCAATATTAAGAGAAACATTTGAAGAACTAAGCTTAAAACCAGAAGAATTGGCACAACAATTACAAAAAATGATGATAGTAGAATGTGACTTTACTAAATTAGGAAGAAAGGGTAGATATTTCACACATGAATATGTAGCTTATTTAGAATATCCTTTATCTTACTACACAAAACAAAATGAAGAAGTAGAGAAATTATTTTTTATGAATTATGAAGAACTTAAGGAAAAAATAAGAAACAAAGAACAAAATATTAGAATACCACATACTAAAGAAACAGATGAGTTACTTTATAAAATAGATGAAAGTCTATATAATTATGAAAAAAACAAAGGAAAAAGAGGAGAGTTAGAATGCGAAGAAAAATAATTGCGGGAAATTGGAAAATGAATATGCTTCCAAATGAAGCAATGAGTTTTATTAATGAATTAGAGCCATATGCAAAAAATGCAAAATGTGAAATAATATTATGCGTTCCATATACAGATTTATTTTATAGCTTACTTACAGCACAAAATACAAATATTAAAATAGGTGCACAAAATATGCATTGGGAAGAGGCTGGAGCATATACAGGTGAAATAGCACCTAATATGCTTAAATGTATAAATGTAGAATATGTTATAATTGGTCATTCCGAAAGAAGACAATATTTTGCAGAAACAGACGAAACTGTTAACAAAAAAATAAAATCAGCATTAAAACATGAACTAAATCCAATTCTTTGCGTAGGTGAAACAATGAAGCAAAGAGAATTAGGATTAGAGGAAGAAGTAATTAAACAACAAATAATTGGAGCATTAGAAGGAATAACAAAAGAGCAGGCAGAAAAAATAGTAATTGCATATGAACCAATTTGGGCTATAGGAACAGGAAAAGTAGCTACAAAAAATGATGCTAACAATATGATAAAACTAATAAGAAAAGAAATAGAATCGCTTTATGATAAAGAAGTAGCAAATAATGTAAGCATATTATACGGAGGAAGTGTAAATAAAAATAATGCTAAAGAATTATTTGAAACATCAGATATAGATGGCGCTTTAGTTGGTGGAGCAAGCTTAAAAGTAGATGAATTTAACGAAATTATAAAAAGCATATAAAATATATCTCTTAAACAAAAGAAAAAACATAAAATAAACAAAAGATGTAAAAGAAAAAATGAAGAAAAGAAAGAGGTAATACAAAATGAAAGATAAATTAACAATGTTAATGATATTAGACGGATTTGGAGAAAATAAAGAAGAAAAGGCAAATGCAGTTAAACTAGCAAATACACCAAATATAGATAAATTAATGAAAACTTGCCCAACTACAGATATTCACACAAGTGGATTAGATGTAGGACTTCCAGAAGGACAAATGGGAAATTCAGAAGTAGGACATACAAATATAGGAGCAGGAAGAATTGTATACCAAGAATTAACAAGAATTACAAAATCAATAGAAGATGGAGATTTCTTCACAAACGAAGAATTTATAGCAGCTATTGAAAATTGTAAAAAATATAATTCAAAATTACACATAATGGGACTATTATCTAATGGTGGTGTACACAGCCATATACGTCATTTATTTGGATTACTAGAACTTGCAAAAAGAAGAGATTTCGAAGATGTTTATGTACATTGTTTTATGGATGGAAGAGACACAGCACCATCTTCAGGAGAATCTTTTATATCTGAGTTAGAAGAAAAAATGAAAGAAAAAGGCGTAGGGAAAATAGCAACAATTACAGGAAGATTCTATGCAATGGATAGAGATAAAAGATGGCAAAGAGTTGAAAAAGCATACAATGCATTAGTAAGAGGAGAAGGAGAAAAAGCAACATCTGCAATTGGTGCGGTTGAAAGCTCTTACCAAAAAGAAATATTTGATGAATTTATAGAACCAACAGTAATAGTAAATGGAGAAACACCAGTTGCTACAATTGGTAAACATGATAGTGTTATTTTCTTTAACTATAGACCAGATAGAGCAAGAGAAATTACTAGAACATTAGTAGATAAAGAATTTAATGAATTTGAAGTAGAAAAAGATTTAGACTTATATTATGTATGTATGACAAGTTATGATGAAACAATGCCAAATGTTCATATAGCATTCAAAAAAGAAGAACTAAAAAATACATTTGGAGAATATATCTCAAAACATGGATTAACACAATTAAGAATTGCAGAAACAGAAAAATATGCGCATGTTACATTCTTCTTTAATGGTGGAGAAGAAAAACAATATCCAGGAGAAGATAGAATTTTAGTACCATCTCCAAAAGTAGAAACATATGACTTAAAGCCAGAAATGAGTGCATATGAAGTAACAGATAAAGTTGTAGAAGCAATTAATTCCAAAAAATATGATTGTATAATTCTAAACTATGCTAACCCAGACATGGTAGGTCATACAGGAGTATTAGAAGCAGCAATAAAAGCAATTGAAACAATAGATGAATGTGTTGGAAGAGTAATAGAAGCAGTAAACAATCAAGATGGAGTTTTATTAATAACAGCAGATCATGGAAATGCAGAACAAATGATAGATTATAAAACAGGAGAACCACATACTGCACATACAACAAATCCTGTTCCATTAATATTAGTTGGAATGGAAAATGCTAAATTAAGAGAAGGAAGACTTGCAGATTTAGCACCAACAATGCTTGATATAATGAATTTAGAAAAGCCAGAAGAAATGACAGGAGAAAGTTTAATAATAAAATAATATAGACAAATAGTAGAAATATCTCTCAGAATATTATAAAAAATAATGTTTTGAGAGATAAACTATATATAGAGAAAAAATGTAATAGGGGAAGGGTATTATGAAAAATACACCAAGAATAAAAAGTTTATATGCAAAAATACAAACACAGCTATTTTATATGATACCAGAAAAATGGGATAAAATTTATTTATATGCTTCTATAGTTGAAAAAGCAAATAATATACAAATAGGAGAAATGTTTTTTTATTATTTTCCAAAAGGAATACTAAAAAGAAATCCTGTAAATGTATATGAAATACCATACATATATAATATAGATGAAGAAGCTTATAATACTTTAATAAATAAGTTATACGAAACAATAAAAGAGTTAAGAAGAGAATTTGAAAAAGAAGGACTAAAATTATGGTCTAACTTAACAATATCAATTGCAAACTTAAAATTCAATATAGAGTATGACTATGAAGATTTAAATACAAGTAAATATACAAATGAAGAAAGACATATAATTTGGAATTATAAATATTTAGGTTTTCCAATAGAAAGACTTTCTAAAAAAGATAAAAAAATGTTAGAAAATTATTTAATAGAAGAAAAACTTTTAAATAAAGAAGTAGGAACATATTCAGAAGGAATGTATAACTTTAAAGTACACAATATTATAGAATACAACAGAGAAGAATATAACTCAAACAATGAGAATGAAAATGATAATAGTGAATTAGATGAGAAAAAAGCTAAAATTGGAACGACTATTAAGAAGGAAGATAAAGAATTAGACTTTGAAACAAGACATAAAAAGCTAGATAAATATGAATTATATAAAAGGCAAAAAGAGGCAAATAATAAACAAAATAGAAAAATAGAAGAAGTACTTGAAACAAAAAATATAGAAAGAAATGAAGAAAAACCAACAATAAAAAGCCAAATATTAAATTTTTAATTACCATTGGGGACGTTTCCAAAAGGTTAATCTGTCCCTTTTGGAGTCGATGTTTCAAAATATCTACAAAAACTGACAAAATACTTGAAAGTTTTAATTTGTAGTTATATAATGATAAAGTCTTCAATACAAATATATTATATATAGAGTATGAATTGCGTAATGAAAGCAAGACAAGTTGATTGAAAGGAGAAATAAATATGATTTATTCAAAAGAAGTAGAAGATATGTGCAAAGTTGCAAAAGGAGTAGACCACGGACCAGCACCAATTCCAGAAGAAGGAAAATGGGTTAAGGCAAAAGAAATAAAAGATATTTCTGGTTTAACACATGGTATTGGTTGGTGTGCACCTCAACAAGGAGCTTGTAAACTAACATTAAATGTAAAAGAAGGAGTTATACAAGAAGCATTAGTAGAAACAGTAGGATGCTCAGGTATGACACATTCAGCTGCAATGGCAGGTGAAATATTAGTAGGAAAAACAATATTAGAAGCATTAAACACAGACTTAGTATGTGACGCTATAAATACTGCAATGAGAGAACTATTTTTACAAATAGTATATGGTAGAACACAATCTGCTTTCTCAGAAGAAGGACTTCCAATAGGAGCAGGAATGGAAGACTTAGGTAAAGGGCATAGAAGCCAAATAGGAACAATATATTCAACACTTTCAAAAGGACCAAGATACCTAGAACTTGCTGAAGGTTACATAGTAGAAATTGGTTTAGACAAAGATGACCAAATAATTGGATACAAATATGTAAATATGGGAAAAATGATGGATTTCATAAAATCAGGAATAGATGCAAATGAAGCAATTGAAAAAGCTTCAGGAACTTATGGAAGATTTGATGAAGCTGTTAAGAAAATAGATCCACGTGAAGAGTAAGAAAACAAATAAAAAACTTCGTCTTGCGTTGTTAAATTTCAAACAAAAATCCTCAATGTACAAGAGTACACCTCCGGTATTTTGTTTGAAATTTGCCTAGCAATACTTGTTTTTAATTTGTTTTAAGAATGTAAAAGTATATATTTAGAGGAGGAAATAAAAATGGCATTATTTGAAAGTTATGAAAGAAGAATAGATCAAATTAAACCAGTAATGGAAAAATACGGAATAAAAGATTTTGACGATGCATTAAAAATATGCACAGACAAAGGATTTAATCCATACGAAATAACAAGAGGAGTTCAAACAATATGTTTTGAAAATGCTTGTTGGGCATATACATTAGGTGCAGCAATAGCAATAAAAAAAGGTTGCACAAAAGCTCATGAAGCAGCAAAAGCAATAGGAGAAGGTTTACAAGCATTTTGTATACCAGGCTCAGTTGCAGATGATAGAAAAGTAGGTTTAGGACATGGAAACTTAGCATCAATGCTATTAAGCGAAGAAACAAAATGTTTTGCATTTTTAGCAGGACACGAAAGTTTTGCAGCAGCAGAAGGTGCAATTGGTATTGCAAAATCTGCAAACAAAGTTAGAAAAGAGCCATTAAGAGTTATATTAAATGGTTTAGGAAAAGATGCAGCGCAAGTAATTTCAAGAATAAATGGATTTACATATGTAAAAACAGACTTTGACTTCTTTACTGGAAAAGTAAAAGTAGTAGAAGAAATAGCTTACTCAGATGGAGAAAGAGCAAAAGTTAAATGCTATGGTGCAAACGATGTTAGAGAAGGTGTAGCAATAATGTGGTTAGAAGATGTTGATGTTTCTATAACAGGTAACTCAACAAACCCAACAAGATTCCAACATCCAGTTGCAGGTACATACAAAAAAGAAAGATTAGAAGCAGGTAAAAAATACTTCTCTGTTGCTTCAGGTGGAGGAACAGGTAGAACATTACACCCAGACAATATGGCAGCAGGACCAGCTTCATATGGTATGACAGACACAATGGGAAGAATGCACTCAGATGCACAATTCGCAGGAAGTTCTTCAGTTCCAGCTCACGTAGAAATGATGGGATTAATAGGAATGGGTAACAACCCAATGGTTGGTGCAACAGTAGCAGTTGCAGTAGCTGTAGAAGAAGCTATGAAATAAAGAATTTCAGAAAAATTTATAAAAATATAGAAAAAATTGCCGGCAAATAAGTTTGGCAATTTTTTGTAAATGACAAGAAGAATAATTCACAAAAAATGAACATATGCAGAAATTATTGTACAAATTAAAATATTTATAGTATAATATATAGGAAATTTCAAAAGGAGAAACAAAATGCAAGAAAAGAAAAAAAAGAAAATAATAAATCATATAGTACTATCAATAGTAATTATAATATTTATATTAGCAATAATTTACTTAGCACCAATAATGAAGGATATATCAACAAAAGAAGGACAACTAGCATTTAAAGAAAAAATAAATAATTTAGGGATTCTAGGATTTTTAATACTATTTGGTTTAGAAATAGCACAGATATTTTTTGTTGTAATACCAGGAGAACCATTAGAGATACTAGCAGGAATGTGCTATGGAAGCATAGGAGGGACAATTTTTATAACAACATCTGTACTTATCACAACAACAATAATATTTTTTACTGTAAAAAAATATGGAAAAAAATTTGTAGAAGACACATTTAGTAAAGAAAAAGTAGATAAAATAGAAAATAACAAAATCCTAAAAGATCCTAGAAAAGTAGAAACAATAATGACGATATTATTCTTTATCCCAGGAACACCAAAAGACTTATTAATTTATATAGGAGGACTGCTTCCAATAAAACCATCAAAGTTTATACTAATATCTACATTTGCAAGATTTCCATCAGTAATTTCGTCAACAATAGCAGGAGCAAAATTAGCAGTAGGAGATATAAAGACAATAATTATAATATATGCAATTACTTTTGTAATTACAGCAATATTCTTGATTATTATAAATATTTTTGATAAGAACAAAGAAACAAAAGAAGCATTAAATGCAATAAAATAGTTTAATCTATATAACCATGGAGGTAATTTTATGTATTACGTGTACATGTTAAGATGTGAAGATAATTCAATATATACTGGAATAGCTAAAGATATAGAAAAAAGAATGAATGAATATTTTTCTAAAGATGAAAAGTGTGCAAAATATACCAAAAGTCATCAAGCAAAAAAGTTGGAAGCATCATGGCAAACAGAAGATAAAAAGTTAGCATCTAAACTTGAATATGCAATAAAAACTTTAAGAAAAGAACAGAAAGAAAGATTAATACAAAAACAAATAGGTATAGAAGATATATTTTATGAAAGATTAGAATGTGAAAAATATAAACGTGTACCTACAAAAAATAGAATATAAAAAATAGAACCATAGTAAATTTACTATGGTTTTTAGCTATTTATAGAGATAAAAAAATATACGAACAAAAATTTGAAAAATATTTTAAAAAACTATTGACAAACTTAAAAATAAAATATAAAATATGTTCAACAAAAGCGAACAAGAATTTGCAGAACAAAATTTTATTAAGGAGTGGTTAAAATGAATATATTTTCAAACAGAAACAATGTAATAACATATACAGTAAATAAGGCAGCAACAAGCAATTTGTATATATCAGTACAAAATGGAGAAGTTGTTATTAATGCTCCTTGGTATACTACAAGTAGTCAAATTCAAAAAGTAGTAGAAGAAAAGAAACAATGGATATTAAATAAAATAAAAGAGTATGAAATAGCTTGTGAAGAAAAAGATAATTATACTAAATTAAAAACTATAAAAGTATTAGGTAAAAATTATGATTTAGTTGTGAACTACAAAAGAATAAATGTACCTAGTTTAGAGTTTGCTAAAAATCAAATACAAATAACATTACCAATTAAATTTAAAAATATAGAAAGTGCAGATCTAATAAATATATTAATGGAAAAAATGTATGAAAAAATTGCTGAAAAAGAGATAGAAAGAGCAATGGAAAAAACAAGAATTATGTTAGAAATAGCACCAGAAGATTACGAAATTAAAAATATAGAAGGCTCAATAGCTACATGCAAAGATAAAAAAATAACAATAAATCCTAATATAGCAATGTATTCTAAAGATGTAATAGATTATATAGTTTTACATGAATTTTGTCATTTAAAATATAAGAATCACACAAAATCTTTCTATAATATGATAAAAACATATATGCCTAATTATGAAGAAAAAGCAAAAGAACTAAACGGAATAGCTTATTAAAAATTTTATTCAACATTACCTACTAAATGAATATAATGAATAAGGAGGTAATGTTTATGGATGGAATTTATGAAATAAAATTAAATACACCAATGGGTGCTATGAGTGGAAAAGTGACTCTAAAAACCAATGGAGAAAATATAGATGGTGTGTTAGAAATAATGGGGATGAAGAACAATTTAAATGGTGGTAGAGTAAAAGGAAACCAATGTTATTTTAAAGGAAATATAAAAAATAACGCACTAAATATAGAATATGAACTAATGGGACAATTGACAGGGAATATTTTAAATATATTTGCTAAAACTAATATGGGTGAATTTAAATTACAAGGAAAGAAAATCGGTTAGCAAATATAGATATAAAAGATACACTTATCTAATAAAAAGATAAAACTATTTGTTCTAAAAACGTATATATAAGAATAAAATATACAAAAAAGAAAGAGGAACAAATATGGATAATCTAGATAAAAATGAAACAAAGGAAAATTTAATTCGAATTATAAAAGGTAGTGGTATAGCATTAGGAATTACAATATTGTTGCTTTTTATTTTTGCTATATTACTTACATATACAAATATACAAGAAAATACAATGATTACTGTAGTTATAATTATTACAGCGGTTAGTATTTTAATAGGAAGTAGCTTAAGTACATTAAGAATTAAAAAAAATGGACTATTAAATGGAGCATTAGTAGGAGTTATTTATATTTTATTAATCTATATAATTTCTAGCCTTACAGGTTCGGGGTTTAGTTTAAATATTATGAGTGTTATAATGTTAGTTTCTAGTATTATTGCAGGAATGATAGGTGGAATAATAGGAGTAAACTTAAATTAATATATAAATATGCTAAATAGAAAGTTAGACGTAAATTTATATAAAATATAAATTCAACCAATTTACAAAAAATGGTTGAATTTTTTATTATTTTAATATAAAATTAATCAATAGTAATGGAGGAATTTTAATAATGACTTTAGAGGATATTAAAAATAACAAAGAAATTGAAGAACTAATATTAAGTTCACAAAAACAACTAAATGCTTTAGGATACACAGAGCATTCAATGAGGCACATTTCAATTGTATCAAATAGAGCAGCAAAAATATTGGAAACATTAGATTATCCAAAAGAAAGAATAGAACTTGCAAAAATAGCAGGTTATATGCATGATATAGGAAATTGTGTAAATAGAGTGGATCATGCACATTCAGGAGCCATACTTGCTTATCAAATTTTAAAAGAAATGGGAATGAATGTACAAGATAGAACAGAAATAATGATGGCAATAGGAAATCATGACGAGCAAACTGGAACAGCAGTAAGCGATATATCAGCAGCTTTAATACTTGCAGATAAGTCAGATGTTCATAGAGACAGGGTAGTAAATACAAATATGTCTACGTTTGATAAACATGATAAAGTAAATTATGCAGTAACAAACGCAGACTTTATAATAGATAAAGAGCAAAGAAAAGTAACATTAGACTTAACAATAGACAGAGAAATTTGTCCAGTTTTAGATTATTTTGAGATATTTATGGATAGAACAATGATGAGTAAATATGCAGCAAAATATTTGAATATATGGTTTGAACTTATTATAAATGGTACGAAATTATTATAAATTTGGGAGGAAAAAATGAAAAAGTTTAAAGGATTAAAAATAACAGTTATAGTTTTATTAATTATTTTATTATCAATGGTATCTTTTATTGGTATATATGTACAAGATAAAAATCAAGTTAAAAATATCTTACCAGAGTATATTTTATCAAGAGACTTAAAAGGACACAGAAGAATTGAACTTAAGGTAAATGATGAAGTAAAAGAAACTAAAAAGTATGATGCAGATAATAATTTGATTACAGATGATACTACAGAAGTAGCAAGAACAGAAGAAATTAAAGTTAATAGTGAAGAAATGCTAACTAAAGAAAATTATGAAGCTTCAAAAAAAGTAATAGAAAAAAGATTAGAAGAAATGCAAGTAAACAATTATGATATAAGACAAAATTTAGAAAATGGAACTATTATTTTAGAATTACCAGAAGATGATAATACAGATCGTACAGTTGGACAACTATCTTTACAAGGAAAATTTGAAATTATAGATAAAGACTCAAATGAAGTATTAATGACAAATGATGATTTAAAATCAGTTCAAAGTAGATATGGAACAACATCTTCAGGAACAACTTCAATTGTTCTTAATATACAATTTAATAAAGAAGGAACAGAAAAATTTAAAAATATAACAAATACTTATATACAAACAACAAAAACAGTAGAACAAGAAGGGGAAGAAGCAAAAGAAGAAACTGAAAAAAAAGAAATATCTATAAAAATTGATGATACAACATTACTTTCAACATATTTTAGTGAGCAAGTAACTAATGGTTTATTACAATTATCTGTTGGATCTTCTACTAATAGTACAACAGAAGAATTACAAGAGTATGCTAAAGAAGCAACTAGTATGGCAGCATTATTAGACTCAGGAAAAATGCCTATTGTATACAAAGTAGAACAAAATAAATATATCCTTTCAGAGGTTACACAAGATGTAATAGAAAAAGTAATAGTAGTTTCAATAATTGTTCTTACATTAGCTATTATTTATTTAATTATAAAATATAAAGGAAAAGGTATATTAGCAGGTATTTCTATTATAGGATATGTAGCATTACTATTATTAGCAATTAGATATGCTAACGTAGAGGTATCTATAGCAGGTATTATAGAAATTTTATTTAGTACATTAATAAATTATATGTTAGTAGTTAGTATGTTAAAAGAAGAAAAAATAAATAATGCTATTAAAAAATATAGTTTAATACTTATACCTACAGTAGTTATTGCAATTGCATTTACATTCGCAAATATTGCAGTTGGAACAGTATTATTCTGGGGAATAGTTATAGCAATGTTATATAATATAAGTGTAACAAACTTATTATTAAGAGATTAGACTAAAGTGAAAGGAGCAAATTATGAAGAAGAAAAATTTAATAGAAATACTACTTGGAATAATTATAATTATTGGAATTATATTAACAGCCACTATTGGATTAAATTTAGATTTAATGTATTTAAGCCATAAAAGTATAGATATAAATTTACAAAAACAATTTGAAAATGAAGATGTATACAAAATAGCAAAAGAAGTTTTTGAAAACCAAAAGATAAAAGTACAAAAAGTAGAATTATATGAAGATATGGTATCAATTATAGTAAAAGATGCAACAGATGAACAATTAGAAAATTTAAATACAAAACTAAATGAAAAATACGAACTAGAAAATAAAAAAGATGATATGGTAATAACAAATGTGCCAAGTGTAGAAATATCAGATTTAGTAAAACCATATATTTTACCAGTAAGTATTTCATTTGTAGTAATTATTGTTTATCTAGTAATATATATGGCTATAAACAATAGAGTAAACAGAAAACTAAGCATTTTAAAAGAAATTTCAAAAGCAATATTAACTATAATAGGAATAGAATTATTATATTTATCAGTATTTGCTATTACAAGATTAGAAATAAATTATACTACTCTTCCAATAGGAGTTATAATATACGCATTTACAACAATACTAATATTAATGAACTTAGAAAAACAATATAAAATAGAAGAAAAGAAGAAATAATATATATAACAAAAAATAGACATTATTCATAAAATAGAATAGGATGTCTATTTTTTTAGATAGTAGGAAATTTCTCCTAGTAGGAGGAATTTCCGTACTAGATAAATATGGAAATTTATAGATTTTCTAACAATTTCCATTGTGTAGAAAATGTTAAAATCATTTTTTTGATAGTAGAAATAAGGAAGTGAGAAAATGAAAATAAAAATATATGAGACATTAAGAAAAATGTTTAAAATGTCAAATAATAGAGAAGAAACTAGTATAGACTATGAAGAAATTAAAACAATTATGAAGAATGATAAAAATGCCACTTTGGTAGATGTAAGAAGTCCACAGGAATATAGAGAAGGGCATTTAGATGGAAGCATAAATATTCCACTTTATGATTTAGAAAGAAATTGTGAAGAACTATTAAAAGATAAAAATAATACAATAATTTTAGTGTGTCAATCTGGAAGTAGAAGCAAAAAAGCATTAAAAACATTAGAAAATATAGGATATTCTAGTGTGTATCAATTAGATGGGGGATTAGATAATATAAAATAAAAGGACAAAAGTGACCCGTCCCCAATTGTCCTTTTAAATTTAAGGAGCATCTTTACTGACATTATTTAGAATTCGATAAGTCCTACAAATATTGCAGTCATTACAAATAGAAATTCTACTTCCAAAAACTAGTTTTAATGTATTTATAAATTCGTCTTCAATGCCAATTAAATGAATCTCTATTTTTCTAGGTAAAAGAGTAAGTAGAGCATTTAATGCATAATCATTTGAAGAAAAAGAAATGTCAGATAAATATTTAGCATTGAAATTATTATCTCTTAAATTAATAAGATTTTTGTGTTCATTTAGTAGAATAGAGTTACCATTAGTGTAAATTAGGTGAACAATATTAGAAGCGGGTTCTTTTGTATCTATATATAACTTTAACAAATTTATAAATTCAGTGTATTCTTTTTCAATTACATATTCATTTACACTGGTATCTACAATTTCTTCTAAAGTACTTAAATAAGTATTTAAGCGAAATGTAACAAAACCATCTAAAATCATAGATTTATTAGAGTTAATATATTCTAATACAGAAGCCCAAATTTCTTGTTTTTTATATTTCAAATTAGAATCTTCTTCTAAAATAATGTGTTCATAACAATTTTCTTCAATAAGCTTTTTTTCAAAATCATCAAAGTAGAAATATTGAAAATTTATAATTCTTCTTATTAAAATAGGTTCGTAGAAAAAGATAATGCAATCAGCTAGTAAATCGGATAAAAAGTTTAGAAAAGAACTTAAAGCATTTCCTTTATAATGTATAATTACGTTGTGATAACATTTGAATTTTTTACTTATAAAATAAATATTTTCTAAGGAAGAGGTTTCTATATTTTTTAATAGATAATCTATAATTTCACTATTATTTGTTTTTATACAAAAAGACTTCATATCGTAAAAAAATCCCCTTTCTTTTATATGTAATTATTATCTACTAAAAAACTTTAGATATACATATTTTATTCGAAAGGGAAAATTTTGGTAACTTGGGCTTGAAAAAAATGTAACAAATATTATATAATAAGAAAAAATATTAAAACTAATAATTAGTATTTAATCAAAAGGAGGATTACAACATGAGGACTGAATTATTGGTAGTAATTATTATACTAAGTGTAATTACAGTTAGTAGCTTATTTTTATCTATATGGAATGTTTTTGTTACTAAAAAACAAACTACATTTTCAGCAACTGATTTTTTCTTTGGACTTGGTTTGGTACCCATTGCAGGTTCAACAAATAATATTTATATTATGTTAGCAACAACAATTATCTTTATTATATGGCTTATAGTAATAGGTATAAAATGCTGGAAAAATCAGAAGAAAAAGTAAATATGTTAAATAAAAAAGAAAGCAACCGGCTTTCTTTTTTATTAATAATATATTTTATAATCAATTTCAGGGAAGATACAATCTCTTTTTTCTACAAGCTTTAGAAAGTCAGTGTCTATATTATCCTCTTTTATTTGATCATATAATTTTGTAAAACGTCCAATATGGTCTTTAATTCTCTTTTTAGCATAATCAACCATTGTACCATTTGTAATAATAAATAGCCAATCGCTACTTTGAGCAAGTAAAAGCTCTCTTGCACATTGATTCAAAGCTCTAATTTTTGTCTTATTTTTCTCATTATAGAATGTATGTGCAAGTTCAACCATTTTATCTCCAGCAACATGTAAATGACGATGGACATAGTCATTTGTTTCGTTAAGCCAAACTTGACTATAACCATTTGCACCCCAACTAGAACGACAAGGTGTACATACTTGCATTTCAGGATACATATCTATATATTTGCCAGGTGTAATTAATTTGAAATCATTTTGGTCAAAGTGGATTTTTTTAAATAGTATATATAACCAATATGGACCTTCATACCACCAATGACCATAAAGTTCAGCATCATAAGGGCAAAGTATAATAGGGGGCTTATCCATAAAAGATGCAGCCATATCTATTTGTTCTTTTCTACAATCTAGAAAATGACCAGCCTGTTTTTCACAAGAGTCTTTTGCCCATTGAATGTTGTAAATATCTTTTTCTTCACATTTCCCAGTAATTCTGTGATACTTAATTCCAGTATGCACTCTAACACCATCATGAGAAATATAAGGTTTAATGTAATCGTAAGGAGCATCATAGCCAATATCTCTGTAAAATTCACGATAATTAAAATCTCCTGGATAACCATTTATAGAACTCCATACTTGTCTTGAAGATTCCATATCTCTACCAAAAGCTACAATTCCAGTAGGGGAAACAATAGGAGAGTATGTTCCATAAACAGGGGTAGGATCTGCATATAAAATTCCATGTGTTTCAGTAATAATATATTCTATGCCAAATTCTTTTAAATATTTATCTGCTTCAGGAACATATCCACACTCAGGAAGCCATATTCCACGAGGCTTTTTGCCAAAATATTTTTCATAAGTTTGAACACCAACTGCAATTTGTGCTTTTACAGTTTGTTCAGTTAAATATAAAATTGGGAAATATCCATGCGTTGCTCCACATGTTATAATTTCTAAAACACCTAAATCTTGGAAGTGTTTAAAACCTTCAATAATATTGTCATTGTAAATATCATGAAAAACATGTAAATCGTTAGAATACCTTTCAAAATAATATTTAGAAAGATCATTTACTCGTTTATCATATGTAGTTCTTTCAATTTCCTTTTTTGCAAGTTCAATGTGTTTTTTTAAATATTTAATATATCTTTTTTGCAATAATTTATTATCAAGCATATTTAAAAGTGGAGGAGTCATAGACATTGTAATAGAGAAGTCTACTTTTTCTTCCACTAATTTTTCAAAATTAAGTAAAAGAGGAATGTAGGTTTCTGAAATTGCTTCAAATAACCATTGTTCCTCTAAATAATTTTCACTCTCTGGGTGATGTATAAAAGGCAAATGTGCATGTAGCACAAAGCTAACGTATCCTTTTGGTGTATTCATTAGTATTACTCCTTATAAATTTGTTAGAACTTTGAAGATGGATTTCTTAAATCTAATTTATCAAAGCTAATTTTCTCATTTGCATACATTTTTTTATAAAACTCCTCAATAGATGAAATTTTACCAATTTTTCTAAGAAGAGAGAAACTTATAATATCTTTCTTTGTAGTGGTATTTGTTTTTACATTTCTAAAATATACAAATTTAGATAAATTATCAAATAATATATGATCATTTGGTGCATCTATATCATTTGAGTTTGCAATATATAAGTAATTATTATTTATTGTTACATATTCGTTTATAGGACGTCTGCCAAGTTCTATTTTATAATCACAATTACTATCTGCAATAGTTAAATACCAACTATTTGCAAAGTCATTTATATCTATCTCAAAAGAATAATTCATTGTTAAATTGTGAACTATTAAAACTGGTTTTGTATTATTGAAAAAATATTCTCCATACTTCTCAATATATTTATTTTTATCGTCATCTGAAATATCCCAATAAACGAATAGAGTATTAGGAGTTTGAGCTAAAACTTTTACAACAGTTTGATTATAGCGATAAGGTAAGTCGTAGTATTCTATAATTTCTACTTTTTCTTTTTTAGTACTTTTTTTTGTAGCAGTTATTTTAGTTGTTTTTTTGGTAGTTTTAGTAGTAGATTTACCAGCAACTTTCTTAGAAGAGGATTTTGCTTTTGTAGCTGCTTTTTTTGTACTAGTTTTAGATTTATTAGAAATTTTATTTTCTGTTTTTTTACTATTTTTAGAAACTTCTTTATTTAAATTACTTTTAGATGTAGTTTCTTTTTTTAGTAATTTAGTAGTAGATTTTTTAGCACTTTTTTCTTCAATTATTTCAGTTTTATCTTTAGCTTTTCTTGGCATATTTTCCTCCTTAGTAAATAACGCATTTTATTCTTAATATATACTATATCAAAAGCTAAATAAATTCAATAGAAAAGAAAAGAAATAATATTACAATTATGTTACAAAAAAATATATTAAATCGAAATATTTTGTAATAAGACAAACAAAAAATGTAAAAAAATGTAATAAATTTGTTGACGCAATATAAACTTATTGATACAATAAATAAAAATATAACATATGAAAAGGAGAAACAAATGAAAAATAAAGGGGAAAAAGCTATAACATTGATAGCATTAGTAATAACAATAATAATATTACTAATATTGGCAGGGATAACAATAAACTTGCTACTTGGAAAAAATGGAATAGTAAAAAAAGCACAAGAAGGAAAAATAGGAACAGAAGTATCAAGAGAAAAAGAGATACTACAGATGTCACTATCTGGAATACAAGCAGATAACGAAGGAAACTTAATATTTGATGAAAATACATTATTAAAAAAATTAAAAAACTATACAAATGATGTAGAAGTAACTAAAAGTGGAAACAAAATGTATTTGGTAAAATATACAGATAGTAACAGAGAGTATGAAGTATATTCAAATGGAGAAATAGATAAAGCAACAGAAAAAGTAATAGACAAAAATCCAGGAGAATTTGAAGGAGAAGGAACAGAAACAAATCCATATTTAATACAAAGTATAGAAGACTTAGTAGCACTATCAAATAAAGTAAATGCAGGAGAAAGCTACGAAGGAAAATACTTTAATATAGAAAATAACTTAAATTTTGCATCTAGAAATTCATATGTAAATCCAGATAGAACAGATTATGGAGATATAAATGGAAATGGAACAACAGATGCATTAATTACAGAATTAACAACAGAAAAAGGATTTACTCCAATCGGGACATCAAGAGGTTATTTTAAAGGAAATTTAGATGGAAAAGGAAATACAATTAGCAATTTATATATAAATAGAAATGAATATTTTATAGGATTTTTTGGCTATATATCAGGAAATAATACATTCAAAAACATAAACTTAAAAGATGTAGAAATTATAAATACACGAGATAATTCAGGAGGAATTATAGGATATAGTGAATCAACTACATTAAATATATATAATTCTACTATTTCTGGCAAACTTGAAAGTACAGGACATATTGCAGGAATATTAGGATATGTGACTAGAAATATAACTTCAATAAAAATAGAAGATTGTGTGAATAATTCAGATGTTATAAGTGGGTATGCTAGTGGAATTATAAGCCAAATAGATGATGGACCAGAGGTAGAAATAAAAAATTGTATAAATAACGGAAATATTAATTGTAATACTGATTATGGATATGCAGCAGGAATTATAGCTTATACACGGAAGTTCTTCACAAAAATACATAAATATATACAATAGTTGTAATACAGGAACTATAAGTGGTGGAGGAAATAAAGGTGGTTTAGTTGCTCATGCAAATCAAATAATCAATATAGATAATAGCTATAATACAGGAAATATTATAGGAAACACTGGTGGATATATAGGTGGCATAATAGGAAGAGGATCTGTTGATTGTAGTGTTACAAATTCATATAATACAGGTGAAATAACTTGTAAAGGTATGTATGTAGGTGGAATTCTAGGAAGAAATGAGGGAAGCAAAGGAAAAATAGAAAAATGTTATAATACAGGAAATATTAGTTGCTTTTATGAATATTCTAAGACTTATGGAGGAATAGTTGGAACTGGAAATATTCCAATAGATCAGAGTTACAATATAGGAACAATAAAAAGTGTATCTGAGAATACCGAGTTAGGAGGAATTGCAGGAGTAGCAAATAAGTCAATAACAAATAGTTATAACTTAGGAAAATTGGAAGTAGAAGGAAATAGAAGCTTGGCTGTAGGAGGAATTGTAGGAAGAGTAAGTAGTAGTGAAGCATCATTAGAAAATTGCTATAATGTAGGAGAAATAAAATATAAAGAAAATATTACTAGTAGCTATATTGGTGGAATATGTGGAGAAGGAGGTAATATAAAAAATGTGTATAGTATTGGAAAGTTAGAAAATACGCTAAATGATAGTATCATAGGTGCTGTTATAGGTAATATAGGACAATCAGCAGAAAAATTATATTACCTAAAAGGTGTATATTCTACAGCACTAGGAAGCACTAATACATCAGTAACAGCAGAAGAAATTGAAACATTAGAAAAAATGAAAGCAAAATTAAATAGCAATTTAGCAACATTAGAAGGATGGAAAGAAGTAAATAATGGATATCCAATACTTTCTTGGCAATAAAGAAAAATAAAAGGAAAAAATCAAAAATTCAAATTATTAGATAAAATAAATTTAATAATTTGAATTTTTTTATTTATAATTATAAAAAATAAATTTTAACTATTAATAAAAAATATAATAAAAAAATTAAAATATTTTGTAAAAAAATGTTTACATTTATCAAAAATATGTATAGAATATTAGGAAGAAAAACAAAAGAAAATATAGAAGAAAGGGGTTAAATATAACCTATGAAAATATTAATGCTAACATGGGAATACCCACCAAGAATAGTAGGAGGAATCGCTAGAGTAGTGCATGATTTATCAAAAAGATTAATAAAAGATGGTCATGACGTTACCGTAGTTACTTATCGAGAAGGAGAATTACCTTATTATGAAAATGATAAGGGGGTAGAAGTATATAGAGTAGATAACTATATGATTACTCCAAACAATTTTATAGATTGGATAATGCAATTGAATTTCAATTTAGTAGCAAAAGCATCAGAATTAATAGCTAAAGAAGGAAATTTTGATGTAATACATGCACATGATTGGTTAGTTGCAAATGCAGCAAAAACATTGAAACATGCATATAATATTCCACTTGTTTCAACAATACATGCAACAGAAAGTGGAAGAAATAGCGGAATACATGATGAAACACAAAGATATATAAATGATACAGAGTGGATGCTTACATATGAATCTACAGAAGTAATAGTAAATAGCAACTTTATGAAAGGACACATCCAAGGACTATTTGGACTTCCTTTTGACAAAATAAATGTAATACCAAATGGAATTAATTTAACAAACTTTAATGGTATAGAAAGAGATTATGAATTTAGAAGACAATATGCTTTAGATAATGAAAAAATTATTCTTTATATGGGAAGACTAGTATATGAAAAAGGAATACAACATTTAATAGCAGCAATGCCAAAAATATTAGATAACTATCATGATGCTAAATTAATAATAGCAGGAAAAGGTGGAATGATAGATGAACTAAAAGCACAAGTAGAATATATGGGAATATCAAATAAAGTATATTTCACAGGTTATTTAGATGCTAAACAAGTTCAAAAAATGTATAAATGTGCTGATGTTGCAGTATTTCCAAGTACATATGAGCCATTTGGAATAGTAGCATTAGAAGCAATGCTTGCAGGAGTACCAACAGTTGTATCAGATGTTGGTGGACTAAATGAAATAGTAGAACATGGTGTAACAGGAATGAAGAGCTATGCAGGAAATAGCAATTCAATAGCAGATTCAATATTAACATTATTATATGACCACGCATTAGCAGCAAATGTAGCTAAAAATGCAAAAGCAAAAGTAAAAGAATTATATAACTGGAACAAAATAGCACAAGATACACATTTTACATACCAAAAAGCAATATGCCAAACAATGGCAGAAAAACAAGCAAATCAAATAGCACAAGAAAATGCTAAAAAGGCTAAAAAAGCTAAAAATAATGATACAGAAATAACAAATTTACTAGCTTTCAAGAAAAAACATGCTTATGCATAAAAAGTTATTAATTAAGAAAAGAGGAAATCTAATGAACGTATATGATACTGCAAATAAATTAGCAGGAGAAATAAAAACTTCAGAAGAATACTTAAAATATAAAGAAGCTAAAAAAAGTTTAGATTCTAATGTAGAATTAAAGAAAAAAGTAGAAGATTTCGAAAAATTGCGTTATGAAGTACAACTTTTAGCAATGCAAGGAAAAGAAGTTGAAGAAGATAAAAATAAGAAATTACAAGAAATGTATACTATACTAATTCAAAATAAAGAAATAAAAGAATATTTTGATTTAGAAGTGAAATTTAATGTAATGATAGCAGATGTAAATAAAATAATTGCAGAGTCAGTAAAAGATGTATTGTAATGTCGAAAAAAGTCGTAAATGGTAAAATATCATTTACGACTTTTTTGTATATATAAAATAATAAAAGGAGAAAAATATGGAATTAATAGTAGTGTTAATAGTTTTAGTAATTATTTTAATAATAGGTGTATTTATTTTTGAAATTAATATAAAAAAGTTAAAAGAAGCGGGAAATAATAAAGAATGTGATGAAATTGTTTCTAAGTTCCCAGAAAATAAAAAAATTTGTGAAGAAATCCTAGAAAAATTAGATAATAAAAAGGTAAAAATAAAAGAAAACGATGATAAAACAGCAAGTTTATATATTGCAATTACAGATACTATTTTTATTGCTAACATAAGTAAAACATATACAAGAATTCAAACAATTGCACATGAATGTCTACATTCTATACAAAATAAGAAGATGTTAATATTCAATTATATATTCTCTAATATATACATATTATATTTTATCTTAAGCATAGTATTAACAATTTTTAATGTATTTAAAAACTATGAATTACAAATAATTATTTTAAGCGTTTTTGGTTTTTTATATTATGCGGTAAGGGCATATTTAGAAACAGATGCTATGACAAAAGCAAAATATTTAGCAGAAGAGTATATGAAAAGCTATAGTGAAAAAAATAATATTTGTGAGAAAGAAGAAATAGAAAAGGTAGTAAATGAATATAAAAAAATAAATGAAATAGGAATTCCAGCTACAAATTATATTTTGTTTGCAAATTGCGTAGCAAAAGTAATAATATATATTGTTGTTGCTATATGTAAAACATTTTTTTAGAAAATATGCCAATAAATTTAATATATAAAGTAAACATAAAATGTAAAAATTGTGTAGAAAAATATAGCATTTTTAATTTAACTATGGTATACTTATAAAGTATATAAAATGAGAAACATATAAATAAGTTAAAAATATCATAGGGGGAATAATTATGGCAGATAAAAAACGTATATTAACAGGAGATAGACCAACAGGAAGATTACATATAGGTCATTATTTTGGTTCATTAAAAAAGAGAGTAGAAATGCAAAATTCAGGATTATATGATCCATATATATTAATAGCTGATGTTCAAGCATTAACAGATAATTTTAACAATCCAGATAAAGTAAGAAAAAATGTAAGAGAAGTAGCAATGGATTATTTAGCATGTGGAATAGATCCAGAAAAAACAACGATATATATTCAATCAATGATACCAGAAGTTGCAGAACTTACAGTATTTTATTCAAATTTAGTAACAATAGCAAGACTTCAAAGAAATCCAACAGTAAAAACGGAGATAGCTCAAAAAAAAGATTTATTTGGAGAAAGTGTTACATATGGATTTTTAGGATACCCTGTAAGTCAAGCAGCAGATATAACATGTTTTGAAGGAGAATTAGTACCAGTAGGAGAAGATCAACTTCCATTAATTGAACAATGTAGAGAAATAGTAAGAAAATTTAACTCAATATATGGTGAAACTTTAGTAGAACCAGAACCAGTGCTATCAAGTGCTGGAAGAATAAAAGGTTTAGACGGAAATGAAAAAATGGGTAAATCTTTAGGAAATGCAATATATTTATCAGATTCAGAAGAAGAAATAACTAAAAAAGTAATGAGTGCAGTAACAGACCCAGGAAGAATAAGAAAAGACGATAAAGGAAACCCAGATGTATGTATGGTATATTATTATCATAAATTATTTAGCTCAGAAGAAGAAGTAAACACAGTATGTTCTGAATGTAAAGCAGGAGCTAGAGGATGTGTAGCATGTAAAAGACAACTTGCTAAAAATATATCAGACACATTAAAACCAATAAGAGAAAAAAGAGAATATTATGAAGAACACCCAGAAATAGTAGATAAAATATTAATGGAGGGAACTTTAAAAGCTCAAAAAACAGCAAAAGAAACAATGAAAAAAGTAAAGAAAGCAATGAGACTAGATTATTAAAGGACATTTGGGGACGGGGCAATTTTGTCCTGAGTAAGGAGAAAAAATGTTTAAAAAAGGTGATTTGTGCAAACACTTTAAAGGAGAAGATTTAATACATAAAAACATTTATGAAATATTAGAAACAGGTGTAAAATATACAGGAAATGCACGAGATATTAAAGGAAGTTTAGTTGTATATAAAAATATGTTTCAAGAAAACCAAATATTTGCAAGAGAAGAAGTTGAACTAACTGAGGAATTAGAAGAAGATAAACAAAGAAAATTTCGTCAAAAGTATCGTGTAGAAAAATTAACTCCAGAAGAAATAAAAACAATAAGTACAGAAGAATTTATAAAGGCTAAGAAAGAATATATAGAAAGTTTAGAAGAGGTAAAATAATGTTTACAGACTATGTGAAAATAATTGTAAAATCAGGTGATGGAGGCAACGGAGCTGTCTCTTTTCGTCGTGAAAAATATGTAGCAGCAGGTGGACCAGATGGAGGAGACGGAGGAAAAGGTGGAGATGTTTACTTTTTCGTAGATCCAGATGCAAATACATTAGTAGACTTTAGATTTAAAAAGAAATTTAAAGCAGAAAATGGAAAAAATGGTGAAGGTGCACATAGATATGGAAGAAGTGGAGAAGATTTACACATTGGTGTGCCAATAGGAACAATAATTAAAGATGCCGAAACAAATCAAGTGTTAGCAGATTTGTCTGAAAAAGGACAAGAAGAACTTATACTTCCAGGAGGAAGAGGAGGAAAAGGAAACTCACACTTTGCAACATCAACAAGACAAGCTCCTCGTTTTTCACAAGATGGAGAAAAAGGTTTAGAAAAAGAACTTATATTAGAATTGAAACTATTAGCAGATGTAGGATTATTAGGATTTCCTAATGTAGGAAAGTCAACATTTTTATCAAGAACAACATCAGCTACACCTAAAATTGCAAACTATCACTTTACAACATTAGAACCAAACTTAGGGGTAGTAAAATCAAGTTATGGAGATAGCTTTGTAATAGCAGATATACCAGGAATTATAGAAGGAGCAAGTCAAGGAACAGGATTAGGTCTTCAATTCTTAAGACATATAGAAAGAACAAGATTATTGCTTCATGTAATAGATGTATCTGGAACAGAAGGAAGAAATCCTGTGGAAGATTTTAATACTATAAATGAAGAATTAAAGCAATATAGCGAAAAATTAGCTACAAGAAAACAAATAATAGTAGCAAACAAAATCGATAGTATGCAAGATGAAAACTTATATAAAGAACTAGAAAAAATGGCAAAAGAAAAAGGAATAGAAATATATAAAATTTCTGCAGTTACAGGAGAGGGAGTAGAAAAACTTTTAAAACATGTATCTGAAGTTTTAAAAACATTACCAAAAGAAGATATTGTAGAAGTAGTTGGAGGAAAGAAAGTATATAGCTTAGAAGAGGAAGTTCCATTTACAATAACAAAAGAAGATGGAATGTTTATAGTAGATGGTCCAGGGGTACAAAAAATTATGAGAAGAGTTAACTTAGAAGATAACGAATCTATGTATTATTTCCAAAAATGCTTAGATGAATTAGGTGTGAATAAAGCTCTAAAAGAAGCGGGAGTTAAAGAAGGAGATACAGTAAAAGTAGTTGACTGGGAATTAGAATGGATGGATTAATGAAAGGCAGAAAATGAAGCAAAATAAATTGTAAAGTTTACTTCATTTTCTGCCATTTTGTAATTTTATAATAAAATCATCAATTTGTGAATAATTAGCGATTAAATATAACCTTAAGTCATGTCTTTTCATAATAGTGGATATTATTTTTGGCCTTTTGCTAATATTAAAAAGTAAAGTTTTAATAAAAAAAGTAAAAGAAATCTTTTCTTCACAATTTTTCATATCTTTTATGCATTTTTTGAAAGAGGAAAAGAAACGTTTGAATATGCCAAATAGTTGCAAATGTAATGGAAAGTCTAAAAAAATTACTATATTAGCTTTACTTAAAATAATTTCTAAATTTCTTAAATGATTTCCTTCTATAATCCATTTATCAGTATTTGTGATTTTATAGATTTCATCGTCTATGTCTTTTCTTTTTTTAGGAATCCAATTTTTATAAAATTTAATATTATCTATAGAAAAGTAAGAGATAGACAAGATACTACTTATTTTTTTAGATAATGTAGTTTTACCTGTTCCAGGACCTCCTATAACTACAATTTTGTTAATATTTTCTAACATAAAATCCATCCTAACCTATTTAAAAGTTTATATAATATATGCTAGAAAATAAAAAAAGTGAAAAATTAAAACTTTTGTTTGACATTCTTTTGTTTGTATGATATGATATAGAAAATTAAAATTAGGAGTGATGTAAATGAAGGCAAAGAAAGATCCTATGCAATTAAATAGAAGAGAAAAATCAATATTAAATTTTATTGAAAAACAAGTTAACGAGAAGGGATATCCACCATCAGTTAGAGAAATAGGAAAAGCTGTTGGTTTAAGTTCAACAGCAACAGTACATGGATATTTAGCTAAACTTGCTGAAAAAGGTTATATTAAGAAAGAAGACCAAAAAGGAAGAACACTTCGTCTATTAAAAGGAGCAGACAATAAAGAAAAAGTAAAAGAAGATAAAAACTTCTATTCAGGCAGAGAAATGGTAGAAGTACCAGTTATAGGTAAAATAACAGCAGGTGAACCAATTTTAGCCGTAGAAAATATTACAGATACTTTCCCAATTCCAATAGATTTTGTTGGAAATTCAGAAAGCTTTATGCTTACAGTTCGTGGAGAAAGTATGATAGAAGCTGGAATTTTAAATGGTGACTATATTTTAGTAAAAAAACAAAATGTAGCTAATAACGGAGAAATAGTAGTAGCTCTAATCGGAGATGAAGCAACAGTAAAAACATTTTATAAAGAGAAAGATCATATTCGTTTACAACCAGAAAATAGCACAATGGATCCGATAATAGTTCCAAATTGTGAAATTTTAGGAAAAGTAGCTGGTGTATTTAGAAAAATGTAAAAATAAAATAGAATGGAGAATAAAAAAATGGCAAGAATGAAAACATTTTTTATCTATTTATTATTAGTGTTTTTGTTTTTTATATTTTCACAATTTATGATATATATTGCAATAAATACAACATATAAATATAAAAGTGTGGAAATATTAACAACAATTCCAGTAGAAGCAGAAGTAGAAGCAACGTCTATAAATGGAAAAGCAAAAGTAAAAATTACAAATAATGCAGAAACAACTATAGAAAATAAGTACATAGAAGTAGCATGTTATTCTAAGCATGATGTTTTAATGGGAACAAAATATATAAAAATAGATAAAATAGAAGCAAAAGAAGAAAAAGAATTTGAAGTTCGTTTTAATTATAATAGAGTAGATAAAGCAGTTATAAATATAGTAGATGAAAAAACACTTGAAGAAAATAATGTAAAAGAGGAAGATAAACTATCTGACAAAGAAAGAGGCTTAGCTGAAATGATATCAGCATTAATATTACTTTATTTAGGATTAGGATTTATTTAAATAAAAATAGGATTTTTTTAAGTTTTAAAGTTTCATTTTAATAGATATATATTATAAAGTTTTTAATACAAAAATAAGAGTTTGTATAATTAAAATATATACAAATTCTTATTTTTTTATATAATAGGAAAGTCATGCTGACTTTTCTATTATATAAAATATTGCACAGAAAATTTATTTCATAAATTTTCGCGCACGAACAAATTTACTGAAAAATTCAATTTTTTTGAGTAGGATAAAAAAGTAGAGTTAAGACTGAAAATTGAAAATTTTCAGATTTGTTCTTTAAGAAAAAAATATAATATACTATTAAAAGATATAAAAAATACAAAATTAAAAAAAAGCATTGCTATTTCAAAAAAAACGTAATATAATTGTAACAGATTTGTAATAAAAAAGAAATAAAGGTGAACAATATATACTGAAAGGAAGATGCAAATGTTTGGATTTGGACAAGATATAGGAATAGATTTAGGAACAGCAACTGTAATAGCATATGTAAAAGGAAAAGGAATAGTACTTCGTGAACCATCAGTCGTAGCAGTAGATAACAATACAGGAAATGTATTAGCAGTAGGAAAAGAAGCAAGAAGGATGCTTGGAAGAACCCCAGGTAATATAGTAGCTACAAGACCTTTAAGAGAAGGAGTTATTTCAAGCTATACAGAAACTGAAAAAATGTTAAAATATTTTATAAGCAAAGTATGTGGAAAATTTGTATTTGCACCAAGAATAATGATATGTATTCCTTCAAGAGTAACAGAGGTAGAAAAAAAGGCTGTAATAGATGCAGCATCACAAGCAGGGGCAAGAAAAGTATATTTAATAGAAGAACCAATAGCAGCAGCTATAGGTGCTGGAATAGACATTTCAAAACCATGCGGAAATATGGTAGTAGATATTGGTGGAGGAACAACGGATATAGCAGTTATTTCTTTAGGAGGTAGTGTTGTAAGTACTTCTTTAAAAGTTGCAGGAGATAAATTTGATGAGTATATTGTAAAATATATAAAGAAAAAACATAATGTTATGATAGGAGAAAGAACAGCAGAAGATTTAAAAATAAATGTAGGTTGTGTATATCCTAAAATACAAGATACAGAAATGGAAGTAAGAGGAAGAGATTTAATAACTGGTCTTCCAAAAACAATAACTATACATTCAAGTGAAATGCTTGAAGCATTAATGGAACCTGCAATGATGATAGTAGATGCAGTTCATTCAGTGCTAGAAAAAACACCACCAGAACTTGCAGCTGATATTAGTGATAGAGGAATATATATGACAGGTGGAGGATGTTTAGTAGATGGACTAGATAAATTGCTACAAGAAAAAACAGGAATAAATGTAATGATAGCACAAGATGCAGTGTCATGTGTTGCTTTAGGTACAGGAAAAGCACTAGATAATTTAGACACATTAGATGGAAAGAGAAAATAACTTGAAAAATTATGTAAATAGTGATATAATTCATATATTAATAATCCTAAAGGAGGATAAATATATGAAATGCAATTTAAAATCAGGAATTGATGAAGTTTGCTACAAGTATGAAAAATGTTCCCGAGGGAATTCGGGGAAAACTAAAAAAAGAAAGAGAAACAGATAAAAACAAAGAAAAAATCTAATGAGAAAATAGGAGGATAAAAAAGATGTTACTTAAAAGTAGCAAAAAAATCCTCCTATTTTTTATATAGTAGGAAAGTTCTCCTTGTAGGAGAACTTTCTGTACTAGATAAATATGGCGAACCTTAGATTTTCTTAAAATTTGCATTTGATAGAAAATCTTAGGCTCGCTTTTTTATATTCTAGGAAATTTAATAATATATTTGAACATGTAGTCAAATAGCAAAATTTACTTGCAAAAAAGAGAAGAAGATTATATAATAATAAAAGATTTTTATGTGAGGGTGAAAAAATGAATAAAACAAAAAGAAAAATATTTGAAACCTCGATGAAGTTATTTGCAGAAAAAGGTTATGATGCTACAAGCATAGAAGAAATAACAGCAACTGTAGGAGTTGCAAAGGGAACTTTATATTATCACTTTTCTAGTAAGGAAGAAATATTTAAATTCTTAGTAGAAGAAGGTGTAAAACTTTTAAAAAATAGTATAGAAATAAAAACAGACAAATTGACTAATTCTATAGATAAAATAAAAGCAATAATATTAATACAAATAAAAGTATTAGTTAAATATGAAAATTTTATAACTATTATATTAAGTGAAATATGGGGTACTAGTGAACGCTCAAAAATGTGTCGTAATATAGTGTTTGAATATATAGAAATGATAGAAAAAATAGTAAAAGAAGGAATAGAAAAAGGTGAAATAAGAGAACTAGACTCGAATGTAGTAGCTTCTGGAATATTTGGTTTTGTTTTTTCA
This sequence comes from uncultured Clostridia bacterium, assembly GCA_934133165.1. GTDB lineage: Bacteria > Bacillota > Clostridia > TANB77 > CAG-508 > UMGS1663. The sequence continues at coordinate 114,937 of CAKPAW010000002.1, forward strand.
AGTTTAATATATAAATTAAGAAACAATGAAGAGATAGAAGTTATAGAGTTATATAAAGAGATGGAAAAAACTTTTATTACAAAATTACAAAAAAAGGAGAAGTAAAATGAGAATATTAAATGATTTTAAAATACCAAATTTTAAATTTAAAAAAATAAAAATGGAAGATGTAGAAAAAATTGAAGAAGTAAAAGTAGACTATGAAAGATTGCAAAAAAAACAAGCAATAGCGCAAAAAAGAAAGCAAAGAGGATATGAGACAACAGATTATAAAACAATAAAAGAAGTATTTGATATGGCAAGAGAAAAATACTCAGACAATATATTTATGCTAGAAAAATTTACATCAAAGGGAGAATTTACAGAAATTACATATAAGGAATTTGCAAATGATGTAATAGCATTAGGAACAGCATTAACTAAAAAATATAATCTAAAAGATGAAAGAGTAGTTATTATCGGAGAAAATACATATCATTGGTATGTTTCATATATGGCTATGCTTTGTGGCGTTGGAATTGCAGTACCTGTTGATAAAGAATTACCAATAAATGAAATAGAAAATGTTATAAAACGTGCTAGAGCAACAGCAGTTATATATTCTACCAAAAAAGCAGATGTAATAAAAAAGGTTGAAGATAAACTTCCACAAGTAAAATACTTTATACAAATGAATTCAGATGATAAATTAGTTGGAAGAGAAGTAGGATTTAATACAATTATTGAACAAGGAAAGAAAATGATAGAAAAAGGAGATAACTCTTTTACAAAAATAGAAATAGATCCAGAAGAATTTAAAGTATTAATATTTACTTCAGGAACTACATCTAACTCAAAAGGTGTAATGTTATGTAATAGAAACTTAGCTCAAAATATTAATGCTGTAAATCCATATGTAAAAATACATGAAACAGATAGATTCTTTTCTATATTACCTTTACACCATACATATGAATCTACAATAGGGTTCTTACTTCCAGTTGCAAGAGGTTCTTCTATTGCAGTGTGTCAAGGACTAAAATACATAGTACCTAACTTAAAAGAAACAAAGCCAACAGCATTACTTGCAGTTCCTTTATTAATAGAAAATCTTTACAAAAAAATAAACCAAACAATAGATAAAAGTGGAAAGACAGCAATGGTAAACTCAATGATGCAAATAACAAATGCATTAAAAAATGTTGGAGTAGATATAAAGAAAACGGTATTTAAAGAAATATACGAAAATTTAGGAGGAAAACTAAGATTTGTTGTTTCAGCAGCAGCTCCAATAGATCCAAAAGTAGGAAAATGGATGCAAGATTTAGGAATAATATTCCTTCAAGGATATGGATTAACAGAAACAGCACCTATAGCAGCACTTACACCACAATATGACACAAGAGTAGGATCAGCTGGAAAAGCAGTTACTTGTGCAGAGCTTAAAATAGATAATCCAAACGAAAAAGGTGAAGGAGAAGTCTTAATTAAAAGTGAAACATTAATGCTTGGATATTATGAAGATCAAAAAGCAACAGATGAAGTTATAGAAACAGATGAAGAAGGAAATAGATGGTTCCATTCAGGTGATGTTGGTTATCTAGATAAAGATGGTTTCCTATATATAACAGGAAGAATTAAAAATGTAATAGTAACTCAAAATGGAAAAAATATTTACCCAGAAGAAATAGAATTAATGTTAGGTAATATACCAGAAATAAAAGAGTGTATGGTATATGGAAAAGAAATTGAAGGAGAAAAAGAATTAATTATTACTGCAAAAGTAATACCAAATTTAGAAGAAATTCAAAAAGAACATAAAGGTGAACTAACAGATGAGCAAATTCACGACATCATTTGGGAAAAAATAAAAGAAGTAAATCATAAACTAACATCATATAAAGCAATAAAGAAACTAGAAATAAAGAAAGATGAATTCGCAAAAACAACTACAATGAAAATTAAAAGATATGTGGAAATAAACAAAGATAAATAGAAAAATTATAATATTTAAATATAAAAATATAATGTCGAAATATAAAAAAGAATAATACTAAAACAGGAAAAAAATTATAATTTAAAAGTAGGAAAAATTTTCTAAAATTTAAAAAATATTTACGGAAATAACAATTTTGCTATTGACAGATTACAATATGTTGTATTAAAATAAAAATGAAGTCAAATTATAAAATATTATAATTCCTATTGTAGTTTTTTGTAGAAAAACATATAATATAGCAATACATAGGAAAAGGGAGGAGTTTACAATGTCTAGATCTGGCATAGTAAATGTGAGAATGGTAATCACAGAAGAAAAAATGTTATCAAATATTGATAAAGTACAAAAATTAATTAATCCAAAAAGTAAAAAACAAATCATCCAATTAGATGATGATACATACTTTAAAGATTTAATAGAATCAATAAAAACTTACTTGGTGGAATATCCAAAGAAAAAGAATTTTCCAGCAAGTGTATATAAAGCTGCTTATGGTTTAGTAGAATTTGCAACAAATCAATTCGAAGAAAATACAAAACAAATAGAAGAATTAATTCGTCAAAGAGAAGCAAATATTGCATTAGCTGGAGATTTAAAAGAAATTTTAGAAGTAGTAACAGCTAAAGAAGATGGATGGAAACAAGAACTTAAAGAAGCTTCTAAAAATTTACCAGAAGATATAGTAGAAACATTAGAAATAATAGGAAAAGCAAGAACAAAAACATCTCAAAATTATCAAGATGCAGTTAAATTAGTAAATGCAAGAATTGTAAATTTAGAATCAAACTTACATATAGAAATAGATATGGAAAGAATTGAAGATAGATCAAAAGCATTAAGTTATATTGGAATTGAAATTGCAGATGCATTAAAATTAATTCCAACACCACAAGAAGACGCAGTAGAAATTGAAGAATTAGCAGAAATGCCAGTTGCAGAAGAAAATAAACAATACATAGAAGAAACTAGATTTGAAGTTAAACCATCTTTATGGCAAAGAATTAAAGAAAGCAAAATAGGTAGAGCTATTAGATATGCTTTCAAAATTAGAGTTGTATTAGATGTTCCAGCATTACCAGAAGGTAGAGGAGAACAAAGATAATATAAATCTTAATATTAAAGAATGTCAAAAGTAGGTTAGAAAATTAGTGTTTCTAGCCTACTTTATAGTATTATAAAATTAAAAAATAGTTTATAATAAAAAAATTAAAAAAATTTAAATAATCTATTGACAACAAGTTAAAAGTTTTGTATAATCAAACTTGTGTTAAGCACATGCTCCCTTAGCTCAGTTGGTCAGAGCAACCGGCTCATAACCGGTGGGTCCAAGGTTCGAATCCTTGAGGGAGCACCATTTCATTTATATACAATTTAATATATGGGTAGGTGGCCGAGTGGCTAAAGGCGGCAGACTGTGGTCTTTGGTTTAATCAAAACCTAAATTGCAGCTCTTATCAGTAATGGTAAGATGAAAACCAGGCTAATTCGGGGAACTCTAAAGGTAGAAATACTTATGACAATCCCGAGCTAGGAATTTTAATTCCGAGTGTAGAGACTTTATACCTGGTATCTTGAAAAAGATAAAGAGAAAGTCCAGACTACAAACATTTTAATGGTAGTGAAAACTATAGTAGTAAGAAATCTGTTCTCATACGAGTACGATGGTTCGAATCCATCCCTGCCCACCATAAAAACAAGAAGACTTGTTTTTATTTTTTACCATTAAGACAAACAAAAGTTCTACAATGCTATAAATTTAATTTTACAATATGAATCTATAGAAAAAAAGGAGAGTTTATGAAATTTAGTACAAATATTCAACTTTAAATTTATGCGAAAAATATAGAAAATATAAAGTTAAATAATTGTACTTGTTGTTTGATTTTATAACAGATATGAATGTAACTGAAATCATTAAAGAGAGAAGTAAAGAGAATGAGAGCTAAAAATAAAATGTAGCTAAACAAACTAGGATTATCAAATTTGATAATCCTAGTTTGTATTTGTATAATTAACTATTTATTTAAAACTTTATCAGCTTCTTCTTGTGAAATATATCCATACTCAACCATAGAGCGAAGGACTTTACCTTGTCTACTTTTTGCTAAATCTGGGTTAATAGTTGGAGCATAAACAGAAGGAGCATTGGGAACACCAGCAAGCATAGTAGATTCATCTAAATTCATATCTTTTGGTTCTTTTTTGTAATATCCATTTGAAGCTTCTTTAATGCCATAATATCCTTCGCCAAAATAAATAGTATTAATATAAAATTCTAAAATATCATCTTTAGAATAGTCCTTTTCCAAATCAAAAGCAACTAATGCTTCTGCTATTTTTCTAGAAACAACATCATCTTCATTAATAAAATATAAATTTTTAGCAACTTGTTGAGTAATAGTACTACCACCTTCATTAAATTCTTTGGCTTGAATGTTTGAAACAGTAGCTCTTAAAAGAGCAATAACATCTATAGCACCATGTTCTCTAAAACGATGGTCTTCTACAGAAATAATAGCATTTATGTAGTCCTTAGGAACATCATTTATAGAAACATAAGAATCTTCATTTTTAATTTCATTAATTTTATTTGAAAGACTTAAATTACTTAAAGTAGTTTTATATAATTTATAGCCATTCAAAAATATAACACTTCCCACTATAATAATGATAATTAAAATAAGAAGTAATAATCTCTTTATAAATTTCATTTGTTACCTCCATTATTTACAAATACATTATACTATACTTTTATAAAAAGAAAAACATTTTTAGAAAAATCTTTGATTTTAAATTGCAAAATATATATTTATAATATATAATTTAAAAGAACAAAAGAAAGAGAGGGATAAAATATGAATAATAAGGGAATACCACGTATTTGGCTGGTTATAATTGTATTAATAGCTGTATTTGCTGTTGGAATAGTTGTAGCAATAGCTATTATAGGATCATCTGGAGATCAAAGCGGAGTAAATGATATTAAAGAACCACAACAAAATATAATCGAAGACACAAAACCAGAAGATTATACAAAATTAGATGAAGGAATTGCAAAACAAGAATTACCTAAAGTAGCAAGAAATGTAATAGCTACAACAAATTCTACTATAGATGGTAGAATACCTTGTTTTTATAATCCAGTAATTCCAGAAGGATTTAAAGCAATAGGAATTGAAGAAGATAAAACGATTGATATAAATGCTAAATGGGGAGAGCAAAACGCATATTTATATGGATTAGTTATAGAAGACAAAAATGGTAATCAATTTGTATGGATACCTGTAGAAAATATGAATATATTTAAGACTACAGACTGGCAAAAAAATGCACCAAAAGAGTCAATAGATTCTACATATATAGAGCCTACAAAAGAAGATGAAGAAGAGTACTATACAATGTACTATAAAGTTAAAAAGTATGGTGGATTTTATGTAGGACGTTATGAAACAGGAGATTTAACAGCACAAGTACCAAGAGATACAACAAAAAATGCAGATTCTATAGGAGTAAGAAAATATCTAAATGTTTATAATTATGTACCATTCAAATTATCTACAATAAACAAAAAAGAGGTAATAGGAGCACAAGAATTAGCAATAAAATTTGGAGAACAAAACGAATATAAAACAGTTAAAACATCTGTTATGTATGGTGTACAATGGGATTCAATGTTAAGATTTATAGTAAGTGAACAAAACAATGTAAATGATAGTATAAAATGGGGAAATTATACTACATCTGAACTAAATTATACAGATTCGCTAGGAAATAAATATTTAAAGAAAAACGGAGAAGTATATTTAATAAAAACAGGAAGTAGTGAAGAGACAAAAGCTAAAAATATTTATGATGTAGCAGGAAATGCATATGAATGGACAATGGAAAATGCAGGAAATGGTGTAAAAGTAGTAAGAGGAGGAGCGTATAGAATAACAATAGGACAATTAGCAGCTGCTCGTTATGCATACAATGACAATACTGCAAATAGTGATATAGGATTTAGAATTAGCTTCTATATTAATTAGAAAAAGAGGCTGTAAAAAAGTCCAAAATAAAAAAGCGAGCCTAAGATTTTCTATCAAATGTAAATTTTAAGAAAATCTAAGGCTCGCCATATTTATCTAGTACAGAAAGTTCTCCTACAAGGAGAACTTTCCTACTATATAAAAAAGAGATTTGAGTTAATCTTAACTCAAATCTCTTTTTTTGGGACTTTTTTTACAGCCTCTTTTTATAATATTATACAAATTAATCCGCCGCTACCTTCATTTACTATACGTTCTAATGTCTCTTGTAATTTTTCTTGTGCATCTTCTGGCATTCTGCAAAGTTTGTTTTGTAGACCTTCATTTACAAGTTCATGTAGGCTCTTTCCAAATATATTAGATTCCCATATTTTTTGAGGGTCTGATTCAAATTCAGAAAGTAAATAATTAACTAATTCTTCGGATTGTTTTTCACTGCCTACTATTGGTGATACTTCTGTTTCTATATCAGCTCTTATCATATGTATTGAAGGAGCTTTTGCTTTCAATTTCACACCGAATCTAGAACCCTGTTTTACCATTTCAGGTTCATCTAAAATAAGTTCTTCCATAGAAGGAGTTACAATGCCGTAGCCTTTTGTTTTTACTTCTTCTAAAGCATAAGAGATTTTGTCATATTCCTTTTTAGTCTGTGCAAAAGTAGTAATAGTAGAGAATAAATCACCTTCATTTGCAATTTCTACTCCAGAGATTTCAGTTAATATTTTGTAGAATAGATCATCTATTAATTGAATTGAAATATTAACACACCCAGTTCCAAGTAAAATTTCATCAACTATAGTTTTGGAAATAATATCTGTTTTTTGTATTTTTTGAACACTACTGTTTATTTGCTTTAATAAGCGAACATCTGAAAAAGCTTCTTTTACTTCAGAATATAATTCTTTCTTTAACCAATGCTCTTGTGATAGACTATCTACCCAGCGAGGAAAATTAAAATTGATTCTTTCAATAGGAAATTCATATAAAATTTTATTAAAAATATCATTAATATCTTCTAAATTTAAAGTAGAACAATCTGTAGGAAGAACAGGAACACAATATTTCTCTTCCATCTTTTTAGCTAAAGATCTTGTATATTCCGATGTACAATCAGTAGAGTTAAGAACAATAACAAAAGGTTTATTAATAGCTTTCAATTCATTTACAACTCTCGCTTCTGCTTCAACATAATCTTCTCTTGGAATATCAGTTATTGTTCCATCTGTTGTTACTAAAATACCAATAGTTGAATGTTCTTCAATTACTTTCTTTGTACCCATTTCAGCTGCTACTTCAAATGGAATTTCATTTTCATCCCAAGGGGTTTTTACCATTCTAGGCATATCATCTTCTAAATATCCAATTGCATTATCAACTAAGTATCCTACACAATCTACCATACGAGTTTTTAATTTAATATTTTCACCTAAAGTAATTTCAACAGCCTCATTTGGAATGAATTTTGGCTCTGTGGTCATAATAGTTCTTCCAGAAGCACTTTGTGGCAGTTCATCCAAAGCTCTTTCTCTTTTGTATTCATTATCTATGTTTGGAATTACAAGTAAGTCCATAAAGCGCTTAATAAATGTAGATTTACCTGTTCTAACAGGTCCTACTACTCCAACATAAATATCACCATCGGTACGTTTTGCTATATCTTGATATACTTCATAATTTTCTTCCATGAAAATAGATACCTCCTTAAAATGTTTGTACTAATAAACTTTAATTAATGTATATTTGTCTAAAACTAAAGTTATGACTAAAATATTAAAATATTTGAACAATTTTGATAAATGTGATAATATGATATAGTATTAATTAGAAAAGAGGTTAAATTTATGGACGGATATAAACAAGCAATAGAATTACTAAAAAAATATAATCAAGAAAAAATAATAAAAGAATTAGAAAAAAACGATAATCCAGAATTAGTAGAACAAATACTACATATTGATTTTAATAAGATAGAAAAGTGTATACAAAAAATAGGAAAAGAAGAGCAATATAAAGATGAAAAAATAGAAAATATTCATTATATAGATGGAAACAAATTAAGTAATGAAGAAAAAATTCATTATGAGAATATAGGAAGAAACGTTATATCAAAAGGCAAATATGCAGTAGTTACAATGGCAGGAGGACAACGGAACCAGACTAGGACATAGTGGACCAAAAGGAACATTTTTAATTAATGTAAAACCTAAAGAAAAATATCTATTTGAGATTTTAGCAGATACATTAATAAGGGCAAATAAAGAGTATAATACAGTTATTCCATGGTATATAATGGTAAGTAGAGAAAATCAAGAGGAAACAATTAATTTTTTTAAAGATAAAAATTATTTTAATTATCCAAAAGAACAAATTAAATTTTTTATGCAAGGAGAGATGCCATTAATAGGAGAAGATAAACAATTCCTATTAAATAAAGAAAGAAAAGTTATGCTTGCATCTGATGGAAATGGAAGTATATATCATTCAATGAAAGAACATAAAATTTTAGAAGATATGAAACAAAAAAATATAGAGTGGGTATATATATGTTCAGTAGATAATGTGTTACTTCAAATGGTAGAGCCAATTTTACTAGGTTTAACAATAGAACAAAAAAGTGAAATTGCATCAAAAACAATAGTAAAAGCAAACCCAGGAGAAAGAGTAGGGGTATTTTGTAATAAGAACGGAAAACCTTATGTAATAGAATATACAGAGCTTCCAGAAGATATGGCACAAATGACAGATGAAAATGGAGAATTACTATTTGGAGAAGCACATATAATGTGTAATTTATTTTCAATAAAAGCAATAGAAAAGATTTCAGAAGAGATACTTCCATATCATATTGCTTTTAAGAAAATAAACCATTATATAGAAGGAAAACTAGTAGTACCTAATAATCCAAATGCTTATAAATTTGAACAATTTATTTTTGATGGATTTTCATTCTTTCAAAATATTACTTTGCTTCGTGGAAAAAGAGAGGAAGATTTTGCACCAGTAAAAAATAAAGAAGGAAACGATAGTCCAGCAACAGCAGCTAAATTATATAATAATTATTGGGAAAATTTTAGCAAAAAATAGTAAAGTGAATATATTATTTTAGAACAAAACTGAAAATTTTCAATTTTCAGTCTTAACTCTACTTTTTTATCCTACTCAAAAAAATTGAAATTTTCAGTAAATTTGTTCGTGTGCGAAAATTAATTAAATAAATTTTCTGTGCAATATTTTATATAATAGAAAAATAAGAATTTCTTGTAGTTAAAACTACATAGAAATTCTTATTTTTTGTGTGGCTACATTTGTTGTTCGCCAGGTAAGAAATAGTCGACAACACCATAAATTAAGGCACCTACGATAGCAGCCATCCAAGAAATTGTATATCCTGCTACAAAATATTGAGTTACATATAAAACAATAGCAGAAAGTACAAAACCTACAAAACCTTTTCCAAATGGACTAGCATGAAGACCTGTGAATTTAACGATTAAATAATCTATTACAGCAAGAACAATAGCAGCAACAGCTAATGTCCAAAAGTTAGCAATATGAAATCCAGGTGTAAAGAAAGCTGTTATTGCAAGGACTATAGCTGAAACAATAAGTCTTCCAACAATTTGCCAAACAGTGCTAGTTCCATATTTAGATTGACTACGAGTTTGATTTTCTGACATAATAAAAACCTCCTTATTTTTGAAAATTTTAAAATCGCAATTTAAATGGTTTTATAATGTTATTATTCACAATTTTTTTTGAAATATACAAAAAGTGAATAAAAGCTTAAAAATCGGTTAAAAATAAGTAAAAAATAAAAATGTAAGGAATGAAAAAATATGTTATTAACTTTTATAAGAACTATTACTTTATACATACTAGTATTAATAGTAATGCGTTTTATGGGAAAAAGAGAAATAGGGCAACTTCAACCATTTGAACTTGCAATTTCAATTATGATAGCAGATTTAGCAACAATTCCAATGGCAGAAACAGGAATACCAATTTCAAGTGGAGTTATTCCAATATTAGGATTATTGGTAATGCACTTAACAATTTCAGTCATAAATTTAAAAAGCATAAAAATGAGAAAAATTATTTGTGGAAAACCTGCTATACTAATTTACAGAGGAAGAATACAAGAAAAAACAATGAAAAAAGAGAGATTTACAATAAATGAATTAGAAGAAAGATTAAGAGGATATAATGTTACAAATATAGGAGATATAGAATATGCAATATTAGAAACAAGTGGACAAATAAGCATATTACAAAAGCCTAACAAAAGAAACGCAATACCAGAAGATTTTGGAATTATGCCAGAATATGAAGGAATAGCTTATGATTTAGTAATAGATGGAAAAATAATGAAGGAAAATTTAGAAAAATTGGATAAAGATTACAATTGGCTATTAAAACAAGTTGAACCTTTTGGTATAAAGCCAGAGGAAGCATTAATAGCTACAATTGATGGAAAAGGAAATTTCTTCTGTCAAGAAAAAGAGGAAAAAAAGAAAAATTAGAAATAAGTAGATATAGAATTAGAAAGGAATGTAAAAAAATGACTAAAGAATGGATTATATGCATTATAATCATCATACTTATAATAAGCTTAAATATTATAACTCAAAATTATACAAAACAATCAGTGGAACAAATAAACGAAAATTTAGAAAAATTAAAAGAAAAACTAGAAGAAGAAAACCAAAACAAAGAAGAATTGCAAGAAAAGATGGAAAGTATTATGGAAGAGTGGAAGAAGAGATTTAATACTTTAGCATATTTTATAGAACATGATGAATTAGAAAAAGCAGAAACAGAGCTTACAGGTTTAAAAGCAAATATAGAAGTAGAAGAATATGAGCAAGCAGTATCAGAGCTAGAAAAAGCAATATTTATATTAAACCATATAAAATATAAATTTAAATTAGAAATAAAAAATGTATTTTAAAAGTTAATGCAAAAAAAGCACATAGAGAAAATTAACAGAAAAAACTCAAAAAAGATATAGAAAAAACGCTATCAATTTCAGTATTGATAGCGTTATATATTATGCTAAAATAAGTAAACAAAGAAATACATATGCATATTTATATAATTTTTTAGTTTGTAAAAAATTATTATAAAACATAAAAGATTCTTGCAAAGCACTAAACTTATCTACAAAAGTGACTATAAAAGATTCAGGATATTTAGGAAGAGCTAAAGTAATAGGCCACATATGTTTAACTATAATATCTTTCTCTTTATAATTTAAATCAAATAATTTTGAAGCATTTTCTAGTGCAGTTCTAGGATGAGAAAAGGCATGTAAATCTTTAAATTTTTCAGCTTTTTTTCCACCTCTCCAATCATATAAAAACAAGTCATGAACCATTGCAGCACGAGCCACAGATACATAATCTAACTTTAATTTTTTACAAATCTTATAACTTATATAAGCAACATTAAAACAATGTTCATATGTACTAGTATTATAATGTTGTCTATATTTTTTCATCTCTTGAACAGTCTCATTTGAAATAATATCTGAAACAAGAGAATAAAATTCAATATGTTCATTTATATCAGCTTTTACAAGCGTTGAAGACATTTTAAAAACTCCTTTTATTATTTACTCTTTTGCGTTTATAAATTCATTATAGCACAATAAAATAAAAATGCAATACCTACCAAAAGGGACAGACCTACCTTTAGGTACCTTTAGGGACGTTTACTTTTGGTTAATCTGTCCCTTTTGGTATTATATATTTATATTATATGGTAATGTTTGGAAAAGATTATCAAAATAATTAATGTTATAAATTTTTCAAATAAATTTTATAAATCTATTTAAAATTATTGACGTAATAAAAATTTATTAGTAAAATTATTAAAAACAGAAGTAATAACTTATAAACATAATATTGTTTGATAATTTGAGTATAAATTGGAAACAATAAGAAAAAATAGGAGGAACAAAAGAAAATGAAAAATAATAAAGGTATAACACTAGTTGCATTTGCAATTAGTAGGAAATGCGTTCGATATTAGAAAAGAACTTGAACCCTTTGTGAGAGTAGAGAAAACCAGAGAAAAATATAACCATGTTGAAGTGAATTTATATGTAGAAATTGCATAAAATTGATAAATCTTCGAGTAGAATTGCTAAAATTTTTAAATATGATAAAATAAGAATAATAAAAAATTAGGGGTGATTCTATATGAAAAAAATAAAAGTTAAAACAAGTAAATCGGAAAAAGATTTAATAGTAAAATCATTAGTAAAAATGAGAAACAAATTAATAAGGGAAAATAAATCAGCAGAGCCAGTAAATGAACTATTGATAAAGTTAATTGAAAATAAATAAATACATAAACGAAGAAGCTAGTCGAGAGATTAGCTTTTTTTGTTGCAAAAATATGAAAGGAGTAAAAAAATGGAAGGTTATGAAGCAATTAAATATTTAGACAATTTAGAAGTTGGTATGTTCTGTACTGTTAATTTGCCAATATATAGTGGTCAAATAATTCCAGTTACAGCTATGTATATGGGAAAAGACGAAATGGGTAGATATACATTTAATGATACTAATATCTTTAAAATGTCAAAGGATTTTATACAAGAAAAAGGTATATCACTTCAAAAGAGTTTTAATGAAGATAAGGCATTAGAAATTTATGCAAAAGTTAGAAAGAATATAGAAAGAAAAATGAGTAAGGAGAGGTAATAACATGGAGAAAATGAAACATTTAAAATTTACAAGAGAAAACTTATTTAATAGTGAAACATTACAACAGTATGATGAAGAAGGACAAAAAATATTTTTGAGTTATATGTTATATAAAGGGTATGATTTTGAAATTAAGAAAAATGAAATTATATTTACTGGAATTGTATCTGAAAAACAAGTTGAAAGTGTGATAAAAAGATATAACAAAGAAAGTCAAATTAGTGATTTGAAAAATAAAAAATACATTGCAGATGAAATTGAAAATGTGGGAGTAAATGAGTATAAAAGAAATATTGATAAAAAATTAAAAGGTTTTGAAATAGATAGAGAAGCAAGATAGAACAAGTTAAAATAAACTTGTTCTTTTACATAGTCATTATTTAATAATGGCTAAATGTTAAGGAAGGAGGTTTTTATAATGTCAAAGTGTAAAGTAATTGCTATTGCAAATCAAAAGCGGTGGAGTTGCAAAGACAACAACAGTTGCCAATCTAGGAAATTGTTTAGTAAGAAATGGAAAGAAAGTTTTATTGATTGATTTTGATCCACAAGCAGATTTAACAAGTTCATTAGGATTTAAAAATGCAGATGGAATGGAACATACAATAAAGACTTTAATGGAAAAGATTATAACAAAACAACCAATAGATAAAAAGGAAGCAATCATAACTAATGAAGAAAATATTGATTTAGTACCATCAAATATTGAATTAGAAGCATTAGAAGCATCAATGATAAATTTTGAAAATAGAGAAAATATATTAAGAAATTATATTTCAAAAGTAAAAGATGATTATGATTATATTTTAATAGATTGTCGACCGTCTTTGGGTTTGCTTACAATAAATGCTTTGGCTAGTGCAGATAGTGTTGTAATACCAATTCAACCTCAATATTTGGCTTTAAAAGGAATGACACAGTTAGTACAAGCAGTTGATAAGGTAAGAGTTAATATTAATCCAAAATTGAAAATAGAAGGTATATTATTGACTCTAGCAGACATGAACACAAATCTTGCAAAAACTTGTGAAGAAACAGTTAGAAGAAATTACGGAGGAAGAATAAAAGTTTTTAAAACTGTTATACCAAGAGGAGTAAAAGCAGCAGAAAGCACTATTGATGGTAAAAGCATTTATGCTTATGATAAGAAAAGTAAACCAGCAATAGCTTACGAAGAATTTGCAAAGGAGGTGTTAAAAGATAGCAACAGGGAAAGATTTAGGACTTCCGAGTGTAGATGATTTATTTAAGTTTAGTACAGATAAAGGAAAAATGGAAAGCATTATAATGATTCCTATTAATCAAATAACGAGTTTTCCAAATCATCCATTTAAAGTTAGAGATGACGAAAAGATGATGGAAACTGTTGAAAGTGTAAAGAAAAGAGGAGTTATTTTTCCAGCAATAGTAAGAAAGAAAAAAGATGGCACTTATGAAATGGTAGCTGGACATAGAAGAAGGAGAGCTTGTCAGTTAGCACAATTATCTGAAATGCCATGTATTGTGAGAGAGCTTACAGATGATGAGGCAACAATTTTAATGGTAGATAGCAATGTGCAAAGAGAAGAAATATTACCTTCTGAAAGAGCTTGGGCTTTTAAAATGAAATTAGAAGCACTTAATAGACAAGGAAAAAGGGTTGATTTAACTTCTACACCATCGGTGCAGAAGTTGTCAGTAGAAATTGTAGCTGAAGAATTTGGAATAAGTAGAGAACAAGTAAGAAGATATGTTGCACTTACAAATTTAGATAGTGCTTTATTAAAAATGGTTGATGAAAATAAAATAGCATTAAGACCAGCAGTTCAAATTTCTTACATGAAAAAACAAGACCAAAAAGAATTATTAGATGCAATAGAATCCTTTGATGCTACACCATCAGAAAAACAAGCAAAGCTTTTAAGAGATTTAAGTGAAAAGGGAATACTAGATAGAGATAAAATAGATGAGATTATGGCAGAAGAAAAGCCAAATCAAGTAGTACAATATAAAATAAAATATGAAAGATTTAGAAAGTATTTGCCTAAAAATGTTGAAACAGAGCAAGAAGTAGAAGATTTTTTGTTGATATGTATTAAAGAACATTATAATAGGGTTAAACAAAGAGAAATGGTTAGATAAGTATGTGGGAGTACAAAAATTATAATTTATACATTTGAAAATAATAAGGTCTTATAGTAAGATAAATAAAAAAAGGAGTGATTTTATTATGAGTAGAAAATTAAAAATTATAATTTTAATAATGGCAGTTATTTGTATTATTTTACTAGGAACATCAATTTACTTGCTAACAAAAAAGAAAAATCAAACTAATAATGGGGAAAATAATGAGATTTTAAACAATGCTATAACCGAAAATGCAGTTGAAGAAAATATAGAAAAGGATAATGTAATTAATACAGTAGAACAAAATGAAATTGTAGAACAGAGTAATGAAAAAATTAAACAGACAGAGCAACCAAAACAAACAGAAGTTGAAACTAAAAATACAATAAAAAATACAACAACTAAAGCAAATAATAAAACAGAAACACAAAAAGAAGTTCAAAAGCAAGAGAAACAGACAACAACAAAAGTTGAAGAAAAACAGGAAGTAAAACAGGAAACTAAAGCTGAAGAACAAAAACCACAAGAAACTAAAAAAGAAGAAACCAAAGTAGTAAGATGTACTACAAATAATAATCATGGAATGGATATAGGAAATTCTAATAGATGGTTTGACACATATAATAGTGCAGTAGCATATTATGATAATCTTATTAGTAATTATGGAAGTAAACTTCGTGCTGAAGAAATTACAATAGAAGAATATGATAAAAAATGCCCATGCGGTTATGAAACATGGAGTTGTCCTTATTGTGGCAAATGGACTGTAAATTTTTATTATAGATAATTAAATAATATTTAGTAGGAACAAGTTATATTACTTGTTCTTTTTTTGTTAAAAGGAGGGTTTAAACAAGATGCAAAAATCGAAATTAAAAAGATTTATAGCAAGTATTTTATTAATGATTACAATGATTAGCTCTACAACTCCTATTTTTGCTGCTTCAGGTAGTGGAAAATATGTTGGGGGACAATACGATTCAGGTATGTATACAACGGACAATCAGGGATCTAAAGTAGGAATATTAATAAGAAAATTAATAAATAATAGAACAGGAGAAAAACATACAGTATTTTGTGCAGAGCATGGTATTGATTTTAAGACAGGTGTTGTTTATAATGGACAATATTATACGCCAACAAATTCTGCAATGAGAAAAGCCTGCAAAATAGCTTATTTAGGTTGGTATAAAGACCAAGGAGATTATGTTATTGATGGAGGTATTCTTGCAGGAGATATGATATATGTAAAACAGGCTTATGTGTTTACTCAACAATACATTTGGGAGACATTAGGTCAATCAAATGCCACATTTATAAATACAGAAAATCAACAAGCTTATGAGAATTTTAAAGCTAATATAAATAGCCAACTAGATAATTTTGCAAAAAGACCAAGTTTTGATGCAACAACAATAACAGTACAAGCAGGAGAAAGTAAAACAATTACAGATATAAATGGGGTGTTAGCAAACTATCCAGCTATTGATAGAACAACAAACGGAATAAGAGTTGTTCATACAAGTGGAAGCAATCAAATGACTATCACACCTGATGAAAATATTTCAATAGAAAATTATACTATTGCAGATGATGAATTTAAGTCATGGGGAATGGTTAAAAATGAAACATCTGATAGAGATTCAATGGTTTATTTTGAATTTTCTTCTGGCATTCAAGACCAATTATATTCAATGGCTTATAATGATCCAATTACTTTAAGAATTAGTCTTAAAATTGATTTATATGGAAAATTAGAGCTACAAAAATTAGATACAACTGGTAAATTAGTAGATGGAGCAATTTATAATGTTTCTAGTTCTAATGGATACAACAATGATGTTGAAGTGAAAAACGGAAAAATAGTTATTGAAAAACTAAAAAAAGGAACATATACAGTTAAAGAAAAAAATGCACCAGCAGGTTATTTACTAGATAAGAAAGCCTACAATGTTGAAGTAAAGGCAAATGAAGTATCAACACAAGCTATAAAAAATACAGAACCTACTGGTTCGGTTAAAATAACTAAATCAGATATTGTTACTGGAAGAGATAACAGAATAGATAAAACAAGTCATCATGGAGATGCAACAATGAATGGTGCGACTTATGTATTAACTGCAAGTGAAGATATTTATAATAAAAGTAAATCATTAAAATATTTTTCAAAAAATGATGAAATTGCAATAGCAAAATTTAATGAATATGGAAAAGCAACTATAAGTATTACAGCTAAAAATTCAAACTTAAACTTAAAAGTAGAGAATGATTATATAACAGGATTACCACTTGGAAAATATAACTGGAAAGAAACAAATGCACCAATTGGTTATAAATTAGATACTAATATATATAATTTTGAATTTGAATATAAAGATCAAAACACAAATGTTATAAAAAAAGAAATTAATGTAACAGAGGATGTGCAAAGAGCAAGATTTGAGATAATTAAAATATCATCAAATGATAATACAACAGCTAATAAAATTGCTAATGCTGAATTTACAGTAATACTTTCAAAATATGTTGATTATTATGGAAGCTTTGAAGAAGCAGCAAAGCATTTGAATGAATATGCAGAAGATGAATATGATATTTTGAAAACAGATGGAAATGGTCATGCAACATCGAAATTACTAGCTTATGGAATATATGAAGGAAGAGAAACTAAAACACCATCTGATGAAATAGAAACTGTAGAACCTTTTTATATCAATATTGATAAAAATAGTGATGGAATTATAAAAGAATTTGTTGAAAATGATTTACCATTTACAAGTTATTTGAAACTTGTTAAAGTTGATAAGAAAACAGGTAAGAATGTAACATTTTCCAATACTACATTTAGTTTATCAAAATTAAATGAAAATACAAAACAATGGGAAAAAGTTAAGTGTAAAACTGGAATATTCTCACATGATAAATGGAAAACAGATAAAAATGCTATAGCATATACTGAAACTAAACTTGAAGCTGGAACATATAAAGCTGATGAAATACTTACACCTAATGGTTTTCTTGAATTAGAAGAACCTGTTGTTTTTAAAATAAATAGAAGTAATAAAACACTTGAATTTGATGAAGATTATGATGCGTATATTACTGTTACAATTGCTAATGAGCAACCAACAGGAAAATTAAATATAGATAAATCAGTTGTTTTGAATGATAATGTGGATTTATCATTAGTAGATACATCTGATTTAAGTAAAATCAAGTTTAGATTAAAAGCTAAAGAAAATATAATTGACTATGCAGATGGCAGTGTGATTTATGAAAAAGGAAAGAGTGTTAAAGAATTTAATTTAAGCAAAGATGGGAAATACACTATTGAAAATTTACCTATGGGAGTATATGAATTAGAAGAAATTGAAACATTACAAGGTTTAGTTTTAAATACAACACCAATTGAAGTCAAATTTGAAAAGAAAGATAATACAACTAAAGTTTACACTAAAGATATAAAAATAGAAAATAAACCTACAATTTTTGAATTTTCAAAAATAGATGTTACAGGAGATAAAGAACTTGTTGGGGCAGAACTTAAAGTGTTTGATGAAAATAAGAAAATAGTAGATTCATGGAAATCTAAAGAAACTACTCATAAGATAGAAGGATTAGAAGTTGGAAAAACTTATACTTTAGAAGAAAAAATTGCACCAAATGGATTTGTTAAAGCAACAAGCATTCAATTTAAAGTAGAAAGCAAAACTGAAATTCAAAAAGTAACAATGATTGATAAAATTGTTAGTGTTTCAAAGCAAAATATTGCAGGGGACGAAATTGAAGGAGCTAAATTACGAATTGAAAATGAAAATAGCGAAATAGTTGATAGTTGGACCTCGACAAAAGAACCCCATATTGTAAATGGACTTGAAGAAGGTAAAAAATATATTCTATATGAAGACTATGCACCAGATGGATATGTTATATCAAATAAAATAGAATTTACAGTAAATAAAGATAAAGTAAATCAAGAAATTAGAATGATTGATAAAGTTGTAACAATAACAAAAGAAAATATAACAGGAAAAGAAGTTGAAGGTGCAAAAATGAGGGTAGTAGATGAAGATGAAAACGAAATAGATAGTTGGACGTCAACAAAAGAACCTCATAAAGTAAATGGACTTGAAGAAGGAAAAAAATATATTCTATATGAAGATTATGCACCAGATGGATATGTTATATCAAATAAAATAGAATTTACAGTAAGCGAAGATAAAGAAACTCAAAAAATAACAATGGTTGATAAAATTGTTGAAATTTCAAAGACAGATTTAGTAACAGGCGAAGAAGTTGAGGGAGCAGAACTGGAAGTTCAAGATAAAGAAACAGAAAAAATAATAGATAAATGGACTTCAACAAAAGAAGCTCATAAAGTAACAGGACTAGAAGAAAATAGAACTTATATTTTAAGGGAAAAAACTGCACCTTATGGTTATGAAACAACAGAAGAAATAGAATTTGTAGTATCTGAAAATAAAGAAACTCAAAAAATAGAAATGAAAGATATGCCAATTTTACAAAATATAAAATTAGTAAAAATTGATGCAAATACTAAAGAAAGTATCAAAGAAAAATTCACATTTGGATTATATGAAGATGAAGAATGTAAAGATTTAATTAAAGAGTATGAATCAAATAAAGAAGAAGGAACAATAATATTTGAAGATTTAAGATATGGAACTTTCTTTGTAAAAGAAATTAAAGCTCCAAATGGATATGTGATTTCTGATAAAGTTATTAAAATTGAAATTAATGATAAGGGTGTATTTATTGATGATGTAAAAGTTGAAGGAGAAAATTCTTTATATACTTTTGAATTTGAAAATGCACCTATTGATACACCAAAAACAGGAGATGATAGTAAAACAACTATCTATGCTGGAGTATTAGGATTATCATTATTAACCTTAGTAGGTTTAGGAGTATACGAATATAAAAGAAAAAAATTAGTAAATAAAAAATAATATATGGGTGGCTAAAAAAAGCCACCTTAAATATTTTAGGAGGTAAATATGCCACAATATACTTTACAACAAAGTGTAAAGACATTAGAAAAAATATTTGAGAATAATATAGATACAGAGCAAAAAATAAAAAATTTAAAATGGGAAAATTTAAAACAATTTAGCCCAGTAGAAAAAAGTTTTATTATGGATTTAAAAGAAGCAGTTGCTAAAAGAAAAATTATTGAGTTTTTAGCAGGAAAGGAAGATAAAGAGTAGATAAACAATGATTGAATATTATAAAAAACCAACAGTAAAATTTATCGTAAACAAAGGTAATTTTAATAAATTAATGGGAATATTAACATTCCAAGAAGAAAATATTATAACTCAAGAGTGGAAAGAAAGTGCAACAAAATTAAAAGAATTATTATTAAGATATTCTTTACCACAAAAAGACGAAGAAGGAGAAATATCAATTATAGATATTGCATTATTCCAAAAGGAAGCAGCAGAGATGATTGTATTATTGCTTTCAGCATTAGATAGAGTACAAATTGATGAAGATTATACAAAATTAATGAAAAGACAATAGTTATAGGAGGTTGAGAGTTGGGAAAAATAAAGGAAACTAGGCAACTCTATAAAACTACTTTAAAAGAAATTTCAAGTTCACCGAGTAACTGGAGAACTTTTTTAGATAGTAGTGCTTGGAATTTTAAATATGATTTTGATGATCAAGTTCTAATATTTGCACAAAGACCAGATGCAAGAGCTTGTGCAACAATGGATGAATGGAATAGAAAATTAAAAAGATGGGTAAATAATAGGGCAGAAGCTATTTATGTGTATGACAAAAATCCTAATAGTGAATATCCATTTAAATTAGTATTTGACTTATCCGATACTCATAATTATAATAATACTGAATATAAATTATGGAATATAAAACAAGAGTATGAAAAAGATATTATTGAAGATTTAGAAGCAAATTTTGGAGATATGGATTTAAAGGAAGATTTATCGAAAGCTATAATTAGTGCAAGTTATAACATGGTTGTAGATGATATTGAAGATTATCTAACGGATATTATAAAAAATAAATCTAACACAATGTTAAATGATATATCAGATGATGAAATTAAAGATATATTAATAGGAATAACTTGGGCAAGTGTTAGTTATATGCTAATGATAAGATGTGGAATAAATGCTAGAGAAAACATTTCTGAAAATGAATTTGAATTTTTAAAATATTTTAATAGTCCAGAACTTTTTACAATATTAGGTGCAAGTGTTAGTGATATTGCAGAATCAGGTTTAAGAGAAATAGCAAAAACAGTTTCAACTCTACAAAAAAAGGAAAATTTAAAAAATCGTACATTTGCAAAAAATGAAAATGAGATATATTCTAATGATAATAATATAAATGAAGGAGGGGTTGAAAATGTTAGAGAAAATAGAGTACACGAAACAGGGAGATTACTTGATACCAAATCTAACAATGAAAAAGGAGAAAATTCCAGCAGGGAAATATTCGATGATGAGGTACAATTACCTATTGAACCACAAGAATCACGAACTAACAATATTGGTAATGAACAACGAATTAAACAGTCATTTACAGGAAATACAAGACCAAGCGAGCAAGAGAGTGGAAATGCTAGTGGAAGAGATGGCAAAGAAGGAGAATATAACAGAAGAATTGAAAGCTCAAGATCAAATGAAATGGGTTGGCTTGATGAACAATATCAAGATGACAGCAGAGGAGATAGTAGCAACAGAACTGATTTATCAATAGAAGAAAGTCAATTTAGAAGAACATTAACTGAAGAAGAAATGCGAAGTAAATTAGATTTTCTACAAGATGAATATGTAAGTGATATTTTAAATAATATAGATAATTTAAAAGTTACAAAAAAAGATATTAGAGAATTTTATCAAAATAATTTAATTGAAAATGATAGAGTTGAATTTATAAAAAAGGCATTTGGAGATGCTTATACTGAAATTGTAGTAAATGATACAAGGTTAGGTTATAAAGCTTACGAAAATGTTTTACATCTTTGGAAAGATGGTTATTTGAATAGAACAGCAGAAGTTTATTATAAATGGAATTATATTGCAGAATATATTGAAGGACTTATAATGGTCAATGAATTTCATGATATGCACAAACCAGTAAAATCTTATGATGAACAAATGCAGTTATTACAAGTAGAAGCAATGAATGCTCCTACTTTTTCTTTTACTCAAGAAATAATTGATTATGAGCTAACAAGGGGTAGCAATATACAAGAAAGTAAAATGAGAATATATAATCAATTTATCAATAGTCTATCAAGTGAAGAAAATATAAAATTTCTTAAAAATGAATATGGTTGGGGTGGTGGCAGTACAATTCATATTGGAACAAGAATAGGTTATCAATATGATGGAAAAGGAATTACTTTAACCAGAGAAAAAAGAGAAAATGAAGAAACTACTATAATAACTTGGAATGTAGCAGAAAAAAGAATTAAAGAATTAATAAAATTAGATAAATATTTAAATTCAAAGGAAAAGGAAGAATATTCAAATTGGCTAAAACAAAAAGAAATTGATAGGGAATTACAGGGAAGTAAGAAAAAACTATTAGAAGAAAGTAAAAAACAAAAAGAAGATGCCGAACAACAATTAGCAGAAAGATTATATAAATTTGTTAAGGACTTTGATTTTTATAACTATGTTGATAATACAGAAATGTATCGTTCAGAAGAAGATAATATAAATATTATAAAAGCTGATATAAATGATACAAATAATGTAAAAGATTATATAAAAGAATTAAAAGAAATAATAGATGATAGTAGATTATCTAATGAAGATTTAAAAGAAGTTCAAGAATTAGTTTATATATTAGAACAAAGAGTACCAAAATATAAATATCATTTAGGAGATACTATTTATATAGGTTCAGATGAATATGAATTTGCTGGGATTAATAATGGGATAGTAAAATTATATGATGTTAAATTTCCATTATTTAATAAAGAAATGCCTTTTGAAGAATTTGAAAGAAAGGTACAAGAAAACTATGCAAATGAACATTTAATTGTAAAAGATAAACAAATTCAACATATAGAAACTGCAAAACAAAACAATGAAGAAAAATATCAAGATGATGTTGTTGAACAAGAGAAACATGAAAAAACAAAGCAAATAGAAAATAATATTGAAAAATTAGATATAGAAATAAAAAAGCAGGTAAAACCTAAAAGAACAAAAATCCAAGATTATGTTTTGCATTCAGAAATACCAATAAATGAAAGAAATAATTTTAAAATTAATAATGAGAATTTAGGAGTAGGAACGCCAAGAGAAAAATTCGCAAAAAATGTAGCAGCAATTCAAGTCCTAAAAAAGTGTGAAAATGAAAATAGATATGCAACACTAGAAGAACAAGAAATTTTGTCGAATTATGTTGGTTGGGGAGGATTACAGCAAGCATTTGATGAAAAAGATAGTAGTTGGACAAATGAATATAGAATTTTAAAAGAATTATTAACAGAAGATGAGTATAAAAGTGCAAGAGAATCAACATTGACAGCATTTTATACTCCACCAGTAGTAATTAATTCAATTTATGAAGTTCTACAAAATATGGGACTAAAAGAAGCAAATGTATTAGAACCAGCCTGTGGAACTGGTAATTTTTTAGGACTGTTACCTAAAGAACTTTCAAATTGTAAAATTTATGGTGTTGAGAAAGATAGTATATCAGGAAGAATTGCACAACAACTATATCAAAAATCTACAATAGCTATAAGTGGATATGAAAAAGTAGATATGCCAGATAGTTTTTTTGATGTTGCAATTGGAAATGTACCTTTTGGAGATATATCTATAAATGATAGAAAGTATAATAAAAATCATTTTCTTATTCATGATTATTTTTTTGCAAAAACAATAGATAAAGTACGACCACGGAGGAATTGTTGCTTTTGTTACATCAAAAGGAACAATGGATAAGAAGAGTCCAGATGTAAGAAAATATATTGCTCAAAGAGCTGACCTTTTGGGAGCAATAAGATTACCCAATAACACATTTTCAAAGAACGCAGGAACAGAGGTAACATCTGATATTCTTTTCTTTCAAAAAAGAGAAAATATGACAGATATTATGCCAGATTGGGTATATTTAGATGAAAATCAAGATGGAATAATAATGAATAAATATTTTGTTGATAATCCAGATATGATTTTAGGTCAGATGCAAATGGTAAGTGGTAGATTTGGAAATGTAGCAGAATGCAAAGCATTTGATGGAATAGATTTAAAAACATTATTAAGTGAAGCAGTAGACAAAATAAATGGAGAAATAACGGAATATACAGTTGGAGATATTGAAGAAAATGAACAAGTAGCAATACCAGCAGATCCTAATGTGAAAAATTATTCTTATGCTTTAATAGATGGAAAAGTATATTTTAGAGAAAACAGCTTAATGATGGAACAAGATTTACCAATTACTACAATGAGTAGAATAAAAGGTATGATAGATCTTCGTGATGCAACTTATGATTTAATTGATTTACAAACTGAAAATTATCCTGATGAAAATATAAAAGTAGCTCAAAATAAATTAAATAGGCTATATGATGAATATGTAAAAAAATATGGAAGAATAAATAGTAGAGGAAATAAACTAGCCTTTGAAGCAGATAGTAGTTATTATTTATTGTGTTCATTAGAAGTAATGGATGATGGAAAGTTTAAGAGAAAAGCAGATATGTTCTCAAAAAGAACAATAAACGCATACAAGGAAATTACAAATGTTGATACAGCAAATGAAGCACTTATTGTTTCATTATCAGAAAAGGCAAAAGTTGATTTAGAGTATATGTCAAAACTTACAGCTAAAAGTCAAGATGAAATAATAAAAGAATTAGAAGGCATAATTTATAAAGTTCCAATGGAAGATAATAAGTATGTTACAGCAGATGAATATCTTTCTGGCAATATAAGAGAAAAATTAAAATTAGCAGAAGCGTTGGTAGAAACACATCCAGAATTTAAAATTAATATTGAAGGATTAAAAAAAGTTATGCCTGAAGATATTAAAGCAAGTGATATAGGTGTAAAGTTAGGTTCTACTTGGATACCACAAGAAATAATTAATGAGTTTATGTATCAATTATTAAATACTGGAAGTTATGAACAAGGAAAAATAAAAGCTAATTACAGCAGTTTTACTGGAGCATGGTATATATCATGTAAAAGTTATGATTATGGAAATGTAAAAGCATATAATGCTTATGGAACTTCAAGAATAAATGCGTACGAAATAATAGAAAAAACACTAAATTTAAAAGATGTTAAAATCTATGATACAAAAACGGATATAGATGGAAATAAAATAAGGGAGTTTAATGGTAAAGAAACAGCTATTGCACAGGCAAAACAAGAACAAATAAAACAAGCATTTACAGATTGGATTTTCAAAGATCAAGAAAGAAGAGAAAAGTTAGTTAGATTATATAATGATACTTTTAATAGTGTTAGACCAAGAACTTATGATGGAAGTCATTTGAAATTTGCAGGAATGAGTCCAGAAATAACATTGAGAAAACATCAGGAGAATGCAATAGCTCATATATTGTATGGTAAAAATACTCTTTTAGCACATGAAGTAGGAGCTGGTAAAACTTTTGAAATGGTAGCAGGTGCTATGGAAAGTAAAAGACTTGGACTATGTAACAAGTCTATTTTTGTTGTTCCAAACCACATCATTGAACAGTTTGGAAGTGAATTTTTACAACTATATCCATCAGCAAACATTTTAGTTGCTACAAAAAAAGACTTTGCTACAGCAAATCGTAAAAAGTTTTGCAGTAGAATTGCGACAGGGGATTACGATGCGATTATAATTGGACATAGTCAATTTGAAAGAATACCAATGTCTTATGAAAGACAACAAGTATTAATTGATAATCAAATTAGAACAATTATAAATGGGATTGAAGAAGCTAAAAGGAATAATGCAGAGAACTTTACTATTAAGCAAATGGAAAAAACAAGAAGAGGTTTAGAAAATAAATTAGAAAAGCTAAAAGCAGACCATAGAAAAGATAATGTAATTAATTTTGAGCAACTTGGAATTGACAAGATGTTTGTAGATGAAGCTCATAATTATAAGAATTTGTTTTTATATACAAAAATGACAAATGTTGGTGGAATTACACAAACGGATGCACAAAAAAGTAGTGATATGTTTATGAAATGTCGATATTTAGATGAAATTACAGGTGGAAAGGGAGTTGTGTTTGCAACAGGTACACCAGTAAGTAATTCTATGGTTGAACTATATACAATGCAGAGATATTTACAATATGATGAATTGGAAAGAATGCACTTGGAAAACTTTGATAACTGGGCATCTACATTTGGAGAAACAGTAACAGCAATGGAACTTTCACCAGATGGAACGAGTTATAGAAGTAAGACTAGGTTTTCACAATTTCATAATTTACCAGAACTGATGAGTATGTTTAGAGAAACAGCAGATATTCAAACAGCAGACACTTTAAATCTTCCGACACCTGAAGTTATAACACACAATGTTTTAGTGCAACCGAGTGAAATTCAAAAAGAAATGGTTTCTAAACTTGCAGAAAGAGCAGAAGATATAAGAAAAGGAAATATAGATCCTAAAAAAGATAATATGCTTAAAATAACAAATGAAGGTAGGCAATTGGCTTTAGACCAAAGACTGATGAATGATATGATAGAAGATAATGAAAATAGTAAAGTATCTACTTGTGCTAATAATATTTATAAGCTATGGGAACAAAACAAAGAAGAAAAATTAACACAGTTGGTATTTTGCGATTTATCTACACCAAAAAGATTTGAAGAAAAATTTGATGAAGATGGAAATTATGTTTTTACAGATGTTTATAATGATTTGAGAAGAAAATTAGTATTAAAAGGCATACCAAGAGAAGAAGTTGCTTTTATACATGAAGCTGATAATGAAAGTAAAAAGAAGGAACTATTTGCTAAAGTAAGAAAAGGCGAAGTTAGAGTTTTAATTGGTAGTACAAGTAAAATGGGAGCAGGAACAAATGTGCAAGATAGAATAATTGCTCTGCATCATTTAGATACTCCGTATAGACCAGCAGATTTAACTCAGAGAAATGGTAGAGGTGTAAGGCAAGGAAATAGAAACAAATCAGTGCATATATTTACTTATGTTACAGAAAGAACCTTTGATGCTTATTTATTTCAAATGCTAGAAAGAAAACAAAAATTTATTTCACAAATAATGACCTCAAAGACTCCAGACAGATCAATGGAAGATATTGATGATAAAGCATTAAGTTATGGAGAGATTAAAGCATTAGCTACTGGAAATAAAGTAATATTAGAAAAGACACAATTGGAGTCTGACTTATCTAAATTAAAGATTATTAAACAAAGTTATTTAAGCCAAATTTACGATTTACAGGACAAGGTGGCAAAAGATTATCCTAATAAAATAAAAGAGCTTGAAACTCAAAAAGAAGCTTATGAAAATGATGTTAAGCAAGTAGAAAATAATACAATCAATAATTCGGAAGGCTTTTCTAAAATGATTATAAAAGGTGTAGAATATGCTGATAAAGAACAGGCAGGAAAAGCATTATTAGAAGCTTGTAAAAACAAATCTAAAGCTGATGAAGAACTAATTGGAGAGTACAGAGGATTTAAAATGCTATTATCTTTTGATACACTTCAAAAACAATTTAATATGACTTTAAAAAATGAATATAGTTATCATACAGCACTTGGAACAGATGTCTTTGGTAATATAACTAGATTAAATAATACATTAGAGGGTATAGAAGGAAACATTAAATATGCTGTAAATGATATAGAATTTATAAAAAGACAAATTGTAAATGCTAAAATAGAATTAGATAAACCATTTGAAAAAGAAAACGAAATCAAAGAAAAAACAAAAAGACTACAAGAAATAAATATTGAGCTTGGAATAGATGAAAACGATAAGCAAGTTATGGATGAGCCAGAAAATGATGAACTGGAAAAAGAAAATAAAGAGAAAAATTTAGAAAGATAATACAGATAACAGCTGTATTATTTTTTTGTTTTAGGAGGTGTTTTATTGCCATATATACCACCAGAAATAGTAGAAAAAGCAAAAGAAATGGATGTTTTAACTTATTTACAAAACTATGAACCAAACGAATTAGTTAAAGTTGGAAATGGAACTTACAGCACAAAAACACACGATAGTATAAGAATTAGTAATGGATTATGGAATTGGTTTTCAAGAGGTGTTGGAGGAAAAAATGCAGTTTCTTACTTAATGAAAGTTAAGAATTATTCTTTTTTGGATGCTATACAAACAATTATAGGTAATGTAAGTGTTAAACAGCCTGTAATTTATAGAGAAGAAAAGAAAGAAAAAACAGAATTTGTTTTGCCATTAAAATCAATTAATTCAGAAAGGGCAAAGAGATATTTAGTAAAAAGAGGAATTGATTTAGAGATAATTAATGAGTGTATAAATAGTGGATTAATTTATGAAAGTGAGCCAAATCATAATGTTGTTTTTCTTGGTACAGATGAAGAAAAAAAGTATAAATATGCTTTCTTTAGAGGAACAAATGATACAAGATTTATGGGAGAATCGAAAGGAAGTGATAAGGCATACACATTTAGATTACTTTCAAATAATGAAAGTGAGAGAGTTCATTTATTTGAAAGTGCAATAGATTTATTATCTTATGCAACGCTATTAAAAATGAAAAATATTGATTGGAAAAATGAAAATATGATTTCACTGGGTGGAGTAAATAAACCATCAGAAGAACAAGAAGTTAATGATAAGATTCCAATAGCAATTATAAAATTTTTAGAAAATAATTCTAATATAAAGCAAATATATTTGCATTTTGATAATGATGAAATTGGAGAAAAAGCAAGCAAAGCACTTATGGAAAAATTGTCTAATAAATATGAAGTGATAGATAATCGACCACCAGTAGGTAAAGATTGTAATGATTATTTAAAATATGTTTTAGATTTTCAAAACATAAATAGGCAAGCAAATAATAAAAGAATTTATGAAAAAGTAAGATAAAATTTGGAGGAAAAAATTAGAATGAACAAATATAAAATTGAATTTAAACAAATATTTAATAGATTAGTAACAATATATGCAGAAGATGAAGAACAAGCAATGAAGGTAGTTGAACAAACTTATTTAAAAACAGATTTGCTAGATGATAATGAAAAAGATTTAGTGGGAATTGAAGCTAAAATCTTAGAAAAAAATGGAGAAAAAGTTGATAGAAAAGAAGAAATACCAGAAAATTTTGAAAACTTTTTAGATGAAAATGATATTGAATATCTTGAAGGTTTAACAAATGAGATTGAAGAAAATTTAGGAGAAATTAAAGAAGTTTTAGGAGCAAACATGATTGAAGATTGTGCTTACAATAATTAAATAGAAAGATATTCTTATTTTAGGAAAATATAAAAATTTAAAAATCTTGTCCTAGCAAGCACTGCATTTGTACTCCCGCACAAATACAAATTATGGGGAAACCCCAATCCCCATAAAAATGATATTAAGAAGGAAAGGAAATTTTATTGAGAAAAAGAGATATAAAAAAGCAAGTTTGGTTAAATGAAAATGAAAATAAAATCTTAAAAGAGAATGCAAAAAAATGTGGCTTAAATGAAAGTTCTTATTTAAGAAATTTAATAATTGGTTATAAACCGAAAGAACAACCAACGGAAAAAATGTTTGAAATAATTAATCAATTAAAATATGTTGGAATTAATTTAAACCAAATTGCAAGAAAAGCAAACAGTTTAGGTTTAGTTGATGCTCCTTTTTATAAAAAAGTATATTCAAAATGGAATGAATTATCGGAACAAATAAAAAAGGAATTTTTAGATGTAGAAAAAAATGGCAATAACTAAAATTAAAAAAATAAAAAAGAGATTAGACCATGTTATAGATTATACTACTAATCCTAGTAAAACAAGTAAAGAAAATTATAGTGATTTGCACAATGTAATTGAATATACGAAGGCTTCGTATAAAACAGAAGAACAATTATATGTAACTGCTTTGAATTGTGATCAAGAAACAATATATGAAGATATGATGAGAACGAAAAGAAGATTTAGTAAAACTGATGGGATTTTAGGATTTCATGTAATACAGTCTTTTAAAGAAAATGAAGTAACTCCAGAATTAGCACATAGCATTGGAGTACAACTTGCTAATGAACTTTGGAGTGATAAATATGAAGTTATAATTACAACACACTTAAATACTAATCATATTCACAATCACTTCTGTTTTAATTCTGTTTCATATATTGATGGAAAAAAATATCATGACTGTAATGAAACTTATGCTTTAATTAGAGAAACATCAGATAGAATTTGTGAAGAAAATAGATTGAGTGTAATTGATGAAAAGAAATGTCCAAAAAGTAAAATTAATTATAATAATTTTTATAAGGGACAAGCTCAAAAATCTAGTTACAATATGATAGTAAAAGAAGATATTGATTATGCAATAGCACAAGCATTTTCTTATAATGATTTCTTATCAATATTAAGAAAAATGGATTATACAATTACAAATCGTTATGGGAAATTAAGTGTTAGAAAAGAACCATATAAAAGAAATATAAGAATAGAAAGAGCTTTTGGAGATGATTATAAAATTGAAAATATTGAAAAGAAAATATATGAAGTGTCAGCAACAAGAGAATCATTCCCAGAAGTAAGAAGTAAAAAGTATAAAAGCAAAAGTAAATTAAATTTAAAAAATAGAAAAAAAGCAACAGGTATAAAAGCATTGTATTTTCATTATTGTTTTTTACTAAAGGTTTTTCAAAAAAATAAGAATATACCTAAAAGATATTCAAAGGAATTAAAAGAAGAAATAAAAAGAATGGACAAGATTTCTAACGAAACAAGATTTTTGTGTAACAAAGATATAAAGTCATTAGAAGAATTAAAAGCATATAAAAAATATTTAACTATTGATAGAAAAGAGTTAAAAAGCAAAATTGAAAGTTTATACAAAAAGAAGAAAAAAACAAATACAAAAATTGAAATTGAAAATATTAATACTGAAATAAAAATAATACAAGAAAAAATAAAAGAATTAAATTATGAAATTGAACTGGTTGAAGATATTGAACAAAGAGTACCAAAGATAAAAGAAAATATGGAAAAAGTTGAAAATGAAAATCCAGAACAAAGAAAGGAGAAAACAAGAGTTGAGCATATCAAGTGATTCGGCAGAACAAACTATTAGACTAACACTAGAAGGAGTTGAAGTAGTTGCTAGAATAAGTGGTGTAGCTGTAAAAAATATTGCAGCAGCATTATATACAATTTCTAAAGACCAAAAACAGACAAAAGGCAAAACAAGATTAAGCAACATGATAAAAAGTGATAATGAATTAAAAATCTTTTCAATAAAAAAGGAAGATTTACGAACATTTTATAGAGAAGCTAAAGGGTATGGAATTTTGTATTGTGCATTAGTTACCAAAAGTAATAAAAATATTGACGGTATGGTTGATATTATGGTTAGAGCAAAAGACGCACCACAGGTTAATAGAATTGTAGACAGATTTAATTTATCAACATTTAGTAAAGCGTCAATTCAAACTGATATTGAACAAGATAGAGAAAATGTAAAAAAAGAAAAAAATATATCTGATGCAGAACCAGATAAAGGAACAGAAAGAAAAGAAGTTAATGATAATATGGTAGAAGATATATTATTTACACCAAAAGAAAATTCAAATCAAAACCCCGAAGTAGCAAAGACGGAAAAAAGCCCTCTGTCAGAGCATTCCTTGAAGAGCAAAAGCAATTCCGAAGGGGTTACTGAACCTGTGAAAAAAGAATCTGTAAAAAAGAAATTAAAAGAAGCAGAAGCAGAGTTGAAGGTTGAAACGGAATTGAAGAAAGCTCAAAAATTAAAAGAAAATGTAGTATTTGATTTACCAACAAAAAATGATACACAAATACCAAAACTAGATATTACAAATAAGGAAAGAGGAAAATAGATGATAGAATTAGAAGATGTATTTTCTAATTTTGAAAGAAAAAATAGAAAATACAATAAGGAAGAATGGATTGATTATAAAAGAAAAGAAAAACAAGATGTTTATAAGCTAATTGATGAAAGTGCAGAAAAAATAGTACAAAATGGCGAAGAATTTAAGAAATACCTAAATACTTTAAGTAAATTTGAACAATATTCTGTCGCAAATACTTTATTAATAAATGCACAAATGCCAGAAGCAATTATGCTAAAAGATTTTGATAACTGGACAAGCATTGGTGGTTATCCAAAGAAAAATAGAAAACCAGATATAAAAATATTAGAACCAGCAGACACTTATATGAGAGAAGATGGTAGTATTGGAACTAATTATAATGTAAAATATTTGACAGATATTTCTCAAGTTAATATAAGGCAAAGAGCAAGAGAAATAAGATATGATGATAAATTATTATTAAAAGTTTTCTTACAGTCAAGTCAAGCGAGAATTGAAGTTGTAGATAAAATTGAAAATACTGATAGAGTTGCACTATATGATTTTGAAAATGATGTTTTACAAATAGCTAGATGCGAAGATAGAACAAAACTTTTCAATGAATTGACGCAAGAATTAGCAAAACAAGAAATAGGCGAAAATTGTGATTATGCAGATTTTAAAGTCAATGCTGTATCGTATATGATTTGTAAAAAATATAATTTGAATTTTTTAAATTATAATATTACAGATATACCTTATGGTTTAACTACAATGTCAGCAAAGGAGATTAGAGAACAATTAGAGCCTATTCATGATTCTATGGAAAGTATAAGTGGAAGAATAAGTCATAATATCGAAAGTATTTCAAGACAAAATAGAGAAAAAGAACAAGCAAGATAGGAGGCAATTATTGGAAGAACAAATAATTTTAGTTTTAAATAAGTATGAATTTGGTTTAATAGTAAATGCTTTAAATGAACTTCGTACAGATTTACAAAAGGAAAACAAAGATAGAGAACCTGTAAATGAATTGCTTTTAAGATTACTAAATACCCCAGTAAAAAAGAAAAGTATATTTAAAAGAGAGCGAATAGTAAGCGAAAGATAATAATCAACAAAATACTCTTTTGTATATATTAGGAATTATACCAGTTATATGGTTATCATTATTAATAGCACCATATATAAGGGGTGGACTTGCAGAAGTAATAAAAAAATTTGGCGAAATAAGTTCAAATCCTTTTAATATTATATGGTGCGAGTATAGTTTAAAAACTATAATTATTGCACTATGTATTTATATTTTAGGAATAGGAATGTATGAATCTACGAGAAAAAATTATCGTAGAAGAGAAGAATATGGTTCAGCAAAATGGGGTATTGTTAGTGCAATAAATAAAAAATATAGACAAAAGCCATTTTGTGATAATAAAATTTTAACAAAAAATTTAGCTTTAGGATTAGATGGAAAAAGGCATAGAAGAAACTTAAATGTTTTAGTATGTGGTGGAAGTGGTGCAGGAAAAACAAGATTTTATTGCAAACCAAATGTTATGCAATGTAGTTCAAAATGCTCCTATGTAATTCTTGATCCGAAGCGGAGAAATTTTAAGAGATACAGGAAATCTATTAGAGAAAAAAGGTTATGAAGTAAGAGTTTTAGACTTAATCAATATGGAGAAAAGTCATTGTTATAATCCTTTTGTATATCTAAAAACTGACAA
Organism: uncultured Clostridia bacterium; assembly: GCA_934133165.1. GTDB lineage: Bacteria > Bacillota > Clostridia > TANB77 > CAG-508 > UMGS1663. The sequence continues at coordinate 148,506 of CAKPAW010000002.1, forward strand.
TGATGTGCAAAGATTAGTAACAAATTTATTTAAGAGTACAACTCCTAAACGGAAGTCAAAGCCAAGATCCTTTTTGGGATACAGCAGGAAGTATGTTATTACTTGCTCTTATTTTTTATCTAAAATATGAAGCGCCAGAAGAAGAGCAGAACTTTCCGATGGTACTTGAGATGCTTCGTGCAGCAGATGTAAACGAAGAACAAGAAAATCCTATAAGTGCAGTGGATATTTTATTCGATAAATTGGAATATGAAAATCCAGAACATATTGCTTTAAAATATTATAGAAATTATAGGTCAGGTTCTGCAAAGACATTAAAATCAATACAAATTACTTTAGCAGCAAGATTAGAAAAGTTTAACTTGGAAAGTCTTGCTAATATTGTTAAGTATGATGAATTAGATTTGCCAAGTTTAGGCGAAAAGAAAGTAGCATTATTTGCCTTAATTCCAGATAATGATACAAGTTTTAATTTTCTAGTAAGTATTTTATATACACAATTATTTCAACAGTTATTTTATATAGCTGACCATAAATATGGTGGCAGTTTGCCAGTCCATGTTCATTTTGTGATGGACGAATTTGCAAATGTTAGTCTACCAGATGACTTCGATAAAATTTTAAGTGTAATGAGGTCAAGGTCAGTTTCTGTTTCTATCATTCTCCAAAACCTAGCACAATTAAAGGCGTTATTCGATAAGCAATGGGAAAGTATTGTACGGAAATTGCGATACTTTTTTGTATTTGGGTGGAAATGAACAAAGTACCCATAAATATGTATCTGAGCTATTACGGAAAAGAAACAATAGATCTAGATACACATGGGAAAAGTTCAGGGAGAAGTGGTAATTATTCTACAAATTATCAAATCGCTGGGAGAGAAAAAATGACACCAGATGAAGTGCGTTTATTAGATAATAATTATGCACTTTGTTTTATTCGTGGCGAAAGACCAATTAAAGACTATAAATATGATATTTTAAAACACCCTAATATTGCTTTAACTACTGATGGTGGTGAAAAACCATATATTCATGGCAAAACTGATAAGGCATCAGCTTCTATTATTGTGCTAGATGAAAATAATGGAGAAGAAATAGTAACAAATTTTGAAGAAAATGAATTACTAGAAAATTATGAATTATTGTCAGAAGAAGAAGTTGAGGCATTTATTAGGGAGGAATAAATACACATTGAAAAATAAAAAAATATTAAAACAAGTTTTAAAAAATATTGCAAGAATTTTATTTTATATAGTTATCTTATTTACAGCACAAGCAAGCAATGTTTTTGCTGCTGATGACCCATTAGCAGTGGTAAATAATCTTTCAAATTTTATCTTTGGATTAATTCGTGCTGTTGGTATGATTATACTTGGTTTTGGAGTAGTACAAGTTGGTATGAGTTTGAAATCACACGATCCCAGTCAGCGAGCAAATGGAATAATGACTCTAGCAGGTGGAATTGTAATCACATTTGCAAAAGAAATTTTAAATATAATAACAGGTGGATAACAAGGGCAAGTTTATAGCTTGCCTTTTAAAAGGGAGTGAAAAATGAGAAAAAAATATCAAATAATTTATGCTGATCCACCTTGGCAATATAAAGTGTGGTCAAAAAAAGAAAAGAAAAGAAGTGCTGAAAATCATTATCCGACTATGAAAATAGAAGAAATTATTAGTTTGAAAGAATGTATAGAAAATATTTCTGATGAAAATTGTATTTTGTTTTTATGGGTTACATTCCCATGTTTATTAGAAGGACTAGAAGTTATGAAACAATGGGGATTTAAGTATAAAACTTGTGGATTTAATTGGGTAAAAAGAAATAAAAAAAGTAACACATATTTTTTTGGATTAGGTTATTGGACAAGAGCAAATTCAGAAATTTGTTTAATTGGAACAAAAGGAACAATAAAAAGAAAATCCAGTAGTGTATTTCAGATTATAGATACGCCAATAGAAGAACACAGTAAAAAACCAGCAGTTGTAAGAGAAAAAATTGTTGAACTTGTTGGAGATTTACCAAGAATTGAATTGTTTGCAAGAGAGAAAACTAAAGGCTGGGATGTATGGGGTAATGAAGTCGAAAGTGATATTGAATTAGAAAATTATAGGATGGGGGTTGAAAATTGAATTGGGTTGTAGGAAATTTACAAAATGCAATCGAAACATGGAACTCTAAATTAAGCGAAATATGGACACTTGTTTCTCAATCTCCTGTTGATTTTAAAGGTGGAACAATTTGGAATGTAATTACTAATATTCATGGTGCAATGCAAGCAATAGGACTAGCATTATTAGTATTATTTTTTGTTATTGGAGTAATGAAAACTTGTGGGAGTTTTGCAGAAGTTAAAAAGCCAGAACACGCATTGAAACTTTTTATTCGTTTTGCAATAGCAAAAGCAATGGTAACATATGGTTTGGAATTAATGATGGCAATATTTAAAATAGTACAAGGAATTGCAAGTACAATAATGACATCAGCAGGACTCGGAGGAACAACACAAACTGTTTTACCAAATGAAATAATACAAGCAGTTGAAGCTTGTAATTTTTTTGAAAGCATACCATTGTGGGCAGTTACATTAATACGGAGGACTATTTATAACAGTTCTTTCATTTGTAATGATATTAACTGTATATGGAAGATTCTTTAAAATATATCTTTATACAGCATTATCTCCAGTAGCACTTGCTAGTTTTGCTGGAGAGCCAACACAGAACATTGGTAGAAGCTTTATAAAAGGTTACAGTGCAGTTTGCTTAGAAGGTGTAATTATTATGCTTTCATGCGTAATATTTTCATTATTTGCATCAAGTCCACCAGTTATAGATACAAATGCAGCAGCAGTGAATATGGTATGGAAATATATAGGAGAACTAATATTTAATATGTTGGTATTGGTTGGAACGGTAAAAATTTCAGATAGATTAGTAAGAGAAATGTTAGGAATATAGGAGGTAAAATTGAAGGTAACAATAGAAGAGATAGAAGAAGATTTATGTGATTTGGATACAGAATATAGAGAAGCTTTAGCAAAAGGTTTAGTTGATATGAAATATTTAAGTGATACACCTTTATCATTGAAATATGGAACAGATATGCAACAGCAAGAGTTAAAAAGAGTTTATTCAAAACCTTTATCAGGAAAGCAATTAAAAGATATTATTAACTATATTTCAAAAGATATGCAGGGAGATTATCAGTATGGAAGATATAAAGGTATAGCTTCTATGTATTTAAATATAGCAGACCAAATTATAGCAGATAAAAATAAAGGAAGAGAGGCAAGATAAACTGGAAGTAAAAATAAATAAAGAGATAAGAGATTTTACAGAAAGTATATTCTTTGGTTTATCATTAAGACAATTTATCTTTTCAATATTAGCTTGTATAGTTGCTGTTATTGTATATTTTGTATTAAAACCATTCTTTGGAATAGAAACATTATCATGGTTGTGCATCTTATGTGCAGTTCCTTTTGCTGTAATAGGTTTTTTGAAATATAACGGAATGACAGCTGAAAAGTTTATTAGTGCATGGATAAAATCAGTTATTCTAACACCAAATAGATTAACATTTAAACCAAAGAATTTATATTATGAAGAGATGATTATAAGAGAAAAAGAAAAAATAAAAGAAGAAAAGAAAAACAAGAGGAGGAAAACAAAAACTATTGAAAATTCTAAACAGAACATTATTTAAGAAAGACAAGGAAAAGTTTAAAATACCAAAAAGTGTGCAAGATGCCATACCCATTGATGCAATGTGGGAAGATGGCATCTTTTTAGTTGGAAAAAATAAATATTCTAAATGTTTTAAATTTACAGATATAAATTATTCTGTTGCCAGTAGAGAAGATAAAGAAGAAATGTTTTTAGAATATTCAGAACTTTTAAATTCCTTTGACACAGGGGCAACAAGTAAAATTACTATAATAAATAGAAGATTAAATAAACTAGATTTTCAAAAGACAATGTTTATTAAATTAGAAGATGATGAGTTAGATAAATATAGAAAAGAATATAATAAAATGCTTTTAGATAAAGCAACAGCGTCAAATGGAATTGTGCAAGAAAAGTGCATAACTATAACAATAGAAAAGAAAAATATAGAAGATGCAAGATTATATTTTTTACGAATTGGAACGGAATTAATAAACAAATTTAAAGAATTAGGTTCTGTATGTGTTGAGCTAGAAGCGGTAGAAAGATTACAACTTTTTCATGATTTTTATAGAGTTGGAGAAGAAACAGCCTTTAATTTTGACTTTATTTCAAATATGAGAAAAGGGCATAGTTTTAAAGATTATATTTGTCCTGACACTTTTGAAATAAAAGATGATTATATAAAAATTGGTAATAGATATGCTAGAGTTTTATTTTTAAAAGAGTATGCAAATTATATTAAAGATAGTATGGTTGCAGAACTTACAGATATAAATAAAAACTCAATGATGAGTATAGATGTAATACCAATTGCAATGGACGAAGCAGTTCGAGAAGCAGAAAATAGAAGATTAGGAGTAGAAACGAATATAACTAATTGGCAACGCAGACAGAACGCGAATAATAACTTTTCAGCTATAATCCCTTATGATTTAGAGATGCAAAGGGAACAAAGTAAAGAATTTTTGGATGACTTAATAACACGAGATCAAAGAATGTTTATGTCTGTTTTAACTATGGTACACACAGCAGAAACAAAAGAAGAATTAGACAACGATACAGAAGAAATATTGACAATAGCAAGGAAAAACTTATGTCAGTTTGGAGTTCTTAAATTTCAACAATTAGATGGATTAAATACAGCAATGCCATTTGGAGTTAGAAAAATTGATACTTTAAGAACTTTGACAACAGAGTCCCTTGCTGTTTTTATGCCGTTTAGAGTACAAGAAATTAGAGAAACTAATGGAATATATTACGGACAAAATGTTATATCAAAAAATATGATAATAGCAGATAGAAAAAAATTATTAAATGGAAATAGTTTAGTTTTTGGAGTAAGTGGAAGTGGTAAATCTTTTATAACAAAAGAAGAAATTGTTTTTACTATGCTTAAAGATAAAAACGCAGATGTAATCGTTATTGATCCAGAAAATGAATATACTCCATTAGTAAAAGCACTAGGTGGAGAAGTTATAAAAGTTTCAGCTACAAGTGGAAATCATATAAATGCTATGGACATGAACAAGAATTACGCAGATGGAGCAAATCCTGTTATTTTGAAATCAGAATTTATACTTTCACTTTGTGAACAACTTATAGGAAGTGATAATTTAGGAGCAAAACAAAAATCAATAATTGATAGATGCACGGCAAGTACCTATCGTTATTACTTACAAGGAAACTATCAAGGAATGCCACCAACATTACAAGACTTTTATCAAGAATTGTTAAAACAAGAAGAAACAGAAGCAAAAGAAATAGCACTTGCTATTGAACTTTTTGTAAATGGTAGTTTAAATACTTTTGCAAAACAAACTAATGTAGATACAGAAAATAGATTAATTTGCTATAATATTTTAGATTTAGGAAAACAATTATTACCACTTGGTATGTTAGTAGTTTTAGATTCAATACTAAATAGAATAACACAAAATAGGGCAAAAGGAAGAAACACTTATATATTTATAGATGAGATTTATTTATTATTAAGAAATGAATATTCAGCAAATTTTTTATATACACTTTGGAAAAGAGTTAGAAAATATGGAGCATATTTAATAGGAATAACACAAAATGTTGAAGATATGTTACAAAATAATACAGCTAGAGCAATGATGGCAAATAGTGAATTGATTATTATGCTTAATCAGGCTAGTACAGATAGAGCAGAACTTGCAAAACTACTTAATATATCAGATTTACAATTATCATATATTACAAATGTTGGATCTGGAGAAGGTTTATTAAAAATAGGTAGTTCATTGATTCCTTTTTCTAATAAATTTCCAAAAGATACAGAATTGTATAAATTAATGACAACAAAATTACGGAGAAGGTGCAACTATATAATGAGAAAAATCGTATATACTATAATTACAATACTGCTAATAGGTTTAGTACTTATTAGCAGTTATTTAATATTTAAAGAAAAAAAGCAAAATGAGAAACAAGAAAATACATTTGAGGATTTAATAGAAATAGTTGAAGAAAATATAGAAAATCAGGAAGAAAGAAAAATAGATATAAATAAATTATATGAGGAAAATAAGGATATTGTTGGTTGGCTAAAAATTGATAATACAACAATAAATTATCCTATAATGCAAAATATAAATGATCCAAATTATTATTTGCATAGAGATTTTTACAAAAACTATTCTAGTTATGGTACTCCATATATGGCAAAACAATGTAATTTAAATAGTGATAATATTGTAATTTATGGTCATCACATGAAAAATAATAAAATGTTTGGAGAACTTGAAAAATATAAATCGAAAGATTTTTATAATAATCATAAAATTATAACTTTTACTACATTAGAAAAAGAATATAGTTATGAAATATTTGCAGTTTTTAAAACAACAGTATATACAAAAAATACTTTTAGATATTATGAGAATATAAATTTTGAAAATAAAAAAATGTATGATGATTTTATAAATATATGCAAAGATAAATCTTTATATCAGACAGGTATAGAAATAAAAGATAAAGAAAAACTGATAACACTTTCTACTTGTGAATATAGTAATAAAAATAGTAGATTAGTTATAGTAGCAAGAAAAATAAAATAGGAGGTTTTATTGGCAGATATTAAAATTAAAGAAAAGAAAAAAGGAACAGTAAAAACATTAAATAAAGCCATTGTAAACACCGAAAAAGTAAAAGACAAATCAATACAAATGAAAAATAAAGTTAGTGAAGCTTATGAAGAAACAAATGAAAATGGAACAAATTATGCAATAAATAAAATATCAAGACAAACAAAAAGAACACCTGATGATATTCGTAGATTAAATAGAATTGGAAAAAGAAATTTTAAGAAAACTGTTGAGAACACAAAAAAAACGGTTGATAGAATTAGAAAAATTAAAAGTAGAAATAAAACAAGAAAGTCAATAAAGCAAGTAAGAAAAACAGCTAAAGCAACAAAAAAAACTGTAAAAACAGCTGACAAAACTATAAAAACGACGAAAAAAGCAGCAAAAACAACAGCAAAGGCAACGAAGAAAACAGTACAGGCAACTAAAGCAGCAGTTAAAGCCACAATAAAAACAATAAAAGTTGTTATAAAAATTACAATAATTGCAATAAAAACTATAATTGCAGCACTTAAATCATTAATAGCATTAATTATAGCTGGTGGATGGATTTCTGTTATAATTATAGTTGTAGTTTGTCTTGTAGCATTAATTGCTCATTCAATATTTGGAATATTTTTATCTAGTCAAGATACGGGTAGTAAAATTACTATAAATGGAGAACAACAAGTTGTAACAATGGATAGAGTAATATCAAATCTAAATACAGAATTTATAAATAAAATGACGCAAATACAAAAAGATAATAAACACGATGAATATGATATTAATTCAAAAAGAGCAGAATGGAAAGATATTTTAGCAGTATATACTGTGAAAATTAGTAATGGGAAAAATGATGCAGAAGTTATGACATTAGATAACAATAAAATATCAATATTAAAAGAAATATTTTGGGAAATGAATGAAATAACTTCATCAACAGAAGAAGTAACAGATAAAGATAATAAAAAGAAAATAGAGCTTCATATTAATGTAAACGGAAAAGATGCACTAGAGATGGCACAAAAATATAATTTTAGTATTGAGCAAAATAAACAATTAGCAGAATTATTAGATAAACAGTACGCAAGTTTGTGGTCATCTGTAATTTATGGTTCATCAGTTGGAAATACGGATATAGTTGAAGTTGCAAAAAAACAAATTGGAAATATTGGAGGACAACCCTTCTGGTCTTGGTATGGTTATAATTCAAGAGTGGAATGGTGTGCGTGCTTTGTTTCTTGGTGTGCAAATGAATGTGGCTATATAGAAGCGGGAATAATTCCTAAATTTGCAAGTTGCGAAAGTGAAGGTGTAGCTTGGTTTAAAACTTGTGGATTATGGCAAGAAAAAGGTTACACACCAAAGTCAGGAGATATAATATTCTTTGACTGGGCTGATTCAAATGATGGATTAGCTGATCATGTAGGTATAGTATCAAGAGTTGAAAATGGAATTATTTATACTGTCGAAGGTAATACAAGAGGAGATGTATGCAAAGAAAATAAGTATAGTATAGATAGTAGTGTAATAAGAGGATTTGGAACACCTGCATATAAATGAAAAAGAAGTGGTATCGATCTTAATTGGTTGATATCACTTCTTTTTTTGTTTATTTATTAACTTTATCTTTTAATGCTTTTCCAGCTTTGAAAGCAGGTGCTGTACAAGCAGGTATTTTTATTTCCTCTTTAGTTTGAGGATTTAATCCAGTTCTTGCAGCTCTTTGCCTTGTTTCAAAAGTACCAAATCCAACTAATTGAACTTTACCTTTGTTAGCCATTTCGTTAGAAACAACATTAATAAAAGAATTTAAAACTTTTTCTACATCTTTTTTAGAAACACCAGTTTCTGTAGCCATAGCATTTACTAATTCAGCTTTATTCATCTATTTTCACCTCTTTTCACATAATCAATTCTAAAATCTTTAGTATATTTTTAATTAATTTATCAAATATAAGTATATTAGTCAATGAATTTTACAAAATTCAATGAAATATCTTCAAAAATTAAATTTTTTTCAAATTTTATTGAAAAAAATTTTGTTTTAGTATATTATAATAAAGGTTTATTATAAATGTTTTTCGACAATAAACCAAAAAATAAAATTTAACAAAAGAGGAGGTGAGAGCTATGAAAAAAGAAGCAGGAATTACACTAATAGCGCTTGTTATAACAATCATAATTTTATTGATTTTGGCAGGCGTAAGTATAAATACTATAACAGGTAGTGATGGAATTATCGGTAGAGCTAAACAAGCAAGTGAACAAACTAAAATAGCTTCTGTAAAAGAAGAAATTGAAACAGAATTACTTGCAAAAAGTATAGATGGTGATGGACAGTATACTAAAGATGATGTATCGGCTGTTGCAAAAAAAGTAACAGGAAACGATTTAGTTGATGGAAAAGTAAAGACTAAAGATGGTTTAGAAATAGATTTATCATATTTATTAGAAAAAGGTTCAGATAGTAAACCAAAAGAAGTATTTTTAGTAGCAGGAGAATATGCAACAAAAGTAGAAAAATATAAAGATACTAACGGAAAGATTGCCACTATTCCAGCAGGATTTACAGTCTCAAATGTAGCAGGAGAAACAAGTATTAATTCAGGTTTAGTTGTATATAAAGGAGATTTATCAAGTGTAAATTGGCAAACAGGTAAAGATAGTTCTGGAAATGATATTAAGAGAACTTATAATCAATATGTCTGGATACCTTGTACTGTAGCTGATTATCAAAGAACTGAATGGGGAGTTGAAGCAGACGGAACCCCAGCGTCAAAGGCATTTAAAGATGAATTAACATTATCAGGAATTGAATTATCAGATTTTGATCAAAGTAATGGAATAACATCAAAAGTAACAGATGAAATTGCTAGCCAAATAAATGCGGAAAAAACAAGCATTGAAAAATATAATGGTTTTTATATGGGAAGATATGAAGTTGGAGAAGGAAATTTAATTCAACAATATAAAACTCCATCTGCAAGTTTAATTTGGAGTAGTGCCTATGCTAATGCAAAGAATATTGATGTAGGAACAGGAAATAGTAGTTATTTAAGTTCAAGCTATGCAAGAGATACAGCTTTGAATTTTATTCAAAACAATTCAGGCTTTAAAACTTATGCCTCAAGTAGAGATAATGCACAAGATGGAACTGCAATAAATGAAAACTGGTATGACAAAAGTGTTACATATATTGACGCAAGCGGAGCAAGTCAAACTAAAGCGGCTAATAATGCAACAAGATTACCAACAGGTGTAACAACAGCAAAATGTAACATTTTCGACATGGGAGGAAATGTTAGTGAATTTACAACAGAGTTGAACCCATTGACAAATGGGGACAACGATGCTACGGTAGTGCTACGCGGTGGTTTGTACTGGGGTACAGCTGTCTGGTACACTAGTCCAGCAGGGTACCGTTGGGACGCTTTTTCTGCCTCTGCCTATGGCAACTTAGGTTTTCGTGCCACTTTATTTATCCAGTAGCTCTGACCCCTGTTTACCCAATTGGAAATTAATATAAATTAGACTGTAAAAGGGAAAGACTAGGACATAGGAAGAAAAAATATATGAGCTTGCTCATAAAATTTGCACGCAAGAGATTATATTCTTGCGTGCAAAACATTATATAGGATAGGAGAGTAAATATGATTACAAATATGGAAAAATATAAATCATCAGGAAATCTAATTTTAATTCCAAAATTAGAGGATTATGTTAGATATACATTTCAAATTTTGGTAAAAATACCAAGAGTAGAAAAATTTAATATTGGTTCCGAACTAAAAACTTCATCCTTGAAAATGTTAGAAAATGCACACTTTTTAAATAAAAATAGAAAAAATGGTTATACATATCTTAACAATATAGATGCGTTGATAAGTTATAATAAATCAATGTTAAGAATACTAAATGAAGAAAAATCAATAACCAAAAGTAATTTTACAACTAGTATAGACAAGTTATCAGAAATAGGGAAGATTGTCGGAGGACTAATAAAATCTAATCCAAAGTAAAGTAAAACTAGGGATAAACTGGGAAACTGTATACTTTTGCTACGGTAGTGCTACGCGGTGGTAATTACAATAATAATAATCCAGCAGGGTACCGTTACGACAATAATTCAGGAAATTCAAATACAAATTATGGTTTTCGTGCCACTCTAATATTATTTTCGATGTTCAAGTTTATGGACTTGTTCCAACAAAATATTAGATATTAAAGAGGTTTATTCCTTCCGCAAAAGGTAAAAAAAGATTAGGTTTTAGTATAACCCAGTAAGAAATGAAAGGCATACTAAAATGAATAAAGTTTATATAATGGGAAAAATAAAAAGTATAAAATATGGATTAGTAGATAAAGGAAAAATATATGCAATTGCAATTTTAAATTTAAAAGTAAAAAAAAGTAAAAATTATATAACTGTAATATGTAAAAATGAAAATGCAGATTTTGTTTATAGATTTGCAAATGTAAACTATAATATAGTGCTAGATGGAACTTTAAGACAAGTGAATAATAGTTGCGTTGTACTTGCGAAAAATATAGAAACTATATTTGGAGAGGATAAAAATGGCGAGATGGATAAGAAATCAGTATGATAAAGCATTAACTTATGAAAATCTAATGAAAGCGCATAAATTGTCTAAAAGAGGTAAGTTTTTAAGAAAAGATGTTATATTATTTTCAATGGATGTTGAAGAAAATATACAAAAACTTTATGAAGAATTAAAAACAGGAAAATATCAACATGGCTCATATACTTCATTTAAGATTTATGAACCAAAAGAAAGAATAATAGAAAAAGCACCGTATAGAGATAGAATAGTACATAGATGGGTTGTAGATAATTTTTTGATGCCGTACTATGGTAAATCTTTTATAAAAACAACTTATGCTTGCCTAGAGGGTAGAGGTTTACATAAGGCTGCAAAAGATTTGCAACAAGGTATGATTTCAATGAAAAAATCATATAGGGAATATTATGTATTAAAAATGGATGTTAGTAAATATTTTAATAGTATTGATAAAAATATATTATATATAATATTAAAAAGAAGAATAAAGGATCCTAAGGTTTTATGGCTAATAAAGAAGATTTTAACTGCTCAAAATAGAAGAACTGGACTTGAAATAGGAAATTATACATCACAAACATTTGCAAATATATATTTGAATGAAGTGGATCAATATGCTGTAAATGAGCTAAAAGTTAAATATTATTATAGATATATGGATGATACAGTTATATTAGTAAAAACTAAAAAAGAAGCTAAAGAAATATTAAATAAAATAGAAAAATTTTTAAAAGAAAATCTAAACCTTTCTTTAAATAAAAAAACACAGATATTTAAATCTAAACAAGGAATAAATTTTTGTGGTTATAAAATAAATGAATATAGATTAAAAATTAGAGATAAAGGAAAAAAGAAATTCAAAAAGAAGGTAAAAAAATTATTAAATGAAATAAAGGAAGGAAAGATTACATCTAAAGATGCCAGAATATACTTAACGGGGCATATTGGTTATTTTGAAACTGCTAATACATATAATTTAAAAAAAAGAAATATTTTTCTCCGAGATGATATAGTCAAAAGCAAAATTTTTGACTAGGGATAAACTGGGAAACTTTGCTTTTTACTACGGTAGTGCTACGCGGTGGTAAATACTGGGGTACAGATGTCTGGAACACTAGTCCAGCAGGGTACCGTTGGGACGCTAATTCTGCCAATGCCAATGACAACAAAGGTTTTCGTGCCACTCTAATATTATTTTCGATGTTCAAGTTTATGGACTTGTTCCAATAAAGTATTAGATATTAAAGAGGTTTATTCCTTCCATAAAAGGTAAAAATGTATTAATTTTAGTATTAATCTAGTAGAAAATCGAAAGAAATATTAAAATGTAAGACCAGATAATTTTAGGGTAAATAAAATTATTTGGTTTATTTTTGTATGTAATAAAATTTAATAATCATTTAGAATTGCGTTAATTCCATTAAATAAATCATCAAAAGAAATATCTAAAACTTTTATAAATCCCCATAATTCATAATCTTTTATTGTTCTTTTATTTGCTTCTATAAGCCAAATATCATTTTTATATATCGGAATACCTAATAAATTTAGTTCTTGTGTAAGTTCAGCTTGAGATAAATGTTTTGCTTTTCGATAGTGTCTTAAATTTGTGCCTATAACATTCATATTACCGTTTAATTTTCTAACAGCCATAAATAAATTTCCTCCCAATATAGATTTATGTTTATTAATTTTAACTTGAACTTAAAGATAATATGACACTAAGCGTAAGATGAAATACGGGAAATTTGTGTAATACAAAAATAGATAGAAAAACATTTATTATAGTATATTTTGTGAATATAGAAAATAACGGTTTTATGATCAATGTAGAAATATATAATAAAAAAGATAATATACAATTAATTAATAGATAGCAAATATCCAAATGGAATGCCTGAACAAGAAGAATATATAAATGTTCAAAAAAGAATGGTAAAAACAATAAATGAAATTATTGATAAAAATATTGGTAAAAAAATTTGCATTGTCTCTCATGGAATAGCAATTCAAGCTTTTTCATGTTATTTTTATCATAAAGAAATAACAGAAGCAAATTCATTACCACAATTAAGAAATGCGGAATTTATTAAATTAATAATAAAAAAGTAAATTAAAAAATAATTGATATAAATTCAATTACTTTTCTTCTTTTCTTTTTAGCCATTCCTTTGGTTCTGCGTATTTAAAGCGTTCATCGGCAAAAAATTCTGATAGATTTGTATTTAAAGCTTCACAGATAAAATATAGATTTTCTAATCTTATAGTTTTAGTTTTTCTACTTAAAAATAAAGATAAAGTAGAAGTATATACACCTGTTAAAGATTCCAATTTATAAATAGTTATATTGTTTTGACTCATTAATTCTTGTATTTTTATCGCAACTAAATCCGAAAAATCCATAATAATCCCTCATTTCATATATAAATTTTAGCAAAATTATGGCTAAAAACCTCTCAATAAATTGAGAGAATATTGTCGAAACTATTTAAATTATAAAAATATGTGGTATAATAAGAATTAATATTCTAATTTATTTAGAATTGTCAGAGAGGAGTGATATATATGTCAATAAAAGTAAAAGTAGAAATATTAGATGACATGAAGATATTGGCAGACAATTTGGCAGCAAAAGTTTTAAAAAATGAAAATGTAGAAGAAGTATTTGTAGAATATAATGGTGAAGATGGATTAACAAGTATTTTGAATAATAGTCCAGACATTATTTTTACAGATAATCAAATGCCAAAGAAAACAGGAATAGAATTGATTGAAGAATTAAAATATTATACTTTTGAACAAAAACCCAAGATTGTTTTAGTTACAGGAGATTCGGATCCGAGTATTTACCAAAAAGCAAGAGAATTAAATTTTGAGGTAGTACACAAACCAATAAGTGATGATATAATAAATATGATTATAAAAGAAGTAGTAGATGGTCAAGTTACAGATTATATAGAAAAGAATAAAGTAGAAACTAAAACAGCATGTAAGAAAAAAGGATTTTTTAGTAAATTGTTTAATTAAAAAGAGAAGGAAGAAAGCGATTTAAAATCGTATTTTATTTTACTCATAAAACAACCAGCAATAATTATATAAACTATTCGTAGTTGATAATAATTTTCTTAAAATGATGCAATAATATAAATAATAAGAAGTTTATAAATTATTGCTAGTTGTGGAGGAAAAAATATGAGTAGAAAAAATAGATATGAATATACAGACTGGAAAGGTTTAGGCAATAGAGTAAAAAGTTATAGAGAACAAATTGGAATAACAAAGGAAAAATTTGCTGAAATGATAAATCGTACTGAGAACTATTTATCTGAATTAGAAAAAGGAAATAGATCTTGCAGTGTACATACACTTCATCAAATTGCTATTGCTTTAAGATTACCAGTTGATAAATTGCTTTATGGTGATAACATGGAAAAGAAAAGAGAAAGTACTAACAAAGAGATTTTACATGAGATAATAAATAGATGTAATGAAGAAGAACTAAATGTTTTAAAAGATGTTATAGTAGCAATATATCCTGATTTAAATAAGATTTTAAAAAAAAATAAATAATTACGCGAATATAAAATTGTTTAATAATTAAATTTTGATTGATATTATGTAAATAATATGATATAATGTAGTAGTATTGATAATTAAACAAATGATTAGCAGGTAAAATACCCATAGAAAAAAATACTTTTATAAAAGTTAAAATGGGAGAGAATTATGATTGAAGCTAATAATGTAAATTTGAATTTAATGAAAACATTTATTGTAGTTGCAGAATCAAAGAGTCTTGCCGACGCAGGAGAAAAACTTGGTTATGCGTCTTCATCAATTTCTACAAGTATATCAACATTAGAAAATCAATTAGGAGTACAGCTATTTACAAGAAAGCCTTTAAAATTAACTGAAATAGGTAAAGAAATATATGAGAATGCAAGACTAGGAATGAGAACAGTTGATTTTGCTGTAACTATTGCTCAAAGTAAAAATGATATGAATTGTGCAAAAATTTCGATTGGCTGTCCTTCGCATATAACAGAGTTTTATTTGATGGAAAGAATTGAAAATGCAATAAATGATTATCCTAATATGTGTATTTCAATAGATACAGAATCAGATAGTAGAGAACTTATTGAAGAAATAAGACAAAATAAAATAGACTTTGCTATACTAGATTCAGTTCCAGCAGATTGTAAAGAAGAACTAGTTATTAAAGAATTAAAGAAAACTAAAAATATATTTATTTCAAATGAACCAATTGACATTAAAGATATAAAAGAGCTTGAAAACTATAAGTATGTTTTATCTTATGAAAATAAAACTACAACAAAGAGATTAGGTAAAATTTTAAATGATTATGATATAAATCTTGATGTGGTTTTAAGATGTCCTACAACAGAACAAAGAATTAATGCAGCTAAAAGAGGGATAGGAATAGCTTATGTAATGAAAGAAGCAGCAAAAAGTAATTTAAAAAATAAGAAAGTATATGAAGTAAAATTGCCAATAGAATTACCTGAAAATAGTATAAAATTAATTTATTTGAAAGATAGATTAACAAAAGTAGATAAGAAGTTTATAAAAGATTATTTAAAATAAAATCTAACTCATTTGGGTTAGATTTTATTATTTTCTAAATATTTAATTATATTTTCAATGTCTTTTTGATCTTTTGGAGTATTTCGTTCTTGCTTGAATTTAAGAATAGTCTTTAAATCTTCCACAGGATAATTATCTTTTATTGTCATTTTAAAATCATCTTTATTTGATGGTATTATTTCAATATCTTTTGATATTTGATAAAAACCACATTCATTAGGTTGTCTTAAATTGAATTTTATTTTTAATTTATCAAACAATTCATTAGAAACACATAAATCCAGATCTCCAGCCTTTTCTCTCAAACCATATAAAAGTAATGAACCACTTGAAAGAATATAATATTCTGTTTTTGGCATATTTAAACTATCCACTAATTTTAATAATTCGTTTTTATTCATTTTTTAATCCTCCTAATAGAATTTTAGCAGTTATACAAATGTTAGTCAATAATGTTAGGTAAATTTGAATTTACCGTAGTTTTTTAGTAATTTACACATTATTGGAAGCATTATATAATAAGTATGTAAAAATAGACAAGTTGGGAGAGTTTATTATGAATTATAAGATGGATAAAAAATTCACAGATTATTTTCAAAAGAATCTAAGACAAATATTTTTCTATTTAATAGACGACTGTAATTTAAGATGTGTGCAATGCTTATATAAGCAAGAAATATGCTTTCAAGTCGAGAAAAAAGAAGTAGACTTTAATGATGCAGTAAAATTATTAGAAGATTTTAGAGAGATGGGAGCTATTAAGCTAACATTAATGGGGGGAGAACCAACTTTATATGATATAAAAAATGACAACAAAAATTTATTAGCCTTAATAAAAAAATCAAAAGAATTAGGATATGAATATGTAAGAATAGATACAAACGGACAATTCAAAAGTGAATTATTAGAAAAACCAGAATTTAAAATGTTAGATGAAATAACATTTAGTATAGATGGACCGATAAAAGAAATTAATGATCCCATTCGTGGATATGGTTCTTTTGATAAATGTGTAAAGAATATAAAAAGAGCTAAAGAATTAGGATATAATATTGATATAACATCTTGTATAAGTAAAGAATTAATCAAAAGAGATGAAAATGGAAACTTGTATTTAGATAGAATGATAAGATTTGCAGAAGAATTAGGAATAGAAAAAATGAATTTTCATAATCTATTTAAAACTGGTGTTCCTAGAGATAATTTTAGTGGTAACATTGATATTACAATAAATGATTGGTTTAAAGTTTGGAATGAGATAGAACCAAAGGTTGAAAATAATGAATATTCGATACCTGTTAGAATTCCACAATCATTTACAACAAAAGAAGAGTTTGAGAAAAATCCAAAATATTATGGCTATTGTTCTTGCAAAAATGGTTCAAGAATTTTAGTTCACCCAAATGGAATGTTAAGAGTGTGTTCTTTAATGATAGGTACTCCGTATGGAATAGCAAGATATTATGATAATAAAATAGTTTGGGATGATTCTCCAACAAATGAGTTAAGAGCTCATAAGATGAATGAAGATACTCCTTGTACTAATCAATCAAAACATAACAAATATGGCAAATTTGTTCCTGTATGTGTTTCTTTCAAACCTAGACAAAATGAAATGATTTGGAAAGAACTAAATTGGGAAGAAAGAAGAAATAAAGTTCAAGTAGTATTAATTCATGATGATAAACAAGAACAAGAAAAAATTTCTAACATATTAAGAAATATAAAAGATGTTGAATTATTGGCAGTTTGTAATAATGCTAATGATGGATACCATAAAATAATAGAATTAAAACCAACAATGGTATTTATGAAATATGATTTAGATGGTATGAACGGATTAAATATGGTAGAAACTACGCATAATGAGCTAAAAGAAGAAACTCCAATTTATAATATGATTACAAGTAATGAAATTAAAAATGATGAAGCATATAAAGTGCAAGATTTAATAGGAGATAAATTTAATAGTATGATACATGAAACAAGTAAAGAAAGACTTGAAGGAATTATACTAGATTATAAAGAGTATATAAAAAATAACTAAAAAGAAAATGGTAGATTATTAAAGTAATCTGCCATTTTCTTTTTCTCTAATTATATAAAGTACAATTCTATGTACGAAATCTTTTAAAGAAGTTGTATAACCATTGTTATATAAAATCTTATTTAATTCAGTAGAGTAGCTTGAAAAACTAGATGTTTTGATTTTTCTAATGTAGCTGTTTAAAGCATCTCTAACTTTAGTTTTTGTTGTTTTGTTTTTACGAGCAATTTTTTCTTGAATATCATTTAAGAATTCCATTTCATCCGAATGATCATAATAATATAAAATAATATCTCTCATGTAGTTGAAACCGAGGAGAATAGCAGTTCAAATTTAATTTTTTTAAAAATACAGATACTTCGGCTTTTGTTAATTCTGGTCTTTGATTACGATTAGCAGTTTTTCTAATAGACGCAATTAACTTATCTGTATTTATAGGCTTATAAATTATTGAACTAACCTTTTCAACATTATTTAATTCATCACTTGAATTATGTTCTAAAGTTAAAACTATATTCGATTTGCCGAAATCATTTGGAATTATAGACAGTCTATCAATAATATCTTCAATAGATAAATCTGGTATGTTGTCATCTAAAACTAATACATCTGGATTTATCTTATTATAATTAGATATTGTATCTGCTTCAGTAGTAGTTATTTTGAAAACATAATTTTTATCATTTGCAAGCATATTTTCAAGATTGTTAGCAAAACTAACATCTTTATTGCTAATCAAAATATTAACCATATTTATTTGCCTCACAAATGTTATTTTAAATTTCTGACAATATTATACCACTAAAATTATGTAAACACAATAGAGAGAGCAAATATTTCAGTAGTTTTACGATTTTTTTTATCCATATATTTACAGCTTAATGGAAAATTATAGAATATTTTGTCAAAATGTGTCGAAAAAATCTTTTTTTTCACACATTTTTCTTTTTGTTCCCACATTTTAATCAAAAGTAGTAAAAATGATTTATATTGTGTGCAAGTTGAGAATTCAATTTACGCATTAGATAAATCCTTTTTATACACATCAGAAAACAAAATTAGTTTTTTAGGAGATGTGTATATGTTATGGTTGATTGGAGGGAATAATTTAAATACATATAAAAGTACCACTGATTTAGTGCAATTATGTGCTAATTCATGTGGTACTTTTTGCTTATTAAGAGCTTCAATTATTAGAAATAAATCTCCGCCAACTCCAAAGTCAAATTTGAAATTTTGATTTTGGAGGTAAAGGAAAATGGTTAATAGACCAAAAAGAAGAAAAAGTAAGGATAATCCATATACATTAATATATAACGAAATAAAAAATACATATTCAGTTATGTTTAAAGATGGAGAAAATAATACACATTTAGTTGAAATAAAAAAGGAAATTTTTGATGCAATGGATAGATTTGAATTAGATGATTTATCAGAAATGAATGAATATGATAATCATATAGAACATTCAGAAGTTAAAGAAATAACACTTAATAAAAGAATGCTATATAAGCAAAATGAAATTGATGACATTATACAAGCAAAATTTGAAAGTAGAGAATTAAAAAGAGCAATAAGTTGTTTATCAGATGTTCAAAAAAGAAGAATAAAACTTTATTATTTTGAAGATAAAACAATAGAAGAAATTGCAAAATTAGAAAGGACAAGCCATCAAGCAGTAAGTGAAACAATAAGAGCTGGAATAAAAAATATAAGGAAAATGCTAAAAAAATAAAAAAATTTTTAAAGTAGCCTTGCAAAAATTCGATTTAGTTAGGAAACAAGTGAGAGGACAAATTCTCAAACTTGTTTCTTTTTATAACAAGTTAGGCACTTTGAAAATTGAATAGCAATTCATTAAATACATTCCTATTATTAAGAGCTAGTTAAAAATAATCTTACAAATTATTTTCTTAAATATAAGTTTGCTACTTATAAGGCGAAAATGAATAATAGGTATAATGATACTCTTATATAGCCACAGCTTGAGCGTTGAAACAAATAGAATTTGTGAGCCGTCGCACGCAATGGGTATAAATCTAACGAAGTTAGGTAGGTGGAATTCCTGTGAAGCAATTTAGCAAATTGCTGTTTAATGAATTAGGAGAACGATAGATTTGAAATAATTGAAAGGGTTGTCTTAAATTGTTTAGATAACCCTTTAATAAAAAAGGAGATTGTATGAGTAAAATATTTATTACTATACTTTTAATTTTAATTGTAATAATTGCTTTATTTACATACTTGATAATTTTAGGAGCAAGTAAATGTAAAAGTATAGAAGAACAAAATACAGAAGATGAGGAACAAATGGAATATTTAAGAAATTATAAGAAAAAAGGAGATAATAAATAATGAATATAAAAAGAGGAGATTTATTTTATGCAGCATTAGATGAAACTTATGTAGGAAGTGAACAAACAGGAGTTAGACCTGTCGTGATAATTCAAAATGATATTGGAAATGAGTATAGTCCAACAGTTATAATTGCACCAATTACAAGCAAAGTCAATTCAAAGTCAATTATACCAACTCATGTATTTATAAAAGGTTATAAAAATAGATTAAAACAAAATTCACTTATATTAACAGAACAAGTTAGAGCAATAGACAAATCAAGATTAAAATATTATATAGGAACACTAGATTTAGGAGAATTAAGAAGGGTTGATAAATCACTAATTATATCCCTTGGAATTGATTTAGATAAAATAAAGAAAGAAGCATTACACAGAGAAGGAATAGAAGAAAAAACAGAATTTGTTACAAGAAAACAAATTGCATCTTATGGAATGGTTGCTAGAGAATATTTAAAACATACAGGAAATTTAGAATTATCTAATGAGCAATTTGGAGAATATATACTAACTTTATTAGATTTATATTCTCCAGTAGAAGTTGAAAAGGAAGCAGAAAAAATTAAAGATAGAAAGTAAAGTCAAATGTATAAAATAGAAAAAAATGGAGTAGAAGTACATTTGTATAAATTAAAGGAACAAAGTAGAATGATTATAGATTTTACGAAGCTCCTTATTTTTATGGAGGAAAGTAAATGCCAGATATTGCGAAGAAATGTATAGTCGTTGGAATTATAAAAGATTTATATGAACAAGGCTTACTCACAGAAGATGAGATGAAAGTAGCAATTATCGAGATTGATAAAGATTATGAAAGAAAAGTAGCTTAAAAATGGAAGGAGGTAAACGCTACTAAAAAATTAAAAGATGAAAGACTATCTTTTAGCCGTCAAACTAACAAAGATAGTCTTTACAAGAAAATATGTGAAATACTTTCTATGTTCTTATTCTAACATAGAAAGTTAGAAAGGACAATAGAAATGAAAATATTAGTATATGGAGCATTTAAAAATGCAGAGAAAAGCGAAAATTACAAAGAAAAGGTAAAAAAATATTTAAACAATAATGAAAAAAATATTACATATTATATAGACATCGTAAAAAACAACAAATCAGAAAAAACAAAGTGGTTTGAAATGTTATCTTATTTATTAAAGAAAAATGCAGATATTATAGTAATAAAGAGCATTGAACAATTTAGTAATCTATTTAATTTATCAGCTCAATATTATATCGAATACTTTAGAAAAAATAAATCGAGAGTGTATTTTTTAGATGATAATATTGATATTTTAAATGAAGAAGAATATATGCAGGCAACTTTTAAATTAATATTTTTAGAATGTATGAAATTTGAAAATGATAAAAGAAGTATAAAAGGTCAATGTTTAAGAAACAAAGAAATAGTAGTAGAAGAATCAGAAAATATAGATTGTAAAAGATATATATCAGAAAGAATAAAATGGGGAAAAGAAATGAGTAAAAGGCAGAAAGGCGGTAAGAAATAATGAAAAGAGTTGTAGTGTATTGCCGTGTTTCTACCGACCACGAAGATCAAAAAAATTCACTAGAAAATCAAAGACTGTATTTTGAAGAATATGTAAAACAACATAAAGACTGGAAATTAGTTGAAATATATGCTGATGAAGGTATCAGTGGAACTTCATTAAAAAAAAGAGCAGATTTCAATAGAATGTATAGAGATAGGCTAAAAAATAAATATGACATTGTGTTAACAAAGGAAGTTTGTAGATTTGCAAGAAATACAGTAGATACGCTTGAAAAAACAAGAGAATTAAAAAAGCTAGGAATAGAAGTAAGATTTATTATAGATAATATAAGTACATTCGATACAGATGGAGAATTAAGACTAACAATAATGGCTGGTCTTGCACAAGATGAAAGTAGAAGAATATCAGAGAGAGTCCAATTTGGTGTTATTCAAAGTATGAAGAAAGGTGTGGCTTTTGGAAATATTGTATATGGCTATGATTTTGTTAGAGATCCAATTACGGGAAAGAAAACAAAATTAGTTATAAATGAAAAAGAAGCAAAAATAATTAAAGAAATATTTAATATGTATTTATATGAAGGTAAGGGAGCATATACTATTGCTAAAGAACTAAAAGAAAGAGGTATTGAAATAAAAAGGACAAGAAGCGGAAAAAAATCAACAGATTGGAGAGAAGGTACAATATTAGATATTTTGCAAAATGTTAAATATATTGGAGATTTAAAACAAAGAAAAACATATACAGTTGATTTCCTAGAACATTCTAAAAAAGAAAATAAAGGAGAAGTTGAATTTATTTATACAAGTAATCATCATGAGCCAATCATTGATAGAGATTTATTTGAAGCAACGCAGAGAGAATTAAAAAGAAGAAGTGAAATATATAAACATGAAAAAAGTAAATATACAAATAAACATACTTTTTCAGGTAAGTTAGTTTGTGCGTGTTGTGGCTCTTCCTATGTTGGTGGAGAAAATAGAAAAAGAAAAGATGGAACTATTAGAAAGACCTGGAGATGTTATACTGCAACAAAATACGGAAAAAAACATGAAGAAAATGGACAAGATATAGGATGCAATAACGATAGGGTAAACAATGAAACATTGAAGATATGTTTTATGAAAGCTTTAAAAGAGGTTCTAATCAATAAAAAAGAAATAAAGAAAGAAACTGAACAATATATAAAACTTGTGCTAAATAAATGTGGACAAGAAACACAATTAAATGATATACTTGTTAAAGATAAAGAACAATTAATGAAGGAAAGAAGTAGATTACTTGATTTATGCATTAAGGGAATTGTGGATGAAGAAACATTTTCTTTGAAAAACAACGAAATAATAGAAAAGATAAATAAAATTGAAATTGAATTAGATTCTCAAAAACAAAAAGTAAGAATGAAAGAAAATGCAGAAGAAATACTGGAGAAGATTCAAAAGACAATAGATAATATTTTAAATATAAAAAAGTTTAGCAAAAATGTTTGTAAGGAGTTTGTTGATAAGATTGTTATATATAATGATAAGAAATTTGATTTTTATTTAAAGGGGTATGACACCTCATTTAATTTTAATGAAGAAAGTAACATTTCATACTTACCGCATTAGTAGTAACAATAATAGTACTAATAATTTTAGCAGGAATAAGTATAAATTTAATATTAGGAGACAATGGAATAATAACAATTGCTAAAAAAGCAAAAGAAAATACAGAACTAGCAAAAGTTGAAGAAGAAACTGAATTAAATGAGTTATATGCTCAACTAGAAAATAATGGTGAAACTTCTGGAGAAATCACTTATGATGCAATTGCAAAATTAAAAGAATTTAAAACAGCAATAGCAAACTATATAGAAGAAGCAGGAGGTATAAAGCCAGAAGTATCTGCCGAAACATCAGTTTTTGGGGATAATATAAAAGGAATATTAAAGGAAGTAACAAAAGATGCAACTGCAACTGCTGAAGATATAGCAGAAGGAAAAACAGCATATGTCAATGGTAATAAAATAATAGGAAATAAAAATGAAGTACAAATGAAGACATATAATAATGACAATATTACACTTACAACTACAGAACAAACTATTGATATGGGATTTAAACCCAAATTTGTTGTTGTAAGAGATAAGTATTCTACATCTTGGATTATGTATGATGAAAGTTATAGTGATAAATATTATATGGGCAATTATAGTGCTACAATAGATACACCATTAGCTTTTGGAAGTAGTTCTATAATATTAAAATTGACAGATAATGGAATAAGTGTAACTTGGTATGGAACAGCTTATGGAGCAATCCATGCAGTGGGATAAAAAGTAATTTAATATTTTTTCTATATTTTGGAAAAAATATTAAATTATTGATAAAATAAAAACGTACTAATAAAATTATTAAAATATAGTAATAATTAAATAACATAAAATTAATTGATTTTGTTTAATATTATTTATAAAATTCTACTAAAAGTAAAGAAGGAGAACAAAAGAAAATGAAAAGGGAAAAAGGAATAACATTAGTTGCATTAGTAATAACAATAATAGTACTAATAATTTTAGCAGGAATAAGCATAAATTTAGTTTTAGGAGACAATGGAATAATAACAATTGCTAAAAAAGCAAAAGAAAATACAGAACTTGCAAGAATTGAAGAAGAAACTGAATTAAATGAATTATATACTCAATTTGAAATAGAGGGTTCGAATTCAGGAAATCTACCATATGATTCAATAGCAAAACTAACTGAATTTAAAACAGCAATAGCAAATGCAATAGAAGAAGCAGGAGGTATAAAGCCAGATACTTCAGCTGAAGCAACTATATTTGCAGATAATATTAAAGGAATATTAAAAGAAGTAACAAAAAATGCAACAGCAACTGCTGAAGATATAGCAGAAGGAAAAACAGCATATGTTAATGGTAATAAAATAATAGGAACTGTACAAAAAAATTCAGAAGGATATGGAAATATATATTATCAACAAGGATATCGTGCATGGATAGATGTAAGATTTTTAAATACTATGACTTACACTGGTACAGGAACAGGAAATAATATTAATCAAATTTGGGGTATGCTAGGAGAAGAAAATAAATACGCTTATGATACAGGTAAAATAATACACAATATTACAACGCCAAATAGCCAAAAACAAACAATAGATTTGAGTTCTTGGGATTATATAGAAATGTATTGCTTGGGAGGAGCAAAAAATATAGAATTTAAATAGAATTATTAAATAAAAATCAAATTATCTCTTCTAAATTTACAAACTTCATGATACAATTAAACAAAAAATGGAGATAAAAATGCAAGAATTAGAAAAAGAAATTCAATTTATAAAAGGAGTAGGTCCAAACAGAGCAAAACTTTTAAATAGATTAGGAATAAATACTTTAGAAGATTTAATTACATATTATCCAAGAGATTATGAAGATAGAAGCAAGCCTAAAATGATTGCTTCTTTAGTTGATGGAGAAGAAGCCCTAATAGAAGCAATGGTAGTAAGCAGAATGAGTGAACAAAGAATTCGTAAAAATATGGCTATTTATAAACTAATAGTAAGAGATGAAACTGGAACTTGCGTTCTTACATGGTTTAATCAAAGTTATCTAAAAAATAAATTTGTACTAGGACAAAAATATAAATTTTATGGGAAAGTATCTATCAAATATGGAAAGATAGAAATGAACTCACCTGTTTATGATAGTGAAGAGAACAATAAAAATACAGGGAAAATTATACCTCTTTACCCAGCAACATTTGGTTTATACCAAACTACAATAAGACAAGTTATGGAAAATGGCTTAAAAGTAGTAAATGAAGAAAAATTATTAGAAGAAACTCTTCCAGATTATATAATGAAAGAATACAAGTTGGAAGACGTAAACACAGCAATTAATCAAATTCATTTTCCAAAAGATTTTACAGAATTTGAAAAAGCAAGAAAACGTTTAGTTTTTGAAGAATTACTTTCTATGCAACTAGCATTAATAAGCCTAAAAAATAGGTACACAAAGGAAGAAAAGGGTATTAGTTTTAGTAAAGATGTAAAAATATCTACAGTAATAAATGACTTACCATTTAGATTAACAAAAGCACAATTAAAGGTTTTAGAAGAAATAGATAATGATATGGAAAACGAGAAAGCTATGAATAGACTTCTTCAAGGAGATGTTGGATCACGGAAAAACTGTTGTTGCAATGTGTGCAGCTTATAAAGCAGTAAAATGTGGATACCAAGTAGCAATAATGGCACCAACAGCAATACTTGCAAGTCAACATTTAGAATCATTTAATGATATATTAGAAAAATATGGAATAAAATGCGAATTACTAATAGGAAGTGTTACTAAAAAGAAAAAAGAAGAAATTTTAGAAAAGCTAAAAAATGGAGAAATAGATGTATTAATTGGAACACATGCTTTATTAGAAGAAAATGTAGTATTTAAAAATTTAGGTTTAGTTGTAACAGATGAGCAACATCGTTTTGGAGTAAGACAAAGAGCTACTATAAGTCAAAAGGGAGAAAATCCAGATGTATTAGTTATGACAGCAACTCCAATTCCAAGAACATTAGCATTAATTTTATATGGTGACTTAGACATATCTATAATAGACGAACTTCCACCAAACAGAAAGAAAATAGATACATATGCAGTTACAAAATCTATGGAAGAGAGAATTAATAACTTTATAAAAAAACAAATAGATGAAGGTAGACAAGTGTACGTTGTCTGCCCATTGGTAGAAGAAACAGAAGAAATAGATGCAAAAGCAGTGTTAGAGCTTACAGAAAAATATAAAAATGAAATATTTAAAAATTATAGAGTAGAATATCTTCATGGAAAAATGAGGCCAAAAGAGAAAGATGCTATTATGCAAGAATTTAAAGAGGAAAACATAGACATACTTATTTCAACAACAGTTATAGAAGTAGGAGTAAATGTTCCTAATGCAAGTATAATGGTAGTTGAAAATGCAGAAAGATTTGGATTAGCACAACTTCACCAATTAAGAGGAAGAGTAGGACGTGGAGAATATAAGTCTTATTGTATTTTAAAATATGATAGTAAGTCTGATGTAGTAAGACAAAGAATGAAAACTATGCAAGAGACAAATGATGGATTTGTTATTGCAGAAAAAGATTTAGAGTTAAGAGGAAGTGGAGAGTTTTTTGGGACAAGGCAACATGGACTTCCAGAACTTAAAATAGCAAATCTTTTCGAAGATATGCCTACATTAAAAATGGTACAAAGTTTAGCAATAAAAATAGAACAAGAAGATCCAAAACTAGAGCTTGAAAAAAATAAACCACTAAAAGAGCTAGTTGGTAAGAAATTTACAGATAGAATTGAAATATAAAAAATACTAATTTATAAATAAATTATAATGAAAGCAATAAAAAACCAGAATCAAGATTTTGTATGCAGTTTACACTGCGTACAAAATCTTGATTCTGCCATATTTATCTAAGAAAGCTTATATTACATATCTTTACTTAATTTAGCATATTTTTTTAACTTCTCATATGCTAAATAATTTATTGAGCCAGCAGGGAAGTGACCATTTGCATCTTTCTTACCAGCAGGTACACCTGTTAAAATTTCAATTCCTTCTTCAATAGTAGAAATAGCATAAATATGGAATTTTTTATTTTTAACAGCTTCTATAATTTCATCAGATAAGCTTAAATTTTGTACATTTTGTACTGGAATCATAACACCATGATTTCCATCTAATCCTCTCATTTTACATACTTGATAGAATCCTTCAATTTTATCATTTACTCCACCAATTGGTTGAATTTCACCTTTTTGGTTAACAGAGCCAGTAACAGCCATAGATTGATTAATAGGAATTCCAGATAAGCTAGACAAAATTGCATATAATTCTGTACTAGAAGCACTATCACCATCTACACCATTATATAATTGTTCAAAACAAATACTAGCTGTAAGAGATAGAGGAAAATCTTGAGCAAACATTTCGCCTAAATAACCACTTAAAATCAAAACACCCTTAGAATGTGAAGAACCAGAAAGTTCAACTTCTCTTTCGATATTTACAATTCCGGTTTTGCCCATATATGTGTTAGCAGTGATTTTTACAGGTTTTCCAAAAGTATAGTCACCAATTGTCATAACAGTAAGACCATTTATTTGACCAACTTTACTTCCAGTTGTTTCAATAAGCAAAGTGTTTTCTTTTATCATTTCCATATATTTAGCATCATATTTTTTTACTCTTTCAATTCTTTCTTTTAAAGCAATATCTATATAATCCGCAGTTACTAATTTCTTTTTATCCATTTGAGCCCAAGTAGCAGCTTCACCAACAACTTGTGAAATATCTGTAAATCTAGTAGAAATTTTTTCTTTATCTCCTGAAATTTTAGAAGCATATTCTACAACTTTTACAACGGCTTCTTTATCTAAATGAGGAAGTTCTTCTTGCTCACAAAAACCATGAATGAATTGTGCAAGTTTATTCATATTTTCTTCATTTAAAGGAGCATCTTCTGCAAATTCTACTTTAACTTTAAATAATTTTCTAAAGTCACTATCCATAGCAAGTAAAGATTGATAAATAGAGTCGTTTCCGACCATTATTACTTTTACATCTAAAGGAATAGGTTCAGGTTTTAAAGAAATCATAACCATTGAAGAACGTTGATCAGCAGTGTTTTCAATAGAAAGTTGCTTTATACGTAAGGCTTTCTTTAAAGCTTCATAACAGATACCATTAGCAAGTAAATCTTTAGCTTGAAAAATTATATAACCACCATTAGCAATTTGAAGTAGACCAGGTTTTAACATTGTATAATCTGTTTTTAATGCACCATAATAATTTTCATATTCCAACTTACCGAAAATATTATGATAAGAATAGTTAGAGTCCATAATAACTGGAGCACCTTCTAAATTGCTATTATCTACAAATAAATTTACACGATAGTTAAGCCAAGGTTTTGGAGATTCTTGTCTAGGACCAGCTTGTTGTTGATTTTGATTTTTAGAATCATCTGATGTAAATATAGAAATATTTTTTAATATGTCCTGCTTAATATCTGTTAAAAATTTATTAACTTTTTTATTTCTTTTATATTTATTTTTAATGTAATTTATATGTGAATTAACAGTAAGAAGAGCGATATTAGCTTGCCATTCTTCTAAATGTTTATCAGAAGCTCTTTCTATTTCTTTAATTTTAGCGATTACTTCCATAATTTGTTCTTGAACTATACCAGATTTTTCTTCAAATTGTTTTTTTACATCATCATCTAATTTATCAAATTCTTCTTCTTCAATAGTTTTTCCATCTATAACAGGCATCATATAAATACCATTTTGAGCAGATTTTACTTGAAAACCATGTTTGCCAGCATCTTCATTTAATTTTTCTAATAAAGAAGTTCTTTTTTGTTCAAAATCTTGTCTAATTAAATTTTTTTCTTTTTCAAAGTCATCATTATTAAAAGTGCTTTTAATGTCACTTTTTATTTCTTTAATAAATGTATCCATAGTTTCTTTAAATTCTTTTCCTTGTCCAGCAGGAAAAGAAACAGCTATAGGTTCATTTGGATTATCAAAATTATAAATATAACACCAGTCAGAAGGAGTTTTTTGTTTCTTAGATATTTTATCTAAATAATTTTTAGCATACATAGTTTTGCCTACGCCACTAGGTCCTTCTAGATATAAGTTATAACCTTTTATATCTACATTAACTCCGAACTCTAAAGCTTTAATTCCACGTTCTTGACCAATACCTGTAACAATAGGAGTTAGTTCAGAAGTGTCGCTAAATTTAAAAGTGTTTGGATTACATGTTATTTTTAAATCTTGGTAAGATAATTCATTTTTCTTTTTCATTTGTTTCTCCTTTCAAATTGTAAAAAATTTTACAAGTATATATATTTTGTATACAATATCATTTGTTATAAAAAATTAAAAAGTATATGTCATTAAAATAGCTGTATTACCATTTTTATAATAATTTTTTCTTTTACCAACTTCTTTAAATTCAAAGTCTGTATAAAGTTTGATTGCTGGCAAATTATTTTCGTCTACTTCAAGAGTAATTGTTTTACAATTTTGTTCTTCGGCTATAGTAATTAATTCATTTAATAAAAACTTAGCAAAACCTTGATTTCTTTTATCTTTTTTAGTTACTATATTCATTATATCTGCTTCATCTAGTATAATTTTAATACCACCAAATGAAACAATTTCATTTTCATATTTTAAAACTAAATACATAGAATTAGTATTTGCAAGTTCTTCTTTAAATATTTCAAAATTCCAAAAATCATCAAAATCTGTTTGTAAATTTTTTTTTATCTGCTTCAAATCATTAAGCATCATTGTAGAAATTTCTATCTTTGTAATATCTATCATTTATTTTTCTCCTTCTAAAGCTCGTTCAGCTTGAGATTTCCTTAAATAAAGTGGAGTAATAGAATTTGAATCTCCAAAGTTTCCATTTTTATAATGGTAATATCCTGCTATACCAATACTATTTGCTGTTTGCTTATTGTGTACATCCTCAACAAAAGTAGCTTTTGAAAAATGTTCTAATAATTTATACTGATGTTTTTCAGCACCATCTCCAACAAACAAGATAGAAGTAGAGTGGTATTTTTTTAATAAAGCTATCATTTCATCAATATTTTTAGCATCTAAATTTTCTACCAATTCAAAATGATTATTCAACTTTTTAAATAACCCAAAATAAACATTATCATTTTTTGCATCTAAAATAGAACAAACCAAATCGGCATCATTTGTAAAATTAGATGCAAGTGTATTATAAGCTAAGCTTTCTAAAGAACTTACACTTACAATAGGCACATTTGTAACATCACAAAATGCTTTCACAGTAGATACGCCAATACGTACGCCAGTAAAAGAACCAGGACCAACAGAGCAAGCATAAAAGGCAAAATCTTTTAGAGTAAGATTAGTTTGTTTTAAAATTTCGTCAACTAAAGGCATAAGTTTTTGTGAATGAGTGAGTTCATTTTCTATGTGTTTTTCAATTATAACATCTGTGTCTTCTAAAACTGCAACAGAGCATATTTTAGAAGAAGTATCTAAGCTTAAAATTTTCAAAATTAATTACCTTCTTTTTTATAATTATTCAACATTATTCTATATTAATAGACAAGATTTGTAAACCTTTTTAAGGAAAATAAAGTTTACAAATGTGTGACAAGAATATGTAGTTTTTATTACAAAAATAAAGAAAATGCATTTTACATTTTCTCTATTTTTAGTTCTCTATAATTTTCATTTTCTTCAGATTTAGAAAAAGTTATTTTAGTGTATCTTTTTGGCAAAATTTCTTCAATTTGCTCGCCCCATTCAATAATACAAATACCATTCTCAAAATATTCTTCTCCACCCATAGCATAGAATTCGTCAGTATCTTCTAAACGATAAACATCAAAATGATATATATTTACATCATCTTTATGATATTCGTTAACAATAGTAAAAGTAGGACTAGAAATTTCTTTTTCAAGACCAAAATAGGTAAGCACACCTTGAGTAAATTTAGTTTTTCCGAGAACCAAGTTCACCAGTTAAAACTATAATATCACCTTTTTTTAAATTCTTTGCAAAATCTTTTGCAAAATCAATTGTATCTTGTTCACTTTTTGATATAAACTTTTCCATATAAAACTCATGCCTTTCCAAAATTAATGTATATTAGTATTTTATAGCAAAATAATAAAATTGTAAATAAAAAGAGGGAAAATGATGAAATTTGACGAACGATTTTTCTTGACAATACGAAACATATGTTTTATAATTACCATAGGTGTTAAATATGGAAAGAGAAATATTACATGTAGATGTAAATAATGCATTTTTATCTTGGACAGCAGTAGAAAAATTAAAAAATGGGGAAACTTTAGATATAAGAACTATACCTTCTATCATAGGTGGAGACGAAACACAAAGGAAAGGCATAGTTTTAGCTAAAAGTAATATTGCAAAACAATTTGGAATTCAAACAGGTGAACCAATATTTTTTGCACGTAAAAAATGTCCTAATATACAAATTTTTCAATCAGATTTTAATGTGTATAGGAAATATTCAAATGCATTATATAATTTATTATTGGAATACACAGATAAAATAGAACGTTATTCAATAGATGAATGCTTTTTAGATTTAACAGGTTATATTCCAAAGCCGAGAAAATTAATAGATATAGCATATGAAATAAGTAAAAGAGCAAGAGAAGAATTAGGGTTTACTGTAAATATAGGTGTTGCACCCAATAAGCTTTTAGCAAAAATGGCATCAGATTTTGAAAAACCTAACAAAGTTCATACTTTATACCAAGAAGAAATAGAGACTAAAATGTGGAAACTTCCAGTTGCAGAACTTTTTATGGTAGGTAGAAGAAGCCTATCAAAACTTCAAAAAATGGGAATAAAAACTATCGGAGATTTAGCTAAAAGTGATGAAAAATTGCTAATAAAAAATTTTGGCAAATATGGCAAAATGATATGGGAATATAGTAATGGAATAGATAACGAAGAAGTAAATTATATAAAAGAAAAGCCTAAAAATATAGGAAATTCTATAACACTTCCATATGATTATAATGATATAGAAAAAATAGAAGAAGTTTTACTTGCTTTAGTAGAACAAGTGAGCTATAGGTTAAGAAATCAAGAAATGTTTGCAAATGTTGTAAATGTACAAATAAAAACTAATGAATTTAAAGTTTTTTCACATCAAAGAAAATTAGATTTTGCAACAGATAGTACTAAAATTATTGGAAAAGAGGCTAAAAAGCTATTAACAGAAATTTATAATAATACTCCAATAAGATTAATAGGAGTAAGTGTAAGTGGGCTGGTAGAGAAAGAAGAAAGACAGATTTCTTTGTTTGAAAATGTAGAAAATGAAAAACAAAAGAAAATAGATTCAGTATTAGATAACATTAAAGAAAAGTACGGGTATGAAGCTATTACAAGAGCAGGTAAAATGCAAGTTGATAAAAATATAAAATTTAAAGAAGAAAATAGTGGAAAAAAGTAGAAAAAGAACATATTATATATTAATAGTATCTTATATGTACTATTATGGAGGTGAATAGTATGTTTGAAGAAGATAATTGTTGCAAAAGAACAAAAAGATGCTGCGTAGATGTAATAGTATTTATATTAGGATTATTATTTACTTTTGTAATTGGGATTATAATAGGGGCAGAAACAGCAATATTTGAAACATTAGGATTAGGGGCATTTGTTGTTTTAGCTGTTCTAATTGGAATCTTAATAATAATAAGAATTATAATGCTAATATGCTGTAAAAGAAGATGCTAATAGTATGAATTTTAGTTAAAATTTATACAAACTTGGAAGAAGAGATTCTCCCAAGCTACATAGGAGAGAAAAATATAATAAGTTTATAAAAAACTATTGTAAAATAAAAAATGCTAATATATAATACAAAAAAAATAAAGGGAGAAATAGATATGGCAACAATTATAAATGGAAAAGAACTTTCAAAAAAGATAAGAGGACAAGTAAAAGTAGAAGTAGAAGAATTAAAAAAGAAAAATATATTTCCAAAACTTGCAGTCATAATGGTTGGACAAGATCCAGCATCAAAAGTTTATGTTAGAAATAAAAGTAAAGCATGTAATGAAGTAGGAATTGAATATGAGGAATTTTTATTAGACGAAACATGTTCAATGGAAGAATTACTAAAAGTAATAGAAGACTTAAATGAGAGAGAAGATATACATGGAATACTTCTTCAAAGTCCAATTCCAAAGCCATTAGATATATATACGGCATTTGAAACAATAGATTTTAGAAAAGATGTAGATGGTTTTCATCCAATAAATATAGGAAGACTAACGTTAAAAAGACAAACTTTTATATCTTGTACACCACATGGTGTTATGAAAATGTTAGAAGAATATAATATAAATTTAAGTGGTGCGAATGTTGTTATATTAGGAAGAAGCAATATAGTAGGAAAACCTTTAGCACAATGTTTATTAAATGCAGATGCTACAGTTACTATTTGCCATTCTAAAACAAAAAATATAGAAGAAATAACAAAGAATGCAGATATATTGATTTCTGCTATAGGTAAACCAAAATTTGTAACAGCTGATATGGTAAAAGAAGGGGCAGTTGTTATAGATGTTGGAATTAACAGACTAGAAACAGGTTTAGTTGGTGATGTGGATTTTGAAAATGTAAGTAAAAAAGCATCATACATAACACCAGTTCCAGGTGGAGTTGGACCTATGACGATTGCAATGCTACTTCACAATGTTGTAATTGCAGCTAAATACTTGGAAGAAAAATAAATTATAAAATTATAAAGGGCTTAGTTTTTTTGCTAAGTTCTTTTGTTTTTTATATTATAGTAAATTAATTACAATAAAAATTTTTATATTTTTATTAAAATACAATAGATACTATACAAATTTAATATATATACTATAAAGTGAGGAGAAAAAATGGAAAAAATAAAATATTGGATATGGTTTTCTAGAATAAAAAATTTAGGAAGTATAAAGAAGCAAGAACTATTAAAGAGATATAAAATAGAAAAAATTTGGAATTTAAAACAGAAAGAACTGATGAGTATAGATGGAATTGGTGAAAAAACAGCAAAAGAGATATTAAACCCAAAATATAAAATGGGATTAGAGAATATAATAAACCAAATGAAGAAAGAAAAAATTAGATTAATAAACATAGATGATGCAAATTATCCAGAAAAATTAAAGCAAATATATGATAAACCAATTAGCTTGTATGTAAAAGGAAATGTAGAAATATTAAGTAGCTTTTCTTTGGCTGTAATAGGATGTAGGCAGAATTCAAAATATGGAGAAGAAGTAACTAAAGCTGTTACAAAAGGAATAGTAAAAAATAATATAGTAACTATAAGTGGATTGGCAAGAGGAATTGATAGCATTTGTCATAGAGAAACTTTAAAAGATAGAGGAAAGACAATTGCAGTTATAGGAAGTTCATTAGATATAATATATCCTTCTGAAAATAAAAATTTAGTAGACGAAATAATAAACAATGGAGGATGTATAGTAAGTGAATATCCACTTGGAACAAGACCAGAAAAGATGAATTTCCCAGCAAGAAATAGAATTATAAGTGGATTATCAAATGGTGTTATAGTAATAGAAGCTAAAAAGAAAAGTGGAACAATGACAACAGTGGACTTTGCATTAGAACAAGGTAAAAATGTATTTACAATTCCACGGAAATATAACAAGTAAAAACTCAGAAGGAACAAATGAATTAATAAAGCAAGGAGCAAAATGTGTAACATGTATGCAAGATATATTAGAAGAATTTTAAAAATAAAAGGAAATTTATGTAAAATACTTGAAATAGAGAATATAATATATTATAATAGATATACTAAAACAGATGTTGATATTAAACATCAAAAAATGAGAGAGGTCCTGCTTTAGTGGACAATTTAAAATAGGAGAGGTCTTGCCTTAGTAGACAATCAAAAATGAGAGAGGTCCTGCTTTAGTGGACAATTTAAAATATAGGGGCTATTATACATTAAGTATAATAGCTCCTCTTTTATATTTTTAGGAGGAAAGATGATTAAAATAAAAGATAATAAATTAAAAATGTATGATATATCAAATGAATATAAAAGATATTTATCCAAATTTGATGCAAAAGTCAGTTTAAAAGATAATAGAAAGTTTTATGGAATATTGATAAATAAAAAGGGAATAGATTACTACATTCCACTTACCAGTAAGGTACATAAAAAGACAAATTCAAAATTAACAATTAATATAAAAAATGAAAATAAAACAATAGCAAAGCTTTTATTAAATAACATGATACCAGTTAATATAAAAGATGCACATGTGGCTAATATTAATAATTTGAAATATAAAACATATTATATGTCTGAAGTAAGATATTTGCGTTCTAAAAATATTCAAAAGGAAATAATCAAAAAAGTAAACAATATATTTGAAGTATTAGAAAATATGAAACATAGTGACTATTTATTTTTTAAAGAATTATGTTGCAATTTTAAATTATTAGAGCAAAAATGTAGAGAATATAATGCAAAAAATGTTGCACTAAAAAAATAGGTTTGATATAATACAAAAAACAAATGAAAATAGGAGAAAATGATGGAAACACTACAAGAAATAAAAGAACTGACAAAAGAAGAAATTAAATTACAAGAAAAAAAGAAAAATAATATAAAACTATACAAAATATATCGCATTTTTTCATGGGATTTATTATTTTATTATGCAATAATATATTTATTCTTAACAATAGAAAAAGGAATTTCACCAGCACAAGTATTACAATTTGATGCATTTTATATATTATTTAAATTTCTAACACAAATACCATCTACATTAATTATACAGAAAGTAGGAAAACGAAAAAGCTTAATATTAGCAAATTTCATTTTAGCAATACATATCTTAATAATAATGTTTTCAACAAGTTTTAATATGTTGTTAGTATCACAAGTGTTATGTGCATTTTCATTTGTAATAAAGGCAACATGTGAAAGTGATATGCTATATGACTCATTAGAACATGGAGAAAAAAGAGGGATACAATTTGCAAAAATAGATGGAAAAGCATTTTCTAGATACTATTATGTAGATGCTGTTTCTGCTATGTTGTCCAGTTTTTTATTTGTAGTAAACCCATATATACCAATGGTAATATGTTTTATAATATTATTAATAGCATTTATAGCATCTACAAAATTTGAAGAACTTTATAATGAAAAGGGAAAAATGCGAGTAAAAGAAGAAATTACAAATATAAGAATTTCTTTCAAAAATATATTAAAATCTAAAAGACTAAAATGCTTATTAATATTTAATGCAGTTTTTGTAGCTTTATTAAAAATTTTACAAAATCTAAGAAATACAGTTTTGATAGATATAGGCGTTCCAGAACAGTATTTTGGAGTTATATTTGCAGTACTTGGAATTGTAACAGGAATTGCTGCTAGAAATCAAGGCAGAATTCATAAAAAATATAGAAATAAAACTTTAGCATTTTTATCACTACCAATGGCAGTCTCTTGCCTAATGTTAGGAGTTATATTACTATGTAACTTTAATATAAAAGCGTTAATAATATTAACATTAATATTATTTACTATACAATATGTAATGAAAGGCCCTTATTATGTACTAATAAAGCAATATTTTAATAATTTTACAAATAGCGAAAAAAGAGTAAGAATTTCAACAGCAAATAATATAATTGAAAATGCAATTGCATCATTACTTGTTTTTGCTGCTTCATATATATTAGATATTGTACCAACTGCATATACACTTATTATAATAGGGTGCATATTTATAGCTGGATTTGTATTATTACTAGATTATATGAGAACTAGAGTTGGGTTAAAGCCAGAAGAATATAGTAAAAAAGAAATCTTATAGAAATTATATAATGATTAAAATAATAATTTATATTTAGTAAA
The DNA here is from genome assembly GCA_934133165.1 of uncultured Clostridia bacterium. Taxonomy (GTDB): domain Bacteria; phylum Bacillota; class Clostridia; order TANB77; family CAG-508; genus UMGS1663. The sequence goes on from CAKPAW010000002.1 coordinate 185,887, forward strand.
TAATAAATTTAAGAAATATTTTTATAAAAAACCAAAAAATATTTGACAAATAAATAAAGTTAATAGATAATAAAAAATGAATTACTAAAAGATAAAATTTCATAATTTACAAAGGAGGAAAATATAAAATGTACGTGTTTAACAAAATAACTGTTAATCCACAATTACCTAAAAGAATTGAAAAATTAGAAAAAATCGCTAATAATTTATGGTGGTCTTGGAATACAGAATTTCTAAGCTTATTTAAACAAATAGATAGAGATTTATGGGAGATAGTAGAAAAAAATCCTGTTAGATTCCTAAGACAAGTTTCTCAAGAAAGATTAGAAGAAGCTTCAAAAAGTATAGAATTTTTAAAGAAATATGATAAAGTTGTAGAAAACTTTGAAGCTTATCAAAATAGCAAATCTACATGGTTTTCTAAAAATTATCCAGAAAATAAGAATGATATAATTGCATATTTTTCAGCTGAATATGGACTAGATCAAATCTTGTCTATCTATTCAGGAGGTCTAGGAATTTTATCTGGTGATCATTTAAAATCTGCAAGTGATTTAGGAATTCCAATAGTTGCAGTAGGGTTATTATATAAAAATGGATATTTCCATCAAAAAATAAATGGATATGGAGACCAAGAAACAGAATATAGAAGAATAGATATAAATACACTTCCAATAAAACCAGTAAAAGGTGAAGACGGAAAAGACTTAATTATATATGTAAAATTTCCAAAAAGAAGACTATATTTAAAAGTATGGAGTGTTAATGTAGGTAGAGTAACTTTATATTTAATGGATTCAGATATAGAAGAAAATCACGAAGAGTATAGAAATATTACAACTACTTTATATGGCGGAGACCAAGAAATGAGAATATCACAAGAAATAGTTCTTGGTATGGCAGGTGTAAGATTACTAAAAACTTTAGGGCTACAACCAACTATATATCATATGAATGAAGGACATTCATCTTTCTTAATTTTGGAATTAATAAAAAATATGATGAAAGAAAAAGAAATATCATTTGAAATGGCAAAAGATATAGTATCTTCAAAAACAGTATTTACAACACATACACCAGTTCCAGCAGGAAATGATATTTTCCCATTAAGTTTAATAGAAAAATATTTTAAAGATTATTGGGATAGATTTGGAATTTCAAAAGAAGAATTCTTTAAGATGGGAATGGAGCCAAATCCAAAGCCAAACGCAGGATTTAATATGGGAATTCTAGCCCTAAAAGTAGCAGGTAAGAAAAATGGAGTAAGTAAACTTCATGGCGCAGTATCAAGAGAATTATTTAATGATGTTTGGCCAGAAATTGCAGCAGATGAATCTCCAATTACATATGTAACAAACGGAATTCATACATGTTCATGGCTTTCACCAAATTTAAAAGAATTATATAATGAATACTTAATGCCATATTGGCAAGATCATATTTATGAAGATGAAACATGGAAAAAAATAAATGACATTCCAAACGAAGAATTATGGAATGCACATATGGTAAGAAAACAAAAATTAATGGAAAAAGCAAAACAAAATATCACTGAAAGATTAAAGAGAAGCGGATATCGTTATGAAGAAATAAATGAAATTACTTCAAAACTAAATCCAAATGTATTAACAATAGGTTTTGCAAGAAGATTTGCAACATATAAAAGAGCAACTTTATTATTTAGAGACTTAGAAAGAATAACACAAATAGTAAATAATCAAAATAGACCAGTTCAAATATTAATAGCTGGTAAAGCACATCCAGCTGACAAAGAAGGACAAGACTTAATAAAATATATACATGAAATATCAATGAAGCCACAATTTAAAGGAAAAGTATTCTTATTAGAAAACTATAATATGGAATTATCACGTTATTTAATAAGTGGTGTAGATGTATGGCTTAATACTCCAAGACGTCCAATGGAAGCATCTGGTACAAGTGGACAAAAAGCATCTGTAAATGGAGCAGTAAACTTTAGTATCTTAGATGGATGGTGGGCAGAAGGATATAATCAAAAAAATGGTTGGGCAATAGGAACAAATGCAGAATATGAAAACTATGATATTCAAGATAATTGTGATAGTGAAAGCATTTACCAAACATTAGAAAATAAAATAGTTCCAGCATATTATGAACAAGATGAAAAAGGAATATCTGCTAAATGGATGGAATATATGAAAAATTCTATAATCTCTACAGGTGGAAAATATAGTACAGCAAGAATGCTTGTAGACTACACAAATAAGCTTTATATGCCACTTGCTAACCTTTACCATAAACACTATGAAAACTTAGAAGAAGTTGCAAATTATAATAATTGGAAAAAAGAACTATATAATAACTGGGAAGATATAGTAATAACAGAAGAAAACAATTTAGACAATATAACAATGGATGCAGGAAATAACATAGAGGTATCTTGCAAAGTAAAATTACCAAATATTGAGCCAGAAAATATTGAAGCACAAGTTTATTATGGAAGAATAAAAGAAAATGGAGTAGTAGAAAAAATAGCTGTTATTCCAATGTTAATGATAGACTATGACGAAGAAGAAAGAATAGCTACATACAAAGCAAAAATAGAATTAACAACAGGTGGAGACTATGGCTACACATTCAGAGTTATGCCAAAACATGAAATGCTTTTAGATAGTGAAAATCTAAATTTAGTGAAATGGATAGTAAAATAGAGTAAAAGAACTAGAAAATCTAGTTCTTTTCTATTGAACACGTAAATATTTAATGATATAATGCGTACGATAATAATATAAAAAAGATTTTAGGAGGAAAAAGATTTTATGAGAAAAACAAAAATAGTATGTACAATAGGACCAGCTACGAGAGAAGTAGAAACATTGAAAAAACTAATATTAGCAGGAATGAATGTGGCAAGAATTAACTTTTCACATGGAAATTACGAAGACCAAAAAGTATATATAGAAAATGTAAAGAAAGCAAGAGAAGAGTTAAATGTGCCAGTAGCATTATTGTTAGATACACAGGGACCAGAAATAAGAACAGGGGTATTGGAACAAATGCCTGTGAAATTAAAAGCAAATGACATATTTACACTTGTAAATGAAGATATTATTGGTAACAACGAAAAAGTAAGTGTAACATATAAAGATTTATATAAAGATATAGAAATAGGAACACAAATACTAATAGATGATGGAAAAATAGAATTAGAAGTAATAGAAATAAAAGATAAGGATGTTGTATGTAAAGTAACAAATGGCGGAATGCTTGGAAATAGAAAAAGCATTAATTTACCAGGAACACATGTTAACTTACCATCATTAAAAGAAAAAGATATTCAAGATTTAAAAGATGGATGTATGGCAGATTTTGACTTTGTAGCAGCATCATTTGTAAGAAGTGCAGAAGATGTAAAATCAATAAGAAAAGTATTAGATGAAAATGGTGGAAAAAACATACAAATAATTTCAAAAATAGAAAATCAAGAAGGAATAGATAATTTAGATGAAATTATAGAATTAAGTGACGGAATAATGGTAGCACGTGGCGATTTAGGAGTAGAAATTCCATATTATGAAGTACCAATTATGCAAAAAAAATTCATTCAAAAATGTAACAATACAGGAAAAATGGTAATAACAGCAACACAAATGCTAGATTCTATGACAGAAAATCCAAACCCTACAAGAGCAGAAATTAGTGACGTTGCAAATGCAATATTTGATGTAACAGGAGCAATAATGCTATCTGGAGAAAGTGCAATGGGGAAATATCCTGTAAAATGTGTAGAAACAATGAATGAAATAGCAACTGCAGTAGAACAAAATATAAAATACTGGAAAAGGTTTACTAGAAGAGAATATGATTTATCAGATTTAGATTATGAATTCAATTTAAGCCATAGTGTAACATCAACAGCAATGGAAATGAAAGCAAAAGCAATATTTGCATATACAGAAACAGGAAATACACCAAGAATGGTAGCAAGTTTCTTACCAAGCTGTCCAATATATGCACTAACAAGCAGTGAAAAAACATATAGACAATTAGCACTTTCATGGAACACAACACCAATATTAATAAAAGGTAAAACAAAACCAAATGATATAATTTCAGCAGGAATAGAGGAAGCTAAAAAAAGAGAATACGTAAAAGAAGGAGACATAGTAGTTATAGCAGGTGGAGCTTCAATTGTATCTAGTAAGGATATGGGAGAGGAAGCAATGAACAGAACAATTGGTGGAGTATTGAAAATTTAAAAGAAAATTTCAACAAAAGAATAATGAGGAATAAAGAATGAAAAGTAGAAATGAATTAAATAAAATACGAAGAAAAAATGCAAAACTTTATCCAATATATAAAATGTTTTCTTGGGATTTACTATTCTTTTATTCAATAGAGTTCTTATTTTACACAATAACCAAAAAAGTCACTGCTTCTGAAGTATTAGTAATAAATGGAATATATTTATTGTGTAGAATAATAATGCAAATACCAGCAGTAGCGATTACAGATTTTTTGGGAAGAAGAAAAAGTATAATTTTAGGAAATATAATGCTCATAATTTATATGCTAGTTTTAATGATTGTTCCAGGGGCAATAGGAATAGTGCTTGCAAACTTAATATTTTCTTTGGGATATAATATAAAAACAATAGCAGAATCTAACTTACTATATGATTCTGTGGCAACAAGAGGTGGAGAAGGTTTATATTCAAAAATAGATGCTAAAGGTGGCAGTCTATATTATATATTAGATGGTATTGCTTCATTAACAGCAGGATATTTATTTGTAATAAATAATTATTTACCAATGTTTATTTGTTTAGGATTTATCATAATATCAACTATATTGTCTTCCAGATTTGAAGATATATATGAAGTAAAACAAGAAAAGAATAATAGCAGTGGATTAATACCTACATTAAAAGAATATAAACAAGACTTAAAAACAACATTTAGATTTATATTAAAATCAAAAAGAATGAAAGCATTTATATTATTCCAAATAGTATTTTATAGCCTAATAAGCATAATAGATACTTATAATGGTGACTTTTTAACAGATATAGGAGTGCCAGAAGAACAATTTTCAATGATATTTGCAATATTAATTTTAATAGGAGGAATATCACTTTCTTTAAAAAAGTCTATTGAAAAGAAATTTAAAAATAGAACATTAGCTTTTATATCATTAATGTATATAGGAACATGTATTGCAATAGGTGCAATCTCAACTATGTATACAGATAGTTTCATTATTCCGATAATACTTGTAATGAATGCAATACAACATATTTCAACTTCAATTTGGTACATACTAGAATCAAAATACTTAAAGAACTTTACAAATGAAGATATGAGAAACAAAATTACATTTACTTATGAATTTATAGGTGGAATTGCTGCAAGTATATTTTCAATATTAGGAGGATTATTACTAGAAGTTGCAAGTGTTCAAAATGCATTTTTACTAGTAGGATTAATTGCTTTAGCTAGCATGGTTGTTACTTTGGATTATATGAGAACTAGATTTGGACTAAAACCAGAAGAGTACAAAAAAGAAGATATAGAATTAAAAGCATAAATTCTGGTTTTTTATAAAATTTGAAAATTGTACAAAAATGTGGTAAAATAAATATTAATACTATAGTAAGCGAAAATGATACTAAATAATGGAGGTATTATAATGAAAGAAAATAAAGGACGGATTATACTTGTAGTATTAATTTGCTTGTTTCTGTTGGGTGGTTTATCATCAGCAAATAAGCAGAAAATGAGTGATTATACAGAATATAAATGTGATGTAAAATCTCTTCGGATGTCAACAACAATAGATATTGATAAAGATAATGAGGAGTTTGTAAAAGTCAAAGGAAATATATTTACAATAATCACAGATCCATTGAAAATGTATGATTTAAACGAAAACCAAATTTCTTATGCAGATGATACATATCATTTTATTTCACAAGATTCACATTCAATTTTTGTGAATGGAAATTTATCAGCAGAAATGGTAGGCTTAGTAAAGCTTTTTGGTGAAGAGTATGAAGTATACAATGAAAATGGAGAAAAAGTTGCAAATGTCACATTTAATATGTTTAACACTAATGGAAACATGTATGATATGGAAGGAAATCTGATTGCAGATTTTAATTCAAAATTCTTATTTAATGATTTTGATGTAAGAATTACAAAAGATTGTAATTTAGACGAAAAAACAGTGTTAATGATTTTCTGTTCATATTATAGTGATCAAAAAGTAGATTCAAGTAATTCTTAAAAGCAAAACGAGTGGTCTAATAACCACTCGTTTTATATTATATAAAACTTCTCTTAAATTCTTATAATAAGTATTAATGCTATTAATGATTGTTTTTGTACTATTATCTAAAAATTTTTGCATATAAATAAAAAAGTTACTAAAAAGTCTTTTAAAACTAAGAAAAATATTATAAAATAGGACAAAGTGCAAAAAAAGGAAAAAGTAGAGATATGAATAAAAAATGGGAATGTATAGAATTAGATAATGAGAAAATTAAAAATGTAGAAAAAATTGAAGATGAATATGGAATAAGCAATTTACTTGCAAAAATTTTAGTAAATAGAAATTTAACAAAAAAAGAAGATATTGATTTATTTTTAAAGCCAACGAGACACGATTTTCATAATCCATACTTAATGCCAGACATGGCGTTAGCTGTAGATAGAATAATAAAAGCTATTAATAATAAAGAAAAAATATTAATCTATGGAGACTATGATGTAGACGGAATTACAAGTATTACAGTAGTTAAAAATTTCTTGTTAGAAAGAGGTGCAAATGTTACACAATATATTCCAAATAGATTAAATGAGGGATATGGATTAAACAAAGATGCAATAAAGAAAATATCAGATGATGGTATAAATTTAATAATTACAGTAGACTGTGGAATTTCAGGAATAGAAGAAGTAGATTATGCAAATTCTTTAGGATTAGAAGTTATTGTAACAGACCACCACGAAGTAGGAGAAGTTTTACCAAATGCAATAGCAGTAGTAGACGCAAAAAGAAAAGATAGCACATATCCTTTTAGAGAATTAGCAGGTGTAGGTGTTGGATTTAAATTAATTCAAGCAATTGCACAAAGATTAGAATTAGAGGAGAAAGAATATTTAAAATATTTAGATATTGTATGTATAGGTACAATATCAGATATAGTTCCATTAGTAGATGAAAATAGAGTTATAGCAAAACTAGGTTTAAAACTAGTAGAAGTAACAAAAAATGTTGGGTTAAAGGCTCTTTTAGAGGCTTCAGGCTATAAAAAAATAGACTCTTTTACAGTTTCATTTGGACTAGCTCCAAGAATAAATGCATGTGGAAGAATGGGTAAAGAAAAAGAAGCATTAAACTTATTTTTAACACAAGATGAAAATGAGGCAAAAAAAATCGCATTAAGGTTAAATGAGTATAATAAAGAAAGACAAGATATTGAAAAAAGAATATATGAAGATGCAGTAAACAATATAGAAAAAAGTGAAAAGAATAAACAAGTATTAGTATTAGGCAGTGAAAAATGGCACCATGGAGTAATAGGAATTGTTGCATCAAAAATAACAGATTTATATTTTAAACCAAGTATATTAATTTGTTTTGAAGAAGATGAAGGAAAAGGCTCTGGAAGAAGCATCCCTGGATTTGACCTTTATGAAAGCTTAACAAATTGTAGTGAGAATTTAGAAAAATTTGGTGGACACTCTATGGCAGTAGGAGTTACACTAAAAAAAGAAAATTTTGAAAAATTTAAAGAAGAATTTGAAAAATATGCACAAAATAGCAATATATGTGATATAATACCTATTATTAAAATTGATGAAGAAATAACACTTGAAGATATTAATATAAAAGCAGTAGAAGAATTAAACATGTTAGAGCCATTTGGTGAGGCAAATAAAATGCCATTATTCATGTATAAAAACTTGAAGATACATTCAATAAGAACTTTGTCAGAAGGTAAACACATAAAACTAACACTAAAAGATAACAATTTTTATATTGATAGTATAGGATTTAATTTAGGACATTTAGCAGAAGAATATCAAATTGGAGATAAAGTGGATGTAGTTGGTTCACTAGAAATAAATAGATTCAATGGAAGAGAAAGTGTACAAATTAATTTGAAAGACTTAAGAAAGTCATATTAAAAGGAAGTGAATGCAATGCAAGAAGCAAAAGTACAATATACAATAGAAGATATTGTAAATAAAATGAAAAAAAATAACAAAAAGTCAGATATAAAACTTATAATGAAAGCATATAACTATGCAAAAGAAAATCATGGTGATCAATTAAGAAAATCAGGAGAACCATACATAATTCATCCAATTCAAGTTGCTTATACATTGGCAGAATTGGAATTAGATGACGCAACTATTTGTGCTGCGCTTCTTCATGATGTAGTAGAAGACACAGAAGTAACACATCAAGACTTAATAAATGAATTTGGAATAGAAATTGCAGAAATGGTAGATGGTGTAACAAAACTTAGCAAATTAAATTATGAATCTGTAGAAGAGGCACAAGTTGAAAATTACAGAAAAATGTTCCTAGCAATGGGAAAAGATATACGTGTAATAATGATAAAACTTTCAGATAGACTTCATAACATGAGAACATTAAAATATTTATCAAGAGACAGACAAATAGCAAATGCAAAAGAAACAATGGATTTGTATGCACCACTTGCAAATAGACTTGGTATCTATTCTTTAAAATGGGAATTAGAAGATTTATCTTTTAAATATTTATATCCAGAAGAATATAGAGAAATAGTAGAAGGAATAGATAGAAAAAGAGAAGAACGTTTGCAATTTATAGACAAAATAGAAGAACAAATAAAACAAGAACTAAAAAAGCAAAAAATAGAAGCAGAAATTACAGGACGTGCAAAACACTTATATAGTATTTACAGAAAAATGAAAAGAGACAATATCACTTTAGACCAAATATATGATTTATTTGCACTTCGTATAATTGTAAATTCAGTAAAAGATTGTTATGCAGCATTAGGTGTAGTGCATGAACTATATAATCCAATGCCAGGAAGATTTAAAGACTATATTGCGGTTCCAAAACCAAATATGTATCAATCATTACACACAACATTAATTGGAGAAAAAGGAACACCATTTGAAGTACAAATTCGTACTTGGGATATGCATAGAATTGCAGAATACGGAATTGCTGCACACTGGGCTTACAAGGAAGCAAGTTTTGCAAAAGGAAAGAAAGCAAATGTAAAAGTTTCAGAAGACAAACTAGCATGGCTACGCGAGACTTTAGAGTGGCAAAAAGATATGCAAGATCCACAAGAATTTTTGAACACATTAAAAACAGAATTATTTGAAGATGAAGTATATGTATTTACTCCAAAAGGAGACATAAAAGTACTTCCAAGTGGTAGTACGCCAATAGATTATGCATATAGCATACATGCTGAAATAGGTCATCATATGACAGGATGTAAAATAAATAGTAAAATGATGCCAATAATAACAAAACTAAAAAACGGAGATATTATAGAAATAATAACTTCAGAAAATAGTAAAGGACCAAGTAGAGATTGGCTAAAATTTATACAAAGTTCAACTGCTAAAAATAAAATAAATGCATGGTTTAAGAAAAATCAAAGAGAAGAAAACATTGAAAAAGGTAAAGACTTAATTGAAAAAGAAATAAAACGTATAGGAATGAACCATGATGAATTATTTAAACAAGAATTTATACAAGGGGCATTAAACAGATATAAATTCAATTCTATAGAAGATATGTATGCATCTGTAGGATTCGGAGCAATAACTTCAGGAAAAGTAATAGCAAGAATATTAGAGGAATACAGAAAAGTTCATAAAGAAGAAAATGTTGAGCAAAAATTAGAAGAATTAAGCAAAGAGAAAAATGCAGCAAAACCTTCAAAATCCGGTGTAGTGGTAAAAGGAATAGACAATTGTCTAGTAAAACTTTCAAAATGTTGCAATCCTGTACCAGGAGATGATATAGTAGGATATATCACAAGAGGAAGAGGAGTATCTATTCATAGAGCAGATTGCAAAAACTTGAAAGATTTATTTGAAGACGAAGAAAGCAGAATGATAGATGTTTACTGGTACACAGAAAAAGAAGCGGCATACAATGTAGATATTGAAGTATTTGCAAATGATAGATCAGGACTTTTAGCAGACATTATAGCTCAAATAAGTAATGCAAAAACGAAACTAATAGCGGTTAATTGTAGAGCTAATAAAGAAAGAATAGCAATTACAGAAGTAACAGTAGAAGTAGAAAATCTAGAACAATTAAATGATATATTAAAGGCAATTAGAAAAGTTGATAGTGTATATGAAGTTAAACGTAAAAAATAGGTAAAACAAATGAAAAACTTCGTATTACTTCGTTATTGAAAAATTGAAAAATACTCGACGTACAACAACGTACGCCTCCGTTTTTTTCAGCTTTCAATGCCTAGTACTACTCGTTTTTGATTTGCTTTAGAAGAAAGAAGAGAATAGTAGGCATGAATAATAAAGAAATACTAAATAAAATTAGAAATTTATCTTTACAAGA
>CAKPAW010000003.1 GCA_934133165.1 uncultured Clostridia bacterium
CAAAAACCAGAAGAAAAACCAGAAGAAAAGCCAGAGCAAAAACCAGAAGAAAAGCCAGAGCAAAAACCAGAAGAAAAGCCAGAGCAAAAGCCAGAGCAAAAGCCAGAAGAAAAGCCAGAAGAAAAGCCAGAGAAAAAGCCAGAAGAAAAACCAGAAGAAAAGCCAGACCAAAAGCCAGATAATAAATTAGAAGAAAATGAGTCAAATGTAAACAAAAACCAAACAGAACATTTGCCAACTACCTCATTACCAAAGACAGGAAGAAATCTAGTCTCAGAAATAGTAATAGGAGTAGCAATAGTAGTATTAATTATTATTGGTGGAATTATGTGGAAGAAATCACGTTAATAATAAAATATAACAAAAAACACATCTGTATTTAATTTCAGATGTGTTTTTTTATATATTGCAATTATAGATAATAATCAATATTATAACTTTTTTATATTCTAGGAAAGTTATCATGGTATGATAACTTTCTGTAGAAGATAAATAGGCAGAAATTAGATTTTGTAGCAGTTTACACTGCGTACAAAATCTTGATTCTGGTTTTTGATTATATATATTTTAAGCTTTTTTTATTTCTTTCTTAGCCTTAGTAGTTTTCTTTGTTTTTTCCTCTAGCTTTAATTCAGATGTGCAATGAGGGCATCTTGTAGCTTTTATATTTATTTCAGATAAGCAATAAGGACATACCTTTGTTGTTGGTTCTGGAATAGGTTCTTCTTTTTTCTTTTTACCTTTAAAAAATTTACTCTTTTTAGACATTTTATCTAAATCTTGTTTAGCTCTATTATTTAATTTATTAATAGTACGAATAGCAATAAAAATAGAAAAAGCAATAATTAGAAAGTCAACAATTGTAGTAATAAAAGATCCATATTTAATTGAAGAGTTACCTACTGTAACAACTAAATCTGAAAAATCAACTTTTCCAGTAAAAATAGAAATAGCAGGCATAATTATATCATTAACCAAAGAAGTAACTATTTTTTGAAAAGCACCACCTATAATAACACCTATCGCCATATCCATAATATTTCCTTTTAATGCAAATTCTTTAAATTCTTTTAACATATCAAAAACACTCCTTTTAACCGATTTAAGTTTATAAAATAATAAAATAGAATTGTAAAAAAGTCAAGAAATAGGTCAAAATTTGCAACTTTATGTAAAATATGATATAATTAATGTATTATACAATTTAATAAAGGAGATGCAATATGAGAAAAAACTACAAAATCACAGAAGCAAAATTCCTTTCAAGGAAGGGAAGAACAATTTCCCCAACTAAAATTCGGGAAGGATATGTTGTAAGAGTCGGTGGAGTTATAAAAAAGCACCACAAAAAAATCTTCGTAAACGTTGATGTTAAGAAAGAAGATGGAGATTTTTACTTACAATATGGCGATTTGGTTCAGATTGAGCCAGCTGTGTAAAACTCCTATAAAAAACAACTAAATAGTGTGAAAAGAGGGTATAAATTTTTATATCCTTTTTTCTTTGTATAAAATAAGAAGAAAAAGAAAAAATAAAATAAAAAAATGAGCATATAAACCTTTGAACTAAAAGAGAAGGGAATGAAATTAAAAATGAAAATATCATGGATAAAACAAGAAAATGATAATAAAAATTTTATAACAGCAGAAAAATTAGGAATGAATGTATGTAAATTAGAAAACCCAGAGGATGTAGATAGTGTAATAAAACAATTGATTAATGATAATTATAAAACAATAATTTTATCTAATGAGATGGCAGGATTTTCAGAAGATATAATAAAAAAATATCAGAATGATAGTAAAGTGAATATTATTATTACTCCAAGAAGATAATAGGAATAAATTGTATTTTTTTACATAGTTTATTGTAAGAAAAAAATTAATAGGAAAGGAGAGTATAATTAAAATATATAATTTAATTATACAAAAAGAAATGAACTTAGACTATTATTCTTATGAAGAACAGGAAAATGAGGGAAAAGAGAAATTTATAAGTGATTTTAGAAATTTAATATATGAAGAAAGAAAAAAGCGAGGTTATCTAGAATTAGTATTTATTTGCATTGGCACAGATCGAATGACAGGAGATTGCTTTGGACCAATAGTTGGGAGTAAACTAAAAGAATTATTAGAAAATTATAATATATTTAATATAAACATATATGGAAGTTTGGAAGAAAATATATGTTATACAAATATTGAAAATGTAATAGCGATTATAAAAAATAGACATCCTAACGCATGCATTATTGTTATAGATGCAGCACTTTCTAAAAAAGAAAATATTGGAAAAGTATTTGTAAGTAAAGAAAAGACAATGTTAGGTAAAGGACTAAATAAAAATAAGATAGAAATAGGAGATTTAAGCATAAAGGCTGTTGTTGGAAAGAATAACAAGATACCTTATTACAATTTTACAGTTTTACAAAACATATCACTTAATGTAGTAATAAGAATGGCAAGTATGGTTGCAGAGGGAATTGTAGAAATTATTAAATATGGATAAAATAAAAGTATATTTATGGTAAAAATGGAAAAAATCTATATAAACAAAAGAGAGGGTGGTTTATATGGAGACAAATACAATGAAAAATATGGTTATATTAAGAAATTTGCCATCAAATATGATAGAAGAAGCTTATATTGTATTTAAAGATAATGTAAAAATACATAAGCTAGAGAAGATAGAAAACAAAAAAGTAAGTTCAAAAAAAGAGAAAATAGATGGGAAGAAATATGCGATAAAAGAGGCAGAAATGATAGTAGAAGACTATATTGCTAAAATAGAAAAGAAAGAATATGAAATAGGGATTGGAAGTAAAAAAATAAGAGAAAAATATAAAAGGTTAAAGGCACTTACTATATTTTTAGCAATATTTAGTGCATTAAGTTTATGGTCAATATTGTTAAGGTAAATTTTAGGGACGGGTTTAAAAATTTAAAAACAAAATTTAAATTTTTAAGCCCGTCCCTAAAATTTAGAAGAAAAACGAAAAAAAGTAACAACCTATTGACGTAATAAAAATTTATTAGTAAAATTATTACAAATAAAGGTAACAACCAATAAACATAATATTTTAATACAAATATAAAAATATGAATAAATAATAACAAAATGTTTATAATGTGAAAAAAGAAAAAGAGAAAATAAGGAGGAAACAAATGAAAAAACAAGAAAAAAGAATGTTACTAATATTAGTAATAGTATCAGTATTAATCATAACAATAATATGGTTTGCAACAAGAAACAAAGAGAATAACAATGTTGGAGGAACAACAGAAAATGTAGAGCAAGGAGAGTTCACAAAAGTAGAAGCAGATGGAACAATAGTAAACACAAGTGAAAAATTAAAACAAACAAAGGAAAATTTAGGCTTCTCAATAACAAATATAAATTTTATGAAAAAAGGAAATGAAACAATGTTAACAGCAAGGGTAACAAATAATACAGGAGAGGCACAAGGAGACTTTTTAGGACAAATAGTATTATTAGATAAAAGAGGAAACGAAATAGGAAGAATCCCAGCAATGATAACAGAAACGGAAAATGGAGAAGCAATAGATATAGAAACAACAATAACAGAAAGCTATGCAAATGCATATAACTTTAGACTAGAAAAATAATAAGCGTAAAGAAAAGCTAAAATAAGGTTGGATGCATAAAGAGGTCTAACCTTAAATGTTTATATAGAACTTGTATAGAAAATAATTAATAATCTAAGAAACGAAAGGAAAAAGCCTAATGAAACAAAAGTTAAAACAAAGTAAAGGTATAACACTAATAAGTCTAGTAGTAACAATAATAGTATTAATAATATTAGCTGGAATAAGTTTGTATTTAGTATTGGGAGAAAATGGCTTAATAGAAAAGGCAAAAGAAACAAAACCAATAGTAGATATAACATCAGCACAAGAAAAACTAGAATTAGTAAAAGGACCAGTACAACTAGAAAAATATGGTGTAAATTTAGATGATTACTTAGAAGAATTAGAGAAAGTAAAAGAAAAATATGAAGTAGATGACGTAGAAAGAATAGATAATGATAATGCAGAAATAATAATAGGTGGAAAATATAAATTTATAGCAACAGATGAAAAGAATGGAAATGTAAAAATAACATATCAAGGAGAAGTAGGAGGATTAGAAATATCACCAACAAGTGGAACATATAAATATCCAACTACAGGAACGTTTGAAGTAATAAAAAATATATCTGGAGGAGAATTATCTGTAAAATCAGAAAATGAGAATATAGCGAAAGCAAGTATAAGTGGAACAATAGTAACAGTAGAGCCACAGAATATGGCAGGAACGACTAAAATAGTAGTAACATCAGCAGCAAAGGGAGAATATGCACAAGGAAAAGCAATATATACAGCTACAGTAGAAAATGGAACTATAAGTTTGGAAGCAGATGCATACGAAGGAAACTATGACGGAAAAGACCATGATGCAGTATCAAATGTAAAAGTAACACCAACAGATGCGACATTAACGTATTCACTAAATGGAGGAGAATTTAGTAGCACAATACCGAAAGTAAATGGAGCAACAACATACACTATAGTAGTAAAAGCAAGTAAAGCAGGATATGCAACTAAAACATTAACAAAAACAATAATAGTAGTAGATTCAACATCGCCAATAGTAACATTGACTCAAGATAGCATTTTAACAACAAGTTTTAAAGTAATAGCAAGTGCGATAGACAATGAGAGTGGAATGGACTCAAATCCAATATATACCTTCTACTTAAATGGAATAGAGGTACAAAATAGTACAAGTGCAACATATGAACCAACAGGATTAAGTGAATATACAACTTATACAGTAAAGGTAACGGTTACAGATAAGGCAGGAAATATAGGAGAAAAATCACTAGATATAAGAACTCATGGATATTTAGAAAATATTGTAAAAACAGGTGATTATGTAAAATATAATGCAGGTGCAAAATCATACACAATAGGAACTGGAACATCATATTATAGCGCGGACCAAACATTCAACACTGCAGATGCAACCGAGTTATGGCAAGTGTTATACAATGATAGCACATATGGAGTACAACTTACAAGTTCAAAAAATGTTATAACAATTACTTTAGGAACAAATAAAGTCGCTTCAAAAGGATGGAATGCATATCAAAACTTAATTAGTATATTAAATACAATAAGTGACTATTATATAAACACAAATTATGCTGTATCTGCAAGAAGTATAGGAACAGTGCCATCGAATAGAGCAGCAGAGAGTAGTAATATAACTTTTAAACTTGGAAGTGGGGTTAGTACTTCAAATATTGGAAAAAATACAGATACAAATTATACTAAAGATTTAACAGCGATGCAAAATGCTAAAAATCAAAATTCAAGTGGAATAGCAAGTACAGGTGAAACGTACTTTCTTGGGTCAAGATATTTAGCAATAAGCAGTCAATATACTGATGATGGTAGTGCTGTTTTTAATGCACGTATAATTAATTCTTCAGGTTCAATTAGTAATGCGTCAGTTGCTGTTGCTACGAATAGTGCAAATTATACTTACTCTGGATGGAGTAAACAATATACTGGTGGTGTACGTCCAGTAGTTAAACTAAAATCAAATATTATAATAACAGATGGTGATGGAACAGAAAATAATCCATACATTTTACAATAAATATCAGAATGGTGCCATTTTCATTTTGAAACTGGAATAATGGGGAAACTCATCACTTGTTTAGTATTAGTAAATTCAAAAAACTAGTCAAAATCTTAAATAAATAGAGATTTGGCTAGTTTTTTGCATTCATTAAAGTAAATTTTAAGCCCGTCCCTAAAATTTAGAAGAAAACAAATAGTCATAAAAAAATAAAACAAGCATATAAATGAAACAAAGTTAAAACTAAGGAAGAGGTGTAAGTGTTTGGAGAGAGCCTTAAGTGCAGAAGAAAGAATAAGAAAAGCAGAAGAAATTTATCAAAGAAGAAAAATGCAAAATAGTAGTGGCATTCGAGTTTCAACAAGTCATGTAAATACCAATAATAAAAAAGAATATATGTTATTTAAAAAACTTATTTTGCAAATTGCTATATGTTTATTAATATATTTCATATTTTATATGATAAAAAATTCAAATTACATATTTTCAGAAGATGTAATGACAAAAACAAGAGAGTTTTTGTCATATGATATTAATTTTCAAGAACTATATACAAAAGCAGGTGATTATTATAACAATAATTTAAAAGGACTAATAGTAAAAGGAAAAAATGAAACTACGAATGAAATATCTAACGAAATAACTAATGAAACTACAAACATAATATCAAATGAACAAACAGAAAACGCTAATGAAGTAAATGAACAGACTATAAATGAACAAGTAGCAGGAGGAATTGGAGGGGGAGAAGATAGTGATGTGCTTAGTGCAACAACTGAAACTTCTGCAGATGAAGAATCACAAAGCCAAGAACCTTTATCACAAATGGAAATAGATGCAAATTACATTAAAGAAAATTATAGTTTTACATTACCACTAAAAGGAACAATAAGTTCAAGATATGGAGCAAGAACACCAACCGAAATTGTATCTGCAAATCATGCAGGTATAGATATAGCAGTAAATGAAGGAACAAAATTTGTTGCAGCAATGGAAGGAGAAGTTACATTTGTTTCTTCAGAAGGTGGATATGGAAATCATGTATATATTCAAAATGGTGATGTTATAACAATTTATGCACATTGTCAAACAATATATGTAAAACAAGGAGATAAAATATCACAAGGAGAGCAAATAGGAGAAGTAGGCTCTACAGGAAATGCTACAGGCCCTCATTTACATTTTGAGGTAAGAAGAGAAAATAGAGTTGTTAATCCAGAATATATAATGAATTTTTAAAAGGAGAGTCAAATTGAAAATAAGATTACATTTAAAAATATTTGTGTTTATTGCTATTTTTATAGTAACAAGGCAAATTGAAATTTATGGAATATTAATGTTATTTGCACTATTTCATGAGATAGGGCATATGTTAGCAGGAATACTTTTAGGTTTTAAACCAAATAGTTTAGAGATAATGCCTTTAGGGTTATCTATTGGATTTGAAAGCAAGTTAGAAAATTATAATAGAAAAATAATAAAGGGTACTTTACTAACATTAAAAAAGATTATTATAGCAGCTAGTGGACCACTTACAAATCTATTATTTATAATTGTATTTTTATTATTTCCAATATCATTTTTTGGAATAAGCAGAGATATAGTTATATATGCAAATATTTTGATTGCAATATTTAATTTAATACCAATTTATCCTTTAGATGGAGGAAGAATAGCAAAAGGAATATTACATATTTTATTTGGAAGAAAAGAGGCATATAGATATAGTTATATGATTTCAAATGTTACTATTAGTATATTAACAGCAATTAGCAGTATAGTAATTTTAAATTTAAAAAATATAGCAATTTTACTTATACTTGCATATTTGTGGTATTTAGTAATCTCAGAAAATAAAAGATATAGAACAAAGCAAAAAATTTATGAAAAAATAAGAAATATAGAAAAAACAGATAAAGCTACAGTAAGTTAAAACTGTAGCTTTATTATTGACATACAGCTATTTTCGTGCGATAATAGTACCAATGTAAAAAAGGAGTTATACCATGGAAATAGAAAAAGCAAAAGCCATAATTGAAGCAATTTTATTTGCTTGTGGAAGAGAAGTACAAATAAAAGAATTAATGTCTGCACTAGAATTGAGTAGTGAAGATCTTTTTGCGATTATCGAAAGTATGAAACAAGATTATGAAAAAGCTGGAAGAGGAATTGAAATAATAAAAATTAATGATGCAATCCAATTAACTACAAAAAAAGAATATTATGAATATATTTATCCAATATTTGATAAAAGAAGTAAACCAAATTTATCAAATGCAGCTTTAGAAACTTTATCAATTATTGCATATAATCCTAAAATTACAAGAGCAGAAATAGAAGCAATTCGTGGTGTTAACTCAGATGGAACTATGTATAAATTATTAGAATATAATCTTATTGAAAATGTAGGAAAGGCAGATGCACCAGGAAGACCAAGCATGTATAGTGTAACTAATGAATTTTTAAAAATGTTTGGTATTACATCTTTAGACGATTTACCAGAACTTCCAAGATATAAATTAGATGAAAATCAACAAATAGTAATAGATGACATTATAAAAGAAAATAATGAAGAAACAGAAAAAGAAGAAGTAGAAGAGCAGGAAGAAAACATAGAGGCTCCAATGCCCGAAAGGGAAGAAGATAATAAATAAAGTTGAACGTGAGAAAAATTGCGTCTATTCAAAAAAATGCAAGAGGAGTATTCACGTCTGAAATTAAAACTAGAAAATTTAAAGAAAAGAGGAGCAAAAAATGAAATTAAGTGAAAGTTATTTTTATACATTAAGAGAAGATGTAAAAGATGAAGAATCTGCAAGTGGAAATTTACTTGTAAAAAGTGGAATGTTTAAAAAAATAGGAAATGGTATTTATATGAAAATGCCATTAGGACAAAAAGTATATGAAAACGTTAAAAATATAGTTAGAAAAAATATGAATGAAGCAGGGGCACAAGAAGTAACAATGCCAATGCTTTTACCAATAGATGTTTTCCAAAAATCAGGAAGATATGAATTATTTGGACCATCAATATTCAAATTAAATGATAGATATAATAGACCATATGTATTAGGTCCAACACACGAGGAATTTTTTGTATTAGCTTCAATGATGAAAGCAAAATCATACAAAGATTTTCCATATACTTTGTATCAAATAGGCAATAAATATCGTGACGAAGTAAGACCACGTTTAGGTCTAATTAGAACAAGAGAATTTACAATGAAAGATGCATACAGCTTTGACATAAACCAAGAAGAATCAGACAAATCTTATAAAAAACAATTCGAAGCATATCATAAAATATGCAAAGAAGTAGGACTAAATTATGTAGTAGTAAGAGCAGATACAGGTGTTATGGGAGGTCTTCTATCTGAGGAATTCCAAGCAATAACAGATGTTGGAGAAGACATTTTAGTTTTATGTGATAATTGTGATTATGCATCAAATATAGAAGTTAGCAAATGTGTAGATGAAGAAATAGAAAATAAAGAAGAAAAGAAAAAATACGAAAAAATGAATACACCACATGTAGGAACTATTGATGAATTAGCAGAATATTTACATGAAGACCCAGCAAAATTTGTAAAGACATTAATATACAAAGTAGATGATAAATTCTATGCATGTATGGTACAAGGAAACAAAGATGTAAATGAAGTAAAATTACAAAAACTATTAAATGCCAAAGAAGTAGCTTTAGCAGAACCAGAAGATGTAAGAAGAATTACAAATGCAGAGGTAGGTTTTGCAGGACCAATAGGTTTAGATATTCCAGTTATAATGGATAATGGTGTAAAATATATGAAAAACTTCTTAGTAGGAGCTAATGAAACAGATTATCATTATATAAATGTAAATGTAGAAGACTTTAAAGTGGAAATGGTAGCAGATATTAGAAATGTACAAGAGGGAGATATTTGCCCATGCTGTGGTAAAGGTCATTTAGTATTCAAAAAAGGAATAGAAGTAGGAAATACATTTAAACTAGGAACAAAATATAGCGAAAGTTTAGGATTAAACTACTCAAATGAAAATAATGAATTAAAACCAGTAGTTATGGGATGCTATGGAATAGGAATTGAAAGAATTATAGCTGCAATAGTAGAGCAAAATCATGATGAAAAAGGTATAATTTGGCCAGCAAATATAGCACCATTTAAAGTTGCTGTAGTATTAATTAGTGGTAAAGATGAAAAACAAGTAAAAGTAGCAAATGAGTTATATGAAAAATTACAAAACATGGGAATAGACACAATATTAGATGACAGAAATGAAAGACCAGGAGTAAAATTCAATGATATGGATTTAATTGGAATTCCAGTAAGAATAACAGTTGGCAAAAAAGTTGAAGAAGACATAATTGAATTTAAATTAAGAAATTCAGAAGAAGTAGAAGTAATAGAAATAAATGATGTAATAGAAAAGATAGAAAATTTATTAGAGAAGATTTAACTAATGCTATAGAAAATATTTATTGAAATAAATAACACATAGAAACATTAAATGTTAAATAAATTGTTTACACAAGCAAAAGAGTTGTCCAAAATCAAAAAATAGAATTAAGCTAAATTTGGCTTAATTCTATTTTTTGATGAACACATTTCTTAACCGAGAATTAAAGCAAATTCCTCCGTTAAATCCTCAATCAAGCGATAATTTTTTTCTTGGCAAAAAGGACAAGTGAAGGAGAATAAGTCTTCTGAAACTTTTAAATCTGTTGGGTGAACTATTATCTCTTTTCCACAAAAACATTTTACCTTCATGGTAGGAACATAGGGCTCCTCTGATAAGAATTTTGATAAAAATTTTGATAAGATTTTCATGTTGTTTCCTCTCCTTTTAATGTATTCAATTTAAAGACAACGGATATTAATATTATTATACTACGTTTTTTGTAAAATTGCAATTGACATTTAAGGGAACCTAATATAAAATGCTAACAAAGGAGAGAAAGAATGGAAGAGAAGTTTGAAATAGTACCAGTAAATATAAATGCAGATATTCATAATCACACAAGAGGTTCAGATGGAAGACAATCAGCTTTTAGATTTTTATTAAGAGCATCACATAATGCCAAAAATATTGTATCAATGTCAGATCATGATAGTGTAAAAGGTTATAAAAATTTGGAAAATGACTTATATTCCGTAGTAGAAACAATTAGAGTAGATAAATCATATGAACCAAGCAAAATAATAGAGATGTTAGAAAATGTTAAAATATTAAAAGGAACAGAACTTATAACATCTTATAATGGTGTAATTATTGAAGTATTGGGATATAATTTTGATGTAGATAAGATGCAAGAAGAAATAGAAAGATTAAGGACTACTGTTAAAAGGAAACCATATGAAGCATTATATGAAGGATTTACAAAAATTATAGAAGAAAAAGGACTTACATTTAATAAAGAAGTATTAGATGAAGCATATAGAAAGATTAAAGAAGAAGGAAAAGGTGGAGTTGTTGGTCCATTTTATAATGAGTTAATGGCACATGAAGAAAATAAAGATTTACTGAAATATATAGATGAAGACGGAGAAGAAAAACAAGCAGATACATTAAAATTATTTATAAATAAGCATTTATACAATAAAAAGTCACCTTTATTTGTGGATATGTCAGCAACAAGACCAACTTATGAAGATACTATAGATGCTATACACAGAGCTGGAGGAAAGGCATTTTTGGCTCACGCCTGAAGATACAAAGATAAAATGCCAGTAGAAGAATATATAGATGATATGATAGAAAAAGGATTAGATGGAGTAGAAGTATTTTATCCTGATCATTCATATGAATTTAGAGAATTTTTATTACAAAAAGTAAGAGAACATGGAGTAAAAGCATCTGGTGGAAGTGATGATCATCATGCGAAAAAGGAAGGTATACAATATGAAATGGGAAAAGTAGCAATTCCGAATATTCCAGAGACAGCATGGATGCAAGAAAGTGTAGAAAATGGACTTGATTTTATAAAAAATTCCGAAAAAATGAAAGAAGCAATACAACAACTAAAAGACTTAAAAGAAGAGAGAAAAGAATTAAAATCAGAGATTTCTAAAGAGGACAATAAGAAACAATATGCAAAAGAAAAAGATGAGGAAGAGAAATAATATGAATAAGTTTTTTGAGAAAATAAAAAAGTTTATCTATAAATATTTAATAAGAAAAGAAAAAACAGAATTATTGGAAGAAGCAAAAAATACAGAAATAAGTGAGAAAGAAGAAAATAAAAACTTCAAAGAAGATCTAAATGCAAAGGAATACCAAAATATATTAAATATTCAAAATAAATATGAAAATGAAGAAATAAAAGAAGAAGAGTTATCAATTCTGGAGATAATGGATTTAATTGATATTTATAAAGGGCAGATAAACGAAATGAAATTAGAACTAAAATTAAAAGAAGCAAAAAATTAATAAAGAGGACATTTTGGGACGGGTCACTTTTGTCCTTTGCATAAAATAAAATAATATAATATATAAACAATAAAAACATATAAATTAAAAAAGTTTATATGTTTTTATTGTTTATATTATTTCATTTAAAAGATAAAATTGACTTGTTACAAAATGTACTACAAAATATTTATAAAAAAGTTGGTCAATTGAAAAAGTAAATTCTAGTTACCGAGTAAATACTATTTATAAAAAAGTTCAATAATTAAATGTTTAAAGCATTGACGTAATAAGAATTTAATATTATAATTGTTAAAACAAAAAGTAACAACTTATAAACATAATATTGTTTTATAATTTGATTATAAATTGGAAACAATAAGAAAAAATAGTAGGAGGAACAAAAGAAAATGAAAAATCAAAAAGGTGTAACATTAGTAGCATTGGTAGTAACTATAATAGTACTAATAATTTTAGCTGGAATTAGCATTAATTTGATATTAGGAGATAATGGAATAATAACAATTGCTAAAAAAGCAAAAGAAAATACGGAACTTGCTAAAATAGAAGAAGAGAAGGAATTAAATGAATTATATACTCAATTAGAATCTAGTGGTACAAATTCTGGAGGGACTAATTATGATGCAATAGCGAAATTAACAGAATTTAAAACTGCAATTGCAAATGCAATAGATGAAGCTGGTGGAATAAAACCAGATGTTTCAGCAGAAACAACAGTATTTGCCAATAATATAAAATCAATAGTGAAAGAAGTTACAAAAGATGCAACTGCAACAGAAAAAGATATAGTAAAAGGAAAAACAGCATGGATTAAAGGGGAAAAAATAACAGGAATTGCAGATGGTAATACAGATAATGCAATTACTCTAACTGTTAAAACTCATAGTACCCATAATGAAGTTCAACCTAATAATACTTATTCTTATGGAACCATAACAATTCCAAATGATGATGGTAAATGGAAAAATATAACATATGTGAATGACTCTAATTTACAATATTGGTGGGTTTGCAACGAAAATAGAAATTTTACAGATACAGTAGATGTGTCATCATATACTTCTATAGTTGTAGATATTATGAGACATGAAAGTACAGATACAAATAATGGTTATTTAACATTTACATTAACAAAAAAATAAAATGTGAGATAAAATCACATTTTATTTTTTTGTTAAGATATTTAAAATTGCAGGATATAATTCATCTGCATGATTTTTCCAATTATCAACAATATCTTTTGCTTGATTTGGAGAACCAGCAAAGGTTTTTACTTCAAAAATAGTTTCGTTTTTTTCTACAATTTTACAAGAAATATCAAAGTAATTTTCACTACGAGGAGTATATTCTGCAATTATAGAATGTTCATTTTCAAAGCTATCCATTTCTTCTTTAAAATTGCTATCTACTCTTAATTTAATAATTCCAGGCAAAATATCTTGTGTTAAGCTTAAAGTTTCTTTTCCAAAATCAGTAATTTGGTAAAAAGTATGTTCTTCTTTTTCATAACTTGATATATAATTATTTTCTAATAAATCTAATAAAAATTGTTGAAAATAAAAGTAATTCATATCAGTAACAGCAAGAACTAAATTAAGTAATGCGTCATTTGAAATAGATTTTCCAACTTTATTTAAAATATATAAAATTAATACCTTATTTTCTGCTAAAGTTTCGTCATCTGAAGTTAATTTCAATTGTATCACTCCTTGATTTTATTATTAATGAGAGAATTATAACATATTTTATAAAAAAATACTATGCTTTTATTAATTTTAATGATATAATTTAGAAAATAATTAAATTTAAGGGGCAAACATGTCAAATTTATATGAAATATTAGAGGTAAGTGAAAAGGCATCAAAAGAAGTTATAGACAAGGCTTATCATGTTCTAGTAAAAAAGTATCATCCGGATTTACAACAAGGAGAAGAAAAACAGAATGCTGAAGAAAAGATGAAAGAAATAAATGAAGCATATGAAGTTTTAAACAATGAGGAAAAAAGAAAAGAATACGATATTAGTTTAGAAGAACAAAGAGAACAAGAAAAAATAGTAGAAGAACAAAAAAGAAAACAACAAATAAATGAATATGAACAAGAAAAAATGCAGGAACAATTAGAGAATCAAACATATTATAGAAATGAAGATCAAAATATTAATAGAAACACCGATGAAAACAATAACTACCAAAATGCAAAAAAAATACAAAAAGAAATAAATAGAGCATATGCAAATGCATATAATAATTACTTAAGAAGTTTAGGTTACAAAGTAAAAGAACCATGGACTTTTAAGAGATTTTTAGAACTACTAAAAGTATTAGCAATTTTAACAATTATTATTTTAATTATATGGTTCTTCCCACCAACACATAAATTACTAATAGAATTCTATGAAAATAACTTTATAATAAAAACAATAGTAAATGTGATTTCAAATATTTTTCAAGGAATATGGAATGGAATAAGAAATTTTGTTATAGAGCTATTCTAGTATAATGCAGAAGAAAAAGAATAAATTTAGTTATATAGTAAATAATCTATATATAATTTAAAATGAAAGGAAAGGTGCAAAAGATGGAAAGAAAAGTAAGAGTTGTACAATATGGTACAGGAAAAATGTCAGTATACACAATGCGCTATGTGTATGAAAAAGGAGCAGAAATCGTAGGAGCTGTAGATGTAAATCCAGCAGTTATAGGAAAAGATATTTCAGCTGTTATGGGAGGAGAAGAAAAAGGAGTTACTATAACTTCAAAAGAGAATGCAGAAGAAATGCTAAAAAAAGTAAAACCAGATATAGTAATAGTAACTACTATGAGTTTATTTAAAGATGTAGAAGATGCATTAATGCTTTGTGCTAAACTTGGAATAAATGCAATTACTACATGCGAAGAAGCATTTTATCCAGCAAATTCTAACCCAGTAGCAACTAAAAAAATAGATGAACTTGCAAAACAAAATGGATGTACAATTACAGGAAGTGGATATCAAGATATATATTGGGGCGAATTAATATCAGCAATATGTGGTTCAACACATACAATAAAGAAAATTAAAGGAAGTTCAAGCTATAATGTAGAAGACTATGGAATAGCACTAGCTAGAGCACATGGTTCAGGACTAACACTTCAAGAATTTGACGAACAAGTTGCATCAGTAGATAGAATTTCAGATGAAGAAAGACAAAAAATGATAGATGCAGGAGAATATTTACCATCATACATGTGGAATGTAAATGGATGGCTTTGTTCAAAACTAGGATTAACAGTAAAATCTCAAACACAAAAAACAGTACCACACACATATAAAGAAGATATATATTCAGAAACATTAGGAATGACAGTAAAAGCAGGAGATGCTACAGGAATGAGTGCTGTAGTAACAACTGAAACAGAAGAAGGAATTACAATAGAATCTGAATGTATAGGAAAAGTATATTCGAAAGAAGACTATGATAAAAATGAATGGACAATAGAAGGTGAACCAGATACAACAATAGTAGTTGCAAGACCTGCAACAGTAGAACTTACTTGTGCTACTATAGTAAATAGAATACCAGACGTTATAAATGGTGTGCCAGGATACGTTTCAACAGATAAATTAGATGAATTAAAATACAGGACAAAACCATTAAATGAATATGTAAAATAAAATATTAATTTTACAGAAGATAAAAAAATACCAAGACTTAAATTTTAAGCTCTTGGTGTTTTTGTTTTATGAACAAAATACTAAAAATTAGGAGAAATATTTGAAGGGTAATAAAAAATATTAATGGTAGCAACACCATTTTGATATATAGTTCCTTCAAAATATTCTTTCTCTTCTTCAGTGGCAAGATTTAGAACATAATTAGGTCCTTTTTTTCCTATAAAATTTTTAGCTTCTTGCTCAAGTTGAGTTGTTACCATAGGCTTTGCCTCCTTAAGATAATATTAAAAAAATTATATACGATTTCCTAAAAAATGTAAATACGAAAATGGAAAATAAAGGAAAAAGATATTGACAAAAACAGACAATGTTCTTGTCAAAAAAAATAGAATATGGTAAAATGCAAAAAATAAAAGTCAAAGAAGGAAGAAAAAATGAGAATAAGATTTAAACCATGGGCAAGACCAGAACTAGAAGCAAGTGAATTTTATATAGACAATCCACAAGATTATAAAGGAAAGTGGAAAACTTTGTATAAAAACAAAGCGCCATTTCATATAGAATTAGGTTGCGGTAAGGGAAGCTTCATTTCAAAACTTGCTGTTAAAAATATAAATATAAATTATTTAGCAATTGATTTAGTAGATGCAATGCTTGGATTAGCAAAAAGAAATATAGAAGAAACGTATAAGAATGAAAAAAGAGAAATAGATAATGTATATTTAACAAGGTTTGACATAGAAAGAATTTTCTTAATACTAGATAAAAAAGACAAAGTAGAAAGAATATATATAAATTTTTGTAATCCATGGCCTAGAGGAAAGCATCATAAAAAGAGATTAACACATACAAAGCAATTAGAAAAATATAAAGAGTTTTTAGTAGATGGCGGAGAAATATATTTTAAAACAGATGATGATAATTTATTCGAAGATAGTTTAGTTTATTTTAAAGAAGCAGGTTTCGAAATAATCAAAAAGACACATAATTTAGAAAATGAAGAAGATTTCTGGGAAAACATTGAAACAGAACATGAAAAAATGTTTAAAGAGCAAGGAATAAAAATAAAAGCATTAATTGCTAAAAAAATATAGAAGATATTTTAAGACGCTTTTGTCATTTTTAAATAGAGTATCTTAATTTTGAAAGGCTAAAATTGATCCGTCTCCGAATGTCTTGAATAAAAAACTTTTCTTGGTAAAAACTAATTCTTATAAAGGAGTGAAAGACATGTTTTTACCAAGAGAAGTTTTTTTTGAAAAAGAAGCAGAAAATTATGAGTTAGGAAAAAGATTGTTAGAAAGGTATAGAGAAAAAGGTGTGCCTTGTAAAGAAATTGAAAACCATAATAACATTGAAGAAATGAGAAAAAAAGAAAATAAAGAATTTTGCAATATGAAACAAAATTTAATTATAGGAACAAGAAAAACTCATAAATTTGTACCAAATAATAAGATATCAGACTATTTAGTACCATATACATCTTCACGGATGTATTGCAATGTGTATGTATTGCTATCTAGTTTGTAATTATAACAAATGCGCATATTTAAGGTTGTTTGTAAATCGTGAAGAAATGTTAAATAAAATAATTAAAGTATGTAATGAGAGTGAAAAAGAATTAGTTTTAGAAATAGGTAGTAATAGTGACTTAATTTTAGAAAATACAATTACAGGAAATTTAGAATGGACAATAGAAAATTTTATAAGTAGAACGACAAAAGGATATTTAACCTTTCCAACTAAGTTTGGTATGGTAGATCCAATTCTAAATTTAAATCATGGTGGAAGAATAATAGTAAGAGTAAGTGTTAATCCAAAAGAAATAATAAGTAAAATAGAAATAGGAACGTCGCCTTTAAATAAAAGAGTAGAGGCAATAAACAAATTGAAAGAAGCGGATTATAAAGTAGGAATTTTAATAGCTCCAATTGTACTAGTAGAAAATTGGAAAGAACAATATGAAGACTTAATAAAATATTTAGCAGAAAATTTGAGCGAAAAAACAAAAAGCAATGTATTTTTTGAACTTATTTTCATGACTTATAGTTATATTCACAATGCTATTAATACAGAGGCTTTTCCAAACAATCCAGTTCTTTATGATAAAGAAAAAATGACAGGAAGAGGAAGAGGAAAATATACTTATAAAAAAGAAGTTAGGCAAGAAGCAGAAGAATATATAAGAATGCTTATGAAAAAATATTTCCCTAATAATGAAATAAAATATATTGTTTAAATTTCTAAATAGATACATTTTATCCGCTAAAGGTAAATAGAAATGTATATTAGTATGGCACAAATTTTAATAAATCTGAATAATATATAGTACAAACAATATATATTGTTTTTTATATAGATTTTGGGAGGTAACGTTTAGTGAAATGTTACCTCCTTTAATATAAAATATAAAAATAAATAAGCAATGAATTGACTTTATAGTAAAATATTGATAAAATATAAATAAGGGAGAATGTAGAATTTTTTAGAAAAAAGGAGGAAAAACAAATGAAAAATAAAAAAATAAAATTTAATAGTAACAATGGAATTACATTAATTGCATTAGTTATAACAATTATAATTTTAATTATTTTAGCAGGGATCACGATTAGTATAGCATTGGAAAAAAATGGAATATTAGGAAGATCAAAAGAAGGAAAAGAACAATATACAATAGAAGCTATAAGAGAAAAATTAGATGAAATAAAGGGATCTGATTATATAGAAAAAGTAGGAGATAGTACAATAGATACATATATTGAAACTTTAGATAAAGAAAAAATAGAACCATATAATGTAACTAAAAAAGAAAAGATATCAGATTCGGTAGCTATTATAGAAGTAGATAATAAATATTCTTATATAATAAAAATAGATAGTAAAGATGAGCTAAAAATTGAATATGAAGGAAAAATAGAAGATATAGATAGATCTATACCAGTTATAGAAATAGATGTAAAGGGAGAAACTTTACAGACAGAGTTTCCTTTAAAATTATCAGCAACTGTAAAAAGTAATGGAAAAAATGAGGAAAAAGTAAAATGGGTATTAAATACAGAAACAAGCGAAATAGGAACAAATGAGGAGTTATATCCACAAACAGGAGAAGAAGATATTCAAATAGAAATAGATGAAGTGAATAGTTATTGTATACATACTTTAACAATAGATCAATATGGAAGAAAACAAGAAACTATAAAAGGACCAATAACAGTAGTTGCAAATAAACATGTACATACAGGCTCAAGCTCTTCAGGTGGAGGATGCTATGTTCAAAAGACGGAATCATATTTACCAACTAATCCATGGAATAACTGTGATAATACTACCAATAAAGGATGGGTAAAAGAGCAAAATGGAGAAAATATATACAAGTATAAATGTAATGATTGTGGAAGTGAATTTACAGGTTCTAATGGATGGCATCGTTGTTCAGCATCAAAACATATGTCAACAAGAACATATTATGTAATAGGCTGTGGAAAAACAGATACAATAGAAAATTATACAATTAATTATTAAAACAATAATTAAATAATTAAAAAGATTACTATTTTGATATCGGAATAGTAATCTTTTTAATTTATTCTAAATTATTGTATTTCTAATCAAACTATGATAAAATACAAATGTTATAGAAAAAAGTTAAAAATGTAAGGAGGAAACAAAATGGAAAAGAAAACATTTTATATCACAACACCAATTTATTATCCAAGTGGAAAATTCCATATAGGAACAGCATATACAACGGTGCTTGCTGATAGTATGAAACGTTATAAAATAGCAAGAGGGTATGACTCTTACATGTTAACTGGATTAGATGAACATGGACAAAAAATACAAGAAGTAGCTTTAAAAAACGGAAAAACTCCACAACAACATGTAGATGAAATGGCAGAAGCTGCTAAAGAGTTGTGGAAATTGATGGATATAGATTATGATGATTTTATTCGTACAACAGAACTAAGACACACAAAAGTTGTAGAAGATATATTTGATAGATTAATGGAACAAGGTGATATTTACTTAGGAGAGTATGAAGGTTGGTATTGTACACCATGCGAAACATTTTTTACAGATACACAATTAGTTGATGGAAAATGTCCAGATTGTGGTAGAGAAGTAAAGAAAATGAAAGAAGAATCTTATTTCTTTAACATGAAAAAATACCAAGATAGATTAGTAAAATTTTATGAAGAAAATCCAGATTTTATAGCACCAGAATCAAGAAAAAATGAATTATTCAATAATTTTATAAAACCAGGTTTAGAGGATTTATGCGTAAGTAGAACAAGTTTTGATTGGGGAGTTAAAGTAAGGAAAAATCCAAAACATGTTGTATATGTTTGGTTAGATGCTTTAACAAACTACATTACAGCTTTAGGATATGGATCAGAAGATGATAGCAAATTCAAAAAATACTGGCCAGCAGACGTTCACATTGTAGGAAAAGATATTATTCGTTTCCATGGTATATATTGGCCAATATTCTTAATGGCATTAGATTTACCATTACCTAAAAAATTATATGCACATGGTTGGATAATGATGAAAGACGGAAAAATGTCTAAATCTAAAGGAAATATTGTCTACCCAGAACTATTAATAGATAGATATGGGTTAGACGCAACAAAATATTTCTTGTTAAAAGAACTACAATATGGACAAGATGGGGTATTTACACCAGAAGGATTTGTAGAAAGATATAATATTGACTTATGTAATGACTTAGGAAACTTGTTAAATAGAACAATAGGAATGATGAATAAATACTTTGGAGGAGTTATTCCAAAATTAACTAATGTAAGAAATGAACAAGATGAAGAACTAGAAAAATATGTAATAGAAAAAGTAAAAGAATTTGAAGACAACATGGATAGTATACATGTAAGCAATGCATTAGGCGAAATTTGGAATATCATTTCAAGAAGCAATAAATATATAGATGAAACAGCACCTTGGGTTTTAGCAAAATCAGAAACTGAAGAAGATAAAGAAAAATTAGCTTCTGTAATGTACCACTTAGTAGAAAATTTAAGAATAGTAGCAGTTTTATTAAAACCATTTATGAAAGAAACTTCTGAAAAAATGTTAGATCAATTAGGAATTAAAGACGAAAATCTTACTAATTGGGATAGCATACAAGAATATGGCAAAATAAATGAAGGAATTAAAGTAATAGAAAAAGGAGAACCTTTATTTATGAGACTAGATATGGAAGAAGAAGTAAACTATATTAAAGAAGGTATGAAAAAATAAAGTAAAAGAGGTGCTTTAAATGGACGAAAAACATAGACAATATTGTATAAGATTAGGTAATCCATATATGA
Source organism: uncultured Clostridia bacterium (assembly GCA_934133165.1). GTDB lineage: Bacteria > Bacillota > Clostridia > TANB77 > CAG-508 > UMGS1663. Next base: position 21,059 of record CAKPAW010000003.1, read on the forward strand.
AAGAAGAAAGTTTTAGAGAGCAAGTACAAGCACAAGGAAGTAATGCATATTCAATACAAGAAAATGCTATAAAACCAGATGATTGGATAAAAAATAACAAAAGATTCACAAATTAGACATAATTTATTAGTAAAATAAAACAAAAGAAAGTAGAGCAATAAAATATAAAATTGCTCTTCTTTTCAAATGTTTAAGTAATAGGAGGAAAATATGAGCGATATTACAGTATTAGTAGTAGATGATGAATCAAGAATGCGTAAATTAGTAAAAGACTTTTTAATGCAAAAGCAGTATAAAGTATTGGAAGCTGGAGATGGTGAAGAAGCATTAAAAGTATTTGAAGAAAACCAAAATAAAATCAATATAATATTGTTAGATGTTATGATGCCAAAGCTAGATGGTTGGTCAGTTTTAAGGCAAATCCGTCAAAAATCTAATGTTCCAATTATAATGCTAACTGCGAGAGGAGAAGAACAAGATGAATTATTTGGATTTGAGCTTGGAGTAGACGAATATATTTCTAAACCATTTAGTCCAAAAATATTAGTAGCAAGAGTAGAAGCTATTTTAAATAGAACAACTGAAAAGAAAAATGAAACAAAAGATTATGGTGGAATTGTAATAGATAGTGATGGAAGAACAGTAAAAGTCGATGGAAAACAAATAGAATTAAGCTTAAGAGAATATGAATTACTTAAATATTTAGTAGATAACAATGGAATAGCATTGTCTAGAGATAAAATTTTAAACAACGTATGGAACTACGACTATTATGGAGATACAAGAACAATAGATAGTCATATAAAAAAAGTAAGACATAAATTAGGTAAAAAAGGAAAATATATAGAAACTATTCGTGGAGTAGGATATAAATTTGAAGTAAAATAGGAGCAAATAGATGAAAGGTATTAAGGAGAATACAAAATCTGTACGTTTTAGATTATTTAGTTCTTTATGCATTATAGTAGCATTAATTGTATTATTTCTAATAATTATTAACAATGTAGTACTGGAAAGTTTTTATCTATATTCCAAAATTAAAAATGTAAAATTAGCATATCAAAAGATTAATGAAATATATGGTCAAGTAGATGAAAATGGGTATTATTCTAATATAGAAGATGAATTAAATAGAATATCTATAAAAAATAATTTTGATATTTTAATAATGGATGCAAGGAACAATATTATATATAGCTCTGGTAAAAATTTAACAACTACAGTAGAAAAGATAAATGAAGTAATTATAAACAGTAATGATAAGAATTTAATAGCACAAAGAATTGAAAACTTTGACAATCACGTTATATATGAAAATAATAATATAATAATTAGAAGAATAATTAACGAAAAAAATAGTATGAATTACATATTTTTAACAGGAACCCTTGAAAATGGAAACATTGTATATATACGTATCCAAGTAGCTTCAATACAAGAAAGTGTACAAATATCTAATAGATTGCTAATATTTATGGGTGGATTTACAATTATAATTGCAAGTATTTTGGCATCATTTGTTTCAAAAAAATTCACTAAACCTATAGTAGAATTAAATGATATTGCACAGAATATGTCAAAGTTAGACTTTAGTAAAAAATACAAAGTAAATGACACAGATGATGAAATTAATAATTTAGGGAAAAGCATAAATAGTATGTCAGATAAATTAGAAGCTACAATAACTAGGTTGAGAGACTCAAATATAGAATTAGAAAAAGACATAGAAGAAAAATCTAAAATAGATGAAATGAGAAAACAATTCATATCAGATGTATCTCATGAGTTGAAAACACCAATTGCTTTAATACAAGGTTATGCGGAAGGACTTGTAGAAAATGTAAATACAGATGAGGAATCTAGAAAATTTTATGCAGAAGTTATTTTAGATGAATCCAACAAAATGGATACATTAGTTAAACAGCTATTAGAACTAATGAAACTAGAATATGGAAAACGTGAATTTAATAATGTTCAATTTAATATTGTAGAATTAGTAAATGAAGTAATAAGAAAATGTGATGTTATGATAAAAGAAAAAGGTGCTCAAATAAAATTTGAAAATACAGAAGAAATATTAATTTGGGCAGACGAATTTTATATAGAGCAAGTTGTAACAAATTACTTTACAAATGCTATAAAACATGTTAAAGAAGTAAATGGACAAAAAGAAATAAGAATAACAATTAATAAAACTAAAAAAGATAAAGTAAGAATATCTGTATTTAATACAGGAGACAATATAGATGAAATAGAGCTAGACAGAATATGGAAACGTTTTTACAAAGTAGATGCCTCTAGAAATAGAGAAGATGGAGGAACAGGAATAGGTTTATCTTTGGTAAAAGCAATAATGAATAATTATGAAAATGACTATGGAGTATTAAATAAAGAAGATGGAGTAGAGTTTTATTTTGAAATGACATTATCTGAAGATGCTAAAAAATAGCATCTTTTTTTATATAGTAGGAAAGTTCTCCTTGTAGGAGAACTTTCTGTACTAGATAAATATGGCGAGCCTTAGATTTTCTTAAAATTTGCATTTGATAGAAAATCTTAGGCTCGCTCTTTTATGTTATAAGTATAAAATTTTAGAAAAACAATGCAAAGAATACAATAAAAAATGCCTATAAAAAGCCTATTACACTAGGCAATTGTCGAAAAACAAAGAAAAAGCACGATGAAAAGTTCTTTACAAACATGGAAAAATATGGTAACATAAATCCAGATTAAAAATTGCAGTTTTAATTCAAAAAAAATTTACTTTCAAAAAAGTTACAAATCATTAGTTAGTGTGTAAGAAAAATACACATAAACAAAAATCCAAATTAAACAGAAGAAAAAATATATAATCATACAAAAGATTAAAAATTTGTAATCAAAAGAAGTTATAACAAACAAAAGAAATTAGAAAAACAGAAGAATAAAATAGAGAGAAAAACATAAAAGGAGGCCGAATTTATGTATGTTTTATAGCAAAAGAAATAGGATAGCTATTTGCATAATACTTACGATTATAATATTTGTATCTATAAAATTTGTTCATAATCAATTTTTTAAAAATCAAAAAAAGGATAATAACTCTAATAATGACACAAAAACAAGTCATGTGTCATATAACCAAGAAAAAGAAGTAGAAAATATAGAAGAAAATGAAATTATTACGAACCAATATAAGGAAAATAAATGGAGAATACTTATTTCTAAAATTAATTTAGATGCACCTATCATAGAAGGGACAAGTAAGGAAGTTTTAAGAAGAGGTGTGGGGCATTTTCAAACAACAAGTAAATGGGACGGAAATGTTGTTCTTGCGGCTCATAATAGAGGATATAAATATAACTTTTTTAAAGAAATAAAAAATCTTGAAGAAGGTGATGTAATTGTGTATAAAACAGAAAGCAATAGTAGAAATTATAAAGTTATTGAAAATAAAAAAATTAAAGAAACAGATTTTAGCTGTCTAGAAAATACAAATGAAAATACATTAACACTTATTACTTGCTTAGAAGACATGCCTGAATATAGAACTTGTATTCAGGCAGTAGAAATATAAAGGTTAAATTGAAATACGGAAAAATATTTATAAGGAGGAATGAGTATAAGAAATTATTGAAAATTTTATAAACAAAAAAGAAAAATAATTGACATAGGAAATATAATAAATATATAATAAAAGCATCAAAAAAAGGGAATAAATATAACAAAAAGAGAAGAAAGAGTGAACAAAAAATATGATAACTCAAATTGTTATATTAGTAGTCTTAATATTATTAAATGCCTACTTTGCAGCTTCAGAAATAGCGTTTATATCCCTTAATGATACAAAAATAGAAAAACAAGTAAAAGAAGGAAATAAAAAGGCTAAACAAATACAAAAAATGTTAAAAAATCCAAGCGAATTTTTAGCAACTATCCAAATTGGAATTACTTTAGCAGGCTTTTTATCAAGTGCTTTTGCATCAGATGCATTTGCTGATATTTTAGCCCCAGCATTATATAAAATATTTCCTATGATATCAATTCAAGTATCTAAAGGAATTTCTATTGTTTTAATAACAATAATACTATCATTTTTTACTTTAGTGTTTGGGGAATTAGTACCAAAAAGGTTAGCAATGAAATATTATGAAAAAATAGCATTTTCAAGTATAGGTGTAATTAGATTCCTTTCTATTATTACTTTACCATTTGTAAAAGTCCTAAGTGCTGTTACAAACTTCATTTCAAAATTATTTGGAATATCTGAAAATGAAGAAGAAGTTGTAACAGAAGAAGAGATTAAAATGATGATTGATGAGGGGGAAGAAAAAGGAACAATACAGCAAGAGGAAAAAGAAATGATTCACAATATATTTGAATTTAATGATATTACAGTATCTGAAGTAATGACTCATAGGACAGATGTATATGCAATTGAAATAGACTCTGATATAAATGATATCATAAAAGAATTAGATGATTATAAATATAGCAGAATTCCAGTGTATGAGGAAACTATAGATAATATAAAAGGAGTATTATTTGTAAAGGATTTATTAAAATATTTACATGGAAAAAAAGCTATAAAAATAAAGAATATCATGAGAGAAGCTTATTTTGTCTCTGAAAACAAGCCAATTAATGAACTATTTAAAAACTTGCAAAAAAATAAAATGCAAATGGCAATAGTAGTTGATGAATATGGCGGAACAGCAGGTATAGTAACTATGGAGGATTTATTAGAAGAAATTGTAGGAAACATTTTTGACGAATATGATGATTTTGAAAATGACTATACAAAGATAGATGACAATACATTTTTAATCAATGGAAGTGTATCTATAAATGACTTAAAGAAAATACTAAAAATTGATTTACCAGAAGGAGATTATGAAACTTTATCAGGATATTTAATAGACTTGTTAGGAAGATTACCAAAAGATAACGAAACCCCTATCATAGAAACAAAACAAGTTAATTATAAAATTGAAAAATCCGAAGATAAAAGAATTGTGTTAGTTAAAGCTTGTAAAATATAAAACGAAGGAAAAGATGGAGGAAATAATGAAAAATAGTAAAAGAATGATTTTAATTATAGTAATAATAGCAATACTTTTAATACTTATATTAGGAGGAATATTTATATATAACAAATATATAGATAAAAACTACAAAATAGAAAGTATAGATCAATATTCATATTTCATATTATATGAAGACGAAAAGTATGGTGTAATAGATTCAAAAGGAAAAATAGTAGTAAATCCTAAATATGAGATGCTAGTAATACCTAATCCATCAAAAGACGTTTTTGTTGGTTACACTAATTACAATTCTCAAGAGGAATACAAAACAGAAATAATAAATTCAAAAAATGAGAAAATATTAACTAAATATGAAAAGATAGAACCTCTTATTTTTAAAGATGCAACAACAGAAGTACCTTATGAAAAAAGTGTATTAATGTACAAAGAAAATAATAAATATGGAATTATAGATTTTAAAGGCAAGAAAATAACAAATGCAATATATGATTCAATAGAAAGTTTATTATATAAAGAAGGTTGCTTATTAGTAAAAAAAGAAGATAAATATGGAGTCATCAATATAAGAGGCAAACAAATGGTAGAAATAAAATATGATTCTATCACAGCAGATGGATACTATGATGAGAGTACTAAATATCAAAAGGCAGGTTTTATTGTTGGAAATAAAACAGCAGATGGATATAAATATGGTTATATAAATTCAAATGGAAGCCAAATTTTAAAAGAAGAATATAATGAAATAGAACGTGTTACAGAAATAGAAGATGAAGTATATATATTAGCTTTTAAGAATGGACAAGCAGGAATATATAACAGCAAAAAACAAATATTAAAACATATTTATAAAGAAATCGAATACAACAAAGAAAATGAATTATTTATTGTACAAAAAAGCTCAAAACAAGGAGTGTACAATAAAGAAGGAAAAGAAATTTTAAAGCCAGAATATGACAATATCATAATATCTAATAAAAGTATATATGCAGAAAAAGACCAAGAAAAATATTTTTTTGATGAAAAAGGAAATAAGCAAGAAGAACAAAAATATAAAATAATATATAGTGAGGAAAATTCTAAATATCGTATTACTATGAATGAAGAAGACAAGTTTGGAATTATAGACGAAAATGGAAATAACATATTAAATAACGAATATTCATATATAGAACATATATTTAAAGACTATTATATTATAAATGAAAATGGAAAAACATCAGTATATGATGCAAATACTAAAAAACAAATTATTTCTAACTATAGTGTAATACAAAAAATTGAAAACAAAAATATGCTACAAGCAATAATAACAGAACCATACACAATAGAATTATATAACGACAACATGGAAAAAGTAGCACAAATGAAAAATGCTAAATTAACAATAGAAAAAGAGTACGTAAAATTAGAGTCACAAACACAAAGAGAATATTTCGACAAAAATGCTAATAAAATACAAGCAAAAAATATATTTACAAACTCAAATTTATTTGCTTTTTCAGAAAATGGAAAATGGGGATATAAAGACAAAGAGGAAAAAGTAATAATAGCACCTATTTATGATTCAGCAACAGAGTTAAATACTCAAGGTTTTGCAGGAATTAGAAAAGATAATAAATGGGGAGTTATTAATAAAGAAGGAAAAATAATATTAGAGCCTACTTATGAATTAAGTTGGGATGAACCAGAATTTATAGGAGAATATTGCAAATTAAATTTTGGATACGGAATGGTATATTACACAAGACAAGTAAATAATTAATGTAAATGTTGCTAAAACACTTGCGATATGCTTAAAAGTGTGGTAAAATACTAATGTTGTAAAAATGAGATATAATTTTTACATCCTTACTTACATTAATGTAGGTTATCAATCCAAAGGGAGGTGAAAAATAATGAATAAATACGAGAGTGTTATCATTATTAATCCAAGTGTAGATGAAGAAGGAATTAAAAGTCTTGTTCAAAAATTTACAGATTTGATTAATACTGATGGAAAATTAGAAAAAGCAGACGAATTAGGAAGAAAAAAATTAGCATATGAAATACAAAAAAATACTGAAGGTTTCTATGTAGTATTTTATTTTGAAGCAAACCCAAGCCTAATTTCTGAACTTGAAAGAATTTATAGAATTACAGATGAAATAATCAAATTCATGACAGTAAAAGTAGAAGAATAGTAAGAAAGCCTTTAAAAGAAAGGATAAGGTAAAAAATATGAACAAAGTAATTTTAATGGGAAGATTAACAAGAGATCCTGAAGTTAGATATACACAATCTAATAATACTTTAGTAGCTTCTTTTAGCTTAGCAGTTAATAGAAGATTTGCAAGACAAGGAGAAGAAAGACAAGCAGACTTTATTAATATAGTAGCATGGAGCAAACTTGGAGAATTCTGTAGCAAATATTTCAAAAAAGGTCAACAAGTTGGAATAATTGGAAGAATTCAAACAAGAACATGGGATGATGATCAAGGTCAAAAACACTATATTACAGAAGTTGTTGCAGAAGAAGCATATTTTGCAGATAGTAAAAGAGATGGAGATTCAAGTGCAAACTTTGACGCTACTTTTGGTGCTATGCCAGAATCAGCTGGAAGTTCAGACTTTGAAGTTTCTTCAGGAGACGATTTACCATTTTAAGTAAGAGAAACGATAAAATTTTAAGATAGGGGGAAAATTGCAATGGCAGACAAAAAACAAAAAAGAAACAATAGAAACAGCAATATGGATGAAGATTTTAATCCAAGATTTAGAAAAATAAGAAAAAAAGTTTGTCCTTTATGTGCAGACAAAAATCTTGTTTTAGATTATAAAAACGCAGATCAATTAAAAAAATTCATCAATGATAAAGGTAAAATATTACCAAGAAGAGCAACAGGAGCTTGTGCAAAACATCAAAGAGATATTACTTTAGCAGTAAAAAGAGCAAGACAAATTGCTGTATTACCATTCACACAAGAATAATATAATGGTTTATACATAAAAATAAAATAGGGGCTAAATGTAACGTTTATAACGTTTGTTTAGTCTCTTTTTGTATTCAGAGAATGTTATGATAAGTTATTACAGAAAACAAATGTAGTAGAAATTAAATTTTGTTTGCCAAATTTTCCTACCTATAAATTTAATAAAAGTAAATTATAAAAGAAAGGAAAAGATATGAAAAATAAAATAACAAAAAAAGTATTAATAATACTATTACTAATTATACAAATATTACAAATTACAGGAAATATGTTTAGTACTGTACAAGCAAGTATTAAAGAAGGAGATACCATAGAACTTGAAGGAGATCATGAATGTGATTCTTTGGTAGAATATTGGATGGAAGATTATCAAAAATGGAGTTATAAAATTGTATGGTATGTGTACTATACAGATGAAGAAGAAGGAGTAAGATATCCAGCATTTTGTGTAGAACCTGCAAAGCAAGGTGTTGGAACAGGTTATGACTCATATGAAACAACAATAAGTAAAGAGAAAGACAATAAAATATGGAGAGTATTAAATAAAGGATATATGGGCTCTACATATAAGGAATGGAATTTAGAATGTGATGATGATTTCTATAGCGCTACGAAAATAGCACTTCATAGTTTAGTAGAAGGAACAGCTCCAAAAGATAAATATGTATTGGGAGACAGAAGCGTAGATGGAAATAGTGTAGAAGAAATTAGAAGAAGAGGAGCAAAAGTTTTAGAGGTCTCACAAAAACTTTATGAATATGGAATAAATGGAAAAGAAGTATATGAAACTCCAAGAGTAAGTATTTCTGCACAAGGTGAATATAAAAAAGAAACAATAGGAAATACATTATATTATGTTCAAAATTACAAAGTAACAGGAAATAAAAATTTAAAATCTTATGAAGTTGAAATCAAAGATTTCCCTAGTGGAACAAAAATATTAGATTCAAAAAATAAAGAAAAAAATATTTTATTAGAAAATTATTTCAAAGTAGCAATTCCAATAAATAAAATAAAAAAGGATATTGATGGAAAAATCAATATAAAAAATGCTTATGTGAAAACAAATCCGGTATTTTTCTGTAAAAGTAAAATAGAGAATGCACAAAGTTATGCTACATATACATCAGGCTATGAAAAAACAAGCACGAATACAAGTTTAAAAATTAAAGCTAATAAATGTAACTTAGAAATATTAAAAATAGATCAAGAAACAAAAGAGCCAATTGCAAATGTTACATTTAAAATAAAAAATAAAAATGGTGATGTACTGGGAAAAGTTACAACAAATGAAAAAGGTATTGCAAAATTAGAGGGATTAGAACCACAAAATGTAATAATTAAAGAAATAGAAGTACCAGCAAATTATGTACTAAGTAGAGAGGAAAAAGAAGTTACTTTAAAGTGGGGAGAGAAAACAACTGTAGAGTTCGAAAACGAACTAAAAAAGGGTAATCTTAGAATTATAAAAGTAGACAAAGATAATAACGAGATTTTACTAGAAGGTGTAAAATTCGGAATATATGATAAAAATGGAAAATTATTAAAAGAAGTAGTCACAGATGAGAAGGGAGAAGTAAATATAAAGGATTTACCAATAGGTGACTATACTATAAAAGAAACAGAAACAAAAGAAGGATATAAACCAACAGAAGAAAAAGAAATAGAAATAAAATGGAAGGAAACTACAATAATAAAAATAGAAAACGAAAAACAAAAAGGTCAAATAAAAATAATAAAAGTAAGTGAAGACGATAATAAAATAAATGGAGATTTAAAAGGTACGCCATTAAAAGATGTAGTTTTTGAATTAAAAAGAGAAAATGGTGAATTAGTAGGTACATATGTAACAGACAAAGAAGGAATTATTCTTACAGAAGAATTAGAAGTGGGGAAATATATATTAAAAGAAACTAAAACAAACAAAAATTATATATTAAATGAAAAAGAACATATAGTTAAGATAGAGAAAGATGGAGAAATATCAGAAATAACAATTACAAATAAATCTAAAGAACCACCAAAACCTACATTACCAAGAACAGGATTCTAAATAAAAAAACGTATTTTATTATAACACTACAAACAATTTTAAATAAAATTTAACTAGAAAGTTGAAAAATAGAAAGTAATATGATATTATAAGGAGGAATGAAAGTGCCAATTATATCTAAATTTTATGGTATAACGATAAGAATGTACTTTAGAGATAATAAATACCACATATGCACGTAAATTATAATGAATATAGAGCCATGTTTGATTTAAATGGGAATGTAATAGAAGGTCAAATTCCTAAAAGTCAGCAAAAAATAGTACAAGCATGGATTGAAATACATAATAAAGAACTAAATGATTTGTGGAATCTTTTACTACAAGGAAAAGAAGGTTTTAAAATAAAGCCTTTAAAATAAAAAAAGATTGGAGAGATAAAAATGTTAATGCCAATAATAAAAGATATAGAAGTATTAGAAGATTATAAAATATTAATAAAATATGAAAATGGAAAAATAAAAATATATGATATGAAACCAAACTTAAACTATGAAGCATTTAAAAATTTAAAGAATTATGAACTATTTAAAAAAGTACATTCAGCTGGTGAAACAATAGAATGGGAAACTGGAGAAGATGTAAATCCAGAAGATTTATATTATAATAGTATAGAAGTAAAATAAAAAAATAACCTCTTATGCGTTTAAACATATAATATTTGTAAATACTATAAGTAAAACGTATAGGAGGCTTTTTTATGAAAATAGGTGTCGCTTTATCAGGTGGAGGAATTAGAGGGATAGCACATGCAGGAGTATTAAGAGCATTAGAAGAGAATGGAATAAAAATAGATATAATAGGCGGAACAAGCTGTGGCAGTATGGTAGCTTCTTTATATGCAATGGGATATACACCGCATTACATATATATATTATTTAAAAGATATGCAAAAGATATTGCAGCACTTAATACAAAACCTATTATTTCAGGATTACAAAGTCACTTTTTTAAAAGTAAAAAAGTATTTTCAAGTTTAAAAGATGGAGAAATAATAGAAACAGTATATAATAAACTAGCATTGCGAAAAGGTATAAAAAATGTAAATGAAATACAAATGCCTCTCGTAATACCAAGTGTAGATATTACAGAATCAAAAGAATATGTGTTTACTAATAAAATTCCTGAAAATGCAGAAGATAAGCTACAATATATTACAGATATAACAGTTGGAAAGGCTGTAAGGGCAAGTAGTAGTTTTCCAGCAGTTTTTAACCCATGTTTGATGGGAACACATGCATTTATGGACGGAGGGGCATTAGATAATGTTCCAGTTAATGAAGTACTAAAACAAGGAGCAGATAAAGTAATAGCAGTAAAATTCGATGCAGACCCTGTAGATGAAAATAGTAACATAATGGATATTGTAATGAAAACTATAGATATAATGGGAAGCAAAATATCAGAAGAAAGTTTAGAAATGAGTGATATAGTTTTAAATGTATATACAGATAAAGTAGGTCTTTTAGATATAGAAAAATTAGATAATTGCTATAAATATGGGTATAATTGTGTAGTTGAAAATATTGATAAAATAAAAGAAGCATTAGATCTTTAAATCTTAGGGACGGGCTTAAAAATTTAAATTTTGAAAAAAATTCATCTAAAAAGATTTTGCAATTAATTAAATTTTTAAGCCCGTCCCTAAAATTTACTCTTGTTATAAATAAAAAAATATGGTATTATAAATAATAGGTTAAATTGAGATGTAAGTGAAAATCTAATATGTAACTTAAAATGTGAAAATTAGAATTGTAGATATTAAAAAATATATATTGAGGAGAAAGAAATGTCAGAAGAATTTTTAGAAGTATTATTAGATACAGGAATAGATGCATTAAAATTGTTACCATTTCTATTTATTACATATTTAATAATGGAATATATAGAACACAAAACTGGTGATAAAACAAAAAACATAATAAAAAAATCAGGTAAATGGGGACCAGTTTTTGGTGCAATATTAGGAATTTTCCCACAATGTGGTTTTTCAGCAGCAGCAGCTAACCTTTATGCAGGTAAAGTAATAACATTAGGAACATTAATAGCAATATTTTTGTCAACATCAGATGAAATGTTACCTATATTGATATCAGAAGCGGCACCAATAGACATTATTTTAAAGATATTAGCTACAAAGTTAGTAATAGGAATAATAGCCGGAGTAGTAATAGACTTTGTAGGACAAGCATTTAAAAAGAAAAAAGAAAAACAAGAAAATGAAGAGGCTGTGGAAGAAATAGGACATATATGTGAGCATGAGCATTGTCATTGTGAAAAAGAAGGAATATTTAAATCTTCTATAAAGCATACATTAAATATCTTTGTATTTATAATAATAATTTCATTAGTGATGAATGTTGCTATATACTTTATAGGAGAAGAAAAAATATCAAACTTAATATTAAATATGCCAGTTGTTGGACCATTAATAGCTGGAATTGTAGGTTTAATTCCAAATTGTGCGTCATCTGTTATATTAACACAGCTATATTTACAAAATGTAATTTCAGTAGGTTCTATGATAGGAGGATTATTAGTAGGCTCTGGAATAGGAATATTAATATTATTTAGAGTAAACGAAAATATTAAAGAAAATATGAAAATAACAGGAATGTTATATTTAATAGGTGTAGTATCTGGAATAATCATAGATTTTATAATATAATATTTACAATAATAAAAATATAAAAAATTGGAGTATTAAAAAATTAGTTATATAATTTTGGTACTCCAAATTTATTGATTACTTCTAAAAAACTAGACAATTTACATAAAATATGTTATTATATATTAGTAGTTACATACATGATATTCTTAGTAAAATATACAGGAGGAAAAAATATGTACAGCATAAAAAAAATGATATTGTCATACGGACAATGCAGGCAAAAGATGTAGCAAGTTATATTGCAAAATTCAATTATTCACCTCAAAAGCGTAACATGTTTTATACAGCTGTAAAAAAGAATGTTACACAGAGAAAAGATGATGAACCTAATTTATACTTTGTTATTCTAAAAGATAACAAAGTAATAGGTGGAATTGCAGCCATAGCATTTGAAAAATCTTTATGTGATGCTATAATTAAAATTGATTTACCTGGAAAAGAGATGCTTATGGGTAAAGTTAAAAATCTGTTTGTTGAACTTGCAAGAGAAACATATTTTTTTGATGATATCTATTTTGAAAAAGGAATTAACGTATTAGGACAGCCAATCTTATCAAAAGTTATTCCAATTGCAGACTCGTCAAGGTGGTAACTAAGAAAAAAAGAAGCTATCTAAATAGATAGCTTCTTTTCCTTTATATTCCTAATATTTCTTTTGCTCTTTTTACATCATCATTGTTTGCAGTTCTAACATTTTCTAGAGGATAAACTTCACCAAGTTGTTCCCATTTAAACTTACCTAAATCATGATATGGAAGAATTTCCACTTTTTTTACAAATTTTAAAGTAGAAATAAATTCTCTTAATTTAATCAAATCTTGTTCATCATCTGTATAGCCAGGAACTAAAACTTGTCTAATCCACATAGGTTTATTAATACTGCTTAAGTATCTGGCAAATTCTAATTCTTTTTTGTTAGAAACACCAGTCAAATTAATAGCCTTTTCATCATTTATACATTTTATATCTAATAAAAATAAATCAGTTAAATCAATTAACTCTTTTATTTCATCTGTTAAAACTACACTTCCAGATGTATCTATACATGTGTGAATATTATATTTCTTTAACTTAGTAAAAAGTTCAATTAAAAATTTAGTCTGAAGCAAAGGTTCCCCTCCACTTATAGTAACTCCACCATTTGGCATAATGTAATTTTTATATCTCAAAATTTTTTCTACAATTTCATCACTAGAATAGGTAGTACCACCTTTTAAATTCCAAGTATCTCTATTTTGACAATATTTGCACTTTAAGCTACAGCCTTGCATAAAGACTACGAATCGAACACCCGGACCATCGACTGCTCCTAAACTCTCAAATGAGTGAATTCTTCCTTCCATGTAAATCCTCCATATTAAAATTTCTCATGTATTGTTCTATGAATTACATCTAATTGTTGTTCTCTTGTTAATTTAATGAAGTTTACTGCATATCCAGATACACGAATTGTAAGTTGTGGGTATTTTTCAGGATGTTCCATTGCATCTTCTAATAATGCTCTGTCAAATACGTTAACATTAATGTGATGTCCTGTTTGTTTAAAATATCCATCAAGTAAGCTTACTAAGTTATTTACTTGTGTATCTAATTCTTTTCCTAAAGTTCCTGGTGTAATAGAGAATGTATACGAAATACCATCTTCTGAGTATTCGTAAGGTAATTTTGCAATAGTATTCATAACTGCTACTGCACCATTTGTATCTCTACCATGTAAAGGGTTTGCACCTGGTCCAAAAGGTTCACCAGCACGTCTTCCGTCTGGTGTATTTCCTGTTGCTTTTCCATATACTACGTTTGATGTAATAGTTAAAATAGATAATGTATGTTTTGAATTTCTATAAGTATGATGTTTTTGTAGTTTTCCTAAGAAAATTTTTACTATATCTACAGCAATACTATCTACTCTGTCATCATCATTTCCGTATTTAGGGAAGTCTCCTTCAACTTCATAATCTACAGCTAGTCCAGTTTCATCTCTTAAAACTTTTACTTTAGCATATTTAATAGCAGATAAAGAATCAGCAACTACTGAAAGTCCTGCAATTCCACATGCCATAGTTCTTAAAATTTCTTTATCATGTAAAGCCATTTCTAATGCTTCATATGAATATTTGTCATGCATATAATGAATAGCATTTAATGCTTTAATGTATATTTTTGCAACATAGTCCATCATAACGTCAAATTTTTCCATAACTTCATCATAATTTAAATATTCAGAAGTAATTGGTTCATATTTAGGAGCAACTTGTTTTCCTGTTTTTTCATCTCTACCACCATTAATAGCATAAAGAAGAGTTTTAGCTAAGTTTGCTCTAGCACCAAAGAATTGCATTTGTTTACCAATTTTCATTGCAGATACGCAACATGCAATACCATAGTCATCTCCTAATGTTACTCTCATTAAGTCATCATTTTCATATTGAATAGAAGATGTTTTTACTGAAATTTTAGCAGTATATTTTTTGAAGTTTTCTGGTAATCTTTCAGACCATAAAACTGTTAAGTTTGGTTCTGGGGCAGGACCTAAGTTTGTTAATGTGTGTAAAACTCTAAAAGAGTTTTTAGTAACTAAAGTTCTACCATCAACACCCATACCACCAACACTTTCAGTTACCCAAACAGGGTCTCCACTAAATAGTTCATTATATTCTGGTGCACGTAAGAAACGAATCATACGTAATTTCATAATAAAATGATCCATTAATTCTTGAGCTTCTTCTTCAGTTAAGCTTCCATTTTCTAAATCTCTTTGAATGTAGATATCTAAGAAAGTAGAAGTTCTACCTAAACTCATAGCAGCCCCGTTTTGATCTTTAGTTGCAGCTAAATATCCAAAGTATAACCATTGAATAGCTTCTTTAGCATTTGAAGCTGGAACTGAAATATCAAATCCATATTTTGCAGCCATTTTCTTTAAATCCTCTAAAGCTTTTATTTGGTCATGAATTTCTTCACGTTCACGAATAACGTCTTCTGTAAATTCATCTACATCTAATATTTCTAATTCGTGTTTTTTCTCTTCGATTAAAACATCTACACCATAAAGTGCAACACGTCTATAATCACCAATAATTCTTCCACGTCCATATCCATCTGGAAGACCAGTAATTAAGTGAGAACTTCTTGCAGCTCTAATATCTGGAGTGTATACGCTAAATACACCATCATTATGAGTTCTTCTTAAATTATTGTAGATGTAGTCTGTTTCTTCATCTACTTTGTATCCATAAGCTTCACAAGATTTTTCTACTATTTTTATACCACCATTTGGCATAATAGCTCTTTTTAAAGGTGAGTCTGTTTGCAAACCTACAATTTGCTCTAATTCTTTATTTATATAGCCTGCATCATATGCATTTACTGCAGATGGAGTTTTTGTATCTACATCAAGTACTCCATTTTCTCTTTCTTTTTTATAAAGTTCTAAAACTTCATCCCATAATTTTTTAGTTCTTTTAGTTGGTTCTTTTAAGAAAGAATCGTCTCCATCATATGGAGTATAGTTTGCTTGAATGAACCCTCTTACGTCAATTTCTTTTGTCCATTCTCCAAGAATGTTGAATCCTTCCCACTCTCTGAATTTCATAAATAAATCCTCCTTATTTTATTAGTAATTAATTTTTTATAATATACATTTTTATAGTAACATAGTATGAGGCTTTTTTCAAGAATTTTTTAGTGAAAAATGATGGAAAAGATTGCTTTATAAAGAATACTAAATTTTACTATTTGATAAATTAGAAAATACAATACTAAATTTTTATAAATATAGAAAATGATGTAACTCAGTAAATCAAAAATACACAGGAGATAATTCCTGTGTATTTTAACTATAAAGTAATAAAAATTAATTTTCTTCTAACATAACTTTTATTATATTATAAATTAATTTCTGTTGTTTAGGTGTGCATTTTCTTAATAAATTATTAAATTCATTATTTAAATATTTTTCGGAATTGTTAGAAACGCCATTTAAGATTTCACCTTCAGTAATATCTAGAATATTACATATTTGAGATAATCTTTCTAAATTAATATGTATTTTCCCAGTTTCTACTTTACTTAAATAGGCAATAGAGACATCCATCTGTTCTACTAATTTCTCCTGTGTTAATCCTTTTTTCTTCCTAGCTTTTTTAATACGTTTTCCAATAATACTAAAGTCTACTGCCATAAAAATCACCCTTTCTTAATTAGAAGATAAGTAACGAAAAATGAAAATTATAAGTGATTATACAACATGAAAATTAATAATTTCGTTATTTTATAAAAATAGCATAAATAAGGTAAATTTTACAGATAACCATATATCAAATTAGATAAATAGTTTAAATTCTAAATAAAAAAGGAATCTTTAAATTATAATGAATGTTTATTAGTAGGATTTTTTATTTAATAATTAAGTTCATTAAAAAATAAAGATTCTTTTTACTTTTTTATTTATTTTCAGCAATTACTTTAGCTATATCATAAATTAGTTTTTGTTTTTGAGCAGAACAATTTCTTAATAGATCAGCAAATTCTGAGTTTAAATATTTTGTAGATTTACTTGAAGATCCATTTAATATATCACCTTCAGTAACATCTAAAATTTGACAAATTTGACTTAATCTTTTTAAGTTAATTTGTGAACTCCCTCTTTCTATTCTACTTAAGAAAGCAATAGAAACATCAATTTTTTCTGCTAATTGTTCTTGTGTTAAATGTTTATCTTTTCTAGCTTTTTTTAATCTTTCACCAATAACTGTATAATCTACTGCCATAAATATACTCCTTTCTAAAATGAATTTAATCGTAAAGATTTATCTATTTGGACTATAGCATTTATAAGGTTAGGTTTACAGAAACTAAAAAGTAAACGTAAACTATATAATTCTTAACAGTAGATATTTTTCCAAAAAAAAATAAAAATATACAAAGAAAGAACTACCTAATTAGGTAGTTCCTTCTTCATTGGATGGCAATTGCTTTTTTTGTTCATAGGTTTTAGCCTGAATATAGCAAGATCTAATATGAGACATAGCTTCATCTTCAGTAGCACAGGTATCAAAGAAAAACTTATGGAAGTTCTTTAATCCTTCATTACCAGAACCTTCACCTTTTATATCTTTTTTATAAGTATTTAAAAGAAATGTTAAAAAACCACAAGTATCTAATTTTTCTTTTTTAGACTTATAAATTGGAAAGGTTTCTTTTAATGCAGCTGAAAAGTCAAGATTTTTAAGATTACGCTTCATTTCTATGAAATATTCATAAGGAAGTATAGCTGAAATGTAGCGATTAATAAAATTGGAATATATACTACTAACCTGGATAGTATATTGAAACAATCTACATTCCGAAGTTATTGCTAGTACCTCAATAGATGTTTTAGTAAGATTTATTATTTTAAATCTGTAAAGATGAAGTATGAAATCTTTTACTAAAGGCTCTACTGCATCATGCACATCTTTATAGGAAAAATGTTCAAGGTTGACTCCAAATTGAGAAGATGAACTATTTTCAAGTCGATCAATATTTGAAGAATTTTCAACGTTGAGAAGTTCCATTGCTCTGCTTAATATAGAATTGATTTCTTCAATAAGGTTACAATCCTTAGAAAAAGCAGATACATCTAAATGTGGCATTATGTTAGAAATTCCAAGGGAATCAAGTACTTTACTGAATTCTTCATTTAGCATTTTTGTAGCTAAATTAGAATATAAATGTATTTTGTGAAAATACATTTTTTCATCAATAAGAAGAACATCTAAACTAAAATCTTCAATATTAATAATTTCAGTGTATAATACCTTTTTGATTCCTAAACTTTCAGCTATTTTGTTGATTTTCCTATTAAAACCGTTTGTCGCAGCTAATTGCCGAGCATTAAAGTTTACAAATGTAAGCATAAAATTTTCCTCCGTATTATAATTAATTTGTAAAAAACTTATATATTAATTATAACACAAAATAACATAAAATGCAATTTTATGTCGATTTTTGTCAAGCATTTTTTTTTCTATTAAAATCTATAGTTTTAAGTAGTAGCTTATAATTTGATTTAATTTTTGATAAAAGTTATAAATTAAACTAAAGAACATTTAATAAAGGCAATAGTTAAGTCAGCAATTTCTCTAGGAGTAAAGGTAGCTATTTTAACGTTTACTTCCAGAAGAACTACAAGAAGCATCATATTTTGCTGAATCTGCTAATATTTTTAATTTTTCAAGAATATCCATTTAATTTCATTCTTTGCATAAATATTTAGGTTTTTAAATAAGGTTTTACCTATAAACCTTTATAGTATTTTTAGTTTGTTTAATTTATAAAGACATTTAGTGTTGCGAAAAAATACAAATTATGTGATTGACTATTTCAAATAATCAAAAAATGTTCGTATAAACAATATAACATAGTATACCACAAAATTCAAACAAAAATTCGTAAAACGTGGCAATAGGGCCGCCCCCTTTTTGACATTTTTGCGTCAAAAAGGGGCGGCCCTATTGCCACGTTGACTTTTTATTTTTGTTAGAATATAATGCTAGAGGTAAAGGAGAGAATTAAATGAAAATTAACATTGTAATGGTAGAACCAGAAATACCACAAAATACAGGAAATATAGCAAGAACATGTGCTGCAACAGGGGGAAAATTACATTTAGTCGAGCCATTAGGTTTTGAAATAACAGATAAAACATTAAAAAGAGCAGGACTTGACTATTGGGACAAGTTAGATATAGAAAAACACTCATCTTTAGAAGAGTTTTTAAATAAATATAAACCAGAAGAAAACAATATGTATTTTGTAACAACAAAAGGACAAACTTGTTATTCAGGTGTAGAATACGAAAAATTTGATGAAGTATTTTTATTATTTGGAAAAGAGACAAAAGGATTACCAGAAGACTTACTAAAAAAATACTTAGACAAAACAATTAGAATTCCAATGAGAACTATGCTTCGTTCTTTAAATTTATCTAATTCAGTAGCAATAGTTATATATGAAGTCTTGAGACATAAAAACTTTGAAAACCTAGAAGAAACAAGCGAATATTTTAATAAATAAATTTGTTACTATATAAAATAAGACCTCCGTTAATGAAGTAAGAATTGTAATATTACTTAATTAACAGAGGTTTTAAATTTTATTTACCCATGAAATTTTGTTTAACAGTATCAATTTTAGTTTGTTCAGCAGTATCAGTTTTATACCATCCTTTTTCTTTCATAAGATTATAAATTTTGTTTTGAATATTTAAAGATTCATTTAAAGCATCTTTAAAAGCCATGTGAACTTCAGCAGTAGAAGATTCTATTGTTCCATGAAGATATAAATCACATACACCTTTAATTACTAATAATTCATTTTCGATTAAATCTCTATCTTCCATAAGTACCTCCTATAATAAATTTAAAAATTTGTTAAATAAATCAGTATGCTTTTGTTCTAACTCTGCTACATAAGTAGAAAGAGTAGGATCTGTTAATTGAGAAGAAGTTTTTTTAGCACATGTTTTCATATAACATTCATGCCCTAAAGCATCTTCAACATATAAAAGCTCTTTACTTGTCATATTATCACCACCTAAATAAATTATTTCCAAAGAAGGAGAAAATATACAAGTAGATAAGTTAAAAAAAATTCTTCACACGTTCTAATACAACCTTCATATGAATACACTTAAACAAAAGTATTCAATATGGAGGTTTTCTTTATGAAAGGTTACTCAATTGAAGAGCGTGCAATGGAATTGGCACATTATATTATAGATTCAAAAGATACAGTAAGAGGTGCTGCAAAAAAATTTGGAGTCAGTAAATCTACGGTACACAAAGATTTAAGTGAACGAATTTTAAAGATAAACCCTGTACTTGCTGCACAGGTAAGAGTAATATTAGATGAGAATAAGGCAGAAAGACACATAAGAGGAGGTATGGCAACAAAATTAAAATATGACCATATGAAAGAAAATAAAGTAGGATAAAGAAATTATGGCATTTCTATTGACAAATTTAAAATAATATATTACAATACTAGTATTGAAAAAGAAGAAGCAATCCACTTCTCACCTTATCTAATTAGGGAAAAAGGTTAGAAAATATAATATTTTAAAGCAGAAATGCTTAAAATTTTTGTGTGTGGATTGGCTTGTTTCAAGTCAATCTTTTTCTATTTATAAAATAGAATTAAACTTTGGAGGTGTTTTATATCAAACAAGATTTACCAATTAATGAACAAATTAGAGCAAAGGAAGTTCAAATTATAACAGATGAAGGGCAAAAAGTAGGTCCAATATCTTTAAACGAAGCATTAGATATGGCTTTTGAAAAGAAATTAGATTTAGTACTAGTTGCACCAAATTCAGAAGTTCCAATTTGTAAACTAATGAATTACGGAAAATATAAATTTGAACAAGCAAAACGTGAAAAAGAAGCAAAAAAGAAACAAAAAACATTTGAACTAAAAGAAATTAGAATTACACCTAATATTGAAGATCATGACTTTGGATTCAAATGCAAAAATGCTAAAAAATTCATTGAAGATGGAAACAAAGTAAAAATTACAGTTCGTTTCCGTGGAAGAGAATTAAACTATGTAAAACAAGGTGAAACAGTACTAAATAAGTTCATAGAAGAATTAGCAGATGTAGCAACTCCAGAGAAAAAACCAGTATTAGAAGGTAAAAACATGTTTATTATATTAGCTAAAAAAGTAGAAAAATAGTTACAGCTAATATTTAATATAAAAACAAAACGATAGGGGGAAATAATTATGCCAAAACTAAAAACAAATAAAGCTGCAAAGAAAAGATATTCTTATACAGCAACAGGAAAAGTTAAAAGAACAAAATCAAATAGAAGACATCTTTTAGCAAACAAAACATCAAGAGCAAAATCAAGAGGAAAAATCCAAGATGCTTATGCAGATAAAACATGTGAAGCAGGAATCAAAAAAATGTTACCATATGGTAATTAATGACAAGTAATTAAAGGAAGGTGAAATAAAAATGGCAAGAGTAAAAACAGCAAGAATAACTCGTAAAAAACATAAAAAAATATTAAAAAGAGCAAAAGGTTACTATGGAGCAAAACATTATAGATTCAGAATGGCTAAACAAGCTGTTATGAAATCAGGAATGTATGCATATGTAGGAAGAAAAGATAAAAAATCAAACTTCAGAAAATTATGGATAGCAAGAATTAACGCAGCAGCAAGAATGAATGGAACAACATATAGCAAATTAATTTCAGGAATGAAAAAAGCAAATATAGTTGTAAACAGAAAAATGCTTGCAGAATTAGCTGTTAATGATCCAAAAGCATTTGCTGAAATTGCAAAATTAGCAACAAAATAGAAAATAATTATATAAAATGTAAAATACAATCTTTGAAATATAAGGTTGTATTTTTTTATTTCAAATTATACAAGTAAGTTGAAAAAAATATAAAAAATAAAACTACACAAAATAATTCAAAAGAAAAAAGGAGAAATATAAAAAATGAAAGAAATATTAAAAAAAATCAGGCTATAACGTTAGTATCACTAGTAGTGATAATAATAGTACTAATAATATTAGTAGGAATAAGTATTAATTTAGTGTTAGGAGAAAATGGAATAATAACGAAGGCAAAGCAAGCAAAAGAAAATATGGAATTAGCATAAGTAGAATAACAAAAAGAATTAAATGAATTATACAAACAATTAGAAAATAATGAAGGAAGTACTGACTCAACATCATATGATTCAACAGTAAAATTAGCAGAATTTAAAAGGAAGATAGCAAGTGTAATAACAGATATGGGAGTAGAAACGTCTGAGAGTGCCAGTGTAGATACAATGGCAGAAAGGGTAATACTAAAAAAAGGATTAGATTTTTGCTGGCGCTTTGATTTAGAATATGAATTCTATATAGCAAAAGTTGAATAGAGTTAATGTTATTATTTGACACTATAAAAAAGAATATATATATATTCAAACCTTATGTTTTAAAGATCATTATTGCTAACTTAAGCGTATGACTTAGGATTAAGCCAAAAAAATAATAGAAAAATGAAAAAAGTAAGTAAAAAGTATTGACAATATAAAAAATGATGCTATAATAATATTATAGGTCAAAGAAAGTCAAAGTCAAAAACAACAAAAAAGAGGTGGTAAGAAAATGAGAATGTCAGATATGATAGAAGATTTTATAAAAGATTTATTTGAAGAAGATGATTTAGTAGAAATACAAAGAAATGATTTAGCACAAAAATTTAATTGTGTGCCATCTCAAATAAATTACGTAATAGCAACAAGATTTAAACCTTCACAAGGTTATTATGTAGAAAGTAAACGTGGTGGAGGAGGCTCTATAAAAATAAAAAAAGTAAACATTACTAAAAGCAATTATTTTATGCATATTATTAATAGTATTGGAGACTCTTTAACAGCTCAAGAAGTAGATATATTTATTAGTAACTTTTTATCATACAACATGGTAAATACTATTGAAGCAAAGCTTTTAAAAGTAGCAACAAGTGATAATGTACTAAAAATAGAACAACCAACTAGAGATGAATTAAGAGCGAGAATATTTAAAAATATGCTAGTAAATTTAATTGAATAGTAATTTGAAACAGAGTATGAAACAAAAAAATAAAAAATTATAAAGGAGTTGATTAACATGTTATGTGAAAATTGTGGAAACAATGAAGCAAATATTAAATATACACAAATTACAAATGGCGTAAAAAAACAAATGAATTTATGCGAAAAATGTGCAAATGAATTAGGTATAAATAATATATCTTTTGATATGCCAATTAATTTTTCAAATTTCTTGGAAGATATATTTGATGATGATGAAAGTTTATTTATGCCAAGTATAGCAAGAAACGAAAAACTTATTTGCGATAAATGTAAAATGAGTTATGAAGATTTTATTAAAAATGGAAAGTTTGGTTGTGACGAATGTTACACTACTTTTGAAGATAAAATTGATAACTTATTAAAAAATATACATGGAGTAAATAGACATGTAGGAAGAAAAGCAAAAATGCTTAATACTAATGAAACACAAAACGATAGTATAAAAGCAGAAGAACAAGTAATTAAAGAAGATAAAACAAATGAAAAAGACGAAAAAATTAAAAAATTACAAAATAGATTAAAACAAGAAATAAAAGAAGAAAGATATGAAGATGCAGCAAAGACAAGAGATGAAATAAAAAAATTAAGCAACGAATAAAATATAAAATGCTTATCTTATTTTAAGATAACAATAGAACAAATTATATAATAAATAAGTAGGTGAAAATATGAATTGGTATTTAGAAAATGGAAAAGATTCAGATGTTATTCTTAGTTCTCGCATTAGATTTGCAAGAAATATAAAAGAGTTTCCTTTTAAAATAAGAATGACAAAACAAGATAGAGAAAAAATGTTAGAAAAAATTAAATTTGTAACTCCTAGCATAGGCTATGGACTTAAATTTATGTATTTAAAAGACATGGATGATATTACAAAAATGGCTTTAGTAGAAAAGCATATTATAAGTCCGGAAATGGCACTTGCAAAAGAGGAAGAAGCAATTTTAATAAATGACGAAGAAAATATTTGCGTTATGCTAAATGAAGAAGATCACATGAGAATTCAAGTATTTTCTAGTGGATTAGAACTTAAAGATACATTGAATCTAGCAATTGAACTAGATGAAAAATTAAATGAATTATTGGGATTTAGCTATAAAGAAGAGTATGGATTTTTAACAGCTTGCCCTACAAATGTAGGTACAGGTTTAAGAGCATCTGTTATGGTGCATTTACCAGCACTAAAAATAACAGGAAACCTAAGTAAGATACTTCATATAGTAAATAATTTTGGAATGACAATTCGTGGCTTATATGGTGAAGATTCACAAAGTAAGGGCGACATTTACCAAATTTCTAATATTCAAACTTTAGGTATAAGTGAGGAAGAAATAGCTACAAACCTAGAGAATATAACAAGAAAAGTAATGGAACAAGAACGTTTAGCAAGAAAATATTTGGCTAAAAATGGAATGGATTTAGAAGATAAAGTGTATCGTTCATATGGGATTTTAACAAATGCAAGAAAATTAGATACAGATGAATGTAGTAATTTGTTATCAAGTGTGAAATTAGGTACAGATTTAGGTGTTATAACAGAATTAAATGACACAAAAGTAAAGAAAATGATGTTATATACAAAACCTGCAAACTTACAAAAATATTTAGGAAAAGTATTAGACGCAAATCAGAGAGATATAAAAAGAGCAGAAGTTATAAAACAAATAATTAATGAAAAATAGAAAACTTTATAAAAATTCAAATTAAGGAAGGTGATTACAATGATGTATAAATTTACAAAAAGAGCAGAAAAAGCAATTGAATATGCAAATAGAATAGCTTTAGAATTTGGACATAATTATATAGGAACAGAGCACTTATTATATGGTCTTTTAAAAGAAGGTTCTGGAGTTGCAAGTAAAGTCTTAGAAAACCAAGGAATTACGTCAGAGCAAATAGAAGAACAAATAGATGCTTTAGTTGGTAAAAATGAGGAAATAGGAGAAGAAGAAATTTTAGGATTTACACCAAGAACAAAAAGAGTTATAGAAACAGCATTTATAGAAGCCAAAAAGTTAAGTTCAGATTTTATAGGAACAGAACATTTACTAATTGGAATTATGCGTGAAGGAGATAGTGTAGCAGTTCGTATATTATTAAACTTAAATGTAAATCCACAAAAATTATACAATGAAATAATAAAAGTATTAAATGATGATGAAAGCATATTAAATGAAGACAAAAAATCTACAAATTCAAAAGTAGGAGCAAGTTATAACCAAACTCAAACTTTGAATCAGTATGGAACAGATTTAACTAAAAGAGCAATAGAAGGAAAATTAGATCCTGTTATTGGCAGAAAAAATGAAATAGAAAGAGTTATACAAATACTTTCTAGAAGAATGAAAAATAATCCTTGTTTAATAGGTGAACCAGGTGTTGGTAAAACAGCGGTTGTAGAAGGGTTAGCACAAAAAATAGTAGCAGGAGATGTACCAGAAAGTTTAAAAGATAAAAGAGTAGTAACTCTTGATATTACTAGCATGGTAGCTGGTGCAAAATATAGAGGAGACTTTGAAGATAGAATAAAAAAATGCTTAAATGAAGTAAAAAAAGCAAAAGATGTTATTTTATTTATAGATGAAATTCATACTATAGTTGGTGCAGGTTCAGCAGAAGGTGCAGTAGATGCAGCAAATATATTAAAACCATTATTAGCAAGAGGAGAAATTCAATTAATTGGTGCAACTACATTAAATGAATATAGAAAATATATTGAAAAAGATAGTGCATTAGAAAGAAGATTTAGCCCTGTAACAGTTACAGAGCCATCTTCAGAAGATACTTTAAAAATACTAGAAGGAATAAAAGACAAATATGAAGCACATCATAATGTAAAAATTACAGAGGAAGCTATGAAAGCAGCAGTTGATTTATCTGTAAGATATATTAATGATAGATTTTTGCCAGATAAAGCAATAGATCTTATAGATGAAGCGGCATCAAAAGTAAGAATGAGGGCATATACAGTGCCAGATAGTTTGAAAAAATTAGAAGAAGAAATTAGTGCAGTAAGTAAAGAAAAAGAGGAAGCAGTTAGAAGTCAAGATTTTGAAAAAGCTGCAACTTTAAGGGACAAAGAACACGAGGCAAAAGATAAGTTAGAAAAAGAAAAACAAAAATGGGAAAGCAAAAATAGTAAAGAAGTAATAACTTTAACAGAGGAAGATATTGCAGAAGTGATTTCTAGCTGGACTAGAATTCCAGTAAAGAAATTAACACAAGATGAAAACGAAAAATTAAGAAATTTGGAAAAGTCATTACATGAAAGAGTAGTTGGTCAAAATGAAGCAGTAGAGGCAGTTGCAAAAGCAATAAGACGTGGTAGAGTTGGATTAAAAGATCCAAATAGACCAATAGGTTCATTCTTATTCTTAGGTCCTACAGGTGTGGGTAAAACAGAACTTTCAAAAGCATTAGCAGAAAGTTTATTTGGAAATGAAGATTCAATGATAAGAATTGATATGTCTGAATATATGGAAGGACATAGTGTTTCAAAATTAATAGGTTCACCTCCAGGATATGTAGGTTTTGAAGAGGGAGGACAATTAACAGAGAAAATACGTAGAAATCCATATTCTGTTATACTATTTGATGAAATAGAAAAGGCACATCCAGATGTAATGAATATGCTTTTACAAATATTAGATGATGGTAGATTAACAGATAGTAATGGTAGAACAGTTAACTTTAAAAATACAGTAATAATAATGACCTCAAACATAGGTGCAAGATTAATTACAGATAAGAAAACATTAGGATTTACTTCTAAAGAAGAAAACAAAGAAGATAAAAAAGAATACGAAGACATAAAAAAAGATGTTCTTGCAGAATTAAAAAAGGAATTCAAACCAGAGTTTATTAATCGTATAGATGAAATTATTGTATTCCATAAATTACAAAAAGAAGAAATGAGACAAATAGTAGATATTATGCTAAAACAAGTAATAAAACGTATGGAAGTACAAAACATTAAAATTAAAATAAATGATAAAGTAAAAGACAAAATAATAGAAGAAGGTACAGATGCAAATTATGGAGCAAGACCACTAAAAAGAACAATACAAAATTTGTTAGAAGACAAAATTGCTGAAGCTATATTAGATGGAAAAATTTCAAAGGATAAAGAAGTAAAAATAGGATTAAATAAAGATGGCGAGATTGAAATAAAATAGAGGACTATTAAGTCCTCTATTTTATTTTTAGAATGGAGCATAAAAATTTTCAACATCGAATATAATCGGTTCGGTAAGGTAAAAAGAGCCATTAACTTCATAGATAAAATCAAGTTGCTGATTTTTACAAGGAGTATAAAAAATATATTCTGCAGTAAATACACTATACCAAGAATCATTTTCTGTTTGAAATCTGCTAGTCCAATTAACTTTGCCAATATTAACTCCATTTATCCGAAAGTAAACATTATTAATATATCCAATGTTTTCATTAATTTTTATGCTTAAAATAGTAGGAATATCTGTATAAGTTTCTACATGTTTCATAGAGAATACCTCCTACAACAATTTTTATTGATTAGATTATATAGCATGAGAATTTGTTAGTCAATGTTTTTATAGTTAAATTTTAGGGACGGGCTTAAAAATTAAATTTTGTTTTTTTAATTTTTAAGCCCGTCCCTGAAATTTAAAAAATCTAAACTGGATTTACATGAACTATAGTGTTATAAACTTTTTCTAAAGAAGATATATCTTTTTCTAAATTATCAGCTAACTTGTGGCTTTCAAAGGTGCTCATATTACCATCCACACAAATTGTTAAAACAACAATATATTGGTAACCAACAGGAGCAGAAGAAATATGTTCAATTTTCTGAATTTCTTTATAATTTTTAACATAGCGCAAAATTAAATCTTTTGTTTCCTCATCTATAGACTCATCCATTAAAACATTATAACTTTCTATAAATATTTTAAAACCTGTAATAGCAATCCAAATAGAAATTCCAGTTCCAACTATACCATCTAAGAAAGTTATACCAAATAAAGTTGCTAAAATTGAAATAAGAGTGAAGGTTGTAACGATGCAATCGTTCCTGTGATCTTTACTATTTGCTTCTAACAAAATGTTGTTATATTTTTTACAAAGTTTATTAGTGTAAATAAACAAACTAAATTTAACTAAAATAGTGATTATACAAACAACAACTAAAAACCAAGAGAAAGTAATAGTACTTCCATATATTAAAGTCATAATTGAGTCATAAAAAAGTTTAAAAGCAACAACAATCATAGAAATACTTATAAAAAGTGAAAATATATATTCAGCTTTTCCATGACCAAAATTGTGAGAGTCGTCTTGTGGCTCACTTGCTATTTTGTTTCCTACCCATGTCATAATAGAGGCAAAGATATCACCAGCACTATTTGCAGCGTCTGCTATCATAGCTTGAGAGTTGCAAATAAAACCAATACTTCCTTTTATAATTAATAAAAACAAATTGCCAAGTATCCCTAGCAATCCAGCTTTTTTTGTAACATTATATCTATCCATTTTTATCTCCTTTTATAGTATATGTATTATAACATTTAAACAATTAAAAAAGAATAGAAAAAGTAAAAAAATTTTGTGACTATTAAGAATAGAGACTATTAGGGACGGGGCTATTTAGTTTAATAAAATACTAAACTAAATAGCCCCGTCCCTAATAGTCTCCGTTCTTAAAATTTAATTTACTCAAACTATTGAAATATTATACACTTTATGGTATAAATTTATTATACGGAAATAAGGAAAAGAGAAAAATGAAGAATATAAAAAATTATACTTTTGAAGAATTAAAAGAAGAACTAAAAGCATTAGGGGAAAAGCCATTTAGAGCAGAGCAAATTTTTCATTGGTTATATGTAGAAAAAGTAAAAAGCTTTGATGAAATGACAAACTTATCAATTGAATTAAGAGAAAAGCTTAAACAAAACTATACAATGTGCAATTTTAACATTATAAAAAAGTTAGAATCTGCAGATGGTACAAAAAAATATCTATTTGATGTATTAGACGAAAATGCAATAGAAACAGTACTTATGGAATATCACCATGGAAAAACAATATGTGTTTCTTCACAAATAGGTTGCAAAATGGGATGCAAGTTTTGCGCATCAACAGGAATACCTTTTGTTAGAAGTCTAACAGCAGGAGAAATCGTTGAACAGCTAATAGCCGTAGAGCAAGACACAGGTGATAGAATATCAAATATTGTATTTATGGGAATTGGAGAACCATTAGATAATTATGATAATGTAATAAAAGCAATACATATTATAAATTATCCAAAAGGATTAAATATAGGGGCAAGACATATTAGTGTTTCAACAAGTGGATTAGTTCCAAGAATATATGATTTAGCAAAAGAAAATATTCCTTGTACACTTTCTATTTCACTTCATGCAACAAATAATGAAAAAAGAAGCAGTATGATGCCAGTAAACAATGCATACAAAATAGAAGAGCTAATTCAGGCTTGTAAAGATTATATAAAAGTTACAAATAGAAGAATATCTTTTGAATATGCCTTAGCAAAAGATAACAATGATAACTTAGAAGATGCTAAGGAATTAGTAAAATTATTAAAAGGTATGTTATGCCATGTTAATTTAATACCTATAAATAAAATAGAAAATGGGAAATATACTAAAAGTACAAATGAAAATATAATTAAATTTAGAGATTATTTAAATGACCATGGAATAGTAGCAACTATTAGAAGAGAGCTAGGCTCAGATATAGATGCTGCATGTGGACAATTAAGAAGAAAAAATTTAAACAAGATAGGAGAAAACGAATGAGAGCTTTTGCAAAAACAGATGTTGGAAAAGCAAGAGATATGAACCAAGATTATTATTATATATCTGGTCCAGAAGACCCACTAAAAATATATATTTTAGCAGATGGAATGGGTGGATATAATGGAGGAGAAATTGCTAGTAAATTAGCTACAACTACAGCTTTAAGTTATATACAAAGTAATTTTGAAAATACTCCAAAAGAAAGAGAAGACATACTAAAACTTGTAAAAAGTGCTATGGAATATGCTAATATGGTAGTATATGAAAAATCAAAAGAACAAAAGGATTTAGACGGAATGGGTACTACTTTAGAAGTATGTTTAATATATAATAATAAGTTATATCTTGGACATGTAGGAGATAGCAGAATATATAGATTGAGAGGAGAATTTTTTAGAAAATTAACTCATGATCATAGTTATGTACAAAAGTTAGTTAAAGATGGTACTATCACACAGGAAGAGGCTGACCATCACCCAAAAAAAAATATGCTTATGAAAGCATTAGGATGTACAGCATTTGTAGAACCAGATGTAACAGTTAAAGGATTTATAAAAGATGATATTATATTAATATGCAGTGATGGTTTAACAAATATGGTAGAAGAACAAGAAATATATAACATTCTAAAAAAGGAAGGTACATTAGCTGCAGAAAAACTAGTAGAAAAGGCAAATGAAAATGGTGGCTATGATAATATTACAGCTATTGTAATAAGATAAACAAGGGAGAGATTAAAAATATGGATTTAGTAGGAAAATATATAGGAAGCAGATATGAAATCCTAGAGAAAATTGGAAATGGAGGAATGGCAACAGTATATAAAGCAAAATGTCATGTTTTAAATAGATTTGTTGCTGTTAAAGTCTTAAAAGAAGAATTTACAACAGATGAAGAATTTATTCGTAGATTTAATATAGAAGCACAATCAGCCGCAGGTCTTACACATCCTAATATTGTATCTGTTTATGATGTAGGACATGAAGATAACATATATTATATAGTAATGGAATTAATACAAGGAAAAACTTTAAAACAAATAATATCAGAGAGTGGTATACTTCCTTGGAAATGGTCTATAAATATTGCTATTCAAATAGCCTCAGCATTAGAAGCAGCACATAAAAATAACATAGTACATCGTGATATAAAACCACACAATATAATTATAACAGAAGATGGAGTTGCAAAAGTTACAGACTTTGGTATTGCAAAAGCAGTCTCAAATTCTACTATTACAGCATTTGGAACAACAATTGGTTCTGTACATTATTTTTCACCAGAACATGCAAGAGGAGGATATACAGATGCAAAATCTGACCTTTATTCTTTAGGAGTTGTAATGTATGAAATGCTAACAGGTCGAGTACCATTTGATGCAGATACACCTGTTTCTATTGCATTAAAACACATGCAAGAAAAACCAGTAGAACCTATAAAGTTAAATCCAAGTATTCCACTTGCTGTTAATCAAATTATAATGAAAGCAATGAGAAAAGAACCAAGTGAACGTTATCAATCAGCTACAGAAATGCTTAAAGATTTAAATGCTGCACTAAAAAATCCAGAAGGAAATTTTGTAGAAAACGAAAAAATAGATATGAATCGTACTCAAGTAATGGGAACAATTACTGATGAAATGCTTGAAAATAATAAAAATAGAGAAAATAATAAGAAAAAGAGCAAGCTAAAACAATATTTTGAAAAACATCCAAAGATGAAAATTGTAATGTTAGCAGTTATATGTATACTTGTATTTGTAGTAACAATATTTATTACAAAATTTGCAATGGATGCAGGAACAGTAAAAAATGTAGAAATTCCAGAGTTAGTTGGTTTAACAGAAGATGAAGTTAAAGAAAAATTAAAAGGTACTAAATTCACTTATGAAATAGCAGCAGAGGAATATAATAGTGAAGTTGAAGCAGGAAAAGTAAGTGTTCAAAATCCAGCTTATAGAAAGAACTTTACAATAAAAGAAAACTCAAAAATATCTTTAACAATTAGCAAAGGAACAGAGCTAACTACAGTTCCAAAGGTAGCAGGAATGGAATATTCAGAAGCTGAAAAAGAAATAATTGCTAAAAAATTAAAAATAGAGAAAATAGAAGAAAAAAGTGACAAAATAAAAGAAGGCTATGTTACAAGACAAGATCCTGCGGAAAATACAGAAATGAAAGCGGGAGAAACTGTAAAAGTATATGTAAGTATAGGAAATGGATTGGAACAAGTACCTGTAACATTTGTTGTAGGTAAAACAGAGGCAGATGCTAGAAAAGAACTAGAGGATGCAAAATTAAAAGTAGAAGTAAAATATGACGAAGATACAACAAAAACAAATGGAATAGTATTAAAACAAAGCAAAGATGTAGGTGAAGTTGTAGATGAAGGTACTACAATAGTTCTTACAGTAAATAAAATTTCAGAAGTAAAGAAAGGTACAGTAAATGTTAATTTAAAATCAATTTTAAATTATTCAAAACCGACTTCAACTAATGAAGAAGTAACTATTCCAAAAGTACAAGTAAAAATTACTGTAAATGGTGATACTGTATATAATGAGGAAAAAGCAAAGGATACTACTAAAATTACAACAGGAATTCAAGGAAAAGGAACTGTAGAAGTAAAAATTTATGTAGATGATGTATTAAAAGGTACAGAGAATCTAGATTTGAATAGTTCAAGTCCAGTAGTTACTTTTGAATAAAAATTGCAATTTTATTGTAAGTAGAAATTTTATTATATTTATAATTTTACTAAAATATAAAAAAATAGAGGATTGGAGAAAAGTTTACCAGTCCTCTTAAAAAATAAAAAGGAAGTAAAGTTGGAAGATAATTTATTTTTTCCAACTGAAAGAGATTAAATATGCCAAAAGGATTAATAATAAGTAATATTTCAAATTTATATGAAGTAAAAATTGAAGACAAAATAATAGAGTGTAAGCCAATGGGAAAAATAAAACAAACAGAACTTACACCAGTAGTTGGAGATTATGTAGAAATTGAAACAATAGAAAACGAGAAGAATAAAGGAATGATAACTAAAGTACTAGATAGAACTATGTATTCAAAAAGACCAAAACTTGCAAATTTAACACAGATAGTATTGGTAGTTTCTTTAAAATCTCCAAAACCAGATTTATTATTGTTAGATAAACAACTAGCATATGCGGAATATTTAAAAATAACTCCAATAATATGTATAAATAAAGTAGATTTAGGAAACGAAGAAATACTAAAAAATATACATGAAGTATATGAAAAAATAGGCTACAAAGTTATAGACACAATTGCAAAAGAAGGAAAAGGAATAGAAGAACTAAGAAAAGTTTTAAAAGACAATATTACAGCATTCTCAGGAAATTCAGGTGTAGGAAAATCAACACTAATTAATAGTTTGTTTAGTGAAACAAAAACTCTTGAAGGAGATATAAGCTTAAAAAATCAAAAAGGAAAAAACACTACAACAAGTGTAACTTTGTATGAAATAGATAATGGTTATATAGCAGATACACCAGGATTTTCTACTTTTACAATAGAAGAAATAGAAAGCGAAGATTTATGCTACTATTTTAAAGAGTTTAAACAATATTTAACTAATTGTGAATATACAGATTGTGAACATATAAAAGAGCAAAATTGTGGAATAAAAAAAGCAATAGAAGAAGGCAAAATAAGTGAGCAAAGATATGAGAGATATTGCAAAATAATGGAAGGATTAAAACAAAAGGAGGAACGTAAATGGTAGAAGTAGCAACATCTCTTTTAGATATAGAAAAAGAGAAAATAATAAAAACAATATATGACTTAGAAGTAGCAGGAACAAACTACTTTCATATAGATGTTATGGATGGAAAATTTGTTGAGAACAATACAATAGAAAAAATGAGAGAATATACAGAATATATAAAACAAGTTTCAAATACACCAATAGATGTACACCTAATGGTAGAAGATATAGAACCTTATTTAAAAGAATATATAGATATGGGAGTACAATCTATTATATTTCATATAGAAAGCTGTAAAAACGAAGAAGAAGATTTAAAATGGATTTCATATCTTAAAGATAATAATATAAAGGCAGGCATAACATTAAAACCAAAAACAAATATAGAAGATATATATAAATACATTCCTTATATTCATAAAGTATTAGTAATGTCTGTAGAACCAGGAAAAGGTGGACAAAAATTTCTATCAGAAACAATAGAAAAAATTCAAGAACTAAATAAATTTATTTATGAAAATGGGTTTGAAGTAGATATAGAAGTAGATGGTGGAATAAACAATGAAACTGCTAAACAAGTAATAGAAGCAGGAGCAAATATATTAGTTGCAGGAAATTACATTGCAAAATCAGAAGATTTTAAAAAAGCAATAGATAGTTTAAAACAAAAATAAAATGAGAAATATAATTTCTCATTTTATTTTTTGATATTAATTATTTTTCTTCTTTTTTAGTTTTTGTTGTTTTTTCTTTTTTAGCAGTGCTAGTTTTAGCTTCCTTAGCTTTAGTAGCTTTTGGTTCTTTTTCAGCTTTAGTTTCAACAGTTTTTACTTCAGCTTTTTCAACAACAACTTCTTTTCTGCAAACGATGTTTACTAATAAAGTACCAATACCAAATGCATAAACTAATAATCCAATGAATCCACCAACAAATGGTATCTTTGTTAATAACCATAATACTAAATTAGATAATAATGTAAATAATACGAATTTAACTTTGCTGTCTGTTTTTAGTAATTTAGTAAATAATTTACCAAAGAATATACTTGTAATTGAAGATGCAATAAGTGAAAATGCTACAAATATGAATGTTGCAGGAAGTAACATTTTTAATCCAACAACACTAATTGCTAATAATAAAGCAACTATAACAAGAACGACTGGAGTAACAACACCAATTCCTAAGCTGGCAAAAGATTTTCCAACACTCATATTTCCAACTCTATTAACAAATTTAGGTGTTAACCATAATAAAATTGCTGTTAATACAAAAGTTAGAAGTAATGCTTGTATTGCTTCAGATACATAACCTAAAATGATACTAGCAACACTAGTTTCTTTTCCAGTATTTGAAGTATTTACATTGTATTTAACATTTCCTGAAACAGCTCCTTCTGGAATAGTTATTTCAGATGGTGTAGAATACTCTAAATTACCATAAACAATAGAACCAGATTGTTCATTTAAAGTTAATGATTTTGCAGATATGTAAGCATCTCTTCTAATTTTTCCACTTAAGTTAATATTAGAACCTGTTACTTTTAAATCTCTATAGATGAAACCATTACTTCCTAAATTGAAATTATTACTAATAGCATATACATCATAAACAACACCATTAATTGTAACTTCATTAGCACAAACAAAAAGGCTACTATATACGTATCCACCTTCAATAGTTACTTTGTCTGCTACAACAAAAAGATCTCCACCGATTTCACCAGTAACAGTAACTTCTTTTGCAGCTACAAAAGCGTTTCCATCTACTACTTTGTCAATAGTAACTTTATCTTCTGCAAGATATAAATCAGTATTAACCCAATTAGCAGTAGAAGAAGTAGTGTCAACTTTTTGAGTATTATTAGTATCAGAAGTAACTACAGAGTCATCAATTAAAGATGGATCATCAGTTGCTAAACATACAGAAGATAGTAGTAATAATACAAATAATACACTAAGTAAAATTTTTGATTTTTTCTTTAACATTATAAATTTCTCCTTTCAAATAGTATAGAGTAAATATATATCTTTAGGAGCATTTTGTCAAGAAAAAGTAGCATAAATATTGTACAAAAAATGTAGAAAAAAATAAAGAAACAATAATAAAAGTTTTTGGTGATTATGTATATAAATGACCAAAAACTTTTAAGTATTTTATTGTTTTATAGTATCAAAAAATATATACTTTTATACAAGATAAATTTGATTGGAGGAACAAAAGAAAATGAAAAATCAAAAAGGAGTAACACTAGTTGCGTTAGTAGTAACAATAATAGTATTAATAATTTTAACAGGAATAAGTATTAATTTAATACTTGGTGATAATGGAATTATAACAATTGCTAAAAAAGCAAGAGAAAATACAGAACTTGCAAAGATACAGGAAGAAACGGAATTAAATGAATTTTATGAACAAATAAACAATGAGTTGAGTTCAATACCAGGTAGTTCATATGAAGCAATAGCAAAATTAGCAGAGTTCAAGAACGCAATAGCAAATTATATAGAAGAAGCCGGAGGAATAAAACCAAAAGAAGATGCAGAAATTACGACTTTTGGGGATAGGATAAAAGGAATAGTAAATGAAGTAACTAAAAATGCTACTGCTACAGCAGACAATATTTCAGAAGGAAAAACTGCATGGGTAAATGGTAAACTAATTACAGGAACAGGGGCAGACAATAAATCTTATTATTTAGAAACAATAGGAAAAATCACAAAAATCAAATTAACAACAACAGATATAAAGACTATTACTTCACATTATCAAGAACTAACAATTGACAACTTTGCGTGCGTTATTTCCGGAGTATCCGGTTCGACGGGACCATACTCAACTGATTTAAATGGATATGGAAGTAAAAGTTTTCAAGATACACTTAAATATAATAATTCTACTGGTATTATATCAGCTATTAATGGCACATTGGGTGTCAACATTGGCGCTACAACGTCGGTGCCTCAAGCTTATGCTAGTTATAATGTATATATGTATATCCCCACTGCTTGGCTAAATTAATTAAAATATGTATTATTATGTTATGACTGCATATATTAAAAAATGATAGAATTTATATTAAAGGAATATAGAGCAAGTAGTTTTTATGAGTCAAAATATTGATAATTTGCTTTCAATATTTTGACTCATTTTCATTTATTGTTTAATAATGAGAAATAAGAACATTTAGAAGCAATAGGACAGATATCACATTTAGGTTTTTGTGAAGTACAGATATTGCGTCCATGCCACATAAAAATATGGTTTAAATCATAATAATATTGTTTTGGAAAAATTTTTAAAAGGTCTTGCTCAATTTTTTCTGGAGTAGATTCTTTTGAAAAACCAATTCTATTTGCAATTCGTTTGCAATGGGTATCTACTGCTACACCCTGAGGATTGTTAAATGCTTCTAACATTACAACATTTGCAGTCTTTCTACCAACTCCAGGAAGTAAAAGCAATTCTTCCATAGTAGATGGAACTTTAGAATTATATTTAGTGGCAAGAATTTTGGCAGTAGCTTTTATATTTTTGGCTTTATTTTTATAAAAACCACAAGGATGAACTAATTGTTCTAATAGTTCTAAATCCATATTGGCAAAATCTTCTGGAGTTTTATAATTTTTAAAAATATTAGGAGTAGTTTTATTAACTCTTTCATCAGTACATTGAGCAGATAAAATAACTGCAACTAACAACTCAAATGGAGATGCAAAATCTAAACTACATTTTGCATCAGGATAAGTGCTTTTTAAGGTTTCTAAAATTTCTATAGCTTGTTTTGGGTTCATAAATATTTCAATCCTTTCTTATATAAATATTTAATCATAAAAAAAGAAAGTTTTCAATAGAAATATATTACATAAAAAAGGTAACAAAATAAATTTAAAATAAATATAATATAATTAAAGGAGGTAATATATTATGTTTTGTGCACTAAAAAAGACTATAGGTGTATGTTTAATAGGAATAGGTCTTGGAGTATTACTAGTGTTATTACTTCCAATTACAGGCTGGTTATTTTTAATAGGAGCTGCAATTCTAATTATAGGGTTAATGTGGCTATTTTGCTAAATAAAATAAAGGAGAGTGAATAGGTATGACAATAGTTGTAAAAAAAGTTCCAAAATTTTTAAGAGGATTTGTAAAATTAATATTTGGGATAAAAGACTAAAAGTTACATAGGAAGAATATTAAATATTTGGAGGGTTAAGTTTTTTATTTTAATAAAAAATTATGCAAAAAATAAAATAGGTCAAATCAAAAGAATAAAAAATTCTTCTCATTTGACCTATTTTATTTTTACTATTTCTTAAGAAATTTTAGTATTAAAAAGTAGTATGCATCCTACTTTAATATATATTCACTAATTAAGCTCTTTTTACTTTTCCAGAACGTAAACATTTTGAACATACAGACATTTTCTTTACTTGTCCGTCTACAACTGCTTTAACGCTTCTTACGTTTGGTTTAAATGTTCTAGTTGCTCTTCTACTAACGTGTGAACGTGCAATACTAATTTTATTTCCATGAGATAGTGTTTTTTCGCAAATTTCACATTTTGCCATTTTTAGCACCTCCTATTAGTCTTAATAAAATTGACTATTTACAATATTAACACACAATTAGAAGAAAATCAAGTATTTTACAAAAAAAATCAAGTTTTTTACAAAGAATATTAACTTAAAATTTTATTGAAATAAAATTGATAATATATTTTATAATTTGTAAAAAGTATAGAATAGAAAATCTAATGACATAAGTGGAATTATTATAAAAAAGAGAAAAAGCTTTATTTACTATTAGAAAATTAGCAAAATAATAAAATTAAGAAAAAATATGCTAAAAAAGGTAAAAAACACCTAAAATGAGCTAAATTAAACTTTGCAAAATTTCCAAAATATGTTATAATACTAATCGATGGTGCATTATTCTAGTCATACTGTCTATCATGAGGGTGGGGCTAAAAATCCACTAAAGGGCACATCGTTGAAGTTTCTTATTTATGCGCGAAATGCCAGTTTTGTGTGTAAATAGGGAGTAAAGAATTTAGGGTAATATATAATGGCATATATAGGATTCCCTATTTTCGCGGAGGCTTAAGAAAAATTCTAAATATGACTTTTAGAAAGCAATTTAAGTATAACCTATGTTGAGTGCCAAGACACAAAATACATAGCGTAGCCTGTTTTGAGTGAAGGTATCGGGATTAACTGAAAATTCAATTAATAATTAGGCCAATTTTTAATTGAACTATACAAAACATGTATTTAGAGTTATGAAATTATTTTTGCAAAAGAGACTAATGATAGGTAGCAGTATTTAAAGGAAAACTTCTAGAATGTTTGCTTTAATCTATAAGCAAGAAAATCTAGGGATTAAGGTACGGATTTTAAGTGGTGATCTGGTTTCTAACTATTATTTATAATTGTTTTAAAAAATTATAAATAGTGGTAAGATATTTTCTTTAAACGGAAACGGCTAAACAGTAATGTTTAGTAGAAAATAGAGAAATTCTTCTAGACCTAAACCGTAAAATTTACTTAGATTTTTACCATCTAAAAAATTTATATGAAAAATAGGAGCATAAAAAATAATGGCAAATAAAGAAAATAATAAAAAAGATAACTCGGAACTGAAATGGTTTATAATAGTAGTTATAGCCACTTTTATTTTATCTATAGTTTTTTCATACATATGTACAAATGCTATTTCTAGTTTAGAGTTGTTTCCAGCATTGTTAATATTAATTTTAACAATATTTATAGGAATAATATTTGATATAATAGGTGTAGCAGTTACAGTTGCAAAGGAAGAAGAACTTCATGCAAAAGCAAGTAAAAAAATGAAGGGTGCAAAAACATCAATAAAACTTATACGTAATTCATCAAAAGTATCAAATATATGTGCAGACGTAATAGGAGATATATGTGGCGTAATAAGTGGTTCTATAGCAGCACTTATTACAATAAAAATAACAGAAAAATATAATTTAAACTTTGATTTACAATTTATTATCAGTGCAATAGTTGCATCACTTACAGTAGGTGGTAAGGCTTTAGGCAAGGGAATAGCAAAAAGAAATTCAACAAAAATTGTACATATGGTAGGATTAGTACTTGGAAAGTTTAATTTTAAAGAAAGAGCATAAAAGCTCTTTTTTTTGATTTACATTTCAGGACATTTTGGGACGGGTCAATTTTGTCCTTTGAAAATAAAAGACAAAACAAAAATTTGCAAAATTTTAAATGTTCGCTTGTTTTTTGCATAGTAATGTTATATAGTATGGAACATAGAGAATGAGAATAAGCAGATGTGGTTTGCCTCCATAAAGGAGGTGAGGCATATGATAGAAACAGAATTACTAAGTATTATATACATATTGTTTTATGGATTACTAGGGATGACTATCATTACCTTTGCCTTAGTTATAGCGTTAGCAATAATTTTGAGCAAGAACAAATAAGCTAATAAAAAAACACATCTGTTCACTTGGCGGTGTAGATGTGTTAAATTTTACACTGGCAAACCACGTTTGTGGTTTCTCAATTTCTACATTTATTATATAATTTTTATAAAAGATTGTCAATAACAAAGGAGAGAATTATGTACGCATATATAAAAGGAAGTTTAGAAGTAAAAACAAGAGGTTATATTGTAATAGATGTAAATGGAATAGGTTATAAAATATATATGTCAGAAACAGCAATAGCAGAATTAGGAGAAATAGGACAAATAGTAAAAGTACATACATATTTAAAAGTAAAAGAAGATGAAATGAGCTTATATGGATTTAATACAAATGAAGAACTTCGAATGTTTGAATTATTGTTATCTGTAAGTGGTATAGGTGCAAAATCAGCAATAAATATATTATCTAATATTACTCCATCAAGTTTTGCATTAGCTGTAATTACAAATGATGTTGCTAAAATAAAGGCGCTTCCAGGAATTGGTCCAAAAGGTGCACAAAGAATTATATTAGAGCTAAAAGATAAATTAAATAAACAGCAAGATATAGAAGAAGTAGAAAAGCAAGTGGAAAAAGTAATAGATACACAAAAATATAATGAGGCAATTTCAGCACTTCAAGTATTAGGATACAGCAAAAAAGAAATAGAAAAAGCACTTCAAGGAATAAATGAAGAATTAACAGTAGAAGAAATAATAAAATTAGGATTAAAAAATTTAGCAAGATAAATTTTAGGGACGGGCTTAAAAATTTAAAAAATCAATTTGAAGAATGAATTAAAAAATCAAAATTACTAATTTATGAATTTGAACAGATGTAAAAGATAGAAAATAATTAGATGATGGAAATTAAATTTTTAAGCCCGTCCCTAAAATTAAAAAGGAGATTAAGAAAATGACGGATTTTAGTAAGCCATTGGCGTACAGAATGAGACCTAAAAATTTAGAAGAATATGTTGGCCAAGAACATATTTTAGGTCAAGATAAAATTTTATATCGTACAATAAAAGCAGATAGATTATCTAGTATTATTTTGTGGGGACCTCCAGGGTGTGGAAAGACATCATTAGCAAGAGTAATAAGTGAAACTACAAAATATAAATTTACAAGAATAAATGCTGTAACAGCAGGAGTAGGAGATATTAAAAATGCAATTGCAGAAGCTAGTAATTTACTTTTAAATCCTACAGGAAAATGCATATTGTTTATAGATGAGATTCATCGCTTTAATAAATTACAACAAGATGCACTTTTACCATATGTAGAAAATGGAACAGTAATTTTAATTGGTGCAACTACAGAAAATCCTTATTTTGAGGTAAACAAAGCTTTAATATCTCGTTCTATGGTCGTAAAATTAGAACCTTTAACAATAGAAAATATATATACAGTATTAAAAAGAGCATTAGTAGCACCAGAGGGACTTGGAAGTTACAAAATAAAAATAGAAGATGAAACATTAAGAAAAATTGCAGAAGTTGCAAATGGGGATGTACGTACAGCTTTAAATGGTTTAGAAGTAGCAGTTCTTACTACAAAAATAAATAAAGAAGGTGTTATCGAAATTACACCTCAAATAGCGGCAGACAGTGTGCAAAACAGAAAAGCGATTTTTGATAAAAATGGAGATAGCCATTATGACAATATTAGTGCATTTATAAAATCAATGAGGGGGTCAGATCCAGATGCTACAGTATTTTATTTAGCAAGAGCTATAAATGGAGGGGAAGATCCTATGTTTTTAGCAAGAAGAATTGTTATATGTGCATCTGAAGATGTAGGACTCGCAAATCCAAATGCGCTAGTGGTTGCAAATTCTGCAATGCAAGCGGTTCATATGGTAGGAATGCCAGAAGCAAGAATAATTTTATCTGAGGCGGCTTTATATGTAGCGCTATCGCCAAAATCAAATTGTTCTTACAATGCAATAAATAAGGCATTAGAAGATGTAAAAAATAAAGATACAGGTGATGTTCCTATGCATATAAGAAATGCACCTGCAGAGGGAATGGAACAATTTGGTTATCATGAAGGCTATAAATACCCACATGATTACCCAGGGCATGTAGTAGAACAACAATACTTGCCAGATAAAATGTTAGGAACAAAATATTATATAAAAGATGACACAATTGAATAAATTATGTATTAAACTATAGACTAATAGAATAAAATATGTTAATATATAACAACAATTTATGGAGGCACCTAAAGGAGGTAGCAACATGAGTAGG
Organism: uncultured Clostridia bacterium; assembly: GCA_934133165.1. Lineage (GTDB taxonomy): Bacteria > Bacillota > Clostridia > TANB77 > CAG-508 > UMGS1663. The sequence continues at coordinate 63,639 of CAKPAW010000003.1, forward strand.
GAGAATGAAGCATATGATTATGTACTTTCACAAGTAGCAACAGAGGTAGATGAACTTTATCGGTACTACCAGCGTAAAGATAGAACACTAGAAAATGAAGAAGATACAATGAAAGAGTTAGAAATATTAATTGCTAAAAAGTATATTAATGCAACATATATTTCTGATCTAATGCTTATAGTGGACTATTATGCAAGAAGAGACTATGCAAATTATTTTTATAATTTGCAAAATTACATTCTAAAAATCAGAATATTTCTTGAAGACTATTCTGAATAAAGCAAAAAGAATTTCTAGCAAATGTTATTGCTAGAAATTTTTTTGCATAATAAAACCTTCTTACAGAATTTATTATTTTCAATAAGAAGGTTTATTATAATATATTTAATTTTTATTATTCTTTATCTTTTTTTGAAGACTTTTTATCATCTTTCATAACTTCTTTAATAGCACCTAGGCTACCTAAAGCTGTTGTGGCATCAAATGGGATAAATACCTTATTTGCATCTCCATTTGCAACTTCTTTTAATGCTTCTAATGATTTTAATTGAACTAATTTATCATCAGGATTTGCTTTCATCATTGCATCATATACCATATGTATTTCTTCAGCTTTTGCTTCAGCAACTTTTTTAATAGCTTCGGCTTCACCGGCTGCTCTTCTTATTTTAGCTTCTTTATCAGCTTCAGCTTCTAATATAGCAGCTTCTTTTTTACCTTCTGCAAGAGTTATAGCAGATTGTCTTTCACCTTCTGCTTGTAAAATTAAAGCTCTTTTATTTCTTTCTGCATTCATTTGTTTTTCCATTGCATCTCTAATGTCTGCAGGTGGAGTAATATCTTTAATTTCAACTCTATCTATTTTACAACCCCATTGATCTGTTGCTTCGTCTAGAATAACTCTTAATTTATCGTTAATAGCGTCTCTAGAACTAAATGTTTCATCTAAATCCATTTTACCAACAATGTCACGAATTGTTGTAATTGCTAGGTATTCAATACCTTTCTTTAAACTTTGAATTTCATATACTGCTTTTGCAGGGTCTGTAATTTTATAAAATACAACTGTATCAATTGTAATTGTAACGTTATCTTTTGTAATAACACCTTGTGGTGGGATGTCCATAGTTTGTTGTTTTAAACTTACAACACTACGTACATGATCGAAAAATGGTATTATAATAGTTAAACCAGCATCAGCTATTTTATGAAATTTACCAAGTCTTTCAATAATATAAACCTCTGATTGTTTAACAATTTTGATTGTTTTACATGCAATTATTAAAATAATAACTAGTATAACAATTAAAGCTATAATTCCTTCCATAAATTTTCCTCCTTTAAAATATATAATATAAACATTTCTTTAAAATAAATATAAAATGCTTATTTTAAAATTAATAACTTATTTAATAGCTTCAATTTTAATAGGTTGAACAACAGCTTTTACTCCGTCAATTTCTAAAACTTCAACTTGTGTTCCTTTTTCAATAAAAGAATCATCAAATGTTTTTGCTGACCACACTTCATTTTCAACTTTAATTTGACCAACCAAAAATTTTGGATTAATGTCTTGTGTAACTAAAGCTTTTTTTCCAATAATTGAAAAAGCATTAGTGGCTACTTTTTTATCCTTTTTAGTGAATTTTTCTACAAAAGGTTTTGTAAAAAAGATAAGCAAAGTAGAAGTTGCAACAAAAACTATTGATTGTAGCCATAAGTTACCTGGGCAAATAAGACTAACTAACATTGTAATTAAAGCTCCTATTCCAAACCAAAATACAAAAAAGCCAACTGTTATCATTTCAATAACAAAACAAATGCCAGCTATAATTAGCCATATATACCACATAGCAAAACCTCCTAAAATTTTAACTAACAATATTATTATACTATAGAAACTGGAAAAAATAAAGAGATTTAGGAAAAAATACTATAAAATAAAAATTAAAGAGAAAGCAATTTATGCTTTCTCTTTAATCATTTGCTTAATTTTTCCCTCCAAGGCCTGATATTGCCTAGAGTATTCGGCACATTCCTCATATGCTTCTAAACGAGCATCCATGTCAGGAGAATCAGGAATTACTGGAGGTTCTCCAAGGATATCTTTTGGAGTGAAAAGATTACCGGTTGTTAAATATCTAGTACGTAATTCAACAAACCGGATGTCAATAGGATTTGACAAAGTTGTATTACTCATAAAGTAGAACCCTCCTTAAATAAAATAATATTAATAGATAAATAAATTATAACATAAATTAACATAAAAGTCAAAACAGCGGAAAATAATTTTGATTTTGTATGAATGATATGCGAAAATGTCCCATTTATGCCGAGAAACCTTATTGAATTTGAGTAATCTTTTGGTATGCTTTTGAAGCTCAAAGCATTTATTCCATTGGGTTTGAGCAAAAATAGGTTTCCAAAGGATTAGAGGCTCAAAGTCAATAAGGAAATTGGAATAAATGGATCATTTTTAGGACATTTTCTCATTTCTTTCACATTAAGAGCTTATGTAAGACTAAATTCAATTTACTACTTTTATAATTGCATTTACTTTTTTATTTCAGGGGCCAAAAAAAATACTTGAAATTTATTTTATAAAGTCTTGACGAAATCAATATTTAAATATAATATGAAAATATAATAATAAAAAGAGAGGTAAAATTGATGAGAATAGGAATTGATATTGATGGAGTATTAACAGACATGGAAAAATTTTTGGCAGATTATGGTTCAAAATATTGTATAGAAAACAATTTGCCAGTTAATATTAAAGAAATAGAATATGATGAGTTTAAAACTTTTAATTGGACAGAAGAACAAGGAATAAAATTTTGGAATGAATACATTATATATTATGCTACAAAGTATCCAGCTAGAGAATTTGCATCAGAAATAATAAAAAAATTAAAAGAAGAAGGTCATGAAATTTATATAACTACTGCAAGAAACGATTACGGAGTTCCAAAAGAATATATAGGAAAAATGAGAGGAGAAATAGTAACTAAATGGCTAGAAGAAAATGAAATTCCATATGACAAAATAATATACACAGAAGGAAGTAAATTGCCATATGTAGTAGGAAATTATATAGAATTGATGATAGAAGATTCTCCAGAAAACATAAAAGAAATATCAAGTAAAGTACCAACATTTTGTTATAATTGTTTATATAATAAAGATATAGAAGGCGAGAATATTACAAGAGTTTATAGTTGGTATGATATATATGATAAAATAAAGAAAATGTTTTAAATTTTAGGGACGGGCTTAAAAATTTAATTTTGTTTTTTAAATTTTTAAGCCCGTCCCTAAAATTTAATCTTTAAGATTTATTGTTTTTTCATTTTAGGTTTTGCAATTAAAGAAGCAATATAACCAAAGAAAACAGCAGCAGCGATTCCACCAGCAGATGCTTTAACACCACCTATAAAAGCACCAAGTAAGCTATTTTCTTTAACGGCTTCTAAAGTTCCTTTAGCAAGATTTGCACCAAAACCAGTAAGAGGAACAGTAGCACCACAGCCAGCAAAATCAATAATATATTTATAAATTCCAAGTCCACCAAGAATAACTCCAGTTGTAACGAAAACAACTAAAATTCTTGCAGGCGTAAGTTTGGTTTTATCTATTAAAATTTGACCAATTATACAAATAACACCGCCAACAATAAAACAGCGAAGTAATTGCATAAAATCAATACTTTGTAAAAACTCCATAAAAACTCCTTTCTAAAAAGCTCCAAAAGGGACGTTTCCAAAAGGTAGGTCTGTCCCTTTTGGTATCAATTTTCAATTGCTATAGCATGTGCAATTCCTGGAATAGATTCACCTTGTTGTGCAGAAGTAGAATTTGTAAGGGCACCAGTAGCGATTAATAAAATCTTATTTATTTTTTTATCTCGTAATTGCTTAAAAAAGTAACCAGAAAATACAGTACCTATGCATGCACATCCACTACCACCACTATGAGTATCTTGTTTTGATTTATCAAAAATTAATACTCCGCAATCATCATAATTTCCATTTATATTATAACCTTTGTTTTTACATAAGTCTTGTACTATTTCTTTTCCAATATGACCTAAGTCACCTGTAACAATTGCATCATAGTAACTTGGCTTTCTGCCTGTGTCTTCGAGATGAGTAATTAGTGTATCAAAAGCGGCAGGGGCCATTGCAGCGCCCATATTATTTGCATCTTTTATTCCCATGTCTACAATTTTACCAGGGGTAATATGTGTTATAAAAGGTCCATTCCCGTTAGCAGATAGAACTGCTGCGCCTGAACCAGTTACTGTCCATTGCGAAGTAGGAGGTCTTTGATTTCCTAATTCTAAAGGAAATCTAAATTGTTTTTCAGCACTGCAAAAGTGACTAGATGTAGCACACAAAACATTTGTAGCGGCTTTGCTATCTATAAAAACACTACCTAAACACATGCTCTCAACAAAAGTAGAACAAGCACCAAAGACTCCAAAGAATGGAATATTTAATTCTCGTAATCCAAAGCTAGAAGAAATACATTGATTTAATAAATCTCCTGCAAAACAAAAATCAATTTGATTACTAGGAATTTGTGATTTTGAAATAGCCATATTAACAGTTTCTTTTATAATTTTGCTTTCAGCTTTCTCCCAAGTTTTTTCACCCCAGAATTCGTCATCTAAACATTTGTCAAAATATCCAGCCATAGGACCTTGAGCTTCTTTAGGACCTACAATTGAAGCTGTTTCAACAATAGTTGGTGGAGCATCAAAACGAATAGTTTGCTTTCCAATTTTATTCATAAAATTATCATCCTTTCTGTGTATTTTTACAAAATGTTAATTAAAACATTTTAATGAAATAGTAAAATTTATTGAAATAAAGTAGCGATAATTCCAACTATAACTGCTGTTGAAATACCAAATACTAAAACTGGTCCTGCTACTGTAAACATTTTTCCACCAACACCCATAACATATCCTTCAGATTTATATTCTATAGCAGGAGAAACAATAGAATTAGCAAAACCTGTAATAGGTACAAGAGAGCCTGCACCTGCAAATTTACCTATTTTATTAAAAATATTAAGTCCAGTTAAAAATGCTGAAATTCCAATTAAAACGATAGATACAACAGTATTCGAATTAGCTACATCCATTCCTTTAAATTTGCAAAAATCAAAAATTATTTGTCCAATAGAACAAATAAGGCCACCTACCCAAAATGCATTAAAGCAATTCTTTAAAATAGGTGAATTAGGTGATTTCTTTTCAACATATTTATTATATTCTTCAGGAGTTTCAATAGGATTCATATATATCACTATCCTTTCTTTTATTAATCTCTATCACGATCAATAGTAAAAGCTAAATCTAACTCAACATAGTATTCAGCTATTTTCTTACCATTAATTTTAGCTGTTTGGTCTAAAATTTTAACACTAGTTAAATAATCAATTGTTTTAGAAGCCTCAGCTACTGTTTGTACTATTGCATCTTTCCAAGATACAGTAGATACACCTGTTACATGAAGATGTTTTTCCATTTTTATATCAATCCTTTCATTCATTTTTTCTTTTTATATAATTTCCTAAAAATTGAAAAATATACAAATATTTTTGACGCGTTGGGGACGTTTCTTTTTGCGTCAGGCTCCATTAGAGATGTTTTCAAAAGGTTAATATGTCCATTTTGGTATATAAAACACCAAATAATATATATACTCTTATTCAACTCGTGGTTGACGCAAAAGGAGTTTATGACGCAAAAAGAAACGTTCCCAACGCGTCAAAAAATAAATCGAAAAATAAGTGAAAAAAACTTGAAAAGTAAAAAAAGATAAGATAATATAGATATGTATATTAAAAAGAGAAAATGGAGAGTTAATATGAAAACAAAAAAAGAAGGAAAAACAAAATCTAATATATTATTTAAAATACTTGTAATAACTATTTTTATAGGAATTATAGCTATTGTAATTAATTTAGCACCTAACTATATTAGAAAAGAAATAAAAAATAAAATGAATGTTATAATCAATAATAATGACGTAACTACAAGTATGAAATTTAATGCAGCTGTGGATGAAAAAGACATTGTGTATATAGCAACAAAAGATATTGCAAATTTCTTTGATGAAGATATTTATTATGATAATGTATATGACCAAATAATAACATCTTCTGAAACAAAATTAGCAGTATTACCTTTAAATAAAAAAGAAATAATTGTTAATGGATCAAATGTTAAAATCTATGGAAGTGCAATAAAGAAAGATAATGAATTTTATTTGCCTTTTTCAGAAATGAATGATATTTATAATGTAGAAATAAAATATAATCAAGAAAGTAATATTTTAACAATTGATTCTTTAGATAGAGAACAGAAAAAAGCAAATGCAAGTAAAGATATAAATGTTAAATATAAGCCAACAATATTTTCAAAAACAATAGACAAAGTTAAAAAAGGAGATAGTGTAATTGTAATTGAAGACGCAGAAAATGGTTGGTACAAAATAAGAACAAAATTAGGTAAAATAGGATATACTAAAGATATAACTAATATTTATACTGTAAGAGAGCAAATTGAAACTAAAAAACAAATTGAAGGTAAAATAAGTTTGGTTTGGGATTATTATTCAGAATATGCTTCAGCACCTAATAGACAAGGAACAAAAATAAATGGTGTAAATGTAGTTTCTCCTGCATTTGCAAATTTAGAAAAATCTGGAGAGCTAAATATAAATATTGGAGATGCAGGCAAAAGATATGTAGACTGGGCACATGATAATGATTATAAGGTTTGGGCAATTGTTTCTAACAATTCATATAAAAATGCGACATCAGAAGTTTTAAATGATTATAATAAAAGGGCAGAATTAATAAACAAAATTGTTACTATGGCAATATCATATAATTTAGATGGAATTAATATAGATTTTGAATATATGAACGAAAGTGATAAAGATATATTTTCGAGATTTATAATTGAACTTTCACCAAGACTTAAGGAATACGGAAAAGTACTTTCCGTAGATGTTACAGCACCAGATGGAAGTCCAGACTGGTCATTATGTTACAATAGAAATAAAATTGGAAAAGTAGCAGACTATATAATATTTATGGCATATGATCAATATGGAATATCATCTACATCAGCAGGAACTACGGCAGGAGCAGATTGGGTAGAAACAAATATTAAAAAATTCTTAGGTCAAGAGGGTGTAAATGCTGAAAAAATAATTTTAGGTATGCCATTCTATACAAGAGCATGGAGAGATACCTCTGATGGAGTAAAAAGCAATGTAATTTCTATGAAATATGTAGATTCTACAGTACCATCTGATGCAAATAGACAATGGGATGAAAACTTAAAACAATACTATGTAGAATATCAAAAAAACGGAACAAGTTATAAAATGTGGATAGAAGATGAAAAATCTATTGAAGCAAAATTTGAATTAATGCATAATTACAAATTAGCAGGTGCTGCTTACTGGCAAAAAGATATGGAAAAAGAAGGATTATGGGATTTAATCGAAAAAGAAATAAATAAATAAATAAATAAATAGGAATATAAAAAAATCACCAACATATAATTTAAAAAATTATAAGAAGGTGATTTTTTGATAAATATATATATAAAAGAATTAGAAGAAAAAGACACTATAGAAATGTACACTAACTTTCCTAAATGGATAAAAAAATGTATAATGTTATTTCATACAAAATTCAACAAAATTGTAGTAAAGGAAATTAATGAAAACAATAAAATATATTTAATACCAACTATAAATAAAAAGACAATATATAAAAAAATAAGAAATAAAATAGAAAAAGAAAAAACTAAAACACAAAAGGTACAAGCTATTTTAGAAGATAAGGTAAAAAAATACAAAGATGAATTATATAATATAAAAATTGTAGATGGAAAAGATGCAATGCCAGAGCAAATAGGAAATATATTAAGTTACATATTAGGTAATAATCCTATAGAACTACAAGATATCTACATATTAACAAATAATTATGATGAAAGTAGTGTTAGCATAATAAAAAAATTAGCTGTAAAAGCAAAAACAATGAATATTATAACAAAAAGCATAGAAAAATATAGGACACTAGAGAAAATTCTGGAGGAAAAAGGAATTGTGCTAAATATAGCAAATAACAAAAAGAAAAGTTTAAAAAAAGCTAAAATAATAATAAATTTAAATCTTTCAAAAGATGAAATAAATACTTATCAACTTTTTAGAAATAGCATAGTAATAAATTTGTCAAAAGAAAAATTAGTCAATCTAAAAGGATTTGAAGGAACTATTATAGATAATATAGATATAAACTTAGAAAAAAATGAAATTAAGGATATTTTAGAAAAAAATAATATAATAAGCAATTTTAAAAGTGTAGAAATATATCAAACATTAACTGAAACAGAAAAAAGAAATGCAAAGATAAAAGTAAATAAATTATACGGAAATAATGGTGAGCTTAATCAAAAAGAAGTAATAAATATGCAAAAAATATTGACAAATTCAAAAATGTAGATTAATATAATAAGGCAATCTTATTTAAACAAGGAGGAATTGTTATGGAGGATAACAAGGAAGTATTATTAACACAAGAAGGTTATGACAAATTAGAAAAAGAATTAGAATATTTAAGAACAGAAAAAAGAGCAGAAGTTGCAGAAAGAATAAAAGTAGCTTTAGGTTTTGGTGATTTATCTGAAAATTCAGAATATGATGAAGCAAAAACAGCTCAAGCTGAAAATGAAGCTAAAATTGCAGACTTAGAGAACAAAATTCGTTATGCAAAAATTATAGATGAATCTGAAATAGATACAAAGACAGTACAAGTAGGAAATGTTGTAAAAGTATTTGATATGGAATTTGAAGAAGAAGAAACTTACACAATAGTAGGTTCAACAGAAGTTGATTTATCTCAAAATAAAATATCAAACGAATCTCCAATTGGAATGGCTTTATTAGGTGCAAAAAAGAATCAAATAGTAGAAGTAAATGCACCAGCAGGAATCATAAAATATAAAGTATTATCAATAACAAAATAATAATTAAAAATAAAAAGAACTTAAGTAGAATAAAAGTTAGTTTCTATTTAAGTTCTTTTATAAGTTTAAACCAAAAGGGACAGATTAACCTTTAGGAAACGTCCCTTTTGGTAACTTTTAAATTTTTAATGCACTTTCTAAGCTAAGCTTAATCATATTATTAAGTCCGGTTTGTCTTTCTTCAGTGGTAGCAACTTTATTAATATATTTTGAATCAACGACACTCATTAAACATGCAGCTTTTTTGTTTAATAGTTTTGCGTTATAGAATAAAGCAAAAGCTTCCATTTCTGCACCAAGAGGGTTGAAATCTTTAGGAATTCTTTCTAAAAATTTATTTACATCAGTCATATATAAATCAAAACAATCTGTACAAACTGTGTTACCTTTGTGAACTTTAACATCAATACTATTTGCTGTAGATTCTATAACATCATTTAATTCTTTGCTTGCAGAAACTAAATGACAATTATCATTATTTAAAGTTAATGCATAATTTCCTTCAGAAAAACAATTTTCAGAAAGTATTATATCAAACAAATTTAAATCTTTAGTATAGCCTCCACAAGAACCAATTCTAATAATAGATTCAACATCATAAATTTTAAAAAGTTCATAGGTATAAATACCAACACTTGGCATTCCCATACCATGAGCCATTACAGTTAATCTTTTTCCTTTATAATATCCAGTGTATGCATACATTCCTCTTACTGAGTTTACTAAAGAATAATCTTCTAGAAAATTTTCAGCAATATATTTTGCACGAAGTGGGTCTCCTGGCATAATAACAATATTTGCAATATCTTCTTTTTTTGCTTCATTATGAGGTGTCATATCAAATCTCCTTTTCATTTTTTTACTAGTATACCAAATAATATTAAAAAATACTACAAATTTTTACAAAAATATTGCATTAAAAATTTTTTAATGATAAGATTAAATAAAATTAAAAAATATAATAATAGATTAAAAAAAAACCGAATTTTTCGGTAAGTTTTTTTAATCTTTTTTTTATTTTTATAGAAGAATTGTAGGGGGAATAGCACATGAAAAAGAAGTACATTTTTGTAACAGGTGGAGTAGTATCAGGATTAGGAAAAGGAATAACAGCAGCATCATTAGGAAGATTATTAAAAAACAGAGGATATAAAGTTGTAAATCAAAAATTCGATCCATATATAAATGTAGACCCAGGAACAATGAGTCCATATGAACATGGAGAAGTTTTTGTAACAGATGATGGAGCAGAAACAGACTTAGACTTAGGACATTATGAAAGATTTACAGACGAAAGTTTAACAAAAAATTGTAGTATAAGTATGGGAAAAATCTATCAAGAAGTATTAGATAGAGAAAGAAGAGGAGATTACTTAGGAAAAACAGTTCAAGTTATTCCTCATATTACAAATGCAATAAAAGAAAAAATATATGCCTTTGAAGATACAGATGTAGATATAGTTATTACCGAATTAGGTGGAACTGTGGGAGATATAGAAGGTTTATCTCTTATAGAAACAATTAGACAAGTAGGAATAGAAAATTCACCAGAAGATGTAGTATATATACATGTTACACTTCTTCCTTATATACATGGTTCTAATGAATTAAAATCGAAACCTACACAACATTCTGTAAAAGAGCTACAATCTTTTGGAATAAAGCCAGATATATTAGTATGTCGTTCAGAAACGGAAATTCCTGAAAACTTAAGAGAAAAAATGGCACTATTTTGTAATGTAAGAAAAGAAAATATTATTGCAAATAGAACAGCAAGATGTTTATATGAAGTACCATTAATGCTAGAAAAAGAAGGTCTAGCAGTTCAAGTATGTAAACACTTAAGACTAGATAATATAGAACCTAAAAATAACAAATGGGAAAAAATGATAGAAAATATTAATAACATTCCAGAAAAAGAAGTAAAAATTGCAATAGTTGGAAAATACGTAAGATTAGAAGATTCATATCTTTCAGTTGCAGAAAGCTTAAGACATGCAGGTTTTGCGAACAATGTAAAAGTCAGCATAAAATATATAGATTCTGAAACAATAACAAGTGAAAATGCAAAAGAAAAATTGAAAGATTTAGATGGAATAATTGTTCCAGGAGGCTTTGGAAACAGAGGAATTGAAGGAAAAATACAAACAATAAAATATGCTAGAGAAAATAAAATTCCATTCTTAGGAATATGTTTAGGAATGCAAATGGCAGTAGTAGAATTTGCAAGAGATGTATTAAAATTAGAAGATGCAAATTCAGAAGAATTTGAACCAGAATGCAAAAATCCTGTTATTCATATAATGACAGATCAAAAGGTGATAACAAAAAAAGGCGGAACAATGAGACTTGGAAGCTATCCTTGTGAAATAAAAGAAGGAACACTTGCACATAAAATATACAAAGAAAAAAATATAAATGAAAGACATCGCCATCGTTTTGAATATAATAACGACTACAGAGAAAAAATGGAAAAAGCAGGACTTACTATTTCAGGAACATCACCAGACGGAACTTTAGTAGAAATAGTAGAAATAAAAGATCATCCATTCTTTATAGCAGGACAATTCCACCCAGAATTTAAGTCAAGACCAGATAGACCAGCACCATTATTTGTTGAACTAGTAAAAGCAGCAAAAAAATAAAATGAATAAAACCACTTTATTTGGAGAAAATAATTCCAAATGAGGTGGTTTTTATGAAATTAAAAATAAAGAAAAACTTGAAACCAATTATAATAATTAGCATTTTGTTTGCTATATTTTTAAGTTATAATATATTTTTTAGAAATGAAGGAGTACTAGCACTTTCTAAATATGGTTCAAGAGGTTCAGAAGTAACACAAATACAAACAAAATTAAAAAGATGGGGATATTATAGTGGATCTGTAGATGGAATATATGGAAGTCAAACACTAGCTGCAGTTAAATATTTTCAAAGAAAAAATGGACTAACAGTAGACGGAATTGCAGGAACAAAAACTTTGCAAGCAATGGGAATATATACATCTTCAAACTCTTCAAGTTCATCTAGTAACTCAAATAATGTTAATCTGTTAGCAAGACTTGTTTACGGAGAAGCTAGAGGAGAGCCATATACAGGACAAGTTGCAGTTGCAGCAGTTGTACTAAATAGAGTAAAAAGTTCAAGTTTTCCAAACACAATAGCAGGAGTAATATATCAAAATGGTGCATTTGATGTAGTAAAAGATGGACAAATAAACATGAGCCCAAATAGTACTGCAATAAAAGCAGCACAAGATGCTTTAAATGGTTGGGATCCATCATATGGAGCTATATATTACTTTAATCCAAACACTGCAACAAACAAATGGATATGGTCAAGACCAATGACAGTAACAATTGGAAACCATAGATTCTGTAAGTAACAAACAATAAGAAGGAAGAACATTAATTTTAATGTTCTTCTTTTGGTGTCTAGTAGTAAAAAAATAATGAATAGTCTAAATGAAACACATGGCAATACCAATTTTAATTTACATTTTTCCTTGACAAAAAGCATATGTATTGATAAGATATTTTTGAAAACAATAGGAGGATTCGGCAATGAAATTATACCCAAATGCCTATTTAAAAAATGTAAAAGAAATAACAATAGATTTTTTAAATAAAAATAATATAAAAGCACTAATATTAGATGTAGATAATACATTAATAGACTTCAATAAAAAAATGCTAGATGGAGTAGAAGAATGGTGCAAAAATTTAAAAAAACAAGGAATAAAACTATTTATAGTATCTAATAGTAATAAAAAAGCAAAAGTAGAAATGGTAGCAAAAAAATTAGAATTACCATATATACATTTTGCAACAAAACCTTTTAAAAGAGGATTCAGAAAAGCAGCTAAAATGTTACAAGAAAAAGACGAAAATATAGCAGTTGTAGGAGATCAAATATTTACAGATGTAATAGGTGCAAATAGATGCAAAATGTTTTCTATATTAGTAGAACCAATAGAGAAAAAAGACTTATTAGTAACAAAAATAAAAAGGCCATTAGAAAATTATATTATAAAAAGATATCAAAAATCATTAGAAAAATCATTAGAAAAATAAGTAGCAAATGAAAAGTAGGAGAGATAAAAATGTATATAAACAATATAAATATAATATATTATATTTTAGTAGGAATTTTAGGATTAATAGTAGGACAATTTGTAGATTGGTGCAATATAAGATTACCAGAATATAAAAAGGTGTTTTCAAAAGAATTTTTTACAATATATATGAAAAACTTTAAACCAAAATATTTATTAATGTTTACAACAGCAATATTATATATGGCAATTCTTTATTTTAAATTTAAAAGTACAGATTTGATTGTACAATTAAATGTATTAAAATATCTAATTTTAACACCAATGTTATTATCAGCATTAGTAATAGACTGGAAACTACAAATAATACCAAATCGCTTAAACTTAACGATATTTGAAACAGGATTAGTATTTACATTTGCACAAGGAATGTGTGACATAAATCAAGGGATTAATATGTTACTAGGTTCATTAGTTGGTGCAGGAATATTTTTAATTATTACATTACTTGGAGGATTAATTGCAGGAAAAGAAGCAATGGGATTTGGAGACGTAAAACTAATGGGAGCGTTAGGGTTATTTTTTGGCTGGGAAAAAATAATAGCAGTATCTCTAATAGCATTTTTATTGGCTGCAATTATTAGTATAATTCTTCTTGCTAGTAAGAAAAAGAAAACAGATGAATACATCCCATTTGGACCATTTATAGTAATTTCAGCATTTATTGTAGTATTAGTTCCTTTTGATATTTTATTAATTTGCTTATTAAAAATATTTACTTTAGGAATGGCTAAATAATAAAAATATAAATAGAAAGTGTGATGTCCTATGAACACAAAAATAAGATGGTTAAGGGAAAAAATGAAAATGCAAGATATGCAGGGAATGATTGTATCAAACCCTGTTAATATTCGTTACTTAACAGGAATTTTAGCAGAAGGTTTACTATTAATTACCAGAAAAGAAAACATATTTTTAACAGATTCAAGATATATAGAAGAAGTAAATTCTACCTTAACAATAGACGATGAAATAATAGTATATGAATTTAAAGATTTTAGTAAAGATGAATACGAGAATTTCTTTTTGTTTTGCGAAAACGTAGGATTTGAAGAAGACTATGTTACTTATTCAAAATACAAACAATACATGCATGAATTTAAAATAAACAATTTACAAGAAACAGAAAAAGTAATAGAAAAACAAAGAATGATAAAAGATGAAGAAGAAATAGAAAAAATAAGTAAAGCCTGCGAAATAACAGATAATTGTTTTAGATATTTATTAGATTATATAAAAGTAGGGCAGACAGAAAAAGAAATAGCCTTCGAAATAGAAAAGTACTTTAGAACACATGGAGCAGAAGACAAAGCCTTTGACACAATTGTAGCTTCAGGAAAGAACTCTTCAAAACCACATGCAGTTCCAACAGATAGAAAAATAGATTTAGGAGATCCAATCACAATAGATTTTGGTTGCAAATACGAAGGATATTGTTCAGACATGACAAGAACAATATTTGTAGGATATGTACCAGAAGAAATAAAACCTATATATGATTTAGTATTAAAAAATCAATTACAAACAGAAAAAGAACTAAAAGATGGAGCAAATATAAAATTATTTTCACGAATGGTAGAAAATGATTTTAAATTACATGAGTACGATTTAGTACATGCTTTAGGTCATGGAGTAGGACTAGATATTCATGAATTCCCATTTATACATGGAAAGAATGATAATACTTTAAAAGAAAAAATGGTAGTTACAAATGAGCCAGGAATATATGTGCCAGGCAAATTTGGAGTTAGAATAGAAGATACAACGTTAATTACAAAAAATGGTTGTATAAATTTAACAAAATCAGACAAAAATTATATAGTGATAGAAGCAAAAAAATAATTAATAATATAGATTAGAAAAGAAAATTATATTGAAAAAATTACTATAATAGCTTAAAATAACAAAAAAACACTTGATTTTTAGCTAAAAATATAGTAAAATAACTAACATTGATAAAACGAAATAAAAAATATAATAAAGTTTCAATCATATTGGAACTAATAAAAGGAGGAAATAAATATGGCAGAAGTATATATGGCAGGAGATTTTAGAAATGGAACAACATTTGAAATGGACGGAAACGTATTCAAAGTAGTAGAATTCCAACACGTAAAACCAGGAAAAGGAGCAGCATTTGTTAGAACAAAATTAAAAAACGTTATTACAGGAGCAGTTTTAGAAAAAACATTTAACCCATCAGAAAAATATCCAGGAGCAGAAATTGAAAAAAGAGATATGCAATATTTATATGTAGATGGAGAGTTATATTACTTTATGGATAATGAAACATACGAACAAATGCCTTTAAATAAAGAACAAATAGGAGATGCTTTAAAATACATAAAAGAAAATATGTCAGTAAAAGTACTTTCTTATAAAGGAAATGTATTTGCTGTAGAACCACCTATGTTTGTGGAACTAGAAGTTACTTATACAGAACCAGGATTTAGTGGAAACACAACAACTACATCTGGAAAACCAGCAACATTAGAAAATGGTTACGAAATATCTGTACCACTTTTCGTAAATATTGGAGATGTAATTCGTATAGACACAAGAACTGGCGAGTATATGGAAAGAGTTTAATAGAAAAGAGGAAATAAATACATGTCAGTATTAAGCGATAACTATAAAAGAATTATCACAGAAATCGAGGGAAGAATAACAAATCCCGAAGATTTAGAATTTGTTAAAGAAAAAATGTCTGAACTATCTATGATATTTATGGATATTATAGATAATCTAGCAGATAAAGCAGACGAAAAAATAAAACAAATTGAAGAAAAACAAAAAAAGATCGAAGAGAAAATGAACGAAGTAGAAGGAGCCATTAACGAAATAGAAACAGATATCTATGTTGAAGATGACCAGAACTTCGATTTTGAAATAGTTTGCCCATATTGCGACTATGAATTTGTTACATCTATAGATGGTAAAGATGAAGTTACATGCCCAAAATGTAACAATGTAATAGAACTTGACTGGAACGATGATGAAGAAGATAGTTGTTGTTCAGGTCATTGCCATAGCTGTCACGGATGTGAAGAAGATGATGATTGTGACTGCGATGACGAAGAAAATGAAGAAGATGATGATATGTAAAAAAGAAGAACTTTTTTAAAGTTCTTCTTTTTTTTGGTGGAGGTGAGGAGAGTCGAACTCCTGTCCAATATCTTTTCCATATGAACTTCTACGAGTGTAGTTTGTTATTAAAATTCCTATTATAACCCATTAGCAAACAAACGAAAAATAATAGTAGCCATTAAAATACCTGCTATTTCCATGGCAAGAAATAGGTTCGTTTCCCACTAAATCGACGCCTTATATAAAATGTGGGGATTCTATATAAAACGTTAGCGCACTAGGCAGCTAAAGCAAATTCTCTTTGATCTGCGTTTATATTTATTTTCCCGTTTTTTAAAGTGGCAAACGAGAATCCACTACTCGCTATTCATACTTCTAAAACACTGTCGAAACCAATTACACCCCCAAATATTACAAGTACTTAATTATTATACAATATTTGCAATTCAATTTCAATGGGAAAACATAACAAATTTAAGTTTACATATTGCAAAAAACAAAATAATAGTATATAATACCTATGATTATTACATAAATGTTAACGTGTTACAATTCTATTAAATGTATATTACAATTTTATTAATAATATTGACATATCATTTAAAACATATAAAATAAGTATATGAAACAAAGGAGTACCTTATGAGAGTAATTGCAGGAAAAGCAAAAGGAACTAAATTAAACTCTATAGATGATTTATCTACAAGACCAACTTTGGATAGAGTTAAAGAGCCTTTGTTTAGTATAATTCAAAATTATCTTGAAGAAGCATATGTATTAGATTTATTTGCAGGAAGTGGAGCATTAGGAATAGAAAGTTTAAGTAGAGGAAGCAAACAAGCTACATTTTGTGATAAATCATATAAAGTAATAAAAATACTAAAAGAAAATTTACAAAAAACAAGGTTAGAAGAACAAAGTATAGTTATAAATCAAGACTATAAAAAATGTTTAGAACAGGTAAATAATAAGTTTAATGTTATTTTTATAGATCCACCTTACAAATTAGATATAGGTGTAGATGCAGTAAAAAGAATTTTAGATTTAAATTTACTTAAAAAAGATGGAATTATTATATTAGAAACAGATGAAGAAGAAAGAGATATAAAAGAATTAGAAAATTTAGAAATAGAAATATATGATAAAAGAAAGTATGGAAGAGTAAGACTTCTCTTCTTACGTGAAAGGGGCTAAACAATGGAGATATTTACATTATTAGAAACATTAGAGGAAATGTTAGAAGGCAGCAAATCAATTCCTTTTTCTAATAAAGGCATTGTAGACAAAGAAGAAATGTTAGAGATTATAAAAGAAATACGTTTAAAATTACCAGAGGAATTAAAGCAAGCTAAATGGGTAAAAGAAGAAAGACAACGTATTTTAGTTGAAGCGCAAAAAGAAGCAGATGGAATAGTAAAAGAGGCTGAAAACAGAATTATTTCAATGATAGATGAACACGAAATAACAAGAAAAGCATATGAACAAAAAGCTGAAATAATAGAGACAGCGAACGAAATGTCTAGAGAAATTTCAAAAGGAACAAAAGATTATGCAGATAGCATTTTACAAAATATAGAAACAGCATTACAAAGTGCCCTTGAAACAATTCAAAATAATAGAAAAGAATTAAAATAAGAAAAATAATCCACAATTTATGAACAAATTGTGGATTACTTTATGTCAAAAATTACCATTAGGGACGTTTCCAAAAGGTTAATCTGTCCCTTTTGGAGTGATATGTTAAATTTCTATTAATTATAATTACCAAAAGGGACAGATTAACCTTTTGGAAACGTCCCTAATGGTACCTAGGAAAAAATAAAAATGCAATAAATTTAGAGTAAATTCTTGCAAATAAAGAAGTGTAATGATAGAATTGAAATGTAAAATTAGGAGTTTTTTATACAAAGGAAGGATGTTTTAAATGGCAAAAAGAGGAAGAAAGAAAAAGTCAAAAGCAAAAGTAAATAATATTGATATTGCAGTAGTTGGAATGATTGTAATTAGTATTTTACTTGCTGTTTTAATATATACAAAATCAGGATTTTTAGGAGAAACACTAAGTCCAGCACTTGGTGGCATAATGGGATTTATAAAATATATTATTCCAGTTGGAACTTTTATAATAGGAATATATTTAGCATGTAACAAAGAAAAAGGATATGTGCTATCAAAAATGATGTTATATGTAGTATTTTTACTATGCATAGCAGTTTTACTTAGTGTATTTCAAATTTCAGCAGGAAATATAGGAATAACTAATGATATGAACAAAAATCTAGATGCAGCATACAAGTTAGGAACTCAAGATATAGGTGGAGGTGTAATAGGAACAATAATTGCAATACCTTTAATTAATTTATTAGGAAGTTTAGGGACAATAATACTAGCAATAGGTGTTGCAATAATTTCGCTAACATTTATATTTAGAATTAAATCAGCTGAAATTATTTCAAATATAGTAGAAAATATTGAAGAGAAGAGAGAAGTAAAAAGAGAAGAAAAAGAAAGAACTAGAAAGTCAGATAAGAAACAACATTTATATGATGTTGAAGAAGAAAAACCAAGAAAAGAAACTGCAAGAGAAAAAAAATTACGTGAAAAAGAAGAAGCAAAGAAAAAAGCGATGGAAATTGATGAAAATCAATTAAGTATAAACTTAAGTGGATTAGAAGATGAAATGAAAAATAGCAAATTAAAGAAATACAATCATGATGCAGATGATTTAACACCACTTGGTATGGAAAAAACAGCAAAACCTAATCCAAATGAACTTGGAAATTTATTTAAACAAGAAGTAGAAACAAAAGAAGAAAAAGTAAAAGAAGTATTAAATCTAGAACATACAATGACCACAGAAAGTGAAAATGAAAAATATGAATTTCCTCCAATAGAAATGCTTTCAGAAGGAAGCAAACAAGCTTTAAAAGGAGGTAAAAAAGCAGTAGCAGATACTGCAGCTAAATTACAAAAAACATTATATAGCTTTGGTGTTTCAGCAAAAGTAGAAAATGTTTCAATTGGACCAGCAATTACAAGATATGAATTAAAGCCAGCAGAAGGCGTACGTGTTAGTAGAATTGCAAATTTAGCAGATGATATAGCACTAAATTTAGCAGCAGAGACAATTCGTATAGAAGCCCCAATTCCAGGAAAACATGCTGTAGGAATTGAAGTTCCAAATGCAGAAAATGAGGTAGTACATTTAAGAGATATTATAGATACACCTGAATTTGAAGATCATAAATCAAAACTTGCTTTTGCATTAGGAAAAGATGTAGGAGGAAAAGAAATAATTACAGATATTGCGAAAATGCCACACGTAATGATAGCAGGTGCAACAGGTTCTGGTAAATCTGTATGTATAAATACTTTAATTGCAAGCATAATATATAAAGCAAAGCCAAGCGAAGTAAAATTAGTAATGGTAGATCCAAAAGTAGTAGAACTTTCAGTATATAATGGAATACCACACTTACTAATTCCAGTTGTTACAGATCCTAGAAAAGCCGCAGGAGCACTTGCTTGGGCTGTTCAAGAAATGGAAAACAGATATGCAACATTTGCTTCAAAAGGAGTAAGAGACTTAAAAGGTTATAACGAAGCAGTAGACAAAAAAGATGGAATTGGAAAATTACCACATATAGTAATTATTATAGACGAGCTTGCAGATTTAATGATGGTAGCTAAAAAAGACGTAGAAGATGCAATTTGCCGTTTAGCACAAAAAGCAAGAGCAGCAGGAATGCATTTAGTAATTGCAACACAAAGACCATCTGTAGATGTAATTACAGGTTTAATTAAAGCCAACATTCCATCAAGAATAGCATTTGCAGTATCTTCACAAGTAGACTCTAGAACAATATTAGATATGGTAGGAGCAGAAAAATTACTTGGAAAAGGTGATATGTTATTCTATCCAGCAGGTGCACCAAAGCCAACAAGAATTCAAGGAGCTTTCATTTCAGATGGAGAAGTAGAAAAAATAGTAAACTTCTTAAAAGCAAATGGAGAAGCTAAATACAATGAAGATATTATAGAAAGTATAGAAAATGCAAATAAAACAGACAAAGAAATAGCAGAACAAGCAGAGGATGATGACGAAACAGATCCATTTTTAATGGATGCAATAGATGTGGTAGTTGAAACAGGACAAGCTTCTACATCATTTATACAAAGAAAATTTAAAGTAGGTTATGCAAGAGCAGGAAGAATAATAGACCAAATGGAAGAAAGAGGTATAATTTCAGGATATCAAGGAAGCAAACCAAGAGAAGTATTAGTTACAAAGGAACGTTTAGCAGAGCTAAAAATGGCAACAACTCCTAATCCGCAACAAGTAGAAGAAAAAACAGAAGAATAAACTTTTATAAAAGTTAAGAAAGGCAAAAGAAAAAATGGCAAAAGAAAAAATGGCAAAAGAAGATATCTTTTCAAAAATCAATTTAAAAGATTATAACAATGTTTTAGAAAATATATTAGAGCAGAAGGCTTTTTCAGAAGATGTAAAAAACCTTCTGCTTAGTATGCTATACAAAATAGAAAATGGATACGAAGATTATAAAACTATAAAAGTTAATGTATCAAGTAAAAAATCTTATGTAAAAAAGATTATTCAAGTAATAAAAGATGAATGCAAAGAAATACAATTAATAAAGCCATTATCAGAAGAAAGCAAAATTTTAGAAAAAAACAATGTAAATTATATAGTAGAAAAAGAAACAGGGAAAATAATTTCATATCCAAATGAACGAATGATGCTAGAAGCATTAGTTACATTAAGCCAAAAGGATATAGTATTAGAAGAACAATATTCTCTATATAATTTAGCTATGAGAGACGTTTTAAGCATTGGAAACAGAATGAATTGTGTAGAAGTAATTCGTGATTTCAATGGATGGTCATGGGATATAACAACAAACCAAATGGAAGGAAAAAACATTAATATTGTATATCAAAGTTTGTTAATTCTTCTAGGAAATCGTTTTTTACAAAATTGGATTACAAATAAAGAAGATGATGATGAAGACGAAGAAGTAGAGATACCAAGTAATGAAATTTTAAGAAGTAAATATAATGAGAACTTTGGAATGACAAAAGAAGAAATGCAGGAAAATAAAACTATAGATTATATAAGAAAAATGCAAGAAATATTAGCAGAAAAATATGGAGAACAAAATGCTATAGAATTTCTTGAACAACTTATAAAAACAATATTAGTGATAGATTGTAATATAAATGAAAAACAAAGAAAAATAGTATTAAATCTTCAAAATCAATTTGCAAAAGACTTAGAAAAAATGCAAGATAACAAAGCTTATGTAGAAGAACTATCAAAAAAGAAAAAAGAATTAGCTGAAAGAATAAAAAATATAGATACATTGCTTAGTGATGAAAAACTACTAAAAGAAGAGTATGAAAATAGAAACTCTAAGTTAGCAAATAAAGATAAAATCTTTAGTGTAAGTCATTTAAGTATTATGTTAGAAAAGGAAAAAGAAAAATATTTCAAAGAAATAAAAGAATATAATTTACAAATGCAACCTAAAGAATTTGTAGAGACCAAAAAAGTATTAGAAGAAAAATTAGAATTTTTTGAAGAAATAGACGTAAAAGAAAATGAAAAAACAAATGAAGTAAAACAGATAATTTTGTTACAAAAATCTTTCTTAAGATGTTTTGAAGAAAAAATTAAACGAGCCTTAACAAAAAAAGAAATAACAAATTTAATATATGAATTAAGATATTATGAGCAACTTCCTTATAGGCAATACAATATAAGCAAGGAAGAAAAAATAGAAGAATATTTGAAGAAAGTAGAAAAACAAGTAATAAAAAAAGCATGTTTAGAAAAAGTATTAATAAAATTTAGTGATGAAGAAGAACTAAATTATAATATTTTAAAAAATCAATTTCAAAGTAAAATTATAAAACTAGAAAATACAATATATATTTTAAAATATAAAAAGGGAATTTTAAAATTAGAAATTTATGACACAAATATAGAAGAAGAGACAAAAGAGATAGAAATAAAAGAGAAAGTAGAATTGCACGTAAAATTAAACAAAAAGATAAAAATATGGGAATAGTGAAGCAAGAGGGATAGATGTCACAAAAAGAAACGTCCCCTTTTGCATCATAAATAGGAGGTAAATATGAAAGTTACTTTTTTAGGAGCAACAAAAACAGTTACAGGTTCTAACTTTTTAGTAGAAGCTGCAGGAAAAAAGTTTTTAGTAGATTGTGGAATGTATCAGGGAAAAGCGGAGGATGAATGGGAAAATTCAGCACCTTTTGCATATGATGTACATGATATAGATTTTATGCTATTAACACATGCACATATAGATCACTCTGGTAGAATTCCTAAATTATATAAAGAAGGATATAGAAACCCGATATATGCAACAAAAGCTACATGTGAATTATGTTCAATAATGTTACCAGATAGTGGACATATTCAAGAAATGGAAATAGAGTGGAAAAATAGAAAAAGAGTACGTAAAGGATTAGATCCAGAACCACCTTTATATACAGCTGAAGAAGCTACAAAATGTTTAGAGGTTTTTAGCCCAATAAAATACGATGAAATAATAGATATAAGTGATAAAATCCATGTAAGATTTAATGATGCAGGACATATGTTAGGTTCAGCAATAATAGAAATATGGGCTGAAGAAGATGGAAAGACTACCAAAGCCGTATTTACAGGAGATTTAGGAAATAATGATATTCCACTTTTATCATCACCAACAATGATAGATGATGCAGATTATTTAGTAATGGAATCAACATATGGAGGAAGACTACATAATAGAAATGATGACAAAGCAGAAATGTTTTTGAATATAGTTTCAGAGACATTAGATAAAGGAGGAACAGTTGTAATTCCATCATTTGCAGTAGGAAGAACACAAGAAATTTTATATGAACTAAATAACTTA
This sequence comes from uncultured Clostridia bacterium, assembly GCA_934133165.1. Taxonomy (GTDB): domain Bacteria; phylum Bacillota; class Clostridia; order TANB77; family CAG-508; genus UMGS1663. The sequence goes on from CAKPAW010000003.1 coordinate 86,845, forward strand.
AAAGACATAAGAACTGATGAAGAATTCAGAAAAAAATATGAGACATTAATGAGAGTTCCAGTGTATGTAGATAGTCCGCTTGCAATTTCAGCAACTCAAATTTTTAAAGACAACATGGACATATTTGACGAAGAAACGCAGAAAATAATGAGAAGGGGAGATAATCCACTAGAATTTCCAGGGCTACAATTTACAAGAACAGCAGAAGAGTCTAAAGAATTAAATGAGAAAAATGAATCATCAATAATAATTTCAGCTAGCGGTATGTGCGAAGTTGGAAGAATAAAACATCATTTAAAACATAATTTATGGAATCCAAATAGTACAATTCTATTTGTTGGATACCAAGCACCAGGTACACTTGGCAGAAAGATTGTAGATGGAGCAAAGAAAGTAAAAATATTTGGTGAAGAAATAGCAGTAAATGCAAGAATTGAATATATAGAAGGATATTCAGGTCACGCAGACCAAGAATGGCTTTTAAACTTTGTTTATTCGTTTTTAAGAAAACCAAAAACAATTTTCCTAGTACATGGAGAACCAGAAGGTCAAGTAATATTAAAGCAAAAATTACAAGGAACAACACAAATACCTGTTATAATTCCAGAGTATGGGGAAGAATATGAATTAAACGAAGAAGTACAAAGATTAGGAAGAGTAAGAGAAGCAAAAGAACACGAAAAGAAATATATAAGACTAGAAGTATTAGACAGAATACAAACTCTAAAAGAAGAATTAGAAGATATGTCAGACATAGTAAAAGAAGATATGCTTAATGAAGATGCGAAAGATGAAGACATAGAAAAACTAAATGAAAGAATAAAAGAACTAGAACAACAAATAGTAAAAATAGTAGAAGGATAAGAGACTCCTTTAGGGACGTTTTTAAAAGGTTAATCTGTCCCTTTTGGTAATCTAAGTTCATTTATTATATATTAAATTAATGCAAAAAGAAAACCCCACCGATCTTGGTGGGGTTAAGATAGAAAAGTATTATCTAGTTCGTTGAGGGGTGTTGAAATAAATAAAAATACTCCATATTAAATATTCAAGGTACATGAGGTAGGGAATCTAAATATTTTTTCTATCTTTTTATAGCAGATTTACAAGGGTAAAGCTTTTGGTATGTGCTTATATTTGCTCTTAAACATAAAAAAGAGTATTACTATTTTTTACTTTAAGATACTGCTACCCTCTCAAATTCTTTAGTGGACATTTTCTAAAAAATAATTTTTTAAATTATCTAAACTTTTAGAAAAGAGAATTTGATTTTTCAATGAAATATAAAAATAGTATAGCACATAAGAAAAAAATTGTCAACATAAATATAAAGAATAAAGTATTAAAGGAAAGGAATTAATCTAATAGGTTAAAAACACAACAATTAGAACAAACTATAAAACAATCTAAAAGATTGATTACATAAGAAAAATGAATAAAAAATATCTAAATGAAGCAATAATAGGAAATGATAAAATGGTTGCAAGTTTTAGTTCAAAGGGAGAAATGTTAAGGCTATTTTATCCAACAAGAAATTATAGGCAATTTATAGATTGTATGCATACAGGAGTAAAAGTAAATGATTCAGCCATAATATATTTACATGAGGATATAAACAATATATATGAACAATATTATACTGACGATACAAATATATTAAATACCAAAATAAAAAATACATATTTTAATTTATCTATATTACAAACAGATTTTGCATCTATTTCACAAAATATTCTTATAAAAAAATTAATATTTACAAATGAAAATACAATAGATCTAAATGTAAATTTTTTAATATATTCAAAATTATTATCAAATTCTAATAATATGATAGGAGCAAAAATAGAAAATAACATTCTTATGCAATATAGCCATGATTACACATATTGTATATTTTCAAAGACACCAATATTAAACTATCGTTTAAATAATAGTAAAGAAGAAATAAAAACAGGAATACTTAAAGACAAAGACTATATCGGAATGGCAGAAGATTCAGCAGTAAGCTTTGATATAGGAACGCTAAAACCAGGAGAGAGTAAAGAATTTGAAATTATAATCTATATTAATAATAATGAAGAAAAATATAAATTTGATGAAATAATAGAAGATGTAGAAAAAATAAAAAAAATAGATATAAATAAAGAATTAAACAAAGTAGAAAAATATTGGAAAAACTATGTAGAAAAGCACGATGGATTAGAAATATTAACTAAAGAAGAAAAATGGCAAAAATTAATAACAGGTCAAGAACAATTAAACGAAGCCACATATGCAAAATACATGCAAATGAGAAATGTATATGTAAGAAGCATTTTATTATTTCCATTACTTATAAATTCAGAAACAGGCGGAATATCAGCAGCAATAGAAGTAGACGAAGAAAGAAATAAATCAGGAAGATATTCATATTGTTGGCCAAGAGATGCAGTATTTGTAACAAAAGCATTAGACATTTTAAATATGAAAGAAGAAACAACAAAATTCTATTCGAAATTTTGCAAAGAAACACAAAGTAAAAGTGGAATGTGGGAGCAACGTTTTTACACAGATGGAAGACTAGCTCCTTGTTGGGGATATCAAATAGATGAGACAGCAAGCATAATATATGGAACTTATCAACACTACAAAGAAACAAAAGATAAAGAATTCTTAAAACAAGCATATCCAATGTGTAAAAAAGCAATTGACGCGTTGGGGACGTTTCTTAATGCGTCATCTGTTCCTTTTGCGTCAAAAAAAAATAAAATTAAAGAAAACATGAAAAATTTTTTAACTCATGAAAGTTATGATTTATGGGAAATGCATGAAGGAATACATTTATATTCTATGTCAGCAATATATGCAGCTTATGTGGCTATGATTGAAATAGAAAAAGTGTTAGAAAAAAAAGAAGATATAAAAGAAAAGGAATTAATGGCTGAAAAATTAAAAGAATATTGTAAAAAAAATCTATACAATGAAGAAGAAAAAATATTAAAAAGAAGTAATAAAGACAACATATGCGACATAAGCATGTTAGGCACAGTAACGCCATTTAATATGTTCAAACCAAATGAAAAAGAATTAATTAATACAGTAGAAAAAATGAACTTGACACTTCGAACATATACAGGTGGATATATAAGATTTGAAAATGACAACTATATGGGAGGTAACAATCCATGGCCAGTAGCGACATTATGGATGGCATTATATAATATAAAGAAAAATAACAAAGAAGAAGCAAGAAAACAAATAGACTTTGTATTAAGAACAGCAACAGATCATGGATTTTTAGCAGAGCAAGTTAATAACGAAACTATGCAAGCAAAATGGGTAATAGGATTAGGTTGGTCACACGCAATGCTAATAATAGCACTAAAGCTCCTTTAGGGACGTTTCCTTTTGGTTAATCTGTCCCTTTTGGTTTAGAGTACTAATTATTAATTTATGCTATTAAAGAGCAAAATAATATTGAAAATAGAAGAAAAATGTAGAAAAAAGCAGATAGATTTAAAATATCTATAAAAAATTCAAAAATTTTAATAAAAATATAGCAATATACATAAAAATGTGCTATATTTTTATTATGTTTTATAGGAAATGAAAAATTAATAAAAAGGAGTTAGGGGCACACAAAAGAAAAAATAATTAAATAATAAAATTATAGTAAAGGAGACTTTGAAATATGCCCCGAATCCCACGAAAAAAATCGTATACAAATGTTTATCATATAATTATAAGAGGGATAAACAAACAAGATATTTTTCTAGATAAACATGATTATAGAAAAATGTTGAAAGAAATAATTAACACAAAAGAAAAGTATAAGTATGAAATATATGCATTTGTTCTGATGCCAAACCATGTTCATTTTGTTATAAATGACAAAAACAATAATGTTTCTACAGCTATGCAAAGCTTGAGCGTAAGATACTCTAATTATTTTAATAAAAAATATGAAAGAGTTGGACATGTATTTGAAAATAGATTTAAAAGCCATGTTGTTGAAGATGAAAGTTATTTAAAAAATGTAGTAAGATATATTCATAAAAATCCTGAAAATGCAGAAATAACTAGTGAGTATCCATGGAATAGCTATTATGAGTATATTTTCAAACCTAAAATAATAGATGCTGAGTTTGTGATGCAATTATTTTCAAATAATATAGAGGACTTTAAATACTTTCATCAAAATTACAATAAAAATAGCGAATTGGGAAATTGTTATGAAATGATAAAAAAGATAGATGACAACGAAGCAATAGCTCAAATGAAAGAAATACTACAAGAAAACAATTTGATGAATGTACAGAATTATGAAACAAATAAAAAAAGGAAAGCAATAAATAAAGTAATAAAAATTGAAGGAATAAAGAAAGTTCAGATTGCAAGAATATTAGGAATTAATAGAAAAACAATAGAAAAGATAGGAAGGGAGATGTACCAAAAGGGACAGATTAACCAAAAGGAAACGTCCCTAAAGGAGTATGGCGAAGAGTAAAACAATTTTTGTATGTAATGAATGTGGATATGAATCTGCAAAATGGCTTGGCAAGTGCCCTGCTTGCAATGCATGGAATAGCTTTTATGAGGAAAAAGTTGTTAAAGAAAAAGATGGTTCTTTTATTTCTGATAAAAAAACAAAGAGTAGCAAGCCAACTACATTAAATAGTATTGAAGGAAAAGAAGCGGCTAGAACTTCAACTGGTGTAGGAGAATTAGATAGAGTTTTAGGTGGAGGACTGGTTAAAGGTTCATTAGTTCTTTTAGGAGGAGAGCCTGGAATTGGAAAATCTACTTTAATTCTTCAAATTTGCGATAAGATGCAGGGAGAAGGTAAAGTATTATATGTTTCAGGAGAAGAGTCAGCGGAGCAAATTAAAATAAGAGCAGATCGTTTAGATATAAAAAATGATAATATTTTATTTTTAGGCGAAACAGATATAGATTTAATAGCTGATGCGATAAAGGAAACAAATCCAAAACTTGTAATTATAGATTCTATCCAAACAATGTATAGTGATGAAATAACTTCTGCTGCAGGTACTGTAAGTCAAGTTCGTGAAATAACAGCTAGAATTATGAAAATTTGTAAACAAGAAGCAATTACAACTATAATAATTGGACATGTTACAAAAGAAGGAAATATAGCAGGACCAAGGGTTTTAGAACATATGGTAGATACAGTTTTATACTTAGAAGGAGAAAGATATTTTTCTTATCGTATTTTAAGAGGTGTAAAGAACAGATTTGGTTCTACAAATGAAGTTGGAATGTTTGAAATGCAAGAAAAAGGAATGATGGAAATTACAAATCCTTCGTCTATTTTAATTTCTGAAAGGGAAGACAATCCACCAGGAAGCATTATAGTGGCTAGCATGGAGGGAACAAGACCTCTTCTAATAGAACTTCAAGCTTTAACAACACCTACAGTTTTTGGACTTCCAAGAAGAACAGCAAATGGAATCGATTATAATAGATTAACAGTTTTAATGGCTGTTTTAGAAAAAAGAGCAAATATGAATTTAGGCTCACAAGATGTATATCTAAATGTTGTTAGTGGAATAAAATTGCAAGAACCTGCAGTAGATCTAGGAGTGATTTTAGCTGTTAGTTCATGTTTTAAAGGTATAAGCATTCCAAAAGATGTTGTTGCAATAGGCGAAGTTGGTTTAACAGGAGAAGTAAGAGCAGTAAGCATGATAGAAAAGAGATTAAAAGAAGCGGAAAAATTAGGATTCAGGAAATGCATTATTCCAGAAAATAACAAAAAACTATTGAAAGATAATTATAAATTAGATATAATAGGCGTTAGAAATATTAATGAGGCATTAAAAATAATAAAATAGGAGTTGAATAATAAAGTGGGTACATTTAAAGAAAGTAATATAGCAGATGTATTAAAGTTAATTTCACCAGGAACCCCTATTCGTGATGGATTGGAAAATATTTTAAAAGCAAAGACAGGTGCTTTAATAATTATAGGAGATAGCAAGGAAGTACTAGACCTTGTAGATGGTGGTTTTAAATTAGATATAGATTATACTCCATCTAGATTATATGAGCTTGCCAAGATGGATGGAGCAATTATTTTAAGTTCTGATTTTAAAAAGATATTATATGCAAATGCACAGCTTATACCATCTTCTGATATAGCTACAACAGAAACGGGAACAAGACATAGAACTGCTGAACGTACTGCAAAGCAAACAGGCGAAATTGTTATAAGTATTTCACAAAGAAGAAATATAATAACTATATTTAAAGGTTACTCAAGATATGTATTAGAAGACACTTCAAGGGTTATTTCAAAAGCAAATCAGGCACTTCAAACTGTAGAAAAATATAAAAAAGTATTTGATAGCAAATTGAGTATACTAAACGAATATGAATTTAATGATATTGTAACTTTAGAGAATGTAATTACTTGCATTCAAAGAGCAGAAATGGTAATGAAAATGGTAGATGAAGTTCAAAGGTCTATTTATGAATTAGGACAAGAAGGTAGATTACTAGAAATGCAATTAGAAGAATTAGTTGGAGGTCTTGAAAAAGAAGAATTACTAATAATAAAAGATTACATTGCACCAGGGAAAAAAAGAGTCTGTGAAAAGGTATTAAAAGAAATAAAGAGTTTAACACATGAAGATTTAATGAAATCACAAATTATAGCAAGACTTCTTGGATATGACGACTTTGACAACTATGATGAAGTTGCAGTATACACAAGAGGATATAGAATTTTAAATAAAATACCAAGAATGCCAAACAATATTGTTGATAACTTAGTAAGATCATTCAAATCTTTCCAACACATATTAGTAGCAGATATTCCAAGTTTAGATGATGTTGATGGAATTGGAGAGGTAAGAGCAAGAACTATTAAACAATCTTTAAAAAGAATGCAAGAACAATTTGTATTTGATAATTTAATATTATAAAACAAAGGAAAGTGAGAAATAAATGAAAAAAGACTTAATAATTAAAATAATTTTTATAATAGCTATTATATTATTAATAGTAGGAATAGGCTATGTAAGCTATGGAATAATCCAAAAACTTACAAAAAAAGTTCAAAATCCAATAGCAACTATTGAAGTTCAAGATTATGGAACAATTAAAGTAGAATTATATCCAGACCAAGCACCAAATACAGTTACAAATTTTATAGCCTTGGCAAATCATGGATTTTATAACGGACTTACATTTCATAGAGTAATTCCAGGTTTCATGATTCAAGGAGGAGATAAAAATGGCGATGGAACAGGAACACCAACTCTTGATGACTTAAAAGGAAATGGAGATACATCTACATATGCAATTAAAGGAGAAATGATAGCCAATAATTATACTTCAAATAAAATAAAATTAGAAAAAGGAGTTATAGCAATGGCTCGCTCAGACTATAGTAGTATTAGTAGTACTCTAACAGAAGAAGGTTATAATTCAGCAGGTTCACAATTCTTTATTATGCATAAAGACAATACTTCATTAAATGGTATGTATGCTGGTTTTGGAAAAGTAATTGAAGGAATGGATGTTGTAGATAAAATAGCAAATACAGATGTAACATACAGAAGTTCAGAATTAAAAGATGGAGAAGAAACTCCAAAAGATGAAAATGGAAAAGAATTAACAGCAGATATGCCTATTAATAAACCAGTTATAACAAACATTACAGTTGAAACATTTGGTGTAAATTATGGAGAACCAGAAACAATGAAACCATTTGACTACTATAATTATTTAATGAAAAATTATAGATCTAGTTTTAATAAATAAAAATATACAAAAGAGGCATCATAAAAATAAAATATTTTGGTGTCTCTTATTGCTATTAACTTTTAAATAGGGTAAATATGAAAATAAGGTATTTTATACCTTTAATAGAAAGGAAAGTTATAAAATATGGAAGAAAACAAATGTCAAAAAAGAAAAGATTATATCAGTTGGGATGAATACTTCATGGCAATAGCGAAACTTTCTGCAATGAGGAGTAAAGATCCTTCTACACAAGTTGGAGCTTGTATAGTAAGCAATGACAATCGTATTTTATCAATAGGATATAATGGTGCACCAAATGGATTTAGTGATGAAAGATTTCCATGGGGTAGAGATGGGGAAAATTTAGACACTAAATATCCATATGTATGTTACGCAGAATTGAATGCAATTTTGAATTATAGAGGAAGTAAAAAAGATTTAGAAAATTCAAAAATATATGTTGATTTATTTCCTTGTAACGAATGCGCTAAAATAATTATTCAATCTGGAATAAAAGAAGTAATATATTTATCAGATAAATATGCAAATTCTGAAAATAACGTTGCTTCTAGAAGACTTTTTGATGAATGTAGTGTTACATATAAAAAGATAAAATTAGAAAAAGAAAAGGAAATAAAAATAGACTTAAAATAAATGAAAAAAGAAATTTGTTTTAAAATCGTTAAATCAAAGAATTTAAAAATTTAAAGTAAAATATCAAAAAAATATTAAGGAATGAAATCTGTTTAATTTAGAATTCATTCCTTTTAAGTTTTTTCTATTTTAGTTCAACAACAGTAACTCCCATTTCACCTTCACCAAAAGTGCCAAGCCTAAAACTTTTTACATGAGAATTTTTACGAAGAAAATTGTGAATTCCTTCTCTTAATTTGCCAGTGCCTTTTCCATGAACAATGCGCACAGGACTAAGTTTTGCAATTGCACAATCATCCAAATATTTATCTATAACAAAACATGCTTCTTCAATATTTTGACCAATAACATTTATTTCTGGAATAACCTCTTTAGATTTAAATGAAGTTACAGAAGATACTTTAGAGTTAATATTCTTTATATTTTTATTTTCTTTAATATTAATTTCTATAATATTATCTAAAGAAATATTTGTTTTAATATTTCCTACTTGAACTTGAAGAATATTTTTCTTACCAGATAAAGAAATAATAGTTGCAATATCATTAAAGTTTGATAATTTAATTTTCATACCAACCTTTAAGTCATCTTTGGAAAAATGCTTAACAACAGTGTCATTGTTATTTACAATATTTGAACTAGAATTTAAGTTATCAAAAGAAGAATTTAGTCTATTTCTATATAAATTAGCTTGCTTTAAAGTTCCTTTTTTAAAATGACTTTTTACAAAATTAGCAATTTGAGTGTCAGACCAATTATCAAAATCAATTTCTTCAAAATCCTTTAAATTATTATACAAAACATTTAATTCTTTAATAGTACTGTTAGCTTCTTCTTTAGCATTTAAAAGGAGATTTTTGGCTTCAATTTTAGATTTTTCAATTTTGTCTTCTTTCAAATCTTTTTGACTATTTTTTTCTTGTTCTAAATTTTTTCTTAAAAGTTCAATTTGATTTTTATTTTTTATAATCTCTTCTTTTTCACTTTCGATAATTAATTTATCATCATAAATATTTTTTAAAAGTTCCTCAATACTTATTTCGTCATCCTTTAGAAAACTTTTAGCTCTATTTAAAATATCGTTAGAAATTCCAAGTTTTTTACTAATAGCAAAGGCATTGCTTTTACCAGGAATACCAATCAATAATTTATAAGTAGGCTTCAAATTTTCTATATCAAAATCTGAACTTGCATTTTCAAAGCCATCTGTCACTAATGCATAATTTTTAATTTCTGGATAATGAGTAGTTGCAAAAGTGATAGCTCCTATATTATGGAAGTATTCTAAAATACTAATTGCAAGACTAGAACCCTCAATAGGGTCTGTACCAGAGCCTAACTCATCTAATAGAACAAGACTATTAGAGGTGGAATTATTAATAATGTGAACTACATTGCTAATATGAGAAGAAAAAGTACTTAAGGATTCTTCAATACTTTGCTCATCGCCTATATCAGCAAAAACATTGTCAAAAACATATATACTACTTTTTTCTTCTGCTGGAATAAACAAACCACTACAAGCCATTAAAGTTAGAAGTCCAACAGTTTTTAAAGTGACAGTTTTTCCACCAGTATTTGGACCTGTAATAATTAAGGAAGAATAATTTTTACCAACTTCTACATCGATAGGAACCACTTTATCCTTGTCTATTAATGGATGACGAGCTTTTACTAAATTAATACATTTATTATCATTTACAATAGGACAAATCGCATTCAGATCTCTAGAAAAACTAGCTTTAGCAAAAATAAAATCTAATTTTCCTAAAAGATATACATCATTGTTTAATTCAGTTGTTAAACCAAACAATAGAGAAGATAAATTAGCTAATATTTTTTCAATTTCAATAGACTCCTCTACTTTAATATTAGAAATACTATTGTTTAATTCAAAAACAGCCATAGGTTCAACAAATACAGTAGAACCACTAGCAGATATATCATGAACAAAGCCTTTAATTTGACCCTTAAAATCTTCTTTTACAGGGATAACATATCTATCGTTTCTGATAGTAACAATAGGATCCATTATAGCTTTAGTGTTAGAGTGAATTATTTTATTTAAAGTATCTTTAATTTGATTTTCTAATTTTCTTCTGTTTCTTCTCAAATTAGCCAAAACTGTTGAAGCATCATCAGCTATAGTAGTTTCATCTATAATACAAGAGAAAATTTTATCCTCTATAGTTTTATTTGAATATAGTCTACTAAAATATGAATCTAAAATAGGAAAATTGGATAAATCAAAGTCTTCATCTTTATAAAAATATTCTTTTAAATCTCTTGAAAGCCTTAAAACATTTGCAGTATTAAGCAAGGCTTTTGCATTTAAAGAAATATTACTTCCCAAATTTTTAATAGATAAAGAAATATCTTCAAAATCTGATATAGGCAAATTACCCTTACGGAAAGAAAGTGCGCAAGCTTCGTCAGTTTCTTTTAATAAAGTTATAACTTTATCTTTTGAATTTGCAGGTTTTAAATCTAAACAAAGTTCTTTCCCTAAATATGTTTTTGAATTAGTTGAAAGTAAAGTTAAAATTTTATCATATTCTAATTTATTTAAATAATTTTGCATTATAAAAACTCCTTATTTCGTGCGTGTTTACGAATATATTATAATTCGCAAGTAGTGTATTTGTCAAGAAAGAAGAGTTAAGAGAAAGTTAACCAAAAAGCACCTGCTATTTTGAGGGCAATTTATCTTTGAATAGTATTTTTTTTGAAAAAATCCTTTAAAATTTTATATTTGCATTAACGAAAAAATGTGGTATAATTACAAAAAAACAATAAGGAAGATAAAAATGCAAAAATTTTTTGTTGAAGAAAATCAAATAGAAAATGATAAAATAAATATTATAGGCGAAGATGTAAAACATATTTCTAGCGTTTTGCGTATGCAAAAAGGTGAACAAATTTTAATTGGAAGTAAAGAAACATTAGAAACATATTTAACAGAAATTGAACAAATAGAAAAAGAAAAAGTAGTAGCCAAAATTATAGAAAAACATGACACACAAACAGAATCAAATGTGGAAATAGACTTATACCAAGGTTTGCCAAAAGCAGATAAAATGGAATTAATAATTCAAAAAACAACAGAAATAGGAATAAGCAAAGTCATTCCAGTAGATATGGTAAGATGTATAGTAAAATTAGATGAAAAAGATGCTAAAAAGAAGATAGAAAGATGGCAAAAAGTGGCTGAAGGAGCAGCAAAGCAAAGTAAAAGAAGTAAAATTCCAGAAATAAAAAATAAAATAAAAATAAAAGATTTAGAAAATATAATAAGTCAATATGATATCTTTATTGTAGCATATGAAGAAGAAAATGAAGTAACATTAAAACAAGAACTTAAAAAATTAAGAGAACAAGAAAAGTATAAAATAGGAATTTTAGTAGGACCTGAAGGTGGAATTACCAAAGAAGAAATTGAAAAATTAACAAGTTATAATGCAAAAGTTGTAACATTAGGAAAAAGAATATTAAGAACAGAAACAGCTCCAATTGTACTTACAAGTAATATTATATATGAGTTAGAAAAGTAGAAAGGAAAGTTATCATGGCAGAGAGTAAATTAGAAGAAAATGAAGTAAAAGAGACAAAAAAGAGAGGTAGACCAAAAAAGGAAGAAGGCACAAACAATGAGGAATTAAAAAAAGAAACAAAGAAAAATACAAAAGCATCTAATAAAGTAAAAACAAAGTTAACTACCACAGAAGGCAAAGGCAAAACAATAGAAAAGAAAATAGCTACTAAAAAGAAAAGTACTTCTACAAAAAAAGCCGTTTCTAAAATAGAAGAAGAGACAAAAACATCTAAAGCAAAAACTGCTACAAAGACAACTGCTAAAAAAGAAACTATGCCTAAAAAAACAGCGAAAACTGCAAAGAAAAAAATAGAAGAGCCAGAAGTAGTTCTAAAAGAAGAAAAGAAAGAAAAAGAACTAGTAGTAAAAAAAGATATATCAATAGATGACGAAAAATTAGAAAAAATACAAAAAGAAATAAATAAACAAACTAAACTATCAAAAGACGAGAAGAAAAAAATAAACAAAAAGATATTCCAAAACATAGTAATGGCAATAGGAATAGTAGTTTATTTTATATTTATAAATTTAGGATTTAATAACATAGAAGAAAGTACATATTTAACAGATTTAAAAGTATTTGGAGCAGTAGCGATAGGAATAACAATAATTCTATTTGAAAAAGCATATAAAAAAGATAGTGGGGAACTTACTATATATGGAATAGAAATGCTAATAATTGCAATATGTACTCTTTTAACAAATTATATATATAAATTTCATTATTCTAAATATATGTATATAATAACAAGTATAGCAATGTTATTTGCAGTTTACTATGTTGGAAAATCAATTGTTATATATGTAAAAATGAAAAATAAAGCACTAAAAAAAGCAAGTGATATTCATAAAATAGTAAGAAAGTAGGAAAATAAATAATGAGAAGTATGACAGGCTTTGGAAGAGCCAAGTTAGAAAAGAATAATAGAATTTATAGTATAGAAATAAAATCAGTAAATCATAAATATAGTGATATTTCTATAAAACTTCCTAGAAGTTTAAACTATTTAGAAGATAGTATAAAAAAGCAAATTAGTTCAAAAGTTGCAAGGGGAAAAATAGATGTATTTGTAACTTTTGAAAACTATAGTGAGCAAGGAAAAGAAGTTGTAATAAATGAAGAGCTAGTGAAAGAATATATGGAAAAGTTTAAATTATTAGCAGAGAAAAATAATTTAAGTATGAATATACCAGTAACAGAAATTACAAAACTTCCAGATGTATTAACTTTAAAAGAAACAGAAGAGGAAGAAGACACAATACAAAATGAATTACTAGAGTGTTTAGAACAAGCAATAAACAATTTTGTAGAAATGAGAACAATAGAAGGAAACAAAATCAAAGAAGATTTGAAAGCTAGAATAGATAAAGTAGAATGTGACGTTCAAAAAATTTCTGAATATTCTACTAGACTTGTACAAGAATATGTAGTAAAATTAGAAGAGAGAATAAAAGAAATATTAAAAACTGATGTAGTAGATCAATCAAGATTAGCTATGGAGGTAGTGTTATTTGCAGATAAATGTTCAGTAGAAGAAGAACTAACAAGATTAAAAAGCCATATAGAGCAATTTAGAACATTAATAAATAGCGAAGGCACTATTGGAAAGAAAATAGACTTTTTACTTCAAGAAATGAATAGAGAAACTAATACAATGGGTTCTAAATCAGGAAATCTAGACATAACAAATTTAGTAGTTAATATAAAAACAGAACTAGAAGACATTAGAGAGCAAATACAAAATATAGAATAGGAGGAAATTTCAAATGCAATTAATTAATATAGGATTTGGAAATATCGTATCAGCCAACAGAATTATTGCTATTGTTAGTCCGGACTCAGCACCAATAAAAAGAATAGTGCAAGAAGCAAAAGATAATGGAAATGCAGTAGATGCAACTTATGGAAGAAGAACAAGAGCCGTAATTATAATGGATTCAGGACATGTTATTTTATCTGCAGTACAACCAGAAACAGTAGCAGGAAGATTAGATAAAGATGATGAAACAGAAGAACAATAAAGTGAAAGGGGTAATTTAATTATGATGGTAAAACCAACAACAGCTGAATTATTAGCAAAAACAAATGATAATAAATTTAGACTAGTAATTGCAACTGCAAAAAGAGCAAGACAAATAGCAAGTGGAAGTAAGCCTTTAACAGAGGTTAAAGAAGATGCACCAGTTACAATAGCTGCAAATGAAATAGCAGAAGGTAAAGTAGAAATAGAAAAATAAAAAACCAGAATCAAGATTTTGTACGTAGTGTAAACTGCTACAAAATCTAATTTCTGCCATATTTATCTTCTACAGAAAGTTATCATACCATGATAACTTTTCTAGAATATAAAAAATAAGGCATGTACAAAATGAAACATGCCTTAAAATTATTTATATTGTACGCAAATTGTTAACAATAGTTTTGTAAAGAAAGGAAAAGATATGTTAGTATTATTATCAGGAGTATCAGGAGCTGGAAAAGATACAATAAAAAAAGAATTAATAAAAAGAATGGAAAATGTAGAATCTCTTCCATCATATACTACAAGACCAATGAGACCAGGAGATATAGAAGGAGCAACATATAATTTCATAACAACAGAAGAATTTGAAAACATGATAAAAAATAATGAATTTTATGAATATAATGTTCATCATGAACATTATTATGGAACATCAAGGAAATTGATGAATGAAAAAATAAAGAGTGGAAAGATAATTGTTAAAGATATAGATGTAAATGGAGTAGAAAATTTAATAAATTTATTAAAAGAAGATACAAAAGTCGTAACTATATTTTTAAGAGTTCCAAAAGAGATTCTAATGAAAAGACTACAAAATAGAGTAGATAAACCAGATTTAAAAGAAATAACATTAAGATTAAACAGATTTGACTATGAAGAATCTAGAATTGGAATGTATGATTATGTTATAAAGAATAATAATTTGGAAAAAAGTGTACAAATAATTCAAACTATTATAGAAAATGAAAGCAAATTAAAAGAAACTGAATTTTAAAAAAATATAAAATTTGTATAAGAATAAAAGATTTGAAGTGCTATAATAATACCAAAAAAGAGGAAGCGGAATGTTTAGTAAACATTCCGCTTTTTCAGGTAATGCCCTAAAAAGAAGTAAATACAACTTTATTTTCAGGGTGGTTGGGGTTTTCAGGGTTCACAGAAGCCATAAAAACATTCCTGGGAATCTGACCATAATGCTGCCCAATATAGCTAGCGATAGCTTCCGGTGTTTTTAAGGTTTCAAATGCATGTCTTATACAGCCAACAATTGAATCTGATGAAATAAAATTAACACCTTCAACAATTACAACATTACCTTTGTTTGTCCGAATCTTTTTGCTCATAAAATAAGTCCTCCTAAAGAAATATATTAATGAATCTATATACATAATACCATAAATTTACAAAAAAATCAATAAATAATTGACATAAAATTAAAAAAATAGTATAATAAGAATGTAACTTAAGTAAATTTGCCTAATTAACTAAAATAGGCACCCTTAAAAACAGGAGGAAAGAGTTATGAGAATGCTTGATCTTGATGTGGATGATATGAAAGAATTATCAGAAATAACAGAGAAAGAAGCACTTGAATTTCTCGAAATAGGTGAACAGATTGTTTGCCGTACAAACAGCAGAGATTTCCGTGAACTCTCCAAAGTAGAGGAATTGCAAAGGTTATCAAAACTTAAAGAAGAAGGAATCTACAACCATTTGGAATTCTACGTAAAATGACATTAAATTTAAAAACTGAATAGGGGAGATTACATGGAAATATTCTCAGGATAAAATCCAGTTTCTATAAAGAAGCTGGATTTTTCTTGTATAAAATTTATTTTTTTGATATACTATTACCAAGCGAGAAATTTATAACTAATAAAAGAAAAAAGTATTAGAAAAAGGAGAAAAAACATGATTGCAGAAGTTATATTAAACTCAAATGCAAAAGATTTAGATAAAACATTTGACTATGAAGTGCCAGAAGAAATGAAAAAAAAAGTGAGCTTGGGCAGTCGTGTATTAGTTCCTTTTGGATATAGAAAACAAGTAGAAGAAGGCTTTATAATCTCATTAAAAGAAAATTCAGAATATAAAACAAAGCAAATAGTAAAAGTAGAAGAAAATCCATTTTTAAATGAAGAAAAAATAAAGCTTGCAAAGTGGATTTCAAAAAGATATTTTGCAAATTTATCAGATAGTTTAAAATTGATGTTACCACCTGGAACAACAACAAGAAACTTTGAAAATAGAATAAAAGAAAAAACAAATCAATTTGTATTTTTGAAAAAGACCGAAGATGAGATAGAATTTGAAATAGAAACCAAAAAGCTAAAATCAGAAAAACAAATAAGAATACTTAAATTTTTATTAGAAAATGATAGTGTTCTAGTAAGTGATTTAGAAATATTTACAGATACATCTAGAGCAATAATAAAAACTTTAGAAAAAAATGGATATATAGAAATTTTAGAAAAAAGAGTAAACAGAAATCCATTTATACATAAAGTTGTGAAAAAAACAGAAAAACTAACATTTACAGAAGAACAACAAAATGCTTATTCAAAAATAGAAGAAGCAATAGATGACCAAATGAACACAGAGTTTTTAATTTTTGGAGTAACAGGTTCAGGAAAAACAGAAATATACTTACAAACAATAGAAAAAGTTTTAAAACAAGGAAAATCTAGCATAATGTTAGTGCCAGAAATTTCACTTACACCACAAATGGTAGATAGATTTATAGAAAGATTTGGTCAAGAAAAAATAGCAGTATTGCATAGCAAATTGTCTGTAGGAGAAAGATTTGATGCTTGGAATAGAATAGTAAAAGGTGAAGCAAGTATCATAATAGGAGCGCGTTCGGCAATATTTGCACCAGTGAAAAATATAGGTGTAATTATAATAGACGAAGAGCATGACTCATCATATATGTCTGAAATGACGCCCAAATACAATGCAAAAGAAGTTGCTAAATTTATAGCAAAAGAAAATTCATGTCCTTTAATATTAGGAAGCGCAACACCAGATATGAAGACATATAAGAAAGCACAAGAGGGAGAAATAGAACTTTTAGAATTAACAAAAAGAGCTAATAATTCAAGTCTGCCAAAAGTAGAAATAGTAGACTTAAGAGAAGAACTTGCAAACCGGAAACCATTCAATGATTAGTAAAAAACTTCAGGAAGAAATACAAAAAAATATAGAAAACAAACAACAAACCATTTTATTTTTAAACAGGAGAGGGTATTCTACATTCATAATGTGCAGAGATTGTGGTTATACTATAAAATGTAAAAATTGCAACATAACAATGACATATCATTTAAAACAAAACAAATTAAAGTGTCATTATTGTGGATATGAAGAAGAGCCAGTAACAACATGTCCAGAGTGTAAAAGTACTAATATAAGATATTTTGGAACAGGTACACAAAAATTAGAAGAAGAGGTAAAAAAGCTATTTTCAAATGCTACTACAATAAGAATGGATGTAGATACAGTAACTAAAAAGAATTCACATGAAGAAATACTAAACAAATTCAAAAATGAAAATATAGATATTTTAATAGGAACACAAATGGTAGTAAAAGGGCATCACTTCCCAAAAGTAAGTTTAGTAGGAGTTATAGCAGCAGATAGTTCACTAAATATAGAAGACTTTAGAGCCAATGAAAGAACCTTTCAAATACTAACACAAGTAGCAGGAAGAGCAGGAAGAGAAGGATTGGAAGGAAGAGTAATAATTCAAACTTACAATCCAGATAGCATAGCAGTAGAACTTGCACAAAAACAAGACTACAAAGCATTTTATGAAAGTGAAATAGGGATAAGAAAACAGTTGAAATATCCACCATTTTGCGATATAATAGTAATTGGATTAAGTGGAGAAAAAGAACAAGAAGTAATAAAAGAGGCAAAGAAAATACATAAGTACTTAAAAGAACGAATAATCACAGAAAAAATAGGGGTTTTGCTTTATAGTCCAGTTCCAGCACCAATAGACAAAATAAAAAATAAATACAGATACAGAATGATAATAAAATGCCTATACAATAATCAGATAAACGAGTTACTGGAACAAACAATAAAAGCAAACGAACTAAAAAAAGATGTACGACTATCTATAGAAATAAACCCACAAAATATGATGTGACGCATTGGGGACGTTTCATTTTGACGCATCTGTCCCTTTTGCTTCACTAAATAATTAGAAAATAGTGCATTAGGGACTTTATGACGCAAAAAGAAACGTCCCTAATGCGTCAAAAGTAAGAAAAGAGGGAGTAATAAATGGCAATTAGAAATATAAGAGAAGAAGGAGACGAAATTCTAAAAAAGAAATCAAGAGAAATTGAAGAAATAGACGATAGAATATTAGAACTATTAGACGATATGGTAGAAACAATGCATAAGTACAATGGAGTAGGTTTAGCTGCTGTACAAGTTGGCGTATTAAAAAGAGCAATAGTAATAGATTTATATGATGACAAAGGACCAATAAAATTGATAAATCCTGTTATTATTAAAGAAGAAGGAGAACAAGAAGTGGAAGAAGGATGCTTAAGTTTTCCAAACAAATATGCAAAATTGATAAGACCAGCAAAAGTAACAGTAGAAGCATTAAACGAAAAAGGTAAAAAAGTAAAGATAAATGCAAAAGAATTGTTAGCACAAGCATTATCACACGAAATAGACCACTTAAATGGCATTGTCTTTGTAGATAAAATGATACCAGGAACTTTAGAATATGTAGAGCCAAAAGAAGAAAAATAAATACCTGTATTTGGGGATGGAGCAAAAAAACAGGTAAAAAAATTAAAATAAAATTTAAGAGGAGTGTCCCGTATGTTCCGAAATTGGAACGAAAAGGACCGTCCCTACTGTTTGGAGGAGGAAATTATGCTAAATATACTATTTATGGGAACACCAGATTTTGCACAAGAATCTTTAAAGTGTTTAGTAGAAGAAAATTACAATATAATAGGTGTTGTTACAAACCCAGATAGACCAAAAGGAAGGGGTATGAAAATGATTGCCTCTCCTGTAAAAGAATATGCATTAGAAAAAGGATTAGATGTGTATCAACCTGAAAAAGTAAGAAAAAACGTAGAATTTATAGATAAAATAAAAGAATTAAATCCAGATATTATCTGTGTTGTAGCTTACGGAAAAATACTTCCAAAAGAAATATTAGACATTCCAAAGTATGGATGTATAAATGTACACGCGTCAATTCTTCCAAAGTATAGAGGAGCAGCACCAATACAATGGGCTGTTTTAAATGGGGATAAAGTAACTGGTGTAACAACTATGTATATGGATGTAGGAATGGACACAGGAGATACAATTTTAGTAGAAGAAACAAATATAGGTAAAGATGAAACAACTGGAGAATTATGGAATAGACTTTCTAAAATAGGAGGAAATCTTTTAGTTAAAACTTTAAAACAAATAGAAGAAGGAACTGCACCAAGGAAAAAACAGGCAGAAGACTTTACAATGGCTCCAATGCTAAATAAAGAAATGTCAAAAATTGATTGGGAAAATAAAACAGCAGAGGAAATTCATAATTTAGTAAGAGGATTAAATCCAATAATGGGAGCTTATACATTTTTAAATGATAAGAAAATAAAAATATGGAAAACTAAAGTAAGAGAAGAAAACGAATTATTAGAATTATTTCCAGAATTAGGAGAATATTTCTTTAAAGTAAAGGATTTAATGCCAGGAACTATAATGTTTGCTTCAAACAAAAAAGGTTTATTTGTTAAAGCAAACGAAGGAATTATAGAAATAATAGAAATTCAAGGTGAAAACGCTAGAAAAATGCCAGTAGGAGATTTTTTAAGAGGAAATGAAATAATGGCAGGAGAAATGTTTGAATAAATTTTTTATTAAATAACTAAAAATAATTAGTTAAATATTAATTGAAGAAATAATATAGTAAAGCAAAAAAAAGAATTCCTGTATGATATAAGTCATATAAGAATTCTTTTTTTGTTGTTTTTACTTTTGAAACCTTACGAGAGTCAAAAACTACTCAATAAACAACTCTCCACAAGATAATCCACCAGTACATACAAAATGGTGGGCAGTTATAGAACTACAATAGTTAGCACAATTACCATCAATAACTATCTCATGTGCAGTTATAGGAAAATCATTTACATCACAATCACCAGCTATGAGTATTTCTCTTGCAGTTAAATCACAAGAATCATTATCACCCAAAATATAAATATCCTGGGAAGTATTAATAGATTCTGAATCATTGTCACCAGTAATTAAATAATTAAGGCAGGTGACATCAGCAACATGGGAGTTACCTTTAACCTCAATGTTACCATCAGAAGTAATATTTGAGGCCGATAAATCGGTATTTGTCCAGATATCACTATCTGAAAGATTAACATCACAGCAGTATAAACAATCACAATAAATGTTTACACCTTTGATATTAATCATTGTCTCAATTGTCAGGTCGCCAGAAACAATGACATCACCATTTTCAATTTCAACGCCATCACCACCTAAAATAGTGAGATTTCCTGAGACAATGAGCTTTGCACCTTTCATTTCAAAACTGCCTTTAATTGTGATGTCTCCTTCAAGAAATAGATCTTTACCATCAAATATTAAGTTTTCAAAAGTCCGTTCTTGCATTAGCAATCCTCCTATATTTGTACAAAACTAGTTTATAGTTACGTAAACAAGTATATCATGAAAAATGTTAAAAAGCAATACACAAAAAAATCACATAAAAATTGACTAATTTTTTAGCAAAAGTGTTGTAAAAAATTAAAGATATTGGTATACTTATAGTATCTAAAAAATATGTACA
This sequence comes from uncultured Clostridia bacterium, assembly GCA_934133165.1. Taxonomy (GTDB): domain Bacteria; phylum Bacillota; class Clostridia; order TANB77; family CAG-508; genus UMGS1663. The sequence goes on from CAKPAW010000003.1 coordinate 107,705, forward strand.
AAAGTATAAATTATAAGGAGGTCTTTATTATGGAAAAAGAAAATAAAGAAGTAAAAAAAGAAGAAGTTGTAGAAAACGAAGAAATCGCTATATCTACAGAAACTAATGAAATAAAAATAGCAAACGATGTTGTTGCTGTTATTGCTGGTGTAGCTGTATCAGAAGTACCAGGAGTTTCAGAAATGGCAGGAGGATTTGCAGGAGGAATTACAGAAGTATTAAGCGGAAAGAAAAACCTAGCAAAAGGTATAAAAGTTGAAGTTGGAGAAAAAGACGCAAAAATAGATGTTAATATCATAGTAGAATATGGTGTTAGAATTCCAGATGTTGCATTTGAAATTCAAAACAGAGTAAAAAAAGCAGTAGAAACAATGACAGGATTAAACGTATTAGAAGTAAACGTACACGTACAAGGTGTTAATACAGAAAGTAAAGAAGAAACACTAGAAACAAAAACAGAAGAATAAAAGTGAGTAAAAAGGGTACGGTTTTCGTCGTACCCTTTACTAAATAAAAACGGAGGAAAAAATATGAAACTTTTAGATAAAATAGGATTGATTGTATTTTCAAATTTTATATTAATAATATCAATAATAATATGTTTATTAATTTTTGGCTGGTTAACACCAGAAACAGTATATGATATAACAAAACTAGCATTAAATGATCCAGTAACAACAAATGTTACATTAGGAATTGCTGTTGTTTGTATATTACTTGCTATTAAATGCATATTCTTTAGTACAGACAAAAACGAAATAAATGGAATTAAAGACGGAATATTACTACAAAATTCAGATGGACAATTAGTTATTTCAAAAACAACATTAGAAGAATTGGTAAATAACATTGTAAAAGGATTTGATAGTGCGCAAGATGTTTCTTCTAAAATAGTGTTAGACGAAGAAAAAAATCTAATTGTATATGTAACTTTAAATGTTAAAGAAAATGCAGTAATTAAAGAATTATCAAATAATCTTCAAACTAAAATTAAAAGTGCAATAAAGAAAACTTCAGATTTAGAAGTTAAAGAAGTTAATATTAGTGTAAAAGATTTGAACACAAAAGAAGAGCAAGGATTAGAACAATAAAAAGAGGTGTTAGTTTGAAAGAATTATAAAATTTTCATAACTATGCATACCTTTGAGCAAAGCAAGAAAGGAATGAAATTTAATATGAAAGAAATAAAGGATTTTTTAATGAAATTTAGAGGAGCAATTATTGGTGCAATAATTGCAATACTTATTCTATGTACAGGACTTTATAAATTAATGATAGGTATTATATTAATAGGAATGGGAATATACGTAGGAAATTATGTTCAAATTAACAAAGATGATGTAAAAGAAAAATTAAAGAAATTTATAGATAAATTATAAAAGGGGAAATTATGAAGCGTACAGAAACAAGAGAACAAGCATTTAGATTAATATATAGTAGTCAAATTCAAAAAGACATGGACGAAGAACAAATAAATATATTTATAGAAGAAAATAATTTAGGTGAAGAAGAAGCAGAGTATATTAAAAATATTTTTTATGGAATAAAAGAAAATAAAGAAGAAATAGAAAAACTAATTTCATCTAACTTAAAAGAAAAATGGAGTATGGATAGAATTTCTAAAATAGATCTTTCAATATTAAAATTAGCTATTTTTGAATTAGTATATTCTAAACTACAATACAAAGTAGCTATAAATGAAGCGGTAGAGCTTGCTAAAAAATATGGAGAGGATTCTTCAAAGTCTTTTGTAAATGGAGTGCTTGCAAGTATTGTAAAAGAGAAAAAACTAGATGAAGAGGAGTAAAACTAAAAATGACATATCATCCAATTAGTGTTACGCAATTAAATAACTATATAAAAGAAAAATTTCAAGAGGATGAATTTTTAAATAATGTATTAGTAAAAGGAGAGATTTCAAATTTTAAACATCATTATACAGGGCATATGTATTTTACTTTAAAAGATGAAAACTCTCTTATAAAATGTGTTATGTTTAAAACTTATACTTCTAATTTAAATTTTGTCCCAAAAGATGGAATGAAAATAATGGTATTAGGGACAGTATCTGTTTTTGAAAGAGATGGAGTTTATCAAATATATGCAAAAGCAATGCAACAAGAAGGAATTGGAGACTTACACGCAGAATATGAGAAACTAAAGGCAAAATTAGAGCAGGAAGGTTTATTTGACAAAGCACATAAAAAGCCAATACCATTTATGCCTAAAGTTATAGGAGTTTTATCATCTAATACAGGAGCAGTTATTCGTGATATTATTAATGTATCAACAAGAAGAAATCCAAATGTGTACATAAGGTTATTTCCGGTGCCAGTACAAGGTCAAGGAGCTTCTGAAAAAATAGCAAAGGCAATAGAAATAATGAATGAAAAACAGGAAGCTGATGTATTAATAATAGCAAGAGGAGGAGGTTCACTAGAGGATTTATGGCCATTCAACGAAGAAATAGTAGCAAGAGCAATATACAACTCTAATATACCTATTATTTCTGCAGTAGGACATGAAACAGACTTTACAATAGCAGATTTTGTAAGTGACTTAAGAGCACCTACACCATCAGCAGCTGCAGAACTTGCAGTACCAGATATAAAAGAAATAAGATTAAAAATAAAGACAAATGAAAATAGATTACAAAATGCTCTACAAAAGAAATTAGAGTTAGCAAAATTGCGTTATGAGAAATGTATGAAAGCAGCAGTATATACAAACCCACTTCAAAGAATAAATGAAAATTATATGCTATTAGATAAATTTACAAAAACATTAGTGAATAGTATGGAGTTAAAAATTAAAGAAAAGAAAACATATATGGTGGAATGGGTTAGTAAGTTAGATGCATTAAGCCCACTAAAAACATTAACAAGAGGATATTCTATTACAAGTAAAGAAGATAAAATAGTAAAATCAGTAAATGAATTAAATAGTGGAGATAAAGTAAATTTACGTTTTACAGATGGAAAAAGAAAAGCACAAATATTATAAAAACTTTAATTATAAATAGCTAAAAGAACGAATAGCTTGAAGGAATTATAAACTTTCATAGCTATGAATATCTTTAAATAGAGTGAGAAAGGAATGAATTTTATGAAAAGAAAAACAAGTATAATAATTATAATCATTCTAGTTATAATGTTAATTGCTATTGGAATATTTATGTTTGGAGAAATAAATAAAGGAAATAGTTCAAAACCAACATCTACAAATACTTTAAATGATAAAAAAAATGAAATAGCAAATCAAATTGCAAATGAAATTACAGAGAATGTATTGAAAAATGAAATAGAAAATAATACAACAATAGAAAACACAATAGAGAATACAACGACTCCAACAGAAACTTTTGAAGAAACTCCAAAAACAGCTGAAGAAAAAGCAATAAGTATAGTAAAAAAAGACTGGGGAGAAGACAAAAATGTAGATATAGCAATAGATGGCATGGATAACAATGGAAATTACATAGTAGCAGTTAGAGATAGTTCTACAACTGAAGCAAAAGCTTTTTATACAGTAAATACTTTGAGCGGAACATTTACAAAAAGAGAAATGAATTAGAGGAGAAAAATTATGCAAGAAATAAAATTTGAGGATGCAATGCAAGAATTAGAGGCAATTACAGCTAAACTAGAAAAAGGTGATTTAAGCTTAGATGAATCAGTTTCAAACTTTGAGGAAGGAATGAAGTTGGCTAAAAAATGCAATAATATTCTTGAAGAAGCAGAAAAGAAAATAAAAGTATTGGTACAAAAAGATGGTAAATTAGAAGAAGAAGATTTTATCACAGAAGAGTAACAAAACAAGAAAAGAAAAGGGGGACTATATTAGAAAAGTCTAATATAGAAAATAAAATGGATTTTTATTCAGAATACAAATATTTAATAGTTCCAATGTCAGTATGGTTTTGCATACAATTATTTAAAGTAATTTGGGATTTAGTAGTAACTCATAAATTTAATTTTAAGAGGATCTTAGGTGCAGGTGGAATGCCTAGTTCACATTCAGCAGTAGTAACATCAATTGCAACAATGATAGGAAAAACACAAGGAATAAATTCACCAATATTTGCTCTTGCAGTAATGTTTGCATTTGTAGTTATGTATGATGCAGCAGGAGTTAGAAGAGCAGCAGGAAAACAAGCAAAATTATTAAATAAATTGGTAGAAACACCAGGCCTTTCAAATATACAAGTACAAGAAAAATTAGTAGAAGTATTAGGCCATACTCCAATGCAAGTTATAGTAGGAGCAGCAATAGGCGTTATAGTAGGGTTAATATTTGGATAGATATTAGTTAAAAAGGCGAGAGAATTCTTGTCTTTTTATTGTAAAAAACAAAAATATAATGTATAGTATAAATATATTTTAAAAGTAGGTGAATATAATGGAAGATATAGAGATTGCAAGAAATACAAAATTGGACTCAATTACAAAAATAGCTGAAAATAATGGAATAAAAGAAGAATATTTAGAACCTTATGGAAAATATAAAGCAAAAATATCTTTAAATATAATGAAAGATTTAAGAAATAAGGAAGATGGAAAATTAGTATTAATAACAGCAATAAATCCAACACCATTAGGAGAAGGAAAAACAACAATAGCTATAGGATTAGCAGATGGTCTAAGAAAAATAGAAAAGAATGTTATTCTAGCATTAAGAGAGCCATCATTAGGCCCAGTGTTTGGAATAAAAGGTGGGGCAACAGGTGGTGGACATTCACAAGTTGCACCTATGGAAGATATCAATTTACATTTTACAGGAGACATTCATGCTATAACTTCAGCAAATAATTTGTTATCAGCTATTATAGACAATCATATATACCATGGAAATGAGCTAAATATAGAAAAAGTTACATGGAAAAGATGTGTAGACCTAAATGATAGACAATTAAGGGTAGTAAATACAGGTTTATCAGGCGAAAAAAATATCGTTCCAAGAGAAGACGGATTTGATATAACAGTAGCTTCAGAAATAATGGCAATTTTCTGTTTAGCAACCAATACAGATGATTTAAAAAGAAGATTAGGAAATATCATAATAGGATACAATAATGAACAAAAGCCAGTTACAGCACATGATTTAAAAGCAGAAGGAGCAATGGCAGTTTTACTAAAAGATGCACTTAATCCAAATTTAGTTCAAACACTAGAGCATACACCAGCAATAATACATGGAGGACCATTTGCAAATATAGCACATGGATGTAATAGTGTAGTTGCAACAAAAATGGCATTAAAACTTTCAGATTATACAGTTACAGAAGCAGGATTTGGAGCAGACTTAGGAGCAGAAAAATTCTTAAATATAAAAACAAGAAGATTAGGAAAAATTCCAGATGCAGTAGTAATAATAGCAACAATAAAAGCTTTAAAATATCATGGAGGAATGGCAAAAGACGAATTAGAAAAAGAAGATATAGAAGCATTGAAAAATGGTAGTAAAAACTTACTAAAACACATAGAAAATCTAAAAGAAAAATTTGGAGTAAATGTTGTTGTTGCAATAAATAAATTTAATCAAGATACAGAAAATGAAATTGAAACATTAAGAAAAATACTAGAAAAAGAAAATGTAGAATTAAGTTTAGTAGAAAGCTGGTCAAAAGGCGGAGAAGGAGCAATTGACTTAGCAGAAAAAGTAGTTTACTTATGTGAGCAGAAAGAAAATGAATTTAAATACATATATAATTTAGAAGATACTATAAAAGAAAAAGTAGAAAAAGTTTCTAAAAATATATATGGAGCAGATGAAGTAGAATATAGTAAGGAAGCAGAAGAACAAATTGAAAAAATAGAAAACATGGGTTATGGGAATTTACCAATTTGTATAGCAAAAACACAATATTCGTTTTCAGATGACGCTAAAAATTTAGAGTGTAATTCATCATTTAACATTCATGTAAAAGAAGTAAAACTAAAAGCAGGAGCAGAATTTATAGTAATACTAACAGGAAAAGTGATGACAATGCCAGGCTTGCCAAAACATCCTGCATCAGAGCAAATAGACATAGATGAACAAGGAAATATAGTAGGGATATTTTAAAGAATAATAAAAAGAAAGTAAGTAGCATATATATAAAAGAGACAAATGTGAAATATTTGTGAATTTTAAATATATGCTATTGACTTTTTTATATAAAGGGTATACATTATTAGCAGTCTCAAATAAAGACTGCTAATTTAATATTAGATTATATAATAAGTATGAGGAGGTAATGTAAAATGTTAAAACCATTAGCAGACAGAGTTGTAATTAAAATGTTAGAAAATGAGGAGACAACAAAAAGTGGAATAATATTAGCAGGAGCAAGCAAAGAAAAACCACAATTTGCAGAAGTTCTAGAAGTAGGACCAGGAACAGAAAAAATAAAAATGGAAGTGAAGAAAAACGATAAAATAGTTGTAAGTAAATATGCAGGAACAGAAATAAAATATCAAGGTGAAGATTTAGTTATAGTAAACCAAGATGATATTTTAGCTATAGTTGAAGAGTAAGTTAAGGAGGTAATTTTGTATGTCAAAAGAAATTAAATTTGGTGAAGATGCCAGAAAAAGTTTATTAAATGGAGTTAATAAATTAGCAGATACAGTAAAGGTTACATTAGGACCTAAAGGAAGAAATGTAGTTTTAGATAAGCAATTTGGAGCACCTTTAATTACAAACGATGGTGTTACTATTGCAAAAGAAATAGAGTTAGATGATCCATTTGAAAATATGGGTGCAAGACTTGTAAAACAAGTTTCTACTAAAACAAATGATGTTGCAGGTGACGGTACTACAACAGCTACAGTTTTAGCACAAAGCATGATTAAAGAAGGAGTTAAAAATGTAGCAGCAGGTGGTGATCCTATGGCTATTAAAAGAGGTATAGATAAAGCTGTAGAAGCATCTGTAAAAGCATTAAAAGATATTAGTAGTAATGTAAATGGAAAAGAAGATATAGCAAGAGTTGCAAGCATCTCTGCTAACAACGAAGAAGTAGGAAAACTAATTTCAGAAGCTATGGAAAAGGTTTCTAAAGACGGAGTTATTACAATAGAAGAATCTAAAACTTCTAATACAGAATTAAATGTTGTAGAGGGAATGCAATTTGACAAAGGATATGTTTCTCCATATATGGTAACAGATACAGAAAAAATGGAAGCTGTAATGGATAACCCTTATATATTAATTACAGACAAAAAAATAAGCAATATTCAAGAAATATTACCATTGCTAGAAACATTAATGAAAAATTCAGGAAAACTTGTAATTATATGTGATGATGTAGAACAAGAAGCATTATCAACACTTATATTAAATAAATTAAGAGGAGTTTTAAATGTAGTAGCTGTAAAAGCTCCAGGTTATGGAGATAAAAGAAAAGAAATGCTACAAGATATAGCAATTCTAACAGGTGGAGAAGTTATTACATCAGATTTAGGATTGGAACTAAAAGATACTACAATAGAGCAATTAGGTAGAGCAAAACAAGTAAAAGTTCAAAAAGAAAATACAATTATAGTAGATGGTATGGGAGATAAGGGGCAAATTGCAGACAGAGTAGGACAATTAAAAGCTCAAATAGCAGAAGAAAAGAGCGAATTTACAAAAGAAGCTCTTCAAGAACGTTTAGCTAAAATAGCTGGTGGAGTTGCTGTAATTGGTGTAGGAGCAGCAACAGAAGTAGAAATGAAAGACAAAAAATTAAGAATAGAAGATGCTTTATCTGCAACACGTGCAGCAGTAGAAGAAGGTATTGTTGCAGGTGGAGGAACAGCATATTTAAATATAATTCCAGAAGTTGAAAAAGAAGTAAGCTCTTTACAAGGTGATGAAAAATTAGGTGCAAGTATTGTATTAAAAGCTCTAGAAGAACCAGCAAAACAAATTGCCGTAAACGCAGGATTAGAGCCAGCAGTTATTGTGGAAAAAGTAAAAACATCAGAAAAAGGCGTAGGATTTAATGCAGCAAACAACACTTATGTAGATATGAAAAAGGCAGGAATAGTAGACCCAACTAAAGTTTCAAGAAGTGCACTTCAAAATGCAGCATCTGTAGCATCTATGGTTCTTACAACAGAAAGTATAGTTACAGATAAGAAAGAAGAGAAATCATGTTCATGTGGAGGACACGATGCGGTTCCAACAGGAATGGATGGAATGTACTAAAATAGAAAGTAAATAAAAGAATAAAAGGACTTTTATAGAATAAAATTTATAAAAGTTCTTTTATTTTTGCCAAATATCTTTATCTAAATAAGATAATCTTAGTACATATTTTTTGCAATTTGCAAAAAAAGTCGAATTATGTTAAAATAGCAATGTAACAAATGTAATATATTATTTTTTATTTAAAATAATAAAATTTAAGTTTGTTTTATCTCATATAAGGGGGAAAATGTATGAAGAAACATGAAATTGACAATGCGATTAAACAATGTAAGAAAAATTGTTTCGAAGAAGACCAAAAGGTGATGCTAGATGAAAGCGTAATGCGGGCAAGAGGAGGAATCTTTTATATTTATGATTTGATTTTCTTTGGAAATAAAATTATTATTTCTACAGAGACAATGAAAAAAATTAAAAGATCCAAAAATAGAGTTACATATAAAATTTACTCAAATAATTGTACATATTTATTAAAAAGTATAGAAAAAGACAGCCATGAAAATTATGAATTTGTAGATATTGATGGTTATGAAGGTTCTAAAATTTCAAAATCAATACAGTATTTGAGAGAAAATGAAAATGTAATTTATCTATTAACTAATCGGAAACTTTATGAAAAACTCACTACAATAGGATTAAAAAATAAAATAATACTATTAGATGAAAATATGAAGTATTCGAGTTTATGTAAAAATCGTTCAGCATGGTTTGTCACTTTAGGTTTTGTAAAACACAAAGAAAGCAGAATGTTTTTTGAAAGACGTCCAGAGGAGAACTTAGTAAAAGTTTATTCGAAATCTGGAGAGGAAAAACAGTTTGATAAAACTATTGAAATTGAAGTTAATGATATTATATTAACTAGAACAGATAAAGAAATTAAATATAGTTTTAATATTTATCAAATTGTTACAAGGCATCATAGGAATTTTGCGGTAAGAATCATTTGGACAGATATGATTAAAGGTGAGAAGACAAATTTCTATGTAGAAAGATTAGATTACATCTATCGCAAAATGATAGAAGACAATTCATGAGGAAACAACTTAATAAAGTAAAAATTTACTTACGTAATAGCTGTACAATATAAAAATTGTGCAGTTATTTTTTTATATAGTAGTAAACTCTTAGTAGGAGGAATTTATGTACTAGATAAATATGGCGAGCTTTTTTTTATAAAACACTTGTAAACAAAATAAAAATGTGCTAATATAATAAAAGTAAAATAAAAGATTCAAAGAAAAAGCAAAGTAAGTAGTAGAAAATTATAGTAAAAGAGAGAAAGGTTACCAGCTGAAAGCCGTTCCTATAACTATTACAGAAATTTCACTTTTGAGAACTATTTTTGAAATAATAGTAGAAAATAGCGTATACCTGCGTTAAAGGATAATAAGGTTAATGATTAAGTATTAATAAAATTAGGTGGTACCACGGAAATAAAGCAGTTCGTCCTATATAGGATGAACTGCTATTTTTATAAAAATAGGAAAGTGATTTATAGTATATGAAAAAAATTTTAGATTATGAGGATATGCTAAATATATTAAATTCATTTAATAAAAACATAAAAAAGCAAGAACCGATAGGAAAAACAAAGTTTGGATGTGAAATAAACCATTATACATATGGAAATGGTGAAAAACATGTAATTATAACAGCAGGGACGCATTCTGTAGAATTAATTAGTATTAATTTGGTGTTAGAGTTTATGAGAAAATTGGAAAATAAGGAAATCAATATAAAACCGGACGAGTATACATTGCATTTTATTCCAATAGTAAATCCAGAAGGAACAATAATTGTAACATCAGCGATTAGAACATTAATAAAAAAGGAAGTGACAGAGGAAGAGGAACAAAGAATATGTATTCAATACTATCTAAATGCAAAATTAGATGATAAATATGCAAATGATTATAATAATAGATATGAAAAATTACATCACCTAATGTTCCAAAATGCAACTAGCGAATGCATACCAGACAAGTATAAAGAATTAAAGAAAAATATAAAAGAAATAGTAAAAGAAAATAAACTGCCAATAGGTTGCTTAATAGATTGGTCAAACAATGGAAACGGAATAGATTTAAATTCGAATGTTGAAACTGGTAGATATTTTGATGAAATAAAAGACAACAAGAGTATATACATGGAGTTAAGGTTTAATACATTAGATTTAACTAAACCAGGACCAATAGGGAGACCTTTTGAAGGAAACGAATTTAAATATGAACTAGAAAATAGGGCTATTTTAGAATTTTACAAAAAATTAAAAGAGAAAAGTAATGTGGTAGCATCGTTTATATATCATGCATGTGGCGGATTAGTTTATTATTTAGAGAAACAAGAACAAGAAAATCCATGGGATAAAGAATATAACTATTATGAGTATAATAAAAAAGTTGCTGAAATATATTCAAAAACATCGGATTATAAAATGATTCAAAGTCATGGATATACGACATTAGATACTAAACTTATGACAATGGTACCTGGAACATTGCTAATAGAATTATCAAAGATAAGAGCAAATCCTTTATCACAATTTATAGAAAATAATAAAATTGTCAAAGAAGGATATACAGCTACAATAAATAGTAATATTGAAGCTTTAATAAAAACAATAAATAATATATAAAGATAGAAAGGAGAATTTTTTAATGAAAGAGCAAATTGAACAAATCAAAGTAAATGCATTAAAAGAAATTGAACAAGCAAAAGATTTAAAAGAGTTAAATGAAGCAAATGTAAAATATTTAGGTAAGAAAGGTGAACTAACAGCAGTATTAAGAGGAATGGGAGCATTATCAGCAGAAGAAAGACCAGTTATAGGAAGCTTAGTAAATGTTGTTAGAGATGAGCTAGAAGGAGCTATATCTGAAAAAGAAGGAAAATTTAAAGCAGAGGAAATGGAAGAAAAACTTGCAAAAGAAAAAATAGATATTACACTTCCAGCAAACAAAATTAAAAGAGGTAGCAAACATCCATTAAATAGAATAATAGAAGAGGTTGAAGATATATTTGTAGGAATGGGATATGACGTAGTAGATGGACCAGAACTAGAAACAGATGAATATTGTTTTGAAAGACTAAATTTACCAAAAGGACATCCAGCACGTGATATGCAAGATAGTTTCTACATAACACCAGAATACTTATTAAGAACACAAACATCAGCTGTTCAAGCACGTGTTATGATGGCAAATGAAGAAAAATCTCCAATACGTGTTATATGCCCAGGTAAAGTTTATAGAAGAGATGATGATGCAACACACTCACATCAATTTGCACAAGTAGAAGGATTAGTAATAGATGAAAATATTAGCTTAGCAGACTTAAAAGGAACATTAGAAGTATTTATGAAAAAAATGCTTGGAGAAAATACACAGTTAAGATTTAGACCAAGTTATTTCCCATTTACAGAGCCATCTTATGAAGTAGATGTAAGCTGTTTTAAATGTGCTGGAAAAGGATGCAATCTTTGTAAACAAACAGGATGGATAGAGCTTTTAGGTTCAGGAATGGTACATCCAAACGTATTAAAAATGAATGGATATGATCCAGAAAAATATACAGGATTTGCTTTTGGAACAGGTCTAGACCGTTTAGCAATGTTCAAGTATGGAATTACAGATATTCGTTTATTGTATCAAAATGATGTTAGATTCCTAAATCAATTTGACAGAATGGACTAAGTTTAAAAATATAGAAATTTTGAAAAAATGCTCGTTCAAGCTAAGTTGCGAAGAAATTGTAATCGAAATTTGTGGCACCCTTCCATTAAAAATGAACTCTTTCCACAAATTTCTTAACAATTTCTAACTTACTTACTTTCAATGCGCTTTTTTAAAAATTTTATATTTTTATTATAAAATTGAAAAATGTAAATAAGGACAAAATGCATAGTATCTATTTGTCCTTTAAGAAAGGAAAAGAGAAAAATGAAATTAAGTACAAATTTTGTTAAAGATTATGTAGATATAGATGTAGATTTAAAAACACTTGCAGAAGATATGACAGGTGTTGGAAATGAATATGATTCTGCTGAAAAGTTAATTAATGCAACTAATTTAGTAGTTGGTGAAGTTATAGAATGTGAAATGCATCCAGACTCTGACCACTTACATGTATGCAAAGTAAATGTCGGAAATGAGGTTTTACAAATAGTTTGTGGTGCACCCAATGTTAGAAAAGGTTTAAAAGTAATAGTTGCTTTAGTTGGAGCAGAATTACCAGGAGATTTTAAAATAAAAGCAGGAAAAATTAGAGGTGTAGAATCTAACGGAATGCTTTGCTCAATCGCAGAATTAGGTTTAGATAGCAAATTTTTAAGACCAGAAGACAAAGAAGGAATACATGAATTACCAGAAACTGCAGTTCCAGGAGAAGACCCTATAAAATTAATGGGAATGGATGACGGAGTAATAGATTTTGAGTTGACAGCAAACAGAGGAGATTTATTAAGTATTTTAGGTATGGCTTATGAAATAGGTGCAATATATGATAAAAAAGTTAAAGACATAGATTTATCATACAACCAAAGCAATGAAGATATAAACAACTCTTTTAAAGTGAATGTAAAAACAGATAATTGTTCAATATTCTTAGCAAAAAGAGTTGAAAATGTAGTTATAAAAGAGAGTCCAGCATTCATAAAAAATAGACTAATAGCTTCTGGAATAAGACCAATAAATAATGTTGTAGATATAAGTAACTATGTAATGCTAGAAGTAGGTCAACCACTTCACTACTATGATGCAGACACATTAAATGGATGTTTAGAAGTAAGAATGGCTGAAGAAAACGAAAAATTAACAACCTTAGATGATGTAGAAAGAACATTATCTAGCGAAGACATAGTAATATCTGATGGTAAAAAAGCAATAGGTCTAGCAGGTGTAATGGGCGGTGCCGACACTGAAATCACAGAAAACACAAAAAATATAATGATAGAATCAGCAATATTTGATAACGTAAAAATAAGAAAAACATCAAAAGAAATATTAAGAAGTGAAGCAAGTAATCGTTTTGAAAAAGGCTTAGACCCTAACAGAACATACATGGCAATAGAAAGATCTTGTCATTTACTAGAAAAATATGCAGATGCAAAAATAGTTGGTGGACTTGTAAAATATGATGAGGCATCATTAGAAGATACAAAAATAGATGTAAGTTTAGAAAAAGTAAACAGAGTATTAGGAACAACAATATCTAAAGAAGATGTATTAGATGTATTTAGAAAATTAGCATTTGAAACAGAAGTAAATGGAGATAAAATAACAGTATCAGTTCCAAAAAGAAGAATAGATATATCAATAGAAGAAGATTTAATAGAAGAAGTAGGAAGAATTTATGGAGTAAATAAGATAGAAGGAAAATTACCAAGTCTTCCATTAAAACAAGGTTCTTATAATAAAACATTAAGAAACATTAGAAACAAAATGATAGATTTAGGACTAAATGAAACACTTTCTTACATTTTAGTAAATGATAAAGAAGCTACAAAATACACAACAGATAATGTTGAAATAGTAAAACTTTTAGATCCAATGACAGAAGAAAGAAACACATTAAGATATAGTATGATACCATCTCTAGTAAAAATATATGAATACAACAAGGCAAGAAGCCAAAAAGATGTATCTATATTTGAAATAGGAAAAGGATTCTATAAAAAAGATGAACAATATGGAGAAAACTTAAAACTTTGTGCACTTATGACAGGAGAAAGATACTTATCTGTAAAATCAAAACAAGTAGATTTTTATGATATTAAAGGTGTAGCAGAAGAACTATTAGATTACCTAGGTTATGGTGGAAGATATAGCTTTGTAGTAAAAGATGAATTACCACAAGAATTCCATCCATATCAAACTGCACAAATTAGTGTAAATAACGATGTTGTAGGAATTATAGGAAAGCTTCATCCAAATTGCACAAAGGACAATGTATATGTATTAGAAATCAATTTAGATAAATTACTAGAAAAGAAAACAGGAAAAATGAAATACAAAGAAATATCTAAATTCCCAAGTGTAAAGAAAGACTTAGCGGTAGTAATAGATAAAGATATTACATCAGAAGAAATAGCAAAACAAATTAAAAAACTAGCAGGAAACCTATTACTAGGAAGCAAAATATTTGATGTTTATACAGGAGAGAACATTGAAGAAAGCAAAAAGAGTATTGCATATTCATTAGAATTTGGAGCAACAGACAGAACATTAACAGACGACGAAATAAATGCTATATTAGAAAAAATAATTGCAGGACTTGAAAAACAAGGTGCAATAATAAGAAAATAGTTGAATCAAACGTAAGGAATGGTCCTTTTTGTTCCGAATTTGGAACAAAAAGGACCGTCCCTTACGTTCACTTGCTAATTGTCTGCTTTTATGATATAAAAAGGAATATAAAGGAGGGAAAATAATGAAAGTATTATTCGCAACAACAAATCCAGCAAAAGTAAAGAAATATGCAGAAAGATTAAAAGAAAAAAATATAGAAGTACTAACTATTAAAGACTTGGGAATAAATCTAAAGCCAGAAGAAACAGGGAAAAATGCTATAGAAAATGCTTATATAAAAGCAAAAGCGTATTATGATGAAACCAAAATTACAACTATAGGAATGGATAATAATTTATATATAGAAGAGTTGCCAGAAGAAAAACAACCAGGAACACACGTAAGAAGAGTAAACGGAAAAGAATTAAATGATGATGAAATGATTGAATATTATTGTAATTTAGTTAAAGAATATGGTGGCAAATTGAAAGCTAAATGGGTATATGGAATGGTAATATATAATGGAAAAGAAGCAAAAGAATATACTTGGAGCAAAAGTCATTTTTATTTTGTAGACAAGCCTTGTGAAAGAAGAAACCCAGGATATCCTTTAGACTCAATATCAATTATGCCAGAATGTAATAAATATTTTGTAGACTTAACAGAAGAAGACAAAAATAAAAACAAAGAAAATTATAAAGAAGACGACGTTATAGAGTTTATAGTAAATAATGTGTAAATATGTTAAATAATAAATTGTAAAGGAGAAAAAATATGGAATCTTTTGATGTACTTAATGAATATGGTGAATTTACAGGGAAAATAGCAACTAGGGAGGAATGTCATAAAAATGGTTATTGGCATAGAGCAGTATATGCCTTTATTATTGATAATAATGGAAATGTATTGTTACAAAAAAGAAGTGCAAATAAAAAATTATGGCCTAATATGTGGGATGTAACAGTAGGTGGTCATGTAGATAGTGGAGAATTTGGAAGACAAGCTCTAATAAGAGAAACTAAAGAAGAATTAGGAATTGAAATATCAGATGAAGATATTAAATACTTAGTTGGTTCAACATCAATAAATGAACAAGGAGATATAATAAATAAACATTATAATGAATGCTATTTAATTACAAAAAACATTGATGTTTCAAATGTAGTAATCCAAAAAGAAGAGGTATCAGAAGTTAAATATTTTTCTAGAGAAGAACTAATAAAAAGAATAGACAATAATTATGAAGGTTTAACTGAAAAAATCGGTGCATGGAACTTCTTGAAGAAGATTTTAGAAAGATATGCTATATAATTGGAGGACATATTATGAAAATAATAACATTATGTGGAAGTTTAAAGTTTCAAAAAGAAATGATGGAAATAGCAGAAAAAATGGCTTTAGAAGGTAATTGCATTCTTGCACCCGTTTATCCCGTGTTAGAAAATTATGAGAGAACAGATGAACAATTGGAAAAATTGAAAGAAGCTCATTTTAAAAGAATAGAACTATCAGATGCTATATTTGTAATAAATAAAAATAATTATATTGGAAAAAGTACAAATTTAGAAATTGAATTTGCAAAAAAACTAGGAAAAGAAATTATGTATTTAGAACAAGATTAGAGAGACAAATAGTAATTTGAAAGGAGATGAATTTTCTTGATAGAGATAAAGTTTAATAGTGATGAAAAATTTGATAAATTAATAAGCACAAATTTACATGCATACAATAGAAATAAATGTGAATGGATAAAAGAAAATACAGAGGTTAAACCATCTAAAGGTAAATATTACAATTATGGAGTTTATGAGAATAATGAATTAATAGGAGGAGCAGTAGGAACTATAAGATTTGGGTGGTATTTTTTAGAAGAATTATGGGTTGATGAGAAATATAGAGGAAAAAATATAGGAAGTACACTTATAGAAAAAGTAGAAGAATGTGCAAAATCAAATCGAGCATTAGGTGTAAGAATGGAAACTTGGAACTTTCAAGCAAGAGGATTTTATGAGAAAAAAGGTTATAAAGTATATGCAACATTTGAAGATTGTCCTCCCGGAACAATAGACTATCTTTTAAAAAAAAGATTTTAAAATAATAAGAGAAATTACAATTTATATGAAAGATTAGATTTAAATTGTCTAATCTTTTTTGTATTATAGATATTAAACTAATTTTCATTATGAATATTCTATATTTTATTGCATAAAATAAGTAATAAAATTTGATTAATTCCCTAAAAATAAAAAAAATTGACTTTTCGGGAATAGATTGTTATAATAATTATAGAGGTGGAGTAAATGAAAATAATTGATAGAGATATGTATTTAAATACAATGATAAGAGTAATTGATACTCCTGATATTAAAGTGATAACAGGAGTAAGAAGATCGGGAAAATCTAAATTATTAGAGTTATTAAAAAAATATATCGAAAAGAATATTGATAATTCCAATATAATTCATATCAACTATAATTTAAAGAAATTTGATAATTTATTGATTGGAGATAAATTATATAATTATATAGATGGTAATTTTGATGAAAGCAAAGAAAATTATGTATTAATTGATGAAATACAAAAATGTAATGGTTTTGAAGATGTAATAAATAGCATACATGCAGAAGAAAAATATCATATATATATTACAGGTTCAAATGCATTCTTATTATCAAGTGATTTAGCAACATTATTTACAGGTAGAACTTTCGAAATTAAAATATATCCCTTTTCTTTTGAAGAATATATGAAATATTTTAATTATGATAATCAATATCTAGCATTTAATACATTTATGCAAGATGGAGGAATGTCAGGTTCCTATTTATATAAAGAATTAGTTGATAAAAATAATTATTTAAGTGATATTTATAATACATTAATATTAAGAGATATTGTTCAAAAATATAATATAAAAAATGAAGATTTATTAAAAAAATTAAGCGATTATTTATTAGATAATGTTTCTAATCTAACATCTTCAACTAAAATAGAAAATTTATTAAAATCTAGTAATCAAACAGCAGATCATAAAACAATTGCTAAATATATTGAATACTTGTGTAATGCATATGCGTTTTATAAAGTACGCAGATATGATATAAAAGGAAAAAAATATTTGAATACTCAAGATAAATATTATTTAGTAGATACATCATTTAGAAGAGCAATTTTAGGTAGAAAAAATGAAGATTATGGAAGAATACTTGAAAATATTGTAGCAATTGAATTATTACGTAGAGGATATGAAATATATGTTGGAAATTTGTATGAAAAAGAAGTTGATTTTGTAGCTATGAAAAATGATGAACAAATATATATTCAAGTAACAGATAATTTGGAAAGTGAAAAAGTATTGAATAGAGAAATAACACCA
Source organism: uncultured Clostridia bacterium (assembly GCA_934133165.1). GTDB lineage: Bacteria > Bacillota > Clostridia > TANB77 > CAG-508 > UMGS1663. The sequence continues at coordinate 125,538 of CAKPAW010000003.1, forward strand.
TTATTAAATATAAGAGATGGGTATAAAAAAATAATTATTGCAAAACTAAATCATGAAGGTTATATTAAAGAAGGAATAGAAATTATTGATATAGCAGATTGGTTATTAAATAAATAATATGATTTGCAAATAATATAATACAGTTATTACTTATTTAATTGAAAATGATATTGAAGAAGAATTTAAAAATACAAGTATTAATAATTTGCCTATTAATTTAGATAATAATTTAAGTGAAAGAAAATTAGGAAACTTAAAAGAACTAGGAGAATTCATGAAGGATAAAAATACAAGAGATCCTTCACAAGAACAACTATTAGATAGAAAATTTAAAACTTCTGATGGAGAAAGTGCAGAAGATACAAGAAAAAGAATGACAGAATTTTTTGATAGAATATTAAAAGAATATGAAGGAAAGAAAATTGCAGTTGTAAGTCACCGGAGGTTCGATAAAATTTTTTCTATTAAATTGGTGCAAAGTAAATAAAGATGTTAAGTTAGTATATAATGATACCATTTTAGATATAACATCACCTTGCTTATTGAAAATGACATTTAGAAAAAATGAATTAGTGAATTTAGAACAAATAAAATAGTGACGTCACCAAATAACAAATCTCTCATATTATATGTTAAAGGAGACATATAAATATGGGAGATTTTATTTTTAATACAATACTTTGGACATTGGCTTTATATGGTTTATTTGAAATTATAAAAACAATAATAAATATATATACATATACAAACTTAAAATCAGACGGAATATATGTTATAGTTGCTGTAAAAAATCAAGAAAATAAAATAGAGGGATTTTTAAGAAATTTCTTATTTAGGATAATTTATGGAAAAGAAGAAAATATAAAAGATATTATAGTAGCAGATTTAGACTCAAATGATGAAACACTAAATATATTAAATAGATTAGAGAAGGAATACAAAAATATAAAAGTTTCAAATTGGAAAGAATGTAAGGAAATAATAGAAAGTATAAAAATGACGCACTAATTAACAAAGAGTACCAAAAGGGACAGATGACGCAAAAAGAAACGTCCCTAATGCGTCATTTTTAATAAATGTGTGAGAAAGGTTGTAAAAGCCTTTCTTTTTTGATAGAATAAGAAAAGATTTGAATAAGAAAAGAGGACTATTTTGGAACTAACAGGAGAAGTAAAAGAAATTATTTATCAAAATGAAGTAAATAGTTATACAGTAGCAGAATTTGAAACTGACGAAGAAGAAATAACAATAGTAGGGTACCTTCCATTTATAAATGTTGGAGATACCCTAAAATTAGTTGGCAAAATAGTTACTCATCAAGATTATGGAGAGCAGTTTAAAGTAGATACATTTGAAAAGACAATGCCAAAAAGTTTAAGTTCTTTAGAAAGATATTTAGCAAATGGAACAATAAAAGGTGTTGGACCTGCAACTGCTAAAAAAATAGTTGATACATTTGGAGAAGAAACACTTCATGTGTTAAAATTTGAACCAGAAAAACTTTCAAATATAAAAGGAATAAACAAAGAAAAGGCGATAGCTATATCTGAAACTTTTTTAGAAAACTGGGAGTTATGGCAAATAGTAGGGTATTTAGAAAAATTTGGAATAGGCGTCCAAAATGCTAAAAATGTATATAAAAAATTAGGCTCAAATGCGATAGACGAAATAGAAAAAAATCCATACATATTAATAGATGTTGCAAACAATGTAGATTTCAAAAAAATAGATAAAATTGCAATAGAAAATGGTACAAGTTTAGATTATGCAGAAAGAATAAAATGCGGTATAAAGTATGCAATAAATATAGCATGTACCAATGGACATTGCAGAGTTCAAAAACAAAATTTGATTACTTTTTGTAGAGAATTATTAAATGTAACTGAAGAAGAAATAGAAGAAAATATAATAACATTGAAAGTATTAAATCAAATAGTAGAAGAAAATGATTGGCTATATTTAACAGCATTTTATACAGCAGAACAAAACATAGCAGAAAAAATACAAGTATTAATACAATCCAAAAACATTAAAAAAATAGAAAATATAAAAAAAGAACTAAAAACTATAGAAAAAAAATCAGATATAGAATTATCTGAAAAACAAAAAGAAGCGGTAGAAGCAATTAATGAAAATAATGTGTGCATTATTACTGGTGGACCAGGTACAGGAAAAACAACAATTATAAAAACTGTAATAGAACTATATGAAAAACAAGGCAAGAAAGTTGTACTTTGTGCTCCAACAGGAAGAGCAGCAAAACGTATGACAGAAACTACTGGAAAAGAAGCAAAAACTTTGCACAGACTATTAGAAATAGGAAAGCAAGATGAAGAAAATAAACTAGAAACAGTAGATAGAGAATTAGCACCTCTAGATGCAGATGTTGTAATTGCAGATGAAATGTCAATGGTAGATATTTTTATTATGAATTATTTAGTAAAAGCATTGTACCAAGGAACAAAATTAGTATTAGTAGGAGACGTAGACCAGCTACCTTCAGTTGGACCGGGAAGCATACTAAAAGATATGATAAATTCTAAAAAAATAACTACAATTACATTAAATAAAATCTTTAGACAAGCTGCAAAAAGCAAAATAATACTAAATTCACACAGAGTAAACGAAGGAGAAAACTTCTTAAAAAAAGAAGATATAGAAAATGAAGAGTTAAATGAAGACTTTTTCTACATAAATGAAATAAATCAAGAAAAGATACTACATCAAGTAATAACACTATGCAATGGTAGATTAAAGAACTACGGAGATTACGATTTTTTCAAAAACATACAAGTAATTACTCCTACAAAAAAAGGAATGCTTGGAACAAAAGAACTAAACAAAACTTTGCAGAAATATTTAAATCCATTACAAGAAAGTTTACTTGAAAAACAAATAGGGGATACTATATATAGAGAACAAGATAGAGTAATGCAAATAAAGAACAATTATGATATCTTTTGGGAAAGAACAAATCCTGAATATGAAACAGGTTCTGGTGTGTTTAACGGAGAGTTAGGTACTATAATAAAAATAGATGATATAGAAAAGTCAGTAAAAATTAAATTTGATGATGAAAAAGAGGCATGGTATAGTTATCAAGATTTAGACCAAATAGAGCACTCATATGCAATAACGATTCACAAAGCACAACGGAAGTGAGTTTGATGTTGTAATAATGATAGTGCCACAATCATCACCAATGCTACTTACAAGAAACTTGCTATATACAGGAATGACAAGAGCTAAAAAAATGCTAATAGTAATAGGAAATAGCAATATTATAGACTTTATGATAAAAAATGCGGACATAAAAAAGAGAAACACAGGTTTAGAAGAAAAATTAAGAAATATATTATAAATAAAAATAGGGGCTTAAAAGAAAGGAAAAGAAAAATGAAAACTTTTATAAAAGCTTCTATTTTTTTAATAAAAAGACTGGAGGGGCTAGTGTTTCCACCATGTTGTCTAATATGTGGAAAACTATTAAGCAAAATATGTTGCGAAGACTGTGAAAAACGTATATATGATAAGCTAAATTTAAAAATAGAAAGTAAAAACAAAAAAGAATATTATTTTGAAAAGCATATTTATTTATTTACCTACAAAGATGAAATAAGAAACTTGATATTAGACTATAAATTTAATGATAAATCATATCTTTACGAATTATTTTCAAAAATTATTACAAAAAATAAAAAAATATGTGGAATTTTAGAAAAGTATGATATAATAATTCCAGTTCCAATACATAAAAGAAGAAAACAAAAAAGAGGATACAATCAAAGTGAACTAATAACAAGGCAAATAAGTAAAAAAATACCAAGTTTAGTACATGAAAGTACAGCAATTCAAAAAATAAAACACAATATAGAACAAAGTTCTTTAAGTAAAGAACAACGAAAACAAAATGTAAAAGATGTATATAAAATTGTAAATAAAGAAAAAATAGAAAATAAAAATATAGTGTTATTTGACGATATATACACAACAGGTAACACTGTAAATGAAATATCAAAAATATTAAAACAAAATGGAGCAAATAAAATTTTAGTTTTAACAATAGCAAAAGATTAAAGAAGGTGGAGTGAAATGGAAGATTTAGTTGAAAGCATATTAGATTATATTAGAGCAGATTATACAGATTATGCGGTTATGATTAATGGTGAATGGGGAAGCGGAAAAACTTACTTTTGGAATCATAAAATACGTAATAAAATAGAGTCTATGCAATTGAATGGGAAAAGATATAAAACAATATACATGTCTTTATATGGAATATCTAATCTAGAAGAAATAAGTAAAAAGATATTCATTGAAACTACACAATTAATGGATAAAAATCTAAAAAAATATATGGATTCAAAAGGTCAAGTAAACATTCCAGAATATGCAAAAACAGGACTAGATATGGCAAATCTTTTTGGGGTTACACAAAATGGAGATAAACTAGACTATTCAGACTTTTTTGCAACAGATGATAAAGTATTATGCTTTGACGACCTAGAAAGAGCTAATGTAGATGTTATAGATATATTGGGTTATATTAACAATTTCGTAGAACATGACCATATAAAAACAATAATTATTTGTAATGAAAAAGAATTATCTACAAAACTAAAAAGTAGCAACCTAGAAATGAAAACATTTATTGCTACATATCTTTTAGACAAAGAAGGAGATTTAGTAAAGAAAACAGATAAGCCAATGGTAGAGAGAATTCAGGACACAATAGAATATGTTTTCGATAAAGCAAATGATTATGAAAGAATTAAAGAGAAATTAATAGGTGAAACTTTTGAATATGCCCCAGAATTCAACTACATTATAAATGGTATATTAATGAGATATGAAAAATATCCAGAACTAATTAGATTTTTAAGAGAAAACACAAATCTTATAATTTCAACATTTAATAAAAGTGGAACTAGAAATTTAAGAATTTTAAAACATGCATTAAATGATTTCAAGAAAATATTTGATATGGTAAATAAATCTTATCCAAACACAAACCATAGAGTAATGCAGACAATGCTTATATTTACAATAGCCATTTCATTTGAAATAAAAGCTGGTAAAGTAACAAAAGATAAATTTATAAATATAAATAGTAATGAGGAATATAAGGCAATACTTGTTTCATCAAGAGTATTTATGGACAATAGACAATTTTATATAAAAGAATTCGATAACAATTATTATTATAACTTTAAAGCTGAATATCGTTTCTTCAAATTTATTGAAATCTACATCCGTACACGTATATTTGATATGAGAGTATTTAAAGATAATATGGAAGTAATTATAAATACAATAGACACAGATAAACTTCCAGCGTATAAAAGATTACTTACAGAGGAATATTGGAAAATAGCAGATGATCAGTTTAATGGTATAATAGAAGAAATTATAGAAGATGTCAAAAATGGGAAAATAAAACCAATAGAAATAGTAAAAATATTTGCATATTTTAGCTATTTCATAAAAAGAAATTTAATAGATTATGATATAAAATCAATAAAAACAACTTTTTTAAATGGTATAAATATTTCATCACTTACTGCAGAATATTGTGATAATGTAGAAGAGGAATTAGACCAAATTTCTGTTGAAGAAGTTGGAACAGATATGGAAGAAGTAGTAAAATACTTTAATGATGTAAATGAAAAATTGAAAGATAAAATGTATGCTGAAAAAGCAGAAGAAATATTTAAAAATATCCCAATGAAAATGGAAGTATTTTATGATAAATTTGCTAAAGAATGTATGAACGTTCCAATTTTCAAATATTATGATGTATTCCAAATGTTCCAAAGAATTTCATGTGCAAGCAATGAGGATATAGTAACAATAAAAGAAATGCTTGCAGATAGAGCAAAAAAATATACTAAAGAAATAGAACCAGAAATAAAGAATATTAAGAAATTGAAACAAATTGTAGATGAATATATTGAAGGAAAAGAACCAACAATAAAAATTGTTATGTTAGAAGAATTTGCTAAAGAATTAGAAAATATAATAGATTTGTACAAACCAAATTTTCTAAGTAAAAAAGACTAATGAATAAATGTAACTTTAACTAAAAAATATTTGAATTGAATAAAGATAAGTTGATAAAACCACTAAATTATAAATAAATGTAATTTGGTGGTTTTTGTTTTAAACGAAAATAATAAAAAATAAGTAATAATAAATATTTATAAATAAAAACTATTGACTTAGTAAAAATTTATATGTAAAATTATTTAAATAAAAGTAATAACTTATAAACATAATATTATTTAATAATTTGACCAATTTTTGGAGACACTAAAGTAAAAAATGAAGGAGGAACAAAAGAAAATGAGAAATCAAAAAGGAGTAACGTTAGTTGCATTAGTAGTAACAATAATAGTATTAATAATATTGGCAGGAATAAGTATAAATTTAATATTAGGAGACAATGGAATAATAACAATTGCTAAAAAAGCAAAAGAAAATACAGAACTTGCAAAAGTTGAAGAAGAAACAGAATTAAATGAATTGTATGCCAAATTAGAAAATAATGGCGGAAGTTCTGGAGAAATCAGTTATGATGCAATTGCAAAACTAAAAGAGTTTAAAACAGCAATAGCAAATGCAATAGGAAAAGCAGGAGGAATAAAACCAGATGTTTCTGCAGAAACAAATGTATTTGAAAATAATATAAATGGGATTGTAAAAGAAGTAACAAAAAATGCAACAGCAACAGCAGAAGACATAGCAGAAGGAAAAACAGCCTATGTAAATGGAAATTTGATTACAGGAAATAGTAAAAATAATGAATCTACTGAAATATACTATTTAGGTAATTGTAGTTCTACAAGCTATTATAATTCTGGTAGTGCAACATTTAATGTTTCTTCAATAGAAGGTTATGAAAATTTTACTATAGATAATTTTATATGTTGTGATGGAATGTATTTAAGTGGATATGTAGTATATCCTAATAGACCATTTTCAAGTGGTGGGCCAACAAAAAAATATGATTCAACTACAGGAGTTTTTACAATACAATTACCTAGTACTTATACTAGTTTGTCAGACTCATATGGAGGTAATCATTATATTAATGCTGGTGGTGCAAAAGTATATTTAGTTACAGGAACAATAAAAAAGTTTTAAAGAATATAAATAAAGATTAAAATGATGAGTTAAAAATAAAATGTATCATATTTTATAATTATTTAAAAATTAAATTATAATATGAAATAATGTTTGAATTGAATAATGACTAAAAACCATTAAATTATAAATAAATGTGATTTAGTGGTTTTTATTAGAAAAAGTAATAATTAAATAACATAAAATTGATTGATTTTGTTCTAAATTAACTATAAAATTTTTTTAAATAGTAGGAGGAACAAAAGAAAATGAAAAATCAAAAAGGTGCAACATTAGTAGCATTAGTAGTAACAATAATTGTATTAATAATTTTAGCAGGAATAAGTATAAATTTAATATTAGGAGACAAAGGCATAATAACAATAGCAAAAAAAGCAAAAGAAAATACAGAACTTGCAAAAACACAAGAAGAAACAGAATTAAATGAATTATATTATCAATTAGAAATAGAAGGCTTAAACTCAGAAAATTTGCCATATGATACGATGATAAAATTAACAGAATTTAAAACAGCAATAGCAAATGCAATAGGAGAGGCTGGAGGAATAAAACCTGATACTACATCTGAGACAGCTATATTTGCAAATAATATAAAAGGAATAGTAAAAGAAGTAACAAAAGATGCAACAGCAACAGCACAAGATATAGCAGAAGGAAAAACAGCATATATTAATGGAGAAAAAGTCATTGGAACTGTAAAGAATACTAACAATGGTGATTTTGAATTGAAAGTAAGACAAGACTTTTCAGCAGGAACGGGAACTAGTCAGCCAGGTAGTGCAGGAACTATATGGTTTGACGTTTCAAATTATTCTTCATATGAAGTCAAAAATTTTATAACAAGTGGTATCTATGATTCTATAATGTCTATTAGAATATATGACGCAGATACAAACACATTAATTAGAACTCATGGTTATGAAATTGGGAATAAGGCAGAAAATACAAATACTGTTTATGATATAAGTACTGTAAATAATATAAAAATATATCCAATTATTATGGGACAAAATGCAAATGCAGAAACTACTAGAACGATTGAAGCAAGTATAGTATTTCATAAATAATTAAAAAAATAAGGAAGTTGAAAAAATAACTTTCTTATTCTTTTTTATAATTAATATTAATTATAAAAAAGTGAGCCTTAAAATTTTTTCGTATAATTTTTCCTTTTTTTGAAACAATAACATTATAAATATAAAAATGTTAAGAAAAATAAAGGAGGAAAAATATGAAAGCAACAGGTGTTGTAAGAAGAATAGATGACCTAGGAAGAATAGTTATTCCAAAAGAAATAAGAAAGACATTAAGAATAAAAGAAGGAGATCCATTAGAAATATTTACAGATAGAGAAGGTCAAGTAATACTAAAAAAATACTCACCAATAGGAGAACTTTCAGAATTTGCAACAGAATATGCGGAAACTTTAGCAAAAACAACAGGACATATTGCATGTATAACAGATAAGGATACAGTAATTGCAGTATCAGGTGGCTCAAAAAAAGAATTTTTGGAACAAGGAATAAGTAAAGATTTAGAAAGAATTATTGATGACAAAGAAATTTATACAAGCAAAGAAAATAATGATAAATCAATACCAATAACACAAACAGATAGCATGGAAAGAATAAGAAATGCACAAGTTATTTATCCAATAATATCAGATGGAGATTCTATAGGAAGCGTTATACTAATTTCAAAAGATAGTAATACAAAAATGACAGATATAGAAAAGAAAGTTGCACAATCAGCAGCAAGTTTTTTAGGAACACAAATGGAAGTTTAGTAATATAAAGTTACAAAAATGTTACAAATATAACAATTAGATTACAAATTTAAAAAGCTATTGATTTTCCTTTTAAAATATAGTATAAAAATAATGATGATAACTATGAAAAAAATACAAAGGAGGAAATATAGATATGGACGAAAATAAAGTAAATAGTGCAGAACCAATGTCAAAAGAAGGAGCAGCATTACCAAGAAAAGTTGATGCTTGGACAAAAATTAAAAATGTTTTATTTTATGAAATCAAAGTAGAATTAACACCAAAGCAAGAAAAAGTATTTAAAGAAGTTCATGATTTTTGGCATCAAGAAATTACAGGTCAAGATGTAAAAGATGTATTATTACATGAAATAACATGGCAAAGTACAAAAGATTTCTGGCTTCAAAAAATAGAAATAACATTATAATGTAAAACGTAAAAAAGGAGATTTTTATCTTCCTTTTTTTTTATTGTTATGATATACTTCAAAAAGAAAAAACAAAATAAAGGAGTAAAAGCAGGTGGAAAAAATAACAAAAGAAGAGAAAAAAATAATTTTAGAAAAACTTAAAAAAATTAAGCTAGATATTGAAAATGTACCAGATTCATTAAAAGTAACTACTAAAATTAAGTATAAACCATTAAAAGATTATGATAATACGTCATATAAGGTATATCAATTTGTTGATGTAAAAGACATAGACATATATCTTACTCCAACTACAAGACTTGAAGATACAGAAAAAAAATACAAATTTGCAAAACCATTATCAGAATTTTTAAATTCAAATAGTGAGGAATATATAGAAGATTATCTTAAGTTTATAGAATTGCTTGAAAAATTAGATTTTGAAGCAATGAATGAAATAGAAAAGAGACAAAAACAATTTCAAAAACAAATACCATTTGAAGTAAAATATAAAGATAATTTTATATGGGATATTTACTATTCAGAAGCAGAAGACAAATATTTTATGATGTTTCCAACGGAAGAACAAGAAGTAGAACCATTATTTTATTTAATAAAGAAAAAACTAGAATTAAAGAAAAGCTCAAAAAGCGAATATGTATATGTACCTATAAATAATAAAGAAATAGATTATAACTTTTTAAAAAGATCAGAAATTGCAGATTTAGAAAATTACTTATGGTATTTTACAGGCAACTGGCCAACAATATATGAACTAAAAGATAAAGAAGGAAAAACTAATATACAAGTTGTAGGAAAAACGCCAGTATATGAAAAAGTAAAGAGTTTATATAAAATAGTATTCAATACAAAAGAAGAAGCACAAGAAGAGTTTAAATTAATAAAAGCACTTTTTATTATACAATCAAACATGGAACAGGAATATAATTTTCAAACTGGATTAAGTAAAGAGGCAAGTTTAAATTTTTATTATAATCATAATCAAATTAAATATGAAACATTAACAGAATTTATAAGAGTACAAATATTGAATAAAAAAGAAAAGATAAGCGAACTGGAGAAGCAAAATTTAGTCGACGAAGAAAAATATGAGCTTATAAAACAATCTATTCAAAAACAAAACATAGAATATTTAGCAAAAGAAAAGCAAATAGTAACATTTTTGGAATGCAAAAAGAGTCTATTTGGAAGAGTTTCTTATTTCTTTAAAAGTAAAAAGAAAAAATCAAAATTAAAACAGGAAATAATACAAGAACCAAAAGAGGAAAAACAAGAAGAAATAATACAAAGGCCATTTGCATTAGAAGAAAAGGAATTGTATACAATAGAAGATTTATTAAAAGTAGGAAAAGTATTACAAGAAAAAGAAAAAGAAGCTAAAAACAAAAAAATGGATATTAATGCTTTAGAAATAAGAAAAGAAAACTTAGAAAACAAAATAAAAAATGCTACACTATATATAAATGAGATAGAAAGTCATAAAAAGAGTATTTTTGATTTTTGGAAATATACAAACAAAGATGAAGTAAGTTTATTACAAGAAGGAGAAACAAAAAAAAATGAAGAAAATCATCCTAAAATAAAAAAATCATTTTCATATGAAGAAGATTTAGAGGACTTTGGAGAAAAAATAGATGAAAAGCAAAGAAGAATATTAACACAAAAGGAGACAGATTCTATATTTGCTATATATCAAGATGTAGAAACATTTAACTTATTATCAAAAGAAAAATTACTAAAAAAAGATGAAAAACAAATACAAAGTATATTAGTAGATAAACAAGAAAAATACCAAGAAGAATATGAACAAATAAAACAAAAAGACTATGATATATTTGGAAGTGTAGTAGAAGACAAAACAAAAATAAAGATATTAAAAAATCATAAACATAGAGAAATAGGTAAAGATCAATATAAAATATTAGATATACATTTAGATACTACCTTAGAAGAATACAAAGACAATATAAGACATTATGAAAAAATATTAGAAGAAAGTTACAATAAAGTAACAACACCTTATGATATTTCAGCATATAAATTAGAAAATAAAACTATAGAAAATGAAAAATGGGTTATATTAAACATAAATCCTAAAGAAGAAGTGAAAAATCTAGAAGGAGAAACACTTATATTAAATAGAATAAATATAAAAGAAGGAATGAATGCAATTTTTTATAGTAATATAATGTTTTACGATAATTTAAATCAAACATTGCCACTTGGAATGGATATAAGTACACAAATGCTATTTAATATGAAAGAATATGAATTTAAATTGGTTTCAAGAAAAGATTTCAATATGAACTTTTTAGAAAACGAATTTCAAAATGAAATAAAAACAATACAAGTGTATGAATATAATATAGAAGAAAGGAAATAAAAATGATAAATAGAGTAATTACAATTGTATTAGATGGGTTTGGAGTAGGAGAATCTCCAGATGCATATGTCTACGGAGACGAAGGAAGCAATACTATTGCAGGAATATATAATAATACAAAATTAAATTTAACTAATATGAAAAAAATAGGACTATATAATATAAAAGAAATAGGAATAAAAAATGAAGAGAAAAATCCAATAGGAGCATATGGAAAAGCACAAGAACAATCAGTTGGAAAAAATAGTCCAGTAGGTCACTGGGAAATATCAGGACATATTACAAATCCGGGATTTAAAACATATCCACATGCATTTCCAAAAGAAATGATAGATGAATTTATAGAAAAAACAGGAGTAAAAGGAATACTATGCAATGAAGTCGGATCAGGAACAGAAATATTAAAACGCTTTGGCGAAGAACACATGAAAACAGGATATCCAATAGTTTATACATCTGCAGATAGTGTATTCCAAATAGCAGCACATGAGAATATAATTCCAGTAGAAAAACTATACGAAATATGTAGAATAGCGAGAAAAATGCTAGATAAAAAAGAATACAATGTAGGAACAGTAATAGCAAGACCTTTTGTAGGTACTTGTACAGAAGATTTTACAAGAACATATAATAGAAAAGACTTTGAATCAAACACATTTGGAAGAACAATGCTAGATGTCATATCAGAAAATGGAAAAGAAGTTATAGCAATAGGAAAAATAGAAGATTTATTTTCTGGGCGTGGAATAACAAAAGCAATCCATACAAATGGAAATGCAGATGGAATAGAAAAAACAATAGAAGAAATAAAAAATGATACAGAAGGGTTAATTTTCACAAATCTAGTAGACTTTGACATGCTATATGGACATAGAAATAATATAGAAGGATATGCAAAAGCATTAGAATACTTTGACAGCAAACTTCCTATTATAATAGAAAATATGAAAGACACAGATATATTAATAATAACAGCGGATCATGGAAATGACCCATCAACACCAAGCACAGACCATTCAAGAGAATATATTCCTGTTGTAATATATGGAAAACAAATAAAAGAAAATGTAAACATAGGAACAAGAGAAACTTATGCAGACATAGGTGCAACAATACTAGATATTTTACAAATGCCATTACTAAGTACAGGAAAAAGCTTTAAAAATGAAATAATAAAATAAGAAAAGAAAATATCACTCCATATAAACCAGAACATATGAAGTTGATTCATTAACAAAAGTAAAAGAAATATTATAAAAAAGAAATAAGAATTTCTATATAGTATAAACTATTAGGGATTCTTATTTTATTATATAATAGGAAAATAGTGATATATAATTGCAATTTATAAAAAATAAAAAAATAAAATAAAAAAGTGTTGACAAACAAAATAAAAGGTGTTAATATAAGTATCAGCTTTTGAAAAAGAGCTACGGAAAAAAGCATAAATACTACTTCGCTTTTTATTTTTTTGACAAAAATATTAGTAAAAAATAATAGAAAAAATTACTAATAAAAATATTTAAAAAAATTGTAAAAAAGTGTTGACATTAAATATACATTTATGCTAAAATAAAAATTGTCTTCGGACATACAACATTTATATGTTAAAAGTACATTGAAAAGTAAACAATAAACAAACCTTTGAAGAAACCAAGCGGTAGTAAATAGTACTACCAAAAAAAACAAACAAAACCAAAATTTATTTAGAGCTTAAAACTCAAAAAAAGATTTGTATGTAGGTTTAATAAAACCG
>CAKPAW010000004.1 GCA_934133165.1 uncultured Clostridia bacterium
GTTACTTATATCATAAATTTTAAAATTAAGACATTTTCCTAAATGATTTATTAAGACATTATCATAAATGAATTATATAAAAATAAAAAAAAGTATAAACTTATTGACGTAATAAAATTTTATTAGTAAAATATATGAAACAAAAGTAAGAACTTATAAACATAATATTATTTTATAATTTAGATATAAATTGGAAATAATAAGAAAAACAAGAGGAGGAACAAAAGAAAATGAAAAATAATAAAGGTATAACATTAGTTGCGTTAGTAGTAACAATAATAGTATTAATAATACTTGCAGGAATAAGTATTAATTTAATATTAGGAGATAATGGAATTATTACAATTGCTAAAAAAGCTAAAGAAAATACAGAACTTGCAAAGATACAAGAAGAAACTGAACTAAACGAATTATATGAACAAATAGAGACAGAAGGAGCTAATTCAGGTAATCTACCATATGACTCAATAGCAAAACTAGCAGAATTTAAAACAGCAATAGCAAATGCAATAGAAGAAGCAGGAGGCATAAAACCAGATACTACAGCAGAAACAAGTGTATTTGCTAATAATATAAAAGGAATAGTAAAAGAAGTAACAAAAAATGCAACAGCAACAGCAGAAGATATTGCTGTTGGAAAAACAGCATATATAAATGGTGAACTAATTACAGGAACAAGTGAAAAACAAAATTCTAATTTAGCTTTTTATGCTAAACAATGTTATAGTACAAATTCTCTAAGCACTACAGTTAGTGAAGGTACGATAATAAATGATTCTATAAACTTTAAAGGAACAACGTATGGATCCTTTAACATAATGAATTCTTATTATGCAAATATAGATGAACAAGATAGTAAAAAAATTGTATTTAATAAAGATATTGAAGGAACTTTATATTTAAATTCGTTTAGGAATGGCCAATTTAGTTCTGTATTTAAAATTTATATAAATGGGGAATTATATAAAACAGTAACATTTGGATCACAAATATCATATATAGGTTCCGCACCTACATCTTTTTCAATATCATTAAAAAAAGGTGATATATTAACTATTAATACAGAAGCACCTAAAAGTAATGATGCGGGTTCAGCTGTTATATTTTTAATGGTATAATATAAAAAAATACATTAATATTGCCTAATATGCCCAAAAATAACGCTCTTTAGAGACAGAAAAATGTCATGAAGAAGCGTTTTTTTTACACTTAAATATATACTAATTAAAATTTTAGACCCGTCCCTAAAATTTAAAAGAGAAACTATTGAAAAAATACACTAAACTTGATATAATAAATCCACCATTGATAATGGGAGGATGTTAAATGATTTTCAAAGATTATTATAAAATATTAGGATTAGAAAATAATAAAGTAAATATAGACGAAATAAAAACAGCTTTTCACAATCAAGCAAAAAAATATCATCCAGATGTAAACGATGGAAGAGAAGCAGAAGAAAGATTTAAAGACATAAACGAAGCATATAGAGTGTTGTCTAATAACACATCAAAAAGGAAATATGATAGAATCTGGTACTCTCATGTAGGAAAGAAGATTGATAAACAAAAAGACAGGGAAGAAAGAGAAACAAGAACAGACTTATGGAGTTTATTATTTGGAATAAATAAAGTAGAGAAAGTAAAAAGAACAAAAACTAAAGTTCCTGCCAAAGGAGACAATGTAGAAACACAAATTGATGTAGGAATTAAACAAGCATTTTATGGAACAAATAAAAAGATATCTCTACGCACAGTAGACGGAAAAATGACAACATTTGATGTAAAAATACCAGCAGGAATAAGAAATGGTGAAAAAATACGTCTAATAGGTCAAGGAAAACAAGGGCAAAATGGTGGCAAAAACGGAGATTTATTCATAAAAGTAAATATAGAAGATAGTAATATTTACAAATTACATGGATATGATATATATACAGATTTATTACTTACACCTTGGGAAGCAGTGCTAGGAACAAAAGCACAAATAGAAACAATAGATGGAGAAAGCAAAATATATGTACCACAAGGAGTAGTAAGTGGAGAAAAAATAAAAATACCAGCAAAAGGTTATAAAGACGGAAAAGGTGGAAGAGGAGATTTAATAGCACAAGTAAAAATAGTAGTACCTAAAAATCCATCTAAAGAAGAAATAGAAATTTATGAAAAATTAAAAAATATATCAAAGTTTGAACCAAGAAATAAAACAACAATATCATAATTTAAAAATAGAAAAGTTTAGAAATACACAATACAAACATGTTTAATACATATACTTAAACGTAGTTCTGTAATATATTGACATTTCCAATATTTAGTTGTATAATTATGTATAGTTGTCAAACTAAAGAAAAACTATGAAAATTTGGTTCATAGAAAGGGGTGTAACATGGAAAGTATACAAGGTAAACACTTTAGTATAACAGATCCAGCAGGAGTAAATACAGTAATATACAGAATAAACAAAACAGCAAAAGAGTATTTACAAGAATATCCTAAATATACAGTAGAAAGATTAGTATCTACTGAAGAAATAAAAGGAAATTTAAAAAGAAAAACATTCTTCATAGATGAACCAGATTATGAAGAACAATTACTATTTCTATCATTTGGAAAAGAAAAAGTAGTTGTTAATACAGGTGTTTTAGAAGATGATAAAGTAAAAATTTCTAAAAAACCTATGCCAATCAAGTTTGATACTTTATATTCAGATAAAGAGGAATATAAAGAATTTGGATATACACCAAATTTAAAGAGACCAATATCAATTATAGACCCAGAAACAACAGAAGAAGTAAAACCAGTATTATATATGGATGAAAAAACAAATGAAGTAAAAGGTAAATGCAAATTAAAACCATATAAATCTTATTTCGCTTTTGAAATACGAGATAAGAAAGACTAAGAGGAGGATGTTTAATAATGAGTCAAACAAGTGGAGATTCAAAAAACTATGATGTAGTATGTATATCATTTGGAAAAGAAAATGAAAAAGGAATAAAAATAACAGAAGCAAATAAAAAAGATAGCTTTTTAGAACAAACAATGGAAATACAAGCGGTAACATGTAGCATGGACGAAATGAATTTTAGCAAAGAACAAAAACAAAAAATATTAGAGAATAGAAAAGCAAGGAAAACAAAATCAGCATTATCAAAAGAAGATGCAAGATAGAAATTCATACCAAAGAAAAGGTGGAAAGCCATGGAAAAGTTTAAAAGAACATTAAAACAAAGTAAAAGATTTTTAATTATTATAGGAGTACTATGGGTATTTTTAGCCATAGTACTTGTTTCGCCTATAGCGGAAGCAATTACAGATGCTTCAAAAACAGGAGTATTTAATACAAATATATTTGTTGAAAAATTAATACCAGCAATTACAAGTTTCTCAAGTATAACAAAAATGTTTTCAGCAGAATACATAAGTACATTTGGAAGTTGCTTAATGAATTATACAATTTTATTTATAATATGTTCTATCATAGGTTTTGTAAAATCAAAACCAAAGGGAGAGTTCCACGATATGGAACATGGTTCTAGTGATTGGAGCGAGCATGGTGAACAATATAGAATATTAAGCAAAAACAAAGGAATTATATTAGCAGAAGATAACTATTTACCAGTAGATAAACGTGGAAATATAAATACACTTATAGTTGGACGGATCTGGATCTGGTAAATCAGCATCATATTCAAAACCAAATGCATATCAAATGCTTGGTTCATATGTATTTACAGATCCAAAGGGTGAATTATATGATGATACAGCAGGATACTTAAAAGAACATGGCTATGAAATAAAAGTATTAAACTTAGTAAATCCAGTAAATAGTGATGGGTACAACCCATTAATGCACGTAGCTAGTGAGTTAGATGTAGACGTAATAGCAAACACTGTAGTAAAAGGTCAAGCTTCAGAAAGTAAATCAGATCCATATTGGGATGACATGGCAGAAATGCTATTAAAAGCATTAATTTATTACTTAATTGCTACAAGGCCAGAAGAAGAACAAAACCTAGCAAGCTGTTCTGAATTAGTAAGAGCAGCAAACACAAATGGTGGAAGTAACTTACTTACAGAATTAATAAATCAATTACCATATGACCATCCAGCAAGAATGTACTATAAATCAATAGAAATAGCACCAGAAAAAACTTATGGATCAATTTTAAGTTCATTACAATCAAAACTAGGAAAATTTGATTCAAAAGATATAGCAGAAGTAACATCAACAGATACAATAAATTTTGAAGATATAGGAAAGAAAAAAACAGCTGTATATGTTATATCATCAGATACACACACAGCATATGATTTCTTACTTACAATATTCTTCTCTCAAATGATACAACAATTATACAATTATGCAGACTTAAATGGTGGTAGACTTCAAATGCCAGTATATTTTATACTAGATGAGTTTGCAAACATTGGTAGAATACCAGATTTTGATAAAAAAATATCAACTTCAAGAAGTAGAGGAATTCAATTTAGTGTTATTTTACAAAACTTAGACCAATTAGAAGCTATATATGAAAAAAGCTATGAAACAATAATTGGTAACTGCGATACACACGTATTTTTAGGAAGTAACTCATACAAAACAGTAGAATATTTCTCTAAAGCATTGGGAGAAAAAACAATATTTAGACAAAGCAAATCAACAAATCGTGACAAACACGCACATAAACAAGGATTCAGCGACTCTGAACAAATGCTAGGAAGAGCATTAATGACACCAGATGAACTTCGTAGAATGGATAATGACTTATGTATAATTTTTGAAAAAGGAATAAAACCAGTAAAAGCGAAGAAATACTACTATTTCACACATCAAAAAATGTATAAAGAGTTGGAAGAAAACAAATTAGACCATAATCATTTTGATGCTGGAACTAGAGGAGAGTGGAGAAAATACAATCCATATAATCCATATGTGCCAGAAACAGATAAAAAAGCAGCAGAAAACTTAAAAGTAGAATCATTAGATGACTTATTTGAAGATAATGACGAAAAAGAAAAAAATATACAAAAAGATATTCCAAATATAGAAGAAAGTGTAAAAGAAGAAAAATCAGATATTTTAAATAATATAGAAATAGATGAAACTCCAGCAAAACAACAAAATATAGAAATAGAAGAAAAGCCTAAAAAACAAGAAACACTTTCAGACTTATTCGATTTCGAAGATTTTGATAGTCCTACATTACCACAAGGTGATGAAGAAAAAGAAGAGAAAAAACCACAACTATTTACAGAAGATATACAAAAGGAATTAGAAGCAAAATTTGATGAATTATTTGGACCAATGGAAGAATAAAATATAGAACAAAAAAATCCGCTATAGCGGATTTTTTTATGACTGCTAAAAGACTAGATTATTACTTTAACAAGTTTAAAATATTAAAATAATAGCATTTAAACATTAGAAGTAACAAAACAAACGTTCAAAAACATATTGACTTTTTTCTCAATAATAGATATAATGAGCAAAGAAATTATGGAGGATAATCATATGAAATTTGTACATATAGCAGATATGCACTTTGATACGCCATTTAAAATGCTTAGTGATAGAAGAGATTTAGGCGAGACAAGAAGACTAGATCAAAGAAAAGCATTCAAAAAAATGATAGAATATATAAAAGAAAATAAAATTCCTTACTTATTTATAGCAGGGGATTTATACGACAACGAATACATAAGAGAGAGTACAATAAGTTTTATAAATGATTGTTTTAAACAGATACCAGATACTAAAATTTATATTGCACCAGGCAATCACGATCCATACTTAAAGAACTCATATTATGCAAAATATAATTGGAATGAAAATGTAAAAATATTCACAGCAAATGTAGAAAAAGTGGAAAACGAAGACTTCATTTTATATGGATATGGGTTTGGAGATTTCTATTGTAATAACTCAAACATAGAAAATATCAAATTGGAAAACAAAGAGAAAATAAATATTTTATTAACACATTGTAATTTAGACGGAAGTGATAAATTAGAAAAAGAATATAACAATCTATCTTCAAAAAAATTACAAGAGATTGGCTTTGATTATGTTGCAATAGGACATATTCATAAAAAGAATGTGGAAGAAAAAACAAATATAGTATATCCAGGTTCTACTATTTCCCTAGGTTTTGACGAATTAGGAAAACACGGAATGGTAGTAGGAAATTTAGAAAAAGAAAAATTAAATTTAGAATCTATTTCATTAGATGAAAAAGAATTCAAAGAGAAAGAGTTTAATATTAGTGAAATACAAACAATAGAAGAACTAGCAGAAAAAATAAATGAATTAGAATTAGAGCAGAATAATTTATACAAAATTATATTAATAGGAAATAGAAATTTTGAAATAAATGTTTATAAACTATATAAGTTAGTAGAAACTGAAAATATTATAAAAATTAAAGATAAAACGAAGATTAACTATAATCTAGAAGAAATTGTAAATGATAGTACATTAAAAGGAATATTTGCTAAAGAAATGTTAGAAAAATTAAAAGATGAAAATATAGATAAAGAAACTATAGAAAAAGCTATAGAAATAGGAATGAACTCTTTATCATAAATAAGAGGTGATATTTTGAAAATAGAAAGTACTCAAATAAATGCTTTTGGAAATCTAGAAAACAAACAAATAGATTTAAGCGAAAATATAAATATAATAAAAGGTAATAATGAAAGTGGAAAATCCACATTTCTTAAATTTATTGTGGATATGTTTTATGGAATATCAAAAAATAAAAGAGGAAAAGAATTTTCAGATTACGATAGATACAAACCATGGAATAGCGAAGAATTTTCTGGAAAAATAACATACACATTAGATAACGGAAAAAAATATGAAGTATTTAGAGATTTTAATAAAAAAAATCCAAAAATATATAATGAGGTAGGAGAAGATATCTCAAAAGAATTTACAATAGACAAAACAAATGGAAGTAAATTTTTTGTAGAGCAAACAAAAATAGAAGAAGACACTTTTTTATCTACATTTGTATCTTGCCAAACAGAGGTAAAATTAGAAAAGCAAGAACAAAATGTATTAGTTCAAAAATTAGCAAATCTAGCAGGTACAGGAGAAGATAATGTTTCATACAAAAAAGCATTAGAAAAATTAAATAAAAGGCAAATAGAAGAAATAGGAACATTAAGGACAACAGGAAGACCAATGAACATTGTGAAGGAAGAGCAATTTAGTCTTCAAGATGAAATTGGAGAACTAGAAGAATATAAAGAAGAAAGGTATACAATAGAAGAAAATAAAAACAATTTAGAGGCAAAAATACAAGAAAATGAGAAAAAATTAGAAATACTAAAACAAATAAATAAAATATATGAAGATAAAAAACTTGAAGAACAAAAATTAGAAATAAATCAAAATTTGATAAAATCATATGAAGAAAAAGTAGAAAAAATAAAAGAAGAAAAAGATGGAATAGAAACAAAGTACAAAGAAATAACAAATATTATAAATGAAAAAGAAGAAAAAGAAGCAAAAGAGAATAAGA
Source organism: uncultured Clostridia bacterium (assembly GCA_934133165.1). Lineage (GTDB taxonomy): Bacteria > Bacillota > Clostridia > TANB77 > CAG-508 > UMGS1663. The sequence continues at coordinate 7,532 of CAKPAW010000004.1, forward strand.
AATCATTAAATGTGAAAAAGATAGGAACAGTTATTTTATTTGTAATATCAATTATTATAGGAATAATATTTATAAAAAATACTTTAGTATCAGTAATTGCATTTGTAATAGGAACAATAAGTCTTATAACATTAATAGAACTTTTAATAAATAAAAAGAAAGATAATGAATTCCCAAAAGAAGAAAGTGAGCAACAAATAAAAATAAAAGAAAGATTACAATTAGCTAAAAACGAAATGGACAAAATGCAAGCACAAATAGAAATGCTAAACAAGTCTAAAGAAGAGAAATTTGCAGAAATTGAAAAACAGAAACAAGAAATTAATACTAATATACAAGAAAAAATGAATAAACTAAAAGAAGAACATAAATTAGAAAATATAGAATTTAATTGTGATATTTCAAACAAAATAGAAAATATGAAAGAAGAACTAAATAAAAATAAATTAGAACTACATTCACTAGAACTAGATAAAAACAATATAATGCCAAAACTTGAAAGATTAGCAAGTATGGAAGAACAATTACAAGAACTAAACGAGAAAGAAGCAATGCTTAATAAGCAAAATTCTGCAATAGAACTTGCAAAAGAAGTTTTAGAAATAGCATATACAAAAATGAAAGAAAATGTTACACCAAAATTTACAGAGAACTTATCTAAAAACATAGAAAAAATATCTAATGGTAAATACAAAAAAGTAAAAATAAATGATGAAGAAGGCATAATAGTAGAAAAGCAAAATGGAGAATACATTTCAGCCGAAAAGCTAAGTGTAGGAACAATAGAACAACTATATTTATCATTAAGATTTGGAGCAATAAAAGAGCTTTCAGAAGAAAGCATGCCAATAATTTTAGACGAAGCATTTGCATATTATGATGAAGAAAGACTAAAAAATATTCTTACATATATAAGCAAAGAATATGAGAATAACCAAATAATAATATTTACATGTACTAATAGAGAAGTAGAGGTTCTAGACAAAGAAAATATTAAATATAATTTAGTGAATTTATAATACATATTTTTATTCAATAGTAAATGAGTAAAAGAAAATATAATTGAAATATCAAAATTGTAAAAAGAAAAACCGCTAAACAGCGGTTTTTCCTATTGAATAAAATAAAAAAATGTAGTATAATACCTAGGAAAAACAAAAAGGGAAGAACTAAAGCCATTTGAAAATACATTCACAAGGGTAGGGGCCATACCTTTACTTAAGTGGAAAACAAAAGGATAAGGTGTGTCCCTTGACATTAATAAAAAGGAGAATATTTATGTTTGATAAATTAGAGACTGTAGAAAAACGTTATGAAGAATTAACACAAAAAATAAGTGATCCAGAAGTAATTTCAAGAACAAACGAATGGCGTGAATACATGAAAGAACATGCAGAATTAGAGCCAATAGTACAAAAATACAGAGAATATAAAAAAGCAAAACAAGCATACGAAGAAGCAAAAGAAATGATGAATGACCCAGAAATGAAAGATTTAGCTGAAGAAGAAATGCTTGCAAATAAAGAAGCTATGCCAAAAATAGAAGAAGAATTAAAAATACTTTTAATTCCAAAGGACCCAGACGATGATAAAAACGTTATATGCGAAATTCGTGGAGGTGCTGGTGGAGAAGAAGCAGCATTATTCGCAGGAACACTATTTAGAATGTATTCTATGTATGCAGAAAAAAAACACTGGAAACTAGAAGTAGTAAACGAAAATGAAACAGGTCTTGGGGGATATAAAGAAATATCTTTTATGATTACAGGAAAAGGAGCATATAGTAGACTAAAATTTGAAAGTGGAGTTCATCGTGTGCAACGTGTACCAGATACAGAAAGCAGTGGTAGAATTCATACTTCAACTGCGACCGTAGCAGTACTTCCTGAAGTAGCAGATGTAGAAATAGATGTAAACCCAGCAGATATAAAAATGGAAGTATATAGAGCATCTGGTGCTGGAGGACAACACGTAAACAAAACATCATCAGCAGTAAGATTAATTCACATTCCAACAGGAGTTGTTGCAGAATGCCAAACAGAACGTTCACAAGTACAAAATAGAGAATATGCAATGAGATTACTTCGTTCTAGACTATATGAAATAGAAAAACAAAAAAGAGATAGTCAAATAGCAAATGAAAGAAAAAGTCAAGTAGGTAGTGGAGACAGAAGTGAGAAAATACGTACATACAACTATCCACAAGGACGTATAACAGACCATAGAATAGGAATGAACGTATACCAATTTGAAGATTTCCTAAATGGTAACTTAGATGAAATGATAGATAACCTAATTGCAGCAGATAGAGCAGAAAAATTAAAAGGTGAAGAAGAATAACGAATAAATCACACTTCTTAAAAATAAACTAATAAAAAGTTTAATTTTAAGGAGTGTTTTAATTTGAATGAGATATTAAAAACAACATTAATAGGCTTATTTTTTGGAACATTTGGAACAACAATAGGAGGAATAATAGGAGTATGTTTTAAAAAAAAGTCAAATAAATTTTTAAGTTTTATTTTAGCTTTTGCATCAGGACTAATGTTAGCAATAATATGCTTTGATTTAATACCAGAAGCAATGAAAATAGCAAACATTTTCAGCGTACTTATGGGAATTATTACAGGAATAATAATAATGATAATATGTGACGTATTAGTACAAAAAAAGTTTAATACAAGTAAAATGAATACAAATACAACAAGTAATTTATTAAAAACAGGAATAATAGTAAGCATAGGTCTAGCACTTCATAATTTTCCAGAAGGTTTGGCAATAGGTTCAGGCTTTGGAGCATCACTAACATTAGGTTATTCACTAGCAATTGCAATATGCTTACATGATGTACCAGAAGGAATAAGCATGGCAGTGCCTATGAAAAACGGAGGAATGAAAAAAGGAAAAGTAATTTTCTACGTAATATTATCAGGAGTAACAACAGGAATAGGAGCATTTTTCGGAGCAATACTTGGTGGAATATCACAAGAAGTAATAGCAATGTGCTTAAGTTTTGCAGCAGGGGCCATGCTATACATAGTATCAGGCGAATTAATACCAGAATCAAATAGTTTATATCATGGAAGAATGACAGCAATAGGAAACATAGCCGGCTTCCTACTAGGCATGATTGCAATGTCACTCTAATTACCTTTAGGGACGTTTCCTTTTGGATAATCTGTCCCTTTTGGAGCACATAATTTATAAAAAAGCATTATAATGTATGAAATTTAATAATCTTATATATATTATAGACAAAAGTTAGCATAACAATTATAATAATATAAAAATGGTTAAGAAGAGGGACAAGATATGAAAATAATGTTTATATGTACAGGTAATATATGTAGAAGTGCAATGGCAGAAGGAATGATGAAAAAACTAGCGAAAGATAATAATTTGGATTTAGACATATGTTCATGTGGAATATATGCTGAAGATGGTGACTATGCAACTTATAATGCTGTGGAAGCGGCAAAATATTATGATGTTAATATAGAAGGACATAGAGCAATAAATATAAGAAGATCTAAAATTAAAGAAATGGATATAATTTTATGTGCTACAGAATCTCATAAACAAAGCGTATTATATATGTACCCAGAACTAAAAGAAAAAGTATTTACAATGAAGGAATATGCAGAATTAGATAAAAATGGACAAGATATGGATATAAAAGATCCATGGGGATATGACATGAATGTATATCAAAATTGTGCTGAAGAAATAGAAAAGTGTTTAATAAAGATAATTGAAAAAATACAAACAAATTTTTTGTAAAATTTTGGATGTTCGCTAGACAATATATAAAAAATAGTATAGACTAAATAACATAGAAAATGAGAATAGCAGATGTGGTTGCCTCCGATAAAGGAGATGAGGCTTATGATAGATTCAGTATTAGTGAGCATAATATACATATTATTTTATTCTTTAATATTTATAACTATCATTGCCATAGCCTTTATAATAGCAATAGTTATTATTCTGAGCAAAAGCAAATAACCAATAAAAAAACACATCTGTAAACCTTGCCGAGTTGTAGATGTGTTTTTACATATATAAACAGGCAACCACGTTTGTGGTTTCTCATTTTCTAAATATATTATAAACAAAAATATTAAATATGTCAATAAGGAATGGAGAAACAGAAATGCAAGAGTTAATAGAAGGATTAAACAATAAACAAAAAGAAGCGGTGCTAGAAACAGAAGGACCATGTTTGGTAATAGCAGGGGCAGGAAGCGGTAAAACAAAAGTATTAACACACAAAATAGCATACTTAATAGCAGAAAAGAACATAGCACCATGGAATATACTAGCAATAACATTTACAAATAAAGCAGCTAACGAAATGAAAGAAAGAATAGAAGGTCTAGTTGGAGATGTTGCAAAAGATATATGGATGGGAACATTCCACTCTATTTGCGTGCGTATTTTAAGGAAATATATAGATAGAATAGGTTTTGATTCATCATTTCTAATATTTGATACTCAAGATCAAAGAACATTAGTAAAAGAATGTTTAAAAGTATTAAATATAGATGATAAAATGTTTACGGACAGAAGCGTTTTATCAGAAATAAGCAATGCAAAAAATGAAATGTTAGAACCTATGCAATACTGCGTTAAGTATCAAGCGGACTTTAGAAAAGCTAAAATAGGAGAAATATATAATCTATATCAAAAACGTTTAAAAGAAAATAATGCAATAGATTTTGATGATATAATAAATTATACAATAAAAATATTAACAGAAAATCCAGATGCACTAGAATATTATACAGAGAAATTCAAATATGTATTAGTAGACGAATATCAAGATACAAACAAAGCTCAATTTACATTAGTAACAATTTTAGCTTCAAGATATGGAAACATTACAGTTGTAGGAGATAATGACCAAGGAATCTATAGTTTCCGTGGGGCAGATATTTCTAACATATTAAACTTTGAAAAAGACTTTCCAGGAACGAAAATAATTAAATTAGAGCAAAATTATCGTTGCACAGGAAATATTTTAAAAGCAGCAAATTATGTAATAAAAAATAATGAGACAAAATATGAGAAAAAACTATGGACAGAAAATGAAGAAGGAAAATTACCAGCAATTTATCAAGGCGACGACGAATATGACGAAGCAAGGTACATAGTAGAACAAATAAATACATTAAAAAGAGAAGAGTATTTTAAATATTCAGACTTTTCAATTTTATACAGAATGAACTCACAATCAAGAGCAATAGAAGATATTTTATTAAGAGAAGATATACCATACAAAGTAGTAGGTGGGCTAAAATTCTATGAAAGAAAAGAAATAAAAGATACAATTGCATATTTGCGTTTAATTGCAAATCAATCAGATAACATATCTCTAAAAAGAATTATAAATGAGCCAAAACGTGGAATAGGAAAAACAAGTTTAGACAACGTTGAAGAAATTAGTTACCAGACAGGAAATTCAATGTATGAGGTAATAAAACATGCAGATGAGTATGGATTAAATAGAGTATTTGTAAATTCAAGAGAGTTCATAGAACTAATAGAAGACTTAAAAAGCAAGAAAGATGAAACACAAATATCAGAATTAATAAAAATGGTATTAAACAAAAGTGGCTACACAAAAGCATTAGAATTAGAAAATACAGTAGAAGCAGAAAGTAGAATTCAAAACTTGGACGAGTTATTAACAGTAGCAATGGAATTTGAGGAAGAATTTGCAGAAAATTCATTAAACGAATTTCTAGAAAGTATCACATTATCTAGTGATGTAGATAACTTACAAGAGACAGACGAAAGTGTTACATTAATGACACTTCATAGTGCAAAAGGTCTAGAATTTCCAGTAGTCTTCTTAGTTGGAATGGAAGAAGGAATATTCCCAGGTTACAAATCAATAGGAGAGCCAAAAGAGTTAGAAGAAGAAAGACGTTTATTCTATGTAGGAATTACAAGAGCAAAACAATACTTATATTTAACATGTGCTAAACACAGAACAATATTTGGTTCAACAAGTTACAATGCAATATCTCGCTTTGTTAAAGAAATTCCAGAAGAATTACTAGAGGGATATAGTGAAATAAATGGAAATAAGGAAGAAAACTTTGAAAATTCAAATTATGGCTGGGCATATGGTACAAATTACGCTGGAAAAGTAAAAACATATAAATTTAATGAAACAGACGCAACAACTTACAACGTTGCAGGAAGTATATCCACACCTAAAGCACAAAAAGTGGATAACAATTCCGGTTTTGCGTTTAGAACTGCGGAAAGTTTCCTAAATTCTTTAAATAAACCAAAACAAGATGTAGACATTTCAAAATATCAATCAGGAATGAGAGTATACCATAAGAAATTTGGCGAAGGAACTATAAACTCTATAGAACAAGAAGGAGAAGATGCAAAAGTAGATATCAACTTTGACAAAGCAGGACATAAACGCTTAATGGCAAAATACGCAGGTTTAGAAATAATAGGATAAAAGTCAGATAGCGTTAATATAAAAAATATATAGAATAGAAAACCGGAGTAAACTATGAAAAAAATAATGATAGACATGGATGATGTAATATGTGATGGAGGGTTCTTAAGTATAGTAAATCAATTTTTAGGTACAAGTTATCAAAAAGAAGATATAAAGACATATTACATACAAGATCTAATTCCAAAAGAAAGATACAAAGAATGGTCAGAATTTTTTTATACGAAAAATGTATATGATTATTGTGATCTCTTACCAAACGCTTATGAAGTTATGGAAAAATTGTTTAAAGAATATGAATTATATGTAGTAACATCATATATTTTTAGAGATAATGAAGAATATTCAGCAAATTGTTTAAAAAATAAATTTATATATTTATATGACAATTTACCATTTATACCACCACAAAATTACATATTTACATCAAATAAAGAAATAATAAACTGCGAAATAAAAATAGATGACAAACTTTCAAATTTAGAAGGAAATGCGGAAACAAAATTACTATTTGATGCATATCACAATAAAGATATAACAAATGAGGAATTAAAACAAAAAGGTGCAATTCGTGTAAATGGTTGGAAAGACATAGAAAAAATACTATTATAAAATTAAAATTTGTATAATTGAAATTAAAAGACATTCAAAATAAAAAAATATAAAAAAGTTTTCCGTAAAGGAAGACTTTTTTATATAGTAGGAAATTTGAATAAAAATAAAAAAACAAGTAAATAATAAAAATATCTATGAAAAGAAAGGAAGGATAAAAATGGCAAACTTATCACAAGTAGAATTACAAAATTTAAGACATCTAATAGGAGCAAATGAGACGACATATCAGAAACTAAACACATATGCATCACAAGCAGTAGATCCACAAATAAAGCAAATATTTACAAAATTAGCACAAGACTCTTTAAATGCAAAACAAAAATTAATGTCATTTTTAAATGATTAAAATAATTTAGGAAATGTCCAAAACTGTGAAAAAGGTAACGATTAGAGACATTTTCTAACTGTGAAAAGGTAACAATTAGAGAATATCCCTAATTGAGAAAGGAGAATAATAAAGTGGACGAAAAAACAATGGTAAATGATATATTAGATGGGGTAAAATCAAGCCTTACAACATATCAAGGAGTTATAACAGAAACAGAAAATATGCAGTTAAGACAAACAATTCAACAAATTCGTAATAATGATGAAAGCTTCCAATATGAACTATTCAAAGTTGCACAAATAAAAGGTTATTATAAACCAGCAGCACCTGCGAGTATGAATGAAATTCAAAATGTAAAAAATGAATTACAACAATAAAATACTTAGGTAAAAGCCACAAAATATTGCATAATATTTTGTGGCTTTTATATGCAAGAAAAAGTGAGAATATTAGAAAAAAAGAGAGATAATCCTACGGAAATAATAAAAAACGTAAAAAATAACCTTATATTAAATTTGTTAAAAAGTACTAAATAATATAAAATATAACATATTAAATTATGAAAAAAGATAGGAGTTGTTTTAAAATTAGTAGAATAAAGAAAACTATTGTACACTTACGTACATGGACAAAATTTACTATATTAATAACACTTGCAGCTTTTTTAATGGTAGGAGCTATAACATATATCTATAAACCAACATATAGTGTAACTCTAAATGGTGAGTTCATTGGATATAGTGAAAATAAAAGCAAACTACAACAAAGAATAAATGAATACATAGAAAAAGGTAATGGTAACAACATTGCATTTGTAGAAATAAACGAGTTACCAGAATATAAACTTTGTTTCTTAAAAAGAGATGTAGCATTCAATGATGATGAAATATATAACAAAGTAATAGAACAAGGAAAACCATACTATAAATACTATGCAATTAGTGTGGATGAAGAAGAAAAAGCCTATGTATCAACTTTTGAAGAAGCAGAAGAAGTAGTAAATGAATTAAAAGAAAAAAATAGTAATAATAAAGACAAATTATCAATTGTAGAAAAATACGAAACAGAATTAGAAGAGTTTACAGATGTAGAAACATGTGTTGCAGACTTATATGTAAAGAAGGTAGTAGTAAAGTCTTATGCAGTCGCAGCAACAGGAGTAAATACATCAAGTCAAAAAGTAAACTTAGGTTTATCTTTAATAAGACCAGTTTCAGGAACAGTTACATCAAGATTTGGAGCTAGATGGGGAAGGAGCCATAAAGGCTTAGATATAGGAGCACCTAAAGGTACACCTATAAAAGCAGCAGCATCAGGAACAGTTACAGTAGCTCAATATGGTTACAGTGGTGGATATGGAAATTATGTTATGATTTCACACGGAAATGGTATACAAACCTTATATGGACATTGCAATAGCTTAAATGTAAGCGTAGGTCAATCTGTATCACAAGGTCAAGTTATAGCATATGTTGGAAATACAGGAAATTCATATGGAAACCACTTACACTTAGAAATAAGAGTAAATGGAGTAGCGCAAAACCCACAAAATTATTTATATTAAATAAAATAAGGCGAGCCTTAGATTTTCTTAGAAATTGCGTTGGCAGAAAATCTGAAACTCGCTTTTTATTTATTATATACAGAAATTAGATTTTGTAGCAGTTTATACTATGTACAAAATTTTGATTCTTGTTATTTAGAAATTACTAAATTTTAAAATTAGAGTTATCAGCCAATACACGAAAAGTGTAGCAGGTCATTTATTTTGAAAAATGCTTTAATGAAGTAAGAATAGCATTATGTTTTATAATCAAATTTCCTGTTTCTGAAAATTTTCTAATAAAAACGTCAGAATGACTTACAAAACTTGCAAATTCAGGAATACAAGAAAACAATTTCTTTAAATCAGGATAAGCAAGGTTAATTTGAGAAAGACAAAGATAATATGTATTTTTATATTCATATAAGGCTACATTTTTAGCTAAGCCAATAGCTTTAAATCCATTTTTATTAAAGAAATCTATAAAGTCACAATAATCTTCAAAAGAAGCAAAAGAATAAATCACTTGAGTAATTTCATTATCAATTTTTTTTCTTTTAATATGTATTTTCTTTCTAATAGGATTATTTGAAATGTTTCCTTCTAATTTTTTTGGAAGACTTCTAGTTACTGTTAAAACAAAATCTCCACCTGCCATAGCTAAAGCATCAATACGAATTAAATAATCCTTTGTAGAAAATCCTATTTCCTTTTCAGCTTCTTCTAACATATCAAAAAATAAGTCCTGGGATTCTATAGAATTAGACATAAAAGAATGAAAATCTATATCTTTTTTCTCTAAATCTTCAACACTTAAAGTAATTCTAATTTTATCTTCATTTAACTTTTCAAAACGCATTTGATATCCTCCTAATTGTTTATAAATTTATTATAGCACTATAATGCAATAAAAGAAATGAGTAATATTTGGTAATTAATATATGATATGATTAACTCAAAAAATAGTTACACACCATACATTTACTTTAAAGAGTCGTCCATATAAAAAACCAGAATTAAGATTTTGTACGCAGTGTAAACTGCGTACAAAATCTAATTTCTGCCATATTTATCTTCTACAGAAAGTTATCATACTATGATAAGTTTCCTAGAATATAAAAAATAGAGGAACACTCTTTTAAATAATAATTTTAGGTAAGGAATATAATAGCACACTAGCCAAAAAAAGAAAAGAGAAAAAGGTATAAAAATTTGTATTTTTTACCAACTTTTCTTGAAAAAAAGCAAAAATGCATATATAATATGAAGGGTAAAACAAAAGAAATAGAAAAGGAGAAAATTATGGCTACAAGAGAAAAAAATATATGGATTTTATTAATATTTATTTTATCAGGACTAGTTATAGGTGGTTTATTAGGAGAATTAGCAGGAAAAGTAGATTTTTTATGGTGGCTTAGCTATGGACAAAGCTTTGGACTATCATCACCAATACAACTAGACTTAAATATCGTTCAAATATCATTTGGATTAATGTTTAAAATAAATATATCAAGCATTATAGGAATGATAATTGCAATTTTAATTTATAGAAAAGTGTAGTAAAAAATAAATAGGGGCTTAAGGAAAGGAGAAGAATGTTAACATTAAAACAATTACCAAATTCTGAAAGACCCTATGAAAAAATGGAAATGTATGGAGAAAAAAATCTTTCTAATTCTGAACTTCTTGCTATTATACTAAAAACAGGTACAAAAGATCAAACAGCCGTAGCAGTAGCACAACAAGTGCTATCATTAATAGAAAGTCAGAATATTAGAGAACTTCAGGGAATTTCTATAAAGGAATTACAAAAAATAAAAGGAATAGGCAAAGTAAAAGCTATTCAAATAAAGGCTGTATGTGAACTTGCAAAAAGAATGTCAAGACCACAGAAATTAAACATACAAATAAAAAGCTCAAAAGATGTAGCAGACTTGCTTATAGAAGAACTAAGATACGAAAAAAACGAAATAGTTAAAATTTTAATATTAAATACAAAAAATGTAGTACAAAAGATTGTAGATATTTCTATTGGAAATACATTTTCTGCGCATATAGAACCCAAAAGAATTTTTGAAGAAATTCTAAAAACAGGAATGAGTACATTTATTTTAGTACATAATCATCCTAGTGGAGATGTAACACCAAGTATGAATGATATAAAAACAACAAAAGATATAAAAAATGGTGCAGAATTATTAGGTCTAAAATTGTTAGACCATGTAATAATTGGTGATGGAAATTATAAAAGCATATTAACATTAGCCTAAAAATAAAATATTATGCGAGGAGAAAAGTACAATGAAATTATTTTCAATCAAAAGTAAAGATATCGGAATCGACTTAGGAACAGCAAATACGCTAGTTTCGCTAAGAGGAAAAGGAATAGTGTTAAAAGAGCCATCTGTTGTAGCAATAAAAGCGAAAACAAATGTAGTACTAGCTACAGGAAATGAAGCTAAAGAAATGTTACGGAAGAACTCCAGCACAAATACAAGCAATAAGACCATTAAAAGATGGGGTTATTGCTGATTTTGGTGCAACTCAATTGATGCTTAAAAACTTAATTTCAAAAGTATGTCAAAGATATAATGTAATAAGGCCAAGAGTAGTGGTTGGAGTGCCATCTGGTATTACAGAAGTAGAAGAAAGAGCAGTAGAAGAATCTGTACTTCAGGCAGGAGCAAAAGAAGTATATTTAATAGAAGAGCCAATGGCTGCAGCAATTGGAGCAAATATAGATGTAGCAGAACCAGCAGGAAATATTATAGTAGATATAGGTGGTGGAACTACAGAAGTAGCAGTTATATCTTTAGGAGGAATTGTAGTAAGTAATTCATTAAGAGTAGCTGGTGATGAGCTAGATGAAGATATTATAAATTATATAAAAAGAGAAATGAACTTAGCAATTGGAGAAACAACAGCAGAACAAATAAAAATACAAATAGGATGTGCTATGCCACTAATGGCAGATATGTCTATGGAAGTAAGAGGAAGAGACTTAACTACAGGACTTCCAAGAAATATACAAGTATATTCATCACAGATACAAGAGGCAATGGCAGAATCAATTTCAGAAATAGTAGAATGTGTAAAACAAACGCTAGAAAAGACTCCACCAGAACTTGCATCAGATATAGTAGAAAAAGGAATTGTATTAGCAGGTGGTGGAGCATTAATACAAAATTTAGATAAATTACTTAGCATAAAAACAGAAATGCCAGTATATGTAGCAGAAAATCCACTAGAATGTGTAGTAAAGGGAACAGAAAAAACAATAGAAGATTTAGAAAAGTTAAAGTCAGTTTTAATAAATGGTAGAAGAAGAAAATAAAGAAATATAATTTTAAATAAAAGACTAAAATTTTATTAAAGCTATCTTCTATAAAAGGAAAGGTAGGAAATCGAAAGTGCGCAAAAGTAAGAGGACAAGCATAATAGGAATAATAATTACGATAATAGTATTAGTTGTTATTGTAATAGTATCTAATATAAAAATAGAAAATGTTACACACTTAGAAAGTGGTGTAGGTGTGCTTGTAATACCTATTCAAAATGGATTAACTTACTTTAAAAATTGGATTTCACGGAAACAATAGCTTTTTTACAAATATAAACACATTACAAGAAGAAAATGAAAAACTAAAACAAAAAAATAGTGAATTAGAACAATCACTAAGAGAGTTAGAAATAATAAAATCTGAAAATAACACATTAAAGGAATATGTAAATTTAAAAGAAAAATATAATGAATTCCAAACAGTACCAGCATATGTAATAAACAAAGATATAAGTAATTACAATGACACAATAATAATAAATGTAGGTTCAAAAGATGGCGTTGCAGTAAATATGCCAGTAATTTCAGAAAAAGGTTTAGTAGGACATATAATTTCAGTAACAGAAAGCACAGCAAAAGTCCAAACAATTATAGATACAGCAAGTACAACAAGTTGTTTAATAACAACATCAAGAGATATGATTATAGCAAGGGGAACATTAAATAGTAGCTCCACATTAAAGGCAACATTTATACCAACAAATGCAACAATATTAGAAGGAGACAAAATAGAAACATCAGGACTTGGAGGAATATATCCAAAAGGAATCCATATAGGAACAATTAAAAAGGTTGTAAATACAAAAAACATAACAGACAGATATGCAATGATAGAAACAGCTGTAAACTTTGAAAAACTAGAAACAGTGTTAGTAATAAAATAGAATTATAAAAAGTAATTAAAAAGTGGCTAATAGTACATGTTCAAAGTAAATATAAAAACAAGATTAACAAACCAATTAAAAGAAAGGAGTACAATATGATGTATATATTATAATTATATATCATATAAAGGAAAAATGAAAAAAACACTTGCAATAATACTATTAATAATAGCATTTTTAATAATATATTTCCTTCAAGCAAACTTCTTCAATTGGTTCACAATAGCAGGAGTAAAACCAAACTTCTTCATAGTATTTATATTATTTATAAGCCTATATGCAGGAGTAAAAGTAGGAATTCCATTTGGAGTAATATCAGGTTTATTTTTAGATATAATACTTGGAAAAAATTTAGGAACCTATGGAATAATGTTCGGAATAATAGGTATAATAGGTGGTTACTTTGATAAAAACTTTTCTAAAGAAAGCAAAATAACAATAATTTTAATGGTAATAGGAAGTACATTCATATTCGAAATAGGAAGCTATATTATACAAATAATAGAACAATCAATAAATGTAGAAATAATGGACTTTATAAGAATCCTTCTTATAGAAGCAATGTATAATACAATATTAACAATAATATTTTATCCATTAATACAAAAACTAGGATATAAAGTGGAAGAAACATTTAAAGTACAAAGAATATTAACAAGATATTTTTAAATAATATAAAAATTTAATCAAATGTAATTAAAAATAAAAGATATTAATAGTAAAATGAAAATAGGAGGTGATTAGTTGAATTATAGTAGAGATAAAAAAGTAAAGTTAAGATACAATATAGTATCAACTTTAGTCTATATAATAGGAATAGTTCTACTTCTTCAACTATTTAACCTTCAAATAGTACATGGCGAAGAATATAGAGAGCAATCAAATACAAGATTAACAAGAGAAAGTGTACAAGAAGCTGCAAGAGGGAATATATCAGACCAGTCAGGAAACAAACTAGCAACAACAACTTTAGGTAGTTGCTTACAATTATATAAAACAAAAATAGATACACAAACTTTAAATAACACACTTTTAAAAATAACACAAATACTAGAGGCAAATCAAGATGCATATGTAGATAATTTACCAATAAGTGTAGAGCCATTTTCATTCACAATAAGCGAAGATGCACAAAAAGAATGGAAAAAGCAAAATAAAATAGATGAAAACAAAACAGCAGAAGAATGTTTTTACATATTAAAAGAAAAATACAAAATAGAAAATGAAAATGTTCAGGAAGCAAGAAAAATAATGACACTTCGTTACTATATAGCAAAAAATGGTTATAGTAACACAAAGTCTGTAGAATTAGCAGGAAATTTAAGTCAAAATAGTTTAGCACAATTTAATGAACAAAATGCAGATTTTCCAGGAGTAACAATAGCTTCAAAATCAATAAGAAACTATCCATCAGGAAGTTTAGCATCACATATATTAGGGTACACAAGTAGTATTTCCTCAGAAGAACTTAAAGGAAAAGAAGACAGATATACTCAAAATGATATAATAGGAAAAACAGGAATAGAGTATATTATGGAAGAATACTTAAAGGGTAAAAATGGAATAAAACAAATAGATATGGCAGTAGATGGAACAGTTACAGATGAATACATTTCAGAAGAAGCAGTAAGCGGTTCAGATGTTATTTTAACAATAGATGCTAACCTTCAAAAAGTTACAGAAAGTACACTAAAAGAAAGTATAGAAAGTATAAGTACTTCAGAGGGAGTAAATGTAACAGGTGGTTCAGCAGTTGTTATGAAAGTAAAAACAGGTGAAGTGCTAGCAATGGCAAGTTATCCAGATTTTAATCCACAAGACTTTGTAGGTGGAATAAGTACAGATAAATGGACATATTACACAAAAGAAGCAGAATCAGAATATGCAAGAATGCATCCTTTTGTAAATAGAGCAATATCTTCACCATCATCACCGGGATCAACATATAAAATGGTAACAGCAATAACAGGATTAGAAACAGGAGCAATAACTATAAGAGAAAAAATAAATGACGTAGGAATATATAAATTTTCATCAGATTATAATCCAAAATGTTGGTATATTAGAGGACATGGCTATTTAAATGTAACAGATGCAATAGTACACTCTTGTAACTATTTCTTCTATGAAGTAGGAAATAGGTCAGGAATACAAAATTTAGCAAAATATACCAAAGCATTAGGTTTAGGAAAAAAGACAGGAATAGAATTATTAGGAGAAGAAGCGGGATATGTAGCAAGCCCAGAAACTTCAAAAAGTTTAGGACAAGTATGGAATGGAGGAGATATTTTACCAGCAGCAATTGGACAAGGAAACAATAGTTTTACAACACTTCAAATGGCAAAATATACAAGTATGCTAGCAAATGGTGGAAATGATATAGATGTTAGTATAATAAAATCTGTAATAGATTCAAATGGAAATGAAATAGATAAGCAAGAAATAAATAACTATTTAAAAAATCGTTTAGGTATAGAAGAAGATACTAGCGAAAAAGTAACATTCAAACAAGAAAACTTAAATGCAGTACTAGAAGGAATGAAAGGAGTTACTACGGAATCAGGAGGAACAGCATACTCAATATTCAAAAACTTCAATATAGAAGTAGGAGGAAAAACAGGTTCTGCACAAACAGGAAGAGTAGACGAAAATGGCAAAAAGATAACAAATGCATGGTTCGTAGGATTTGCACCATATGATGAACCAGAAATAGCAATAGTAGTAATGATAGAAAATGGACAATCAGGAGGGAAAGCAGCAGTTCCAGCAAGAGATATAATAGCAGAATATTTTGGAATGAATGCAAACCAAGTAACAGAAGATATGAGTGCAAGACCAACAGTGGAAATGCAAAACTAAAAATAGCTTAATTTTATAACTACAATATATGTCTTTAATAAAACGAGAAGGGAAATGAGATTAATATGAAAAATTGTATTACAATACAGCTAAAAAAAGATGAGATATGGATAAAAATAAGAGAAGAAGCAGAAGAAAAAGAAATAATAGAGAGCCTAGAAGAAAAAATAGCAGACCTAAAAAAACTATATAAAGGAGATAAAACACCTATTAAAGTAGTTGGTAAAGTCTTAAAAAATAAAGAAATAGACGAAATAAAAGAAATAATAAAAGAAAACATAGATGTAGAAGTAGACTTTGAAAGTCCAACAACATTAGGTCTTCATGGAATAAAAAAAGGATTTTACCAAGAAATAAAGTCATCAGAAACAATGTTTTATAAATCATCTTTACGTTGTGGGCAAAAAGTAGAATTTGAAGGAAGTATTGTAGTACTGGGAGATATTAATGCAGGTGCAGAAGTAATAGCAGAAGAAAATATCATAGTGTTAGGAGAAATAAGAGGGTTAGCACATGCAGGAGCAAAAGGAAATAGAGAAGCAATAATAGCAGCAAACAAAATAGCTTGCCCACAAATACGTATAGCAGACAAAATAAAAGAATTTGAAAAAGAAGAATTAGAAGAAATAAAAAAATATGAATATGCATACATTAACGAAAACGATGAAATAGAAGTAGAATAAAAAATCCGCTATAGCGGATTTTTTTTTAACTTAATAACAATAAAATCAAAGAAATATAAAGATAAGTATCTTTTACATCTTCTTGATAAAGAAAAAATAAAATGCAAATAATTAGTATATCATCAAAATGAAGTTTTAATCCAAAAATTTCAAAATATTCATCAGAAAAATAGTTATCTTCAAAACAGGAATCGATGATTGTCAATCTATTGTTATTATTATTATTATCTCTATTATTTTGAGAACGTGTAACGTTAGGGGAGTAATGTGTTTCAGTATTTTTATTAGAAACATTACTATAGTTATGTAAATTACGGTTTGAACGATAAGTTGAATTGTAATTTACATTATGCTCCGAATTGTATGTAGGGGCACAAACTGAATTATGTGATGTTTCGCGTTTAGCATTATAAGCAAAATTATTACCTGAGTAATAATGAGAAGGTCTTCTATAAAAAGGAGGACCAAAGAAAGGATAAAAATTCATCATTTCATTTTTTCACCACCCATTGGACCAAAGTTTTCCATAATTGAACTCATATTAAGAAGCTGTATATATTGGTCGACCTTTTGCTTTCTACTAGGCTTTAAATAAGGCTTTAAAGAAAGTAGCAAATTAGATCGAGGATTATTTTTATTATTATTCATATTTTCCATAACTTGTTTTATTTTTAAAATCGTATTCATATCTATATTGCCCAAAGGGCTATTTTGTTCAGAGTTATTTCCAAAATTATTTTTAAAGAAATTTTCAAAATTAAAATTATTATTACTATCGGAATTACCAGAATTGTTGTTATTATCATTGTTGTCTTTAAAAGAAGAAACAAATTCTTCAAAGTCTGGAAAAGAGGAATTAACATTATTATTCATAGATAAATCACCTCGTATAACTAATAATATGCGACAAACTAAAAAGTGTTACAAAAATGATTAAAATTTAAATTGATTTCAAATTAAAAGATTGATTTAAACAAAAAGCATAAAAAAATTATATAAAATTTACTAATTTAACAAAATTGTAATATTGTAATAAAAATTTAATATAAAACCACCGAAAATAGCTTCCGTAAACGAAAAGCTTACTTACCAATATTTACAAGTGTTACAAGTATTGAAAAGAAAAAAATAATATGCAAAAATGTAAATAAATATATAATAAGGACGAATTATGTCTATAAGATATTATAATTCAAAGTGTCATAAAACTTAGGAGGAAAGTTGTATGGAAAAGGGTAAAATGAAAATTGTAGCAAGTTTACTAGTCTTTGCATTAACATTTAGTTATTTCAGCATTATTCAAAATGCAATAGCAAGTAGCTTAGAAGATCAAACTAGTAAAACAAATCAAGCAAATGTAGAATTTGACACATATTTTATGGAAAATGGTAAAAAGGTACATTCTAGCATTAAAACTATAGGAGAAGAAAACTATATATATGCTACTATAGCAGTAAAAAATGCAGGATACTTGAAAAATGCAAAATTAGAGTTAGATAATCCTAATTTTAAAATTGCAGATAATTTTAGTGCAAAAGAAGTATCAAAAGTAGAAAGTAATGCTATTTCATTTAATCAAATAAAAAATGGAAATACAGCAACAGTATCAATTCCAGTTCAAATGATAGTTAGTGAAAACATAGATTTAACACAATTCAATAAGGAAAATACAATAAAATTCACTGCTACATATGTAGACGGAAATGGAAACGAAAAGCAAGTAAGAAAAGATATAACAATACAATTAGCATGGACAGCAGAAAAACTTGCTGAATTAAATGTGCAAATTTTAAAATTCGTACAATTTAGCGCTAATAATAAGCAAAATGTAATGCTACAAACAATTTTGCAATCATACCTAAAAGATAACAACTTACCAGTAAAAGAAAATAAAATAGAAATAACAGTTCCAACAATAGATAACGAAAAGCCAAGTGAAGTAAAAGTAATAGCAAATACAACTAAAGCAACTAATGGAGATGAAACAGGAACAAAGTTTACAAGTGATAATTATACATACGACAAAGAAACAGGAAAACTAACAATAATAGTAAATAATGAAGAACAAGAAAACAAAATATCTTGGAAGAAAAACGCAATTGACGAATTTGTTGTAACATATGTTTATGAAAATAAACAAATAACAGGAACAGATTTACCAATAACATTAAAAGCAAATTCAGGATTAACAATATATGGAGCAAGCCAAACAAATATAACAAAGGAAATAGAAGGACAAGCAACTTTAAACAATAGTATAGGGGATTTAACAGACTTTGAAGTAAAGACAACAGAAAAATTGAGCAAAGGTCAAATATATGCAAACTATGAAGCAGAAACTAAAAAAGAAACAGAATATAAAGAAGAAATAGTAACAAATGTAGCTCTTACAAAAGTAGGAGAAACAGATGTAGTAAACAAAATAACATTAGAACTAAGTGCAGATAATTTTGTAACTGAAAATAATTCAAAAGCACCAACAACAGTTTCTAATAACAACTATGTATATTTTAAAGAATTAAAAATATCAAAATCAAACTTTGATAAAATTTTATCTGAAGAAGGTAATATTAAAATTTATAATGGAACAACTTTAGTGGCAACAATAGATAAAAACATGCAAGCAGATGCCAAGCAAAACTATGTAGTAGACCTAAAAGACTTAAATGTAAACACACTAAAAATAGAAACTTCTAAACCTGTAGTAGAAGGAAAATTAAAATTAGAATTAACAAAAGCAATAAAAGGAGAAATTGCATATAGTAAAGATCAAGCAAAAACATTTACAAAAATAGAAACAACTTTAACAGGAACAGCATTAAAAGATACAAATAAAGTAACTCAGAAAACTGTAACAAAAGAAATAGCATTAACAGAACCAACATCACAAGCAGAACTAGTAATGGATAACACAAATTTATCTACTGTAACAACAAACAAAGATGTAAAAATAACAGCAATATTAAAAACAAATACATTAGATTGTAATTTATATAAAAATCCAACATTAAAAATAACACTTCCAAAATATATAGAAACAATAAATGTAAAAAATGTAGAAGTATTGTTTGATACAGAAGGATCAAAATTAACATTAAAAGAAAATAAAGTAGTAGAAAATGCAGATGGAACAAAAACAATAGAAGTAACATTAGAAGGAATGCAAACAGAATATGCAATAGCAGCAGTAGCCAAAGGAGTAAATGTAGTAATAACAACAGATTTAACAGTAAATAAATTAACACCAAGCAAACAAGAGCAAATAAAAATGGTGTACACAAATGCAAGTACACAAGAAACAAACGAAGTAAGTACAGCAGTAAACTTTGTAGCACCAACAGGAGTAGTAACAACAACATCAATATCAAATTACAAAGAAAATGGAGAAACATTAACAGCAATAAGTGGAGAAACAAAAGTAGCAACAATAGAAACAATGGCAGAAGCAAGAAATACAAAGTTTGAAATGACAGTAATAAATAACTATAACAATACAATCGACAATATAAGTATATTAGGAAGAATACCAGCCAAAGGAAATAAAGAAGTAGTAACAGGAAGTGACTTAGGTTCAACAATTGACATGCCACTTGTAAGTAACATAGTAGTAAATAGCAAAGATAATAACAAAGTAACAATATACTATTCAGAAAATGAAAATGCAACAAAAGATTTAGCATTAAGTACAAATGAATGGACAAAAGAGCCAACAGACTTAAGTAAAGTTAAATCATATTTAATAGTATTTACAGATTACACAATGAACACAGGAGATAGCGTAAACTTCAGTTATGAAGCACAAATACCAGCAAACTTACAACATAATGCATCAGCATATGGAAATTACGGAGTATACTTTAATAATAACTTAGAAACAGGAACAATACAAGATAAGGCAAGCTCAGTAAAAGTAGGAGTTACAACAGGTAGTGGACCAGTAATAGAAGCAAGTTTAAAATCAAACAAAACAGAAACAGAAGAAATACTAACAGGTAAAATTATAGAATATACATTAGTAGTAACAAATACAGGAACAGAAATAGCACAAAATGTACAAGCAATTATAAAAATTCCAGAAGGATTAAATTATATAGTAGAGGATGAAACAACAAATACAGGATATAGAACAATTACAACAAGTGGAAATGAGGCTATTATTTCTATAGAAAATATAGGAGCAAATCAAAAAATAGAACAAAAAATATTAATGAAAGCAGTATCAATAGTAGAAGATACAGTAAAAGTTGAATTAAAAGCAACAATAAAAGCAGACAATATAAATGGACAATTAGAAACAAATAGTGTAAGCAACACAATAGCAAAAACATATTATATAGTAACACCAACTATATTAAATAATGAGACTGTACTAAAAGAGGGAAAAGCAGTTACTTATTATATGGAAATATTATCATCTAGTATTTATGAGACAAGAAAAGAAAGTATAGTAGAAATAGATATACCTAAAGAATTAGAATATCAAGGAATAGAAATAAAACAAAAAGAAAATAAGCAAGAAACAGATATTACAAATCAAACAACATATACATATAATAAAAATACAAGGAAATTAAATATTTCGCTTGGTGAAGTAGATGGAAAAAATCCAAAAACAATAAGCCTAACTGTAAAAACAGAAAATTTAGAGCAAGGTATATATGATAAACAAACAAATATAAATGTAAAAGTTTCAGGAAAAGATGCAAGGACACAAGATGTTGAAATAGATCCAATACAAATAAGTAAAATAGGTTTAAAAATAACACAAACATCTAATATAACAGAAAATGCACATGTAACAGCATACGAAGATTTAAAATATATTTTTACAATAGAAAACTTATCAAGTATAGATTTATACAATATAAAATTGACCGATATATTACCTGAAGAAGTTACATTAAATAGTATGGTTTTAAAAAGAAATGACGGAAAGACACAAAACATATATAAAGAAACTATGAGTACAACGATATCAGCAAAAGAAACAATAACACTAGAAGTAAATGTTACAGCTAATCCATTAGAAGAGACTAAAAAAGTTTCAAATAAGTTAAAATTAGAGTATGAAGAAATCGAACCTTTAGAATCTTCTACATATTTTCATATTATAGATAAATTTGACTATAAAGATATAGAAGATAATAACAACAATCAAACAAAAAGAATAATGGGACAAGTATGGGAAGATCAAAACAAAGATGGAATTAAAGATGAAAATGAGAGAAGATTGCAAGATGTAGAAGTATTACTATTTAATAATCAAACAGGAACACTTGTAACAGATGAAACAGGAAATATGTTAAAAGCAGTTACAGATAAAGACGGAAACTATACTTTCTCAAAAATAAAAAGAGGAAAATATACAGCAATATTTTTATATGATACAGCAAATTATAGTGCTACATCATATAGAAAAGAAGGAGTAGATGCAAGTTTAAATTCAGATGGTATAGATACAAAAATAACATTAGATGGAATAACAAGAGTAGCGGCAATAACAGAAGAAATAAGTGTAACAGATACTAATATTTACAATATAGATTTAGGTTTAATTTCAAATCCAAAATTCGATTTAAAACTAGATAAAACAGTAACAAGAATAACAGTTCAAAGTGGTAATGATACACAAGTATATGACTACAATGATACAAAATTAGCTAAAAAAGATTTAATAGGAAAAGATGTAAACAATACAAGTATTATAGTTGAATACAAATTAAAAGTAACAAACGAAGGTGCAGTATCAGGATATGTTAAAAAAATAGTAGACTATATGCCAAATGAAATGAAATTTAATTCTGAATTAAACAAAGATTGGTATACAAATGGAAATGGAGCTCTTTACAACTCAAGTTTAGCAAATACTTTAATAAATCCAGGAGAAAGTAAAGAAGTTACACTAACATTAACTAAGAAAATGACAGAAGATAATTTGGGATTATATAACAATACAGCAGAAATTTATGAAGCATATAATGACCAAGGATTAACAGATTATGATTCTACACCAGGAAATAAAGTAAATGGAGAAGATGATATATCTTCAGCAGATGTTTTAATTACTTTAAAAACAGGAGAAGTAATAGCAATAAGTGCAATAACAATAATAGCAATTGCAGTAGTATGCATAGGAACATATTTCATAAATAAAAAGGTGATAAAATAGGAAAGGAGAAGATTATATGAAAAAATTTAAAGAAAACAAAATAATAAGCAAGTTATTAATAATATTAGCAGTCATATTATCTATCTTTTCTATAAATTGCTTATCTTTTGCAGATGATGTAATTCAAACAGACAATGAAGTTCCAAAAACATGGGGAAGCTCTGGAGAAAATATGCCTGCAAGAACTATAGCTGGTTCTACAGGTATGTTCCCACAATATTATTTAGGTACCTCTAGTAGAACTGTAACTCTTCCTAGCTCAAGAAATTCATGGTCTAGAGCAGGTTCATGGCAATCTACTATGGATGGAAAAGTAGTTTATTGTGCAGAACATGGAGCATATGTAAGATATGGAAAAAAAGATACGGCTACCCACTATTTAATACCAGGACAAACAGTTGTACAAGAAGTAAATGTAAATGTACAAGGGGTACCTGTAAAAAACACATTAAGTGCAATAAAGTCTGAAATTAAGAAGAAATTTGAAGATTACATTACAAAGAGAAAGATTAGATATTATACACATGGAAAATATAGTTCTGCCGATGAATCTTCTTTAGGAACACTTAGTGTTAGCGCTTCTACTAATTTTATAGGTGGAGAAGATGCAATAGGATATTATCTTATAGGAACAACAGATGAATATACAGATAGTCTTGTATGTATTCCAAAAGTATATGTAGCAGAAGATGGAATGCTTGCAGATATAGTAGCAGAGTCAGAAAGCAATATGAAAGATATCTTTGAAAGAATGTCAAAGGCAATATGGCCAAGTAAATATAGCTCAGATGTAGATTATGGTAATTATACAGCAAAAGGAATAACTGCAACAGATGGTCCTGAATTTGTAGTATTAGAAACAGCAGTTGATGCAGATGATAGATATGTAACAAAGGGCACAGGCTCATATTCAAATGATCAAAAAGCATATATATTAACTTCACTTGAAAATGTATATGGAGAAAAAGGAGAATATGGTAAAAAATATAGCTTAAATGATATGCAAACAGCATATTGGTTAGCTCTTGGACAAAATCCAAGTAAAAGTACTTCAAATGGTAGAACATTGTACGAAAATTCACAAAAATATGCTGAATTTGCATCAAAAAAATATGAAGCTTCTATAGATACAAGTTTAGCACAGGTTATTGCAGATAGAGGAAATCAACAATATATAGTAGGACCATTTACTTTAAATTATCCAGATTATACAGCAGAAGATATTTCATATGTAAAATCATTAAGCATAAACAATGGTTCACTTATATATGATGAAACACATAAAGATTTTGAAATAATATTTGAAAAAGGTGGAACTGAAGTACCAGGTGCAAATGGAATGAAAAAACATTATCCAAAATCTGGAGAAAAATTTTTCATAAAATTTTCAGCATCAAGTATAGGCTATGCAACATCTATAAATTTAAGTGCACAATTTGAATATATAAGTGGAACAAATATAGATTTTACACAATTAGATACTTTAGCAGATATATGGAAGTATTATGGATATTGTCAGACTGCAGGAAAATATAAAATGTCAATAGGAGGAGTTACAATACATGTCAAATATTATTATGGTACAATACAGAAAGAACAAATAGAAGGTAGCAAACATGAAAAAAAGAATGAAGATGGAGATACTATATATGATGAAAATGGAAATCCTATATATGAATATGATTATAGAGATATATATGTAAATGAAACAGCAGAAAAACGTTATTATTTCGCAGTTTATCAACCATATATAAAAAGAGGTGACGAACCTGAACAAGCAGGGTTAAGTGCTCAAACATTAACAGTAGCAGAAAATGGTGAAAGAAATTATACAATAGAAAATAAAAATGTAACAATCGATCTTTCTATGGAACTTGGTGGATACACTTGGGAAGATGCTAAAGGAGGAAAAGAAAGTGCTTCAAATGGAGTATATGGTGGAGAAGATGAAGGAGACAGAAGAATACCAAATATGCAAGTTACACTATATCAAGATGGAGGCTCAGAGGTAGGAAGCACAAGAACAGATGAAAATGGACAATATCGTTTCTCAGGATTAAATGCAATGTACCAATACTATGTAAAATTCACATATAATGGTCAATACTATCAACCAGTAAACTTTGAAAGTTCAAGTACTTGGGGAGGAAGCAATTGGTATGTAAACTCTAATGCAAAAGATAGAGTATCAGAAAGAAAAGAATATAACATAAGATTTGAAAAAATAAATTCAGCTCCAGCAAACTATAAATCAAGAGATGATGGTTATAATGGAGTTGGAGTAACTGGATATAACAAATCCTATACAAAAGAAGAACTATTAGCAGCAGGTGTTATAGATGATTTTGGAAATCTTATTGGTGGTAGTGAATCTATGGCTCAATATGTAAAAGATTGTATGATTGATGCATATACAAATGCAGATGGAGCATCAGGTTCATACCCAGTACCTTCAATATTCCTAATTGATAGCCATTATAAATGGATAAATACACCAAAACTTTTAGCAAGTAATAAAATAGGTGGAATTAGTATATTATATGATAATGCATATTACATCAATTTAGGGCTACAAAGAAGAGAAGAATCAGACTTAGCAGTAAAGAAAGACGTAGAAAAAGTAACATTAGAAATAAATGGGCAAACACATACATATACATACGATACTCTAGAAAATAAAGAAAATGCAGAAAACCAATGGGATATTAGTGTAAGACTTTCAGACGCATATTATAATACAAGATATTCAAGAGAACTATACAAATCAGATTATATATACAAGGCAAGTATGTATGGAGATAAAGATGAAAACAATGATGGTATAGGTGATTTATTTGGAAAGAGTAAATCAGACGAATTAGAAGTATATATAACATATAAAATAATGGTACGTAATCAAGCAATGAGCATACAATCCAAAGTAGATGAGTTGGTAGATTACTACGACCAAGACTTAGAATATATAGATAATCGTTCATATATAGAAATAAAACGTGGTGAAAACCAAGGTAGATATGCTGTAAAAGCAAGCTCTACAAGTAGATATGAGCAATTATCATCAAGAACTAGAACAACAATAAACGGATATGACAATTTATATGTAACAGGTTTAGATGACAAGTATTTAACAGCGGGACAAACAGCATATGTATACTTAACGTTTAAAGTAAAGAAAGATACAATAGATGGAGAAGATTGGGTAAGATTAGATGAAGAATTAGTATCTGGAACAGCAAGTGGTGTAGGTAAGGAAAATATTGTAGAAATAAATGGATATACAACAAGATATGCACCAGGAACTACAGTACCAAATATAGGAGATGTAGGTTTAGAACCAGCAGGAATAATAGACAGAGATTCAAATCCAGGTAACTTAAATCCATCTGATGTACCAAAAGATGGAACAATAAATTATCAAAACTTTGAAGATGATACAGATAAAGCACCAAATATGAGAGTAATACTATACAGAAATGACGACACTACAAGAGTAATTTCAGGTTCTGTATGGGAAGATGAAAGAAACGAGACAATAGATGTAACAACAACAGGGGATGGAATAAAGAAAGACGAAGAAACATTAATAAATGGTGTAACTGTACAATTAGTAGAAGTTATGGAAAATGGTTCAGAATACGTATGGAGAGAATTTGGAAACAAAGGTTATAGCTTTGAAGACTTTAAAAATCTAACAGAAGAACAACAAAAACAAGGACTTGGTGGAACAAATACAATAGGAAAAGGAACAGGTTCAGGAACAGTAAGTTCAGAAACACCAATAATTAACTATAGAGATTTAATAGCAAACTATGAATTTAATGAAACACACAATGGAGAATATGCATTTAAATCATTTATGCCAGGTAAATATGTAGTAAGATTTATATATGGAGATACAATAAGAACAGTAGTGCCAAATTCATTAGGTGGATTAAACGAAAAATCTTATAATGGTCAAGATTACAAATCTACAACATATCAAGAAGGTATAGACCAAACGACAAAATATGTTTGGAGAGAAAAGTCAACATGGAATGTTGGACAAGAAATTTTAGGAAAAGTTTTAACAGAAGTTTTAGCATATGATAAAACAAATTCAGATCATAATGAAAGAGTTACTGTACCAACATTAGATGCAAATAATAATTTAGATGCATCTAAACAAAAAGGTTACTACTACAACATAACAGAGTCAGATAAGAAAACTGATGTATCAGATGCAAAAGATATAGAATCTCGTAGAAATGAAGTAATAAACTATTCAAATGTAGGAGTTACAAATTATATTGCAGAAGTATTAGCTTCACATAAGGCAGATTATGATACGATGAATGATAGAAATACACTACTAAAAGATTTAATGGATAACACAAGCATGAAAGCTGAAACAGGTCTAATGGTAGTAGAACTAGAATACGACCAAGTAGGAACTAATGGAAATAAAAAAGATAATACATACCAAATTACAAATGTAAACTTAGGACTAGAAGAAAGACCAAAAGCACAGCTTGCAATAAATAAAGAAGTAATAAATGTAAAATTAACTTTAGCAGATGGTTCAGTATTATTTGATGCAAAAGATACAGCTCAAAACGTATTATGGAGAAGACATGAAATTTACCAAACAGGTTATAATTCAAAAACACATATGTTAGATGAAAATAAATTTAAAGACTTAGAAAACATAAGACAATTAAATAAAAATAAAATAGGTTTAATTCAATTAAGTATGGACGAAGAATTAATGCATGGCGCAACAATAAAAGTTACATACAAAATTACTGTAACAAATGTAGGAGAAGTAGATTACAAAGATAATTGCTTCTACTATACAGGAAATGTTAAAGATAAAAACACAATAGTAAAAACAAAAGCAGACCAAGTAATTGACTATGTAGCAAATAATTTACAATTTAATGCATCAGAAAATAGTAATTGGAGTGTAATAGAAAAAGATAAGTTAAACACAAATAATATGTACACAACATTAGTTAACAATAACTTAAGAAAACAAGTAGAACAATACAATACAATTATTCAAACAGAAGCATTAAACAAAGAATTAGTACCAACATTAGTAAGCAAAGAAAACGACCATACAGAAGTACCACTTGTACTTACACAATTAATTACATCTGAAAATGACTCAGATGACCTAACATATTCAAACATTGTAGAAATTGTAAAAACAAGCAACAATGTAGGTAGAAGAAACGAATACTCTGTAGTTGGAAATCAAGATCCAACAAAAGTACCACAAGAATTAGACTCAGATAAAGCAGAAGTAGTAAAAATATTACCACCATTTGGTGACACATTGAATTATATTGTAATAGCTATAATAGCAGTTACAACAATAGGAATAATAACATTAGCAATTATATTCATTAAGAAAAAAGTGCTAACAAAATAGAATAAAAAATAGAAAAATAGGCAATTTTTAAGTAAATTGTCTATTTTGTATTGACACAACTTGAAAAAAATGGTATTATGTTAAATGTAAGAGTTAATAAACTCAAGTAAACCAATAAATTCAAACTTATATTAAAGGAGGATTTTAATTATGAAGAAGAAAACAATCAAACGGAACATCTTAAGTGTATTAGCAGTATGCATTATGCTTATGGCAACATTACTTACAGCATGTTCTTCTGGACAAGCAACTACTACTCCTGCAAGTGAAGAAACAACAAAAGCAGAAGTAACAGAAGAAGCACCAGCAGTAGAACAGGCAGAAGAAGTTGCTACGCCTGAACCTACAGAGGAACCTACTCCAGAACCTGAAGTCGAGGACTCAAAGTATCCTGGTATTGACATGGAATCTACATTACCAGGACTTGAATGGCTTGATACTTTTGATGGAATCATTACTGAACCTAAGTTAGTTATTTTTAATGATGAAACCAACAAAAAAGTTATCGTAGAAGAAGGAGAAAGAGTAGAATTTTCTCTAACAGATACATTAGCAGTATATGTTCCATCCAATAAAGAGTCATCAATAGAATTTTCAAGAGCCATTGATTATTTTCAAAAAATTGAAAATGTAGGGAACTATCAAATTGCAAGTAAATTTTTTGATGAATTTAAACCAATGACAATTTTACAATTTGGTGTTACTGTTGTATATGGTGATGAGGAAAAAGATCTGAATGCGGAGATCGAAATTGTAGAATAGTTCTAAACTCCGTTTTCAATTAGACCCCATATGAGATTTACTAAGTCTTATATGGGGTATTAATATGCTACTATTCAGTTCTAAAAATCAATTATAAACTATTTTTATAGAAATTTATTTTTAAATTTCCATACAAAGGATAAGAGAATATAGAAATAAAGAAAAATCAAATATAAAGTTTAAGTGAAATTAACTATTTTTTATTGACACAACTTGGAAAAAATGGTATTATGTAAAACATAAGAGTTAATAAACTCGAGTAAACAATAAATTCAAACTTATATTAAAGGAGGATTTTAATTATGAAAAAGGAAAAAATTAAACGGAATACCTTAAATGTATTAGTAGTATGTATTATGCTCATGGCAACATTGCTTACAGCATGTTCTTTTGGACAAGCAGCTGCTACTCCTGCAAGTGAAGAAACAACAAAAGCAGAAGTAACAGAAGAAGCACCAGCAGTAGAACAGGCAGAAGAAGTTGCTACGCCTGAACCTACAGAGGAACCTACTCCAAAGCCTACGCCGGTTCCAACGCCAGATACAAATTCAACTTTACCAGGAGTAGAATGGATTCAAAGTTTTAATGGAATTATTGAAGAACCGAAACTTGTAGTCTTCAACGATGAAAATAACAAAAAGATTATAATTGAAGATAGTAATCAGGAAGTAGAGTTTTATGATAATGACACATTAGCAATTTATATTCCTGATAACAACGGTAAAGTAGTAAGAGAGTTAAAGTTTGAAGACTCAGAATGTTATGATTCTGTAGTTATATTCAAAAATATATCAAGTTCAATAATGCGGGATGGATATGTATCTGCAACAATAGTAGATATTGAATTTGATGGAAAACCAATGACTTTGTATTGCTACTTAAAACTTATGGGGAATCCATAGGCAATAAGATACTTTCTACAATCCAAAACATTTATCAGCAACTTTAATCTAATGTTGTAAATTGCCAATTATCAACTCCTTTCTAATGTATTAATGTTTTTTTTGTAACAGTAACACCCTGTGAAACTTAATAAGTTTTGCAGGGTGTTATTGTTATGCCTTAACAATATAAATATTCCTTACAGAAATTTGATTTGCAATTTTTACGCACGAACAAAGACGTGAACTTTAAAATGCTCTAATAAGCGCAAATATTATTAATTTCCAATTTTGTTCTATAACATATATGAAATTTAAAATATTTGTACCCTTTTTTGTACCATTTTATATTATATTTAATATATTTTATATTATAAAATTCCGCTATAGCGGAAAAAATAGCAAAGTTAAAACAAAATTTCTTCTACTTCTTATTCATTAAGTTTTTCAATATCATCTTCAGATAAACCAGTTATTTTCATAATAGTATCAATATCAATGCCTTCAGCTTTCATATTTTTAGCAACTAAAAGCTTACCTTGTTCAATGCCTTGCTTAAAACCACGTTTAGTGCCAATATCAATACCTTCTTTTAAACCATCTTCTCTGGCGTGCCTTAATCCGTTTTTTTCATCTCTTATTGCTTTTTCTCTTAGTTCTGCAACTCTTCTTAATTCTTCATCTTCACTTATTTTTTCTAATTCATTCATTGCTTCTTTTATTTCTTTATTATCTTCCATTATTTTCGATACCTCGCTTTCATTAGGATCATTTAAAAATAATACCCATTGTGCTAGTTCATTTTTAGGCTCTTTTTCTAGCATCCTTCTCGCTTTTGGTATCTCTATTATATATAATTCCAATACATCTGTCAATTCAATTTGTTTACCTGTTGATACTTCTTTTATTTTCCATTTTGTACTAAGAGATTCTATTTCTTTTGTCTTTTCAAATTCATAATCTATTATTATTAATCCGATTACTTTATTTAACTTACAATAGTCATCACCTTTTACTAATTGACTTGAATATATTCTACTCCAATAAAATAAAAATCTCTCTGCAGTATCTTTATTGTCGGCAAGTTGAATCTCTATATCGCATATAGTTCCGTTATCTAATGTTGCTTTTAAATCTAGTATTCCTAATTTTTCTTCTGTATATCTTCCAAGAATATGTCTATCGCTATCTAAATTAATACTTTCAATTTTTTCTTTTGTAGCTGCTTGTATCATTGCTTTGGTTATTTCTTCATTACCTTTTTTAAACAAGGCGTGAAAAACAACATCTATCTTTGGTTTTAATAAAGTTAGATTTTCTTTCATATTTTATTTGGTCCCTTCAAACTATATTTTAAATTGCACAAAAATAAAAAGTAAATAATTCACCTCCTTGTATTTATATTTAATTAAAGTAAAATTGGATTTTTAATTAGATTCAATTTTAAGAAATAAAATTTTTGCTAATGAAAATTTACTAATAAAATTTGTTAGTAAATTTGAAATAATGATGCACTTTTTATGCAATTCATATATTTTATATCATAAAAACTCTGAGAAATCAAGGAATTTTCGTCGCGTAAATTCGACAAAAACTGCATATTCCATAGTGGATGATTCCCTTTTGCTAATCTGTTTTTTTAAAGTTTTTTAATATATTTTGAGAATGTATTTTTAGTGTATGTAACATTTGGAATACAAAAAATTCTATTGTAGCGTAAAAGGCAATAATTATCATAATACAAAAACTAGCATAAAAGTATAAAAATCCGCTATAGCGGAATTGTTATAAATTACTACAAAATGAAAAAGAGTTAATAAACACAAAAAATTAGAAAAATTTTATAATATAATTACGGAAATACTTAATTAAAATATAAAAATTTACTATAAAGTATACAAAAAGTAGTTAAAATTCATAGTTTTTTAGGTTTAAAATTACATAAAATCGACCAAAAATATTATTTTGTAATATAAATTTAATATTTAATAGTAAAAAACTAGCTTCCGTAAAGCAAAAAGAGTAAATACATTTTCTGTAAAAAATTAAACTATTGAAAACACAAAGAAAATGTGTAAAAATGTAAAAAAATACAAAAGAGAAACACTGAAAACAGCACTGCTACTGGTAAAAAGTGGAATTATACATAAAAAGTTTAAAAAACTAAGAAAAAACATTGAAAAACAGTAAAAAATGAGGTATAATATAATATGATTGAAGAATTATGTTTAAAAATATATGTAATATAAATAAATAGGAGGATATTTCTATGTATAAAACAAGAACAAAATTACTAGCCATAGCATTAATATTCGTTATGATGTTTAGTTATTTAGGTATCATTGGGGAAGTATTCGCAAGTGGCACAATGACAACAAATCAAGCCAATGTGGAATTTGATACTTATTTTAAAGATAATGAAACAAAAACAAAGGCAGCAATAAAAACAATAGGAGAAAAAAATTACTTATACATAACCATAAAGGTAAACAATAAAGGATATTTAAAAAATATTGTAGTAGATTTGGACAATCCAAACTTTAAAGTAGAAGATGAATTTACTGCAAAAGAAGTATCAAAAATTGAAGATAACAAAATATATTTTAATCAAATAGTAAAAGGAGAAGCCGTAGAATTAGCAATTCCAATCAAAATGATAACATCTACTAGTGAAAAGATTTCTTTATCTCAAATTTATAAAGAAAACAAAATTAAATTCACTGGTACATATGTAGATGGAGATGGAAACGAAAAACAAGCTAAAAAAGATGTTACGGTTAATTTAGCATGGACAGCAGAAAAATATCCTGAATTAAATATTGGCGTTTCAAAATTTATTCCATATGAAATAAATGGAGAAAAATACCTTGTATTACAAATGAATGTTGAATCATATTTAAAAGACAATAATTTACCAGTAAAAGAAGATAAAATAGAAATTTTAATACCAACTATAGATGGCACAAAACCAGAAGAAGTAAAAGTAGTAGCTAATACTACTAAAGCAACTAATGGAGATGAATCAGGTGCTAACTTCAGTTCTTCAAATTATAATTATGATGCAAATTCAAATAAAGTAACAATTATGGTAGAGAACGAAGTAAATGCACAAGGTGAAGTTTCTTGGAGTAAACAAGCTAAAGATGAATTTTTAGTAACTTGTATATACAAAAAAGAAATTGCAAAATCAGTTCCAGTAACATTAGAAGCAAGTAGTGAAATATCAATTTATGAATCTAGCATTACAAAAGCAAGAAGAAGTAAATCAAGTCAAGAGAATATGAAAGACCAAATAGGAGAACTAGTAGAAACAGAAGTGACAACTACAGAAAGTTTAAGCAAAGGTCAAATATATGCAAACTATGAAACAACAGCTAAAAAAGAAACAGAATATACAGAAAATATAACAACAAATGTAGGTCTTACAAAAATAGAAAACACAGAATTATTAAACAAAGTAGAATTAAATTTAACAGGTGAAAGTTATACATATTTTAAAGAATTAAAAATATCAAAATCAAATTTTGATAAAATCTTATCTGAAGAAGGTAATATTAAAATTTATAATGGAACAACTTTAGTTGCAACAATAGATAAAAATACACAAGCAGATGAACAAACATATGTAGTAGACTTAAAAGATTTAAATGTAAGTGCTTTGAAAATAGAAACTTCTAAACCAGTAGTAGAAGGAAAATTAGAATTAAAATTAACAAAAGCAGTAAAAAACGAAATAACTTTAAATAAAGCACAAGCAAAAGAATTAACAAAACTAGAAGAAAAAGTTACTATGACAGCATTAAAAGATACAAATAAAGTAACTCAGAAAACTGTAACAAAAGAAATAGCATTAACAGAACCAACATCACAAGCAGAACTAGTAATGGATAACACAAATTTATCTACTGTAACAACAAACAAAGATGTAAAAATAACAGCAATATTAAAAACAAATACATTAGATTGTAATTTATATAAAAATCCAACATTAAAAATAACACTTCCAAAATATATAGAAACAATAAATGTAAAAAATGTAGAAGTATTGTTTGATACAGAAGGATCAAAATTAACATTAAAAGAAAATAAAGTAGTAGAAAATGCAGATGGAACAAAAACAATAGAAGTAACATTAGAAGGAATGCAAACAGAATATGCAATAGCAGCAGTAGCCAAAGGAGTAAATGTAGTAATAACAACAGATTTAACAGTAAATAAATTAACACCAAGCAAACAAGAGCAAATAAAAATGGTGTACACAAATGCAAGTACACAAGAAACAAACGAAGTAAGTACAGCAGTAAACTTTGTAGCACCAACAGGAGTAGTAACAACAACATCAATATCAAATTACAAAGAAAATGGAGAAACATTAACAGCAATAAGTGGAGAAACAAAAGTAGCAACAATAGAAACAATGGCAGAAGCAAGAAATACAAAGTTTGAAATGACAGTAATAAATAACTATAACAATACAATCGACAATATAAGTATATTAGGAAGAATACCAGCCAAAGGAAATAAAGAAGTAGTAACAGGAAGTGACTTAGGTTCAACAATTGACATGCCACTTGTAAGTAACATAGTAGTAAATAGCAAAGATAATAACAAAGTAACAATATACTATTCAGAAAATGAAAATGCAACAAAAGATTTAGCATTAAGTACAAATGAATGGACAAAAGAGCCAACAGACTTAAGTAAAGTTAAATCATATTTAATAGTATTTACAGATTACACAATGAACACAGGAGATAGCGTAAACTTCAGTTATGAAGCACAAATACCAGCAAACTTACAACATAATGCATCAGCATATGGAAATTACGGAGTATACTTTAATAATAACTTAGAAGCAGGAACAATACAAGATAAGGCAAGCTCAGTAAAAGTAGGAATTACAACAGGTAAAGGCCCAATATTAGAAACAAGTATATCTTCTAATACAACAGAAGAAGTATCAACAGGAAAATTTATTAAGTATACTGTAAAAGTAAAAAATTCAGGAGAAGATACTACTGAAAATGTAAAAGTAACAGTAGATTTACCACAATATTTAAGTATAATTAATTTCTTTGAAGGTGAATCAGGACAATATACAAAAGACTATGCAAGTACACAATATGTTGCTGAAATAGGAAGTATTAAACCAAATGAAGAAATTACAAAATCATTCTGGGTAGTAGTAAATAAATTAACAGTAGAAGATATTTGTAAAGATGAATCTCATTATGAAACATATAATGGAACTAAATATCATAAATCAGATATAAAACATAGTGATAGTGAATATAAAACTACAGCTTCTTTAAAATCAGTAGTTACAGCTAAAGATTTAGCTAAGGCAGTAGAAAGTAAAGAAGTTACAAATAATATAAGAAAAGCTTATTTTAATATTTCAACAAGTACAACAACAAATGGACTTGAAGTATTAAATGAAGGTGATGAATTTATATATAATATTTCAGTAAAATTATATGACGCAAATATAACAGCTAAAAATACAATTGTAAAAGTGAATATTCCTAGTGAATTAGAATATGAAAAAGCAGAAGTTAGCAAATTTAATACTGAAAAAGATTCATATGATACAACAACAGATGGAACTAACTTTAATGAAAAAAATAGAGAATTAACGATTAATTTAGGAGATGTAACTTATAATGATAGTAAAACAATAAAAATTACTTCTAAAGTTAAAGCTCTAAATAATGGCGAATATGAAAAAGTTATAAATAGTGTAGCAAAAATATCAGCAGATGGAATTGCAGAAGAAACTTCAAATGCTATTACAGATACTATTAGTAAAGAAGGATTAGAAGTTACACAAACAGCTAGTATTCCAGAAGGAAGTTCATTATCTGCAGGAGAAAAATTTAGCTATAAATTTACAATAAAAAATATTGGTGGAAATATAATTAGTAATTTAAACTTAACAGATAATTTACCAAAAGAAGTTGAATATATAAACACAACTTATACAATCGCAGGAGAAACAAAAACTATTAACAATATAGATAGCGAAAATAAAACAACTTTAAGTATAAGCATTCCAAAAGGAGAAACAGCTGTAGTTACTATAAATGTTGTAGCAAAACAAAGCAATGAAAAAGTTAAAATTGAAAATAATGCAACAATTACAACTAATACTATAAATGTAGAAACAAATAAAATATCTCATATTATAGAACAGACAGAATATGAAAAACCAGGAGATATTACTACGATAGTAAGAAAAATAAGTGGACAAGTATGGAAAGATGAAAATAATGATGGTATCAAAGATGAAAGCGAAACAAAAGTAGAAAACGTAGAAGTACTATTATTTAACAATGAAACAGGTTCACTTGTAACAGATAAAGATGGAAATATTCTAAAAGTTTTAACAGATAAAGATGGAAAATACACTTTCCAAAGTGTAGCAAAAGGTAAATATACAATAATATTCTTATATGATAATGTAAATTATAGTGCTACAACATATAGAAAACAAGATGTAAACGATACTAAAAATTCTGATGCTATAGATAGCAAAATAACAATAAACGGAGAAGAGAGAATAGCAGGAATTACAGAAGAAATAGATGTAACTGATAGCAATATTTACAATATAGATTTAGGTTTAGTTTCAAATCCAAAATTTGATTTAAGACTAGATAAGACAGTTACAAAAATAACAGTTCAAGATGGTAATAATACAGATGTATATGACTATAAAAATGTAAAAGTAGCTAAAAAAGACTTAATAGGAAAAGACGTAAATAATACAAGCATTATAGTTGAATACAAATTAAGAGTAACAAACGAAGGTGCAATAGCAGGATATGTTAAAAAAATAGTAGATTATATGCCAAGCGAAATGAAGTTTAATTCAGAATTAAATAAAGATTGGTATACATCAGAAAATGGAATCCTTTACAATTCAAGTTTAGCAAATACTTTAATAAATCCAGGAGAAAGTAAAGAAGTAACATTAATACTAACTAAAAAAATGACAGAAGAAAATTTAGGATTATATCATAATACAGCAGAAATTTATGAAGCATATAATGACTTAGGAATACAAGATATAGACTCTACACCAGGAAACAACAAGGCAGGAGAAGATGATATATCTTCAGCAGATGTTTTAATTACACTTAAAACTGGTAAAACAATAACATTCTTTGGATTATCAATAACAATTATAGGAACTATTGCAGTTGGAGCATATTTCGTTAAGAAAAAAGTATTAAGATAGAAAAGGGGTGAACCTAAGTGAGTAAACAAATAAAATTAATTATTGCAACAATTATAACAATATTTACAATAGCATTATTAGCGGGTAGTGTAAGTGCGTTTTCACCAGCAAATCAGACACCAATTTATCCACAAGTTCAAGGTGGACATTGGTATTTCTGTAAAGAAAAAGGTGGACCAATTAGATTTACACAATTTAGCCCAAGCTATTATCAAGAAACAGAAAAAAATAATATTGATGAAAGTGCATATGAATATGCATGGCAAGCATTACATAATATTATAAAAAGTAAATTAAAAGAAAAATTAATTGAGTTAGCAGATTATGCAAAACCAATTCCTTCAAATAGCATACAATTAAAAGATTATAATGGAGACTTTACATCAGAAGATGGAATGGATTTAGCAAATCTACTTGGACCAAAAGTAGCAATGACGCCAGTTTTAAATCCTATTGGTTCAGCTACAACTATAGAAAATACTAGAACAGCCTATACATTTAGTTCAGGTTCAGATGTAAATCCTCTAAATTTAGGATTTAAAAAAGGTAATTATACTGGCTCAGAAAGTGATAATGCTAATGAAAGTACTATACAAGCATCTTTATGGAATGACTCTACATTTAATGAAGGGAAAATTTTAGGAGGAAGTTCTTTATATACAGAGGCAGTAGATTACGAAAATTGGTATAAAAATAACAATATAGGTTCAAATTATGATGCTAAAATAAATGCAAATGATGCACAAGTTATAGCAAATAGATCAGAAGGAACATATATTATCGGACCATATAAAGTAACATACCCAGAAGACAACAGATTTTCATATATAGAAGATTTATATGTAGTAACAGATAAATCTTCTAGAGTAGAACCTATGGAAATATTATTTGAAAGCAAAAGTGCAGATAAACCATATCCAAGTACAGGAGAAACATTCTTTATTAAGTTTAGTGCACAAGGAAATCCTACAAAAGCCGGAATACACATAGATTTTGCTTATATTCAAACAAGTAAAGCAACATATCAAAAATATAGTGGAACTGGAGATATCTATCAATTTTATGGAGAAATAAAAAGAGATTTTGATCGACATGAATATGATTGGAGAGAAACTGAAGATGAAAATGGTGACACTATTAAGGTAGATTATGGAAAAGATTATTATAATGTATATGGTGTAATTAAATTAAGAAAAGTAGGTACTTACAAAGCTCAATTATCTGCTATGTTAGTTACAGACGAGAGAATTTGGACAAGAAAATCTTTAGAAAGCAAAATAGATATACCACAAGAGTCTGTAGATTTAACAATGGAACTTGGTGGATATGTTTGGGAAGATGCTAAAAGCGGAAAAGAAAGTATCTCAAATGGAAAATACAATAAAGATGAAGGCGACAGACCAATACCAAATATGTTAGTAACTTTATATAGACAAGATGGTACACAAATTGCAACTACAAGAACAGATGCAAATGGAAAATATTTATTCCAAAAATTAGATGCAATGTACCAATACTATGTAAAATTCACATATAATGGTCAATATTATCAACCAGTAACTTTTGCAGATTCAACGACATGGGGAACTGCAGATTGGCAAGTAAATTCAAATGCCAAAGATAGAAAAGCAGAAAGAGAAAGTTATAATGTTAAATTTGAAAAAATAGGTTCATCACCTGCAAATTATAAAGGTGCAAATGGATATAACAAAACATATACAAAACAAGAATTATTATCAGCAGGAGTTATAGACGAGTTTGGTAACTTAATTGGTGGAAGCGGAGCTATGGCACAATATGTACAAGATTGTATGATAGACGCATACACAAATGCAGATGGAGCAAATGGTTTATACCCTGTAAAGGATGTATTTGTAATAGACACATTCCAATATCCAAGTAGATTAACACCAAAAGCAGACTTATTATATCCTAGTGCATATTATATCAATTTAGGTGTTGAAAGAAGAGAAGAATCAGATTTAGCAATCAAGAAAGACGTAGAAAAAGTAACATTAGAAATAAATGGACAAACACATACATATACATATGATACTCTAGAAAACAAAGAAAATGCAGAAAATCAATGGGATATCAGTGTAAGACTTTCAGATGCATACTATAACACAAATTATTCAAGAGAATTATATAAATCAGATTATATTTATAAAGCAATTATGTATGGAGAAAGAGCTGCAGAACTTGGTAAGACTAAAAATGATGAATTACAAGTATATGTAACATATAAAATAATGGTACGTAATCAAGCTATGAGTATACAAGCAAAAGTAGATGAATTAGTAGATTACTACGACCAAGACTTAGAATATGTAGATAATCGTTCATATATAGAAATAAAACGTGGCGAAAACCAAGGTAAATATGCCGTAAAAGCAAGTAGCACAAGTAGATATGAACAAGTATCTTCAGAAACAAGAACAACAATAGCAGGATATGACAACTTATATGTAACAGGATTAGATGATAAATATTTAACAGCAGGACAAACAGC
The DNA here is from genome assembly GCA_934133165.1 of uncultured Clostridia bacterium. Lineage (GTDB taxonomy): Bacteria > Bacillota > Clostridia > TANB77 > CAG-508 > UMGS1663. The sequence goes on from CAKPAW010000004.1 coordinate 47,245, forward strand.
ATATGTATACCTAACATTTAAAGTAAAGAAAGATACAATAGACGGAGAAGATTGGATAAGACTAGATGAAGAACTAGTATCTGGAGCAGCAATAGGTGTAGGTAAAGAAAACATTGTAGAAGTAAATGGATACTCAACAAGATATGCACCAGGAACAACAGTACCAAATGTTGGAGACGTAAGCTTAAAATCAGCTGGTATAGTAGATAGAGATTCAAATTCTGGTAACTTAAATCCATCAGATGTACCAAAAGACGGAACAATCAAATATGAAAACTTTGAAGATGATACAGATAAGGCACCAAATATTAGAGTTATATTATATAGAAATGATGATGCTACAAGAGTAATTTCAGGTTCTGTATGGGAAGATGAAAGAAATAAAACAATAGAAGTAACAACAACTGGTGATGGAATTAGAAATAACAAAGAAACATTAATAAATGGTGTAACTGTACAATTAGTAGAGTTAATGGAAAATGGTACAGAATTTGTATGGAGAGAATTTGGCAATGGTGCAGGTTCAGGATTACAAAAATCAGAAACACCAATTATAAACTATAGAGATTTAATACCAAACTATGAATTTTCAGATTCACATGATGGACAATATGCATTCAAGTCATTTGTACCAGGTAAATATGTAGTAAGATTCATTTATGGAGATACAATTAAAACAGTAGCACCAAGTTCACTAGGAGGAGCAAACGAAAAATCTTATAACGGACAAGATTATAAATCTACAACATATCAAGAAGGTATTGAACAAGGTAAAGAATATGTATGGAGAAAAGCTTCTACATGGAACATGGGGCAAGAAACATTAGGCGAAGAAGTTAGAAAAGTATTAGGATATGACAAAAATACATGTACACAAAATGAGACATTCACTTACCTTTATGATATAACAGAGTCAAATAAGAAAAATAATGTATCAGATGCAAAAGATATAGAATCTCGTAGAAATGAAGTAATAAATTATTCAAATGTAGGAGTTACAAATTATATTGCAGAAGTATTAGCTTCTCATAAAGCAGACTATACTACAATGAATAATAGAAATACATTACTAAAAGATTTAATGGCAAATACAAATATGAAAGCAGAAACAGGAGTAATGGTAATAGAATTAGAATATGACCAAGTAGGAAGTGACGGAAATAAGAAAGATAATTCTTACAAAATTACAAATGTAGACTTAGGACTAGAAGAAAGAGCTAAGGCACAACTTTCAATAAACAAAGAAGTAGCAAATGTTAAACTTACATTATCTGATGGAAGAATACTATTTGATGCAAAAAATACAGCACAAAATGTATTATGGAGAAAACATGAAGCATATAAAGTAGGTTATAATGGTAACTTAATGAAAGGTATTGAAGAAATTAGAAATAGCAACAAAAATAAAACAGGTTTAATTCAATTAAGTATGGATGAAGAATTGATGCATGGAGCAACAATTACAATTACATACCAAGTTACAGTAACAAATGAAGGTGAAGTAGATTACAAAGATAATTGCTTCTACTATACAGGAAAAGTTAAAGACAAAAATACAATAGTAACAACAAAAGCAGATCAAGTATTAGATTATGTTGCAAACAACTTACAATTTAATGCAAGTGAAAACAGTAATTGGAGAGTAATAAACAAAAATGATATAGCGTCACAAGGTTTGGTAAATTCTTCACTTAAAGATGCAGTAGAGCAATATAATACAATAATAATTACTGATAATTTAGGAGTTGAATTAATACCAACTTTATATAAAGAAAAAGTAGATAATAAAGCTACAAATAGTACAACAATACCATTAGTATTAACACAAACAATTACTTCAGAAAATAGCACAGACGATTTGACATATAGTAATATTGTGGAAATTGTAAAAACAAGCAACATTGTAGGTAGAAGAAATGAATACTCTGTAGTTGGAAATCAAGATCCAACAAAAGCACCACAAGAGTTAGACTCAGATAAGGCAGAAGTAGTAAAAATCTTACCACCATTTGGTGATACAGCAAGATATATTACAATAGGTGCAATTATAATAGTAGCAATTGCAGTTGGAGTTATCGGAATAATCTTCATTAAGAAAAAAATACTAGTAAAATAATATGACAAAAATAGTTGGTTTTTAGCTAAAAACCAACTATTTTTTGTTGTAAATTATTGACATTTTTTGATAAAAATGATAGTATTTTTTACATAAGTAACCAATATGTCAATTAATTATTTCAACTTTAATAAGGAGGAAAAAAGTATGAAAGAGAATGAAAAATTGCGGTTAGAAGAGGATGTAAGAGAGAATGCTAACTCGCAGGAAGAGAAAACTACAACTGAAGAAGGTAAGAAAGACCAAACTGAAGTAGCTGAAGAGAAAGAAGTCAATGAGCCTAATTCGGAAGAAAAAAAGAAAGAAGGAGAAGAGGGCGAAAATGAAGAAAAAGAAAACTCTTCAACGCGGAAAATCCTAATTTTCAGTATTGTAGGCGTGGTAGCCGTAGCACTTGTAATTGTTTTGTGCATTGTATTTGCAAATTCTGCACGAAAAGAAAAACAGGAAGAAGTGATTAATCAACAAACAGCTATTGAAGAGGAGGCTGAAGAACAGACCACAATTATCGAAGAAGTAGCTGAGGTTGAAGCAGAAAGTACGCCGGAGCCAACAGCAGAACCTACAACAGAACCTACACCTGAGCCTACGTCAGAGCCAGTAGAAATGGTATCTTGGGAAGAGTGGGCATCACAACCTGGTGAAGAAGAGCCTCATTTGGTAGTATGGAATGAAGAAGAGGGTAAGCAGCTAATCATTGAGCCAGACTCAACATATACTATGGAAGATGGAGATAAATTAGCCGTATCAGCATCAATGTCAATTGAGAATCTAAATGAGATGTCAGCAGTTGTTATTATAAAAGAGGGAGATTTCACAAAGCAAAATATAGTAGCAACAGATTATGGTCAATATTGGGAAATTGACATTCAAAAGGAAGGAAAAAATAAAATAGACTACGAGTTTAAAGGTGAAGAATATGGCTATATAGTAGTAAAATAGGAAAATATTATTTTTCATACTAAAACTAAATATTGCAAAAGCTATAATTTAGCTTGCAAAAAAAGGGCAACTTTTATAGTTGTCCTTTTTTGTATTTTAATTTTCTCATTTATTGGTAGAGAAACACCTGATTTATAATTTTCTCACTTTATGGTGGTGAAACACCAGATTAATAATTTTCTCATTTATTGGTAGAGAATCACCTGATTTTGTTTGTGTAATATACTTCTCTTATAGAAGTATATTCATTATATATTTTTTTATTATCTATGTCAATACTTTTTATGTAAATTCAGCAAAAATTTAATTCATAAATTTTCAAAATGTTTTTACTATAGAATTTTCCTACAAACTATTGTATTTTATACCATTTTACGATAAAATAAACAGAAACAAATGAGAAATAAAAAATAAAAAAGAAATAATATAAAAAAATATATCACAAGTTGTAAAAAACTTTTTTAATTTTCGTATCTAAAACGACAAATAATTAATTTTTTTTATACTAAAATAGGACAAGCAAAACAAAAACGAATAATTAAAAAAGTATGAGGTGGTAAAGGATGTTTCAAAATATAGCAAGGGATTTTGAAGAGAACCAAAATTCCTATGAGGATGTTGAATTAAATAAAAAAGAAAAGATAAAAGAAGCAATAAAAAAATGCGTATCTAAAAAAATGATAATGGTATACATTGTATCTTTCTTACTTTCATGTGTTAGTTTTAATATAAACAAAGAACTAGCACCTTTTGGAATAGCAATACTAGTAGCAATTTTAAGTAATTGTATTCCAATAGGAATAGCAAGTATATTTGTAATAACAGGAACTAGCATTTGTTTTGGTGGGTCATCAACTTTAAATTTACTATTAACGCTATTTTTAGTATTTGTTAGTATCTTAATAAAATCACCAAAATATGAAGAAGAAAAAGGCGAAAAGAGAAAACTAGGTTTACGTTTATTTATAAGTTGTTTATTAGTGCAAGTAGTACCATTATTTTTTAAACAAATAGTAATATACGACTTATTATTTGCAGTTATTTATAGCATAGCAGCTTTCATATTTTATAAAATATTCTCTAATAGTATAGATATAATTACAAATATAGGAGAAAAAAGAGCATATTCTATTGAAGAGGTAATGGGAGCAAGCTTAATGTTAGCCATTTGTGTATGTGCAATAGGAGATGTAAATGTATTTGGATTTAGTGTTAGAAATATTTTATGCATCCTAGTAGTACTAGTAATGGGCTGGAAAAACGGTATTTTAGTAGGGGCGACTTCAGGAGTTACTATAGGTAGTGTAGTAGGAATTATTGGAGGAGGAGAACCTATAATAATTGCTACATATGCGCTTTCAGGAATGATAGCAGGAATATTTAATCGTTTAGGAAAAATAGGAGTAATAATAGGCTTTGTATTAGGAAATGTACTTCTTACATATGTTTCAAATGGAAATACATCTTCTATAATAGCTTTCCAAGAAATATTAATTGCTTCATTAGGATTACTTGCAGTACCTAAAAACGTAAAAATAGATATAGAAGATTTATATGGAAAAGTAAAATTATTGCCAGATGGGGCAGATAGAACTTTAGAAGAAAATAAAGATACAATCTACAAATTAAATAGCATGTCTGAAACAATATATGAAATGTCAAAAACATATAAAGAAGCAGCAGCTACAATAGTAGATGAAGAAGAACTTAAAAAACAAGAAGAAGACAATTTAAGTATTTTCGAAAGAGAGTTAGAAAACAATTTAGAAGGTTTAGAAGAAAATATATTATTTGATGATATATATTCACCAGAAGATAATTTAATAGAAGATATATTTAATTTATTATTAGATAATGAAAGAATTAACAGAAGAGACTTGTTAGATGTTTTGGCTGCTCATAATAATTATATAATTGGATATGAAAAAGATTATATAAGTGATGATGTAGAAAAAGACATAGAGCAAATGGTAAAAATAATTAACTATTCATATAAAGTTAGTAAACTAAATTTTATATGGAAGAAAAAATTAGATGAAAATAAAAAAGCAGTATCTAGTCAATTAGAAGAAGTTTCAAAAGCAATAGGAAATTTAGCAGATCAAATAGATGCTAAAGAAAATGATCCTTTTGCAAAACAAAAAGAAGAAATTAAATTATTATTAAAAGAAAAAGATATAGAAATTCAAAATATAAATTACAAAAAAGAACCATCAGGAAGAATAGAGGTTACATTATACACACCTTCTTGTGAAAATGTGGAAAATCCAACCTGTGATATAAAGAAAATGGCAAGAATTATATCTAAAGTTTGCGAAGAGAACATGATTTTACAAAAACAAGAATGTGCATTAAGAAAAAAAGTTCCAAATTGTATGTATACATTCATATCTGAGGACAAACAACAACTTAGAATAGGGATTGCAAAAACGACTAAAGCAGATTCAACTATGTCAGGAGATACAAGTATACAAACAAAATTAGAAGACGGAAAATATTTGTTAGCAATTAGTGACGGAATGGGCTCTGGAAAAGAAGCAAGAAAAGCAAGCAAAACAGCAATAGCAATGTTAGATAGACTTCTTACATCAGGATTTGATAAAAATTCATCTTTAAGAATGATAAATTCAACATTAAATGCTATAGGCCAAGAAGATATGTATGCTACATTAGATATAGCAATTTTAGACTTATATGCAGGAAATTTAGAATTCATAAAAAACGGAGCATGCCCTACATACGTTAAAAATAGAAGAAATGTAGAAGTACTAAAATCAGTAAGTTTACCTACAGGAATATTAAATGACATAGATTTAGTAGTATATGACAAAGACTTACAAGATGGAGACATTTTAGTGATGTGTAGCGACGGAATATTAGAGTCATCTGAAGAATATACAAATAAAGAATTATGGTTGAAATTCTTGTTAGAAGAAATAGAAACAGAAGACGTGCAAAAAATTGCAGACATAATTTTACAAGAAGCAATAGACAATAACTACGGAAAACCAAAGGATGACATGACAGTTATAGTAGCTAGAGTAAATAATAAATAAAAAACAGGGTGTAAAACCTTGTTTTTTTATGTCAAAATATGTTATAGTATAAAAAGAAAATCCTAAAAATAACAAGGAGATATAAATATGAGTAGAGGTAAAAGATATAACAATGACGAAAGAAAATTAAATATGAAAAAAGTATTTGCAGTAATTATAGCAATAATTGTTATAGCGATGTTTTTTATAGGAATGAAAGAATTATTAAAAGGAAGCCCAAAGACAAATGAAAAGACATTTGCTTTAGCATATTATACTTTATATGAAAACGAAAAATGGGGAGTAATAGATACAAGAGGAAATATAGTTATTAAACCAGAATATGAAGAAATGATTGTAATTCCAGATAATACAAAGCCAGTATTTATTTGTATGGAAAATGTAGACTATACAAACAATACATTTAAAACAAAAGCAATAGACGAAAAGGGAAAACAACTATTTACAAACTATGAAAAAGTAGAAGTAATATACAATCATGATGAGAATAATAATATATGGTATGAAAGCAATATATTAAAAGTACAAAAAGACGGAAAATATGGTTTAATAAATTTAGACGAAAAAGAAATATTAGCTTGTACAGAAGACAATATAGAACCAATGTTAGGTACAAAATCAGTATACATTACAACTGCTAATGGCAAAAAAGGATTAGTAGACAACATGGGCAAAGTAATAATTGAAAACAATTATACAGAAATAAGTGCTCTTACAAGTAAATATTCAAATGGATTTATTGTAAAAAATGAACAAGGAAAATATGGAGTAATCAACAATGATAAAACAATAGCGCTAGAAGAAAAATATGATGAAATAAGTCCTGTTAGCGAAAATAAAATGTATGTTGTAAAAGAAGGTTCAGATTCTAAAATAGTAAATACAAATGGAGAAGAATTTTTAGTAAACGCATTTGAAGAAGTAAAACAAATAAATACAGATAATATAGTAGTAAAAGTAAATGGAAAATATGGAGTAAAAACAATAAATGGAGTAGAAAAAATACCTGCAACATATGATGATTTAACATATACATTCGACGATTACTACATTGCAAAAAAAGAAGGAAAATATGGAATAGTTAATGAGAAAAACGAAGAAAAACTTTCATTCAATTATACATATATAAAATATCTAGACACTATAGGAATATTACAAGCAGAAACAGAAAATATGGAATCAGAGTTATTAGATCGAAACTTAAAAGTTAAAGTTAAGGGAATAATAGCACAAATAAATGACGATAAAAATTACATAAGAGTTAGAGAAAATGACACATATAAATACTATAACTTCAAATTAGAACAAAAAGAAAGCAAAGAAATACTTGCAACAAATACAATATTCTTAAGCAAAAAAGATGGAAAATACGGATATGTAAACGATAAAGGTATAGTTGTAGTAGATTATCAATACGAAGATGCAACAGAACAAAATAAATATGGATATGTTGCAGTAAAAAAAGACGGAAAATGGGGCTGCTTAGATGCTAAAGGAAATGTAGTAGTAGAATGTACTAACACATTAGATGATGTTCTAGTAGTAGACTTCATTGGCAAATGGCATTTAGCAACAGACATCAATGCAAACTATTATACAAAATAAAACAACACTCCTTTTGGGACGTTTCCTTTTGGTTAATCTGTCCCTTTTGGAGTGCTTTTTAAATGTGGCAATAGGGATGCCCCTTTTTGACACTTTTAGCATTACATGGAACATTATTTAAGAATTTAAAATATGTTAATAAAACATAAGTTTTTAGTGAGATTGGGACTTAAAATATAAATTTTTAAACTACAAAATTAATTATAAAAAGTTATTATATATTATGAATAGCGAGGAGAAAAAATTGAAAATAAATTGTGGTACAGACATAATAGAAGTCTGCAGAATAAAAGAAAGTATAGAAAGAAAGGGAGACAACTTCCTAAATAAAATATATACAGAAAAAGAAATAGAATATTGCAATAGTAAGAATAATATGAAATATCAACATTTTGCAGCTAGATTTGCGGCAAAAGAAGCAATATTTAAAGCAATTTCAAATATTTTAAAAGATAAATATGAAATAACATGGAAAGATGTAGAAATATTAAATGACGAAAATGGTAGACCATATGTGCATTTTTTAAACAATGATTATAACATAAAACAAATAGATATTAGTATTTCACATTTAAAAGAATATGCAATTGCTAATTGTATAATAGTGTTTTAAAGAAAAGTATTACAAAAATAAATGGATAGAAACTAAAACCAACTTGAATAAAATAATTTCAAAATAATTAAAAGCGAAAAGATTAAATATAAAGGAAAGGAGAAACTTGTATAATTATTATACGAGAAGTAGAAATTTAAATGGAATTTTTTGACTCACATTCACATTATAATGATGAAAAATTTAATGAAGATAGAGAAGAAATTATAAAGAAAACATATGAAGAAGGAATAACAAAATGGATTTGTGCAGGTTATGACATTCCTTCATCTATATTTAGTGTAAAGCTTGCAAATGAAAACAAATTTATCTATTCAATTTGTGGAATTTCACCAAATGACGTGCCAAAAAATATAGAAGATATTAATAAAATGGTAAAAGAAATAGAAAATATAATAAAACAGGACAAAAATAAAAAGGTTGTGGCTATAGGAGAAATAGGATTAGATTATTACTGGAATAAAGAAAATAAAGAAATACAAAAGGAAATGTTTAAAAAGCAAATAGAACTTGCAAATAAATATAACTTACCAATAGTTATACATACGAGAGAAGCGGTAATGGATACAATAGATATGCTTAAAAAACATGAAGTAAACAAAAAAGGAATATTTCATTGTTGTCCATTAAATCAGGAATTAGTGAAAGAAGCTTTAAAATTAGAATTTTATATATCTTTTGCAGGTCCAATTACATTTAAAAATTCAAAAAATGCTAAAGACGTAGTTAGTATGGTCCCATTAGATAGAATATTAATTGAAACAGATAGTCCATACTTGGCACCAGAGCCTAAAAGAGGAACAAGAAATGATTCTAGAAATGTTAAATTAGTTGCAGAAAAAATAGCAGAATTTAAAAGTCTTTCTTTAGAAGAAGTAGCAAAAGCTACGTATGAAAATGCTTTAAGAATTTTTGAAATATAATTTACAATTGTTATTTGGAAAATTTTTAAAATTATTCATTTTTTTGGTACAAGCCACATATAATATATATTAGAGAGAATTTACAATATGTAAATTAGACAAAAGCCAAGGGCCTCTAAGCAATACAAAAAAATACTAAAATTTGACACTAAAAATAAATAATGGTATAATTGCATTGTTGATTTAGAAGGAGGAAACTTTTTTATGAACAAAAATGAAAAAGCGTCTGGATCGCTAATAAAAATATTAGCAATTAGCTTAATACTTATGTTTTTAACAGGCATTGGAGTTATGGCATCCAACGCAAAGATTACAAGTGTAAAAATTATACTTTCTAATGACTATGAAATGGTAGTACTAACAGGAAAAACGAAAGTATCAGATATATTAAAAGAAAACCATATTTCCTTATCAGAAGATGAGGTAGTAACACCAAATCTTGAAGAGGAAATATTAGAAAATAAGACAATAAGAATTTCAAATAAAATAGACGAAATATTAGAAAAGGCTGAGACAGAAAAAGTAATTTCAGCAGAAGAAATATTAAGTTCATATGGAACAATTGTAGAAAAATTAGTAACAGAACAAGAAGTTATTCCATTTGAAACAATTACAAAAGAGGCAACTGGAGAAGGTACAAAACAAAATAAAGTTGTTCAAAGTGGTAAAAATGGGTTAAGAGAAGTAACATATAAAATAAAATATCAAGATGAAGAAGAAATTGAAAGAACAGAAATTTCTAGCACAATTATTAAGGAACCAGTAAATAAAATAGTAGAAGTAAGAACTATACAAGTAACATCAAGAGGTGGAGATGAAAGAGTTGCAACTTCAAATCCTGCGCTTACAGCTTCAACAACACTTGCAAAAAAAGTACAAGGAATTACTCCTACAGTAAGAACACTTAATACTTCAGCATATTGTTCTTGTGCGAAATGTTGCGGTAAAACGAATGGAATTACAGCTTCAGGTGCAAAAGCATCAGCATGGTATACTGTAGCTGCAGGGAAAGGATATAAAATAGGAACTGTAATATATATTCCAGCTTTAGCAAATAAGCCAAACGGCGGATGGTTTGTAGTGCAAGACAGAGGTGGAGCTATATCAAATAGCAAATTAGATATTTATATGGGCTCTCATAGCAGTGCACTTCAATATGGAAGAAGAACTTTAGAAGCATATATTTATGAATTTTAAAAATTTGGGTCAATTAGGGATAGTCCCCAATTGATCCTTTTTGTATTAGAAATATAAAAAAATAATAACTTAAAGAAAGTGAGGAAATTTATCATGAAATTGATATCTTGGAACGTAAATGGTCTAAGAGCGGTTATAAATAAAGGATTTATGGATTTTTTTAAACAAATAGATGCAGACATTTTTTGCATTCAAGAGACCAAAATGCAAGAAGGTCAAATAGAACTTATATTAGATGGATACTATCAATATTTTAATAGTGCAATAAAAAAAGGATATTCTGGAACAGCGGTATTTACTAAAGAAAAGCCAATAAATATTACATATGGTATAGGAATAGAAGAACATGATCAAGAAGGAAGAATAATAACAGCTGAATATGAAAAATTTTATTTAGTTAATTGTTATACTCCAAATTCGAAAAGAGAATTAGAAAGACTAGAATATCGTAAAATTTGGGAAAACGAGATAAGAAAATATTTAAAGAAATTGGAGGAAACAAAGCCAGTAATTTATTGTGGAGACTTAAATGTGGCTCATGAAGAAATTGATTTAAAAAATCCAAAAACAAATCATTATAGTGCAGGTTTTACAGATGAAGAAAGAAATAAAATGACAGAATTGCTAAATGCTGGGTTTATAGATAGTTTTAGATATCTATATCCTGAAAAGGAAAATGCTTATACATGGTGGTCTTATATGATGAAGGCACGTGAAAAAAATGTTGGATGGAGAATAGATTATTTTATAACTTCAAATAGTTTAAAAGAGAAAATAGAAGATAGTAAAATACATAGTGAGGTTATGGGAAGTGACCATTGCCCAATAGAATTAGATATAGAGGTATAAAAAATGACACTCAATAATTAACTAAAAAACAAACCACGATTTATTTACGTGGTTTGTTTTTGATATTCTAGGAAAGTTGATAACTTTCTGTAGAAGATAAATATGGCAGAAATTAGATTTTGTTTTTTATATGTTGTGTGAAAATTTTAATTACGATTTTTTCTTTTTTTAATAATAACTGATGCTACTATAACTACAAGTAAAACTGCTATAATTGCAATTACACCTGCCCATCCAAGTATTGCTACAATTTTACTACCTAAAGACATTATAATACCAGCTAATAAAACACCTAAAGCTACTGCAGTTACACTAGTTTTAAAATCTAAGTTTAAAAATGAAGCAGCTAATGTGCCTGTCCATGCACCAGTACCAGGTAAAGGAATACCAACAAATATTAGTAATGCCCAGAATATTCCATTATTTCCGGCAGATTTCTTTAATTTTTCTCCGCCTTTTTCACCTTTTTCTAAACACCATGTGAAAAATTTTCCTATTATTTTTTTATCTTTTCCCCACTCAAGTACTTTTCGTGCAAATAGGTAAATAATTGGTACAGGAAGCATATTTCCTATAATAGCTATAGGATAATATAAAAATATATTCAAACCTAAACCTTCTGCAATTGGAATAGCACCTCTTAATTCTACGATAGGTACCATACTTACAAAAAATACTATTAAATATTTTACAACAATTGGTAAAGTTGCCATTAAAAAAAACTCCTTTGCTTTAATATAAATTTAAATCCCAAACATTGTACTATAAGAAATGAAAAAAGTCTACTATTTTCTGAAAAGAATATTAGACAAAATATGCCAATACACAAAAAAGATTGACAAAATATACTAAAAAATTATATTATAAATGTGTAAGGTAAAAGCATAAAAATATTATGGCATGAATAAAAATTAAAAATGAAATTAGGAGGTGAACGAATGAAAAAAATAAGAAATATGGCAATTATTTTATTATCTTTTATAATAATAGGAATACATACATTAAGTTTTGCAGACGTTGGAAGTTTTGATAGATATGATAGTGGAAGTTCATCATCAGATTGGGGTTCTAGCTCATCAGACTGGGGTTCAAGTTCCTCAAGTTGGGATTGGGACGATGATTATAGCTCAAGTTCAGATTCAGGCTCTTTTGGAGTAGGATTTGGAACAGTGGTTTTTATAATAATTGTAGCAATAATAATAAGTGCTAATTCTAAGAAAGGAAAAGGACAACAAAATTACAATGTTGCTCCAACACAAACTCGTCCAATGCCAGTAGTAGATACAAGTAAATCACACATTTATGCAGAAAATATTAAGAAATTTGATCCAAACTTCTCAGAAGAAAAAATGTTATCATTTGCAAAAGATTTATTTGTAAAATTACAAAATGCATGGACAGCAAGAGACTGGGAGCAAATGAGACCATTTGAAACAGAAAGTTTATTTGAACAACACAAAGCACAAGTTCAAGGTTATATAGATACAAATCGTATTAATGTAATGGATAGAATAGCAGTAAATTACGCAACTCTTTATAACTTCAGACAAGAAGGAGATAGAGATATATTAGAAATTGCATTAAAATCTACAATGAAAGACTATATAATTGATGCAAAAACTAAGCAACTTTTAGAAGGAAGCAAAACACAAGATAGAACGACAGTATATAAATTAACATTTGAAAGAAAAACTGGTGTATTAACTGAAGAGGGAACAGCTAAAGTTAAAACAACAAATTGCCCAAACTGTGGAGCACCAACAGAAATTACATCTGCAGGAAAATGCGAATACTGCGGAAGTGTTATAACAACAGGAGCAAATACTTGGGTATTATCTGGATTAGAGCCACTAAGATAAAAAATGACGCAAAAGGGACGTTTCATTTTGATTCATCTGTCCCTTTTGCTTCAAAAATAAGGAGGAAAAATTATGGGATTAATTAAAGCAGCAAAAAATGCTGTAGGAAGTACATTACATGATCAATGGAAAGAAGCAATTCGTTGCGAAAATATGACAAATGATGTATTAATGGTAAAGAAAACAACACCTACAGGAGTTATTACTAATAAAAGTACAATTATAGTAGCTCCTGGACAATGTGCTGTTATATATGATAATGGTAGAGTTATAGATGCTACCGCAGAAGATGGATTCTATACATTTGATAGTTCATCATCTCCGTCATTCTTTGCAGGACAATTTGGAGAAGTATTTAAAGAAATGTGGCAAAGATTTACATTTAATGGAGCGACAGCAAAAGAACAAGCTGTATTCTTCTTTAATATTAAAGAAATTATGGATAATAAATTTGGAACACCTGCACCAATACCATTCCAAGATTGGTCACATCCAATTCCAAACCAAATGACAAATACATTAACTCCATTAAGAGTTCAAATTAAATGTTTTGGTAAATTTACATTCAGCATTATGGATCCAGCATTATTTATGCAAAAATTAGCAGGAACAGCTGATATATATAAAAAAGATCAAGTTGTAGAACAACTAAGAAGCGAAGTAATAGCAGTATTCCAAAATGTAACAAATGAATTAGGAACTTCAAAATACAAAGTACCAGTACTTGAAATGCCAAGCCAAACAGACGAAATTAGACAAATGATGGATGAAAAAGTATTTGACGAGAAAATTCGTGAAAGAGGAATTAAAATAGATAGTTTTGCTGTAGAATCTGTTACTTTAGATTCAGAATCTGAAAAGAAAATAGATGACTACGAATTAAGCTCAAATGCTTATATGCAACAAGGAAAAATGGTTAGTGCATATTCAGAAGCCGTTAAAAGCGCAGCAGAAAACAGCGGAGGAGCAATGAACGGATTTATGGGAATCGGAATGATGAATATGAATACTGGAAATGTAGTTGGAGGAGCAGTTTCTGGACCATGGAACAATACTGAAAATAGCAAAATGGATTTAAGCAAACAAGAAGAAGTAGTAGAAAAACCAGTAGAAGAGACAAAAACTGAAGAACCAGCAGTTGTAGAAGAAGCAAAAGAACCAGTTTCTAATAAATGGACTTGTGATTGTGGAAGCGAAAATGAAGGAAACTTCTGTACAAATTGTGGATCACCAAAGCCAAGAACTTGCAAAAAATGCAATAGTAAATTAGGTAAAGATTCAAAATTCTGTAGCAATTGTGGAGAAAAAGCTGAATAAAAAATAAATATAAAAAAACAAAAAATCCGCTATAGCGGATTTTTTTATTTTTGTCAACAAATTGTCCGCAAAGTATTGACAAGCCTAAGAAAAATGAAGTATACTTAAATGGTATAAGCAAATTTTTGTCTTACAAAAGAATTAATTACGAAAATTTTATTAAAAAAGAAGAGGAATTGTTTTATTTTAACTTACGGAAAATTTAACTTTAGGTAAGCAGCAAAGTTAAATTTTAAGTAAGAAAAATAAAAACAAGAAGGTCTTCTTTTACCTATAAATTTTATTCACAAAAGTGCATTTAATGTGAAAATAAATATATTTGAAACATTGAGAAACGATATTTAAGTTCACAAAATGCTAAAAATTTTAAGTCTGCTTTAAATTCAATATAGGGGGTAATTTGTTTTGGTAAAAGATATCAAACACGAAAAATGCACACGTAAAACGTTTGCAAAAATTGGTGACTTTATTGAGATGCCAAACTTAATTAAAGTCCAAAAAGACTCTTACGATTGGTTTGTAGAAGAAGGATTAGGAGAAGTTTTACAAGATATATCTCCAATAGTAGACTACTCTGGAAACCTTGTACTTGAGTTCTTTGATTATTACATGGAAGACAAAACAAAGTATTCTGTTGAAGAAGCAAAAGAAAGAGACGCAACATATTCAACAAGATTACATGTAAAAGTACGTTTAATCAACCGTGAAACAGGCGAAATTAAAGAACAAGAAATTTATTTAGGAGACTTCCCATTAATGACAGAAAGTGGAACTTTCATCATAAATGGTGCAGAAAGAGTTGTAGTTAGCCAATTGGTACGTTCACCAGGATGTTACTATGCTTCTGAATTCGACAAAACAGGTAAAAAAATATTTACTTCAACTGTTATGCCAATTCGTGGTGCATGGATTGAATACGAAACAGATGGAAACGACATATTTTGGGCAAGAGTTGATAGAACAAGAAAAATACCAGTTACTTGTCTTTTAAGAGCAATTGGAATTGCTACAGACGAAGAAATGTTAGCTTTATTTGGAGAAGAAGAAAAACTTAAAGCTACAATTCAAAAAGACAATATTAAGACTACAGACGAAGCTTTAATAGAAATTTACAAAAAATTAAGACCAGGTGAACTTCCAACTGTAGATGCTGCAAGAAACTTATTTAATGGTTTATTCTTTGATGAAAGAAGATATGACTTAGCAAAAGTAGGTCGTTATAAATTTAATAAAAAATTAAGTTTAGCATCTAGAATTTCTGGAAAAGTAGCATTCGAAGACATTATTGATCCAACAACAGGTGAAGTATTAGTAGAAAAAGACAATGTTATTTCAGAAGAAATAGCAGAAGAAATACAAAATACAGGACTAAACATTGTAGATGTTAAAGTTGGAGAAACTAAAGTTAGAATTATAGGAAATGGAACAGTAAATATCCACAAAATTGTAACAGATGTTGATATCTCAGATTTACATTTCAAAGAAGAAGTAAATTATGAAGTACTAAAATCAATATTAGATACAACTGATAAAAAAGATTTACACAAAGTATTAAAAGAAAGAAAAGAAGAATTAATACCAAAACATATAACAAACGAAGATATAATTGCTTCAATTAGTTATTTATTAAACTTAGACCATGGACTAGGTGTAACAGATGATATAGACCATTTAGGAAACAGACGTATTAGATGTGTTGGTGAATTATTACAAAATCAATTTAGAATTGGTTTAACAAGACTTGAAAGAGTAGTTCGTGAAAGAATGACAATTCAAGACCTAGACATAGTAACACCACAAACATTAATTAATACAAAACCTATTACATCATCTATTAGAGAATTCTTTGGAAGCTCTCAATTATCACAATTTATGGATCAAACAAACCCATTATCAGAGCTTACACATAAAAGAAGAATTTCAGCATTAGGACCTGGAGGACTTTCTCGTGAAAGAGCAGGATTTGAAGTACGTGATATTCACTATACTCACTATGGAAGACTTTGCCCAGTAGAATCTCCAGAAGGACCAAACATTGGACTTATTTCTGCATTATCATCTTTTGCAGTTATTAATGAATATGGATTTATTGAAACACCATATAGAAAAGTAGTAGATGGAAAAGTTACAGATATTGTAGAATATATGCCAGCTGATGAAGAAGATAAATATATTATTGCTCAAGCATCAGAACCTTTAGACAAAGAAGGAAAATTCGTACATAAAAGAATTCGTGTACGTCATAGAGAAGAAATTACAGAAGTTGACGCTAGTCAAGTTGACTATGTAGATGTTTCACCAAAGCAATTAGTATCTGTTGCAGCAGCAATGATACCATTCTTAGAGCATGATGACGTTAAACGTTCACTTATGGGTTCTAATATGCAACGTCAAGCAGTTCCACTACTTATGCCAGAATCTCCAATAGTTGGAACAGGAATTGAATACAGAGCAGCAAGAGACTCTGGAATTACAATTACTGCAATTAATGAAGGTATTGTAGAAAAAGTAACAGCAGACGAAGTAAAAGTACGTAATAAAAAGAATGAAATAGATACATATAAGTTACGTAAGTTCAAAAGAACAAATGGTGGTACATGTATTAACCAAAGACCAGTTGTAACAAGAGGAGAAAAAGTTAAAGCAGGAGATATTTTAGCTGATGGACCATCTACAAAAAATGGAGAAATGGCTTTAGGAAGAAATGTTTTAATAGCTTTTACAACTTGGGAAGGTTACAACTACGAAGATGCTGTATTAATTAGCGAAAGATTAGTTAAAGAAGATGTTTATACATCTATACATATTGAAGAATATGATTGCGAATGTCGTGATACAAAATTAGGTCCAGAAGAAATCACTCGTGATATTCCAAATGTCGGAGACGATACATTAAAAGACCTAGATGAAAACGGAATTATAAGAATTGGTGCTGAAGTAAGACCAGGAGATATATTAGTAGGTAAAGTTACTCCAAAAGGAGAAACAGAACTTACAGCAGAAGAAAGATTACTTCGTGCTATATTTGGAGAAAAAGCAAGAGAAGTTAGAGATACATCTTTAAGAGTTCCACATGGTGAAGCTGGAACAATAGTAGATGTTAAAATCTTTACTAGAGATAATTCAGATGAATTAGGACCTGGTGTTAACCAAGTAATTCGTTGTTATATTGCAACAAAGAGAAAAATCTCTGTTGGTGATAAAATGGCCGGACGTCATGGTAACAAAGGTGTTATTTCAAGAATACTTCCAGTAGAAGATATGCCATTCTTAGAAGATGGTACACCTGTAGATATAGTATTAAACCCACAAGGTATTCCATCTCGTATGAACTTAGGTCAAGTTCTAGAAGTTCACTTAGGTATGGCTGCAAAAGCATTAGGATGGAAAGTTGCAACACCAGTATTTGATGGTGCTACAGACGAAGAAATTAAAGAATTATTAGTAGAAGCTGGATTAAGACCAGACGGAAAAACAATACTTCATGATGGACGTACAGGTGAAAAATTTGATAACCCTGTTACAGTTGGTGTAATGTACATGCTTAAACTACATCACTTAGTTGATGATAAAATACATGCTCGTTCAACTGGACCATACTCACTAGTTACACAACAACCTCTAGGTGGTAAAGCACAATTCGGTGGACAACGTTTTGGTGAAATGGAAGTTTGGGCATTAGAGGCATATGGTGCAGCTTACACATTACAAGAAATGTTAACAGTTAAATCAGACGATGTTGTTGGACGTGTTAAAACATATGAAGCAATTGTTAAAGGTGAAAATGTTCCTGAACCAGGTGTTCCTGAAAGCTTCAAAGTATTAATTAAAGAACTTCAATCTTTAGGATTAGACATACGTCTATATTCAGAAGATAATAAAGAATTAGAATTACAAGAACATATTGATGAAGGAATAGACTACGAAGACGCAAAAGTCGGAGAAAACGTAGTTGATGAATCAGAATTAGAAGATAGCTATATAGAAGCAGATGAAGATTCAGATGCAGTGCTATTAGACACAGATGAATCAGATGATTTATTCCTTGGTTTAGATGATGAAGGTGATGATTCTATATTTGATTCAGACTTAGCAGAAGACAATTTAGAAAATGATGACGGATTAGAATAAAAAATTGCAATTGGGGGCTAGTATCCCCCAATTAGACAATAATTTGATTAGAAAATATCCTTAATTGGAAAAAACAACTAAATAAATTTTAAAAAGATAAGAGTCGACATTTAAAATTTGCACCAGCAATGGATAGAACTTGAAATCTGTTTTAAAATTACCCAATAAAATAGTAATAGGGGGCTAATTAAAAAGTGGATGAATTAGAAATGTTTGATAAAATCAAAATCGGCTTAGCATCAGACGAAAAAATAAGAGAATGGTCAAAGGGTGAAGTAAAAAAACCAGAGACTATTAACTACAGAACATTAAAACCAGAAAAAGATGGACTATTTTGTGAAAGAATATTTGGACCAACTAAAGACTGGGAATGTCATTGTGGTAAATATAAAAGAGTACGTTACAAAGGTATAGTTTGTGATCGTTGTGGTGTAGAAGTTACAAAATCAAAAGTAAGACGTGAAAGAATGGGACATATCGAACTTGCAGCTCCAGTAGCTCATATTTGGTATTTCAAAGGAATACCAAGCAGAATAGCTTTAATGCTTGATATTTCACCAAGAAACTTAGAAAAAATAGTATATTTTGCATCTTACATAGTTACAGACAAAGGCACTTCAGGATTAATGAAATGTCAAGTTTTAACAGAAAAAGAATACCATGAAGCTGTAGAAAAATATGGTTTTGGAAGCTTTAAAGCAGAAATGGGTGCAGAAGCATTAGAAAAACTATTAAAAGAAATAGATTTAGACAAATTATCTGCACAATTAAAGAAAGAATTAGAAACAGCTAGTGAGCAAAAGAAAGCAAAACTAGTAAAAAGATTAGATACAGTAGAATCATTTAGATTATCAGGAAATAGACCTGAATGGATGATTATGAATGTTGTACCAGTTATTCCACCAGAATTAAGACCAATGGTTCAATTAGATGGTGGTAGATTTGCAACATCAGATTTAAACGATTTATACAGAAGAGTTATAAACAGAAATAATCGTTTAAAAAGATTAATAGAACTTGGAGCACCAGAGATTATTAAAAGAAACGAAAAAAGAATGCTTCAAGAATCTGTAGATGCGTTAATAGATAACTCAAGACGTGGTAGACCAGTAACAGGTGCTGGAAACAGACCTTTAAAATCTTTATCAGATATGCTTAAAGGTAAACAAGGACGTTTCCGTCAAAACTTACTTGGAAAACGTGTTGACTATTCAGGACGTTCAGTTATAGTTGTAGGTCCAGAACTTAAATTATATCAATGTGGTGTTCCAAAAGAAATGGCTGTAGAGTTATTTAAACCTTTCGTTATGAAAGAATTAGTGGGAAGAGGAATTGCACACAACATTAAAAATGCAAAAAGAATGGTAGAAAGATTACGCCCAGAAGTATGGGATATATTAGAAGAAGTAATTAAAGACCATCCAGTAATGTTAAACCGTGCTCCAACACTTCATAGACTTGGTATTCAAGCATTTGAGCCAGTTTTAGTAGAAGGTAGAGCAATAAAATTACACCCATTAGTATGTACAGCATTCAATGCTGACTTCGATGGTGACCAAATGGCTATACATTTACCTTTATCACCAGAAGCACAAGCAGAAGCAAGATATTTAATGTTATCTGTAAATAACCTTTTAAAACCACAAGATGGTAAACCAGTAACAGTTCCTACACAAGATATGATTTTAGGAAGTTACTATTTAACAATGGAAGTTCCAGGTGAAATTGGAGAAGGAAGTTACTTTTCATCTTCAGAAGAAGCTATAATTGCATATGAAAACAAAGAAGTAGGTATGCATGCTAAAATTTCAGTTCGTATTAGTAAAATCGACGAAGAAGGAAATGAAAAACATAGAAAAGTAGAAACAACAGTTGGTAGAATTATATACAATAAAGGTATTCCACAAGACTTAGGATTTGTTGATAGAACAAATCCAGAAAATGAATTTGAACCAGAAATTAACTTTGTTGTTAATAAGAAAAAATTAGGAAAAATAATCGAGAAGAGTATTAATAAATATGGATTAAACCCTTCAGCAGAATTATTAGACTATATTAAAGCAACAGGTTTTAAATATTCAACAACAGGTGGTATTACAGTATCTATAGAAGATGTTAAAGTACCAGAAGCTAAAAAAGAAATATTAGCAAAAGCACAAGCAGACGTAGACAATGTATTAAAACAATACAAACGTGGTTTAATTACTGAAGAAGAAAGATATCAATCAGTAATTAAGATTTGGGAACAAGCAACAGATGATGTTAAAAATGCAATGAAAGATACATTTACACAATTAAACCCAATGTTCATGATGTCTGACTCTGGTGCCCGTGGTAACTTAGACCAATTAAAACAAATTGCAGGTATGCGTGGACTTATGGCTAGTACAACTGGTAAAACAGTTGAAATACCAATTAAATCATCATTCAGAGAGGGTCTAGATGCTCTAGAATACTTTATCTCTGCCCATGGTGCTCGTAAAGGTCTATCAGATACAGCTTTAAGAACAGCTGACTCTGGATACTTAACAAGAAGATTAGTTGATGTTTCTCAAGACATTATCGTTAGAGAGCATGATTGTGGTACACACGATGGAATTACATTAACAGCAATAAAAGACGGAAACCAAGTAATTGAAAGCCTAGAAGAAAGACTAATAGGACGTTACCCATTAGAAGATATTAAAAATCCTGCAACAGGAGAAATAATAGTAGATACAAATACAATGATTTCAGATAAAACAGCAGATCAAATAGTTGAAGCTGGAATTGAAGAAGTTAGAGTACGCAGTGTATTTGGATGTAGAACAAAATATGGTGTATGTTCTAAATGTTATGGTATGGGCTTAGCTAGTCGTGAAGAAGCAAACATTGGCGAAACTGTAGGTATCATAGCAGCTCAATCTATTGGTGAGCCAGGTACACAGCTTACAATGAGAACAATTCACTCTGGTGGTGTTGCTGGTGTTGCCGACATTACACAAGGTCTTCCAAGGGTTGAGGAATTATTTGAAGCTAGAAAACCAAAGGGACTTGCAATAGTTGCAGAAATAGATGGTGTTGTTAAAATCGCAGAAGACAAGAAGAGAAAAACAATTTCAGTTACTTCTAAAGATGATAGCAAAACTTATGTTATACCATTCGGTTCTAAATTAAAAGTAAAAGACGGAGACGAAGTAGTTGCAGGTCAGCCACTAACAGAAGGTTCAATTAACCCTAACGAATTACTTGCAATTAAAGGACCAGAAGGAGTTTACAACTATTTAGTACAAGAAGTTCAAAAAGTATATAGAAACCAAGGTGTTGATATCAACGATAAACATATTGAAGTTATTGGTAGACAAATGCTTAAGAAGATTAGAGTTGAAGACAATGGAGATACTCAAATGTTTGCAGGTTCATTAGTTGATATGTATGAATTTGAAGACATTAACAAAAAAGCAGTTGAAGAAGGAAAACGTCCTGCAACAGGTAAACGTGTACTTCTTGGAATTACAAAAGCATCACTTGCAACAGATAGTTTCTTATCTGCAGCATCATTCCAAGAGACAACAAGAGTATTAACAGAAGCAGCTATTAAAGGTAAAGTTGATGAATTAATAGGATTAAAAGAAAATGTTATCATTGGTAAATTAATCCCAGCAGGTACAGGACTTGCAAAATATAGAAATACACATATTAGCACAGAACAAGACGAAGTACAAGAAAACGAAGAAGAAACAGCTAGTGTAGAAGAATAAAAATAACAGTAGTTTAGAAAATTTTTCCTAAACTACTGTTTATTTTTACAAATATATATTTTTTAAGTATTATTTTATTAAAAGATTTTTTTAATATATAAAAACTATTGACGTAATAGAAATTTATTAGTAAAATTATAAAAAATAAAAGTAACAACATATAAACATAATATTGCTTAATAATTTAGACGCAGATTGGAAACAATAAGAAGAAATAATAGGAGGAAACAAAAGAAAATGAAAAATAATAAAGGTGTAACATTAGTTGCGTTAGTAGTAACAATAATAGTATTAATAATGTTAGCAGGAATAAGCATTAATTTAATATTAGGAGACAATGGAATAATAACAATAGCTAAAAAAGCTAAAGAAAATACTGAACTTGCAAAAATAGAAGAAGAGAAAGCTTTAAATGAATTTTATGAACAAATGAATAATGAGTTAAGTTCAATACCAGGTAGTTCATATGAAGCGATAGCAAAACTAGCAGAATTTAAAACAGCAATAGCAAATGCAATAAATGAGGCAGGAGGAATAAAACCAGAAGTATCTGCTGAAACAGCTGTGTTTGCAAATAATATAAAAGGAATAGTAAAAGAAGTAACAAAAAATGCAACAGCAACAGCAGATAACATATCAGAAGGTAAAACAGCATGGATTAATGGAGAATTAATTACAGGCAATGGCGCAGATAACAAATCACATTACGATCAAGCAAAATCAGACATAAGCATTACATTAAGCAATTTAGTAGTATACGGATATGAATATCATAATGCTTCTTCAAATAACCATGGAACAGCATATGGAAAAGGTTCATGTTCTTCAAAATTCGAATTTGATTTATCTAATTTTTCAACTATAACGATTGGAACTGTTAGTAATTCTTCAGCAGTTTTAGTAATGAATAATAATGATAGAATAACATTGACATCATCTTCAACTATAGATGTTTCTAATTATGAATCATGTAGACTAGAAATTAGTTTATCTTATTCTGGAGGTGGAGCTGATAGTGGTAGTTCAGCAAGTTCTTCAAATACATGTACTATCAGTAGTATAACATTTTCTTAAAAAAGTAAAAAAGAAATATAGTATTAATTTTATAAAACTATATTTCTTTTTTTATGTATAAAACTATAGAATTTAATTATTATATATTTGTTTACAAAAACAAAAAACAAATATATAATAAAGCAAAGAATCCAAAATTAATTATCAAAAAAGAGAAAGCTTTTTGTTATTTTAGGAATGTACAAAAAAATTGGAATTTTAGAAATACAAAAAAATGCACTTGAGCAAAGTTAGGAGAGAAACTTATGAATATTTTAATTAAAAATGCCACACTTATTTCAATGAGCGAAACAAGAGAAAAAATAGAAGAAAATGTAGATATAAGAATAGAAGAAAATAAAATAGTAAAAATAGGAAAAGAATTAGACTCAAATGATATAGATAAAGTAATTGATGCAACAGGAAAAGTAGTAATGCCAGGCTTAATAAATACTCATTCACATGTGCCAATGAGTATTTTTAGAGAGACTGTAGATGGATTTGCACTTCAAGATTGGCTTACAAAAAAAATATGGCCAATGGAAGATAAATTAACAAGAGAAGATATTTACAATGCTTCAAAATTATCTTTTATAGAAATGATAAAAACAGGAACGACAACAATAAATGATATGTATTTTATGACAGAAGATATTATAAATGCCGCAATAGATACAGGAGTAAGACTTCAAACAACAAGAACATTAATGTGTATGGATGAAAAAGAAGGACTAAAAAGAATAGAAGAATTAAATAATTTGTTAGAGGAATACAGAGGAAAAAATGAGTTAATAACATTTAATGTAGGAATACATGGATTATACACAACAAATAGACAATATGTGGAAAAATGCATTGAATTTGCAAAAGAAAAAGGACTTATAACTCATATGCATTTTTGCGAAAATAGCAAAGAAGTAGAAGATATAAAAAATATATATAAAGAAAATCCAATAGATGTTTTAGAAAAAGAATTTACAGGAATAAAAACAATATTAGCACATTGTGTAAAACTATCTAAAGAAGACATTAAAAAACTTTCAAAATTAGATGTAAGTGTTTCTCATTGTCCAATAAGTAACTTAAAGTTAGGATGTGGAATTGCTAATATAGCTGAAATGTTAGAAAATAATATTAATGTTTCTATAGGAACAGATGGACAAGGAAGTGGTAGCAATTTAGATTTATTTGAAGCTATGAAATATACAGCTTTACTTCAAAAAGGAACAAAAGAAGATGCTGTTTGTATGCCGGCATATGAAGTATTAAAAATGGGAACAATAAATGGTGCAAAAGCATTAGGATTAGAAAATGAAATAGGAAGCATAGAAGAAGGAAAAAAAGCAGACATTATTATATTAAATTTAGATGTTGTAGTAACTAATCCAGTTAATGATTTATGTGCAGATATAGTTTATAATGTAAAAGGAAACAATGTAGAAACTACAATTATAAACGGAAAAGTTTTAATGGAAGAAAATAAAATAGAACAAAATCAAAAAGAAATTTTTGATGAATGTAAACAAATAATTGATAGAATAAAATAAAATTCAGTTTGATAAAAAATATAATTATAAAAATCAAGTATAATTTACATTGGAAAATACAAGAAAAACTATATAAAAGCAAATGTACAAAATTTGACAAAAGGCCTAAAAAATAGTAAAATAGTAATTGTGAAAGAATATAAAAGGGAGATATTTATGCCGAATAACACTAATAGAAAAATCTTTGATAAATTAGTATCAAAGACAAAGATTTATTTAGTAATTATAGCTATTTTGTTAATAGCATTATGTATATACGAAGTTCGTTTTATTACCCCAGCGGTAATTGGTTATGCATTAATTATAATGTATGCGTGTTGGACAAATAATAAAAGAAAAGCAGAACTTTCAGAGCATATAAAAGACTTAACATTAACAGTAGATACAGCTGCAAAAAGTACATTAATTAATTCACCATTTCCATTAGTAATAATAGAAACAGATGGAAATATCATTTGGAAAAGTTCAAAATTTATACACGAATTTGCTAATATAGACATTAATAATTACCTAAATAATATCGTAAAAGAAATAAAATTAGAACTTGAAAATGGAAGTAATGAAGATAAAAAAGAATTACAAGATTTAATTTTAAAACAAGTTAAAATAGGAAGTAAAACATATAAAGTAGTTGGGGAATATGTAGAATCAAAAGAAAAACAAAAGAACAATAATAAAGAATATATGACAACTTTATACTTTATAGATGAAACAAAAAATATTTTATTAGAACAAAAATATAATAATTCTAAATTATGCGTTGGAATTATTATGATAGATAATTACGAAGAGATAATGCAAAGACTTTCAGATGAAGATAAACCAATATTAACAGCTCAAATAGAAAGAAATTTATATGATTGGGCAGCAACATTTGAGGGGTTAATTATTAAATCTGAAAGAGATACATTCATATTATTATTACAACAAAAATATTTAAAACAATTAGAAGAAGAAAAATTTAATATTTTAGATAAAATAAAAGAAATAGAAATACCTGGAAAAGTACAATCTACTTTAAGTATAGCTATTGCAACAGAAGAAAGTTCAAATTATGAAAAATATAAAACGGCTCAATCAATGATAGATATAGCATTAGGTAGAGGTGGAGATCAAGCAATTCTTAGAAAAGACGGAAAATATATATTCTTCGGAGGAAGAACACAAGAACTAGAAAAGAGGACTAAAGTAAAAGCAAGAATAGTTGCAAATGCATTACAAGAATTAATGGAAGAAGCAGAAAATATTTTTGTAATGGGACATACAAATAGTGATATAGATGCAATGGGAGCAAGTTTAGGTGTATATAGACTAGCAAAGACAATAGGAAAACAAGCATATATAGTAAATACTACAGTTGGTTCTACATTAGATTCATTTTTACAAACTGCAAAAGAAGATGAAGAATACCAGAAAACTATTATAGGAAAAGATGAAGCAATTGAAAAAATAAATGAAAATAGTTTATTAGTTGTTGTAGATACTCACAAAACAAGCTATGTAGATGTACCAGAACTATTAGAGAAAACTAATAAAATAGTAATAATAGACCATCATAGAAGAGGAACAGATTTCATAGAAAATGCCTTATTGACATTCCATGAAGTATATGCATCTTCTGCATGTGAATTAGTAACAGAACTATTAGAGTACTCAGAACAAGAAATAAAATTAACTCAACTAGAAACAGAAGGTTTGTATGCAGGAATTATGATGGATACTAAGAACTTTACATTTAAAACAGGTGTTAGAACATTTGAAGCAGCAGCCTACCTACGTAAATGTGGAGTAGATATAATAAAAGTTAAAAAGTGGTTCCAAAGTGATTTAGAAACTTATAATAAAATATCAGAAATTGTTGCTAATGCAGAGGTTATAAATGATACAATAGGAATTTCAATATATGATAAAGAAGAACCAGATACTAGTTTAATTTGTGCTAAGTCAGCAGATGAACTTTTAACAATTAGTAATATTACAGCATCTTTTGTTATAGGAAATTTAGGAGAGAAAATATGCATAAGTGGACGTTCAATAGGTGATATAAATGTACAATTAATTTTAGAAAAACTAGGTGGCGGAGGTCACATTACATTAGCAGGAGCTCAAGTAGAAGGAATGAGCATAGAAGAAACAAAACAAGAACTAATAAATCGAATTAATGAATATTTTACTGAAACGTCAAACTAAAATGATATAATAGTAAAATATAATAAAAAGATGAATATAATATAAAATATTATATATAAAAACTAAAAGGAGGAGTAAAAATGGAACAAAAAGTAAGAGGACTACTTGCATACTTATTTGGATGGATTGGAGGATTAGTAATATTAGTTGCATTAAAAGATAACAATGAACAAACAAAATTCAATGCATGCCAAGCAATAGTTATTTCAGCTTCTAGTATGATATTATCTATAATATTAAGATATATACCATATGTAGGATTTATTGGAAGTATAATTAGTGTACTTATGGGTGTTTTATTAATAATTGGTATGATAAAAGCATACAAAGAAGAAGATTATGAATTACCAGTTATAAGTGATTTAACAAGAAACATCTTCAAAAGCCAACTAAGCAAATAAATTTAAATTTTAGGGACAGGCTTAAAAATTAAAAAAAGAACATGAAAATTTATCCATGTTCTTTTTTTATTTTTAGTTTCTAAGTTTAAATATGCATAAAATATTAGAAAAATGTAATATATCATTGGAAAAAATACGGAATTTTGTGATAAATTAACATTGAAATCACTGGAATTTTGTGACGAAAGTAAGGAAAATGTTACTAAAACTATTCCTATTCTAGTAAAAATGTGATATAATCGTACTACTTTAGAAACAGAAAGTTGAAAGAAAAAGCTTTCATAACTATATATAAACTTCTAACGAAGTAAGAAAGGGTGGAGTTAAAAATGAAAGTTATATTATTACAAGATATTAAAGGTGTAGGAAAGAAAGACCAAATTATAAATGCAAACGATGGGTATGCAAGAAATTATTTATTTCCTAAAAAATTGGCAGTAGAGGCAAATGCAGGAAACTTAGGAAACTTAAAAGCAAAACAAGAATCAAATCAATATAGAAAAGATGTAGAAAAGGAAGAAGCAACAAAGTTAGCTAATAAATTAAAAGATATAACATTAGTGTTAAAAGTAAAGGCAGGAGAAAATGGAAAAATATTTGGTGGAGTTACATCAAAAGAAATTTCAGAAAACTTAAAAGCACAATATAAAATAGAAATAGATAAAAAGAAAATTATACTAAGTGAAACAATAAAAGTTTTAGGAACTACAGTAGTAGATATTAAGTTATACGAGGGAATAATAGGAAAACTAAAAGTTCAAATTATTGCAAACTAAATTAATATAAAGTTTCCAGTTATATTTATATATTCTACTAAACTAAAAAGGCCAGTCCCTATTAGTTTAGCAAAAAAAGGAGAAATTTTATGGAAGTAGGTAAAGTACCACCACACGATACAGAAGCTGAACAAGCAGTTATAGGAAGTATGCTTACAGATAAAGAAGCAATTATTTCTGCTATTGAAGTACTAAAAGAAGAAGATTTTTATAGAGAAGATAATAAAACAATATATGGTGCAATTCTAAATTTATACAATCGTGCAGAGCCAGTTGATATTATTACATTAAAGGCAGAACTTTCTTCACTTGGTAAACTGGAAGCAGTTGGTGGATTAGAGTATTTAGCTGAACTTCCAGATAAAGTACCAACTACTGCAAACGTAGACAAATACATAAAAATAGTAGAAGAAAAATCATTGCTTCGTAGTTTACTAAAAACAGCTAATGAGATAATAAAATTAGGATATGACGAAACTCAAGAAGTAGATTTCTTAATGGATCAAGCTGAAAAGAAAATCTTTGATACAATACAATCAAGAAATCAAAAAGGTTATTCTTCAATTAAAGACATATTAGTAGATACATTTACTCAATTAGAACAATTATACAACCAAAAACAACATATTACAGGTGTACCTACAGGATTTGCAGACTTAGATTATAAAACTGCAGGACTCCACAATTCAGATTTAATATTAGTTGCAGCAAGACCTGCTATGGGTAAATCTGCATTTGCACTAAACATAGCTTCTTATGCAGCAACACGTGGAAACACACCAGTAGCAATATTTAGCTTGGAAATGTCAAAAGAACAAATGGTAAATCGTATTTTGTGTAGTGAAGCAATGGTAGATAGTAACAAAGTAAGAACAGGTAAAATTGATGATGAAGACTGGGGAAAATTAGCACAAGCTTCAGGGACTTTATCTGAATCTAAAATATTTATAGATGATACACCAGGTATTTCTATAATGGAAATAAGAGCTAAATGTAGAAAATTAAAGTTAGAACAAAACATTGGACTAGTTGTTATAGACTACTTACAATTAGTACAAGGTTCAGGAAAAAGAGGTTCATCACGTGAACAAGAAATTTCAGAAATTAGCCGTTCTTTAAAAATATTAGCTAAAGAGATAAATGTACCAGTAATAGCGCTATCACAATTATCAAGAGCACCAGAACAACGTCCAGACCATAGACCTATGCTTTCAGACCTTCGTGAATCTGGAGCTATAGAGCAAGATGCCGACATTGTTATGTTCTTATATAGAGATGATTATTATAATGAAGATAGCGAAAAGAAAAATATTGCAGAAGTAATACTTGCAAAACATCGTTCAGGTTCAACTGGTACAGTAGAATTATTATGGCTTGGTAATTACACAAAATTTGCAAATATAGAAAAATACAGAGAGTAGAAAATGTTAGAAGAAAAAGTATTTGAAACAATTAAAAAGTATGAATTAATCGAAGATGGAGATAATATTGTCATAGGTGTGTCTGGGGGACCAGATTCTATGACTTTATTAAATGTGCTTATTTCTTTAAATAAAATGAAAAAAATAGATTGCAAAATAGTAGTGGCACACATAAATCATGGAATTAGAGTAGAAGCAGATGAAGAAACTAAGTATGTTCAAGAATTTTGCAAAAAGAATAATATCCCATGCTATGTAAAAAAAGAAAAAGTTGAAGAACTTGCAAAAGAAAGTAAAATTGGAACAGAAGAAGCTGGAAGAAAACTTAGATATTCATTCTTTGAAGAAGTTGCAGATAAATGTAAAGCAAATAAAATAGCTACAGCACATACTGCAAATGATAATGCAGAAACAATTTTAATAAATATAATTCGCGGAACAGGTTTATCTGGTATTAAAGGAATAGAAATAAAAAGAGACAATAAATTTATAAGGCCAATAATAGAACTTACAAGAAAAGAAATAGAAGAATATTGTGAAGAGCAAAAATTGAATCCAAAGATAGATAAAACAAATAATGAAAATATTTATACAAGAAATAAAGTTAGAAATGAGTTAATTCCTTTTATAGAAAAAGAATTCAATCCTAATATTATAACTTCATTAAATCGTATGTCTCAATTAGTTTCAAAAGAAGACGAATATTTAGAAAAACAAGTTGAAGGAGCATATAAAGAAGTTTTAATTGAGGAATATTTAGGGAATAAACAATTAGAGGGAAACAATACAATAATTTTAGACTTGAGAAAATTTAATTGTGAAGAAATAGTAATAAAAAATAGACTAGTTAGATATACTATAAATATATTAATGGGAAGTAAGCAAAACATTGAAAAAATACATATTACAGACATTGTTAAGCTTTGTACAAATAATGTTGGAAACAAATTTTTAACACCAAATAAGAATATAAAAGTAAAAGTAGGAAAAGGAAAAATTTTTTTCATAAAAATGTAATAGGCAAATAGGAAAGTTCCGTAAGCAAATCCTTGCAGTGTAAGGATTTGACGAAAAAAACTTAATAAAAAACTCTTGCAAATAAAAATTTAATATGTTATAGTGCAAAAGTAGATAAAAGTATTTGTTTAAATTTAAGGAGGCAAATAAATTGAAAAATAGTATAAAAACGTTAGCAATGTGGCTAATAATTCTAGTTATATTTATTGTTGTAATTACTTCTATATTAGATAATTCGAACAATAAATTAGCGTATTCAGAATTAATTTCAAAAATAGAGGCTGGAGAAGTAAAAGAAATTGAAATAGCTTCAGACGGAACAAGTGCAGAAGTATTATTAAAAAATGATAATGTAAAGAAAGAAGTTAATATTCCAAGCATTAGTAGTTTAATGGATAATCTTCAAGAATCAATGAAAACAGATAGTGTTAAAGTAACAGAAAAATCACAATCAATTTGGGCAATAGGTTTAAGTTTACTTACTCCATTTGGAATACTTGCAATATTCATTATTTTCTGGTTCTTCTTAATGAATGGAAACCAAGCTGGTGGAAATAAAACAATGACATTTGGAAAAAGTAGAGCAAGAATGTTAAATCCACAAGACAAAGCAAAAGTTACATTTAAAGATGTAGCAGGTGTAGATGAAGAAAAAGAAGAATTAGAGGAAATTGTAGAATTCTTAAAAAATCCTAGAAAATTCACAGAAATGGGTGCAAGAATACCAAAAGGTGTATTACTTGTAGGTCAACCTGGTACAGGTAAAACATTACTTGCAAAAGCAGTAGCAGGTGAAGCCGGAGTACCATTCTTTATTATAAGTGGTTCAGATTTCGTAGAAATGTTTGTTGGTGTTGGTGCATCAAGAGTTAGAGACTTATTTGAAGAAGCAAAAAGAAAAGCACCATGTATTATATTTATAGATGAAATTGATGCAGTTGGACGTCAAAGAGGTGCAGGACTTGGTGGAGGACATGATGAAAGAGAACAAACATTAAACCAATTATTAGTTGAAATGGATGGATTCGCAGAAAATGAAGGAGTTATCGTATTAGCTGCAACAAACCGTCCAGATGTACTAGACAAAGCACTACTTCGTGCAGGAAGATTTGACAGACAAATTGTAGTAGGAGCACCAGACGTAAAAGCAAGAGAACAAATATTAGAAGTTCATAGTAGAAAGAAAAGATTAGCAGATGATGTAGATTTAAGAGTAATTGCTAAAAATACATCAGGATTTGCAGGAGCAGACCTAGAAAATGTATTAAACGAAGCAGCTTTACTTGCTGCAAGAAGAAATTTACCAGAAATCGGAATGAAAGAAATAGAAGATGCTATGGTAAAAGTAACAATGGGACCAGAGAAAAGAACAAAAGTTAGAAATGAAAAAGAAAATAAATTAGTAGCATATCATGAAGCAGGTCACGCCGTTGTAAGTAGATTCTTACCAACACAAGACCCTGTTCATCAAATATCAATAGTACCTAGAGGAATGGCTGGTGGATATACAATGTATCGTCCAACAGAAGATAAAAACTTTATGTCTAAATCTGAAATGGAAGAAACAATTGTATCTTTACTTGGTGGTAGAGTAGCAGAAAGCTTAATTCTAAATGATGTATCAACAGGTGCAAGTAATGACATACAAAGAGCAACTCAAATTGCAAGAAATATGGTTACAAAATATGGTATGAGCGATAGAATTGGAGCAATAAT
The DNA here is from genome assembly GCA_934133165.1 of uncultured Clostridia bacterium. GTDB lineage: Bacteria > Bacillota > Clostridia > TANB77 > CAG-508 > UMGS1663. The sequence continues at coordinate 79,714 of CAKPAW010000004.1, forward strand.
GCTTGGTTCAGGACAAGAAGAAGTATTTTTAGGTAGAGATTTTGCACAAGCAAAAGAATACTCAGAAGAAACAGCAGCAGTTATAGATGAAGAAGTTAAGAAAATAGTTGACAATGCATATAGAAGAGCAGAACAAATCTTAAGAGATAATATAGACAAATTACATGCTGTAGCAGGAGTACTATTAGAAAAAGAAAAAATTGATGGAGAAGAATTTGACGCCATCTTTAATAACTAGAAACATGACGCAAAGGGGGACGCTTCCTTTTGCGTCATTATTTAGGGCTCACTTGGGATTCCTTTGGGGACGTTTCCTTTTGGTTAATCTGTCCCTTTTGGGTATTTTACTCACTCCAAAAGGAAACGTCCCTAAAGGTTAATCTGACCCTTTTGTGCCAAATAATACAAATAAATTAAAAAAAGGAAAAAGAGATATGATAGCATTAATTACAGGAGCATCTTCTGGAATAGGAAGAGATATGGCTCGAATATTGAATAATTTAAATTATGATATAATTATAACAGCAAGAAATGAAGAAAACTTAAAAGAATTAAAAAAAGAATTAAATGAGAAGAATAATAATAAAGTAGATATATATTTAGCAGATTTAAGCAAAGAAGAAGAGTGCTTAAAGTTATATAATAAAGTAAAAGAAAAATACCAAAATATAGATTTACTAATTAACAATGCAGGATTTGGATTATGTGGCAAAATGATAAATACAGATTTAGAAACAGAAATGAAAATGGTAGATACAAACATAAAAGCAGTACACATTTTAACAAAAATGTTTTTAAAAGGCATGGTAGAAAGAGATAGTGGAAGAATCCTTAATGTTGCATCTGTGGCATCTTTTATGGCAGGTCCATTAATGGCAACATATTATGCAACAAAAAATTATGTATTAAGGTTTAGCCAAGCTATAAGAGAAGAATTGAAAAAAGATAAATCTAATGTTAAAATAAGCGTTTTATGCCCAGGACCTGTAAATACAAACTTTAATAAAGTAGCAAATGTAAGATTTGCATTAAAAGGTTTATCTAGTGAATATGTTGCTAAATATGCAATAAATAAAACTTTAAAAGGAAAGTTTTTGATTATTCCAGGATGGAAAATTAAGATGGCTAGATTTTTAAGTAAAATATCACCAGACACAATTAGTACAAAAATATGTTACCATATGCAAAGTAAAAAAATACAAGATGCTTAGTGAGCATCTTGTATTTCTTTTTTTAGTGTTACATTTATAACAGTTCCTTCTTCTACAGAAGTTCCAGCCATAGGATCTTGTGAAAGAACAGTTCCTGTTCCAGTTACGTGAATATTTAAGTTTCTTTGTTTTAAAGCACTTTTTGCTTGTAAATAACTCATTCCTTTTAAGTCTGGTACTTCTTGTGATATTCTAGCTTCATTTCCTTCTGAATATAAATTAACAATAGATCCACTTACTAAAGCTGTACCTGGCTTTGGAACTTGGTCTGTTACTAGTAAAGAAGTATCCTCACCTGAAATATTGCAAGTAAATCCTGCGTCTTCAATTATTTTCTTAGCTTCTGCTAAAGTTTTATTTCTAACATCTAATAATGTAGTTGTAGTAATAGTATTTGTACCTTCATCAGAAGATAAATCATCTGATGGAACACCTAAATAAGGTAATACTTCACTTAGTATTTGAGAAACAACAGGAGCAGCTATTGTACCACCTTGATGTCCTGCTTTACCTTGAGGATCATATAGTGTAACTAATGCAACTACCTCAGGATTTTGGACAGGTGAGATTCCAACGAATGATGCAACATACATTGCATTTTTATTTGTAGAATCTGGTTCTGAAGTACCTGTTTTTCCTGCTATACTATAACCTTTAACTTGTCCGTATCTACCAGTACCTTCGGTTACAACAGATTCTAACATATTCATTAATTCATCAGATGTTTCTTTTGAAATTACTTGTCTTACATTAGTAGATTCTATTGAAGTAATAGCACCAGTGTCTGGATTTTCAACTTGCTTTACAATACGTGGTTCAACTAACACGCCATTATTTGCAACAGAAGATACAGCAGTAATTAGTTGGATAGGCGTAACACGGAAACGTTGACCAAATGACATTGTTGCAAGTTCTATAGGTCCTACATCATCTAAATCCCAAAAATAGCTGTTAGCTTCTCCGGAAGTTGCAATTCCAGTTTTATCGAATAAGCCAAATGCTTCATAATATTTATATAAAGTTTGAGCACCAATTCTTTTTCCAAGTTGCATTAATGCAGGGTTACAAGAATTCATTAAAGCCTGTCTTAAAGTTTGACTTCCATGAGTTGTTTGATATTTCCAACAATTAATTTTAATACCATTTATTAATTCATAACCTGAGCAATAAAAATCACCAGGAGTATCTGTACTTACAACATTTTCTTCTAAGCCTATAGCAGCAGTAATTATTTTAAAAGTAGAACCAGGTTCATAGGTATCTGAAACAGCTTTATTTCTCCACATTTTTATTAAAGAATTGACTTGTTCCTCGCTTGAAAGACTATCCCATGTACTAGAAAGATTGTCGTTTGGAGTTCTTGGTGAATTTAAATCATAATCAGGATATGTAGCCATTGCCAAGATATCTCCAGTTGAAGGATTCATTATAATTACATTCCCACCACTTTTACAATCATTTTCTATACATGCTTGTTTTAAGTATTTTTCAGCAATAGTTTGAATATTAGCATCTATAGTTAAAGTGATGTTATTTCCATTTTCAGCAGGTATATAAGTTTCGTTTTTATCAGGTATTAATTGAGCTGCTGCATTTTCTATACTAGTGATTTTTCCAGATGTACCACTTAAAACACTATTCCATTTTAATTCTATACCTTCTTGTCCATCATTGTCTGTATTACAGAATCCAATTAAGTTAGAAGCAAGTGTTCCATATGGGTAATATCTTTTAACATCTTCATCTATATTAATTCCTGAATAGATTTCTGTTTCTTTCATCCATTCTTGTAGTTTTGTAATTTTATCTTTTTCTACTTTTTTAACAATAGTTTCGAAAGAACTTGTACTATTTACTTTAGCTAAAGTTTCTTCATAGTCTAATTCAAAAATTTCAGAAAATGCTTTTGCAACTTTTTCTTTATTTTCTTTCTTTATTTTAGAAGGATTAATACTAACTGTATCTACAGAAGCACTGGCTGCTAATAATTTTCCAGTAGAATCATATATATTACCTCTTTTAGCACTTATAACACGATTTGTAGATTGCTGACGATTGGCAGCTTCTTTTAAATCAGGACCTTTAATAAATTGTAGGTATGCTAGCCTTAATATAAGTAGCAAAAGTATAGCAAATATAATAAGCATACATATAAGTAAATTTTTTGATTTTACAGATTTTACGTTTTTTCTTTCAACCTTAGAGCTGACACTATTAGATGTCTTTATATTTTTTGATTTAGAAACTTTTTTTCTTTTATCCATTTTTTCACCATCTTTTACATTTGTATTTTATCAATAACATTGTACAGAAAATATGAATAAAAATCAATAGAAAATGGACAATCACGTCAATTTATGGTAAAATAGTAAAGATAAAAAAGAGAGTTTAAACTAGAAAGTAATAAAAATTATATTAAGAGTGTAAAAATGAAACTATAAAATTAGCCAAAAATAGTTTAAAGAATGGAGATAAAATGGAAAGTGCATATAATGAAACAATGTTTCTTTTAAAAAAATACAATATAACTGCTAATAAAAGTTTGGGACAGAATTTTTTGATAGATGATGATGTAATAAATAAGACTATAGAATCAGCCGAAATATCAAATGAAGATTTAGTTATAGAAATAGGTCCTGGTTTAGGAACATTAACTTGCAAATTACTAGAAAAAGCTAAAAAAGTAATAGCAATAGAGCTTGATAAAAAAATGATTACAATCTTGCAAGATCGTTTTAATTTATATTCAAACTTTGAATTAATAAATGATGATGTTTTAAAAGTAAATTTACAAGAATTAATAAAAAAAGAGAAAAAAGAAAATGCAATAAAAGATGTGAAAATAGTTGCAAATCTTCCATATTATATTACAACGCCAATTATAATGAAATTATTAGAAGATAAACTAGATATAAAAAGCATTACAGTAATGGTACAAAAAGAAGTAGCAGAAAGACTCGCAGCAAAACCAGGAGAAAAATTAGCAGGTGCAATTACATATAGTGTACAATATTATTGCGAAACAGAACTAGTTGTAAAGGTTTCAAATCAAAGTTTTATACCTGCACCAGAGGTAGAATCTGAAGTAATAAACCTAAAAATAAGAAGTACTTCACCAGTAAGAGTAAAAGATGAAAAAATATTTTTCAAATTAATAAAAGTTTCATTTATGCAAAGAAGAAAAACTTTTCTAAACGGAGTTTCAAATAGTGGATTAATAGAAAAGACAAAATTAAAACAAATTTTAGATAAAATTAATATAAATGAAAATGTAAGAGGAGAAAATTTATCATTAGAGCAATTTGCAGAAATTTCTAATAAAATTTGTGAACTATAATATATGAACTTCATAAAACATATAAATATAACAAATTTATTACATTTTAATTGTAAATATTGCATAAAAATAGAATTATGATATAATAAATTTAGATAATTATAAATAGGAGATAATACATGAATCAAATTTTGGTAACAGAAAAATTGTATGTAACACCAGAATTACGTAGAAAAAAGAAATTGTTTAAATTACAATTCTTTTTATGCGTCTTTTTAGCATGTCTATTATTTTCTTATTACATATATGCAGAGTATGACAGGGGAAAGAGCGAAGAAGTATCACAAGAAATATTAATGGGAATAACAAAAAGAAAAGAAGAAAAAGAAGTAGATAATACCATTAAGAAAAAAGACAATGTCATAATTGTAGCATTAGATGATAGCAATGAAGTTATAAACATTCCAGAAGTAGTGCCTCAAGAAGAACCATCTACAGAAGTATATACAACTACAGCTGGAGAGGACTATACAATAGAGGCAACAGTTAGAGTACCTAGATTAGATATAGAATATCCAGTAATTAGCGAAACTTCAGAAAGCCTTTTAAAAATATCTGTTAATAAATATTGGGGACCTGCCCCAAATGAAATAGGAAATTATTGTATAGTAGGTCATAATTACAAAAGTAAGAAAATGTTTGGGCGTTTATCAGAAGTAGTTAGTGGAGATATTGTTGAGCTAGAGGGAGTTAATGGAAAAGTAGTTAAATATTCAGTATATGACATAGATGTAGTAGATCCAGATGATACAACATGTACTAGCCAATTAACTAATGGAAGAAGAGAAGTAACTCTTATAACTTGCACAAATTACGGAACGCAAAGATTAGTAGTAAAAGCAAGAGAAGTTAAATAAAAAAGGGACCGTAAAAAGTCCTTTTTTATTATTTTAAACTATTTAAAATTTATTTGTATTTTACTATTTTTCTAAAGAATGTAAATAATTTTTAAAAAGATAATGTAGGCACTTCAGAAGATTTAGTTAAATAAAAATGTAATATATATTCATACATATTACTTGTAACATACACAAATGGATATTTATTTCCTTCTATTGCTGAAATATCAATATATATTAATCTTGGCGTAAATGTATCAGAAGATGTTCCTGGTGATGATTCGGTTACTTTTATATCAGCATTTAAACATTGTGAATATGTAGGATTACTAGAATCATATAACCCCATTCCGATTGTTTGATTATAATAATTATAACGATTATATTCTAATACTAAATATTTATATTCTGTCACATCTATAGGTTCAGTATATGACGTTGCAACATTTGCAGATTGCATCCATCCCCTATGTTTATTGCTATAGAATTGCTTCCAGTCTGGAGATCCAATTAATGTTCTATCTTGTGTTATATAATCTACATTTTTAAATGTACCTATTATTTTATTTCCATTTACCCAAGCAGTTTTTCCTTCTGATATATCTTCTGCTGTTGCTGTTGCATCTTTTGTTACTTCTTTTACTATTCCTTTTATATTATTTGCAAATATAGCTGTTTCAGATGTAGTATCAGGTTTTATTCCTCCAGCTTCTTCTATTGCGTTGGCTATAGCTTTTTTAAATTCTGCTAATTTTGCAATTGAATCATAAGGTATATTATCTGAAATTGACCCTTCTGTTTCTAATTGATAATATAATTCGTTTAATTCTGTTTCTTCTTGTATCTTTGCAAGTTCTGTATTTTCTTTTGCTTTTTTAGCAATTGTTATTATTCCGTTATCTCCTAAAACTAAATTAATACTTATTCCTGCTAATATTATCAATACTATTATAGTTACTACTAATGCTACTAATGTTATACCTTTATCATTTTTCATTTTCTTTTGTTCCTCCTCTTGTTTTTCTTATTATTTCCAATTTATATCTAAATTATAAAATAATATTATGTTTATAAGTTATTACTATTATTGAAATAATTTTACCTATAATTTTTTACTAAGTCAATAGTTTTTACGTACAAATATCTCAATATAAAATTAACCTGAAATTAAAATTAATTTCATAAAAGCAATACTTTTTAAAAAATTTTTTAAAAAGTATTGCTTTTTTATTATTCTTATATTAAAATTTAGTAAAAGTGGAGCAAAGTGGAGTAAAGTGGAATGAAATGCACGGGAGGTGATTCAAAGTGTTGATCGGTGAATACGAGCATTCTCTAGATGTTAAGGGCAGATTGATAATGCCAGCTAAGTTAAGAGAGGACATGGGAGAAAAATTCATCATAACCAAAGGGTTAGATGGATGCTTATTTGGGTTTTCACAAACAGAATGGTCAAACTTTGAAGAAAAACTAAAAACACTACCACTTACTAATAAAAATGCCAGAGATTTCGTAAGATTTTTCTTATCTGGCGCAATAGAATGTGAAATAGATAAACAAGGAAGATTCTTAATTGCAAGTAACCTAAGAGAATATGCAAACATGGAAAAAGATGTTGTAATTATTGGCGTAGGAACAAGACTTGAAATTTGGAATAGAGACAAATGGAAAAATTATACTAGTGATGAAAATATTTCAGCAGATGAAATTGCAGAAAATATGACAATGCTTGGTATATAACTTTTTAAAAGTTTATATAAATACTAAAGAAAAAATTTTAATGTACAAAAGAAAAAAAAATTAATTTTTACAAAAGAAAAAAACTAATATACAAAAGATAAAATTTAAAAACGAAAGAAAAAGTTTAAAATAACTAAAGAACAACATTTTAAACTTCAAAAGAAAAATTCACAATGCTTACAAAAGTAAAAATATAAATTTACAAATGAAAAGATGACAGCTCACTAAAGAAAAATTAAAAAGTAGCATTAAAATAGTTGGTATTTTTTAAATACCAACTATTGATGCTAATTTAAGAATAGTAGATATAGGAGTTTAAAAGTGGAATTTAAACATAAAAGTGTATTACTACAAGAATGCATTGAAGGATTAAATATAAAAGAAAATGGAATATATGTAGATGGAACTTTAGGAGGAGCAGGTCATAGCAGTGAAATATTGAAAAAGTTATCTTCTAAAGGAAAACTAATAGGAATAGACAGAGACGAAGAAGCACTTAAAGCAGCAAGCCAAAGACTTAAAGAATATGAAAATGTAGTATATTTACATGGAAACCATGATGATATAAAAGAATTACTAAAAAGCATACAAATAGATAAAGTAGATGGAATATTATTAGACTTGGGAGTATCTTCATATCAATTAGATGAAAGAGCAAGAGGTTTTAGTTATATGGGAGAAGCTACATTAGATATGAGAATGGATAAAACCCAAGAACTAACAGCAAAAGATGTTGTAAACAATTACACAGAAGAAAAACTTAGCAGAATTATAGAAGAATATAGTGAAGAAAAATTTGCAAAAAATATTGCAAGAAACATTGTAAAAGATAGACAAATTTCACCAATCGAAACAACTATGCAATTAGTAGATATTATAAGAAAATCAATACCTATTTCAAAACAAAAGGATGGACATCCAGCAAAAAGAACATTTCAAGCTATTAGAATAGAAGTGAACAATGAAATAGAACCATTAAAAGAAACTATAAGAAATTGTATAGAATGTCTAAAACCAGAAGGTAGGCTATGTGTAATTACATTCCATTCACTAGAAGATAGAGCAGTAAAACAAGCATATTCAGATGCAGAAGGTAAATGCACATGCCCAAAAGATTTACCATATTGCGTGTGTGGATATCATTCAGAAGGAAAAATAATAAATAAAAAACCAATAGTAGCATCAAAAGAAGAACAAGAAGAAAACTCAAGATCTAAAAGTGCGAAATTAAGAATTTTTGAAAAAGCACAATAGAAGAAATATATGAAGGAAAGAGGTGAGTTAAAGCAAATGGCATATCCTAAATATCAAGGGTATCAATATGAAACTAGCCCTAGAAAATTACAACCGGAGTACGAACCTAAAAAGAACCCATATAAACAAAAGAAATCTTCAACTAAAAGTATGAAGGTAGAAAAAAATGATCCAAAGAAAAAAATGAAACCAAAGGCAAAATTAGTTTTATATATTGCTGTTGCCTTTACAATTTTATTTGCTATTGGCTACCAAAACTCACTTATAACAGAAAGTTGCAATAAAAAAGAAAAATTGAAAAAAGAAGTAAGTGCTATTGAAAAAGAAAACGAACAATTAAAGGTTAATATAGAAAAAACATTAAATTTAAATAATGTAGAGCAATCTGCAAAAGAAAAACTAGGAATGCAAAAATTATCAAATAGCCAAAAAGTATATGTAAGCTTACCAAAGAAAGACTACATAGAATCTGCAAAAGAAGAAGTAATAATAGAGGAAGATACAAATTTTTTTCAAAATATTATAAATACAATTAAAAATTTATTTAAATAGAGAATAGAGGTAAAAATATGAAATTTTACTTCTATTTTTTTACCTGTTTTTGGGGACGGAGCAAAAAAACAGGTAAAAGTTTAAAATTAATTGAAGCTGTTTTTTTGCTCCGTCCCCAAAAACAGGTCATGAGAATCGTTCTTTTATCATATTCTTAATATAAGAGATAATATAAACTTAAGAATGTGAGGGATAAGGTTGAAGGAGAGAAAAAAGAGAACACCAAAGCAAAAATTAAAAGTAAAAATTGAAAAAGAAATTAAAAGACAAGTAAATGATAAAGAGATAAAAAAATTAAAAAATAAAAAGCCAATAAATTTTAAGAAATTAAATAAAAAGAATAAAAGAAATTCAGAAACGATAGGAGCATTATCCAAAAAGAAAAGAATGAAACGAGAAATGATAATTGCCATATTACTGCTTGCATTATTAGTAGTAAGAATTGGATTCATTCAATTTATACAAGGAGAAGAACTGCAATCTATGGCATATATGCAACAAACACTAGACAGAAATATTAACCCTAAAAGAGGGACTATTTATGATGCAACTGGAAAGACTATTTTGGCAGTTAGTTCAACAGTAGAAACAATAACAGTTACGCCAACTACTATAAAAAAAGAAGATAGAGAAAAAATAGCAACTGCACTATCAAATATATTCTCATTAGATTATGAAAAGGTTTTAAAAAAAGTAAGTAAAAGAAGCTCTATAGAAACAATAATTAAAAAGGTAGATAAAGAAAAAGCTGATGAATTAAGAGTTTGGATGCAAAATAATAATATTACAACAGGAATTAATATAGATGAAGATACAAAAAGATATTATCCATTTAACAATTTAGCTTCTCAAATTATAGGATTTTGTGGTAGTGACAATCAAGGGCTAGATGGAATAGAGGCTTTATATGATAAAACCTTAAAAGGTAGTACGGGTAAAATTACAAAGCTAAGGGATGCAAAAGGTGGAGATATTGATGATACTTCAGAAGATTATATAAAAGCTGTAAATGGAGATGACTTAGTATTAACTATAGATAGCACAATACAAGGAATTGCAGAAAAGTATTTAAAAGAAGCATGTATAGACAATAAGTGTACAGATGGTGGAAATATAATAGTAATGAATCCAAAAAATGGAGATATATTGGCTTTAGCAGGATACCCGAATTATAATTTAAATGAGCCATATTCTCCAAATACAGATGAATTAAAAAGTGTATGGGATACTCTTTCACAAGAAGACAAAACCAAAAATATGCAAGCAATGTGGAGAAATAAAGCTGTTTCAGATACTTATGAACCAGGTTCAACTTTCAAATTAGTAACAGCCTCAGCATCTTTAGAAGAAAAAATAGCAGAAGTAGATAAGGCAGGGGAATTTTGCTGTACAGGAGGAATTGAAATTGCTGGAGTAAGAATGAAATGTTGGAGATATTATAGACCACATGGAAGTGAAAGTTTAAGACAGGCATTAATGAATTCATGCAATCCAGTATTCATAGGATTAGGACAGAAATTAGGAGTACACACATATTATAGTTATTTAGAAAAGTTTGGATTTTTAAGAAAGACAGGAATAGATTTACCAGGAGAAGCAGGAAGTATATTTTTAAAAGAAGAAAAAGTTGGACCAGTAGAGCTTGGAACAATAGCATTTGGGCAACGTTTTGAAGTAACCCCTATTCAAATGGTAACAATGGTGTCAACTATTGCAAATGGTGGAACATATATACAGCCAAGAGTAGTAAAAGCAACTATAAATGGAAAAACAGGGGAAAGAAAAGAAATAGAAGTAATAAAAAAGGATAGAGTAATTTCAGAAGAAACAGCAAAAAATGTATTAAGCATGATGGAATCTGTTGTAGCAGATGGAACAGGTAGAAACTCTCAAGTTAAAGGCTATAGAATAGGCGGAAAAACAGGAACTTCAGAAGATGGCGTAAACACAGGAAAATATGTAACATCATTCATAGGAGTGGCACCAATATCAGATCCAAGTGTAGCTGTGTTAATAACATTGTATAATCCAACAGGAGAAGGAGGTCACCAAGGAGGTGGAGTTGCAGCACCAATAGGTTCACAAATATTTGGGGAAGTGTTACCATATTTGGAAGTAGTAAAAGACAACGAGGAGGCAGAACAAGTAAAAAATGATGCCCAAGTGCCTAATATAGAAGGAAAAAGTATAAAAGAAGCGGAAAGCATACTAAAAGAGAGTAATTTGAAATTAGTTATAAATAATGAACAAGAAGGTATAGACAAAGAAAATACTATAATAAAAGAACAAACACCAAAAGCAGGAGTAAAAGTTAAAGAAGAAGCCAACATATACGTAGAGTTGACAAATTAAATATTTACATCTTAGCAGAAGAATTTGAAGGAGATTTTATAAGAAACAAAAATTTGTAAAGTATAATTAAAAATAAGGAACACTAGACTTTTTATAATTAATATAGTAATATTGAAATGGTGAATGAAAATGGAACAAAAATTGAAAAGAAGATTTGCAGATGGAAGAGCAAATACTAGCATTCTAAAAAGTAAATGCAAAAATATGTATATTAATAATAAAGAATTTGTAGGAAATATATCATTGCTTCAAATAGAAGAAGTAAAAGAAGAATGGCGTGTAGACCAAGAAGAAAGATGTATATTAGCAAAAGGATATTATTGGTTAGAAATATATCCTGAAAATAGAAACTGTTGCATTACAGCAATTTTTAATAATAACAAAGAAATAATAGAATGGTATATAGATATTGCAAGAAATTTGGGAGTGCAAGATGGCATACCATATGAAGATGATTTATATTTAGATGTTGTTATTGTACATGATGGAAGAATACATTTACTAGACGAAGATGAGCTAGAACAAGCATACAAACAAAAAATAATAAGTAAAAAAGATTATGAATTAGCATATGAAAAAGCAAATAAAATTATAGAGTTTGCAAAAGCAAATTTAGAAAACTTGAAGAGCTTTTCATATAAATATTTAGAGTTATTAGAAAAATAAGCTTCTATAAAAGTAGTTATATAAAAATAAGAAAGTTTTAAAAATATCTTAAAACTTTCTTTTCTTTTTAGTAATGATTATTTTTTTTAATAATATAATTTACAAATAAGAACTTTAGTTATATAATTATGTTGGTTTTTAATAATTATAAAAAATCAACTTATAAATACATAAAAAACAGGAGGTATCCTATGAAATTAAAAGAAATTTTAGTAGGAATAGAAGGATTAAAAGTAAAGGGAGATTTAGATTTAGAAATAACAAACTTGGATAAAGATTCAAGAAATATAAAAGAAAATGGCTTATTTGTAGCAATAAAAGGTTTCGACACAGATGGACATGAATATGTAGATACAGCAATAAATAGCGGTGCAAAAGCAGTAATATTAGAAGAAGGAGTAACTGCAGAATTTGTTAAAAAAATTCCAGAAGGAATTACAGTTGTTATCGCAAAAGATACAAGATATGCTTTAGCAATATGCTCATGTAATTTCTATGGGAATCCATCTAGAAAATTCAAATTAATAGGAGTTACAGGAACAAAAGGAAAAACAACAACAACATTTATGATTAAAAAAGTGCTAGAAAAAGCAGGAAAAAAAGTAGGATTAATTGGAACAATAGCTATATATATAGGTGATAAAAAACTAGAAGATAGTGATAGAACAACACCAGAAAGTAATAAATTGCAAGCTATATTTGCAAAAATGGTAGAAGAAAATGTAGAAGTAGTTGTTATGGAAGTATCTTCACAAAGCTTAAAATTACACAGAGTAGCAGGATGTGATTTTGATATAGGAGTATTTACAAACTTTTCAGAAGATCATATTAGTCAAAAAGAACATCCAAATATGGAAGACTACTTTAGTTCAAAAGTACAATTATTTAAAATGTGTAAAACAGGTTTTATAAATGCGGATGATTTTCATGTTGCAAAATTACCAAAACTTGTGCCAGAATGTAATATAACAACATATGGAATAGATAATTATTGCAATGTTTTAGCAAAAGACATTACAATTACAAATTCATATGTGGACTTTAAAGTAAAAATAGGAATGAAAAATGAAAGAATAAAAACATGCATTCCAGGTAGATTTAGTGTATACAATTCACTAGCAGCAATTTGTGTTTCAGAAAAATTAGGAGCAAATGCTGAACAAATAAAAGAAGCATTAGAAGAAGTTAGAGTTCCAGGAAGATCAGAACTTGTAAATAACAAAAAAGATTTAACAATAATGATAGATTATGCACATTCACCAGAAAGCTTAGAAAATATACTAAATGCAGTTAAATCATATACTAGAGGAAGAGTAATATCTGTATTTGGTTGTGGAGGAGATAGAGATACAACCAAAAGACCAATAATGGGTGAAATTTCAGGAAGAATTGCAGACTTTACAATTATAACATCAGACAATCCACGTACAGAAGACCCAGAAAAGATAGTAAGCCAAATTGAAGAAGGAATAAAGAAAACAAAAGGAAAATATACTGTAGTAGTAGATAGAGTTGAAGCTATAAAGAAAGCAATTAGTATGGCAGATAAAAAGGACATTATAGTTTTAGCTGGTAAAGGACATGAACCTTACCAAGAAATAAATGGTGTAAAATATCCGTTTGATGAAAGAATTATAGTAAATAGTATTATTAATAAATTATAAAAGAAGGAGGGAACATTCCTTATCTATAATGAATTAACAAAAGGTAAAGAAGAGTCCCTTGACATAAGAAAAAGGAGAAAAACATGGAATTTCAAGTAAAAGTATTATTTTTAACATTTGCAATAACAGTTATACTTTCTTTCATAATAATACCAATATTAAGAAGGCGAAAAGTAGGGCAAATAGAAAGAGATGATGGACCACAAAGTCATTTAAAGAAACAAGGAACTCCAACAATGGGAGGAATTATAATCATACTTAGTATGATTATAGTATGTGTGGGATTATTTTTTTACTACACAAAATATAGACCAGAGCCAACTATAGCAAAAAATATTTTGCCACTATTAATAACTTCAGTAGGATTTGGACTAATAGGTTTTATAGATGACTTTAAAAAATTAGTATTAAAAAATACTAAAGGGTTAAGTCCAACTGCAAAAATGATAGGATTATTAATAATTGCAGTAGGATATATTATATATTTAACAAATGTTTTAAAAATAGGCACAGATATATATATTCCATTTGCAAAAACTAGCATAGTACTTCCTATTTGGTTGTATATTCCACTTGCAATATTAGTAATGTTAGGTACAACAAATGCAATAAACCTAACAGACGGAATAGATGGATTATCAAGTAGTGTAACTACTATAATATTAACTTGTCTAACAGTAATTGCAATTATATTTGATATAAAAGAAGTAACTTTATTTGGAAGCGCATTGGCAGGTGCATGTTTAGGATTTTTACTATTTAACTTATATCCTTCAAAAGTAATGATGGGAGATACAGGTTCACTTTGTTTAGGAGGAGCAGTTGCAGCTATGGCACTATATTTAAAAATGCCATTATTGCTTTTAATTATTGCACTAGTTCCAATACTTGAAACATTATCTGTAATGATTCAAGTAGCACATTTCAAAAGAACAGGAAATAGAGTATTTAAAATGGCTCCACTTCACCATCATTTTGAACTTTCTGGATGGAAAGAAAATAAAGTAGTATCAGTATTTAGTATAGTTACATTAATAGTATGTATTATAGGAATATTCGCAATTTAAAAACTTCACTCAAAAATGGATAAGTATTTTTTGGGGGAGTTATACAAAAATAATTAGTGAAAGGAAGGGAAGAAAGTGCAACAAAAGAAACAGAAAAAAATAATAAAATCGAATCAAAAACCATTTGATTTTGCATTATGTATTACAATATTTTTATTATTGTCATTAGGAATAATAATGGTGCTTTCTGCTAGTGCACCATCTTCACTTTCAACAAATGGAAATAGTTATACATATGTATTAAAACAATTAGGATTTGCAATTGCAGGAATTATAGCAATGTTCTTTATATCAAAAATAGATTACAGAATTTATAAGAAATTTTATGTTATTGCTTATATTATAGCAATAGTTGCATTATTCTCAGTTGCAATACCAGGAATAGGTGTAGAAGTAAAAGGTGCTAAAAGATGGATAAATCTAGGATTTGGTAATTTCCAACCATCAGAAATAGCAAAAGTAGCGTTAATTGTATTTTATGCAGGATATTTAACTGAACATAAAAATGAATTAGGTTTCTTTTGGAAGGGATGTTTTAAATCACTTTGTTTCCTAATTCCACCAATTGCAATTTTATTCTTTATACAAGACCATTTAAGTGCATCAATTGTTATAATTGCAATAACATCAATAATGATGATAATGGCTGGAACAAAAATAAAAGACTTTATAACAATAGCAATAGCAGGAGGCTCAGCAGCAGTTGCTGGAATGCTAATGCTAGCAACAAGAACAGATAAAGGATCATTCCGTTTAGCAAGACTTACAACATTCTTAGATCCTTGGCAAGATCCAACAGGAGATGGTTGGCAGGTAATTCAAGGATTATATGCAATAGGTTCAGGAGGACTATTTGGAGTAGGTTTAGGTCAAAGTAAACAAAAATATTTATATATACCAGAACCACATAATGATTTTATATTTGCAATAATAGCAGAAGAGCTGGGATTTGTAGGATGTTTAGTAGTAATAGCATTATTTGCAATATTTATATGGAGAGGAATTTTAACTTCAATGAAAGCACCAGACTCATTTGGTAGCTTACTTGCAGTTGGAATTACATCACTTGTAGGAATACAAGCAATAATAAATATAGCAGTTGTTACATCATCTATGCCAGCAACAGGGATGTCTCTTCCATTCTTTAGTTATGGAGGAACAGCATTGCTTATATTACTATGCAGTATGGGAGTTCTGTTAAATATATCTAAAGCAGGTTCAAAAGTTTAGAACTGTTTTTGGGGACGGAGCAAAAAAACAGTTTTAAATAAAAAAATAAAAAGTAAAAAAATTGAGCTGTTTTTTTGCTCCGTCCCCAAAAACAGTTCTAAGGAGTATAGTATGAAAGTAATTATAGCAGCAGCGGGAACAGCAGGACATATTAATCCAGGATTAGCAATTGCAAATAAAATAAAACAAGAAGAAAAAAATTCAGAAATCATTTTCATAGGAACAGATAGAGGTTTAGAAAATGATTTAGTGCCTAGAGCAGGTTATGAATTAAAAACGATAGATGCATATGGATTAAGTAAAAAGATATCAATAGATAATATTAAAAAAATAATAAAAACTATAAAAGGTTATGGTGAAGCTAAAAAAATAATAAAGGAATTTAATCCAGATATAGTAATTGGAACAGGTGGTTATATATGTGGAGCAACAATATGTGCAGCACATAGCTTGAAAATTCCAACAATCCTTCATGAAAGCAATGCCTTTCCAGGAAAAGCTGTGAAAATGCTTAGTAAAAAAACAGATACAATATTAGTTTCTTTTAAAGATGCAATAGATAGAATAAAAAATGCTAAAAATGTAGTATTCACAGGTACACCAACTAAAATAACAAAGCAAGAGTATTCTATACAAGAACAAAAAGAAATGAAAAACAAAATAGGTTTAGATGAAAATAAACCTATAGTATTGGTGTTTGGTGGAAGCCAAGGAGCACAGGCAATTAATGAAGCTATAATAGGAATAGCAAAGCAAAAGTTAAACAAAAATTATCAAATTATGTGGGCAACAGGACCAAAGCAATATGATATAATAAAAGAAAAATTAGAAGATGAAAACTTAAATATAAATATGATAAAAAATATGAAGATTGTTCCATATATTTATAATATGGAAGAAATAATGAATATATCAGATATAATTGTGGCTAGAAGTGGAGCAATGACAATAACAGAAATTTCAAATTTAGGTAAGCCTTCAATTTTAGTGCCACTTCCAAATGTAAGTAATGACCATCAATTATATAATGCAAAGGCATTAGAAAAAGTGCAAGCAGCGAAAATTATACTAAATAAGGATTTAACTGCAGAACAACTAAATAAAAATATAAAAAGTATGGTAGATTATCCACAAATTATGAAACAAATGGGGATAAATGCTTTAAAATTACAAACAAATGATGCCCAAAATAAAATATATAATGAAGTGAAAAAATTAGTAAAGAAATAAAGCTTTACTAATTTTTTATACTAAACTACTTGCAAAAGTAATAAAAATAATTTAGAATACATAGGTAATAAAAATAAAGGAGAGTATTATGGCAGATAAATTAATTATTGTGGAATCACCTGCAAAAGCCAATACTATAAAAAAATTTTTAGGTGGAAGTACAAAAGTAGTAGCATCTATGGGACACATTCGTGATTTACCAAAATCTAAACTCGCAGTAGATATAGAAAATGATTTTGAACCAGAATATATAAATATTAGAGGAAAAGGAGATTTAATAAAATCTTTAAAAAAAGATGCGGCATCTAGTAAAAAAGTGTACCTTGCAACTGACCCTGACCGTGAAGGAGAAGCAATTGCATGGCATTTAGCACATATATTAAATATTCCAGAAGATAGTATTTGTAGAGTAACATTTAACGAAATAACAAAAGAAACAGTACAAGAATCTATAAAACATCCAAGAAAAATAGATATGAATTTAACAGATGCACAACAAGCTCGTAGAGTTTTAGACAGAATAGTAGGTTATAAAATAAGTCCACTTCTATGGAAAAAGGTAAAAAAAGGTTTATCAGCAGGAAGAGTGCAATCAGTAGCAGTAAAACTAATAGTAGATAGAGAAGAAGAAATAGAAAAATTTATACCAGAAGAATATTGGAATATATATGTAACTTTATTAGAACAAAATTCTAAAAAGACTTTTGAGGCACATTTATATGGAAAAAACGGAAAGAAAATAGATATTCATTCAAAAGATGAAATAGACGAAATATTAAAAAATATAGAAAAAGCAAAATACATTGTAGAAGACATTAAAAAGAGCGAAAAGAAAAGAACACCAGCGCCACCATTTACAACAAGTACAATGCAGCAAGAAGCTTCAAGAAAGTTAGGATTTACATTAAAGAAAACAATGAGTGTAGCACAAGGATTATACGAGGGTGTTAAAGTTCCTGAAAAAGGTAGCGTTGGTTTAATTACATACATGAGAACAGACTCTACAAGAATTTCAGATGAGGCAAGAAATGCAGCTAAAAAGCATATAGTAAAAGAATATGGAGAAAAATATTACGAAAATAGATATTATAAAACAAATAAAGACGCACAAGATGCACACGAGGCAATAAGACCAACTTATATAGAACTAGAGCCAGATGAAATAAAAAGTTCATTAACTCCAGATCAATATAAATTATACAAATTAATATACAATCGTTTTATAGCAAGTCAAATGGCACAAGCTATTTATGACACAGTTGCAGTAGATATAAAGGCAAATAAATATAATTTTAAGGCAAATGGTCAAACATTAAAATTCAAAGGTTTCATGGCTTTATATGTAGAATCTGAAGACAATGTAAAAGAAGATAAAAAGAAAAAACAAGAAGACGAAACATTACCAGAGCTAAAAGTAAATGAAGAAGTTATTAAAAAGGAAATAAATCCAAAACAAAGCTTTACAGAGCCACCACCAAGGTACACAGAAGCAAGTTTAGTAAAAGCATTAGAAGAAAAAGGAATAGGAAGACCAAGTACTTATTCACCAACAATTACAACAATTTTAGAAAGAAGATATATAGAAAAAGCCCAAAAACAACTAATGCCAACAGAACTTGGAAAAGTAGTAAATAAATTACTAGTTGAAAGTTTTCCTGATGTTATAAATGTAGCATTTACAGCAAAAATAGAAGAAGAGTTTGACGAAGTGGCAGAAGGAAAAGAACAATGGAAACAAGTAATTAGAGATTTCTATGGACCATTTAAAGTAACATTAGATAAAGTAGAAAAAGAACTAGAACATGTAAAGCTAGTAGATGAGGTATCTGATGTACAATGTGAAAAATGCGGAAGAATGATGGTATACAAATATGGAAGATACGGAAAATTTTTAGCATGTCCAGGTTACCCAGAATGTAAAAATGCAAAACCAATAGTAGAAACAATAGATGTACCATGTCCAGTATGTGGAGGAGTAGTGCAAGTAAGAAAAACAAAAAGAAAAAGAAACTACTACATTTGCGAAAATAATCCTGCAAGTTGTAATTATATTTCTTGGGATAAACCAAAGCCAGGAGAAAAGTGGGAGCCAAAAGAAACAGTAGAAGTAGAAACAAAAAAGAAGACCACTGCTAAAAAGAAAACGACAGCAAAGAAAAAGACTACAAAAACAACTAAAAAGAAGAAATAAACTAATACCCAAAAGTACGTAGTGCTTTTGGGTATTAGTTATAAAAATAGAAAAAATTTCCAATTATGATTGACAAATTTTAAATTTTGTATTATTATATTAATAGTAAAACAAACTGCTTGTTTTATAAGAAGTTATTTATGTATTGATATGTGTGGCTCACATATCTTTTTTTTATAAAAAAAGAGTGATTGGCTGGATCACTCTTTAGAATAGATTGTACTATTCTTTTGGCTTGTCCTGGTTTTTTTTGTCAGTTTTACTTGATAGCAATTCCTGAACCAATAACCAGATTAAATCATAAGATGTCATTTATGTATTTCCTCCTTTCGTAGATTTCCTCTTAAAAAGGATTAAAAACATTATATAATAATTTCCAATATTTTACAACAAATTATGCAAAGATATTAAATATTGAATTACAAAATAAAAGGTTGTATAATGTTAAACAGCTAGAAAAGAGGAATAGAAATGGAAAAATATTTAGATTTAAAAAATGATAAAGATTATACAAAAATAAAAGAAGCATCAAAAATAATAAATAATGGAGGGTTAGTACTATTTCCAACAGAAACAGTTTATGGAATAGGTGCAGATGGATTAAATGAACAAGCAGTAAAAAATATATTTATAGCAAAAGGAAGAAAGCAAGATAATCCTTTAATATTACATATTTCAAATATAGGAATGCTAGATAAAATAGCAAAAAACATAACAGAGTTAGAATATAAATTGATGAAAACTTTTTGGCCAGGACCATTTACAATTATTTTAGAAAGAACAAAAATAGTTCCAAATATAGTAACAGGTGGATTAGATACAGTTGGAATTAGAATGCCAAGTAATGAAATTGCAAAGTGGCTAATTGAATATGCAAATACACCTATTGCTGCTCCAAGTGCAAATATATCTGGTAGACCAAGTGGAACAAATGTAGAGGATATATTTAAGGAACTATCAGATAAAGTAGACTATATTATAGATGGAGGACAATGTGAAATAGGAGTAGAATCTACAGTTGTAAGAGTAGTAGAAGGAGTACCACATATATTAAGACCGGGGAAAATAACGGCAGAGCAAATAAAAAAAGTAGCTGGAAATGTTATAGTAGATAAACATATATTAGGAGATTTAAGTGCAAATGAGCCAATATTATCTCCTGGAATGAAATATAAACATTATGCTCCAAATTCAAAATGTATGCTAATATATAGTAAAGAAAATGGAAAAATGGTAGACTATATAAATGAAACTACTAAAAAATATAAAAATCCATTAATAGTATGCCATACAAAAAATTTAAAAAGTTATAATTCAAACAACATTATAGATATGGGAGAGACTTTAGAAGAAGTTACTAAAAATATATTTAAAATATTAAGAAAAGTAGATTCATATAATCCTGATATAGTACTAATAGAAGGAGTGCAAAAAGATGGATTAGGTCTTGCAATTATGAACAGATTAATAAGAGCATGTGAACACAATTATATAGAATTATAAAAATTCACTCGAAAATACCAAGCACTTTTGGAATATTAAAGTAAAATGCCTAGAAACTAAATTAGTTTCTAGGCATTTTGCTACTCTTTAGGTTTAAAATTAGAATCAAAGAAATTGTAATCATCAATTTCTTGTAACGCTAACTTTTCTCCATCCTTATTGCGGATGCTTACTAAAATAATTACTCCATCCATTTCCTTAGCAAAGTATTTAACACCTAATTTGTTAAGAATATTAGGTGAGTTTGAAAAGTCATAATCTGTTTCTTTTGGAGAATATAAAACTTCCTTGAACTCAGGACCCAAACCAAATCGTCCTCTTACTCTAAGAATAATTTCATCATGTTTTTTCTTACACATATAAGCTTGTTTAGAAGGAAGAAACCATAATAAATAATAAATTAGAAGAGCAAGGAGAGGAGGTAAAATTAATAAAGAACCAATATACTCTATAAGGTTCTGTCCATTTGGTAATCCTCCAAGCGAATAAGTTATAAAGAAGTTAATTACACCAAATAGAATACCAATAATTGCCATTATTGTTGCAATTCTAGTTATTTGCTTCTCTGTCAATTCATAGTACCACCGTTTAAATTTGTTCATAAGCTGTCTCCTTTACTTTTTGAAAAATTAATAGTTACGCTTTTATGAAATAATGCAATTTCATAATAAAATACAATTTTATGAAAAAAATTATAGCACAAAAATGGCTGATTTGCAAATCTTTAGAGACTACTTCAAGAATATTTGACACTTTTTAGTTGATTTCTGGAAAAAACTTGTAAAAGTTAAATAGATAATATATAATTTAACCATAGAAAAAGGAGGGAGAAAAGAATGTTAATTACTGCCAAAAATGTAGTGAAAAAATTTGATAAATTTACTGCATTAAATCATTTTAACATGAATGTGCCAGAAGGTAGCATTTATGGGTTAGTTGGACCAAATGGCTCTGGAAAAACAACTACAATAAAACACCTAATAGGAATGTACAAACAAGATGAAGGAGAAATTTTAGTAAACAACGAAAAAGTATATGACAATGAAAAAGTAAAAAGCAAAATAGCATATATTAGTGATGATTTATACTTTTTCCACGGATATAGTATTAAAGATATGGCTAAATTTTATAGTAAAATATACAAAGATTTTAGTTTTGAAAAATTTAATGACTTACAAAAAGTATTTAATATTGATGTGAAAAGAAAAGTTAATAAACTTTCAAAAGGAATGAAAAAGCAAGTAGCATTTTGGCTTACAATTTCATGTAATCCAGAAATAATGATATTAGATGAACCAATAGATGGATTAGATCCTATTATGAAAGAAAATGTTTGGAAAATTCTCTTAGAAGAAGTTAAAAAAAGAAAAATGACAGTAATTATATCATCACATAACCTAAAAGAATTAGAAAATGTATGTACAAATATAGGAATTATGAAAAATGGTGAAATGATATTAGAGAAAGAACTAGAAAAGAAAGACAATAATATACAAAAGGTACAAATTGTATTTTCTAATAATTCACAAATAAGTAAAATAAGAGAAAAACTTTCTATATTAAAAGAAGAAAAAGTAGGAAGTGTATATTATTTCATAGTCAAAGGTGAACAAAAAGAAATAGAAGACATACTAAATAAATACAAATTAACATTAATGGAATTTTTACCTCTATCATTAGAAGAAGTATTTATGTTTGAAAATGGAGGTGAAGCAGATGTTTAGTTATGGAATATTTAAATCAAATATAAAAAGATTTTGGATTGTCCCAGCTGTAGCAATAATTATTTTATTTTTAGTAACAACTTTTCAAATGATATTAAGAACAAATGATATAAAGGAAAGAAGAACAGATTATATTAACGATATAATTATCCTAGATGAAGAAAAAGCAGATTATTCAGGTATGATTAATCAACCAAATAGAATAGAAGCAAGTACTGAGACTCAAAATTATTCATCAGACATAGTTATGATAAGTGCTCCAACAATAAGTGATGTGACAGACGAAAATATTATTGCTATAAACAATAATATTGTAAATGAAATAACAAATAATACAACAAGTAATGTAACAAATACTGTGCAGGTAGTTGATGAAGATAGCATTGAGCCATATTATTCACCAAATAATTATGATAGAGAACATTATATAGAGATTTTATATAATCCAATAGTATTGTTAACAATATTTGTATTGCCAGTACTAGTATCAATATTACTATTTAAATATACAAATGAAGAAAAGAGTAGTTCATTTATACATGGACTTCCAATATCAAAGAGAAAACTATATATAACTAATATTTTAACAGGAATAGTAATGTATGTAATACCATTTTTAGTAAATCTAATTATAATAATATTATTAAACTTAGGAGAAATGGGAAAATACATACAATTTGCAGATATAATGAAATGGTTTGGAATTTGCATGTTGTATAATACAATATTCTTTGCATTTGCCACATTTATAGGAACATTCTGTGCATCTAAAATTTCACATGGAATACTTACCTATATATTAATGTATGCACCGGTAGGAGTTCTTGTATTAACATCAGCAATAACAGAAAATATACTTTATGGATTTAAAGGATTATCTAGTAATTTTGAAGAATTTACAAAACTGCCATTTATAAAAATAATAGAAGACTTTAGAGAAATGAGTTCATATTATTTGTCTCAAACAATTGAATTTGAGACATCTACAATAATTATATATATTACTTCAATAATTGTAATGCTAGTTTTAGGATATTTCATATACAAAAAGAGAAAGTTGGAAATAACAAAAGAATTTATAGCATTTAAAGGAATTAGAAGTTTTGTAAAATACGCAGCTACATTTTTAGTTAATTTACTTTCATACATGTATTTTTATGATGTAATAGGAAAGCACAATATAAGAACACTTTTAGCTTCATTTATTATAACTTTAATAGCATATTTAATAATAGAAATGATATTAAAAAAGACATACAAAGTATTTAAATCAATTATAGGATTTATAGTATATGCAGTTATTATAACAATAACATTTGTAATATTAAGTACTGGAGCTTTTGGATATGAAACAAGAATACCGAAAGCAGAAAATGTGGAAGAAGTTAGTTTTAAAGTAAGAAATGAAACTATTAATTTTAAAGAAAAACAAAATATAGAAAATATAATAAACTTCCAACAAAAATTAGTAGATGAAAAGAAAAAAGGATATACTGAATATACAATAGAATATAAACTAAAAGGTGGTAGAAAAATAACCAGAAAGTATGATATAAACAACAGCCTTTATAAAGAAGAACTAAATAAAATATTAACAAGTAATGAATATTATGAAGAAAAAATAAAACAGATAGAAGATGTTCAAAAAATAAAAAGAATAACTATAAATATAAGTTATAAAGAGCAATATTCAACTAAAACTATTAGAATAAAAGAATCAGACATGTCAGATTTTATAGAAAATTTGATAAAAGATATAAAAAATAGAAAAGCAACTATAAATGATAATGAATATGTATCAGAAGTAGCAAGAAAAAATGATAAATTAAGAAGCATATATGTGCAAGTGGAATTAAAAGAAGATGTAAGTAAAATAATAAGATATATTAGTTTTGAAGATATAAATATAGAAAAATATATAAGATAATTTGAAAAGAGTAGATATGTTTTAATACGTATTTACTCTTTTATATTCCATAAATAAAGAAATTAAAATTATCATAAGACTTGTAAAAGCTAAAAAAATATTATATAATATATCACTAGAAAAAATGAGAAATTTAATATAAGAAGGAGTAAAAATGATAGTAAATCCAGAAATATTAAAAGAACTACGTACCTCTGCAGGAAACACAATAGAAGAAAAAGCAGAAGGATATGTAGATAGCAAAAAAGTAAAAATAACAAAAGTAACTTATGAAGATAAGAACAACTTTGAAATTCGCTCTAAAGTAAGAGGCACAGAAATTTATGATGTTCATATAAAAGTGGAAAAAGGCGAAATAGAATATGTAAGTTGTAATTGCCCAGACTATTATGGACACTATGGAACATGTAAGCATATTCTAGCGACAGCTATAGAATTTAGTAACAACGAAAATTATGTAAGAATATTTTCTGGAGATATAGAACAAAAACCAACAGATATACAAATGTATAATAAATATCAAAAAAGAGAAGAAAAATATCGTGAATTTAAACAATTAATAAACAACTTTTATCCAACTCATGAGGAAACAAATGAGCAAAATAAAACGAAGATTATGCCACATAGCATAAAAATAGAACCAAAACTAATTTACAATACATATCTAAAAACATTAAAAATGGAAGTAAAAATTGGAGAAAAACAATTTTACAAAATAAAAAATCTAGTTGAATTTTATGACAGAATGCAAAAGAAGGAATTTTATCGTTATGGAACAAAACTTGAATTTGTACACGAAGAAGAAGCATTTGATAAAGAGTCAATACCACTATTACAATACATTTTAAAGTATGCAGAAATAATAAAATATGCAAACGAAGCAACAAACCAATACACATATTATGGAAGAACAATGGAAGATAGCTATATAACTATTTCTAATACAGGTATGGACGAATTATTTGAAGTATTAGAGGGGAAAGAAGTTATACTTCAAAAAGAAAATATAGAAAAGAAAATATTATTCTTAAAACAAACACCAGAAATAAAATTTGAAATAAAAGAAGAAAATGCAAAAGAATATGCATTAATTCCTAACATAGATGTTTATGAATATGATGTAATTGAAGGCAGAAAAGCTATATATTTCTTTATGCAAAACATCTTATATAAATGTGATGATAGTTTCAAAGAAACATTAAAATTACTTCAAACATTTAGAAACAGTTTTACAAACCATATAGTATTTCCAAAGAAAGAAGTTTCAAAACTATTTTCAATAGTATTTCCAAAAGTAAGAGACAAAATAGAAGTAAGTAGCTTAAATGAAGATGAAATAAAAAAATATATACCAAAAGAGCTTTTTGTAAAAGTATATTTAGACTATAATGAGCAAAATTTTATAACAGCAGATATAAGATTTATATATGAAGATAAAGAATTCAATCCATTATTAGAGCAAGAGATGGGCTTCGCAAGAGATGTAGCAAAGGAAGATGAAGTACTAGAAATATTTAAAAATTCTGGTTTCATGTTAGAAGTTGAAAAAGCAAGATTAATTTTGGTTAATGAAAACTTAATCTATAATTTTTTATCTTCAGATATTGAGACATACATGAAAAAATTTGAAGTTTTAGCAACAGACAATTTTAAGAAAAAAGAAATAAAAGAACCTAAAATTGGAAGTTTAGGAGTAAGAATAGAAAACAATTTACTAAGTGTAGATTTCTCAAATTTAGACTTTGAACCATCAGAATTAAAAGAAATAATGCAAAAATATCACTTAAAGAAAAAATATCATAGATTAAAAGATGGAAGTTTTATAACATTAGAAAAAAACGAAACAATAGAACTTTTAGATAGTATGACAAATGGGCTAGATATAAACTTTAAAGAACTAGAAAAAGGCGAAGTTAAACTTCCTATATATAGAAGTTTATATTTAGACAGAATGTTAGAAAATATAAAAGGTACAATAATTACTAAAAATGAAAATTACAAAGAGTTGGTAAACAAGGTTGAAAATAAAGAACTAAATGAAGAAATAAACTTACCTAAAAATTTAAATGCATCTTTAAGAAGTTATCAAAAGGTAGGATACAAATGGTTAAAAGTATTAGATAACTATGGATTTGGCGGAATATTAGCAGACGACATGGGACTTGGAAAAACAATTCAACTATTGGCAGTAATCTTAGATTATGTACAAAACGAAAAAAAGCCAAAACCAAGTATTGTTGTATGTCCAAGCTCACTTTCACTAAACTGGCAAAATGAAATAAAAAAATTCACACCAGATTTAACATCACTTGTAATACATGGAAATGCAGATGAAAGAGTAAAGCAGATAAAAAGTATACCAAAATATAACATAGTAATTACATCGTATGACTTGTTAAAAAGAGATATAGAAACATACAAAGAGCTAAATTATGAATTCAAGTTTATAATTGCAGATGAAGCACAATATATTAAAAATAACAATACACAAAATGCAAAAGCTATAAAAGAGATAAATGCAAGCACAAAATATGCTTTAACAGGAACTCCAATAGAAAACTCTTTATCAGAATTATGGTCTATATTTGACTTTATAATGCCAGGATATTTATTTGGCTATAGGAAATTTAAAGAATTATATGAAATGCCAATAGTAAAAGATGAAGATAGTGTGGCTATGAGAAAACTAAAAATGCTTATAGAGCCATTTATATTAAGAAGAATAAAAGGAGAGGTTTTAACAGAACTTCCAGATAAAACAATAACAGTACTTAATAATGAAATGGAAGAAGAACAACAAAAAATATATATGTCTTATATGCAAAATGCTAGAAGTGAAATGATGCAAGAAATAAATGTTAATGGTTTTGAAAAGAGTCAAATAAAAATACTAGCACTATTAATGAGATTAAGACAAATATGTTGCCATCCAGCTTTATTTTTAAGTGACTATAAAGCAGAAAGCAGTAAACTTAATCAATGTATAGAAGTAATAAAAGACGCTGTAGACTCAGGTCACAAAATTTTACTATTTTCTAGTTATACAGGGATGTTTCCTTTGATAGAAGAAAAACTAAAAAAAGAAAAAATAGAATATTCTAAACTAACTGGACAAACAAAAGTTGGTGAAAGAATTAAACTTGTAGATGAATTTAATGAAGATGAAAATAAAAAGGTATTTCTAATTTCATTAAAAGCAGGAGGAACAGGACTAAACTTAATTGGTGCAGACATGGTAATTCACTATGATCCATGGTGGAATATATCAGCAGAAAACCAAGCAACAGATAGAACATATAGAATAGGACAAAAGAAAAATGTTCAAGTATATAAGTTAATTACAAAAAACTCTATAGAAGAAAAAATTTATGAACTACAAGAAAGAAAATCAAAGCTTATAGATAACGTATTATCTACGAACGAAATATTCTTAAACAAACTTTCTAAAGAAGAAATAATGGAATTGTTTAAATAAAATGGAAATTATTGTAAAAGCACTTGACAATATAAAAGCAATATAGTATTATTATTTTAGAAATAGCATTAAGTGATTATTTATAAAACCAATAAAAAAACTCGCGAGTTCCGTTCGCGAGTTTTTTATGTACATATTTATTATTTAAATAATAAAAGAATTAAATAAATAATTATAAGTACAATAAGCATTAAGTGCTTGTTCATAAAACCACCTCCTTTTAAAGAATACTCTCTACTGAAGAGGCAGAAAAAATTATATAATATAATTAACATAAAGTAAAGAAAAATCGTAAGACAAAAAATGACATAAAATTGAAAAATGAACAATTGAAAACAATAAGTAAGTATGATATTATATGAATATTAAATAGAGTTAGGAGAAATTAAATGAAAGATTATATAACAATAATAGGTGGAGGTTTAGCAGGATGTGAAGCGGCATACCAAATAGCAAAAGCAGGAATAAAAGTAAAACTATATGAAATGAAACCAGAAGAGTTTTCTAAAGCTCATACAAATGAAAATTTGGCAGAAATAGTATGCAGTAATTCATTTAAATCAAATTTACACACAAACGCATGTGGTTTATTAAAAGAAGAATTAAGAATATTAGATAGCCTGCTTATAAAAGTTGCAGATGAAACTGCAGTTCCAGCGGGGCAAGCATTAGCAGTAGATAGAGAAAAGTTTTCTGAAAAAGTAACAAATACTTTAGAAAACATGGAAAATATAGAAATAATAAGAAAAGAAGTAACATCTTTAGAAAATTTAATAAATGATGGAATAGTAATAATAGCAACAGGGCCACTTACATCAAACAAATTAGCAGAAGAAATAAAGAAACTAACAGGAGAAAAAGAACTTGCATTTTATGATGCAGCAGCTCCTATAATAGAAAAAGATAGTATAGACTTTAACATAGCTTTTTATGGAAATAGATATGATGAAGAACGAGGAAAAGACGAAGATGTAGAAGAGTGGAAGAAAAGAATAGAAAACCAAGAACAGAGCTATATAAATCTACCTCTGAACAAAGAAGAATATGAAAATTTTGTAAATGAACTAGTAAATGCAGAAATAGTTGAATTACATGAATTTGAAAAAAGAGAAATATTTGAAGGCTGTATGCCAATAGAGGTTATGGCAAAAAGAGGACTAGACACATTAAGATTTGGTCCTTTAAAACCAGTAGGGTTTACAGACTTAAGAACGGCAAGAAGGCCATATGCATTAGTTCAATTAAGACAAGATAATGACGAAGGCACAATATATAACATAGTAGGTTTTCAAACAAATTTAAAATTTGGAGAACAAAAAAGAGTATTTTCTTTAATTCCTGGGTTAGAAAATGCAGAATTCATAAAATACGGGGTAATGCACAGAAATACATTTATAAATTCACCAAAACTACTAGATGGTACTTATAAAATGAAAGAACATTCAAATATATATTTTGCAGGACAAATAACAGGAGTAGAAGGATATGTTGAATCAATTTCATCTGGAATGGTAGCTTCTTTAAATGCAATACAAGATTTTAATAAAACACATAAGAAAATAATATTTCCAAAAGATACAATGATAGGTGCATTAAGCAATTATATATCAACTGATAATGAAAATTTCCAACCTATGAATGCAAACTTTGGAATAGTACCTTCTTTAGAAGAAAGAATAAAAGACAAAAAAATAAAATATGGAAAACTTGCAGATAAAGCAATAGAAAGTTTAAGAAAAGTTACTTTTTAAAGTAGCTTTTTACTTTTTTATATTTTAGGAAAGTTATCATAGTATGATAACTTTAAAAAATGTATTAAAAATAAAGAAAAATGTTACAAAAATAAGTCAAAAATATTAAATTTTTATAACATTTTTAATTATTTTACATAATATTGTTGCACGTTATGTAATTTTATGGTAAAATAATAAGCAAGTATGAGAATACAAAAGAATTGAAAGGAGAAAAAACTATGGATAAAGATATAGTTAACTTTGAAGATTATGATATACAAGTAGATTTAAAAGAAATTGAAAAAATGGACAAAAAAGAATTAGAGAAATGTAAGAAAAAAATAGAAGAAATAAAAGAAATGTTAAATAAAAAATAGAAAGGGGAAATAGAAACTATGAAATTTGAAGACGAATTTTTTAATGAAGGAGAAGATCAAGAAAATAAACAATCTCTAGATGAAATAAAAAAACAAGCAGAAAAAGATAAAGTTTCAAAATTATATGAACAATTAGAAAAAATACAAGAAAAATTATCTAACCAAGAATTATCACCACTAAAAAGATTTTTGTTAGAAAATAAATTATCAATTATAGAAATTAGACTAGAAAGACAACTTGCTAAATTAGATATGAGAGAGTATAAAGAAGAGTATGAAGAATCAAAAAATGAATTATATGATGATTTTAATGAAAAACTAAAAGTTAAGAATAATGAGTTAGAAGACATATTTGAAGAAATTGAACTACAAGAAAGAAAAATTGAACAAAAGATGTCTAGAATGAAAGATAGAGATGCAGATTATAAAGAAATCAATAGTGTTAGAACTGGTAGAAAATTGGAAAAAAATTCACGATCAGTATATCAATTTAAAGCAACAGAAAAAGTAGACAACGCTTTACAAAAACAACAAAAGGAATTAGAAAAGTTAAAAGCTAAAAAAGACTTAAAAAAAGAAGAAATTATTAACTTTAAAAAAGAATTCATTGAAAATGAAAAAATGATGGATTCACAAATTGGTAAAGAGATAAAAGAATATAAACCATCTTTATGGCAAAGCTTTAAAACAATATTTTTAGAAATATCAGATAATTTTATAAGCTGGAGAAATAGTTCTAAACAAGAAAAAGAAGCAGTAAGAAATGCCAAAAGAGAAGCGCGTACAAATGCGAGAATTGATCAAAGTATAGAAAGCAACGCACAAAATAGAGAAAGAATGGAAGATTTTAAAGGAAGAGTAAACTATCACATTCCTTTAGAAGAACAAAAAGAATATTCAGAAAGAACACAAGAAGAATTAGAACGTGTAAGTGGAGAGGTAATAGAAAATCCTAGACAAGAAAAATGAATATGTAATAATTCAAAAATGAAAAAAATAATTCAAAAATTTTCTAAATCAGAAAAAGCAAAGACAATTGAAAGAAAAAAGAATAGGAAAACAAAATTACAAGAAAGTGAAAACGAACTTTTAGAGTTAGAACAAATAATAAAAGATGCTGAGATGAAAGAAATCATCGAAATGGCAACAAAAGAAGTGGAGAACAATCAAATAAACATAGAAGCAATAGAAAATTCAGCGAGTCATGAAACTAAAAGACTTATGATAGGTATTCAAATGGAAATTATAAAAAAAGAAAGAAAATTAAATATGTCAAAAATAGAAATAAATGAAAAAGAAGCATTACGAAAAGCTGAAGAAAAAGTTAAAAAGATGCCAGAAGATATAGAAAAATAACATATTTTATATTGACATATAAACCAAAAAGTGATAAAATAATAACCGCTAGTGTAAAATGCTAAACATAGCATTTCCGTAGCGGTTTTATTTTGTCGAAAGATAGAATGAAAATAAAATTTAAGGAGGTGAAATTTAAGTGCCAACAATTAACCAATTAGTAAGAAAAGGAAGACATACTGCAACAACTAAATCTACATCACCAGCTCTACAACATGGTTACAATTCTATGAAGAAAAAAGTAACAGATAGAAGAGCACCACAAAAAAGAGGTGTATGTACAGTAGTTAAAACAGTAACACCTAAAAAGCCAAACTCTGCTTTAAGAAAAGTAGCCAGAGTAAGACTTTCAAATGGGTATGAAGTAACATCTTATATTCCTGGAATCGGACATAACCTACAAGAGCATAGCGTTGTTCTAATTAGAGGTGGAAGGGTAAAAGATTTACCTGGTGTTCGTTACCACATTATAAGAGGTACATTAGACACAGCTGGTGTAAAAGACAGAATGCAAGCTAGATCTAAGTACGGAGCAAAAAGACCTAAAAAATAGAAAATAATTTTAGTGCATATAAGAAATTACTAATTTGAAGTAGAAGTTAAATTTTTAGCTTTGGTGCTTAAATTTATAATAGATTATACGCGCTATACTGAAGAAGTTTGAGAAGAAAATAAAGTATTAAATTTCTTAAGAGTACCAAAGATACTTTTATATAGGTATCTAACATATTAATAAGGAGGGAAGAATAGTGCCAAGAAGAGGATTTATAGCAAAAAGAGATGTAATAGCAGATCCAATGTACAATAGCAAACTTGTTACAAAATTAGTTAACAATGTTATGTTAGATGGTAAAAAAACAGTAGCTCAAAAAATAGTATATGATGCATTTGATATCATAAAAGAAAAAGAGCAAAGAGATCCGCTAGAAGTATTTGAAGAAGCACTTAACAATGTAATGCCAGTACTAGAAGTAAAGGCAAGAAGAGTTGGAGGTGCTACATATCAAGTACCATTAGAAATTAGACCAGAAAGAAGACAAACTTTAGGTTTAAGATGGTTAGTATCATATGCTAGAAACAGACATGAAAAAACTATGGCTGAAAAACTAGCAGGTGAAATCTTAGATGCTATCGCAGGAAATGGTGGAGCATTCAAGAAGAAAGAAGATATGCATAGAATGGCAGAAGCTAATAA
The DNA here is from genome assembly GCA_934133165.1 of uncultured Clostridia bacterium. GTDB lineage: Bacteria > Bacillota > Clostridia > TANB77 > CAG-508 > UMGS1663. Next base: position 112,337 of record CAKPAW010000004.1, read on the forward strand.
AGCATTTGCACATTACAAATGGTAAAAATATAACAAGGAGGATAAATATATGGCTGGAAGAGAGTTTCCTTTAGAGAAAACAAGAAACATAGGAATCATGGCCCATATAGATGCTGGAAAAACTACTACTACAGAAAGAATTCTATTCTATACAGGTAGAACTCATAAAATAGGAGAAGTTCACGAAGGTGCAGCTACAATGGACTGGATGGTTCAAGAACAAGAAAGAGGTATTACAATTACTTCAGCCGCAACTACATGTAAATGGTTAGGACATAGAATCAATATTATAGATACTCCAGGTCACGTTGACTTCACAGTAGAAGTTGAAAGATCTTTAAGAGTACTAGATGGTTCTGTACTTGTACTTGCAGCAAGAAGTGGTGTACAACCACAATCTGAAACAGTTTGGAAACAAGCTAACAAATATATGGTACCAAGAATGGCATACGTAAATAAAATGGATATGACAGGCGCTGATTTCTATGGTTGCGTTGAGCAAATGAAAGATAGATTAAAAGCAAATGCTATTCCAATTGAGTTACCAATTGGTGCTGAAGACAATTTCAAAGGAATTGTTGACTTAGTAAAAATGAGAGCTTTCATTCATAAAGATGATTTAGGAAAAGAAATTGAAGAATGTGATATTCCTGAAGATTTAAAAGAAAAAGCTGAAAAATATAGAGCAGAAATGGTAGAAGCAGTTGCAGAACAAGATGATGAATTAATGATGAAATATTTAGACGGAGAAGAATTAACAATAGATGAAATAAGAGCAGGTCTAAGAAAAGGAACAATAGCAAACACAATAGTTCCTGTAACATGTGGTTCATCATACAAAAATAAAGGTGTACAAGAATTATTAGATGCTATAGTATACTATATGCCATCACCACTTGATATTCCACATATTAAAGGTGTAGATGAAGCTGGAAACGAAGTAGAAAGAAAAACTTCAGATTCAGAACCATTTGCAGCATTAGCATTCAAAATTGCAACAGACCCATTTGTTGGAAAACTTTGTTTCTTTAGAGTATATTCAGGAACATTAGAAGCTGGATCTACAATATTAAATGCAAACAAAGATAAAAAAGATAGAATGGGAAGAATTCTATTAATGCACGCTAACCACAGAGAAGATATAGATAAAGTATATGCTGGAGATATAGCAGCAGCAGTAGGACTAAAAGAAGTATCTACAGGAGATACACTTTGTGACCCTGCTCACCCAGTTATATTAGAATCTATGGAATTCCCAGAGCCAGTTATCGATATCGCTATAGAGCCAAAAGATAAAGCAAATAGCGAAAAAATGAGTATAGCTTTAGCAAAACTTGCTGAAGAAGATCCAACATTCAAAACTCATACAGATCAAGAAACTGGACAAACAATTATCGCTGGTATGGGTGAACTTCACCTAGATATCATCGTAGACAGATTAAAGAGAGAATTTAAAGTTGAATGTACTGTAGGTAAACCACAAGTTTCTTACAAAGAGACAATTAGAAATAAAGTTAAAGTTCAAGGTAAATTTGCTCGTCAATCTGGTGGACGTGGACAATATGGTGACGTATGGTTAGAGATGGAACCATTAGAGCCAGGTTCAGGAATTGTATTTGAAAGTAAAATTGTTGGAGGAGCTGTTCCAAAAGAATATGTAAAACCAACAGAAGATGGTATTAGAGAAGCAGCTGAAAGTGGTATTTTAGCTGGTTACCCAGTTATAGATTTCAAAGCTACATTAGTAGATGGATCTTACCACGAAGTTGACTCTTCAGAAATGGCATTCAAAATAGCAGGTTCTATGGCATTCAAAGAAGGATGTCGTCAAGCTAAATCTGTACTATTAGAGCCAATTATGAAAGTTGAAGTAACAGTTCCAGAAGAATACATGGGAGACGTCATTGGAGACATTAATGCAAGACGTGGAAGAATGGAAGGTATGGAAGCAAGAGCTGGAGAACAAATAATACATGGATTTATTCCTTTATCAGAAATGTTTGGTTATGCAACAGACCTACGTTCTAAAACTCAAGGTAGAGGAACATATGCAATGGAACCATCTCATTATGAAGAAGTTCCAAAATCAGTTCTAGAAGCAATAGTAGCTTCAAGAACTAAAAAACAAGACTAATAAAAATAAATAAAGTACTTGCATTTTTAGCAAATATGTTATAAAATGCAAATGCAAAATTAAATTAGTTATTAATTTTAAAACATAAAAGAGTGGTGAACTTAAATCACTAAAAGCCAATAAAATTTTAATCAAAAACGTAGTTTTTCATTAAAATTTATATAAAAAGGAGGAAATAAAAAAATGGCAAAGGAAAAATTTGAAAGAACTAAACCACACGTTAACATTGGTACAATCGGACATGTTGACCATGGTAAAACAACAACAACAGCAGCTATTACTAAATACTTAGGATTATTAGGAAAAGCTAAATATGAAGCTTATGATGCAATTGATAGTGCACCAGAAGAAAAAGAAAGAGGAATCACAATTAATACAGCTCACGTAGAGTATGAAACAGATGCAAGACACTATGCACATGTTGACTGCCCAGGCCATGCTGACTATGTTAAAAACATGATCACAGGTGCTGCACAAATGGACGGAGCAATTTTAGTTGTTTCAGCAGCTGATGGACCAATGCCTCAAACAAGAGAGCACATCTTACTTGCAAGACAAGTTGGTGTTAAATATATCGTTGTTTACTTAAATAAATGCGATATGGTTGATGATCCAGAATTATTAGAATTAGTTGAAATGGAAGTTAGAGACCTATTAACAGAATATGGTTTCCCAGGAGACGAGATTCCAATTATAAAAGGTTCTTCATTAAAAGTTCTAGAATCTACATCAACAGATCCAAACGCACCAGAATATCAATGCATGAAAGAATTAATGGATGCAGTTGATAGCTATATCCCAACACCAGAAAGACCAATCGACCAACCATTCTTAATGCCAGTAGAAGATGTATTCACAATTACAGGACGTGGAACAGTTGCTACAGGTAGAGTAGAAAGAGGAGTTGTAAAAATCCAAGACGAAGTTGAAATAGTTGGTATCAAACCAATCAACAAGAGCGTTGTAACAGGTGTTGAAATGTTCAGAAAATTATTAGATCAAGCAGAAGCTGGAGATAATATCGGTGTATTATTAAGAGGTATTGATAGAAAAGACATCGAAAGAGGTCAAGTTTTAGCAAAACCAGGAACAATACATCCACATACAAAATTCACATCTCAAGTATACGTTTTAACTAAAGAAGAAGGTGGACGTCATACACCATTCTTTAACGGATACAGACCACAATTCTATTTCAGAACAACAGACGTTACAGGTGTTATTAATTTACCTGCTGGAACAGAAATGGTTATGCCAGGTGATAACGTAGATATGGAAATCGAATTAATTACTCCAATCGCTATCGAAAAAGGACTAAGATTCGCTATCCGTGAAGGTGGTAGAACAGTTGGTTCAGGTGTCGTAGCTGATATCAAAGAATAATTAATATAGTAATAGCAAGGGTTTGCAATATAGCCACTTGCTATTTTTTTGCCTATTTAACGTTTTTTTAACTATCTAATTTTAAATATTAATATAAAAATATTCTATTGCATTGCCAAAAAACAAATGATATAATAAAACAAAAAAGAAAAAAAGTAGGTGTTACATATGAAAAAAAGAAATATATTATATATTGCAATTGCAGCAATATGTGTTATTGCAATTATAGTTGGTGTGTATGCACAAGTATTTGGAGATAAGCCAAAACAAAATACAATTAAAAACGAAGTAATAAATACAGGTGATGATGATACAGCAACAGATCCAGAGGTATTAAAACAAGAATTTAATTCTTTATTTAATAATTCTTTTGATGATCAAGGTTATGATAAAACATCAATAAAAAAATTAGCTGGATATGAAGAACAAGATGTAATATATGCAGTATATAGAATAAAAGAAGAAAAAGATGAAAAATATAGTGTTAATATAAACATCCCAGTTTTCAATGTAGACGGAGAAGTGGCTTCAGAGTTTAATGCTACAACACAATCTATATTTGCTAATAAAGCAGGAAATGTTTTATCAAATAGTCAAAGTTATACAATATATGATGTTGAATATGTAGGTTACTTAAATGAGAATATTTTATCATTAGTAATTAAATCAACATTGAAAGAAGGAAATAACCCTCAAAGAATTATTGTGCAAACATATAACTATGATATCACAACAGGTAAAAAGTTAACATTGAATGAAGTTTTAGAGGCAAAAGGAATTAGTGAAAAAGAAGTAAATAAAAAGATAGAACGTCAAGTAACAGAAGCTAACAAAAATGCAGAGGCATTATCAGAAGCATTAGCAAGTGCAGGGCAAACAGTATATAAGAGAGATGTAAATAATGCAATGTATGTTACAGATAACGTAAATCATTTCTTTGTAGGATTAGATGGACAAATATATATTGTTTATCCATATGGAAATTCAAACTTTACATCAGAAATGGATATAATAAAAGTATAAAATTAATATGTGTGCCAATAGAAAAGCTCTTGGCACACAATTTGTAATAGCAAAGGATGTTTAAAATGCCAAAGAAATTATTGATTACAGAAAAGCCATCTGTGGCTATGGAATTTTCAAAAGCATTAAAAATAAATGCAACAAGAAAAGATGGATATTTAGAATCAGAAGAATGGATTATAACATGGTGTGTAGGTCACCTAGTTACAATGTCATATCCTGAAAAATATGATGAAAACTTAAAAGTTTGGAGACTAGATACACTTCCATTTATTCCAAAAGAGTGGAAATATGAAATTATAAAAAATGTAGAAAAACAATTTAATATAGTAAAATCACTATTACAAAGGCAAGATGTAGAAGAAATTTATAATGCAGGCGACTCTGGGCGTGAAGGAGAATATATACAAAGATTAGTATTTATGATGGCAAAACCAAATCCGAATGCAAAAATAAAAAGAGTGTGGATAGATTCACAAACAGAGGAAGAAATTTTAAGAGGAATAAAAGAAGCAAAAGACCAGTCAGAATATGATAGCTTATCAGATTCAGCATATTTAAGGGCAAAAGAAGATTATCTAATAGGAATTAATTTTTCAAGATTACTTTCTATAATATATGGAAGAAAAGTTGCAAAAGAAATAGAGGAAGAAAGAGCTTCTATTTCTGTTGGTCGTGTAATGACATGTGTTTTAGGAATGGTAGTATCAAGAGAAAGAGAAATTAGAAATTTTGTTAAAACACCATTTTATAAAATTATAGGAAACTTTGGAGAAGAAGAAGCAAATTTTAATGCAGAGTGGAAAGTAAATGAAAAATCCAAAATGTTTGAATCACCAAAACTATATAATGATTCAGGATTCAAAAAAATAGAAGATGCAAAGGAATTTATAGTAAGCTTAAAAGACAAAAAGGCAGTTGTAGAAGAAGTTAAAAAACAAAAGCAAAAAGAAAAGGCACCATTATTATTCAATTTAGCAGAAGTACAAAATGAATGTACAAAACGTTTTAAAATAAAGCCAGATGAAACACTAGAAATAATACAAAATCTATATGAGCAAAAATTAGTTACATATCCAAGAACAGATGCTAGAGTTATATCTACAGCAGTTGCAAAAGTTATTTCTAAAAACTTAAATGGTTTAGCAAAAGGCTTTAAAGACGAGGAAGTGCAAGGATATTTAAAGCAAATGTCAGAAGAAAAATATTCTACAGATTTAGTAAAAACAAAGTATGTAAATGATAGCAAAATAACAGACCATTATGCAATAATTCCAACAGGACAAGGTTTTGAAAATTATGATAAATTGAAAGATTTACACAAAGAAGTATATAAACTAATAGTAAAAAGGTTTTTAGCAATATTTTACCCAGAAGCAGAGTTTAACAAAATATCTGTAACAATAAAAGTAGAAGAAGAAAAATTTAGTGCAAATGGAAAAGTTTGTACAAAAACAGGATATTTAGATGTATTAAAACCAAAAAACAAAGAAAAGAAATCCACAAATGAAGAAGAAAATGTGGAAAACAAGCAGGAAGATGAAAAAGAAGAAGCAAATAATTTAGACATTTTAAATAATTTAAAAAAAGGTCAAGAAATAAATGTTATAAATTATGAAACTAAAGAATCTGAAACAAATCCTCCAACAAGATATAATTCAGGTTCAATGATATTAGCAATGGAAAATGCAGGAAAATTAATAGAAGATGAGGAATTAAGAGAGCAAATAAAAGGTGCAGGAATAGGAACGAGTGCAACAAGAGCAGAAATTATAAAAAAACTAGAAAAAATAGCATATATACAAATAAATAATAAGACACAAATAATAACTCCAACAAAAAAAGGAGAAGTAATTTATGATGTTGTATTATCTTCTATGCCAGACATGTTAAATCCAAAACTAACGGCAAGTTGGGAAAAGGGATTAGACATGGTGGCGAAAAAAGAAATAGGTTCACAGGAATTTATGCAAAAGCTAGAGGCATATATAAATGGAAAATTTGATAAACTTGTTGTTAAATTTTAGGTACGGGCTTAAAAATTAAAAAAATAAAATTTTAGGGACGGGTCTAGAAATTTAAAAAATCAGATTTTAGTGATGATTTAAAAATTAATATAAAATGTTATCATTTATGAAGAAAAATATATATAGAAAAAGTTTAAAAAGTATTATTAAATAGAAAAAATAGGTGGTGTTGTAAAATGAAGTTAGGTTTAGCGTTAGCAGGCGGAGGAGTAAAAGGTGCTGCACATATAGGAGCAATAAAGGCATTAGAAGAAAATGGAATAAAAATAGATGCAGTAGCAGGAACAAGTATAGGAAGTATTGTTTCAAGTTTATATGCAATGGGATACTCTACAGAAAAGATGTTAGAAATATTCAAATATTTTGCAAAGGGAATAATGAAGGCTGATGCAAAATACTTCGCAGGAAATTTAAAAACATCAAGGAGATTATTAGGCGACGGTCTACTATCAGGAGAAAATATAGAAATAGCAATAGAAGAATGTGCTAAAGAAAAAGGATACAAGAACATAAAAGATATAGAAATGCCAATAGCTATACCTACAGTAGACATAGTAGAGTGTAAAAAATATGTATTTACCAATAAAGATATTGAAGGAGATTATTACATAAAAGATGCACCAATTAGTAAAGCAGCTAGAGCAAGTAGTAGTTACCCAGGAGTATTTGCACCATGCATGTATAAAGGACACAAATTTGTAGATGGTGGAATATTAGATAATGTTCCTGCAGATGAAGTAAAAAAATTGGGAGTAGATAAAGTATTAACATTAAAATTTGCAACAGCTTTAAATTATGATCCAAAAAATATATATGAAATAGCATTTAAATCTATAGATCTATTATTTGAAGCAAGAAGTCAAGAAGCATTACACGCAAGTGATTTAGTGATAGATTTAGATGTGTCAGAAGCAAGTGTATTTGATATGAAAAAAATAGATTATTGCTATAATGCAGGATATATAACAATGTTAACTAAAATAAATGAAGTTAAGAAAATGCTAAATGAATAACTTAAGTAAAATAAAAATCTGGTTAATATGAAAGAGGAAAATACATAAATGGAGAATATAGAAAAAATAAAAGAAGATTTAAAACAAATATTAAGTGAAAAAAGATATATTCATTCAATAGGTGCAATGGAAAAAGCAATAGAACTTGCAAAAACATATGGAGAAGATGAAGAAAAATCAGCATTAACAGCGCTTACACATGATATTGCGAAAGAAATGACAATAGAGGAATATTATAAATATGCAGAAGAAAATAATATAAAATTAAGCAAAGATGATAAAATGTGCACAAGTGTATTACACGGAATAATAGGAGCAGACATAGTAAAGAAGAAATATGGATTTACAGATGAAATGTGTAGAGCAATATATTATCATACTACTGGGATTACCAATATGACTTTACTAGGAAAAATAGTATATGTAGCTGATAAAATAGAAAATAGCAGAGATTACCCAGAAGCAGAAGCTTTAAGAGAAAAATTCAATCAGAGTGAAAGTTTAGATGAATTCATATTATACGATATAGATTATTACACTCTACCTAAAATGATTGAAAAAAGGAGAGCTATTCATCCAAATACAATAAATGTAAGAAATGAGATAATTGAGAAAATGAAATAATTCAAAATAATAAAAGCAAGCATTTATTATAAAAGTAAATGGCTTGCTTTTTTATATACAAAAAACAAGAACAAATTTTCGAAAAATATTGAAAAATATATAAGTATATGATATAAATAATGTATTAAATGAAACAATATAAATTAAAAAGTTCAATTATTCCGAATTTTAAAACAATTAAAAAATAAAATTAGATTATTATTAAATTAATTTAAATGTAAAGGAAAGGAGAGTGAATAAATATGGATGAAAAAACTTTAATTAATATTACAGAAGAAAATTTTGAAAGTATAAAACATACAGATGAAAATGGAATTGAATTTTGGTATGCAAGAGAGTTGATGATGGTACTAGAATATAAACAATGGAGACGATTTGAACAAACAATTGAGAGAGCAAAAGAATCCTGCAGAAATAGTAATATCAGCATTGATAACCATTTTGCCGACGTTGGCAAAATCGTAAAAGCAGGGGCTACTAATAAAGATATAAGAGATATAAAATTAACTAGATATGCATGCTACTTAATAGCACAAAATGGAGATAGTAGAAAAAAAGCAATAGCACTTGCACAAACATATTTTGCTGTACAAACTAGAAAACAAGAATTAACAAGACAAGAATATGAAAGGTTAAGTGAAGACGAGAAGAGATTATACACAAGAAAAAATGTAAAAGATAAAAATAAATATTTATTTGACACTGCAAAATTATCTGGAGTAAAGAATTACGGAAGATTTAATAATTATGGATACAAAGGTTTATATAATGGAGAAACAGCAAAAGATATAGCTAAACGCAAAGGAATATCAGATAAAGAAGATATACTAGATTATATGAGCAGTACAGAATTGGCAGCTAACTTGTTTAGAATTACACAAACAGATGAAGTATTAAAAAATAAAAATATTAATAATGAAGATGACGCTTGTATAACACATCATAAAGTTGGACAAGCAGTTAGGCAAACTATAAAAAGAATTGGTGGTACTATGCCAGAAAACTTACCAACACCAAGCAAAAGTGCAAAACAAATTGAAAAGGAAAAAAATAAACAACTAAGATTTAAAAGTAATAAAAAATTAAAATAAAAGTTTTAGCAGATAACAAAGTACTACCAATTAAAAATAAAACAGACATTTATAACATAAAAAATTATAAATGTCTATTTTTCACTCTTTTTTTAAATGCAACATAATATATAGCAAAATAACTTTATAAGAAAGGGGAGAAAAACATGCAAAACTACATAATAGAAGGGGGAAAAAGATTAGAAGGAACAGTCACAATATCTGGTTCAAAAAATGCTTCTCTTCCAATAATAGCAGGAACTATATTAAGTGGAAAACAAACAAAACTATATAATGTGCCAAACATACATGATACACAAATAACATTAAAAATTTTAAGACTTTTAGGTTGCAAAGTTAAGAAAAATCGTGATAAAATAGAAATCGATACAAAGCAAATGAATAAAAAAGAAATTCCAGAAGACATGATGAGACAAATGAGATCCACAGTTATTATGGCAGGAGCGATAATTGGTAGATTTAAAGAAGCAACATTTTCATATCCAGGTGGATGTGAGATAGGAGCAAGACCAATTGATTTACACTTGGCAGCTTTTAAAAAATTAGGAATAAATATTGAAGAAAAGGGTGGATTTATACACTGCAGTTGTGATAAAATAATAGGAACAGAAATAGACCTAGATTTTCCAAGTGTAGGAGCAACAGAAAATATTATCTTAGCAACAGTATTAGCAGAGGGTGTAACAACTATAAATAATGCTGCAATGGAACCAGAAATAGAAGATTTAGCAAAGTTTTTAAACAAAATGGGTGCTAAAATAGAAGGAGCTGGAACGAATTTTATAAAAATAACAGGAGTTAAATCATTAAAAGAAGTAGGATATAAAGTAATGTCAGATAGGATAGAAGCAGGTACATATTTATGTATGGTAGCTGCTACAGGAGGAAAAGCTAAAATATTAAACGCGAAGCCAGAGCATATAACACCAATTATTCATAAATTAGAAGAATGTGGGTGTAAAATAGAAACAAGTGAAAAAGAAATTTACATAGAAGCACCAAAAAAATTAAAAGCAATTGATATAAAAACAATGCCATATCCAGGGTTTCCAACAGATATGCAATCAATATTTGGAAGTATGTTAAGTATAGCCAAAGGAACATCAACTATAGTAGAAAATATTTTTGAAAATAGATACAAATATACAATGGAACTAAATAAAATGGGAGCAAAGATTCAAATAGAAGGAAAAATGGCAGTTATAAAAGGAGTAAAAAAATTAAATGCGAATAAAGTAGAAAGCTATGATTTACGAGGAGGAGCAGCTTTAATATTAGCAGCGCTTACAACTAAAGGAACAACATATATAAATGGCATTGAATATATACAAAGAGGCTATGAGAAAATAGAGCAAAAATTAAAAGGGTTAGGAGCAAATATAAAACTTAAAATTACCTAAGAAAGAAGGTGCAAAAGTGGCGAGAAAAACTAAAGAACAAGAATTAGATATATTTAATGATGAAAAAAATAATAAAAAAGCAAAGTCTAAAATAAAAAAGAAAAATGTTGATAAGATTAAAGAAGAAAATGATAAGTTTTCTTTTGATAATGAAATTGTAATTGGTGTAACAAGAAAAGAAGAACCAAAAAGGCAAGTAGCAAAGAAAAAATCCAATAATAGAAATAACAAAAAAAACAATACAAAAAAATCAAACAATAAAAAAATATATAATGCAAAAAACAAAAAATCAAATAGCGATATAATGAATAGTACAAATAATAAGACTAACAATATAAAAACTAAAAATATAAACAAGAAAAAAGCTACTAAAAAAACAATTGCAAAAAAGCCAATAAACAATAATATAACACCAGAACAACAAGAAAAAATAATAAAGAAAAGAAATAGAAATAAAAGAATTATTAAAATTAGTTTATTATTTATACTATTTGTAATAGTTATACTATGTGCTATGTTTTCGCCACTTTTCAATATAAAAGCAATCGAAGTAAATGGAAACAAAATTGTAACTAAAAATGAAATAATAAGTTTGTCTAAAATTCAAATAGAAGAAAATAGTTTCCAATTAAGTAAAAGTAAAATAAAGAAACAAATAAAAGAAAATGCATACATACAAGATGTAAAAATTACAAGAAAATTACCTTCAACTATTCTAATAGAAATAGAAGAAAGAGAACCAGCTTATTTACTAGAATATGCAGGAAGCTATGTAGTTATAGATAAACAAGGTTATATGTTAGAAATAAAAACAGAAAAAATATCATTACCTGTTATACAAGGTGAAGTTACAGAAACTTCAAATTTTGTGGTAGGCAATAGATTATGTACAGAAGATTTAGAAAGATTAGCTATAATATCAAAAATTGCAGAACTGGCTAAAGTAAATGATATTTACACAATAATAACAGGCATAGATATAAGTAATAAAGAAAATATAAAATTAATATTTGAAACAGAAGCAAAAGTTGCTTATTTAGGTGATAGTTCTAATATGAATACAAAAATACTAATGATAAAATCAATACTAGAAAAAGAGGAAGGGAAGCCAGGAGAAATTTTCCTAAACTTTGATTTAAATAAAAAGAATCCTATCTTTAGGGAAAGGGTATAAAGGAAGTGAAAAAAATGGACAAGAATAAAGTTGCTATAACTTTAGGAATAGTTTGTTTAATACTTACTATTGCTATATGTATGCAAATAAATACAATAAAAAATGCAAACTCTACAGTATCACAAACCTTAGCAGAAAATGGTTTAAGAGATGAAGTGTTAAAGTGGAAAGAAAAATATGATAATATATCTAGTGAATTAGATATTGCAGAAAAAAAATTGGGAGACATAAGAGAAAAATCTACAGAGAATGATAGTGATTCTTCTGAAAAAGAAGAGCAGATTAGACTAAATAATAATCTGTTAGGAATAACAAATTTAGTAGGACAAGGCATAGAAATGACTATTCAAGATGATCCAAATGCTACAAGAGAAAATATAGGAATATATGATGATATTTCAGCACATATAGTACATGATGCAGATTTAAGAGCAATAGTTAATGAATTAAAAAATGCAGGAGCAGAAGCAATCTCTATAAACGGACAAAGACTAGTAAGTACAACTGCAATAACCTGTATAGGAAATGTAATAAAAGTAAACGATGAAAGAATAACTTCACCTTTTACAATTAAAGCAATCGGACTTTCAGAAAGCTTAGCAGGAATAAATAGACCAGGTGGATATATAGAAAAACTAAAGGAAAATGGCATAGTAGTAAATATTAAAAAATCTAATAAAATTGAAATACCAAAATATACTGGTGCAATCTCATCAAAATATATGAGTTTGCAAAAATAATCGAGGTGAGAACTATTGAATAAGAATAAAATAATAATGGCTGTTAGTATAGGAGGGCTTTGTATTATTCTAGTTGCTGTAATGTTTGCACAATTTAAAACTGTCGAAGAAACAGATATTACAGGAATAGAAAAAGCGAGAGAAGCAGAACTTCAATCAATGCTTGCAAGTTGGAAGACAAAGTATGAAGAAGTAGAAGAAAAGTTAACAGATACACAAAATAAAATAGCAGAGTACCAACAAAAACTAGATTCTAATGAACAAGCCTCTGAACTAATAGACAAAGAACTAGAACAAACTAATTTATTAGTAGGAAAAACAGCAGTAACAGGTGAAGGAGTAATAGTTACTTTAGAAGATAATAACGAAAAATCTATAGTAGGCAGTGACTTAAGAGCATTAGTTAATGAATTAAAGTTAGCAGGTGCTGAGGCAATTTCTATAAACAATGAGAGAATTTTAAATATGACAGAAATTGTAGATGTTAATGATTTTATATTAATAAATGAAAATAGAATTGTTTCGCCTTATGTGGTAAAAGCAATAGGAAATCAAACATATTTATCTAGTGCGCTAAGCTTAAAAGTGAATGGATTTATAGATAGTTACCAAAAGCTTGGAAAAACAGTAAAAATGACAAAAGAGAGAAACGTAAAAATAGATGCATATAATGGCAGAAAAAAATTAATGCAATTAAATTATGCAAAGGAGGAAGAATAATGATTTTAATAGCTATAATTATTGGTTGTATTATAGGAGCCATAATAGGAGTTAATATTCCTACAATACCATATACATATTCAGGCTATTTAGCAATAGCAATTATTGCCGCATTAGACTCAGTATTTGGAGCAATTACATCTAGCTTAAAGAAAAATTTTGATATGAAGATATTTGTTTCAGGATTCTTTGTAAATGCTATATTAGCAATGGCACTTACATATTTGGGACAAAAATTGAATATAGATATATATTTAGCAGCAGTTGTAGTGTTTGTAGGAAGAATGTTTAATAACTTAGGAACTATTAGAAGATATTACGTAGAAAAAATAACAGACAGAAAAATAGTTGCAAAAGCAGAAGCAGTTATAAAAAAGGCAAATGAAGAAAATGATGATAATAAACAATAAAAATATATAGTAAGATATAGAATATTATAAAGAGATAAGATTTAATATAGTATCTTTACTACAAACAAAAAGTAAAAAATCAATAGAAAAGTTATATCAATTTACATAAAAATACAAAAGAAGACATTATTACAAAAACATTACAAAAATATTACAAAAATATAACATTTTCTATTGACTTTTTTTGTGAAATATAATATTCTTATGAAGAAATAATTTAAACAAAATTGGAGGAGTTAACTTTGGCTATCGGAGATATTATTGTAGGAATTGACATCGGTACTTCTAAGGTAAGTCTAGTAGTAGGCGAGGTCAATAATTTTAATCAAATTGAAATTATTTGCAACACTAGCCATAAGTGCAACGGAATCAAAAAGACTAAAATAATAGATGAAGATGATATTGCTTTAGCTGTTAATAAGGTTATAACTGAAGCGGAAGCAGAAACAGATTTAAAAATAAATTCTGCTTATGTTACGATTCCAGGAAAATATGTTACAATTGTACAAAATAGTGTTGTAAAAGAAGCAAAAGACAAATATGCAGGAATATCTACAAAAGACGTATCCTCTGGTATTATGCAAGTAAAGGATGTAGAAATCCCAGAAGGAAAGACAATTATTGATATAGTAACAGATCAGTTTGTACTAGAAGACGGAAAAATAGTAACAGATCCTATCGGAAATTTAAGTTCTAATTTTACATTAAATGCACAAGTAATTCTAGCAGATAAGGAATACGTAAAACAAATAGTTTCTATATTTAGAAAAGCAGGAATTGAAGTAGATGGATTTACACCTACAAGTTTAGCAGAAAGAAATGTAATGTTAGATGTTAATGAAATGAATGACAATGTAATGCTATTAGACATAGGTGCAGGTAATACAGATATAGGCGTATTTGAAGGGAATGGTTTTGTTTATACAAATACAATTCCACTTGGAGGAGATAGTATAACTTCAGATATCGCTTTAGTTCTAAATATTGAAGAAGAAGAAGCTGATAAATTAAAAAAACAATATGGATTAGCAATGAAATCATATATAGATAATGACAATGAAATAATGCTAAATACATATAAAGGTGATAGTAAGGGAAAAGTAATTAAAAGCTCAGAACTAATAGAAATAATAGAAGCTAGAATAGAAGAAATATTTTCTTTAGTAAATAAAGATGTTGTAAGCCAAGGAATTAAACAAAGAATAAATAATGTTGTTCTTACAGGACAAGGCATAACAAATATAAATAAAAGTGATGTTGCTGGAAAAGTAATTTTAAATATTCCAGTAAAAATTTCAACAGGAAGACTAATTAGTACAGTAAGACCAGAATATAGAACAGCATATTCATTAGTAAGATATATTGCAGCAAGACCATTTGCAAAAACAGTATCAAGCAGTATAGATTCAAATTCAAAAGAAAATATAATGTATACAATATGGGAAAGAATTAAAGAATTCTTTTATTCATAAAAAGTATCATTATTGATGAATAATAAAAGTTATTAATATTTAAAGATAAAATTAAAGACAATTAGAAATGAAGTTAACGAGTAAACTTTAGATTTCTAAAATAAAAAGGAGGAAATAAATCATGTTAATGGATAATGCAGAAGAAAATGCAATGTTAGACGGTACAGCTACTATAAAAGTAATAGGTGTTGGAGGAGCTGGAAATAATGCAGTAAATAGAATGGTAGACTCTGGAATAAAAGGAGTAGATTTTATAGCAGTAAATACAGATAGACAAGCTTTACTTTTATCAAAAGCATCAACAAAAATTCAAATAGGAGAAAAAATAACAAGAGGTTTAGGAGCAGGTGCAAACCCTGACATCGGAGCTCAAGCAGCAGAAGAAAGTAAAACAGAAATAGCAGAAGCATTACGCGGAGCAGATATGGTATTCGTTACTGCCGGAATGGGTGGAGGAACAGGAACAGGAGCAGCTCCAATCGTTGCAGCATGTGCTAAAGAAATGGGAATATTAACAATAGGTGTTGTTACAAAACCATTCACATTTGAAGGAAAGAAACGTTTATCACAAGCAGATCGTGGTGTAGAAAGCTTAAAAGGAAAAGTAGACACATTAGTTGTTATACCAAACGACAAATTATTACAAATAATAGACAGAAAAACTTCAATAGTAGAAGCATTCAAAATGGCAGATGACGTATTAAGACAAGGTGTACAAGGTATATCAGACTTAATTGCAATTCCAGGATTAGTAAACTTAGACTTTGCAGATGTAAAAACAATAATGCTAAATACAGGTATGGCTCATATGGGTATTGGTAGAGCTTCTGGAGAAAACAGAGCAGAAGACGCAGCAAAACAAGCTGTACAAAGTCCATTACTAGAAACATCAATAGAAGGTGCAAGAGGAGTTATTATCAATATTACTGGTGGTCCAAACTTAGGATTACACGAAGTAAATACAGCAGCAGAATTAGTACAAAGAAGTGTAGATCCAGAAGCAAACATTATCTTTGGTGCAGTTATAGATGAAACTTTAGACGAAGATATAGTTATTACAGTTATTGCAACTGGATTTGAAAAAGGAAATGAAATCCCATCTATGAATAATATAAATAGCATAGTAGATAAAGCTTGGGGAGAAAAAATAAATTCAATTCCAGCGCCAATAGATAACTCAAATTCATCAAATGATTTAGATATTCCTTCTTTCTTAAGAAAAAATAAAGGAATCAAATAAAGTCGTAACTAATAAAAAAAGCGAATAATAACAATAATAAAAAAAGAAATAATCTAAAAACGTAGATTATTTCTTTTTTTCGTGCCTAAGAAATGACAAAAAAATTAAACAAGACGTAGTAGAATATAAACTACTAAAAAAGCTACACTTCATTTTAATAATGAAAGGAAACGATGTAGAATATGACAATTTATCTAGATGTAGTGTTAATTGAAAATTTATGTATGAACTATATTATATTGTTTGCAACAGGATATCTTTTAAAAATAAAAATGAATCACATTAGACTAATATTATCTGCATTATTAGGAGGTATATACTCAATAGCAGCATATATGCAAATATTAGAAATATATTCAAACATAATTTTAAAAATTATATTATCAATAGTAATGGTATATATAGCATATAATTCAAAAAACATAAAGCAAATATTGAAACAATTAGTGTTTTTCTATTTAATATCATTTATATTTGGAGGATGTGCTTTTGCACTTTTATACTTTATAAAACCAGAACAAATATTAATGAAAAATGGAGTATATATAGGAACATATCCGATAAAAATAGCAATACTTGGAGGAATAGTAGGTTTCACAATAACAGTAATTGCATTTCGTTATGTAAAAACAAAACTAAATAAAAAGAGTATGTTTTGTGAACTAGAAATCTACTTTGAAAATAAAGGTATATTTACAACAGCCTTAATAGATACAGGAAATATGTTAAAAGACCCTATTACAAGTATGCCAGTTATAGTAGTAGAGAAAAGTATACTAAAAGAAATATTACCAGAGAGTATATTAAATAATTTAAATAAGATTATAGGAGGTGATGTGCCAAAAGAAGTATATGAAGATGAAAATTTAAATTATATTACAAAGTTTAGAGTAATACCATTTAGTTCAATAGGAAAAGAAAATGGATTGTTGTTAGGTTTTAAGTCAAACAAAATAAAAGTAAATACAGAAGAAAGCGAAAAAATAATAGAAGATGTAATTATAGGAATATATGATCATAAGTTAAGTAAAAAAGATAATTATTTTGCATTAATAGGACTTGATATATTAGAAGGGAGTGAAAAAAATGAATTTACTACAAATGTTAGTAGATAGTATTAATACAATATACACAAAATTTCTAAAAGAAGAAGACATAGAGAATCTACCTATATATTACATAGGAGGAAGTATTAGCCTGCCACCTCCATTATCACCAGAGGAAGAGGATGAACTTTTAAAAGAATTGGAAAAAGGAAAATTAGAAACTAGACAGACTTTAGTAGAAAGAAACTTAAGATTAGTTGTATATATAGCAAAGAAGTTTGAAAATACAGGGGTTGGTCTAGAAGATTTAATATCAATTGGAACAATAGGATTAATGAAAGGAGTAAATACATTTAATACAGAAAAGAAAATAAAACTTGCAACGTATGCTTCAAGGTGCATAGAAAATGAAATACTAATGTATCTTAGAAGAAGTAATAGAATAAAAGGAGAAATATCTATAGATGAGCCATTAAATCAAGATGGAGATGGAAATGAATTACTACTTTCAGATATATTGGGAACAGATCCAGATGTAACATCAAGAAGAATAGAAGATGAAGTGGATAAAACTCTACTTAAAGCATCAATTGAAAAACTAAGTTATAGAGAAAGAAATATAATGGAACTTAGATTTGGATTTATAAGTGGAGATGAGAAGACACAAAAAGAAGTAGCAGACATGCTTGGAATTTCTCAGAGTTACATATCACGTTTAGAAAAGAAAATAATAGGAAAGATGAAAAGAGACATAATGAGCAAAACAGGATAGACAAAAATAAAAAAAGATGTATGCAGATAAATGTCAATATATTGCTATGCTAGTTCCAAAAAAGTCACCCTTGAATAAGGGTGACTTTTTGTCGACTTTTGTCATACGATAATTGAATAGAAAAACAAACTTTAGGAAATAATGAGAATAACATTATTTTAAGGAGTTTTTTTATGGGAAATAAAGTTGAAATATGTGGAGTAGACACATCAAAAATCCCAGTATTAAGTGCAGAAGAAAAAAGAGAATTATTTGTAAAAATAAAAAATGGAGATGAAGAAGCAAGAAATACATTTATAAATGGAAACTTAAGATTAGTACTAAGTGTAATAAAAAGATTTTATGGAAGAGGAGAAAATGTAGATGATTTGTTCCAAATAGGTTGTATAGGTTTAATAAAAGCAATGGACAATTTTGATTTGAACCAAAATGTGCAATTTAGTACTTATGCTGTACCAATGATAATTGGAGAAATAAGAAGATATTTAAGGGACAACAATCCTATAAGAGTAAGTAGGTCAGTAAGAGATTTAGCCTATAAAGCATTAAGTATAAAAGAAAAAATGATAAAGGAAAATCAAAAAGAACCAACTATAGAAGAAATTGCAAAAGAATTAGGCGTAGATAAAGAAGAAATAGTATTTAGTTTAGATGCAATACAGGAACCAGTATCGCTTCAAGAACCTATATATGGAGACGGGACAGAAAATTTATATATAATGGATCAAGTAAAAGACAATAAAAATACAGATGAATATTGGGCAGAAAACATTACTATATCAGAAGCAATGAAAAAGCTAAACGAAAAAGAAAAAATGATAATAAATAAAAGATTTTACGAAGGACGAACACAAGTAGAAGTAGCAGAAGAAATAGGAATATCACAAGCACAAGTATCTAGACTTGAAAAAAGTGCAATAGAACATATAAAAAGAATATATAAATAAGATATATAATTAGAAGTTAAAATTGAAAATCAATAATTTTAACTTCTAATTTTTGTTATGAATATATACACATAAAAGATAAAACTATACATATATTATAAGTAAGAAAATATGTGGGGGTGAAAGTATGTCCATGGGACAAAAAGGATTAGACTTTAAACATAAAGAAGTTATTAATATAAATGATGGAAGAAGACTTCGGCTATGTTCAAGATGTATGTGCAGACTTAGAAAGTGGAACAATTACTTCTATAATAGTTCCAGGAAATAACAAGTTATTAAATATATTTTCGAGTGCAAATGATATTGTAATTCCATGGCAACATATAAAATGCATAGGGGACGATGTTATATTAGTAGAAATATAAATTACATATCAATTAAACAATTAGATAAACAATAGAAGAAAAGAAACTTATATAAAAATATAATTGGCACAAATTACCACTAAAAAACTATTGATTTAAAATGATATTTATGTTAATATAGATATTGTAACGAGCAATAAAAATATTGAAAACAAAAAAATGAAAAAAACGACAAATTTTTTCAAAAATATGTTGACTTTAATATTAAGATGTGTTATTATAATTAAGT
This sequence comes from uncultured Clostridia bacterium, assembly GCA_934133165.1. Taxonomy (GTDB): domain Bacteria; phylum Bacillota; class Clostridia; order TANB77; family CAG-508; genus UMGS1663. The sequence goes on from CAKPAW010000004.1 coordinate 132,150, forward strand.
ACTAAATAACTTAAGAAAAACATATATATTTAAAGTATATTAAATTAGTAACGAACAGGAAAAATTGAACAAAATAAGATTACTAGTTTATTATTTTGCACTTTTTTAAAAAAACTTAAAAAACTTTTGAAAAAGTATTGACATATGTTTTGAAAAGTAGTACAATACAAAACGTTACACGACAAATCGTTAGTAACATGAATTGAAAAAAGAAACGAGCTATGCAAGAAAAACGAATAAAAATTTTTAAGACTATACGTTTGTATGCCGAGAGAATTTTTACTAAAGTTTGACGAAACAGAACGAAGTTTATTATTTCAATTAGAAGTACATTGAAAAGTAAACAATAAACAAACCTTTGAAGAAACCAAGCGGTAGTAAATAGTACTACCAAAAAAACAAACAAAACCAAAATTTATTTAGAGCTTAAAACTCAAAAAAAGATTTGTATGTAGGTTTAATAAAACCG
>CAKPAW010000005.1 GCA_934133165.1 uncultured Clostridia bacterium
TTAATACCAAAAATTGAAAAAGAGAATTGGTTTGACTATGATGTAATCGTAGCAACTCCAGATATGATGGGTGTTGTAGGTAGATTAGGTAAAGTATTAGGACCAAAAGGATTAATGCCAAACCCTAAATCAGGAACAGTAACAATGGATGTTACAAAAGCTATAAACGAAATTAAATCTGGTAAAGTAGAATACAGATTAGACAAAACAAATATTATTCATTTAGGTTTTGGAAAAGTTTCATTTGGTGCAGAAAAGTTAGCTGAAAACTATGATGCAATAATGAGTGCAATTATAAAAGCAAAACCAGCAGCAGCAAAAGGACAATACATTAAGAGTGTTGCTATTTCTACAACAATGGGACCTGGAATGTATATTGATCAAAAATAATTATAGTAGCCAAAGAAAGTAGGCAAATAAAATAAGTCCTACCGAGGCAAATAGAGAATCGGAAAATAAAATCCAATCTTTATATGCCTTGTAAATGGCTATAAGATTGGATTTTTTATATGTTAAATATGTAGCTATTGAAAAATAGTCATATAGAGAAATCTTATTAATTCTAGGAGGTGAAAATTTAAAAATGGCAAGTGAAGTTATTTTAAAACAAAAAGAAGAAGAAGTAAAAGCATTAGCAGAAAAACTTAAAGACGCAAAATTAGTACTTTTAGCAGATTATAGAGGAATTTCTGTAGAAGCAGTTACTGAATTAAGAAACACATTAAGAGATGCAAAATCTGAATATAAAGTTATCAAAAATAACATTATAAAAAGAGCATTAGATGCAAATGGAGAAAGTGGTTTAGATGAAGTTCTTGAAGGACCAACAGCAATAGTAATTGCTGAAGAAGACTATGTAGATCCATTAAAAGCAATCTATAATTTCTCAAAAGAAAATGATTTCTACAAAATTAAAGGTGGTATAGTAGAAGGGAAAATAATGACAGCTGAAGAATTAATTGCTTTAGCAAAATTACCATCAAGACAAGAATTACTTGGTATGCTTGCAGGTGGATTACTTGGAACTATTTCAAAATTCGCTGTTGCACTTGATCAAGTTAGAATGCAAAAAGAAAACGCTTAATTTTAATTTAGAGTTACTTAAAAAAGAATATTTAATAAAGAGTTGTGAACTTAAATCACAAGAAATTAAAAAAATATTAGGAGGAAATAAAAATGATAGAAGAATTATTAGAAAAAATCGACAGCTTAAAAGTAGCTGAACTTGCTGAATTAGTAAAAGCAATTGAAGAAAAATATGGAGTATCTGCAGTAGCAGCAGCTGCACCAGCAGCTGGAGCAGCAGGAGCTGCAGCAGCAGAAGAAAAGACATCTTTTGATGTAGTATTAAAAGACGCTGGAGCAAACAAAATCCAAGTAATCAAAGTTGTTAGAGATGCAACAGGATTAGGATTAAAAGAAGCAAAAGAATTAGTAGACGGAGCACCAAAAACAGTTAAAGAAGGAGCTTCTAAAGAAGAAGCAGAAGAATTAAAAGCAAAATTCTCAGAAGCAGGAGCAGTTGTTGAATTAGCTTAATCTATAAAGAATAAAAAACACTGATTATGAACTATACTCCCAAAGGCAGGGTTCAAAAAAGTGAACTTTAAAGAAAACCATAAATCTAATTTGATTTGTGGTTTTCTTCTTCATATTTTATTCTAGAAAAGTTATCATAGTATGATAACTTTCTGGAGAAGATAAATATGGCGAACCTAAGATTTTCTTAAAATTTGCATTTGATAGAAAATTTTAGGCTCGCTTTTTTATAGAATACAGAAAAATCATAAATGGGCTTATCAAACATAGTCATACCAATAAAGAGTGACATATGTTTAACGAACTTATAAAAATTAACATAAATAGTGAAATATATTGATTTTAGACCAAGAAAGTATTATAATATATAATATATATTATGTATCAATGTTTTTTATATGTTTATAAAAAACAAACTTATTTTACAATTAAATATCTAGAAAAGCATTATTTTAGCAACAATAAGAAGGGAGAATTGGGTATGAAACGAAAAAAAATAAGTGCAAGTTTAAAGATTTCAGGAGTTTTGGTTGTAATTCAGATTATAATCATGAGTATTTTATACTTTATGATGAGTAACTCAATTGTAAATAACATACGGAACAATACAATGAATAACATGGTAACAATAACGCAGGAACGCTCTGAGATCATCGAGGATTATATCAATCAGGCTGAAAGGTATATTACTGCATATAGTCGGGCAGGCGAAATAAGAGATATACTAACAAACCCAAATGATATATCTAGTGTAGAAAAAGCACAAAAGTATACAGAAAACTTTAGTAATGATATGGATTATTTGGAGGGGATTTATGTAAGTGAATGGAATACTCATGTCTTAGCACACACAAATAGTAAAGTAGTGGGCATTACTACAAGAGAGGGAGATTCACTAAAACAACTTCAAAACGAAATGCTTAATGCTAATGGTGTATATAATACAGGTATTATTATTTCACCTGCTAGTGGACAGCAAATAATTTCTATGTATATGGCTTGCTACGATGATAATAAAAATCCAATAGGATTAGTTGGCTGCGGAATATATACTCAAGGATTGACTGATGTGTTAAACAAATTAGAGGTTAAGGGAATGGAGAATATTGAATATTGCTTAATTGATGAAGAAACAGGCAAATATATATTCAATAAAGATCCAGAGCTAATAAACACAGAATCAGAGGAAGAGTATATTAAACAGATTATAGAAGATGTAAAAACTAACAAAAATAGTGATTCTATGACATATAAGAAAGATGGAATAGAATACCTTGCATCCTATAATTATATGGAAGACCATGGCTGGATTTTTATTTTAACAGATAATTCTGAAGAAGTTTTTGTGTCAGCAGAAAAAACAAAAACAACTATGTTGTTAATTTGCATTGCGGCATTAGTAGCGTTTATTGCAATAGCTATGTTAATTATAAACTTTATGATAAGTCCTTTAAAGACTGTAGAAAAAGAAATCGTACGGTTACAAAATGGAGATATATCAGAATGTAAGAAATTAAAAGGATATACTCACAAAAGGGATGAAATAGGTAGTATTGCAACAGCTGTAATTGATTTACAAAAATCATTAAATGAAATAGTAATTACATTGGGAAAATGCTCAAATAATTTGGATAATAAAGCAATAGTATTAAGCAGGGCTTCTAATGAACTGGCAGAAGGAGTTAGTGACAATACAGCAACAACTCAAGAATTGTTTGCAAGTGTTGAATTGACAAACAACTCAATAAAAAATGTTAATGAACAAGTTACAAACAGCAAAACGTATGTAAATAACATTGTAGACAAAATTGCTAAATGTAATGAATCAAGTACTAAGTTAAGCAATGAGTCAAATGATATGGAAAAGATGGCATACGAGACTTATACAAGTGGTCAAGAAAGTTTTGAAGAGACGAAGCAATCAATAACATATGCTATGGAGAGTTTAAAAAATCTTACTAAGATTAACGAAATGGCAGATGATATTATGCAAATTGCTTCACAAACGAGTTTATTATCATTAAATGCAAGCATAGAAGCGGCTAGGGTTGGAGAACAAGGAAAGGGATTTTCAGTAGTAGCAAGTGAAATCTCTAAATTAGCTTCAATATCAAAAGAAGCAGCAACTAATATACAAAATGTATGTAAGAGTTCAAATAAGAGCATTGAAGATATTAAAGAGATATTCCAAAAGATAATGTCATTTATTGAAATTAACGCAATTAATAAATTCAAAATTATTACAGAAAAATCGAAAGATTACAATAATTCTGCAGAAAGTATAAAGAATGAGTTAAATACAATAAGTGACCTTATTATAACTTTTGAAAAAGCTATGTTGGAAATATCTGATAATGCAAATAGTGTAGAGCAAATCTCAAAAGAAAATACTATTGCATTAGAAGATATAATATCTAAAACTACAAGTACCACTAATATTGCCGAAAGAGTAAAAGCGCAAGCAGAAGAGACCAAACAACTTACAATTAGTCTAACAAAAGTAGTTGAAAAATTTTCAAATGAATAATGCTATAAAGATATGTAAAATAAGTAAAATTCTCCAACCTTATTGGGTTGGAGAATTTTTATATATACTAGTTGGTCGGAAATATTGTAAATAATAAAAATAAATAATAAAATAAATAAAAATAATAGCATTGTTTAATTGACATTGCATATCATAAGTTATAAAATAAGAAAAAACCAATATATATAAATAAAAGGAGAAACCAAAAGATGATTATACTTTTAGATGCAATGGGTGGAGACAATGCACCAGATGCTAATATTAAAGGTGCTGTAAAGGCAATTAATGATATAGAAGCAGAAGTATGCTTAATAGGAAATAAGGACATTATAAATAGTAAAATAAAAGAATTCTATGGAAAAAATGATATAAAGGAAATATCACCAAAATTAAGTATTTATCATACAACAGAAAATATAGAGATGTGTGATATACCAACACAAGCAATTAAACATAAAAAAGATTCTTCTATGGTAGTAGGATTTAGACTATTAAAAGAAGGAAAAGGAGATGTATTTATCTCAGCAGGAAATTCAGGAGCACTTTTAACAGGAGCAACTTTACTTGTAGGAAGAATAAAAGGAATAGATAGACCAGCAATAGCAGGAATATTACCATCTTATAAAGGAAGACTTATGCTAATGGATTGTGGAGCAAATACAAATTGTAAGCCTATAAACTTACTTCAATTTGCTCAAATGGCTACTATATACAATAGAAATACATTTGGAATAGAGCATCCAACAGTTGGGCTATTAAATATAGGAACAGAAGAAACAAAAGGAAATGATTTAGTAAAAGAAAGCTATCAATTGTTAAAAGAAAAAGCAGAAGAGCTAGATATAAACTTTGTAGGAAATGTAGAAGGAAGAGACGCCTTTTCTGGAAAATTAGATATATTAATAGCAGATGGATATACTGGAAATGTATTTTTAAAAACAGTAGAAGGTATAGGAAAATTAGTAAAAAGAACGCTATCAGAAAGCATTAAGAAAAATATATTTACAACAATAGGAGCAATACCAGCACTTCCTGCAATAAATAGTTTGAAGAAAGCTATGGATTATAAGGAATATGGTGGAGCATTATTCTTAGGAGTAAAGAAGCCAGTTGTAAAAGCACATGGAAGCAGTGATGCAAAAGTATTTGAATTTACTATAAAACAAGCGGAACAATTTGTAAGAAATAAAGCAGTAGAAAAAATGATAGAAGAATTTGAAAAATAATGCTTGACAATTATATAAACTTGTAATATTGTAATTAAAAATGGAAAAACACTTGAGAGGGGGTGTAAAGGAATGACACAAGAAGAAATATTTGAAAAAGTAAAAGGAATTATTGTAGAACAATTAGGTGTAGCTGAAACAGCAGTTTCAATGGAAGCATCTTTCATAGATGATTTAGGAGCAGATTCACTAGATATAGTAGAATTAATAATGGCATTAGAAGAAGAATTTGATACAGAAATCCCAGATGCAGACGCAGAAAAAGTAGTTACAGTTGGTGATGTAGTTGACTACATAAAAGATCATGTAGAATAATTACAAATTATAAATTGAAAGGTAAATTATACCTTTCTTTTTTTCTTTTTTATATTCACAAATAGTCAAAAAAGGTTGCAAATAAGCAGAATGTGTTATAAAATAAAAGAGAATTTAGGAGGTGAAAAATATGAAATTGGTAAAATTAGAAAACAATATAGGACATAAATTCAAAGATAAAAATTTGTTAATAAATGCATTAACTCATACTTCATATGCTTTTGAAAGACATACTGAAAGCAATGAAAAATTAGAGTTTTTAGGAGATAGCATTTTAGAATTTATTTCAAGTAAATACATATACAAGAATTTTCCAAACTTAAAAGAAGGAGAAATGACTAAAGTTAGAGCAACAGTTGTATGTGAAGATAGCTTATATAAAATAGCTAAAAAGCATAATTTTAGTGATTTCTTATATCTAGGAAAAAGTGAAAGAGCTAATAACAAAGAAGTAAGACCAGCTATTATGGCAGATAGTGTAGAAGCGGTAATTGCAGCATTATATTTTGATGCCGGATTAGAAGAGGCAGAAAGATTTATTGTAGAAAATTTAAAAGACGAAATAGAAGTAGCTAGCAAACATGTTGGAGAAAAAGATTATAAAACAGTATTACAAGAAATATTGCAACAACATGGTGAGGTAAAAATAGAGTATGACATCATAAAAGAAGAAGGGCCAGATCACGACAAAACATTTACTGCACAAATAAAATATAATGATAAGCCATTAACAATAGGAATAGGAAAAACAAAGAAATCTGCTCAAATGGAAGCTGCTAAAAAAGCAATAGAAGAGATAAAAAGCAAAGAAGAGGAGGGATAATAGATGAAAAAAGAATATATTATACCTATATTTGTACCTCATTTAGGTTGCCCTAATAAATGCGTATTCTGTAATCAAACTAAAATAACAGGAAAGCAAAAACAAGTAACAGCTGAAGAAGCAAGAAAAGTTATAGATGAATATTTATCAAATTTTAAAGATAAAGAAAATAAAGTAGAAATTGCATTTTTTGGAGGAAGCTTTACAGCAATAGATGAAAAAATACAAAATGAACTTTTAGAAATAGCATATGAATATGTACAAAAAGGACTTGTAGATAGTATTCGTATATCTACAAGACCAGATTATATTACTAAAGACATTTTAAAAAGACTAAAAAAATATAAAGTAAAAACAATTGAACTTGGTGTGCAATCTACTAACAATTATGTGTTAGCAAAAGCTAAAAGAGGTCATACTTTTGAAGATATAAAAAAAGCATCTAAATTAATTAGATTTTATGGATTTAATTTAGGACATCAAATGATGGTAGGATTACCAGAAAGCACAGCTTTAGATGAAGTAAATACAGCAAAAGACCTAATAAAATTAAAACCCAAAATAGTTAGAATTTATCCTGTTTTAGTAATTAAAGATACAGAATTGGAAGAAGATTATAATAAAGGGGAATATGAACCATTATCTGTAACACAAGCAGTAGAAAGATGTGCAGAAATTGCAGATTTATTTAACAAAAAGAAAATAAATATTATTAGAATAGGTCTTCAAAATACAGAAGAAATAACAGATCCAGAAAAAGAAACAAGCCAAGTAGTAGCAGGACCATATCATCCAGCATTTAGACAATTGGTAGAAGGAAGACTTTGGTACAATGCAATTGTTTCTCAAATAAAAAAATACAATACAAAAGTAAAAGTAGTTGAAATAAAAGCAAATCCAGAAGATGTGAATAATATTATAGGTCATAAAAAGGAAAACATTAAAAAATTAAAAGACATATATGAAGTAGATATTGTGTTAAAAACAGACGAAAATATTAAAAATGGTAAATTTGAAATAAATGTGGAAAAAACATATGATGATTTGCTACAAGAAAATATAAAAAATAAAGAAACTATAAAAGAATAAAATATAATAAAATAGAGCATAATTCATAAAAAGGAGATTATTAGCTTAAAGAAATTGAATTTTGTGGCAGTTTACACTGCGTACAAAACCTTGATTCTGGTTTTTTATTAAAAAGAGAAAGGAATAAAACTTTTTATGGATTATAAAGAAGTAAAAAAGAAGTTACAAATCAAAAAACATGCCTATGAAATAGTTCTATTAGTAGTAGGATGTTTAATAATGGCGAGTGGGACTTCTTTTTTCTTGCTACCAAATCAATTATCTTCAGGAGGATTTGCAGGAATTGCAACTATTACTTATTACTTGTTAAATATTCCACTAGGAACAACAATATTTGTTTTAAACATTCCACTATTTATTATAAGTTTTTTTAGAATAGGAAAAAAGTTTTTTGTAAAATCTCTATTAGGAACAGCTATGTTATCAATTTTTATAGATATATTAGATAAAATTCCTTCTATAACACAAGACAGATTTCTAGCATGCATATATGGTGGTATAGCAATGGGAATAGGTATGGGACTTGTACTAAAATCTAATTCATCAACAGGTGGAACAGATTTATTAACTTATATAATAAAAACATATAAATCACATTATAGTACGAGCTCATTAATTGTATCTATAGATATAGTCATAGTAGCACTAAATGTAATATTTTTTCACAATATAGAAATAGGTTTATATTCTGGAATAACTATATATTTAATGGGAAAAATGATAGATATTATTTTTGAAGGTGTTAATTTTACTAAAATGATGTTTATTATATCAGAAAAATATGAAGAAATAGCAAAACAAGTTGGAAAAGAAGTCGATAGAGGAAGCACAGGAATATATGCTAAGGGAATGTATACAAATGAAGATAAAATGATGCTACTTTGTGTAGGCTCAAGAAATGAGATTGCAAAGATAAAATCTATAGCAGTCAATATAGATAAGAAAGCATTTATTATAATAACAAATGCAAGAGAAACATGGGGAAAAGGATTCAAAAAAAATATCATTGGGGACGTTACCTCTGCATATTTTATTCGTAACTCGCTTTCAGCTCGAACGACTAAAAAATCCAAAAGGTGAAGCTGTCCCTTTTGGGAATACTAAAAATACCTCAAAGGTACATAGTACATTTGAGGTATTTAGCATTTGGAAAGAATTTTAAAGAGAAGAATTTTTTATTATTCTGTCTTTATCTTTCAAAATTTCTATTATTTTCTTTATTTAAACGATCAGAAATGTCAAGCATGGTTTGAGAAAGAAGTTTCAAAAATTTTACTTTTGTTTTAATATCCTTGCTATCTGAAATATTATCTTTATAATATTTTACAGAATCATAAATAATATTACTCAAAGCATCTTCAATACAAGTATTTTCTAAAATAGAAAGTTTATATTCATCTTTTAATTCTTGGCATTCACAAGAAAGTTTTTCTAATACAGAATTATAATTTTCTGAATCTACATGATGAAAATCTTTACTACAAACTAATGCCATAATGTCTTCTAAGTGTTGACCATCACTAGAAATAGATTTAACATATTCATTTATGCCTAAATTATCTATAGTTGTATCTTCAGTTAGTGCAAGAATATAACTTCCACCACCTAAAGAAATGAAATAATTGCCGGGAGTATCTAAAAAACAAGTTTCTTCAAAATGAATATGTTGCTCATTTTCTAGATAATTAATAAGCTTTTTGGAAATATCTCTAAATTGTCTATCTGTATTTTCATGAGAAAATATAGTATTATATAATTTTACAAAAGGCATTGAAAAATATTTAATTTTAAATTTATAATTAGGAATAACATATTTAGAAAAATATTCATTTGTAAAGTTACCAGCAATAGGGTCATGAATTAATTTATCTAATAAGCCAATATAACTAGAGGTTTCAACTTTATCAATTTCATCTTCTGCAAATTTTTTAGATTCAAATAAATTATATAATTTTTTAAGTTCATCTTTACTGAAATAATTTGAATCATTTATATCATCTTTATTTTCTAAACTATTTTTAGCATTAGCATTTACATCATCTGTAGAAAACGGTTTAGAAAAATCAGATTCCAATAAATTTTTACAAGAAGAAATAGAATGAAGATACAATTTCCTTAAAAAATCAAGATTTATAGGTCCTTTATATAAACGAAGATTCTTAAAAAAACAATCTAAATTTTTATTTAATTTTTGCTCTAAAATGGTCCAGTTTGAGCAAGTTGAATCTTTGCAGCTATTTTTTATTTCAGTAATTTTTACATCAGAATAATTAATCATATCTGAGAGATTATCTATTTCATTACTATGCACGCCATAAGCAGTAACTCCACTAAATAGAATTGATTTCTTGTGTTTTTTTATAACATTATATATTTTTTCTACATAAGATTGAACATCAGCTGGAGTGCAGTTTTCTATAATAAAAACAAACTCGTCTCCTCCTATTCTTGAGCAAGTGGTATTAGAAGGTAAAACAGATTTTATTAAATAAAGAGTATAATAGATGACTTTATCACCGGTTTCAAAACCATAGCGAGTATTAATATCATTTAGTTTATTAAAATCAATACATATACTACCATAATTACTTTTGTCAGAGGAAAAGTAAGGTTTTATAACAGAATTTAGATATGGTTTAGAATATACATTTATATCTGTTAAATTTGGGGAATAAATGAAATCTTTAATTTTATTAAATAATGAAGTTTTTAAATTCATTTTTATAGTCCTTTCTAAAAAACGTTATAGAATAATTTATGTAATAAATAAAAAAATATACACAAAATTCTCAATAAATTTAATCAAAAATAATAAGAAATAATAAACAAAAAAGTGTACGTATTTTTACTTTTATTATCAGTAAAAAGAGTCCTTATTTATACTTGAAAGCAACTGTAATGTGTGATAAAATGACCTTAAATAATAAGGTTATCTCAAAAGTACTTGGTACTTTTAGAGCATAAATAACAAAAAGGAATAAAAAATGAGTTTAAGGTTAATTTGTGGTAGAGCTGGAACCGGAAAAAGTGAATTTTGTTACGAAGAAATAAAAAATAATATTAATAATGGAAGCAAAATATATGTTATAACTCCCGAACAATATTCATTTACAGCAGAAAAAAAATTGTTAGAAAAATTAGAACAAAAAAGTACTATAAAAGCAGAGGTACTTTCTTTTGCACGTATGGCTTATAGAGTTTTAGGAGAAGTTGGGGGAATTACTAAAAAAAATCTTTCTAAAGCAGGACGAGCTATGCTTATTTATGATGTGCTAGAAAATCAAAAAAACAACCTTACTTTTTTAGGTAAAACATCTCAAAATGTAGAATTGATCCAAACTCAATTAACTGAACTTAAAAAACATACAGTATCTTTAGATATTTTAAAAAAGACAACCGAAGAATTAGAGAATAGATATCTTCGAGAAAAATTGAAAGACATTATTACAATATATGAAAAACAAGAAGAAAAATTAAAAGGTAAATATATAGAAGAAACAGATAGTCTAGATATTTTAGCCGAAAAGCTAGAAGAAAGTAATCTGTTTAAAAATGATATATTTTATATAGATGAATTTAGTGGATTTACAAAACAAGAATACAGAGTAATAGGCGAGCTACTAAAAGTTGCAAAACAAGTAAATGTAACGATTACTACAGACAATTTAGATATGCAAACAAACATGGAGAAAGACATTTTTCATCCAAATAAACAAACAGCAGATAAACTATTATTTATAGCAAGAGAAAATGAAATAGAATGTGAAAGAACAGTATTTTTAAATACGCCATATAGATTTGAAAATAAAGAACTATTACATTTAGAACAAAATATTCAAGCAATACCATACAAAACTTATAATGGAGAAGTAAGCAATATATCAATATTTTTAGCAAAAAATCCATATTCAGAAATAGAAGAAGTAGCAAAGCAAATAATAAAATTGGTAAAACAAAATAATTATAGATACAAAGACATTATTGTAATGACAAAACAAGTAGAAATATATTCAAGTTTGTGCAAAGCAATATTTGCATCTTATAACATACCTCTTTTTATGGACGAGAAGAAGGAATTAAGCCAAAATGAGTTTGCAAAGTATATATTAGCTATCCTAGAAGTGTATTCAAGTAATTGGGCATATGAAGCGGTAATAGAGTATATAAAAACAGGATTTACAGATATAGATGAAAACGAAATATATGAATTTGAAAACTATACAAAAAAATGGGGAATAAAAGGTTCAAAATGGTATAAAAATGAATGGAACTTTGGAGAAGATACAGAAGATAAAAAACAAATAGCCCAAAAAATGAAAATAATTAGAAGTAAAGTAATTGAAACTTTAGTTAAATTAAAAGAAAATTTAAGTCAAATAAAAACTGTAGAGCAAATGAATATTAAGCTATATGAGTTTTTAGAGCAAAATAATATTAAAGAAAAAATAGAGTTAAAACAAAATAAATTAGAAGAAGAAGGAAAATTAGATTTAGCAAAAGAACAAGAATTAGCATGGAATGTGGTAATTTCTGTATTAGAAGAAATGGGAGAGTTATTTGAAAGTGAAAAATTCTCATTTGAAAAATATAGAGAGTTACTAAAAATGGGATTATCCCAAACGGGACTTGGAAGAATTCCACAATCACAAGACCAAGTTATAGTAGGAGATTTAGACAGAACAAGAACACATGAAGTAAAAGCAGTATTTATAGTTGGTGTAAATGATGGAGTATTTCCTACAATACAAAAACAAGAAGGCTTTTTAAATGACAAAGACAGAGACAATTTAAAAGAAAAAGGAATTGAACTTGCAAAAGGAACCATTGAAAATTTATATCAAGACAATTTAAACATATATAAAGCATTAACAATAGCGAAGGAAAAACTTTTCTTTTCTTACCCATCTTCAGATAGCGAAGGTTCAGCATTAAGACCTTCTACATATATTACTAAATTAAAAAAAATATTTGTAAATTTAAAAGAAGATAGTGAGCTTGTAGAAAAAAAATTTACAATAGTAAATGAAAGCAATACTTTTGAAGAATTAATAGAAATGATAAGACAAAATGGAGAGAAAAATTTACCAGGCTATTGGAAGGCAGTAGAAAAATACTTTGAAGAAAGTACTACTTGGAAGCAAAAACTAGCAAAAGCGAAAGAAGCATTGAATAACAAAAATGGAACTGAAAAAATAACAAAAGAAAATATAAATAAATTATATGGAAATACACTAGTAACAAGTATATCTAAACTAGAAAAATATAAATCTTGTCCATTTTCTTATTATTTAGAGTATGGATTAAAATTAAAAAAGCCAGAAGAATATAAACTACAATCAATAGACACAGGAACTTTCATGCATGAAGTAATAGATTCATTTTTCCATACAATAAGAGAAAAAGAATTAGACGTAAAAAGCTTAGAAGAAGAACAGATAAAAATCATAATAGAGGAAATTATAGAAGAAAAATTAAGTTTTGCAAAATACTATATTTTTGGAAGTAGTGACAAATTTAAAATATTAACATTAAAATTAAAAAGAGTTATTTTCACATCTATGAAATACATTATAAATGAACTAAAAAATAGTGATTTTCAAGTATTTGCAAACGAGTTAGAGTTCAAAAAAGGAAAAGAATATAGTCCTATAACAATTCCATTAGAAGATGGCAAAAAAGTAGAAATAACAGGGAAGATAGATAGAGTAGATTTAGCCAAAACTGAAAATGGAAAATATCTTCGAATAATAGATTATAAGTCTTCTGTAAAAAACATAGATTTAAACCAAGTAGTAGCAGGAATACAAATACAGCTATTAACTTATTTAGATGCAGCATGTGAAATAGAAGATGTAATGCCAGCTGGGGTGCTATATTATAATTTAATAGATCCTATTTTAAAAGTAGATAAAAAGATAGATAAAGAAAAAATAGAAGAAGAACTTAAAAAACAATTTAAAATGAATGGATTTGTTTTAGCAGATATAAATATTGTTAAAATGATGGATAAATCTTTAGAGGCAGGCTATTCTAAAGTCGTTCCAGTATATTTAGATAAAGAAGGAAATATAAATAAGTCAAGATCTAATACTATAACAAAAGAACAATTTGAAGACTTAAGAAAATACACTAAAGATATAATAAAACAAATTTCAAAGGAAATTTTAAGTGGAAATATAGAAATAAACCCATACTATCAAAAGAAAAATAAAAAAACACCATGCGATTATTGCGAATATAAACAAATTTGCAATTTTAAAGAAAATAATAATTGCTCTTATAGGTATATTGAAAATCTAAAAAAAGAGGAAATTTTAGAAAGTATCAGAAAGGAAAAAGAGGAATGATGGATTTATCAAATGATACAATGAAACATGTAAAGAAGCGGAGATGTAGAATATCTACAATTTAGAAAATTGCTAGAATATGAAGATAAAATTACACATTGTTATACTTTAAAAGGAAATAACAATAATTATAAGGAAGTAATAGGAGATAACTATTCTTCCTTATATAAAGCACTAAATTTAAATGAAGACGGATTTACTAAAATAGAACATCAAGCACATAGTGATATAGTGGAATGTGTAAAAGAAAAAGGAGAAATTCATACTAATATAGATGGATTAGTAACAGACAAAAGTGGAATTTCTTTATCACTTCGTTTTGCAGATTGCACACCAATTTTTTTATATGATAAAGTAAAAAATGTAATAGGAAATATACATTCAGGTTGGCGTGGAACAGTGCAAAAAATAGGACAAAAAGGCGTAGAAAAAATGATAGAAGAGTATGGATGCAATCCAAAAGATATAATAGCATGTATAGGTCCAGCAATAGGGAAATGTCATTTTGAAGTAAGTGAAGATGTAAAGGAGATTTTTGAAGATACCTTTTCATATTTAGCAAGTCCAGAAAAATTTATACAAAAAGGAAAAGAAGAAGGAAAATATTTTGTAGATACTAATTACATCAATGAAAAATTGTTAGAAGAAATAGGCCTAAAAAAAGAAAACATTGTGCAAAGTAATATTTGTACAGTATGTAATAAAGATTATATACATTCATATAGAGCAGAAAAGGAACTATCTGGAAGAAACACCTCGATAATTGAAAAAAGATAGTAAATATGATAATATTTAAACTAGGAGAGATGTAAAAATGAAAGAACAAAAATATATTATAAAAAATTGCAATACCTTTGAATTAAAAGACATTTTTGAATGTGGACAATGTTTTCGTTTTAATAAGCAAGAAGATGAAAGCTACACAGGAGTAATAGGAAACAATGTAATAAATGTAAAAAAAGTAGATAATGAAATTCATATAAAATCAGTAGGACAAGACAATTTAGAAGAATTAGTTGTAAATTATTTTGATTTAAATAGAGATTATGAACAAATAAAAGATAAACTTTCTAAAATAGATGAAAATATGCAAAAAAGTATATCCTATGGAAAAGGAATACGAATTCTAAATCAAGACTTATGGGAAACTATAATATCATTTATAATATCTGCAAACAATAATATTCCAAGAATAAAAGGAATAATAGATAGAATGTCAGAAAGATATGGAAAGAAAATTATATTTGAAGGAAAAGAGTATTATACTTTTCCAACAATAGATGAACTTTCAAAAGCAAGTGTAGAAGATTTAAGAGCACTAGGTTTAGGATTTAGAGATGTTAGAGTATATGAAACTACTAAAATGATAAAAAATAAAGAAGTAGATTTAGAACAATTAAAAAATGAGAAAGACTTTAACAAAGTAAGGAATACACTACTTACACTTCCAGGGGTAGGACCAAAAGTAGCAGATTGCATATTACTATTTTCTACATTAAAAAGATGGGAAGCATTTCCTATAGATGTATGGGTAAGAAGAGTTATGAACGAACTATACATTAAAAATCCAGATGAAACAAAGGTCAAAAAAGAAGAAATAGAAAAAATTGCTTATGAGAAATTTGGTAATTTAGCAGGAATAGCACAACAATATTTGTTTTATTGGAAAAGAGAAGCATAATTAAGGTGTAAGATAGGAGGAAAAATGATAATACCAGAAAAACTAAAAAAAGGTGATACTATAGGTGTTGTTGCACCATCAGATCCTGTTACAAATGATAATATTGAAGAAATAAAAAAGGCAAAAGAAATAGTTGAAAAGTCAGGATTTAAAGTAATATTTTCTAAAAATTTATTTTCAAATACAAATGGATACACTGCTACTGCTAGAGAAAAGGCAGAAGATATAAATGAAATGTTTAGAAATAAAGATGTAAAAATGATATGGTGTGCTAAAGGTGGAAATAATTCAAATTCAGTTTTTGAATATTTAGATTTTGAATTAATAAAACAAAACCCTAAAATAATATGCGGGTATAGCGACATTACATCACTTACAAATATAATTAATGCAAGGACAGGTTTAGTAACATTTAGTGGAACGAATTTTAAAACAATTGCAACAGATGAAACAGATTATAGCTACAAAGAAGCAATTAATAGATTTTTAAATTGTAGTTTAGAGTTTGGAAAGGAAGAAACAGGCTATAAAACAATTAGAGAAGGAATAGCAGAAGGAGAACTAGTTGGAGGAAATTTATTTTTGACAAGAGGGCTAGTTTGCGGAAAATACTCTATATCTTTTAAAGATAAAATATTATTTTTAGAAGAACTAGGAATGGGAACAGAACCAGCAGTAGTAAACAGTTTTTTATATTATATGAAACAAAATGGTGTGTTTGAACAAATAAAGGGATTATGGATTGGAAATTATCAACATGAAAGTAATATTCAATTAGAAAAAATAGTATTAGACGTTTTAGAAGATGAAGAAATAAATTTTCCAATTATAAAATCAAATAATTTTGGACATATAGAAAAGAAAACTGTTATACCAATTGGGACAAAAGCTAGAATAGATACAACAAAAGATATAAAAATAGAATTATTAGAAAAATGTGTTAAATAAGGAGCAAAAATGTACGATAATTGGGAAGAATTAGAACAATCAATAGTCAATTGTAATAAATGTAAATTATGCACAAATAGAACTAACATAGTATTTGGAGTAGGTAATAAAGAAGCGGATATTATGATGATAGGTGAAGGACCGGGGGCAGACGAAGATAAACAAGGTGAACCATTTGTAGGAAAAGCAGGCCAGCTTATGAACAAAGCATTAACAGGATTAGGAATAAAAAGAGAAGAACTATATATTGCTAACATAGTAAAATGTAGGCCACCTTCAAATAGAGTTCCAGAGCAAGATGAAGCAGAAGCATGTTTAAATTACTTACGAAATCAAGTAATATTAGTAAAGCCTAAAATTATAGTATTATTAGGCTCTACAGCTTTAAAAAATATTTTAGGGAAAGAATATTCAATAACAGCAATGCGTGGAAGATGGATAGAACAAAAAGGAATATATTATATGCCAACATGGCATCCAGCAGCACTTTTAAGAGATGAGAACAAAAAGATAGAATTTTGGAATGACTTAAAAGAGGTTAGAAAAAAAGAGGAAGAATTGAGGTAACTATGGAAAAAATAAAAAGCAAAGCAGAATATTGCCTAAATTGTATATCAAAGCCATGTCAAAAGGGATGTCCATTAGGAAATGATATACCAGCGTTTATATCATATATAAAAGAAGAAAAGTTTGAAGATGCATATCAAGTATTAACTAAATCCACAGTACTTAGTCCAATTTGTGGATTAATATGCCCACATAATAGCCAATGTGAAGGAAGTTGTATTCGAAGATTTAAAGGTAAGCCAACATCAATTGGAGAATTAGAGGCATATGTTGGAAAAGTAGCACTAGAAAACAATTATCCATTTAAAAAAGAAAAAATAGAAAAGAAAAGTAAAAAAGTAGCAGTTATAGGAGGAGGACCAGCAGGTCTTACATGCAGTGCATTTTTAGCATTAGGTGGATATGATGTTACAATATATGAAAAGCACGAAAAATTGCGGAGGAATTTTAGCATATGGAATACCAGAGTTTAGACTTCCAAGAGATATATTAGAAAAAACAATAAATAAAATAACATCAATTCCAGGAATAAAAGTAAAGACCAATAAGGAATTAGGAAAAGATTTTAATTTACAAGAATTATCAAATAATTATGATGCAGTATTTTTAGCAATAGGAAGTAACATATCTTCAAAAATGAATATAGAAGGAGAAGAGCTAGAAGGAGTATACGGAGCAAATGAACTTCTAGAAAATAAAGTTTTTCCAGACTTTAAAGATAAAAAAGTAGCAGTAATTGGTGGCGGAAATGTGGCAATGGATGCGGCAAGAACTATAAAAAGATTAGGAGCAAAAGAAACATATATAATATATAGAAGAGCAGAAGAACAAATGCCAGCAGAAAAAAAAGAAATAGAAGAAGCAAAAGAGGAAAAAATAGAGTTCTTATTTCAAAACAATATAGTAAAAATTATTCCAAAAGATAACGAAAAAAGAGTTGGAAAAATAGAATGTATAAAGACTGAACTTGTACAAAAAGAAGAAGGAAAAAGACCAAGCCCAGTAGATATAGAAGAAAGTAATTACTTACTTGATATGGACTATGTAATAATGGCAATAGGTTCAAAAACAGAAGAGAATATTCTTAAAGAGCAAGGAATAGAACTAAATGAAAAAGGCTATATAAAAGTAGATGAAAACTACAAAACAAATATAGAAAATGTTTATGCAGGAGGAGACGTAATAGGAACAAAAGCAACTGTAGCATGGGCAGCAAGAATTGGAAGAAATATTGCAGAAATAATAAAGGGTATTTAGTGGACATGTCAATTTTGCTCTTTACATAAAATAAAAAATAATATAATAAAAACATATAAATTTTCAAAAAATGCTCGTTCAAGCTAAGTTACGCAGAAATTATAAGCGAAATTTGTGGCACCCTTCCATTAAAAATGAACTCTTTCCACAAATTTCTTAATAATTTCTAGCTTACTTACTTTCAATCCGCTTTTTTTCAAATTGATATGTTTTTATTTTTAATATTGTTCATTATATATTAGTAAAGAAGAAAATTACTCTGTCCTTAAATGTTCTGGTTATTGTGATATTCTTTGAAATTCTGGCTCTCTACCAAATACTTTGCTGAGTTTAGAAAGTATAACTTGAACAATACTTCTTTTGTATGGAACAAGAGATATAGAACCTGTAATAGATTCGTATACTTCATCTAATTTAGACATTAAATAAATATAATAGTCATTAAAATAAGTATAATTATCTGTTGAGCCTAATAAATCTTTGTAGCAATATAATTTTTTTCTGTAATCTTCAATATCTTGTACAGAATATAAATTTTGTAAACTTTTATTAAAGTAAGATGTAAAAATTTTGTTTTGTGTTTTAATAAAAGTATCTTGTATAACTTTTTTGCATATTCCAATTTGGCTAGATGCCTTTGCTATTTCTTTTTCATTTAAGTCCTCTTTTTGAAGACGTGCAGTTGTTAGTATAATTTTCTCTTCTGCTTTTAAGATTTTATCAAATCCTTTTTCTACTTGACGAAATGTAGAATCTGAAGTTAAACGAATAAATGCGTTTTTAAATCTATCGTTACTATAAAGAGTACTATCAAATAATACAACTTCACCTACAATGTAAGCCATTTGACTAATTAAGTTACAGAGAAGTGGGTAATAAGATGGAGTAGAAGTAGTAAATTCAATTCCATAATATTTAACAGTATCTTCTTCTTTCTTTAATATTTTAGAAGAAATAAGTTGTACAGCAGCCTCGTTCAAAGCCATTCCATGTATTTTAATTCCAGTAAAATCACATAAGCCTAGACGGTATAGGTTACCTTTTTCATCTTTAATTTCTTGGAAATGATGAATAAATTCATGAATAGTTAATTCTTTCATTTCTTCCATAGATAAGCCATTTTTAAAATAGATGCTAGAATTTTTATAAAAATAATTTGCTTCAGACATTCCTTCTGGCATATCAGCAATATACATTTTTATGCTAGATATTTTTGAAAATAAGTCAGAATAATGAAAGCGAGAAAATGGAAAAAAAGCAATAAATTTCTCGGCAACAAACTTAGCCACTAAAGTAGTACTAAGTTTATCTAATTGTTTTATAACTGTTATTCCGTCTTTTTTTAGTTCATTTTCTATATTCATAATTCTATATTTTCTCCTTGGTTTGTTATTGTATTACATATTATAAAGGAAATAATGCAAAGAGTTAATAACAGATGTATTAAAGTTTTATTACAATTGAGTTACAAAATTTACATAAAGAGTTGCAAAAATAATAAAAACATGCTAAAATAGAGATAGGTGGTGTTATTATGAATAATATAGATAAAGAAAAAATAAATAATAGTATCAATGAAGCATATGAAAAACAAAGTGAAAAAGTAAAAGAATTGTTACAATCTGCTAAGAAAAGTCTAGCAGATCAAAAAGAATGCACATATAACTATGTAACCAATAAGGAAAAAGCAAATCAACTTTATAAAATAAGCAGAGTAGTAACTAAGAAGAAAAGTAACGAAGCTGAATTAGAAAATAGGTTAGAAGATAGATTTAATAAAATGAATGAGAAAATAGATATAAGTTCTAAAAATTTAAATTTTATTTTCGAGAATGTAACCCAAAATAACAATAATGTTATAAAAAGAGTTGATGAAATAAAAGAGAATAATGAAGTATTAACAAATAAACTGGTAAAAGCTCAATTAGATACAGAAAAAAGTATGTTAGAAGGACAAAATAAAGTACAAGAAACATTATTAGATTCAAATGCAAGTATGGAAAACAATATAAAAATAGGACAAAAAGAATCTGAAAGAAGAATAATAAAAGCACAAGGCATTTTAGAAGAGAAAATAGAAGAAATGAAAGCTCAAAACGAAAATAAGTTACAAGAAATAAAGGAACAAAATGAAAGCCAATTAGAAGAAATAAAAGAACAAATATATAAAATGTATCAAAAAGAAAATAAACACGCAATTAGTACTTTGCTAGAAGAAAGAAATTCATATATGAAAGAACTAGAAGAAAAAGACAGAGAAATAAGAGAATTAAATTATAAGATTTATGCTTATGAGGAAAAATTAGAAAAAGAAATGGCTAAAAGAGAGAGAGTTAGTATATTTGCACCATTCTTTAGAAAACAAACAATCCAAGAAGAGGAACCAGTATATACTTCTCAAATATTAAACTATGTATATAATTAAAATAAAAAATACAACTTAATTTAAAAATTAGGTTGTATTTTTGTTATATATTAAAAATTAGTGGTATAATATAATAGAAATTCAAAAGAAAGGAAGTAAAGTTATATGAAAAAAGGAAAAATAGTTTTAGTAGGAACAGGTTTTGTAGGAATGAGTATGGCATATTCAATGCTTAATAGGGGTGGAATAGAAGAATTAGTGCTAATTGATATAGACAAAGAAAAAACTATAGGGGAAGAAATGGATTTATCTCATGGACTTCCTTTTGCACCACAAAAAATGGTTATAAAGGCAGGAGACTATAGTGAGTGTAAAGATGCAGAAATAGTAGTAATTACAGCGGGTGTAGCACAAAAACAAGGAGGACAAACAAGACTAGAACTAGCACAGGTAAATACAAAAATAGTAAAAGATATCACAAAAAATATTATGGCTAGTGGATTTAATGGAGTTATTATAGTTGCAAGTAATCCAGTAGATTTAATGGCATATGTAGTATATAAAGTATCAGGATTACCTAAAAATAAAGTAATTGGATCTGGTACAGTATTAGACACAGCAAGACTTCGTTACATGGTAGCAGACTACTTAAAAGTTTCTAGTAAAAATGTTCATGCATATATAATGGGAGAACATGGAGATTCATCTTTTGTTCCATGGAAACATGCGTATGTAGGATGTAAAAGTATAATAGATATTATGAAAGACGGAAATCATCCTATGGAAGATTTAGATAAAATTCATAAAAATGTTGTAAATGCAGCTTATGAAATAATTGAAAGAAAAAAAGCAACATACTATGGAATAGGAATGTCTTTAAATAGATTAGTAAGAGCAATATTAGACAACGAAAACTCTGTGCTTACAGTATCAACATACCTAGAAAACGGAAAATACGGACAAGATGACGTGTATATAGGAGTTCCAGCAATTATAAATGAAAATGGAGTAAGAGAACTTTTAGAGCTAGATTTAAACAAAGAAGAACAAGAAAAATTAGATAATAGCTGTAAAATAATAAAACAAATGAGAGAAGATTCTATAGAAAAGATAATAGAAGAGTAAAATGCTTGATTTTCTTTATGTTAAGTGTTATAATATAAAACATAAAGAATATTTGGAGGTTTGTGTATGTATACACAGAATTTTATGATTGAGGTTCGGAGAAAAAACTTTTACCTTGTAAAGGATTTAAGAACAGAAGAAACAATAGAAGTAGAAGCTCACATCATAGAAGAAATATCAAATGCAACAGGAGAAAGTAAGGATAGCATTGCTATTTTACTGGCACAGATATATTGCGTTCGAAAGAGTGCACACTTAGTAGCAAGAGAAGAAACCATGATAAAAGAAGAATGTTTAATTTTTTCTCTTGAAGATTTACTATTAGGATATTCAGCGGAAACACTTGCAGATGCTTTCGAAGATATGAAATACTTTGAAATAAAGCAGATATTAGAAGCTGAATCGCCAGCAACAGAACTGAAGAAAAAAATTTGAAATAAAAGAAAGTCCCAAAGGCTTATGGCTTTTGGGATTTTTTGCATGAAAGAAAAGTTTGGAGAATATTGTTAAATTTTGCACAGGAAAATAAATATAAATGCGTAAAATTATAAAAAGTAACATAAAAATATTGAAAAAATAAAGAAAATATCATATAATAGTTAACGTAACTAAAAACAGAGATTTCAAAGTTCAAATGAACTAGAAAAGGAGAAAACATGGAAAAAAATGCAATGCAGGTATTAAATGATTTGATTGTTGAAAAAAACAGCCGGATATGTGCAGGCTTAGATGTCAAATGGGAAGATATTCCGAATGCATTTAAGAAAGAGTTTGGCTGGGACGATGAAAAAGGTGAAGAGAACATGGAAGACTTTTCACAGATCATCTATAAGTACTGCGAGAAGTACATTAATGCTGTGGCAGACATTGTTCCTGCAGTAAAAATTAACAGTGCATTCTTTGAAAGAGAACATCTGGAAGACCTCTATTTCGAAGTTGCATATTATGCAAGAGAAAAAGGATTGTTTGTTATTGGAGACATTAAAAGAGCAGATATCGGTTCTACTTCAGAAGCATATGCACAGGCGTTTTTATCAGCAGGTATGCCTTTTGATGCAATTACCATTAACCCTTACTTTGGAACAGACGGAGTAATGCCGTTCTTAAAGTTGGCAAAGGAAAATGGAAAGGGCGTATTTGTTCTTGTTAAAACTTCTAACAAATCTTCAGCAGAAATTCAGGACTTGGAGCTGAAAGATGGACGAAAGGTTTATGAGGCAGTAGCAGACTTAGTTCTTGAATGGATGAAGGAAATTGATTCTGAAAGTTTTGGTGAAGGTATTATTATACCTGATGAGTATCCAATGGTAGGAGCAGTAGTAGGAGCAACCCATCCTGAGCAAGCAGAAAACTTAGTTAATGATATGGGAAAAACATTCTTCTTAGTTCCTGGTTATGGAGCACAGGGCGCAACAGCTTATGATGTAGCAGTTAATTTTGACGTTAACGGATTAGGTGCTATCATAAATTCCTCTAGAGGAATTATGAATGCCTACAATAAGGAATGCTGGAAAGATAAGTTTTCAGAAGAAACGTGGGCAGATGCAGCAAGAGCAGAAGCCATCCGTGCAACAGAAGAAATTAATCAGGCAATTAACAAATATTATGGCATGAGAATCTGTTAATGTGTAAATAAGTAAAACGAAATCTCGATAGGAGTTATTACTCTTACCGAGATTTTATTTTAAAGTATTGTATTTAAAAAGAAATAAAGATTATCTTACGACAATATTGTAAATTTTATTTTTAACATAAATTTCTTTAACAATTGTTTTTCCTTCAAGTAATCCACAGATTGTTTCATTTTTGTGGATTATATCTTTTACAATTTCCTCATTTGCATTCATAGGGACAGTAACTGTAGCTTTTAATTTACCATTAAATTGTACAGGAAGTTCAATTTCATTATCAATTGTTTTTGTTTCGTCATATACAGGCCAAGCAGATTCACAAATAGGTTTAAATCCTAACTCTTCGTTTAGTTCTTCTGTAACATGTGGTGCGATAGGATTTAATAATGTTAATAATAATTTATAATCTGCTTTAGTTATATTTTCTTGGTCATCATAGCTATTAGCTAAAATCATTAAACTTGATACTGCTGTATTGTAAGCCATAGTAGTTAAGTCGGTTTGTACCTTTTTAATAGTCTTATGAATTAGAGATTCTAATTTTGGAGAATAATTTTCTCCATCTACAACTTTATCTTTCAAACGAATAATTTTATCTATAAAACGTTTACATCCTTTTAAAGAATCTGTACTCCAAGGGGCGTCTTGAGTATAGTCACCCATAAACATTTCATAAAGCCTTAAAGTATCTGCACCATATTCTCTAACTATATCATCAGGATTAATAACATTTCCTTTAGATTTACTCATTTTTTCATTATTTGAACCTAAAACCATACCATGACTAACTCTAGTCCAAATCATTTCTTTATTAGGAACTAAGCCTATATTGTAAAGGAATTGAACCCAAAATCTTGCATAAAGTAGGTGACGAGCAGTATGTTCCATACCACCATTGTACCAGTCAACTCTTCTCCAATATTTCATAGCATCCATAGATGCAAATTCTTTATCATTATGAGCATCCATAAATCTTAAGAAATACCAGCTAGAACCTGCCCAGTTAGGCATTGTATCTGTTTCTCTTTTTGCAGGTCCTCCACAGCATGGGCAAGTTGTATTAACCCAAGAAGTAATGTTTGCAAGAGGACTCTCTCCATTTTCAGTAGGTTCATATTCTGCAACATCTGGAAGAAGTAAAGGTAAATCTTCTTCTGCCATAGGCTTCCATCCACATTTTTCACAATAAATCATTGGAATAGGTTCTCCCCAGAATCTTTGACGAGAGAAAATCCAATCTCTCATTTTATAATTATTTACCTTTCTTGCAATTCTCATGTTAACTAATTTATCAGTAATAGCAACTTTAGCTTCTTCAACTGTTAAACCAGTAAATTCTTCAGAATTTATTAATTTACATCCTTTACCTAAATAATCTTGTTTTTCAAAAGCAGAACTTTCAGTTTCTCTACCATCTATAACTTGAATCATATCTAGGTTATGCTCTTTAGCATATTCAAAATCTCTTTGGTCATGAGAAGGAACAGCCATAACAGCGCCAGTACCGTAATCTCCTAAAACGAAATCTCCTAAGAAAATAGGAACTTCTTTACCATTGATAGGGTTAATAGCCATAACACCTTCAACTTTGCAACCTGTTTTACCTTTATTTAATTCTGTTCTATCCATGCTAGATTTTTTAGCAGTTTCTGCAATGTAAGCTTCAACTTCTTCTTTATTTGTAACTCTTGGCATTAATTCTTTAATTAATTTTCCGTCTGGAGCAATAACAAAGAATGTAATACCGTATACAGTTTCAATACAAGTTGTAAAAATAGAAAAACTTCCACCACCTGCAATTTTAACATCAAGTTCAACACCAGTAGATTTACCAATCCAGTTAATTTGTCCAAGTTTTACTCTAGGAGCAAAGTTTGTATCATCTAGACCTTTTAATAAATCTTCTGAATAGTCGCTCATTCTAAGCATCCATTGAGATTTTTCTCTTTGTTCAACAGGGCTCCCACATCTTTCACAAACTCCACCAGCTGCATCTTCATTAGATAAAACTGTTTTACAATTAGGGCACCAGTTAACAGGTATAGTATCCTTGTAAGCCATGCCATGTTTGTAAAATTGTAAAAATTGCCATTGAGTCCATTTATAATATTCTGGGTCTGTGGTAGAAAATTCTCTTGACCAGTCAAAAGAGAATCCTAAATTTTTCATTTGACCTTTAAATGTATGAATATTTTCTTTAACAGCTTCTTTTGGGTGAATATGATTTTTAATTGCATATTGCTCAGCAGGAGCACCAAAAGCATCCCAACCCATTGGATATAAAACATTATAACCTTGCATTCTTTTCATTCTAGCAAGTGCATCTTGTGCTGTATAACTTCTTACATGTCCAACATGAAGACCAGCACCTGAAGGATAAGGAAATTCAACTAATATATAATATGGATCTTTTTTATCGCCTGTAATAGCTTTAAAAGACTCATGTTTATCCCAATATTCTTGCCATTTTTTTTCAACTTCTGTAAAATTATAAGCCATCTATAATCATCCTTTCTTATCTCTATAAATAACGTAATCATTATACTACTTTTTATTTAGAAAATAAAGTAAAATGCCTAAAAAAAGTAAAATTAAAAAAATATTGACTTTAATTCGATAATGTGATATTTTGCACAGGTAAAAAGTATTAGGAGGTAATAATTATGGAATTAAAAGGATCAAAAACAGAGCAAAATTTAATGACGGCTTTTGCCGGAGAATCTCAAGCAAGAAATAAATATACATATTTTGCTAGTAAAGCAAAAAAAGAAGGATATGAACAAATAGCTGCAATTTTCCAAGAAACAGCTGACAATGAAAAAGAACATGCAAAAATGTGGTTTAAATTATTAAATGGTGGAGAAATTGGAACAACAGCTGAGAACTTAAATGCTGCTGCTGATGGAGAAAATTATGAATGGACAGATATGTATGCTGAATTTGCTAAAACAGCTAAAGAAGAAGGTTTTGACCATATTGCATACTTATTTGAAGAAGTTGGTAAAATTGAAAAAGAACATGAAGAAAGATATTTAAAATTATTAGAAAATGTAAAAGATGGAAAAGTGTTTGAAGCAGGAGAAGTTAAAATATGGAAATGTAGAAATTGTGGGCATATTGTTGTTGGAACAAAAGCTCCAGAAGTTTGCCCTGTATGTAGCCATCCAAAAGCATATTTCGAAATTAAAGCTGAAAATTATTAAAATATAGAAAAACTATTTTTATGAGAAATATAAATTAATATGGAGGGAATTTATGAAAAAAGAATTAGTAATAAAAAGATGTTCTAAATGTCAAGCTTTAGTTGAAGTTATAAAAGATTGTACTAGTGATAATTGTAGTATTAAATGTTGCGGTGAAGAAATGATAGAATTAGCTCCAAATAGTGTAGACGCATCTTTTGAAAAACATGTACCAAACTATGAAGTAATAGATAATCATATAATTGTAAAGGTTAACCATGTTATGGAAGAAGACCATTTTATAGAATGGATTGCAATGTTAGCAAATAATAAAATTATAAAGAAATTTTTATTGCCAGATGAAGAAGCCGGTGTAATATTTCCATATGTTAAAGGAAGTAAAATTTATTCTTTTTGTAATAAACATGGACTTTGGTCAAAAGAAGTTGAATAAATATAGATAACTTAAGCTTTTTGTGTGAGATTTGTTACATAGAATAGAAAGTAGTAAAAAGAATGGAATCTATTAAATATGTATAAAGGAGAGTGATAAAAATGTTAAAAAATGCTATAGCATATATCTTGAGAAAGAGGAGTAGAACAGTTATTATATTTATTATTTTAACAATAGTTCTTTCATGCTTATACTCATGTTTAAACATAATGAAATCAGCAATCAGCTTAGAAAATAATTTATATAAGTTATCAAATACATCTTTATCAATAACACAAAATAACAATGAGAACTTTAAAACAAATCAATTTAAAGAAATAGAAAATATAAAAGAGATAAAAGAAACAATTCCACAATATGATGGACTAGCAAAATCTACAAATATTAAGGCAGTAGAAGGAATGCAAATGATAGAAAGAGACGATATGCCAGAAGAATTTAGAAATATATTTTCAATAGAAGCCACAAATAATACTGGAAAGGACAATTTATTTAATAGTGGAGTTTTTACTCTTATAAAAGGTAGACATATTGAAAAAGATGACAGAGAAAAAATTATTATACATGAAGAACTGGCACAAAAAAATAATTTAGAATTAAATGATAAAATTCGTCTTGAACTATTTGATTTAAACAATAATGAAATAAAAACAGAATATGAATTTGAGATTATTGGGATTTTTTCTGGAAAAAAACAAGAAAAATACACAGGAATGACATCAGACTTTAGCGAAAATATGTTATTTATTGATTATGAATCAAGCCAAGTAGCATTAAACAAAGCAGAAAACAATAAAGTTGTAAATAAACTTGAAATATTTTCAGATAGTTCAAAAGATACAAACATAGTATTAAATAAAATTAAAGAAATAAAAATTGATTGGTCAAAATTCAATATTGAAAAAAATGATGATGTATATGAAGAAACTTTAGAATCTGTAGAAGGGATAAAACATATAATAAAGGTTATGACATATTCAATTATGACAGGAGGAATAATAGTTTTATCATTAATATTAATTTTATGGCTAAGGGAAAGAATTTATGAAATAGGAATATTATTATCAATAGGAATAAATAAAGCAAAAATTATAGCTCAATTTATATTTGAGTTAATATTTATATCACTACCATCTATAGTATCATCTTTATTTTTAGGAAATGTGATATTAAATCAAATAATAGGTGGATTTATCAATTCTGATAATTCGACAATAAATATTAATAATCTACTAAAAAATGATAATTTAATATCAAATATTACAATATTTTTACAAAGTTATGGAATATTAATAGTAATTATTGTTTTATCAGTTATTATTGCAAGTGCAATGATATTAGTAAAAAAACCAAAAGAAATATTATCAAAGATAAGTTAGGAGATTGCAATGGATATATTAGAAATAAAAAATGTAACATATAATTATTCAAATTCAAAAGAGAAGATTTTGTCATCAGTAAATCAAAAGTTTGAACTTGGACAATTTTATGCAATAATAGGAAAATCAGGAGCAGGGAAGTCAACATTACTTTCATTATTAGCAGGACTAGACAAACCACAAAAAGGTCAAATTCTATTCAAAAATGAGAATATAGAGAACAAAGGGTATAGTAATCATAGAAAAAACAATATAACATTAGTTTTTCAAAATTATAATTTAATTGATTATCTAACACCAATAGAAAATGTTAGATTAGTAAATAAAAAGGCATCAGAAGATATTTTGTTAAAATTGGGACTTGATAAAAGTCAGATAAATAGAAATGTAATGAAACTATCTGGTGGCCAACAGCAAAGAGTAGCCATAGCAAGAGCATTAGCATCAGAAGCACCAATAATTCTAGCTGACGAACCTACAGGAAATCTTGATAGTGAAACTGCAGGAGAAATAATAGAAATATTAAAAAAATTGGCTAAAGAGAGAAATAAATGTGTAATAGTTGTAACACATAGTAAGGAAGTTGCAAATTCTGCTGATATTATTTTAGAATTAAGTGACAAAAAATTAAGAAAGATAAGTAAAATTAATTAGGAGGTATATTGATGATAAAAAATGCTTTTGCATATGTAACAAGAAAAAGTTTAAAATCAATAATAATATTATTAGTTATTATGGCTATGTCAACACTTAGTCTGATTAGCTTGGCAATTAAAGATGCTACTAATAGAGCTTCAGAAGAAACTTTTAAAAATATAACAAATAGTTTTTCTATGGAAATAAACAGAAGAGTTAATCTTGGAACACCTAGAGGTGGAGGGAATATAAAAGGAAAAGATATAAAAAAAATAGCTGAATCTGAAGATATTTCCTCTTTTGTAAAGAGAATAAATAGTGTAGCTGATTTGGTAGATAATGATATTATAGAAACTAAAAAAACAATTGCAAATCAATCACCAGAAAGAGCAGAAAATTTTAAAAGAACAGTTATGCTAACAGGAGTTAATGATTCATCAAAAGAAAATAAATTTGTGTCAGGAGCTTACAAATTAATAGAAGGAGAACATTTGGAAGAAAATGACAAAAGTAAGATTTTAATACATAAAGACTTAGCTGAAAAAAACAATTTGAAAATTGGAGATAAAATAAAAATTAAGTCCAATTTATTTGATGCAGATAATGAAAAAGGAGCAAATGAAACACTAGAAGTAGAAATAAAAGGAATTTTCGATGGTCACAATAAAAGTGGTGTAACTTCTGCACAAGAACTTTACGAAAATACATTAATAACAGATTTAGATACAGCTGCAAAAGTTTATGGAAACACAGAAGATACTGCAGTATATCAAGATGCAACATTTTTTGTAAAAGGTGATAAAAATTTGGATCAAGTCATTAAAAATATTAAAAAACTTGATATAAATTGGAAACAATACAATTTAATTAAAAGTTCAACAAATTATCCAGCACTACAACAATCAATATCTGGTATATATTCAATAGCAAACAAATTATTTGCTGCTTCATTAATATTTGCAGGTATTACAGTTTCATTATTATTACTTTTATGGATGAATGCTAGAAAAAAAGAAATAGCAATTTTTCTAGCATTAGGAATATCAAAATTGAAAATTTTTGGACAATTTGTTGTTGAATTAGTATTTATATCTATTCCTGCTTATATAGGCTCATATTTCTTAGCAGTTTATACAGGGAATATGATAGGAAATAATATATTAAATAAAGTCACTGGAAACATTGCTAAACAAATAGCAAAGCAATCAGCATCTAGTGGACTTGGTGGAGGAGCAGAAGTAGACGGCTTTAATAAAACTCTAACAAGCTTAGATATTAATATATTACCAAAATCAATAATATATGTAATTTTATTTATGTCTTTGGTACTTATAATATCTTTAGTGTTATCATCTATAAGTAGTTTAAAAAAGAACCCAAAGGAATTGTTAATTGATACAAAGTAGATGACATAGTTTACAGATAATTAAATAATAAATAATGTAAAAGCTAATAAGGATTTAGTTATGAATAAAGAAGAAATAATAAAATATTGTTTAACATTAGAAAATACATATAAAGATTGTCCATTTTCAGATGACTTTGAATCTGTAACAATGAAACATTGTAAAAATAAAAAATGGTTTGCGTTATTAATGAATGTAAATAATAAGTTATACCTTAATGTTAAGACAGATCCAAATTATTCTGATATATTGAGAAATACTTATGATTATATAATACCTGCTTATCACATGAATAAGGAACATTGGAATACAATTATTATAGATGAAAAGGTGGACGAGGATTTAGTAAAAGAATTGATAGAACAAAGTTATCAATTGACAAAGTAAAGATAAATGCAAATAGTAAGTTGTCAATGAGATTAGTTTGAAATATAACTGTTTTTTTGTACAAACTAATAGGAACGGGTTTAACTTAGTTGAGTTGTGGTAAACTAACTCATTTGTCCTTTAAAATAAAAAAATATAAATTATAAATAGCTACTTGAAATATAGTAGTTATTTTTGTATTATTGTAATGATAAAATTTAAGGAAAAATAAAGAAGAAATTTATAAAAATAATAAGCTAAAACATTTTTATAAATAATAAGAGGAGACAGATTAATGAAAGAAAAAGTAAAAGATTTTATTATAAAAAATTTAAAATGGATTATATTATTTATTTGTTTAGTTGGATTTTTAGCAATAGCTGAAGATGTATTTCATAAAGAAATAATGATGAAAGATATAATAGGCTATAAATTAGTATCAACATTTTTAATATCAGACTTTGCAACACCAATTGCAAAATTTATTACTAATTTTGGAGGAGCAATATTTTTAATAATAGCAACTATTATATTGTTTATATTAATAAAAAATAAAAAAATAGGATTCTCAATAATTTCAAATTTAGTAATTGTTACAATATTAAATCAATTATTAAAAAATATATTGCAAAGACCTAGACCAAATGAATTTAGAATAATAGAGGAAACAGGATATAGTTTTCCTTCAGGACACTCAATGGTGAGTATGGCATTTTATGGTTATTTAATATATTTAATTTATAGATATGTAAAAAATAAGTATTTAAAATGGACTTTAATTGTTTTACTTAGCATATTAATTTGTACAATTGGAATTAGCAGAATTTATTTAGGAGTACATTATACAAGTGATGTGTTAGGCGGATTCTTAATATCAATATCATATTTAGTTATTTATATAAGTGCTGTTAATAAATTTTTGTTAGAAAAATAGTGATATAATGCAAGCTATTTCAAAAGTACAACATTTGATAATTATAGAAAGATATAATGTTAATGAATTAGCAGTAAATGAACAAAATACAAATGCAAAAGCATTTTATGAACATTTAGGTTTTAAGGTGTATAAAAGAGTAGAATTAGATGAACAAGGAAATCCGTATCCAATTTTATATATGAAATTAGATAATATGTTAGAATACAAAAAGATTATAGAAATTATTTTGCAGAGCATGAGATTTAAAGAAAAAGTTAAGTTTCAATTATGGAGGAAAAATATATGGAACATGTACACTCTATTATAATAGTAAAAAAAGAAGATAAATATTTAAATTATTTTGATAAAAGATGGGGAACGTATTTATTTCCAAATATAAAAGGTAATAATATTGAAGAAATAAAGAAAATGTATAATACAAACAATGTTAAGTATTTGTTTGATAAAGTACACGATAAATATTCAATACCAAATAAAGAAGTAAAGACATATCATCATTATTTTTATGAAGTAGATAAAAATATCGAAGGTGAATATTTTACATTAGACGAATTATTAAGCAAAGAGAAGGTAAAGGAAAATAATGCGGATGTTATACAATTTATAAGGGAATTTTATGAATAAGGAGGAATAAAGTTATGTATAAAAATATTAATAAAAAGAAAATACTAGAATTAAAAGAAATGGTTGAATATCAACAAAGATAAGTAGTAAGTAAAACCCTAGTTCAAAATGAATTAGTAAGTGTCACTATATTTTCTTTCGATAAAGGAGAAGAAATATCAACACATGCTTCTAGTGGAGATGCAATGGTTATAGTTTTAGAAGGAAAAGGAAAATTTACAATAAGTGGAGAAGAATATTATTTAGAAGCAGGACAAACAATAGTTATGCCAAAAGATGAACCACATAGTGTGTATGGAGAAGAAAAATTTAAAATGTTACTTGTAGTTTCATTTTAAGTAAAAGGGACATTTAGAGATTTAATTAAATGTGCCATGTACTATTAAACATTAAAGAAAAAGAATAGAAATAAAAAACTATTTTTTTTTTATGCAAATAAAGTCTTGACAGAGTAAATAAATCGCAATATAATACAAACAATAGTTTGTAAGCAAAAACAAATATACCATAATATGAAATAATAAACGTACTAAGAACTAAATCTTATAAAAGGGAGTGTTCTTATGGACGGAAAAAAGAATGAAATTATTTTATTTGAAAACCAAGGAGTAAAATTAGAAGTAAACTTAAAGGATGAAACAGTGTGGCTTACACAATCTCAAATGTCTGAGTTGTTTGCAAAAGCAAAATCAACTATTAATGAGCATATTAAAAATATTTATACACAAGGGGAATTAAAAGAAAGTGAAACAATGACTAAATTCGGAAATTCCGAATTTTCTGATAAGCCAACTAATTATTATAATTTAGATATAATTATATCAGTTGGTTATAGAGTAAATAGTAAAAGAGGGATAGCATTTAGAAAATGGGCGACAAATGTTTTAAAAGACTATATGTTAAAAGGATATGCAGTAAATCAAAAAAGACTAGAATATTTAGAAAAGACAGTTAAATTAATAGATATTGCAAACAGAATGGACGAAAGACTAGAAGGAAATGATGCTAAAGAAATATTAAGAGTAATAGGGGATTATTCTAAAGCATTAAATTTACTAGATGATTATGACCATAGAACGCTAGTAAAGATAGGAGGAAAACTAGACGATAGAAAAATAGAATATATTGATTGTATAGATATAATAAATAAGTTAAGATTTAATTCTGAAAGTACATTATTTGCAGTAGAAAGAGATAAAGGATTAGAATCAATTATAGGAAACATTTATCAAACATTCGGTGGACACGATGTATATAAAAGTATAGAAGAGAAAGGTTCAAATTTTTTATATTTAATAGTAAAAAATCATGTATTTGCGGACGGAAATAAAAGAATTGCAGCAACTTTATTTATATACTTTTTAAATTTCTATGGAATTTTATACAAAAACGGGCAACAAATTATTGACAACAACACATTAGCAGCATTAACTCTGTTAATAGCAGAATCAAACCCAAAAGAGAAAGAAGTTATTATAGATTTAGTCATGAATTTTTTAAATGACGACTAATAAAAAATAAACTAATGATAAACATATGACTGATAAAATAAATTGTAAAAGAAGATAATTATAGTTTGCTAATTATCTTCTTTTATGGTATAAAAGAGAAGTAATAAAATTTGTACCTTGAGGAAGGAATGAGTTTAACTATGGAAAGATGTAAATGGTGCAACTTAAAAAATCCACTATATATTAAATATCATGATGAAGAGTGGGGAAGACCAAACTTTGAAGAAAAGTATTTGTATGAAATGCTAATATTAGAATCTTTTCAAGCAGGGCTTTCATGGGAATGTGTATTAAACAAAAGAGAAGATTTTAGAAAGGCTTACGATAATTTTGATATAGACAAAGTTTGCAGATATGATAATAAAAAAGTCCAAGAGCTATTATCAAATGAAAAATTAATAAGAAACAAATTAAAAATAAATGCTAGCATAAATAATTCTAAAATATTTAAAGAGATACAAAACGAATACGGAACATTTCACGAATATTTAAAAGGATTTACAAATGATAAAATTATTTATGAAAATGATAAAATAACATCTGAATTATCAGATAATATATCAGAAGATTTAAGAAAAAGAGGAATGAAATTTGTAGGTTCAACAATAATCTATTCTTATTTACAAGCAATAGGTGTCATTTACTCACATAATGAAGAATGTTTTATGAATAAGAAAGCGAGCCTAAGATCTTCTATCAAATGCAAATTTTAAGAAAATCTAAGGCTCGACATATTTATCTAGTACAGAACGTTTTCCTACAAGGAAAACGTTCCTACTATATAAAAAAGGTAATTAGCATTGTTAATTACCTTTTTTTGTGATATTATAGAATCTAAAAAATATACATTATATAAGAGGTAAAAAATGGAAATAGCAGAATTAATAATATTAAGTATAGGATTAGCAATGGATGCATTTGCAGTATCAATCTGTAAAGGTATTTCAATGAAAAAAATGGATTGGAAAAAAGCCATAATAATAGGATTATGGTTTGGTGTATTTCAAGCAATAATGCCTTTAATAGGATATTTACTAGGAAGCACATTTGAACAAGTTGTAAAAAACGTAGACCATTGGCTTGCATTTATTTTACTTTCAGCTATTGGAGCAAACATGATAAAAGAATCATTTAGCAAAGATACTGAAGATGAAAATGATGATATAAGTGTAAAAGCAATGTTTATTTTAGCAGTAGCAACAAGTATAGACGCACTAGCAGTAGGAATAACATTTGCTTTTCTAAAAGTAAATATAATATTAGCAATTAGCTTAATAGGAATTATAACATTTACATTAGCAGTTCTAGGAACAAAAATAGGAAATAGATTTGGCGATAAATATGAGAGTAAAGCAGAACTTGCAGGAGGAATAATTTTAATATTATTAGGTCTAAAGATATTATTAGAACATTTAGGAGTAATAAATTTTTAACTATTTTTGAGGACGGAGCAAAAAAATAGCTTCAAAAGGAGAGATAAAAGATGAAAAATATATATTTTGATAATGCAGCAACAACTAAACTAGACGAAGAAGTTTTAAAAGAGATGATGCCATATTTAAAAGAAAACTATGGAAATGCATCTTCTGTATATAGTTTGGGTAGAGAGTCAAGAAAAGCAGTAGAAGAATCAAGAGAAAAAATTGCAAAATTATTAAATTGTAAGCCAACAGAAATTTATTTTACAGCAGGCGGTAGTGAGAGTGACAATACAGCAATAAAAGGAATTGCACATAGTTATAGAGAAAAAGGAAATCATATAATAACATCAAAAATAGAGCATCCAGCTGTTTTAGAAACTTGCAAAGAACTAGAAAAAGAAGGATTTGAAGTAAGCTACATTTCAGTAGATAAAAATGGAACTATAGATTTAGAAGAATTAAAAAGTGAAATAAGACCAAGTACTATATTAATTTCAGTAATGTTTGCAAACAACGAAATAGGAACAATAGAGCCAATAAAAGAAATAGGAAAAATAGCAAAAGAAAATGAAATTTATTTTCATACAGATGCTGTACAAGCAGTAGGAAATATAAAAATTGACGTACAAGAATTAAATATAGATAGTTTATCGTTATCAGGACATAAGTTTTATGGACCAAAAGGCATAGGTGCTTTATATGTAAAGTCAGGAGTGCATTTTAAAAAGTATATAGACGGAGGGCATCAAGAAAGAAACAAAAGAGCAGGAACAGAAAATGTGCCAGCAATTGTTGGAATGGGAAAAGCATTAGAATTAGCATATTATTCAATGGAGGAACATAATTCAAAAATAAAGGAATTAAGAGATTATTACGAAAAAAGAGTAAAAGAGGAAATAGATAATATAAAAATAAATGGAAATATAGAAAATAGACTACCAGGAAACAGCAATATTTCATTTGAGAATGCAGATGGAGAAGGAATAATCTTAAACTTAGACATGCAAGGAATTTGTGCTTCAAGTGGAAGTGCATGCACATCTGGGTCACTTAATCCATCACATGTATTACTTGCAATAGGAGTAGAACAAGAATTAGCTAAAAATTCTTTAAGAATTTCAATGGGAAAATATAACACTAAAGAAGAAGTTGATTATTTAGTAGATAATTTAAAACAAATAATTGATAGAATGAGAAAAGTATAGATAGCGAAAAATAAGAAAAAAGGTCGGCAAAAAATTGTTGACTTTTTTTCATGTTATTATATAATGTAAAAGAAGTTAATTTTAAATTTTAGGGACGGGCTTAAAATTTACAACAAAAGAAAGGATGAAGAAAATGGCAGAATATACAGAAGAAGAGCAAGCTAAAGTAAATGCTATGATTGACGATTTAGTTCGAAAAGCAAAAAAAGCTTCTGAAGAATATATGAAATTAGATCAAGAGCAAGTAAATAATATTGTAAAAGCTATGGCTATGGCTGGGCTAGAACATCATATGGAACTTGCAAAACTTGCAGTAGAAGAGACAGGCAGGGGTATTTACGAAGATAAAATAACAAAGAATATGTTTGCTACAGAATACATTTATCATAGTATAAAATATGATAAAACAGTAGGAGTAATTAACGAAAATGAAGAAGAAGGTTATGAAGAAATTGCAGAACCTATTGGAATTATAGCAGGTGTTACACCAGTTACAAACCCAACTTCAACAACAATGTTTAAATCAATAATTGCAGCAAAAACAAGAAATGTAATTATATTTGGGTTCCACCCTTCAGCACAAAAATGTAGTTCAAAAGCTGCAGAGATAGTAAGAGATGCAGCTATAAAAGCAGGAGCACCAGAAAATTGTATTTTATGGATAGAAGAGCCATCTATTTTAGCTACAAGTACACTTATGCATCACCCAGGTGTTAATTTAATTTTAGCTACTGGTGGAACAGGTATGGTAAAAGCAGCTTACTCAAGTGGAAAGCCAGCATTAGGTGTTGGACCAGGAAATGTACCATGCTATATTCACAAATCAGCAAAATTAAAGACATCTGTAAATGATTTAGTCCTTTCAAAATCATTTGATAATGGCATGATTTGTGCTTCTGAACAATCTGTTATAGTAGATAGAGAAATTCACGAAGAGTTTGAAAGATTAATGAGAGAAGCAGGATGCTATTTCTTAAGTGATGAGGAAACTAATAGATTAAGAAGTAGTATGTTTATAGAAGAAAAAGGATGCGCTTTAAATGCAGATATAGTAGGAAAAAGTCCATACAATATTGCAAAAGGTGCAGGAATAGAAGTACCACAAGATACTAAAGTATTAGTACTTCATGAAAATGGAGTTGGAATAGAATATCCATTTTCTAAAGAAAAATTAAGTCCAGTTTTAGCTTACTACATTGTAGAAAACGAGGACGAGGGAATAAACTTAGCTGAAAAATTAATAGAATTTGGTGGACTAGGACATTCTGCAGTTGTCCATGCAGAAGATAATGATGTAATAGAAAAATTTTCTGAAACAGTAAAAGTTGGAAGAATTATTGTAAATTCACCATCTACTCATGGTGCTATTGGTGATATATATAACACTAATATGCCATCACTTACATTAGGATGTGGTACATTTGGAGGAAACTCAACAACATCAAATGTAAGTAGTGCAAACTTAATTAATGTAAAGAAAGTTGCAAAGAGGAGGGTTAATATGCAATGGTTTAAAGTTCCAGATAAAATATATTTTGAAGCAGGTTCAATTGCTTACTTAGAAAAAATGCCAAATATATCAAGAGCATTTATTGTAACAGATAAATCTATGGTAGATTTCGGTTATGTAGATAAAATTTTATATCATTTAAGAAAAAGAAATGAATATGTTCACTCTGAAATATTTTCAGATGTAGAGCCAGATCCATCTTTTGACACAATTAAAAGAGGTATAGCTCTAATGAACGAATTTAAGCCAGATGTTATTATAGCACTTGGTGGAGGAAGTCCAATAGACGCTGCAAAAGGTATGTGGTTATTCTATGAACATCCAGAGGCTGATGTTGAAGGTTTAAAACTTAAATTTATGGATATTAGAAAACGTACTTACAAATTCCCTAAACTTGGAGAAAAAGCTAAAATGGTAGCAATACCAACAACTTCAGGTACAGGTTCAGAAGTAACATCATTTGCAGTTATAACAGATAAAACAATAAATAAAAAATATCCTTTAGCAGATTATGAATTAACACCAGATGTAGCAATTGTAGATCCAGACTTAGTAATGAGTCTTCCACAAAAAATTACAGCAGATACAGGTATGGATGTTTTAACACATGCCATAGAAGCATATGTTTCTAATATGGCATCTGATTATACAGATGGTTTAGCAGAAAAAGCAGTAGAGCTTGTATTTAAAAACTTAAGACAAGCATATAACCATGGAGATGACAAACATGCAAGAGAAAAAATGCATAATGCAAGTACAATAGCAGGTATGGCATTTACAAATGCATTTTTAGGAATAAACCACTCTTTAGCACACAAAATAGGAGGGGAGTTCCATTTGGCACATGGAAGAATAAATGCAATTTTACTTCCATATGTAATTCGTTACAATGCAAGTAAGCCAACAAAATTTGTTTCATTCCCTAAATATGAATATTTTATAGCAGACCAAAAATATGCAGACCTATCAAGAAGAATGAACTTCCCAGCATATACAAACGAGGAAGGTGTGAATTCTTTAATAGAAGAAATTAAAAAATTAAATGCAGATTTAGGCATACCAAGTTCATTTAAAGAGCAAGGTGTAGACGAAGAAGAATGGCTTGCAAAAGTTGATTTATTAGCAGATAGAGCATTTGAAGATCAATGTACAACAGCAAACCCAAGACTTCCATTAGTTTCAGAATTAAAACAAATTTTAATAGATAGTTATTACGGAAATATGTAAAAACAAAAAAGAATGAAAGGTAATTACCATTTCTTTCTTTTTTTGTAATATTTATTTTCTAAAATTTTTATTTTGCCTATACAGCTTAATATGAGAAATTACTCAATAGGTTTTAAAATATAAGGATTATCTTTTGATCCATCTCCATCTAATATTTTAATATCATTAATTAATTTAATTACAGGTCTTACACCACTGGTAGCACACATTCCCCAAGTATCTGATAATCCTGCTCCATCTGAACAAGCAACAATTCGACTAGTATTTAAACTTCCATTTGTATCTATTGTACGAATATAACAAACTACGCAATCATTAGGGTTAGTATATACATATCTTGAACCTAGAAAATAAGAAACATCTATTTTAGCTATACCATTTGTATCTTGATTAATAGAGGTATTTAGTGCATTAAAATCTTTTTCATAAAAATTATCCTCTTTTTTAAAACCTGTATTTATTGTACTACCATTATATTTGAATGGAGTAGTTATAGTAGAAGTAGTTGTATCTTCTCTATTTTCTGGATTACTACCAATAGTTCTGGCAGAAATTGCATATTTAGGATTAATATAATTATCGCTCATAAAATTTAATGTTGAAATTACATTATTGTATCCTAGTTTTGCATTAGCATTGGAATTGTTTCTACCAATATTAACATTAGCTATGCTTTTTGAACTTGTAATTTGGATTCCTAATGAATCGTCATTATATAATATTTGCCATAAATTAGTTGAGCCATCTGTACTAAATGATTGATCAGATGAATAGCCAGATTGACCAGTAGTTACGATATAAGATTTGGAAATAGGTTCATATATTACATAGTCTCCAGATTTAGCAACAGATTTTAAACTAGCATATGAAACAGTAACTTTACAAGTAGCTTTTTTATTAATTCCATGAATTGCGGTAGCTGTAATAATAGCTTCACCTTCTGATTTTGCGGAAATAAGACCATTAGAATCAACAGAAGCTATATCAGGATTAGAAGATTCCCATACTACAGATTTATTAGTTGAAGATTCAGGTAATAAAATAGTTGTTAGACTATGAGTTTCTCCTAGCTGTAATGTAATAGATTCGGGAATTAAAGTAATAGAATCAATTAAAGAGGCGATACCTTTATAAGTGATTTTTAAATTATTATTCTCTTCTTGTTCTAATAAATATTCATATTTATTATCAACTAAAATATATGCATAAGTATTAAAAGTATTTTTAAATTCTAAGGATATTGTATGATTAGCTATAACAGTATTAGGAAGTATAAGATCTAAATATGAATTTAAATAAATATTATTATAATTTTCTAGAGCAATTTTTGATTTTTCTAGTTCTAATTTTTCAGTTATTTCAGATATAATTGCTAGTTCTTTAGATTTATTAGCTTTGTCGACAATTCCATTTTCTCCTAATAATAAATTTATACTTATCCCAGCTAGTATTATTAATATTATTATTGTTACTATTAACGCAATTAATGTTATTCCTTTTTCTTTTCTCATTATCATTTGTTCTTCCTCCAATTTTTAATAGTATGTACAAAGATAGTTTAAAATATAAGACAATATTATGCTTACAATTTATTACTATTTTTATAATTTTACTAATAAATTCTTATTAAGTCAACATGTGTTTATTTTATTTATTAAAAAGGCTAAATAAAAAACTTTATCTAGCCTCTAAAATACATGTTATAATGAATTATTATTCTTTTATATCTAACTTAATATGAACATCTCTTAATTGTTCTTTTGTTACATTTCCAGGAGCACCCATCATTAAATCTTGTGCTTTACTATTCATAGGGAATGCAATAACATCTCTAATTGTTTCACTTTCAGTTAAAAGCATTATCATTCTATCTACACCAGGTGCAATACCAGCATGTGGTGGAGCGCCAAACTTGAATGCGTTAAATAATGCAGAAAATTTTTCTTCAATGTGTTCTTTAGAATATCCAGCAAGTTCAAATGCTTTAACCATAATTTCTGGATCGTGATTTCTTACAGCACCGGAAGAAAGTTCAATACCATTACATACAATATCATATTGATAAGCAACAATATCTAATGGATTCATAGTATTTAATGCTTCCATTCCGCCTTGTGGCATAGAGAATGGGTTATGATTAAATGCAATTTTTCCATCATCATCTAATTCATACATTGGGAAATCTATAATCCAACAGAATTGATACATACTTTCATCTATTAAGTTTAATCTATTTCCAAGTTCTGTACGAATTTGACCAGCTAAATTCTCAGCTTTTGCTTTATTATCTGCAATAAAGAAAATGGTATCTTCAGCTTTTAATTCAGCTAAATCTAATAATTCTTTTTTCATGTCATCTGGAATAAATTTATCTATAGGTCCTTTAAAAGTTAAATCTTCTTGTACTTCTAAGTAACCAAGACCACCCATACCAATTGATTTAGCGAATTCTAACATTTTTTCATGGAATCCTTTAGACATATGTCCATGAACACGAATTGCACGTACTGTTAATCCATGGAAAGGCTTAAATGTACATCTTTGAAAGAATTCTGTAACATCAACTATAAATAATGGGTTTCTTAAATCAGGTTTATCTGTTCCATATTTAAGCATAGCTTCTTTATATGGAATTCTAGGAAATGGATATTCAGCTACTTTTTTATTTGAAAACTTATTAAATGTGTTATAAACAACAGGTTCAATAGCACTAAATACGTCTTCTTGAGTAGCATAACTCATTTCCATATCTAATTGATAAAATTCACCAGGAGCACGATCTGCTCTAGCATCTTCATCTCTAAAGCAAGGAGCAATTTGGAAATATTTATCAATACCACCAACCATTAATAATTGTTTAAATTGTTGTGGTGCTTGTGGTAAAGCATAGAATTTTCCAGGGTGAACTCTACTTGGTACTAAGTAATCTCTTGCACCTTCTGGTGAAGAACTAGTAAGAATAGGAGTTTGAACCTCTAAAAATCCTTGTTCAATCATTTGCGAGCGTAAGTATTGAATAACTTGTGCTCTTAAAACGATATTATCTTTTAATTTAGTATTTCTTAAATCTAAAAAACGATATTGAAGTCTTAAATCTTCACGTACATCACTATTTCCGTTAATTTCAAAAGGTAAATTAGCAGTACGTTTTCCTAAAACTTCGATTTTTTCAATAGCAATTTCAACTAGACCAGTTTTAAGTTTTTCATTAACTGTTTCAGGGTCTCTTTTACGTACAATTCCCTCAACACATACTGAAGATTCAATAGGAATATGTGAAGCAAAGTCAACATCAGCTTCTTCTGCAGATGTAACAACTTGTGTTATTCCATACATATCACGTATGTCTAAGAAAACTAAACCTCCTAAGTCTCTAATTGTTTCAACAAATCCTGCAATTTTAACTTTTTTGCCTACATCTTCTAGGCTAATTTCATTACAAG
This sequence comes from uncultured Clostridia bacterium, assembly GCA_934133165.1. GTDB lineage: Bacteria > Bacillota > Clostridia > TANB77 > CAG-508 > UMGS1663. The sequence goes on from CAKPAW010000005.1 coordinate 42,742, forward strand.
TATGAGTTCTGTAAGTACTCATAAAAACACTCCTTTCTATTATATAGGGACGAAAAACATTGAAACATCAAAAAACGCCCACTGCATAAAATGCAGGGACGAAATATACTTTCCGCGGTGCCACCCTAACTTGAAAACGTTTAGCGTTTTCCACTTTATTAAAATTGCTCCAATGTGTTTCACTTATTAAGTTATTCTAAAAAGGCTCTCAGCGCAACACCTTTATTCTCTTATTAGTAACTATTAATAAGCTTTCATTTTCAACGCAAAATATTTAATTTTTACCTTACTATTTTACATAGTATGCTTGAAAAAGTCAAGAGGTATACGAAAAAAACTATATTTATGAAAAAATAATATGTAAAAAAATGGAGAAATTTTTGTTACGATTTTTGGAATAAAATAAAAAAGTGAACATATATATTTAATAAGAATAAAATAGGGGGAGGATTTTTTTATGGAATATGCAAAAGATATAATTTTAGATGTAAGGTGCAGAAGAAAAATGGGAGTTAGTAAACTAAGTATTTGGGCAAAAAGATGGACAAGCAATATAGTAAGACATATAAGCAATAATAAATTAACATTTTCAGTACTAACTTCATTATTAGTACTAATTGCAATAGATATAGCTCTAATAAATAGTTTTTTTGTACTTATCACAAACTTATGATACAAAAAGGACTCCATTGGGGACGTTTCCTAAAGGTTAATCTGTCCCTTTTGGAGCAGTTAATTATCTATCTTGCTAAAAATATTTAAATTTGATATAATAGCAAAAGAATAAATTAAGAGAGTGAGATAAAAAATGATAGTAGCAAATGATTGGAAAGATTATGAAATAATAGATATGGCAAATGGAGAAAAACTAGAAAGATGGAAAGATATAATTTTAGTTCGTCCAGATCCACAAATAATTTGGAAAGATAAAAGTTTTCCAAATAAGTGGAAAGATATAAATGCTGTATATAAAAGGAGTTCTACAGGTGGTGGAGCATGGGACTATAAAAAGAAAGTTCCAGCTAATTGGCAAGTAAAATATAAAAACCTTACATTTAATATAAAACCAATGGGCTTTAAGCATACAGGTTTATTTCCTGAACAAGCAGCAAATTGGGATTGGATGATAGAAAAGATAAAAAGTGCTAAAAGAGAAATAAAAGTATTAAATTTGTTTGCATATACAGGTGGAGCAACAGTAGCATGTCTTTCAGCAGGGGCTTCTGTATGCCATGTAGATAGCTCAAAAGGAATGGTATCATGGGCAAAAGAAAACGTAATATCATCAGGTTTACAAGAAAGACCAGTAAGGTACATAGTAGATGACGTTGTAAAATTTGTAAACAGAGAAATAAGACGTGGAAACAAATATGATGCGATAATAATGGATCCACCTTCATATGGAAGAGGAGCAAATGGCGAAGTTTGGAAATTTGAAGAAAACATATGTGATTTAGTAGAACTTTGCAAAGGAGTTCTATCAGAAAATCCATTATTCTTTTTAATAAATTCATACACAACAGGAATTTCAAGTACAGTATTAGAAAATATACTTAATTTAAATATAACAAAAATATATGGAGGAAAAGTAACAAACGGAGAAGTAGGACTTCCTATGACAAATTCGAAACTAATACTTCCATGCGGAATATATGGAAGATGGGAAAACTAAGACTCCATTAGGGACGTTTCCTTTTGGTTAATCTGTCCCTAATGGTATATTGGAAAAAACTCCAAAAGGGACAGATTAACCAAAAGGAAACGTCCCTAATGGAGCAGAGGAGAAATAAAATGCAAAAACTAAATGTAATTTATGAAGATAACCATATAATTGTAGTAGAAAAGCCAGTAAACATTCCTTCACAAGGAGATAAAACAGGTGATATAGATATGCTTACTTTGGTAAAAAGATATATAAAAGAAAAATATAATAAGCCTGGTGAAGTTTATTTAGGGTTAGTACATAGACTAGATAGACCAGTTGGCGGAGTTATGGTATTTGCAAGAACTTCGAAGGCTGCTGCAAGACTTAGTGAACAAGTAAGAAACAAAGATTTTAAGAAAAAATATCTAGTAATTGTAGATGGAAAGTTTGAAAAAAATAAAGGTACTCTAGAAGATTATTTATTAAAAAATGAGAAGACCAATACTAGCAAAGTAGTTAAAGAAGGTACTAAAAACGCAAAGCTTGCAATATTAGATTATGAAGTACTTAAATATAATGAAGAAATAAATTTATCTGTAGTGAAAGTAAATTTACATACTGGTAGACATCATCAAATACGTGTTCAAATGGCAAATGCAGGGCATAGTATATGTGGTGACCAAAAATACGGAACTAGAGGAAGAGGAAAACAAATTTGTTTATGGGCATATGAACTTACAATATTACATCCAATTACAAAAGAAGAAATGACATTTAAAGTCTTACCAGAATTTATAGGTGGTTGGAAACAATTAGAATGTATATCTAATTTATAGCTTATGTTAATTTTATAAAATAGACTAAAACTTATATGAAAATTAATTTTTAAATTTTCATATAAGTTTTTTTGCGTTTCATATATAAAATAAAAAATAGTGTCGAAAAAAGAATAATATTGTTATAGAAAATAAAAAAGAGGTGAGCACATGATAGATAAAATTTGTGAATACCTAACAAATAAAATTCGAAAACAGATGCCAGAAATAGATGACGAAAAAGCAGAGATTATAAATTATGGGATACAACTTATTGTAGGAGAAATACCAAAAATATTTTTAATGTTTGGATTAGGAATTATTTTAGGGTTATGGTGGCAAACTATACTTGCATTTTTCTTACTATTACCATACAAAGTAGCTTCAGGAGGTTTTCATTTAAAAACACATATAGGATGTTTTTTATGTACAAACATAGTATATTGTGGAAATGCTTATATAAGCACAATATGGAATTTCCCAAATGAAATTACTAAATATATAACGATACTAGGAATTTTTATATTAGGAATAATAATGGTAAGTATTTACGCACCAGCAGATACTGAGAATTTGCCAATATTAACTAAAAGAGAAAGAAAAACTAAAAAAATATTGTCATATATATTTTTAATTATAAATCTACTTGTAGCAACATTTATACCAAGTAATACAATATCAAATCTAATTATAATAGGAACTTTTATACAAACACTTTCAATTACAAGACTAGCATATATTATAACTAAAAATAAATATGGATATGAAGAATATTTAAAAGCACAAAATGTTTAAATTTTTTAAGATAATACAAGTATTAGCCGGCAATACTTTATTATATAATTGTAATAATATAGGGGGAATTAGTTATGTTAAAATTATTAGCAAAAATCGCAGAAAAATACGCAAAATCTACAAACACAGCATGTTGGATATTTGGTGTTTGGCACCAACCAAAAATGCCAGCTTCATTAATAAAAAAAGACTAATTTATCAGTTACATATATAGAACAAAAACAAGATAGCACTTAAACTATCTTGTTTTTACTTTTTATATTATAGGAAAGAAAAAAAGTATAGAAAACAATAAATATTTTATATACTCATATGGTACCAAAGTTATCATAGTATTGATAACTTTCTGTAGAAGATAAGTTTTTAATAAAATATTTCAAATTGTTGTGTAAAGAATTCATCATTTTTAGTAGTAAATAAATTTAGATTATTATTTTTCTTTAATATTTGTCTTACTTCCCACAAGCCAAGTCCAGTATTACCTTTTTTTGTTGAATAACCTTTTTCAAATATTTTGTCTGTGTTAACATCTTTATTTGTATATGTGTTTTCTATAATTAACAATTGCATATGTCTTCTAGAATCTTTTCTAAATATAACATTTATTACTTTTTCATCACATTCTTTTGCAGCTTCTATAGCATTATCCATAAGAATACCAAGAACTCTTGTAAATTCATAAATTTTAATATGTAAATCATTCATATTCAAAAATGCTTCTAAATTAATTTTTATACCAAGTTGATCAGCTTTATGATATTTAGTTGCTAAAACATTATATATAGCAGGATTATTTACTACTTCTGGACTTAATGTTGTTAAGTTATTTGTATGTTGAATATCTTCTAGTAGATGAGAATAATATTTCTTTAATCCTTCCATATCATTTTTATCTATAAAACCAGCCATACCTTGTACAATATTAGAAAAGTCATGTCTAAAAGCTCTTGTGTTATCTTGAAGCATTTGCAGTGTTTTATTATATAATGTTGCTTCTTCTAAATTCATTGATGTTGTTTCAAGTTTTGAAACAGTAAACATTGTATATAAACTTATTACAAAATATGCAACTAAAGTAACCATAAATAATATTGTAATAAAAAATGGTAAATATGAAACATAGAAAGTAATCATATATACTTGTAATCCTATTAATACAACACCAAAAATTGTAGAAAATATTAGCCAAAATTTTTTCTTTTTATCTAAAACCTGTAATTTAGATAAGTTAACTTTAAAATATTTTAATAAAATGTAAATTAAAAACATTACTAAATAAACAATAAATGTACCAATTAATCTATGTAAAGGAATATTTCCACCAACTAAGTAATCAATATTAAATATAGAATAGTATACTTTTGCTAAAACGGATTCAATAAGTGCAGCAATAATAGATGGTAAAAATAAGCAAATAATACTTTTAAGAAAAGTTGTTTTAAAAATTAATAATACACATAAAAATACAGCTATTAAATTAAAATATGTATTATAGGGAGCAGGTATAATAAGTCTACTTATTATACTGAAACAAGAAGCTATTAAAACATACGTCCATTTTTGCTTTTTAGTTGCATCTATATTTAACAAAGTAGTAAATAGAAACATAGAAACAAAAGCTTCCAAGAATATAGAAGGAATACCTATTATATTAGTTAAAGTTGGATTCTCCGTAGTCAAACTACTCCAAATTGTTTGTAAAATTTCCATCATTTTTAAAAACCTCCATTATTTTCTCTTTATATTTTGGCCCAATATAGCACTTCACATTAGAAGTACTATCGAAAGAAATACTATTATCACTAGGGCTAACATCATAAATTTTATTTATATTTGCAATATAAGATTTATGGCATCTAACAAAATTAGAAGGTAGAATTTCCTCAATTTTATTAAAAGAGCTGTAGGTTTCATAAATTCTACTATCTGTGTAAAATACCAATTTCATTCCATCTTTTTTTATAAATCTTATATTATCTTCATTAATAATAGTATTGCGATTATCAATTCTAATAAAGCTACTTTTTTTGTAGTCAGTTTTTATATCATCTAAAATGCGTAGAAAAGTTTCTTCTAACCTTTCTATTGTAATCGGCTTTGGAATAAAATCAAAAGTTTTATATTGATACGCAATTAATACATATTCCAAGTGAGCACTTGTAAAAATGATATAAACCTGTTTGTTAATTTTTCTGATTTTGCTCGCTAAATCTAGTCCAGATATTTTTGATTTTAAATCAATATCTAAAAATAGAACATTCACATTATTATTTTTAACATATTCAAGAGTATTCTCTGGAGTAGTAGAAGAAAAGACTATTTCAGCATCAAAATTATGCTTAATGAAAAGTGATTCCAACATCTTGCAGAGCCTATCTAAAATAGATTGATTATCATCACAAAGAACAAAATTCAACATATATTCATCCTCCGTGTAAAATAGAATTAAATAGTCAAAAGAAACAAATTGGAAAAATTTACCTATTGACTTTTAATACATAATAATTCAAAAAAATATCATTGTCAATAGAAAAATTGAGATAAAAAATAAAAAAATGTCGAAATGTGCACAAATGCGTAAAAATAAGGAAAAACCTGCATAAAACATATAAAGAAAAATAAATCTATAAGTATAAAATATATAGGGGAAGAAATTTGAAAAAAGAAAAATTATATGTATAAATAAAGTAATAATTTAAAACAAAAATCATAAAATTTAAGGACGAAGGGAGTATTTATATGAAAAAATATTTTTATACATTTAGCATATTAGTTATTGCTATATTTACATTTTGCATAGTAAATTCCATAATAAGTAACAATACTATTAATACAAGTGCTACTACGATAGATGGTTTAGGTTCTAAAAAAATAGAATGGGGAATAAAAAGAAATGATAATCATGAGCAACCTGATCTAGGTTCAACAAATAAAAGAATAATAGATGAAGCAAAAGGAATAGCAATGGGTGGCAAAGATTCAAAGAAAGTGTATCTAACATTTGATGAAGGGTATGAGGCAGGCTATACAGAAAAAATACTAGAAGTTTTAAAACAAAATGATGTAAAAGCATGTTTCTTCATAACAGCACACTATGTGAACACAAAGCCAGAATTAGTGCAAAAAATGATAGAAGAAGGACATACAATAGGAAATCATACAGTAAATCATAAAAGTATGCCATCACTTACCTTAGAACAAATAAAAAGCGAAGTAATGACACTTCATACTACTATATATGAAAAATTTGGATATGAGATGAAATACTTAAGACCTCCAAAAGGAGAATATAGCGAAAAAAGTGTAGCATATTGTAATAGCTTAGGTTACACACATGTAATGTGGTCATTTGCGTATGATGATTGGGACGAGAAAAAACAGGGAAGAGAAGATTATGCTAAAAAGAAAATATTAGATAATATTCATAATGGAGCAGTAATTTTACTACATGGAAATTCAAAAGATAATACAAATGTATTAGATTATTGCATAAAACAGATAAAGCAAATGGGGTATGAATTTGCTACATTAGATCAGTTCGAACGTTAAAAGTATAATTAATTACCATCAAGACGTTTCTAAAAGGTGTATTAAGTTCCTAAAGGTATATGAAAGATACTCCAAAAGGGACAGATTAACCCAAAAGTAACGTCCATAATGGTAATAAAGGAGAGAAAGATGAAAAGAAGACAGAAAAAGAGACAGAGTCGTTTTGAAGAATTGTTAGAAATACCACAAGAAATTTCTTCAGAAAAGCCTAAATTAACATTAATGGGTTTTGAAGAGCTGTTGGTAGAAAATTATAAAAACATTTTAGAATATCAAGATTTCTATATTAGATTAAGTACGCATATAGGAATAATTAATATAAATGGTTTTGAATTAAATTTAAATGAAATGACTAATGAAGATATTTTAATTACTGGAAAAATAGAAGGAATAGATTTTGAAAGGACAATTGACGAATAGAGAAAACGATTGATAAATAAGGAGGATTTACTTTGTACATACAAATACTTAAGAATTACTTATTAGGTTATGTAAGAATAACTATAGAAGGATATTTTATAGAAAGATTAATGAATTTGTGTTCAAATAAAGGAATTCTTATTTGGAATAGTAAAAGAAAAAAGACAACTTTGTTAGAAGCAAATGTTAGTATAAAAGATTTTAGGCAAATAGTTAAATTTGCTAAGCAAGCAAAATGCAAAGTAAGTATAAAACAAAAGAGAGGTATTCCTTTCATTTTTAATAGATATAGAAAAAGAAAAATATTTTTCTTTTCATTAATATTGATTATAGTGGCAATAATTTCTTTATCAAATTTTGTATGGAATATTGAGGTAATAGGAAATGAGAAAATAGATAAAGAAGAAATAATACAGACTCTAAAAAAAGAAGGATTAGAAGTTGGAACACTAAAGAATAAAGTAAATACAAAAGAAATTATAAATAAAATGAGACTAGACAGAAATGATTTAGCGTGGATAGGAATAGATATAAGAGGGACAAATGCTATTGTAAAAGTAGTAGAAGCAGATAAAAAGCCAGATATTATTAAAGAAGATGAGTATTGTAATATTGTTGCAACAAAAGCAGGAATAATTGAAAAAGTAAATGCTATAAATGGCACACCCCTAGTAAAAAAAGGAGATGTTATAAAAGAAGGTACACCTGTAATAGGTGGATGGTTAGAAGGAAAATATACAGGAATAAGATATGTACATGCAAATGGCAGTGTTCAGGCAAAAGTTTGGTATACTCAAAATGAAAGAGTAGAGCTGAATCAAGTTATTTCAAGGAAAACAGAAAATGAGGAAACAAAATATTCCGTAAGAATAAATAATTTTACAATAAATTTTTATAAAACTCTTTCAAAATTTAAAAAATATGATACAATAGAACAAAATAAAAAAATAAAATTATTTTCAGACTTTTATTTACCTATAGAAATAATAGAAAAAAACAATTATGAATTGGTTGAAGAAAATATAACTTATACTAAAGAACAGGCAAAACAAAAGGCGGAAGAAGAAGCAAAGAAAAAATTAGATGAACAGGTAAAAGTTAAAGAAAATATTTTAAATACTTATATCAATTATCAAGAAACAGAAGAATATATAGAAGCTCAAGTGATATATGAGGTACTAGAAGAGATTGGGACAAAAGAAAAAATTGTATTTTGAAAGGAAGAACTGCTATGGAAGAAAGAAGTTTAAGAGTCTATACTGACAAAACCTTTTTTACGAAAATAACAAGTACTATCACAAAATTATTAGTTCCTACAAAAATAGGAATTAATGGAATGTTAATTTCCATGAAAAGAAATAATGTGCTAAAAGCATATGAGGCTTTTTTAGAAGTTGAAAAAAGTGAAGATACAAATAAAAAGGAAACACTTCAAAAAAAATATGAAGACACATTTAGTTTATATTTAGAAGCTATTGATAAACATATAATGGATTCTATTTATAAAAAAGTAAAAAATGATACAGCATCTGTTTTTGAAAAAAATGCACTATCTCAATATTATGAGGTAATTCGTATTAAAGAAACAGAATATTTAGAATATAAATATCGTAAACAAAAATACTTACTAGAATTAGATTATGAAACAATAAAAGAACTAGATAAACCAAAATTAATGGAAAGATACAAACCTTTCTATACAGCAAAAATGGATGCTTTATACAAAGGCTTATTAAAACACTTCTCTATAAAATTAGCAGATCAACTAACATATCAAAATAAAGAAGTAATCTTTGAAAAAATATTTAATGTGTTAGAAGAATACATTACAAAAGTATTACCTTTAAAAATGGAAAAAGAAGAATCTGCTACATATAAAGAAGTAATAGAAGAATATGAAAAATTTGAAAATTACACAATAGGAAAATTAGACCAAAATGAAGGAATAGAAAAAAGAATGGTACTAATTGCAATTAGTAGAAAACTATTTACACATAGTCTACCATTAATTGTAGCAGAACAATGCTATATAAAATTACTAAAAGATGTAAGAAGTCTAATAGTAGATACAAGAGTTATAAAAAAACAAGAGAAAGCATACTCTTTACTAATTCGCCTAATTGAAGAATACAATGTAAAACTTTTATCTACTAAAATATATTGGGACAAGCCAGAACAAAGAGAAAAATATAAAGCTTTTTGGAAACAATTTAAAGAAATTGAGAAAATTAAAGATAAAGAAGAAAGACAAAAACAAAAAGAAATATTATTTATTAGAGCAGATTTAAAAGAAGTATACAAAAATGAAAACAAATATTATAAAATTATTAAATTTTACAAAGAAAAATTAGTATCTTTAGGAGCAATGAAAACTATAAATGGAATTCATAAAACAGAAGGTAGTTTTATAGGAAGGAAAGTATTATGCAAGAAGTAGTGGAGACATATTTTTTAGATGTGGAAGAAAATGAAGAACTAAGAGAATTTGTAAAAAATGTTGTACAAACATGTTTTAAAGTAGAAAATTTATTAGATTTAAATTTTTATTTAAGCATAACTTTAACAACTCCAAATCAAATTCATACTTTAAATAAAGAATATAGAAATATAGATAAAGAAACAGATGTATTATCTTTTCCTATGTTTGAAAAAAATGAAATAGATGAAATAGTAGAAAAAAGAACAAAAAATAAAGTTCCAGAAGTACTAGGAGATATTGTTATTTCTTTAGAAAGAGTAAAAGAACAAGCAAAAGAATATGAGCATAGCTTTGAAAGAGAATTATCATATATGATAGTTCATGGATTTTATCATATTATGGGATATGACCATATAGAAGAAAAAGATAAACAAATAATGAGACCTAAAGAAGAGGCAGTATTAACAATACTAAAACAAACTAGGTAAAGGAGCAAAATATGGAAGACGAAAGACTGAAAAACAAGAATTTCATTGATGCATGGAAAAAAGCACTTAGTGGAATTTGGTATGCAGTAAAAACACAGCGTAATATAAAAGTACAATTATGCATAGCAGTAGTAGTAATTATTTGTGCAATAATATTTAAACTAAATATTACAGAGTGTATGTTTTTAACATTTGCAACAATGTTGGTTATTATTACAGAAATGGTCAATACAGCAATTGAAGAAGCAGTTAACTTATCTACTAAAGAATTTCATCCTATTGCCAAAATAGCAAAAGATGTAGCGGCAGGAGCAGTTGTACTAGCAGCATTAAACGCAGTAATAATAGCAATTTTTATATTTGTAAGTAAAATAATTTAAATATTGAAAGGAAAGAAGAAATGAAAGGGTCAGTTGGAATTAAAGTATTAATAGCAATTCTAGTTATAGTAATAATTGTAGCAGGAGTGCTAGTAGGAATGAAAGTAATAAAAGATAAAAAAGGAAACGAAGTAGATTCAAATGTAAATGAGCAGAATGAACCAATAATTGTAGAGAAAAAAGAACCAAAAACATTTAGTGGAACAGATAGACCAATAGCAGTAATGATAGACAATCATAAACAAGCAATGCCACAAGCAGCATTAAATGATGCATATATGGTATATGAAATAATAGTTGAAGGTGGAGAAACAAGACTTATGGCACTTTATAAAGGTGTAAATTTAGATAAATTAGGTCCTATTCGTAGTTCAAGACATTATTTCTTAGATTATGCGTTAGAAAATGATGCAATATATGTTCATTTTGGATGGAGTCCACAAGCACAAGCAGATATTACAAAATTAGGAGTAAATAACATTAATGGAATATATGAAAGTTCAACATCTTTCTGGAGAGTAAAAGATAAATATGCACCACATAATGCGGTTACAAATACAGAAAAAATATTAGAAATAGCAAATCGTAAAGGATATGAAACAACATCAACACAAAAAAGTGTATTAAAATATGTTGCAGATCCAGTTAATTTAAATAGCAATATAGAAGCAACAACAGTAACAATACCATATTCAACAAGTAATACTGTAAAGTATGAATATGATGAAATAACAGGAAGATATACACGTTATTCTAGAAATACTAAGCAAGTAGATTGGGATACAGGAGAAACAGTTACTACTAAAAATATTATAATAGTTAAATGCGAAAATTGGACATTAAACGATGGTGAAAATAAAGGAAGACAAACATTAGATAATGTTAAAACACTAGAAGGTTGGTATGTAACAAATGGAAAAGCAATAGAAATAACAGCAGAGAAAACATCAAGAGCTGGTCAAACAGTTTATAGAGACCTACAAGGAAATGAAATAGAAGTAAATGATGGAAATACATTTGTTCAAATTTGTCCAATAGATAGCAAAGTTGAAATAGCTCCGGGAGCACCAGTAGCAGAAACAACTACAACAAATGAAGTAAATAACAACATATAAATTTTAAATACAAAAAGAACGTTTTTTTAATATAAAAACGTTCTTTTTGTATCGAATATTATTCAAGTGTCGAATTTTGTCTTACGATTTTTCTTGATTTTTAGGTAAAATCATGCTAGTATAAGGTCATGCAATCTATTTGACAATTGCATGACTAATTTTATTTAAATAACTAAATCAAGAAACTTAGGAAGAGACAGAAATTTTAATTAATAATCTAGTTTATTTATTTTAAAATTATTTCTAAAAAAATTTAAGATTAAATATTAGGAATTCAAAATTAAAGATTGAAGTTTCAAATATTAAATTTAAAAATCAAAATCAAATCTAAAAAACCAGAATCAAGATTTTATACGCAGTGCGAACTGCTACAAAATCTTGATTCTGCCATATTTATCTTCTACAGAAAGTTATCATACTATGATAACTTTCCTAGAATCTAAAAAAATATCCAAGATTACAAAAATAGAATAAAGAAGGGAGGCTAATTAGTATTAAGCTGTTTCATTAAAAGAGAGCAGTGAAATTTATAGTCTGTTATTGTCAATGAAATTGTAAATAATCAATAAATATTTACTAAAAAGTATTGTTAAAGAGTAATATATTTAGTATAATTGGAAAGGATAAAGCCTATGGCAAATGAAAGACAAGAAGAATTACAATTACAAACAAAAGAGAAAAAATACAATCTAAAAAACGATGTAATATTTCAAACCTTCTTTAGTCGTAAAGGAAATGAAGAGTTTCTAATAGACTTTTTAAATGCACTATTGAATAAAGATATAAAATCAATAGAAGTACGAGAAGAAGTGAATTTAGAAAGATTAAGTAAAGAAGAAAAAGGTGGAAGATTAGATTTACAAGCAAAATTAGAAGATGGGACAATAATATCAATAGAAATGCAACTAAGAAACGAATATAATATAGAAGAAAGAACTACGCTATATAGTGGAAAGGTAATATCAAGAGAAACTGAAAGAGGAACAGACTACGAAGATATAAATCAAGTAATAATGATAAACATATTAGAGTATAATTTCTTAAAGGTAGAAGATTACATATCAGAGACAGCAATAGTATTAGAGAAGCATAGAGACTATGAAGTGCTAACAGGATTAAAGTGGTATTTTATAGAACTACCAAAGTTTAGAAAGCAAAATCCAGACATGAACGAGAAAATAAATCAATGGTTAGCATTTATAGATGATTATAATAAGGAGATGATTAAGGTGGCAGAGGAAAAAAATGATAAACTAAAAAAAGCAAGAATTGAAATGAATTATTTAACAGGAGATGCAGAAGTAAGAAGATTAGCCGAATTAAGAGAAAAATGGGAAATGGATAGAATAAGTGCTATTAATCATGCCACAAGAAAAGGAAAAGAAGAACGGAAAGATTGAAGTAGCAAAAAAATTATTAGAAATGGGAATGACAATTGAACAAATTATAGATGCTACTCAACTTAGTAAAGAAGAAATAGAAAAACTCTCTAAAGAAAAATAATACATAAAATTTAAAATAATTCGACCAACCAAAGATAAAACTTTGGTTGTTTTTATATCAAATCTTATTTAAAATAATTGAAAAAGTAAATAAGCAATGCTATAATAAGGAAGGTTAATAATGCCTATTATATCTCAATTTTATAGAATTATTATATGTTTTGTATATTTATCAAAATGATGGAGAAATAATAAAAATTAATAGTAAAAAAATAAATTAGGTGACTAAATTTTACAAATTTAGCACTTTCAATATGTTAATATAAATTAGGAGAAAGAAATGGAAGAAAAATTTAAATCAGGTTTTGTATCAATTATAGGAAGAACAAATGTGGGAAAATCAACAATTATAAATAGTTTAGTGGGAGAAAAAGTAGCAGCAGTTGCTAATAAAACGCAAACAACAAGAACTGCAATTCGTGCAATTGTAAATAGAGAAAACTCTCAAATTATTTTTATAGACACACCAGGAATACACAAACCAAAATCTAAATTAAGCGAAGTTATGATAGATACAGCATTTACTTTTATTGGAGATGTTGATGTTGTAGTATTTGTTATAGATGGAACTTCAAAAGAAATAGGCAGAGGAGACTCAAAAATATTAGAAAAGATAAGACAAGCTGGTAAAAAAACAATATTGGCTATTAATAAAGTTGATTTAGTAGAAAATAAAGAGGATTTATTAAAATTAATTGAATTATATAAACAGGAGTACAATTTTACTGCAGTTGTTCCAATTTCAGCAACAAAAAAAGATAATTTAGAAATTTTATTACAAGAAATAGAAAGTAACCTAAAAGAAGGTCCTGCATATTATGATATAGACGAATATACAGATCAAACAACAAGACAACTAGTAGAAGAAATAATAAGAGAAAAAGCATTAAGACTACTTCAAGACGAAGTTCCACATGGAATTTTAGTAGAAACAGAAAAAGTAAAATTTAGAAAAACAAAAGAAAAAGAAGAAATATACGATATAGATGCTACAATTTACTGCTTAAGAGAATCACATAAAGGAATTATAATAGGAAAAAACGGAAGTATGCTTAAAAAGATAGGAACATATGCAAGACAAGATTTAGAAGATATGTTAGGTACAAAAGTTAATTTAAAAATTTGGGTAAAAGTAAAAGAAGATTGGCTAAACAATGACAGCATAATAAAGAAATTCAAATTAAAATAGAACCATAACTTTCCAAGTATAAAATAGGTAAAAAAGTAAAAAATAAGAACAAAGAAAAAATAGCATAAAGGAGTGTAAGCGTATGATAAAACAATTAGCATGGAATACATTTAAAAATACTGGGGACATAAATTCCTATTTAGAGTTTGTGGAAGTAGAAAACATGGAAAAAAAGATGAAACAAGATTTACTAATAACAGAAGAAAAGAAAACACCAAATTTAGGAGAAAATATAGGAATAGATACAAACAATAAATAAAATAAGGAAAATATAATATGGGTACTATAAAAACTAAAGGGATAATAATTGCCGAAAATAATATGGGTGATTTCGATAAAATGGTAACTATATTAACACCAAACGGAAAAATTGGGTGCTCTGCAAAAGGAGCAAGAAGACCAAAGAGTCAATTAATGGCAGGCACTCAATTCCTATGCTTTGGTGAATATATGTTATTTAAAGGAAATAATACATATACTTTAAACTCATGTGAGACAATAGAAGTGTTTTACGATATTAGAATAGATTTAGATAAATTAGAATATGCATCACAAATAACTAAAATAATACAAGATGTAACAGATGAAAACCAAAACACATATAAAATTTTGCAGTTATACTTAAATACTTTATATGTAATATCAAAAACAGATTTGGATTTAGATTTTGTTATATCAATCTTTAAATTACGATTAATGTGTTTGTTGGGATTTACACCTAGAATAGAAGAATGTGTAAATTGTAATCAAAAAGATAATTTACATTACTTTAGCTTAAAAGACAATGGATTAAAGTGTGAAAGTTGTGGCAAACAAGACACAGGTGCAATTCAAATATCAGAGTCAACTAAAATGGCAATTACATATATAATTAAGGCACCAGCCAAAAAATTATATTCATTTGAAATATCAGAAGAAAACAAAAAACAATTAGAAATGATAAGCAAATTATATACAAACTTAAAATTAGAGAAAGAATACAAATAAAATATTGTATTCTTTCTCTTTTTATGATATATTGAAAAGCAAATAGGAGGTAAATTATGTGGGGAGATATTGCAATTGCCTTTTTACTTGCTTTTATCACATCATTCATATTAACACCTTATACAATAAGAATTGCTAAAAAGATAGGAGCTGTAGATATACCAAAAGATAATAGAAGAATGCATAATAAGGCTATGCCAAAATTTGGTGGACCTGCTATTATCATAGGTTTTTTAATATCAACAATTTATTTGATAATAACATCTTCAATAGAAGGAAATATAAATATATTTGGACCGGAAAACTATATTGTTAAACTAGTTGGTTTTCTATGTGGAATACTTGTATTAAGTACATTTTGTTTTTTCGATGATATAAAAGGGATACATCCTTTGGTAAAATTATTAGGACAAGTTATAGCAGCAGGAATTGTTGTAGCATGTGGAATTAGAATAGACAATTTTGATATACCATTTTTCGAAGGAAATATAGTAATAGGAAATGTATTTTCTATAATTCTAACTATGGGGTGGATTGTAGGAATTACAAATGCTATTAATCTAATAGATGGATTAGACGGATTATCTACTGGAATTTCAATAATTTCATGTATATCACTACTAATAATATTTGCTTTAAATGGTTCACCATTTTTAGCAATTATATTAATAACAGCACTAATAGGTGCCTTAGCTGGATTTTTACCATTTAACTTTAACCCAGCCAAAACATTTATAGGAGATATAGGTTCAAACTTTATAGGATTTACACTTTCAATAGTATCAATACTTGGAGTTGCTAAAACAGCAACAGCATTTGTTATAGTATTGCCAATGATAGTTTTGGGATTGCCTATATTTGATACATTATCTGCAATAGTAAGAAGATTAGCAAAAGGAAAATCATTAAAAGCAGTATTTCAAGCAGATAAAGGACATTTACATCATAAATTAATAGCTAAAGGACTAACACAAAAAGAAGCAGTTTTATTATTATATGGAGTTAGTGCAGCATGTGGAATGTTTGCAGTTATTCTATTCGAAAGTGATATATGGAAAGCACTTTCATTTGCATTAATGGTTGTAGCAGTAGTATTTGTTGGATATAGAGAATTCTTTAAATTAAAGGAAGATGAAAGAGAAATGCATAAATGTTCAGCATGTGGCTATATTTATGATCCTAAAATAGGAGACATAGAACATGACGTAGAACCAAAAACAAAATTTGAGGATTTACCAGAAAAATGGACTTGCCCATTGTGTAAAGCCACAAAAGACCAATTTGGAAAAATATAAAATTAAAAAGATGTCTTATTTTTTTTAATGATAAATAAGGCATCTTTCTTTTAGTATTGTAAACTTTAATAAAGTATAGTTTAAAGTTTAAATTTATACAAGATGTCTTTTTTTGTGTAATACTATGAAATTAAGAAAAAATATGATATAATACCGATATCATAAAATTGAAAGGAAAATAAAATGGATAAAATAGAAAAATTTTTAGCATATAATGGAAAAATAAATATAACTTGTGTTTCAACTACAGAATTAGTAGAAGAAGCAAGAAAAATACATGACTTAAGTCCAGTTGCAACAGCAGCACTTGGTAGATGTTTAACAATGGCAGTACTAATGTCATCTAACACAAAAGAGGCAGAAGATAGCTTAACTTTGCAAATAAAAGGAAATGGACCAATAGGAAATATTATAGTAACATCAGATAGTAATTTAAAGGTAAAAGGATATGTAACAAATCCAGCAGTAGATGTACCTTTAAAAAAAGATGGAAAATTAGATGTAGGAACAGCAGTAGGAAAAGATGGATTTTTATATGTAATAAAAGATATAGGACTAAAAGAACCATACGTTGGAATGTCAAAGTTAGTAACAGGAGAAATTGCAGAAGACTTCGCAAATTACTATTATATATCAGAGCAAAAGAACACTGCAGTAGCATTAGGAGTTCTTGTAGATAAAAATGGTGTAAAAAGTGCAGGAGGATTTATAGTAACATCAATGCCAGATGCAACAGAAGATGAATTATTTATATTAGAAAATAGATTAGTAGAAGCAAAACCAATAAGCCAAATGTTAGACGAGGAAATGAGTTTATTAGATATAGCAAAAGATATAACAGGTGATGCAAACATAAAAGTATTAAAAGATGAAAGAAAACCAGAATACAAATGTAATTGCTCAAAAGAAAAAATGGAAACAGCATTAAAAACAATAGGAAAAGAAGAATTAGCAAAGATATTAGAAGAAGATAAAAAAGCAGAAATAGTTTGTCATTTTTGTAATAAAAAATATGAATTCAATGAGGAAGACTTAAAAAAGCTTATTGGATAGGAGGAAAAATGTATTTAATAGTAGGGCTTGGAAATCCTGAGGAAGATTATAGTAAAACAAGGCACAATATGGGATTTAATACTATAAACAAAATAGCAAAGGAATATAGTATTGAAGTTAACAAGAAAAAATTTGACGCGTTATATGGAGAAGGTCTTATAGAAAATGAAAAGGTTATTTTATTAAAACCTCAAACATATATGAATTTAAGTGGAAAATCAATTGTTCAAGTTGTTAATTTTTATAAAATTCCAATTGAAAATGTTTTCGTTATATATGATGATATTGATATTGAACCAGGTAAAATAAAAATTAGAAAAAAAGGTAGTAGCGGTTCACACAATGGAATGAAATCTGTTGTTGCAGAACTTCAAACAGAAGATTTTGCGCGAATTAGAGTAGGTATAGGAAAACCTGAATATAAAGACGATATGATAAATTATGTTATAGGTGCTATTCCAGAAGAAGAAAGAAACATATTAGATGAAGGAACTACAAAAGCTGAAAAAGCAATGATTTCAATTATAAAAGATGGAATTGATATAGCTATGAATAAGTTTAACTAAGAAAGGGAAAGTTTGAAAAATAATTACAATTTTGGCCGCCTCAAATTTTGTTTAAAACGCGGTTACATACACAAAGTATGCACCCTGGACTTTTAAATAAAATTTTCATTGCCAAAATTTAATTCTTTTTCAAACGAGGAATGAAATTAGGTATGCAAGAATTAATTGTTGTTCAAAAACAAGACTTAAAAGAAATTAGTATTTTAGAAGATGGTATTTTAAAAGAACATTACAAG
The DNA here is from genome assembly GCA_934133165.1 of uncultured Clostridia bacterium. Classification (GTDB taxonomy): domain Bacteria; phylum Bacillota; class Clostridia; order TANB77; family CAG-508; genus UMGS1663. The sequence goes on from CAKPAW010000005.1 coordinate 61,196, forward strand.
GAAAAAGAAGACAAAAAACGTCTAGAGGGTAATATTTATATAGGTAAAGTTACAGATGTTTTAATAGGAATGCAAGCGGCATTTGTAGATATAGGAGCAGAAAAAAATGCATTTTTGCATATAAGAGACATATTACCTAAAAAAAGTAATATAAAAGGAAACAAGGAAGAAGAATTAGAGAACTATAAAATAAAAGATTATATAAAACCAAATCAAAAAGTACTAGTACAAGTAAAAAAAGATAGTAACAATATAAAGGGCGCTAGAGTAAGTACTAATATACAAATAGCAGGGAGATTTGTTGTAATTCTTCCTGAAAATGATTTCATTACAGTTTCTCAAAAAATAGAAAATGAGGAAGAAAGGAACAGACTAATAAGCATAGTAGAAAGTGTTAAAAAAGATAAAAAAATAGGTATTATAATTCGAACAGCAGCAGAAGGAAAAGAAGAAAGTAAAATAAAAAAGGACATAGAAAATACTTTAAAAGAATTAGAAAATATACAAAAAGAATTTTTAAATTCAGATGATAAAGTACCAAAAATAATAAAAAAGAATGATACAATTTTAGAAAAGATTCTATTAGATATTGCAGATAATAAACTAGAAAAAATATATGCAAATAACAAAGAATTACAAAAAGAAATAGAACAAATTTTAAAAAGATTACAAGAAGATGTAACAATAAAAGTAGAACTTGTAGAAGAAGGACTAGAAAATAAATATGATTTAAATAGTCAAATAGAAAAAATATCAAATAGAAAAATATGGCTTAAATGTGGCGGATTTATCACAATAGATAAAACAGAAGCATTAACTGCAATAGATGTAAACTCAGGTAAATTTACTGGAAAAGAAAATATAGAAAAAACAGCATTAAAAGTAAACAAAGAAGCTAGTATAGAAATTGCAAAACAATTAAGACTACGAGATATAGGCGGAATAATTATTATAGACTACATAGATATGAATGAAGAAACTAGTAGAGAAGAAATAATAGAACTGTTAAAAGAAAATCTAAAAAATGACAGAGCAAAAACACAAGTAATGGAATTTACTAAGCTAAGTTTATTAGAAATAACAAGAAAGCATATGTTTAGTGAGGAATAAAAGGAGGAATAAAAAATGTCAAATCTTATTTATATAATGGGAAAAAGTTCAGCAGGAAAAGATACTATATATCAAAAAGTAAAAGAAAGAATAGATACAAATTTATATATTCCTTATACAACAAGACCTATGAGAGAAGGAGAAGCTCAAGGGAGAGAATATAATTTTATAACCAGAGAAGAATTTAACAAATTGGAAAATGAACAAAAAGTAATGGAAAACAGAAATTACAATGTAATAAATAAGAATGGTGAGAAAGACATTTGGACATATGCAACAATAGCAGATGATCAATGGAAACAAGATGGAGATTTTTTAAGTATAGGAACTTTAGAGTCTTATACGAGTATTTTAAGATATTTAAAGAATCATCCAGAAAAAGACTTAAAAATGGTACCTGTATATATTTGCATAAGTGAAGAAGAAAGAAGAAAAAGAGCAACTGCAAGAGAAAATCAACAAGCAAAACCAAATTTTGAAGAAATGGAAAGAAGATTAAAAGCTGATAATATAGATTTTTCAGAAGAAAATTTGAGAGAAGCAGGAATTTCAAAATTTGAAACCTTTGAAAATTATGATTTAAAAAAATGTGTAAATGAAATTATTGAATACATACAAAGAAAAAGACAAAAAGAAGTAAGAATAGAAGAAGGAGAAGAAAGATAAAAAGTAAGGAATATCAAAAGATATTCCTTAAATCAATGGTATAATTTGAAACAAAAAAGAGAGGAATGAAATAATAAAATGAACGTAGGATTTGTACATTTAGGATGCAGTAAAAATTTAGTAGATACAGAAATGGCAATAGGGCTATTTAAAGAAAATGGCTATAAAATAGTAAATAATGAAGAAGAAGCGGATGTGCTAGTAATAAATACATGTGGATTTATAGGACCAGCAAAAGAAGAGGCAATAAATACTATTTTAGAAATGGCAGAATATAAGAAAAAAAGATGTAAATATCTAATAGTAATGGGATGTCTAGTAGAAAGATATAAAGAAGAACTTTCAAAAGCAATTCCAGAAGTAGATTTATGGATAAAATATAGTTCATATAGCACAATATGGGAGCAAATAGAAACAATATTAAAGTCAGAAAAAGAAAATAAAAATAACTTAGACTTTTTAGATAGAGTAATTACAACAGGAAACAATTTTGCATATTTAAGAATAGCAGAAGGTTGTAGTAATTTTTGTACATATTGTGCAATACCAAAAATACGTGGACCATTTGTAAGTAGAAAAATGGAAGATGTAATTGAAGAGGCTAAGAAGCTTGCAAATGAAGGATATGAAGAATTAATCATAATAGCACAAGATACTACAAAATATGGAATAGATATATATGGAGAATCTAAACTAGCAGAATTACTTAAAGAACTTTGCAAAATAGAAAAATTAAAATGGATTAGATTTTTGTATGCATATCCAGAAACAATTACAGACGAATTAATAGAAGTTGTAAAAAATGAAGATAAAATCTGTAAATACTTTGATATTCCAATTCAACACATATCTAATAGTGTTTTAAAAAGAATGAATAGAAAAAGTAATGGAGAAACAATAAGAACTCTAATAAAAAGATTAAGAAAAGAAATTCCAGGAGTAGTAATTCGTACAACAGTAATGGTGGGATTCCCTGGTGAGACAAAAGAAGATTTTGAAGAATTGTATGACTTTGTTAAAGAAGCAAGATTTGAAAGATTAGGGGCATTTAGTTTCTCTAAAGAAGAGGGAACCCCAGCAGAAAAATTAAAAGACCAAATTCATCCTATGACCAAGAAAAGTAGATATAACAAAATAATGAGTCTTCAACAAAAAATAGCAGGCAAAACGCAAGAAGAAATGGTAGGAAAAGAATTAGAAGTATTAATAGAAACAAAAACATTTGACGGAAAATATTATGTTGGAAGAAGCTATAGAGAAGTACCAGATATAGATGGATTAATTTATATAGAAATGGTAGATAAAGCACTAGAAGGAAAATTTGTTAAATGTAAAATAACTAAAGCAAGTGGTTATGATTTGGTAGGAAAAATTTTATAGATGAAAATATAAAAGGAGACAATTAACATAATTGACACTTTATGGCATAACATGATATAATAGAGATGTAGAGAGGATAACCTCCTGCATAACATTAATTTTTTTAGGGGTTGTAGCCCCAGAAAGAGAGGTCTTTATGGAAAGACGGAACAATGGTAACCCTTTAATGTACAAAGCAGCGCTTTTGTACTCCGAGCTTATAAAAGCAGAGCGTTATATGAAGAGTCTTAAAGAAGCATTAGACGACTGCTGCAATACAAAGAAAGATTTAAGAGAAAAAATCGGCATACCATTTGTAGCAAAGATGCCGAAATTCAGAATCTTTGAAAGAGAAGCAGATGAAATAAAGCAGAAGCTTCGAAGAGTTTGCTCAGGAGAGATTTCTTTAGAGATAGCTAGAGAAAAAGCTGATGAGTATGAACAGTACATTGATGAGGTATTAAAGTCAATGGACATAGTGAAGATTTTTCCGTATATTAATGAAGAGTAATTCCAGAAAGAACCCAAAAGAGGACCAACCTACATAGGTTGGTCCTTACTTTTATTTATTAAAATCAACTTTAACATTTTTTCTTGCTTCATCATTATCTACATTAAATAATGGTTCAGCTTTGAAATTAAACATAGAAGCTACAATGTTATCTGGGAATACTTCAATTTTAGTATTGTACATTGTAACAGTGTCATTGTAAAATTGTCTAGAAAAAGAAATTTTATTTTCAGTTTCTTTTAAATTGTTTTGTAAATCTGTAAAGTTTGTATTTGCTTTTAAATCTGGGTAGTTTTCAGAAACTGCCATAATAGTTTTTAAAGCACCAGATAATTGATTATCTAGGTTTGCCTTTTCTTCAATTCCTTTAGCATTTGCCCAAGAAGAACGAAGAGAAGTTACTTTCTCTAATACGTCAGATTCATGTGCCATATAACCTTTTACACATTCTACTAAATTAGGAATTAAATCGAATCTTCTTTGAAGTTGTACTTCAATTTGACTCCAAGCATTTTTTACTTTTTGTCTTGATTTTACTAATCCATTGTATACACTAATAACAAATAAAGCTATAAGAGCAACAACGACTAAAATTATAATAAGTGCTGTCATAATATTTTTTCCTCCTTAAATAAATTAATATTATAATAATATAAATAGCTTAAAATTACAAGTATTTTTCTCAATTAGGGACAGTCCTTTAAGAATAGGAAAATTTAGTTTAACTGTACTACTAAACTAAAACGGCCCGTCCCCAATAGTTTATTAGCGTCCACCCATTCCGGCCTCCGCCACCGCCGAAGCCTCCACCTCCTGAGAAGCCACCTCCTGATCCACTACCAGAAGAATAGTTAACACTATTATAAGTGTTAGTTATAGATGTATTAATACTATGAATGAAATTATTACTAAAATTACCATGACTCATTAAGTATAAATAATAATATCCATTAGCATTCATGTAAGTTTCATCCATCATTTGTGGATAAACTACTTTTAGTTGTTTTAACACTGTATCTGCAATACCAAAAGCTGTTGCAAATACTAAATATTTTTCCCATAATGTAAGTTCTGGAACTTCTTTTTCTTTCATCATTGAGAAATCTTCCATATAATTTTTTAAGCCTTTCCAAGCTTCTTGTTCATTTACACCCTTTTGAGTAAGAGTATTATATTTTCCAGCTATTTTTAAAGTATATGTTGCACATATAATAGCTGGGATAAAACTTGCAATCATTAACAAAGGACTAATTATTGCAAGGAAGATGTATCCAATACCTAAACCAGACCATTTAGAATGATGTCTTTCTAAAGTAGCATTATAATTGTCTTCACGAATTGCTTCGTCTTTTGCTTTATTAGCAATTGAATTAAAACTACTTAAACAAGAAGATGAATGAGATTTACAGTATTTCTGAAATTCTTTCATTGTAAAAGCATTATTAGAATTTACTCTTTTATACATATTAAATACTACTTTTTCACTCTCTGTTAATAAGTTTTCATCCATATTAGTATTTAAAGTGATTTTAATATTATTCTTTTTATTATCTAACATTTCAAAAGTTAAAAACTTCTTTAAGCATAAATTAAGTGTTGTTGCAGAAATAACATCTGCTGTATGCAAAGAAATGCTTGAAGTTTTAAAATAATAGACAAATGCTGCTTGTGCTGCAGAAGAATTTTCATTAGGTATATCTCTATAATATTTTGATGGTGTTGTTGGACTATAGCTTGGTACTTTAGCTAATTCTTCTTTGTATAATTTGATTTTCTTAACTAAATAGACAGCTAAGAAAATACCACCAATATTAGTAATACTAATAAATGAGATAAATACAATTTTTCTATTTCTTTCTTGTTTTTGTAATTTTTCTCTTTTAGCATTTGCTTCATTTGCCCATTTTGTTTCTTGAGTTAATATTGAATTTAATTTTTTAAAAGAAGAAATGTTTTCATTATTTTCAAACACATATGTAGGAGTAACAATTCTTGCCTCTAACATAGTTCTACTTCTTAAATTATTTATTTCAAAATAAACTACATTATTTGATTTTCTTTCAATATTACCATTTAAAGGACCATGAGCCCATACACGTAAGTCTTCAATATCTGTAACTTCTGTTGGAAGTATAATAGTTCCTGTAACTTTTTTTGCAGGAATTGCTGAAGAAGTTGATATAAATTGCCAGTAAAATTCACTACAATCTGCATAATTTTTAACAGCATCTATAATAGTATAATTCATTTCAAAAGTTCTTCTTGCATAACCATCTACACTAACTCCCCAAGCTATTTCAAACTCAGTAGAAGATGTATTTAAAGCATAAAAACAATTTTTAGTAACATGATACATTTCGTTATAAATTTGTGTGAATTCTTTTCTTGTACCATTTGTTGTTTCAATTAAAGATACATCTTTAAAGCCAGAAAATTTGTTAGAATCTAATTTAAATGTTTTAAATAAAGTGTTTGTATCTTCTATAGAAATATCCCATATTTCAGTTACATTTGCAGTTCCATCTGAATTTAATTTAACTTTATAATCTAAATTTTTTAAAGTTAAATCACCAGAAGCATAACATTTACTATTCCATAGTATAACTGCTAAAAGCAAAAATAGAATAGTAAAAATAAATTTTTTTAATTTCATAAAACCCCTCCTATTTATTGGAAATATTATATAAAAAAATGAAAATAAAAACAATAGATTTTTACAATTATAAAAAATGAGTTTCTGTATTACATACAAAAACTCATTTTTGGATTATATATTAATAATTTTCAGCTTTTATTTCGAAATAAGATTGTGGATGTTTGCAAACTGGGCAAACTTTTGGAGCTTCTGTTCCAACAACAATATGTCCACAATTTCTACATTTCCAAATAACAATACTTCCTTTTTTGAAAACTTCTCCATCTTCTAAATTAGATAAAAGTTTTTTATATCTTTCTTCATGTTCTTTTTCTATAGCACCAATTCCTCTAAAAGTAGCAGCTATTTCAGTAAATCCTTCTTCTTCTGCTTCTTTAGCAAATGTTTCATACATATCTGTCCATTCATAATTTTCACCTGCAGCAGCATCGGCTAAATTTGCTTTTGTATCTCCTATACCATTTAAATATTTTAAATGAATTTTTGCATGTTCTTTTTCATTTTCTGCTGTCTCTAAAAATATAGCAGCAATTTGTTCATATCCTTCTTTTTTAGCAACACTTGCAAAATAAGTATATTTATTTCTAGCTTGAGATTCACCAGCAAATGCAGCTTTTAAATTAGCTTCTGTTTTTGTTCCTTTTAAATCCATAATAAATACCTCCTTAAATAATTTATATCTATATATTTATATAATAACTACATTGAGAAAGTCAAGAAATTTGTAAAAATATTATGTACAAATATTGAAAATTAATGCAATTAAAAAGGAAAATGAAAACAAAAAATGGTATAAAAAAATAAATACTTGACAAAATGCTAACTTAATGAAAGAATAATAAAAACAAAATAAACAAGGAGTTGAAAATAAATGGAAAAAGTAAGAGGATTTGAAATAGCTAAAGGATTTGAAGACAAAGGAATAAATTTACCAGTTAGAAAAACAAAATATTCAGCTGGATATGATGTAGAAGCAGCAGAAGATTGCATAATACCATCTTTTAAAAAAGGTATGAAACCTACATTAATAAAAACAGGAATTAAAGCGTATATGCAAGATGATGAAGTTTTAATATTAGCTAATAGAAGTTCAAACCCTGGAAAGAAAGGTCTTATATTAGCAAATAGTATAGGTGTAGTAGATAAAGACTACTATGGAAATCTAGATAATGACGGACATATAATGTTTGCATTCTTCAACATAAAAGATGAAGATGTAGAAATAAAAAAAGGAGATTGCATAGGACAAGCAATATTCCAAAAATATTTTGTAGCAGATGAAGACGTAGCAGAAGGAGAAAGAATGGGTGGATTTGGATCTACAAATAAATAAAATAAAAAAATAGCCATTAAAGTAAAAGAGTACTTTGATGGTTATTTTTTCTAATACAATTTTAATACATCTTCAATTACATAGGATACAGGAAGTATATCTTCATTATCAGGTTCTACATAAAAGATAGGAGATCCTGAATTTATATCTCTATAAACTGAAACTGTGATAGTGCCACATTTTTTACCCACAATGTTTTGACAACCATCATCATTTGTACTCATATAAACACCCCTTTTCATTTTCGCGATTAAGGCATAATATAGCATACTATAAATGCAAAATTTGTCGAAACTTGCAATATAACTCAAATTTTTTAAAAAAATTTTAAATATAAGATAAATGTATATAATTTTTTGTAAAAATAAATCTAATAAAGTTAATTTAATTATATAAACTTATACATACTATTAGTTGAATAATAAGCACTTATATGATATGATTTAGGCAAATAATAGAAAAATATATTTGAGGAGTAACTATGAGCGAGACAATAAAAGTTGCAACATGGAATGTTGGTCAAGATTTAAAAAATAATGAGATAAATGAAGATTCATATAAATATATAAAAACGCAAATAGAGCAAAATGAAGTTGATATAATTGCATTTCAGGAGGCTATTACAGAATCTAATAATCTGGAATCATTAGCAAATTATATAAGTCAGAATACAAAACTAAAATACAATGAACAAATTTCATTATCTCCATCAGATATGAATGAAAATGATAAAATGGGAGTTGCAGTATGTTCAAAATTTAAAATAAGTAATAATGAAAATTATATATTGGAAAATCCAAACTTAATATATAAGAAGACGGAAACAATTACATATTGGTCACATGATAAGGGATTTAACATATCTGAAATAAAAGAACTAAATACTATAGTTATTGGAGGACATTGTTTACCATTTCATATATTTGGAGAAACACCTTTAAATTATAAAAAAATATATGAAAAGTTAGAAGATAAAATTTTGAATATGATTAAAACTAAAAAGAACGTTATATTATTAGGCGATTTTAATTATACGAACATATTTGAATTATTTTCAAATTTAAAAGACAAAATGAAATGTGTTTATGAAGATGAAAATACAAGAAAAAATAAACAAATTGATTATATACTAACAACAAAAAATATAAAGCATGATAATTATAAAATTATAGATACGCGATTTGACCATAAGTTATGTGTAGCAGAGTTAACTATAAATTAAGGAAAACATAATAGTAAAGAGGAGGAATTAATGAAAAGTAAGCTTTCTATTATTGATATAGAAAATAATAAAAACGAATTATCAAAAATTTTACCTAGTTTAAATATCGATAGCATTTTTTTAGAACAAGATGGGAAAATAGATAAGGTATTTTATAATGATGATAACTTACATGAATTAAGAAGTTGTGCCAAAGTTTTAGTAGCCATAGCAATAGGAATTGCTATAGACAGAAAAATGATGGTAAATGGAGAACCTTTGTCATTACAAACAAAAGTGTATCAAACTATTAAAAATGTTGCTAATATTACTAATAAGAATAATATAGAAAAAGTGAAAAGTTGGACAATAGAGAATTTATTGACTCACACAACGGGTTATGAAAGTCAAATGATGTCAGAAAGGTTTATAGAAAAAATCCCTAAAGATACATTATTAAATTATGCTTTAAATTACGATATACTTTATGACGTTGGAACTAGATTTGCTTATAATAATGTAGAACCTTTTGTAATATCAGTATTCTTTCAAGAAGCATTTAATATTAATCTAACACAATTTATTGACGATAATATATTTAAAAAATTAGATATTAAAGAGTATAGATGGGAAAATTATGGTAAATATTGTCCTGGTGCAACAGGTCTTTATATGAAACACTCAGACTTTCATAAAATAGGGCAAATATTAATTAATAATGGAATCTATAATAATAATCAAATTGTATCAAGAAAATGGATTAATCAAATGTGCAAAAAACAATTAGAAACACCACTTGCATATAAGTCGGAAAGAGTTTTAACGAAAGTTGGAATTGGATATTATACTTTTATTTCAAGAGATGGTTATATTTTTAGAGATGGTTCGAATGGGCAATATATTATTTTAAACAAAGATAAAAATATATTAATTACTATAATGTCAACAGAAAAAGATATGAAAAACGTGACAGAAGTTTTAAGAGATTTAATATGAGGTATAAATAAATGATAATAATAGATAAAGATAAAATAAAGGAATTAAGTAATATTTCAGCAGACGATTTATACATATTAACTGATTTTGACGGAACTATAACAAAAAACTCAAGTGATAGTTCGTGGGCAAGTATTTTTAAAAATCCAATAGTTTCAAAAGAATTCATAGAAGAATGTATAAAACTATTTAATTATTATCATAAGTATGAAATTGATGAGAGTATATCATTGCAAGAAAAAATATTAATTATGAATGAATGGTATAATAAAAATATAGAGACATTGAAAAAATTTAAAATTACTAAAGAAATAATAAATTATTCAGCAAATAATGAAAGTATAATGGATTTTAGGGATGGTGCAAAAGATTTTTTAGAAAAAATGAATTCTAAAGGAGTACCTATAATAGTAATATCAGCAGGAGTAGGAAATATTATACAACAATTTTTAGTTAAGAACAAATGTAACTATTCTAATATTTACATTTGCTCAAATTTTTTAGAATATGAAAATGGTATTGTAAAGGGAGTTAGAGATAATAACTTAATACATCCATTAAACAAAAATGAAATTTCACTTCCACGCCATATTCAAGAAAAAATCAATAAAAGAAATAATACTATACTTCTTGGAAATAGTGTTTTAGATATAAACATGGCTAATAGTAATAAAAATGTATACAAAATAGGATTTTTAGATGAAAAAGTAAAAGAAAGAATGGATACATTTAAGCAGTATTATGATATTGTTTGTACGGATAATACATCATATAATGAATTGAAAAATAAATTACTAGAATTTTTTAAAATGGAGGTATAGTATGGAAAAGAAAGAAGATAGAAAGAAAATTTTAATAGCAGGATTTGAAGGAGATGACAATTCTGCCAAAATATTATTAGATGATATAAGAAAAATTTGCACTAAAGATAGTTTATATTTGAAAAATGATTTTGAAATAAGCAGTAAACAAATAGAAGAAAAATTATTAAATAATTATGACTATATTTTAATTTTTGGACAAAAGCCAGATACAAAAATGCTTTATTTAGAAAATAATGCCATTCTTGGAGAAAAGAAATTAGTGACAGATTACAATTATGATATTTTAAAGGAATACTTAAAAAATCATAAATACGAAGTAGAAAGTTCGTATAATGCTGGTAATTATTTGTGTAATAATGTGTTTTTTAGAGCATTAGATTTTAAATTAAAAAATAATATAAAATCTAAAATTGCTTTTATACATATTCCAACTATTGATAATATAGAAAACATAACTAATTTATCTAATGCTATAAAGGAGTATATAGATTTTTTAAGCTTAAATAGAATTATAAAAAACAATAATTAGGGAGAAATTAATGGAAAAGAAAGTTAGAAAAGCAGTTAGATGCTATTTAATAAAAAATAATAAAATTGTAGTTACAAAATATAAAGAAGGAAATCAAAAAGAAGGCTACTATGACATTCCAGGAGGAAAAATTGAGGAAGGGGAACTTCCAGAACAAACGGCTATTAGAGAAATGAAAGAAGAAACAGGAATAGACATTAAAAATCTAAGACATAAAGGAATAATGATAGTAGAGTATCCTAATAGAAAATTTATATTTGATACATTTGTTTCAAATGAATATGAGGGAACACCACAAAATTTTGAAGAAAATACATCAGAATGGATGAAAATAACAGATTTATTACAAAAAGACAAAATTTTATCTAATATAATAATTTTAGATAGATTCTTTATTAAAGGACTAATAGATGATGATTATAACTTTAGTATGCATGTAATTGTTGACGAGCAAGAAAATATATTAAATATAGATTAGAATTTAGAGAGTAAATAAAGGAATAGATATGGATAAAGTAAAAGAATTTGATAAACTAATACTTCAAATGTCGAAATGTGATAAATGTTTAAATATGAAAAGCAAAAATAGTATAGATTGCTCATTAATTAACATTTATAAAGATAAAGAATTTTCAAAAAGTATACCCTCAATATGGACTGATTGGTACAATAGATTAGATTCTAAAATTATGGTTATAGGTCAAGATTGGGGACCTTATAATGATATGAATAAATACTATAAAGAATATATAAGATGTAAAACTAAAGAAAATTGGAAAAAAATAATAGAGCAAGAAAAAAGTATGACGAAAAGAATGCTTACAAAATATTTAATAGAATCTGCAAAAAATAATAATATTGATAAAACAGAAGAAATATTAGATGAATTATATATTACAAATGCTATTATGTGTGCTAGAAAAGGAGATAACTATAGAGGTAATAATATAAAATTAAAAGAGTCAACTTGTAATTGTATGGAAAATATAAAAGCACAAATAGATATAGTAAAACCTAAAATAATATTAACATTAGGATATTTTCCATTATATTCATTATCAAGTATATACAATTTTAAAATAGATAAAAATTTAACACTTACAATTAAAAATAATGGAGAGTTTAATATAGGAGAATTTATTATAATACCATTATTTCATCCTACAGCTCAAATAAAAAAAGAGGAACAATTAAAACAATATAATAAAATTTGGAAATATATTTAATAATTATACTTTGAAAGTGAGATAAAAATGTTTGATAGATATGCTAAATTAATTAGTGAAATGAATAAATTTGAAAAAGAAGATATTCTAAGTAAAAAGTTTGAATTACATAGTAAATCAAATATGAAAATCTATTATGCACCACATAATGAAATAATTAATAAGAAAGCAAAAGTTTTCATTGTTGGAATTACTCCAGGATGGACTCAGACAAGTATTGCTTATGAAACAGCATATGAAGGACTAGCAAAAGGTTTAGATTATGAGCAAATAAAAAAAGAATGCAAAAGAAATTCAAGATTTGCAGGAAGTATGAGAAAAAATCTAATTGAAATGTTAGATGAGCTAAAGTTAAATAATAAATTACAAATTAAATCATGTTCACAATTATTTGAAGAAAATAATGATTTGCTACATACTACTTCATTAATTCCATATCCTGTGTTCATAAACAATAAAAATTATACAGGTTCTAATCCAAAGATAATAGAAAATGAAACATTATGGTCTTATGTTGAAAAGTTTTTCTATAAGGAAATTGAAGCTTTACCAGATGCTTTAATTATTCCACTTGGAAAATCTGTTGAAGAAGTATTAGAAAGAACGATAGAAAATAATTTAATAAAAAAAGAACAATGTTTATTGGGATTTCCACATCCATCAGGTGCAAATGGACATAGAAAAAATCAATTTGAAGAAAATAAAGTAAAATTATTAAAGACAATTGAAGAATATTTTTAAAGTATATCATATTTGGAGGGAAAATAATGAAAGATTATTACAATTGGTGTTTAAATTTAAAAGAAAATTGGAAAGCCAAAAATGTACAGCGTGTTATGGAGCTATTTGACCCAAAAGTAAAGTATTACGAAACACCTACAACCAAAATAAACACAATGCAAGAAATACAACAAATGTGGGAAGAAATAGAAAGTCAAAATACAGATAATATAGAATTCAATATACTATGTCAAAATGAAGAATGTTGTATAGTAAACTTTATTTTAAAAGATGATATATCTTATGATATGATTTACCAAGTAAAATTAAATAATGAAAATAAATGTATATTTCTAAAACAATGGTATATGGAGGTATAGTATGGAAGAGATAGATGATAAAGATTATGAAACTATTAGTTCAACTGCTATTGTAACTTCTTATCCAAGAACTTTTACAGACATACCTTATGAAAAAGAAATATATAACTGGTTAAATAAAAATTGTAAAGAAGAAGTAACTTTGAATAAGATGTTAGCTCCTGAACTAGAAGCTAGATATAAATTGACTAATAGAATATTAAATAAATTAAATATTTCGCAAGTTTTAGAATTGGCTTCAGGTTATACTTCAAGAGGATTAATATATTCTAAAAAAGGATACAACTATATTGAGATGGATTTAGAAAATGTATCAAGGAATAAAACTAACATACTAAAGTCAATTAATAATTCTATTCCAGATAATTTGCATATTATTAGCGGAAATGCTTTAATAAAAAATGACTTTAATAAATGTAAAAAATATTTGAAAGTAAGTGAGCCAGTTGCAGTAATTAATGAGGGATTATTAAGATATCTTACTTTTCAAGAAAAAAGAATTGTTGCTCAAAATGTATATAATCTATTATCAGAATTTGGTGGTGTATGGATTACTTGTGATGTTACACCTAAAAAATTCATACAGAATCAAGATAAAAACTTACCAGATTTTAATAAAAAGTTAAGTGATGTAACTTCAAGAAATAATATAAATGATAGATTTGAAGATATAAATCATATAAGAGAATTCTTCGGTGAAATTGGATTTAATAATATTGGAATTCATAAGTTTAATGAAGTAAAAGAAGAACTATATTCAGTAAATGAATTAGGTATTGTTGATGAACATGTAGAGAAATTGTTAGATGATGCAATTGTTGCGGTTATGCAGATAAATTGAAATAATAAGTAATAAAAACAAATTAGATAAGGGGGGATAAACTTTATATGGAACAAGAATTTAAAGATAGGATTAATCTGAATACTGATTTAAATATAATATCAAAGCAGATATGTAGAAACTATGATTTAGGAGAATATATTTCAGATACAATTATCACAGTTGGATATGAGGATTTCAATTATATATTAGAAACAACAAAGGGTAAGTATTGTGTAAAGATCTTTAATAAAGAAAGAACTGACGAAGATTGTAAAAATTATATAGATAGAATTGAATTAGCATCAGAGATAGATATAAATACACCAAAACTATATAAGGCAAATAGTGAGAGTGAATGTATTGTTGAAGTAAATGGAATAAAATATAGACTATGTGTTTTTGAATACATAAATGGTAGTAGTTTTTTTGATTTAGAGATTATTCCAAATGAAGATGAAATAAAAGAAATTATAAGACAGATGGCAATTATACATAAACAACAATTAAATTCAAAATTCATATATGATAAATGGGCAATAGTAAATTTTATAGAAGAGTTTGAAGATAAAAAGATATATCTAAACAAAGACGATTACAAAAAATCAAGTGAATTATTAGCAAAATTCAAAAATATTGATATGAAAAACTTACCATATGCTTTCACACATGGAGATATAATAAGTACAAATGTTATGAGAGACAATAATGGAAAGTTATGGATAATAGATTTTGCAGTATCTAACTATCTTCCAAGAATTGTGGATTTAGCAGTAAGTTCTTGTAATTTATGTCTAAATCCGGATAGTATAGAAGAAACAAAAAGCAAAATAAATATGGTTTTAAGAGAATACGAAAAATATAATAAATTGACTGATTATGAAAAAGAAGTATTTCCAATATTTTTTGACATTGCTAACGCAATGGGAATTTTACAAATAAGTTATTTGGCTAGTAAAGGAGAAGCATCTGAAGAAGATAAATTTTGGTATAATGAGAGTAAAAAAGGATTAGAATTTAGCAATGATAATTTTTGGAATGGAATATTAAAAAAATGAGGTAGAAAGATAGGATTGATTCCAATACAACAAAATTCATCTTTAACTAAATAAAAATAATATTAAATATAAAGAAAGGTTCTGAAAAATTATGGATTTTGAAAATAAAGTAGCATTAGTAACTGGAGGAACATCGGGAATAGGAAAAGAAATTGTTAAGCAATTACTACTAAATGGTGCTAAAGTAATTATAAATTATGGTCATAATGAAGAAGATTATGAAAAAACTAAAAAAGAATTTGAAGAATATAAAGAAAAAGTTACATTCATAAAAGCAGATGTATCTAATGAAGATGAAGTAACTAAAATGTTTAATCAAATAGAAAAATTAGATTACTTGATAAATAATGCAGGTACTAATATAGATAGTTACATAGAAACATTTGATATACAAGATTTTAGAAAAATATTAGATGTTAATTTAGTTGGAAAAGTAATCTGTACAAAACATGCAATTCCATTATTAAGGAATAGTGAAAATGCAAGTATAGTTAATATAGCATCAAGATTAGGAACAAAGCCATGTGTAGAAGCAAGTGCTTATTGTTCGGCAGAAGCGGGAGTTATAAACTTTACTCAAGCTAGTGCATTAGAACTTTCAAAATATAAAATTAGAGTAAATGCAGTAAGTCCAAGTTTAACAATAACACCACTAGCATTATACGGATGGACAGATGAAGAAATAGAAGAGCAAAAGAAAAATAATCCATTAAAAAGATTAGGAGAAACTATAGATATAGCAAATGCAGTACTGTTTTTTATATCTGATAAAGCAAGTTATATAAATGGGGAAAATCTAAATGTAAATGGTGGATCATTATTAAAATAGAGATAGGAGTGAAGTTAATTATGGAAGAAAATTATTTTATAATACACGGAAGTTTTGGAAGTTCATTTGGAAATTGGTTTAGTTGGTTACATGATTTTATAGAGGATGATGGAAAACAAGTATATGTGCCACAATTTCCAATAGGAGTGGGTTATCAAAACTATGAAAATTGGAGTAAACTATTAAAGTATTATTGGAATTTAGGATTAATAAATGAAAATACAACAATTATAGCACATAGTATAGCACCAATATTTATTTCAAAATTTTTAGTTGAAAACAAAATAAAAGTTAAAAAATTAATATTTGTATGTGGATTTAATAATTATTTAGGAATAAATGAAGAATATGATAATGTAAATAAATCAATGTATTTTGATAATCTACAAGATGTAAAACAATATGCAAATGAGATTATTTGTTTTTACTCAAATAATGACCCGTATGTAAAATATGAAGTTGAGAGAGAATTTGCAGATACAATAGCAACAGAGCAAATTTTAATACCAAATGGTGGACATATTAATAGTGAGAGTGGATATGACACTTTTGAAGAAATAGTAAATTATTTATAATAAAGAAAGGAAAGTAAGAATATGTTTAGTTTTAATCATGTAACTATAAGTGTTGATAATTTAGAAAAAACTTTAGATTTTTATAAGAAATTTGGATTTGAAGATTATAAGGAGTATCATGATCAGAGTGTTGATATTATAATGCTAAAGTTAAAAAATATGATATTAGAAATATTTCATTATCAAGAAAAAGAACAATTACCTGAGCATTCCAAAAATTTAGGAGTAGACTTAAAAACTATTGGTAATAAACATTTTGGACTAGGAGTAAAGGATATAATAGAAGCTAAAAAATTTGTTGAAGATAATAAATTAAATAATTCAGAAATTATTATAAATGAAGGAAGACTTGGAAAACTTTACTTCTTTATTAAAGATCCAAATGGAATCTTAATGGAAATAATTCAAGAAGATTAATATAAATAGTGAAGAATAAAATAAAAATATAAGGAGCAAATTATGATGGAAGAAAGAATAGCACACTATAATTCAACAGCTTGCTATTTGAAAAAAGATAATAAAGTATTAATGATCAAATTTTTAAAGAAATGGGGACAAGTATATGCACCACCTGGAGGAAAGATGAAGTCAGGAGAGTCACCTTTAGAATGCATTATAAGGGAATACTATGAAGAAACAGGATTAACATTAGTTGAACCAAGACTACAAGGAATATCATATTGGAAGAATTCAAAAGAAGGAATAATATTTATCTATACTGCTGAAGAATTTAAAGGGAATTTAACACGTTTGTCTGCAGAGGGAATATTAGAGTGGATTAATATAGAAGACTTAGCAAATATAAAACAATTTGAACAAAATAAAAAATTTATGCCTTATTTATTTAAAAATAAATTGTTTGAGGGAAAATTTTCATTAGGAGAACAATGTGAAGTTCTAGATTATAAAATAAGAACCATTTAGAACTATTTTGATTATGAAAACATTAATATAGAGAGGATATGACACTTTTGAAAAAATAGTAAATTATTTATAATAAAGATTAGGGAGAAAATAGAATGAAAAACGTTATAATTACAGGTGCTGCTAATGGTGTAGGAAAGGCAATAGCAAACAAATTAAAGAATCAAAATTTAATACTAATCGATATAGATGAAAACAATTTGCAAAAAGTAGCAAGAGAAATAAATGCAAAATATTATATTTGCGATGTTTCAGATGATAAGCAGATTACTAATGTATTTAAAGATATAAATGAAAATTATTAATAAAGGAGAAAAATCATGGAAGAATTAGCAGTAGCAGTTCATTATTCAAATGAAAATGTAAGCGTTCTAGAAACAATAAAAGCTATAAAAAATGCAGGTTTTAAAAATGTATTTGTTCAATGGTATGATAAAGAATGGGAATACAGCCAAGAAGAGCAAGTAAGAATGTGTAAAGAACTAGGACTTAATATAATATTTGCACATTTAGGATATCAAAACATTAACTCAATTTGGGAAGAGGGGGAACTTGGAGACAATCTAGTTGAAAGATATAAAAAAGACATAAAGGACTGCAAGGAAAACGGAATCCCTATGGTGGTAATGCATTTAACTAGCAAGACAAAAGCGCCTATGTATGGTGAAATTGGCTTAGAAAGAATAAAGAAAATTATAAATTATGCAAAAGAATTGAATGTAAAGGTTGCTTTTGAAAACACAAAAATAAAAGGATATTTAGAATATGTATTAGGAAATATAAAAGATGATAATGTAGGAATCTGTTTTGATGCAGGACATTGCCATGTACACTTTAATGATGAATTTAATTTTAAATTCTTTAAAGATAGAATATTTGCAGTACACCTACATGATAACGATAAATCTGATGACTTACATCTATTACCATTTGATGGGACAATAGATTGGAAAAACGTGATAAAAAAATTGAAAGAGTGCAATTATAACGGACCAATTACATTAGAAATATGCTATAGGTATGATTATTTAAATATGACATTAGATGAATTTTATAGAATAGGAAAAGATAGAGGAAATAGGCTAATGGAAATAGCAGAAAAATAAACTATAAAAAATAAGGTTATAGTAAAGGAGAATAATTATGAAAATTACAAAATATCCACAATCATGTTTATTAGTTGAAACAAAAGGAAAGAAAATACTAATAGATCCAGGTACATTAAAATATAAAGAAGAATATTTTGATGCATGGAATAGTGTAGATATTATATTAATAACACATAAACATATAGACCATTGTAATACAGAAATATTAGAAAAAATAAATAATAATATAAAGATATATTCTACACAAGAAGTTCAAGATGCAAATAAAACCTTAAATATAAATATTATAAAAGAAAATGATATTATAGAATTAGACGATATAAAAGTAGAAGTAGTACACGCAGTACATGGTTACCAACCATTATTAAAAGGTGAAAAAGAAATATACGAAAATGTCGGATATATTATAGATGACGGAGAAAATAGACTATATACAACAAGTGATACAATTTGTTTTAAAAATGATTATAAAGCAGATATTTTATGTGTTCCTGTAACTGGATATGGACTAACAATGTCAGCTTTTGAAGCAGCTTTATATGCAAAAGAAGTAGGAGCAACATTAACAATACCAATCCATATGGATAATCCAGCATTTCTTCCAGATTATAAATTTATTGAGGAAATGTTTAATAAATATGAGGTAGAGTACGAAATATTAGAAAATGAGGAAAGTATTGAAGTAGAATAAAAAATGTTAGAAAAAGATTTTGTAATATTTTTATTCCAATTTTCATTTACTTTTAAACCAAAAGATGATACAATTCGCATAAAGTTTAGCAATAGCTAATTAATTTTTATAATCTCCTTTGGGAGTTTGGCATAGATGACAAGTAAACAACAAATAAATTTATTAAGGAGGAATAAATATGAGAAAAATAATTGTTATGTTTGAAAACGAAGACAAGGAATTGAATATGTCATTATATGATTTTGTCAATGAGCAATATCGGAAAGCAAATCCTATAATGGTATGTCATGTTACTGAAGAAGAATATAAAGTTATGTTAGGGCAAATCAAACATGGAAGGCTAAATGAGAGATCGCAAAGAATAGTTCAGGAAGAATTAGGGTATGACAAGTTTAGATACCTTTTAGCTTTTAATCGAGTTTGTAATAATATTTGTATTGCAAACTATGAAGATTTCGAGCAAAAAGGAAATTATGTAGTAGATAGTGATGGAATTCATTATAACGAGAATGGACTTCAATTTCCTAAAGATCCATTTGTAAGCAGAGTGGTAGGATATGGCATTAAAGTGTATACTACTGAAACATATGAAGATGTTATTTATCACTATAAGAATAATGAATGCTGGACGCAAATTTCTTTATCAAATGATGAAATTAAGAGATTTGAAGAAGCATATAAACTTTTATCAAAATCAGTAAAAGCTGATGATTATACTGAAGATAATCTGAAAGAGTTTCGTACTCTTTTTAGAAAAATTCTTGATAAGTGCGATAAGTAGTTTTAAAATCTATTGGAAACAAATTATTTTAAAGTAAAAAAGAGATTTTTTGTAATCTCTTTTTTGCATATAGAAGACTTTTTCATAATAGTAGAATGTTAAAAAATAAAGATACTAGTAACTGGAATAAAATTACTAGTGAGTTTTTATACATCACTAGCTTGAACTTTTCATTACTTTAAATATTATTTTTTATAAAATCTATATCTTCCCAATCACTTTTTCTCTTGTAGCCAATTTTTTCATAAACATGATTACTTATTGGATTACTATCATCTGTATATAAAACGCAATATTTATCTCCACTATTTATTAAATCTCTGGAAATCCTATAAATTAAATTATAAGCATAGCCTTTTCCTCTTTCTTCTTTTGGAGTATAAACACTGCTTACACATTTTCCATATTTCATAATTCTACTTATATTTGCTTGGCATACAATTTTATTATCTTTTTCAAGGACATAATATCCTTTTTCAAAATATTTATTAAATTTTTCTTCAGCCTTATCATAATCGCATTCTTCATTTAAAGCTTCTTTCATAAAATCTTGAATATATTTTATCAGCGTGTCTTTATCATTTAACGTACATTTTCTATAGGTAATATCTTCTAATAATTTTCCATCTTCAAGATTTTCCAATAATAAAATTCTAAGTCCAGCATGAACAGAATACTTCATATTACTTAAATTACAATAATATTTTGCAAATTTATTAGCAACATTTTTTTCTGAGTTAACTCCAAGTAATTCTTTATCATATTTGTAAATTTCACTTGCTGCAAATTCTAATATTTCATCTGAATAATTATTAGTTGGAGAATACAAAATTAGTTTCCATGGTTTTCTATATAATATTATAAGTTCAATATTATAATTGTCTGTTATAGTAGCCATAAACCAATCATTTATTCCTTTTTCAACTCCTTCAATACAATTGCCAATCATTAGACAATTATACCATTCATCTTTTTCTAATAATTCTCTTGTATCATTCCAAAATAAATTTATATCTTCATATTTATTAAATTTCATATATTTTTCACCTCTTTTAATTTGTTAAATAATCTGCTAATTCTAATGCAATTTCAAAATGACCCGAATCATGCTGAGTACCTATAATTTCTCCTTTTTTGTGTCTTTCATCCCATTTAGGTGCATCTAGTAAATCTCCACTTGTAAAGAAAGTATAAAATTCAAGATTTCTAAAGTCACACATTGCTTGAATTGCAGAGCATTCCATCTCTACTGATATGCAACCATCATTTTTTCTTTTTTCAATATTATTTAATGTTTCTCTATAAAATGAGTCTGTAGTCCATGTTTTCCCTTTTACATAAGGTATTTCATTTAATTTCATAAATTTAGCGATAATATCACTGTTCTTTATTTTTATATAATCTTGTGCTTTTGCATAATGATACGATGTTCCTTCATCACGATATGCTTCAGTTGGAATCATAACTTTTCCAAATGTAATGTCCTTGTTAAGACAACCTGCTCCACCAAAAACTATATATTTATTAGTCTTAATTTGTGATAATGTATCTTCTATTGTTCCAACACAAGCAGGAGCCCCTACATATGTTTTATAAAAAGCAAAAGCCTTTCCATTAAACATAATTTTATAAATTGGTGTAATCCCTGTTGCAAATTTAAATTCTCCTATTTTTTCACATTTATAATTATTTAAAACATATTCTTCAATTATATTTGAAAATGTTATAATACAAGCATCCACTTTAGGTGCATTTTCATTTATTTCTGGATTTATTTTTGCCTCAGATTTATCATCAAAACTATCTATAATCATTTATATCACTTCTTTCTATTTTATTTTCATATATTTGCTTATTATTTTTAATTGCTTCATCAACATTTATTTTATAATCTTGAACTATACATTTTGCATTTTCATCATCATAATATTCTCTAATTAAAATTCCTCCTAATGCTTGTATCGTTTTTGCTGAAGCTGGATTATTTTTGTCACAATCCATTAATACTTCTTTAATTCCATGTTCTTGACAACACTTCAATCCTAAATATAGATTTATTTTATTATAGCCTTTTTCTCTTTCAGTTGGTCGTATACTATATCCAATATGTCCACCAAATTTTTTTAATTTTTCATTTAATGCTAAGCGAATATTAATCATTCCAACTATTTTATCATCTGTCTCTCTTACTAAAAAATAAGTTTCTGCAGGTACTTTTTCTTCATTAGGAATTCTATTTCTATCTTCTTCCAATTTTTCAAGCCATGCTTCATAATCATCTAAATATCTATGTAAGCCTCCAGAACCATTTATGTCTGACTTATATTCATAAAATTCATTTATGTAATTAATTGCTTGTTCTTTATACTCTTTAGTTGGTCTTACATGATTTAATCTATCTTTTTCTTTTAAATCGTATATAAATCCCACTTCTTCATATACCTTATTTCCTATTTCTATAAAATTATCTCCACAATATTTTCCACCCATTTTTTCATAAAAAGCTCTCGATGGATAATTTTCTTTTAAACACCATATAATCATTTTATTTAGATTCATTTTGCAAAATTTATTTTTTACATATGTAACTAATTGTTTACCAATACCTTTTCTTTTTAGTTCTGGCTTTACATATAATGCACATATTTCACAATCTACATTTGGAAATCTATCATAATAGTCATTTCCAATTCTATATCTACAAAATCCAACCACTTCATTATTTGATTTTGCAACTATAAAATCATGCATGCCATATTCATCATAATTCTTTAATTGTTTTTGATATTTATCTTCTATACTTAAATTATCTAAGTATTCATCATCAATAATTCCTCTATATGCTGTCTGCCATCCTTTAACTGCAATTTCTGACACCTGCCTTAAATCCTCTCTTTTTATATTCATTATTATAATATTTTCCATTTCTACATTCACTCCTTTATAAAAAAGCCTCACAAAGAAATCATTTAAGACTCCTCTGTAAGACTTCTATTATATCTCACATCTGTGTAAATAACATATTTGTTATTCTATACCGCTCAAAAAGTTATATTTTCTAGGTATACTCTTAAAACATATTAATATATTAGCATATTATTGTAATATTGTCAATTTAACACTTTTTAAAAAATAGTACAAAAAACACATCTCTGCTTGGCCGTTAGAGATGTATTAATGATTTAATATAAATTTAGCGACACGCCACATTTCTGTGGTGTCTTATCTTCTATAATTATTATATGAAAAATAAAAAAGAACTATAACTCACTTTCGTTCGTATAGTTCTTTTTGTTGGCTGGGCTGGCTAGATTCGAACTAGCGCATGCCAGAGTCAAAGTCGATTTTTTACATTTTCTGTATTTTTCTAAAATCTTCTGTAATATGCTTAAAATCAATAAAAACTTAATATTTTATCTTCTATATTTTACTATTTTTTTCTTAAGATTTCTAAAATTATGGACAAGTTTTGGACAAGTAAAATTTATATAATATTTTTAATTAATTTTGCATATATTTCATCTGTTCTATTTGCAATCTCTAATTTACCTTCTATATAAGGATGAGTATAGTGCATAGTTGTATCTATGTTAGAATGTCCAGCATTTGCTTGAACATCAACCATAACAGCTCCACTTTCAAGCAAAGAAGTTATATTAAGATGTCTTAAAGAATGTAATGTTACATATGGAAATTCAAAATCTGGATTTTTCTCTTTTTCTTCATTTATAAATCTTTCAAATACTTTTTTAAAAGTTGCACTTACATAATTAGGCTTTATAGGTTGTCCATTACTCATTACACACAAAAATTTTGAATCTATATAATTATCACCATAAATTTTCTTATTTAATTCTTGTTGTTTCTCATTTATTTCTATGATCTTCATTAAAATTTTAGGAATATATAAAATACGTGTAGAAGTTTTATTTTTATTTCTTTTTTTATAAATAGTATTATTCCCACATCTAACCCTTACTGCATTAATATATAATCTATAATTATCTTTGTCTAATTTATTCTTTAATATTCCTAAACTTTCACTTCTTCGCAAGCCAAGAAACATACCAAAAGCAACAGGAAGAATGATATCAGTATTAATAAATAAATTTAATAATGTAATAGCTTGTTCTGGTGTTAAACTATCTTTTTCTTCATATAGTTCATCATCTTCAAAATTTTCTATATCATCTATAATAGTATCTTTCATTCTTTCATCTTCATTTTTAGGAATTGTAGTATTAATACATATATTATTTTCTAACTTTTTATTTTTAACAAAATAAGTAAAAATTCCTGATATTTGAGCTTTATGATGTTCAATAGAGCTGTATGAAAGATTTCTTTTTGGAATTTTCTTTCCGGTTCTTTTATCAATTTTAAATTCATTCTGTAATTCAAATCGAAGATATCTATAATAATTATTTATAATATCTATTCCACTAGGACTACTAATAATTTTAAAAGGAATATGTCCTAAAATAGGTTTTAGATAATTGTTATTTACACTAATATAACTATCAGCAGTATTAGGCTCACACTCATTTTTAACGTAATTTTCCATCCATTCATCTATAGCTTCTGAAAAAGTTATGTCAGGAATATTTATAAAAGTGTTGTTTGTAATTTGAGTTTTAATTTCAGCTTGATAATTCTCTGCATCTTTCTTTAATTCAAATGTTTCTAAAGGTTCTCTTTTTCTATGCCCATTTACTATGCCATAATCTATAAAAATAGTATAAGAAAATCCTTTTTTTAATTTATTTTTTCTAATTCCAACATTCATAAAAAATACCTCCATTTTAATAATAATTTTAAATTTACTATTGAAAATAAAGGCTTTATTGTATATAATAATAAAGTAAATACTTTCAATAGTGTTTATGTGTAGAGAAAATGTCGTGTCGCCAAACAGGAACATTTTCTCTTTTTATTTAATCAAAATCATAATCTACATGATCTTCTCCATCATAGTGATTTAATGGTCTAAAACTACCTTCTATAATCTTTCCACAATTACAACAAATATCAAATTCATACCAATCATCAAAAGAAGATGTAACTTTTCCAATGTTTTTACATTTACAATAATCTTTTTCTTCCATAAATTTCCTCCTAAAATTTTCTTTTTAGTTGTTTTACGACTCCTATAATTTTAACTGGAATAGTTTCCATTTCATCATAAGTGAAAATAAGTGGTTCATAACTAGTATTTAAAGGTTGTAGAAATATACCAGCATCACTTTTCTTACCTTTTTTTATTGTTGCTTCATCGCCATTTATAAGAGCTACTACAATATCTCCATTATCAAAGTCATCTTGTTTCTTAATAAGAACTATATCGTTTTCTATAAGAACAGGGAACATAGAATCACCTTTTATTTCTAAAGCAAAATAATCTTCTCCATTGCCAACAAGACTTTTTTCTACATCTATAGTGCCTATTACATTCTCTTGAGCTAAATAATTATAACCAGCTTTTACTATTCCTAAAATTGGAATAGGGGAAACAGGATTACCTAATAAATCTGTTTTTGATTCTTTATTATATTTAGAAACATCATGTCCCATTAACCAAGAAGGATTAACACCATAAAATTCAGCTAAAATTTCCAAAGTAGGTATTTTAAACTTTTCTGTCATTCCATTTTCCCATCTAAGTACAGTACTTTTATTTACACCAACTTTATTTCCAGCTTCTTCTAAACTAATGTCTTTTTCTTCTCTAGCTTGTCTTAATCTATTTCCAACAAGTTTATAATCTATTATTTTCATTTGTAACCTCCATTAAGGTTATTATAACATATTTTGCAACTTTTGCAACAAAAATTGTAAAAAATATAAAAAAAGTTGCAAAAATGTATTGACAATATTTTTTATATGTGTATAATAATAGCAGAGTTGCAAAAATGCAACAAAAGAAAGGAGGAAATATTAAATGGTAAATACAGCAAAAATAAAAGGAAGAATAGTAGAAAAAGGAAAAACAATTCAGTTGATAGCACCTAAAATACCATGTTCTCCATATACATTAGGACAAAAAATTGCAAATGAATCTCCAATGAATTTAGAAGAAGCATCTATATTATGTGAGGAATTAGATATAACAATGGAAGAATTTGAAGAATTTTTTTTACAAAAGAAGTTGCAAAAATGCAACAAAAATATTTTATAAAAATTTTTAAAAAACATTTGACAAATAAAAGCTACTGCTTTTATCAAATAAAAAATTTATATGTATTATAAATTCGAAATGGCGACACGACACCAAAATGAAAGGAGGTATTAAGTATGGAAACAAGATATTACACAGTAGAACAAATTAAAGAGTTAGAAAATTGCGGAAGAGATAGAGCATATGAATTAGCAAGAAAATTACCACATAAGAGTAACGGAAAAAAGATATTAGTTTTAAAAGAAGCTTATGAAGAATATTACCAAAAAGAAAAAGAAAAAATTTTAGATGACTTTAATAATGAAACAAAAGAAAAACAAAAAGTTTATCAAATAAAGAAATTTATTTAAAGGAGGAACGAACAAATGAGTAAAAAAGAAAGACAAGCATACAGAAGAGGAATAATAGAAACTTTAGTGTATGGAACAATGTTTATTACAATGGTAGGAATGACATCAGTGTATTTTTATACAAAATTATTTATGTAGAAAGGGGTGATAAATATGTGGAGTAAAGAAAAACAAAGTTTACTGAGAACAAGGACAAGAAATTTAAGACTAGCAGAAAATAAAGCAGAACAATTAACAGAAGAAAACAAAGCTTTATATGCAGAGAACAAAGATTTAAGATTTGAAAAAGAAGAAACAAACGACTTATTAAGAGAAATATTAAAAATAACAATAGTACATCCAAACGAAAAAATAGCTTTAAGCAAAATAAAAGAGCTAGTTCGCGACTACCAATCTCAAAACTAGCTAGATTTAGAATAATTATATAAATTCATATCTATTTAGATTTTAACACAATTTAATTAGATATGCAAGAGAAAGGAACAAAAATGTTAGACGTAACAGAACAATATAACAATGAATGTTATAACAATTTTTATGCAAAATCAACTGACTGGGATGCTTATTATGAGCATTTAGCAGAAGAGGAAGATAGAGAATGGGAGGATAACGACAATGAGTAATCAAGATTTAATAGATGTAAATACAAGCGAATTAGATACAGAAATAAGTATGCTTAGTAATGATAATTTACTAGCAATGGCAGAACAAGCAGAAAGAAGAATAGATGCAATTAATAGAATAATGAGTGCGTCATTAAAAATAACTAATGAAAAAGATTGGATTTTAATAGCAGGAACACCATATTTGCAAGAAAGTGGAGCAACAAAAGTTGCAAGATTATTTGGTATAGGATGGAGTATAGAAAATCCAATATTAGAAACGGAAAGTGATGGACATTTCACATATACCTACAAAGGAAAATTCTTTATGGGTGGAACAAGTATAGAAGCAACAGGAAGTAGAAGTAGTAAAGACGAATTTTTTACAGGAAAGACAAATCCTAAAGCACCACAAGATATAGACAAAAGAGATGTGAAAATGTCAGCATATACAAATTGCATTAATAATGGAATTAAAAGAATATTACCAGGATTAAGAAATCTTACGTCAGACGATATGCAAAAAGCAGGATTAGATTGTGGCAAAATGCAAGGATATGGATTTAAAGGAAACAGCAAAAATGCTACGACAACTATAAATGGAGATTTTAAATGTGAACATTGTGATACAGAAATTTCTTCAAAAGTTGCAAGTTATAGTAAATCACAATATGGGAAGGAATTATGTATGAAATGTCAGGAACTTGCAAAGAAAGGAGAACTAAATGGAAATACAGGAAATGAACAACAAAATAAAGGAAAACAAACAAAGCAAGATTAAATTATATCCTTGTAATAATTTAAGAGCATCAAATGTAGGACATCCTTGTGAAAGATATTTATATTTATCCATTAAAGATTGGGAAGATAAGAAATTACACAATGAAACAACTCAATGCATATTTGATTTGGGAAATAAGATTGAAGAATATGTAATACAAACTTTAAAAGATGCAGGATTTGAAGTTATAACTCCCACGATTAGAGCTTGGAAAGTAGAGAAACCACTTATAACAGGAAGAGAAGATTTAAGAATTAAATTAGAAGATGGGCAGTTTTATCCAGTAGAGGTAAAAGGTTTAAGTCCTCAAGAATGGGACAAATTAAATTCTGTGCAAGATTTTTTTAATAGTAAAAAATATTATGTTAGAGCATATCCAGCTCAATTATATATTTATATGTATCAATTTGGAAAAGAAAAAGGTTATTTTGCATTATGTAATAAACTAACTGGAGAAATAAAACTTATAGAAGTTCCATTTGATTATGATTATGCAGAAAAAATATTGCAAAAAGCAGAAAGAATTTATAAGTGTATTGCAGAAGAGAAGTTACCAGAGAGCTGTGGAGATATTAGTGTGTGTGAATATTGCGATTTAGCACATGTTTGCACAGCTAACATCAAAAGAGTGGAAACTGATGTAGATGTTTCTGGAGAATTAGATGAATTAATAGATAAAAAACAAAAGCTTTCTGAAGCCTATAGAGAATATCAAGAAGTAAATGATCTGATAAAAAAAGCTGTAGGAGAAAGAGAAAGAATAATAAGCAATAAATATGTTTTTGAAAGAAAAGTTATTCATAAAAACGAGTATATAGTACAAGCAAGAGATGAAGTAAGAATAAATGTGAAGAGGTTATAGTATGGAATTTGAAAAATTATATATGTTTAATCCATTTACAATTCAAAATGCAGACAGTAAACAAATAGCAGACACATATACAAAATTACAAAATGCATTAAAAGATGAACCAGACACAGGATTTGAAATATCAAAGAATATAGAAATATATGCAAACATGAATTATCTAATAGGAGAAATGATAGCAAGATTACAACAAGAATATGACTTGCTTAAGACAGAAATATCAATAATGGAAAATAAGCAAGTATATATGCAAAGAAAACAATGGGAAGATACACAAAGCACTAAACCTCCTGCAATGAGTTATTTTGAAGCTATGGCAAAAGAATTTGTAAAAGAAGATAGCAAGGAACTAGCAGAATTAGGGGCTAGACTATTTAGATTTAAAAAGGCATACGAGAGTATAGACAGCAAACAAAATGCTCTAAAAAAGAAAATAGAGGCGATTAGATATGAAATCTAAAAGAAGTAAAGCTTGTGAAATATCTCAAAAAGTAAAAGAAATAGTATGGAACAGAGATAATCATAAATGTATTTATTGTGGAAGATATGTTCAAAAAACTTGTGCGAACGCACATTTTATAAAAAGAAGTCAACGGAGGTTTAGGCATAGAAGAGAATATAGTTACATTATGTCCAGAATGTCATTATCAAGAAGATTTCGGACAAGATACTAAATTATACGAAAATTACATAGAAAACTACTTAAAAGGCATTTATGGGGCAAATTGGAACAAAGAAAAATTAATTTATAAAAAATATTAGGAGGAAAAGAAAATGGGAAATATAGTAGGAATTGATTTAAATATAGATGATAACTATCTAAATGAAGCTGTAAAGAGTATTGTAATGACAGGAATTGCAGAGACTTTAGACAAAGATAAAATTGTTAGCGGACTAGTAAATGCGGTATTAGAAACAAAAGTAGATGAAAGTGGAAAAATAAGTAGCTATAGTGGAGATAATAGGTATACTCTTTTAGAAGTATATGTAAATAAAATGATTAGAGAAATAGTTAAAGAAGAAATGAAAAAATTAGTAGAAGAGAAAAGACCTAAAATGCAAGAAATTATTAGAAAAGAATTAAATAAAAAAGCAACACTAGATAAGTTTGTAGATGCTTTTATAAGTAGTAATTTAGATAATTTAGACAATAATTGGAGAACTAAGATAAGTGTTGAATATCAAAAAGATAATGAATATTAGACAACAGGGATAAGACAAAATAAAGTTTTATCCCTTATATTGTACGAAAGGAGAAAACAATGGCAGGAGAAAAAGAAAGTTTTGTATTCTATAAAAGCTTTTATGACGCATTACAAGACTTAAAAGAAAAAGATAGATTAAAAGTATATGATGCAATATGTGATTTAGCATTAAATGGAAATGAAACAAAACTAACAGGAGTAGCAAAGACAATATTTATATTAATAAAACCACAGATTTTAGCAAATACAAAAAGATATGAAAACGGAAAAAAGCGGTGGTAGACCCAAAAAAGAAACCAGTGGTTTTGAAAAAGAAAAAACCATAGGTTTTCAAAACACAAAAAGCAAAACAAAACCTAATGTAAATGATAATGTAAATGAAAATGAAAATGTTAATGTAAATGGTAATGATAATGAAGATGTAAGCGACAGTTGTATTGACGGTCTACAACAGATTGTTGATTTTTATAATAACAACATAGGACTAATAACACCCTATGGACTAGAAATATTATCAGATTATGCAAAGGAAATGCCAGAAGATTTAATAATTTATGCAATGAAAATAAGTGTAGAAGCTAATAAAAGAACAATACAATACATAAAAGCTATATTAAATAATTGGCAAAAAGCAGGAATAAAAACACTTGTAGATGCAAAAAAAGATAATAAAAAAAGTCGTTCAGCAGAGGAGGAGTTTTTAAATGAATAAAGTTGAATTTATGCAAGGAATACATATTTTACAAGATAACTACAACAGAAAATTAACAGGAACACAATTAAAGTTATTCTATGAAAATTTAAAAGATATGGACAAAAGTATATATATATCAAATATAAAAGAATATATAAAGACGAACTCATTTATGCCAACGATTTCTCAAATAAGGAATGAACAAAGAAAACAATTTGCAAATTATGAACAAAGAGATTATAGCAATTTAGATTTTAGTAAATTTTATGCAAATAGAGAGGAGTAACAAATGAATACAATAACATATCAAACTCGTCAAATGAGTTTAGAAGACATACAAGATAAAACAAAAATAAGGTATATACAAATTTTAAATAGATTAGATGAACCTAAAACAGCTAAAGAGTTGGCAGTAGAATTATTTGAATTAGGTTACATACCAAGTACAGAACGCAATTACACAGCACCAAGACTAACAGAATTAGAAAAGATGGGCTATGTAAAAGCAACAGAAAAAAAGAAATGCAAATGGACTGGTAAAATGGTTGCAGTTTATGAAAGAACACAAAAAGGTTTTGAAGCAATTAATATGAACCATATTCCAAGAGTAGGAGAGACATTATGAAAGTTTGGGAATATAGAATATATGAAGTTGCAGGAAACGAAGAATATGGTGGATATAGAAATTTTTTAGATAGAGGATTTGTAATAGCAGAAGATAGAGAAAAGTTTAAAGAAACTATAAGAGAAATGTATCCAGATATAAAATTTGGAAGAAGCAAGAAAATGGAAGATGGAACAATCTATTGCATAATGATATACAGCGAAGAAGTAGAAAGAAGTGAAAGACATCTAATATATGAATATGAATGTGATTATTGCCATAAGAAAGTAAAAAAAGAAGCATGTGAAATATATAGATTATATCAATATAAACATTGGGGAGTGGGGAATGATACACCATTTAATTATTGCTCAATTGGATGTAGAGATAATCATTATAAAGAATTAAAAGAAATACTTAGAAAAACAAATGATGGTATAGACCCATTTGAATGGATAGATAAAAGTTCTTGCTATTTAGATTATGCTAAAGGATTTATATATAAAATTTCAAAAAAATCAACAGGGCAATTTTATGTAGGACAAACTAATTCAGTACCAGTTTTTAGATGGGCTCAACATTTAAAAAGCGATAGATTTCCAATAAAAAATATAGATGATTACATATTTGAAGTATTAGAAATTGTAAATAAAAACGATACAAGAACATTACTAGAAATAGAATCAGAATATATAAATAGAGAATACAATAAAAAACCTGAGCTATCTTTAAATATAGCAGGAATTAAAAAAGAGGTTTAGCCTATGGAACTAACAGAAAACTGTAAAAGAGCAATAGCAGAAAATAGATGCTTAGGTTGTGTAGGACTAGCTGAAAAAGATTGGGTTCCACCTAAGAAATGTCCTTATTTACCTACTGCAGAAGATAGTATAAAGCAGATTAAAGAAAATTTAGGAATACAGGAGAAAATATGGGAATAGAAGATGTTTTAAAATATACACTTGCATTTTTTCAAGACATAGATAAGAGATTATCACAATTAAGTGATTTACAAAGTAAGTGGGATATTAAACAAGATGAACTATTACATTATATAGAAAATCATAATTTAGATGCAGTTAAGTCTTGTAAGATAATAAAACAATTAAAGTATGTAAGAGCAGAGAGAAGACAAGTAAAAAATGAAATAGATGTTATTAGGTCTCTAAAAGATACTTTTGTAGATAAATATAAAAATAAATTCATAGAAAAAGACTTAATACAAGCATTGAAAAATTTAAAAGAATTAGAGCAAAGAAAAAATAATCCTAAATATACATATCAGTATTTAACTGAAGAACTGGAGATAAAAGATGAAATATAAATTTGAAATAGGCAAAAGATTAATGGGACTAAATGAATATATTGCATATAACAGAGCTAATAAATATATAGGAGCAAAAGCAAAGAAAAATGAGCAAGCATATATAATCTGGTGTATTAGAGAACAATTAGGAAATATCAAAATAGATAAGCCTGTGATAGGACATTTTACTTGGATAGAAGAAAACAAAAGGCGTGATTTAGACAATATTTGTTTTGCCAAAAAATTTATATTAGATGCTTTAGTGCAAGCAGGAGTATTACAAGACGATAATAGAAAAATAGTAACTAACTTTACAGACAGCTTTGAGTATGCAGATAAGAGTAAAGTAATAGTAGAGTTGGAGGAAATATGAGTAAACAAGATAAGAAATTAATGATTTTAATAATCATAGTATGGATAATATACTTTGGTGGAATTTTTATAGCTACAAGAAACAAAAAAGTAATAGATAAAGCCTACATACAAAATTTAGAAGAAAAACTAAACATATATGAAGAAGACTACGATAGATTTTGTTTAGAAGATAGTTTAAGACAAAGTGATGTATATGAGTAAGATATATGCAGTATATGATATGCAAGATTACGAGCAATGCGTAAGAATATATGACAATGTACAAGAAATAGCAGATAAATACAATATGACAAAAGGAAGCGTATTATCTGGTATATCTAAAGAAAACAAAATAGAGCACAGATATTTGGTAAAAAGAATAGATGATGTGTAGAAAGGAGCAGAAATGGGAGAGAAAATAGAAAAATTAAAATTCATTAAGTTACCAATAGATGAAGAAACAGGCAAAGAACAAAAAGAGTTTGAAGAAATGCTGGGACATATATATAGAGCGTATTATAGTGAATTTGGAAAAGGTTATGTAATAGTAGGGACAAACTCAGAAGAGGCAAGCAAAGCTTTTGATAATACAATTTACAAAACATTAATATCAGCAGGAGAAGATAAAGAATTTGCAAGAGCTTGTGCATACGAAGGGGAAGATTTAGGAATGTGTCTATACATACCTAAAGAATGTTTTGAAGAGGTAAAGGAGTAAATAAGAGATATGGACGAAAAGGAAAAAGAAAAATATATTTTAAAATTCATGTATAGAATTTTAACAGATAATAGAAATCAAAATAGATATTGTACAACAATGTTTGGAAATTTAGTTGAAAATAAAATAGTACGATTAGGAGATTGCATAAGTTATTTAGAAAATAAGTATCAAGAGTTATTTGGAGAGGAGTAAATAAGATATGTTAGTACCAATAGTAGATATGAAAGAATTTGAAAAAATTGGATTTAAAAAATGTAAAAAGCCTTATGATAGTTGTTATTATCTATGCTTTTCAAGAGGAATACAATATATATTTTTAAGTCCTGTAATGATAGATATTAATAAATGGGAAGATACAGACCCACGAATACATAAAAATGCTAATTGTAGATACAGCGATAGAAGAACAGCACAAGATTTTATGTGTGAATTAATATTAAATGGAATGGTAACGTGTAATTATTTAATTGAGAGGAGTAAATAAGATATGAAAGAATGGATATGGTATTTGTTTGTAAATGGTAAGATACTTAAAAAGTCAAAAGATATAGAAGAACTAAAACAAGATATAGTAAATATGCAATTACATATTGATACAACTCCATATTACTGTAAATTAGATACTATAAAGTCATTAGATGATTTTAGTGATGTTCATGAAGGTGTATGGTTTCCAGTATGTGATGTATTAAATAAAGAAAATAAGGTAATAGATGTTTTTATTGTTGAAGAATTTTATTCTTATCAAGATAAGAAATGGGAAGATGAAATAAAAAGATTTAATACAGAGAGGAGTGATACAAATGAAAACAGCAGATGAGATGTTTGAAGAATTAGGATATGAAAAACCAGAGGATACTATTTTTAATATTGAAAAATTTGTAAAAACTATAGGAAAAACAAAATATTGTATAGCATTTGACTATTTTTATAGAAGAATATCAGTATTTACATTTGAAGATAGAGAGAGTAGAAAAGATATATCAATGCAAGAACTACAAGCAATAAATAAGAAAGTAGAGGAATTAGGATGGATATAGAAGAGTACATAAAGAAACAATTAGATTTTTCAGGGGGTGCTTGTTGGAGTACTAATATATTAGGTTTAGCACAGGTTGATTATTGTTTTAATGAATATAAATTCAAAATATTTTGGATAAACGTAAAATTATTTATATTGTGGATATTAAGAAGATACTAGGAGGTGTTTTAAGTGAAAGAAAATAGTATAGAAGAAGATATAAAAATAGCACTTGATAAATTTTTAGATAATAAAGATATAGATTCTGCGATACTCATTGTTGAAAAGTTTATATTAGGAAACTATATTCTTGTAGGAGGTAATAGAGGAAATATTGTAAGAGATAGTTTACGATATATTTTATCAGAACATAAAAGAGTATTAAAAGAGAATGAAGAATTAACAATAAGCAATAAAGAAATAGACAAAGAATGTAGTAGATTAGAGAAAAAAGAAGTTGAATTAATTAATGAAAATGAACATTATAAAGATTTAATATATGCATTAAAAACTTATTATAATATTACAGAAGAAGATTTAGAAGAATGTATGAAAAATGATAGATAAGAGGTGGGTTAAATGAACGAGGAAGAAAAGAAAGCTGTTGAATATACAGAAAATTGTCTAATGAAAATAACTATGGGAATAGATTGTGAATTTGATGTAAATATATTATATGCACTTGTTAATATTATTAAAAAACTACAAAAGGAGAATGAAGAGTTAAAATTGTATAATAATTCAATAACTTCACAACTAGAGCAAATGACAACTGAAAAATTTAAGAATGGTTGGTTTCATCAAAGCGAATTTAAAGACTCGATTCCAGTTCAAGAAGTGAAAGACAAAATAGAAGAATTAAAAGAACAATATAATGTTAGAGAGCTTGATTTTATAAAAACAACACAAGATATAAGAAATATTATTATTCAATCACTAGAAGAACTAATAGAAGGGAAAAATTAGAGGAGGACTAGCATATGACAAAAGAACAAGCAATTGAAAAAGTAAATAAAATAATAACAACAAAATTTAATAATGATTATTCAATAGACAATGTAGATAAAGAAGCAATAGAAACAATATTATCTATGCTAGAAGAACAAGATAAAATAATAGATTTAATGTCGGAAAAGATATATAAAGAAGGTATTGTTTGGGATAATAAAGAAGAGGTAAAACAATATTTTAAAAATCAAGCAAAAGAGGTGCAATAGTATGTTAGTAAAGAAAGACCTTACAAATATGAATAAGAGCATATATGAATGTGATAGATGCCATATTCAAATAAAGAAAGAAGAAAAGATAGGAATTTATATTTCTGCAGGAAGAAAACAACCGATTAAGCAATGGGACTTATGTATAAAATGTTATAGATCATTAGTAAGAGGAATAAACAAAAATAAATAAGGAGGTACTAAAGAGAATGACTAAAGAACAATTAATTTTATTATTAAAAAATTACAAAGAAAATAAGGCAAAATTGAAGTTAAAACTAAGAGAAAAGGAAAGCATACTACGTAAAATAGAAAGCCTTAAAAATGTAACGTTGTCAGTTACAAGCTATGAAGAAAATAGCGATATACATAGTAAAAATATAATAACTGATAAAGTAGGAAATAAAGCAAGTGATAACTTAGATATAGAAGCAGATTTAAAAATAGAATTAGAAAAAGTAGAAGATGAAATAAGAGAATTAAGTTTAAGAGTAGAAGATGTAGAAATACGACTTGAAGGATTAAAATACAAGGAAAGAGAAATATTAACAGCATATTACATAGAAGGAAGAAGTCCAATAGAAATAGGAAAAGAATTGTATTTTAGATTATTTAGTCAAACACGTTCAGAAAGAACTATACAAAAAATTATAGAAAGAGCAACTGAAAAGATCTCAAAATTTTAAGATGTCGCAAAAATTTCGTTAAAATTTCGTGTTTTCTTCGTAGTTTTTAACTTTTAACTATAATATAATTATAATAGAAATAAATTTAAGGAAAGGAAAAAATTCTTTCTTTAAAGGTCTTAAAATTCTACTTTGTAGCATACTTGTAAAAGTCGTTAGTCCAAATGCTACACTAAAATAAAAAATGGTCTATAGAAGAGTTAGATATATTCTAGCTCTTTTATTATGCTATTAATATGCTAGGTATTTAATATATACGCGATATCTCATGTCGCCTCCTTTTTTAAATTGTATAAAGCCATGATCTTGAACTTCCTAGCGGTTCAAAATATTTAATACTTTGTAAGTAGTGATATAACATAGAATGCAAATCGACAAAAGATTGTTAGTATGTGTTTCTACACGAAAGCATAAGTCAATTAGTTCTAGAGAGCAATATTCTATAACTATATCATTACTTAGAGAATATTAAAAACTATTGACAAAGTGAACATAATATATTATAATGTGAACATTGAAACTGTTAACAACTTTTTAAAAAGCTATTGCTTTAGGAGGAATATTATGAGTAAATGGTGGGACCCCTCAACAGTAACAGATGAACAACTTGACAAAAAGGTGGAAAATGGTGACATTGATGACTACAACCGTACAGACAATGGTGGCATTCAGAAGTATCATAACCTGGACAATGGAAATACATTGATTAAAGATGATGAACCTGCAGACAATGACAAGGGACATAATACTACAGAGTTTACCATAAGTGGAGGATATATTACTAATATCAATCCACATCCCACGAACGAATAAAAATTGAATAAAGAGAAAAAGAACTTATCAGAAATGGTAAGTTCTTTTTGTTGTGTTTAATAAAACAAAGGAGAAATAATGAACGAATTATATAAAAAAGAAATATGTATAAATTGTGCAAATGAAAATTGTAAAAATAGAATAGAAACAAATAGAACACAAGACTTATGTATAGAACAAATAAATACAATAACAACTACAAAATGTAAAGATTTTATATGTAAGAACAAGAGAAAGAAAAGGCCTTTAAGTTGGCAAGGGTGGTAGAGTATGAGAATAGAAGAAATATTAAAAAGAACAGATATAGAAACATATAACAAGTTAAAATCAAGATTTAATTATAAAGAGTGTATGAAGAGAAAATGCAAGGACTGTAAGAAAAAGAAAGAGTGTTTTAAGGAGCAAGAATAATGAAATTTAAAATGAATAACAAGACATGGTATATAAAAGAATTATCACAACAAGAAATGAAAGAAGAATTAAAAAAGCATTTTGAAAATCCAATAACAGACGGGAAATATTACGGACTAACATATGCGGATACACAAGAAATATTTTTAGATAAGGATTTATGTCCGGACAGAAAAAGAAGTACTTTATTACATGAATTAGGACATTGCTATATATTAACATATATAACACATCAAGATAGAAATTACAATGAAGAAGATGTAGTAGATATAATATCAAATTCACACGATATTATAAGAAATATAGTAGATAAATATTTTGAGGTATAAAATGAACATAAATCAAAACATAAATAAATTGGTATTTTGACAAAATATGACAGTATATGTTATCCTTTTTTAGGAGGGGATAAAATATGGAAAAAGGAAATAATGAAAAAAGCACAAGTGGTTGCTTAATAGTATTTTTTATGGTATTTCTATTAATATTTTTACCAATATTAATAGGATTATTATCAAAAGATATTAAAGTATCAAATCAAGAAAAACATGAGGCAAAACTAATTGAAGAAGGAAAAACAAAGACCCATAATGAAGTAATAAATGAAATAGCAGAAATATTAAAAAACAAAGACAAAGAAAAAATCAAAGATTACTTAGCAATTGATTATACTTATTATGACAATAATAATATAGAGCATAAATATATTAGTAGTTTCTTTAATGACTTGACCATATATACTACAGACTACGAAATTGAAGAAAGAGGAAATGACCTAAAGGACGAAGAAACTTATAGAATATATTGGAATGTTGTAGAAGATAATAAGAAAAAAGGGATAGATAAAACTAGTCAATATTACTGCTTACAGAAAATAACAATAATGTTAAAAAAAGTAGTAAAAGAAAATGAAATAACTTATGAAATAGAAAAAATAATTTTAACAGATAATTAAGAAGCACTTACAAAATGTAAGTGCTTTATTATGTTATAAAGGAAGTGATACAATGGCAAATGAAAAAAACTTAAAACCTGTACGAACCAAGAAAGAAGCAAGAGAAAGAGGAAGAAATGGTGGAAAAGCAAGTGCAAAGAAAAGACAACAAAATAAAACATTTAAAGAGATAATAAGCAAGTTTTTAGATGGACAAGTAAACAACGAAGAATTAAAACAACAAATGACCAAATTTGGTTTTGCAGACAATGAAGTAAGTAATAAAAGTTGTGCTGTATTTGCACTTTGGAAAGAGGCAATAAAGGGGAATACTAAAGCATTTGAATTATTAAGAGATACAATAGGAGAAAAACCACAAGACAAAGTTAATATATCTGGAGAAGTTAATAATCCATTTTCAGGAATGACAACAGAAGAATTGAGAAAGATATTAAATGAACAATAATATAAAAGAAGAATTAAAAAAACAAGCACGTTTGGAATTAGCCAGACGTGATTTTTTTGAATATAGTAAATTAACTGCACCAGATTTCTATAATGAAGAACGAAACTTTTTGAAAGATTTGTGTTATCAACTACAGAATTTTTATGAGAGTGACGAAAAAGTGTGCGTAATAAATATGCCACCAAGACATGGAAAGTCTAGAACAGCAGGAAAATTAGTAGAATGGATATTAGGAACAAATCCAAATGAAAAAATAATGACAGGATCATACAATGAAGATTTATCGAGTTCATTTGCAAAATCAGTAAGAGACACAATAGCTTCTGAAAAAGCAGAAGGCGTAATTGTATATAATGATATATTTCCTAATACTAAGATAAAAGATGGCGAAGCTACACAAAAAAAGTGGGCATTAGCTGGTAGTAAAGTATCAAATTATCTAGCAACATCACCAACAGGTACTGCAACAGGTTTTGGATGTACAATAATGATAATCGATGACCTTATAAAAAATGCAAAAGAAGCCTATAATGAAAATACATTAAAAAATCATATAGACTGGTTTAATAATACAATGTTATCAAGAACTGAAAATGGATTTAAACTAATAATCATTATGACAAGATGGTCTAGCAATGATTTGGCTGGCTATATATTAGATAATTATCCTAATGTAAGACATATAAACTATAAAGCAGTACAAGATGATGGTTCAATGTTGTGTGAAGATATATTAAGTAAAGAAGACTATGAGTTCAAAACAAAAAACATGAACAAAGATATTGTATATGCTAATTATCAACAGGAACCAATAGATGTAAAGAATAGATTATATACGTCATTTAAAACCTATGAAAAATTACCACCAGCTCACTATATTATGAATTACACAGATACAGCAGATGAAGGTGATGATTATTTGTGCTCAATAGATTATCAAATGTATAATA
This sequence comes from uncultured Clostridia bacterium, assembly GCA_934133165.1. Classification (GTDB taxonomy): domain Bacteria; phylum Bacillota; class Clostridia; order TANB77; family CAG-508; genus UMGS1663. Next base: position 101,652 of record CAKPAW010000005.1, read on the forward strand.
ACGAATACTATATTTTAGACGTTATTTTTACACAAGAGCCAATGGAAGTAACAGAACCTGCAGTGGCAGAAATGTTAACAAAAGATAAGGTAGGAAATGCAAATATTGAAAGTAACAATGGTGGTAGAGGATTTGCGAGAAATGTAATAACAAATTTAAGGAAATTAGGTAATAGACATACAAATGTTAGATGGTTTCATCAAGGAGATAATAAAGTTGCAAGAATATTAAGCAATTCAACAGGAGTAATGAACAACGTGTATTTTCCTATTAATTGGGAAGATAGATGGACAGAGTTTGCAAAACACCTAAAGCATTATGTAAGAACTGGAAAAAATGAACATGATGATGCAGAAGATTGTTTAACAGGTGTATATGAAAATCCAAAACCTAAAATCTCAAATATGTCAATGACTAATAAGTCATTTATAAATATGTAACACTTACCTTAGGTAGGTGTTTTTTTGATTGGAGGAAAACAATGTTAAGATATAGCAAAGAAAGATTAGCGGAAGAAAAAAGTATAACAGATATATATTTTAAAGCACAACTAGAATTAGATGTTAGAAAAGAATTATATGAGAATTTCAGAAGAAAATTAACAGATGAAGAACTAGCAAGTTTAGATGATGAAGATATAAAAGTACCACTTGAGAGATATATAAGTGTTATGTCTGCTGGTTATTTTGGAGGAAAAGCACCAACATATAAAGTAAAAGCATTTAATAAAGATAAAGACAAAATAATCAAAGAACTATTTAATCATGAAACTAATGATGAAAAAGAAATAATAGAAATAAAAGAATTAATTAAACATATAAATGACTATAATAATGATGCTTCACATTTTTTACATATGGTATTAGATTACTTAATAAAAAGAGCTTGCTATGAAATATACTATAAAGACGAAAAAACAGGAGAAATAACAATAGCAAGAAGTGATGCATTAGAAACTATCGCTATATGGGATTATTCAGCTAAAAAGAATTTAATAGGTATATACAGAATAATTCGTACATATATGGCAAATGGTGAATATCAACAAATGATAGAATTAACAACAGAAGATGGAAAAAGATATTATCATGATACACCTGAAAAAAGGAAAATGTTTGGAACCCCAGAATATGAACAAAAATTTAAAAATGAACCATTATTTAAAGAAAACATAAAAGAAAAACAACCTAAAAAATGGGACGATGATATACCAGCAACAGCAATAGAAAATTGCGATGGAATAGCAATTTTTGAACCTGTAATCAGTTTAATAAGAGCATATGAGAGATGTATTCAAAATTCAAGAAATGTATTTAAATATAATGATGAAGCAATATTGAAAGTTATAGGATATACACCAGAAAATCCGATGATTATACAAAATGAAAAAGGCGAAGATATTATAAACCCTGCAAGACAAAAAGAAGATGAGTATGTATTAACAAGTAGAGTAAGATATCTTGATGGAAATAAAGATGTAAATAGTGATATAGCTTGGGTTGAAAAGAATGTAAACGATACGGCATTACAAAATCACAAAAAGACATTGATTGATATTATTTGTTTGTGTTCATTTTGCCCTAATATGACAGATTTAGGTTTTACACAAGCAGATAATAATGCAGCACTTGAAAAGAAATTCTTTAGTTTACAACAATATATAGCAACATTTGAAGGAGATTTCGAAGAAGGTTTAAAAAGAAGATGGAGAATAATATTAGAAAAATTCAATAAAGAAAAAGGTAAAACATATGATTTTAGAGATATTGAAATAAAACTAAATAGAAATTTACCTTCTGATGTAGCAACAATGATTACTAATGCATTAAAAATAAGAGGATTAGTAAGTGATGATACGGTCATAAACTTATTAGGACTTGATTTAGATAGTACAAGTGAGTTAGCAAAAATGGACTTACAAAATGAAGAAAATATCCAAAAGAATTTACAACAAATGCAAATGATGGGGCAAGTAGGAGTAGAGCAAGATAACAAAGAAGACAAACAGGACGATAAAGTAACAGATACACAGAAAGCACAAAAAATAACAGCAGACAACAAGAAAGAGCAAACAAAAGTAGTTAATAAGCAAATCAATAAAGAATAGAGGTGTTTTTATTGGACGAAACTATAAATTTTAATGAAAGTGTTGAAGCATTTCAGCGTGTAGCTGATGAAATTATTCATGTTTATAACGAAATCAAAAAAACAGTTTTAAAAATATGGGAAAACTTAAAAACAATAATATTAAAAAATAAAAAGATTTACAAATATATCAAGAGATATAATAAATGTAAAAATTTCAATAAAAGGAAACATTATCTGAAAAAAATTTTAAAAATATTAAAGGAATAAAGATATGGATATATGGAATTATCACGATACAAAAATGCAAGAATTAAAACAACTATATAATAAAATATCAAAACAAACACAGAACAGACTTCAGGAAATCTCTGATACATTTAATTTTACATCAGAAAATATCTATAATATAGCTGATAATAAAATTAAGAAAAGAATAAATACATATATAGAACAATGGAAAGAACAAGGATTATTAAAGAATAATAACTATTTTACTGCATTAGCAAACAATATTTATAAAAGAACAAGAGTAAAAAATAGTGAAATATTAGAATTACTAATTTATAGTGCATATATAGAAGAACAAAGCAAATTAGAAGAACAAGAAAAACAAATAATGTATGAAGATGCCAATTATTACTATGAACAAGGACAACAAGAAGTAAATAAAAAGAAAAAGCCATCAATATTAGCGATGGCTTTATTTCTTGCATTATTAGACCAACCTAATTATAGTGGATTTAATTGGAAACAATACATTGAAGCTACAATACAATATAATGCACAACAAATATATAAGCAAGCAATTTTAAATATACAACAACAAAAAGATCTAGAAATCGATTCTAGTGAGTTCCAAACGATAATAAATAGACAAAACAATCAAAAACTTAATATAAATAATGACAAAATATCAGGTGCAGTTGATTTACAAATGATAGGACTAAATAATCTAGCAAAAGTAGAAGGAATAAAAGAAGTAATGGAAGATAATTCCAAAGTTAGATTTATTGCAGTAGAAGATGATAAAACAACATTAATGTGTGATAGTTTAAATAATCAAGAGTTTTATATTAACAAAGAAAATGTATTTGATAGATATTATGGAGAAAATCAGAAAGAACTGAAATTACAAAAGATTAGGTGCAAAGGATTAGTATTAGGATTAAATTTACCACCTATTCAACATCACATTCATTTTTGCCGTTCAACTATTGTATATAATAGTAATTATAAGAGCAAAGATTTTAAAAATGGAAATGTTTTGGGAGAAGAACAATACAAATCATTAAAACAGTATCTAAAAAGTATGTCTTATAAAATTAACTCAAAATTATATAATAATGAAAAATTATCAGAAGAAGATAAGGAATATATACAAAATTTAGATAATGCATTAAAAGGAATGCCAATATATAAAGGTTGGGTTAAAAGATGTGTTTATGTAAGAGATAGCGAAGATGTCTCAAATATATTGTCTATATTCAATAATGAACAAAAAATAGGACACTGGAATAGTTACATATCTTCAGCGTTAGGTGTATATGATATAAATTTTAAAATGATAATGAAAATAAAGTCTAAGACTGGAAGAAACCTATCTACATTGAATGATGAAGGTGGAGGAGAAATATTATTTATGAGAAATACAGATTTTCAACTAATTGACATAAAAAATAAAAATGGTATAATATATGTTAAATTGGAGGAATTATAGTATGGAAAAGCAAGATAGAAAAATAGAATTAACTAAACAAGAAAAAGTAAGTAGTTTAGAAGCAAAATTTTGGAACGATAAACAAGAAATAGATAAAAATACACCACTTATGAAGAAAATTGAAAAAATATGTAAAGATATAGATTTTAATAATTAAAGATAGCACTTACTAACAAGTAGGTGCTTTTATTATGGAAAGAAGGTGGAAATATGAAAGAAACATTAACACCAGTTGGAAAAGAAAATGTAAAGAAATCAATTATAGCAATAGGACAAGAATTAATAGAAAGAGCAGATGATATAACAAATGATTTAAAATTTGTTGCAAATATAGAAATTAATGCAAAATTGACAGTAGATGAAGTAACTAACTTCGATATAAAGAAAAATTATATAGCAAGATTTGAAGAGAAGGAGGAAAAATAATATGTATATAAATCCATTTTGGTGTGGAGTAATAGCTACAGTATTAACAGAATTAGCAGGAATGATAATATTTGTAATATATTGCGATATAAAAGTAAAAAATAAATAAGTTATTAACATTTTATAATTATAAATTTTTAGACGTAGACGTACGTCTATTTTTTATGCCCTAGATATGGCTTTAAACTGTCTATTTTTGTATGGTTAGACTTCCGTAAAAAGTCAAATAGTTTGGTTATAACAACCGTAAAAGTTAAGGAGGAAATTCGTTATGGAAGGTAATGAAGAAGTAAAAACAAATATGGAATCTACTGCCGAGAGTGTAGAAAAAGTTGAAACATCAAACGTAGAAGAAAATAAAGAAAAAACTTTTACAAGAGATGAAGTAAATAAAATAATTAATGCTGAAAAGCAAAAGGAAAGACAAGCAATTTTAGAAGAAATGGAAGCTAAAAAAGCAGAAGCTGATAAACTTGCAAAAATGGATGAAGACCAAAAGAAGTCTTATGAATTAGAGCAAGAAAGAGCTAGGGCTAATAAGGCCGAAAATGAACTAAATGCTTATAGACTAAAAGACGAGACAATTCGTCAAGCAAGTCAAAGAGGTATTTCATTAGGATATATAGAAACTATTGATTTTTCAAGAGAAACTGCTGAAAGTATCAATTCAAAATTAGACATATTTGAAAGAGTATCAAAAGCAGATAGAGAGAAAGCAATAAATGAATATTCTAAAGAACCTACTCCAAAAACAGGAGATTCAATTGAAGGTTCTAAACCAGAAAGTCAAATGACTTATGAAGAACTTTGCAAACTATCAAAATATAAAAATTAAAAGAAAGAAGGTATAAAAAATGGCAGATTATACAAGTACAGGAACATTTAACAAAAAATATTTTAATGAAAGAGCATTTGGTGCTTATTATGACACAATTCCACAAGAAAGATTAAACTTATTAATAAAATCAGGAGTATTACAAGGAAACAATAAAATAAGAGAAATGTTTGCATCACAAACTGGTGCTGAATATGGAATAATTCCAATGATAGGAAGATTAAAAGGTAAACCAGTAAATTATGATGGAAAAACCCCATATGGTGAAGGAAAAACATTACCAACATATAAACAAGGAGTTGTTGTAATTGGTAGAAAGGATAAATTCTATGAGGATGATTTTACATATGATGTAACATCTAAAAAAGACTTTATGAGCCAAGTTGCAGACCAACTAGGAGATTATTGGGATAGTGCATGGGAAGATGTATTATTAATTATAACAAAAGCATTATTCTCTATGAAATCTGATGCAGGCAAAGTTTTTGCATCAAAACATACATATGATATATCAGGAAAAACAGAATCAGCAGTAGCTGAAACTACATTAAACACAGCATTACAAAAAGCATGTGGTGATAGAAGAAGAAACTTTAAATTAGCAGTAGCAAATTCTGTAATAGTAACAAATCTAGAAGGCAAAAAGTTAGTAACAAATTTAAGATATAATGATCCAAATGGAATTGAAAGAGAATTAAACGTTTATACATGGAATGGAAAATTATTAATTGAATATGACGAAATAACAGAAGAAGAAGGAGACCCAGTATATACTAAAACTTCTGATTCAGCTATAGAAGAAGGAAAGACATATTATACTAAAAGCGGTTCAGGAGCTGGTACAAAATACACTCCAGTAGAAAGCCCAGCAGTAGGAGACATTGGAAACTACTATGAAGTTACAGGATACGGAGATTCTAAATACGTTACTTATGTTTTCGGTAAAGGAGCATTTGATTACGAAGATTTAGGAGCAAAAGTACCTCATGAAATGGATAGAGATGCTGATGCTGATAGAGATTACTTATATGAAAGACAAAGAAAGGTAATGGCTCCTCATGGAATTAGTTACTTAATGAAAAATCAAGCAACAGATTCTCCAACAGATGAAGAATTAGCAGATGGAGCAAACTGGGATTTAGTAGTAGGTTCTGATGGAAATACATATAACCATAAAGAAATTGCTATAGCAAGGATAATCTCAAAAGGATAGTAGAAAGGAAGGCAATAGATGTTAGAACAAATTAAAAAAAGATTAGGAGCAAATTATATTGAAAATACAGAAGATATAATAAAAGACATCATAGCAGATATGACTTCTATTGCCTGTGATGCTTCTAATCGTAAAGAAACTGATAAAAAATTATTTCCATATATAAAAAAAGCTGTTATTTCCGAATACAATGCAAGAGGTGCAGAAGGTCTTTTATCAAGAAATGAAGGAAGTATTTCCTCATCATTCAATGATATAGAAAAGAAACTACGAATAGATGTAGTTTCAATAAGGATATTCAAGTAATGTTATTACGAGATTTAACAAAAGTACATATATCAGAATATGAAGAGATAGAAGACCACGGAGAAACAGAAAAAAAATGGAAATATAAAAGCATAGCTTGGCTAAATATGCAACAAGACGTAAACGAACTAGACAAAAAGTCTACAGGAGAAGTAGATTATAGTATTTATAAAGGCAGAAGTACAAGAGATTATGAGATACAAAAAGGTGACGGAGTATCATTCGAAGACGTCTCAAAATTAGAGGAATTTATTCCTGAATATAGAGTATTAGATAAAAATAAAATAGGAAATACGTATGTATATAGAATGGAGAAAATGCAAAAATGATAAGCTGTGATATAAAAATAAAACATAATTTCAAAGATATTAATGCCATAATTCAAAAACTACCACAAACTGCAAAAATAATAACTGAAGATATACTAAAAAATATTCAGGGGTATGCAGTAAAATTAGAAAAAGGCCATAAAGAAGATGGTATAATAGTAGAAATGATAGATATGTCTACAAAAGAAGTAAAAGGAAGGGTTTATGCTGCCCCTTCTAAATTTATGACTGAAAATGGGCAATCTTATTTATGGTTTGAATACTTTGGTACAGGACAATGGGCAGAACAAGAACATATAGGAAAAACAAAACACTTTATTGAATCAGGTTATACAGAATGGTATATACCTATAAACAAAGTAGGAAGAACATTAAATTATCCTATTGTAACAATAAGTGGAAAACAATTTTATGTAGCAGTTCGGAGCAAAAGCAAATCATTTTTTAGGAGATGCAGAATTTAAAAGTAGAAATGAAAATACAGAAATAGTTAAAGAAAAACTGAATGAAATGTTAAAGGAGTGTACAAAATGAAAGATTTAAGTATAAAAGAGTTTAGCGATTTAGTATATGAAAAGCTAGAAAATTTGTATAAAAATAAACCAATTTTAAGTAATCCAAATACAGAAAGTAAATTTCCTATATTGGAATTACACACACCTTTAAAATCAGTAAATTTAACAGAAAATGCATTTTCTATTCGTTCTACATTTCAAATTTCAATAACTTGTTGGAATGAAAAACAAAGACAAGCAATGCAAATGACAGACGAAGTTGATATAAAGCTTCAAGAACTTAATTTTATAAGGACAAATACCAGTCCTGCAGTATATGATCCTATATTGCAAAAATACGGTATAACAATAACTTTTGAAGTTCGTTATAATTCTATAACGAGCTCTTTTAATTTTATAAGATAATAAGGAGGTATAAAAAATGGAAGATGCAGAAGTAACACCAAAAACAACAACACCACAAGTTGCAATGAAAGCAAAGGTATCTTATTCAACAACATTAACAGGAGATAGAATAAGTATAGGTTATGTTCAAAAAGTAGGTCAATTAAAAACTTTAAAAGAAGGACAAACATATAGTGCTCTAGATTTAGAAGAAGAAAGAATGGCAAAAGGAAAAAGAAAAGCAGAGACAGTAGATATTGAAATGATGTTTATTCAAGAAACACATAAATCAATTAAAGCAATAGCAGATGCAGATACAACTATATTCTTATTCTTAGAGTATCCAGAAACAACAGCATCAGTTGCTAACAAACCATTAGTTCAGACTGTAAAATGTACTGTAGATATTGCAGGACAAGAGATGAACGATGGGGACTTTATAAAGGATACTATGAGAGTATATAAAGAGTCAAATGTAGTAGAAACAGATGGATACCCTATAGAAGGAGATTCGACAAAATTTTAATAAGGGAAGGCTGAAAAGTCTTCTCTCTTTTGCAAAGGAGAGAAATTAAATGATAATAGAAACAAAAAATAAAACAATTAATTTAGTACTAAAAACAAGAAAAATAGTAGAAATAGCTAATCTACTAAAAAACAAAAACTTCGAAGAAGTATTTACAAAAGCATACTCTATATTAGATGGAGAAGCACTTTCAAAAATAATATTTAAATTAGCAGAAGATGAAGAAGGTAAAAATGCATTTACATCATCAAATGAAGTATATGATTTTATAGATGATTGTAGAACAGAAGGAATAACAATAAATGATTTATATGAAAAGATTGCAGAGGCTTTGAATGATGAGGGTTTTTTCAAAAAGAAAATGAACAAGAGAGAACTAAAAGAAATGATATCAAATCCTTTATTAACAATGAATATGAACGAGTTAATTCGAAAATCAGCAGAGACAGCTATAGGGGAAATAGCAAAACAAGAATTTCAAACTCACATGGATTAGATGATATTATATTAGACATAAAAAAATCTAATAATCTAGTTGAATTAATTTATTCGATGGAACCATTGGCTTATTATTTTGATATGAAGCCACATGAGTTCTGGAATAGTAGATATATAGAAATTAATAAATATTGTCAAGCACATTTAATTAAGACAATGGATGATTTAAAAAGGGAAATAATTCTTCAAGAAGCGGTAACTAATAAATTAATAGCAGGTGATTGCATGAATCAAAATGCAAAAATTATATTAATAAAAGATAATTATCCAGAACTTTTTAAAGAAAATGAAGAAGAACAAAGCTTAGAAGAACAAAGAAGAATTTTTAAAGGATAATATAAAAAATCTAAAACTATCGCAAGAAATGACAAATTTCGACAATAAAATATGCTATAATACGACATATAAAAATAAAAGGAGGAATTTGTTATGGAACAAACAGAAGTAGCAACTAAATTTTGCAAATATTGTGGACAAAAAATACCAATGGATGCAGTAATGTGTATACATTGTGGCAGACAAGTAGAAGAATTAAAAAGTTCACAATCACAAGTAGTGATAAATAATACGAATACAAATGTAAATAGAAATATTAATCAAAGATATAGTAGACAAAAAAATAAATGGGTAGCATTATTGCTTTGCATATTTTTAGGATTTCTAGGAGCTCATAAATTTTATGAAGAAAAAATATTACTTGGAATAGTTTATTTATGTACTTTTGGATTATTTGGAATTGGATTAGTAATCGATTTTTTTTCATTATTATTTAAACCAAATCCATATTGTGTATAGAAAAAATTACTAATAAGAGGTAAAAGGATAAAATTGACTATATTTTTTATTAAAAAACAAGAAAATACTGAAATATTAATAAGTAAAACACTTACTTAGGTAGGTGTTTTTTTATTATGTAAAAATTTTTTATAAAATTTCAAAACACTTCTTGACATTATGACGTCATTATGATATTATGACGTCATAGAAAGAGAGGTGAGAAAAATAAAACAAACAACAATAAGGATTGATGACGAGTTGCTAAAACAAGTAAAATATAAACTTATAGAAGAAAATAAATCGTTCAATGAATATGTTTTAGAACTTATCAAAAAAGACTTAGATAAGTCCAATAAATAAAAGAAAGGCACAGTTGTAAGGAACTTTGGTCGGTTAACATACAACTATACCTTGGACTAGAGATTAACTCTATCTATGAAATATTATATCATAGAATTAGAGAAATCTCAACTTAAAATACAAAAAATAAGGGAGGTTTCTTTTTATTATGCCAAAATTAAAAATTGAATATAGAACAAAAGAACAAGACAGAGAAAATTATTTTAAAGATAACACTTATTTTACTTTTATAATTAAAGATAGAACTACTATAATAAGTATTGCGCCAAATGAAACAAGGAAATTAATTGATATTGTATATGGAATTGAAGAAGAATTACAAGATGGATATCATTTACAAGAAGATGAGAAATTTGAAATAAGCGAGTTTGATAAATATGTTATTGAGTATGAAAGTCAAATAAATAAAAAAATTGATTCAAAAGTTTATAATATTTGCAAAAATGCTTACAAATTAGTTGAAGAAGGTAAAACAAGTTGGGAATATCTAATAAAGGTTTTTAACGAAAGAGGGGTGTTCTAAATGTATGTAACTAACATATGGGGAATACTATTCTGCTTTTATGTTCCAACAATACTAATTACAATAATATCTTATTATGAAGGTAGAGAGGAAGGTAAAAAATATGCAAGAACTAACAGAGTTCAATATAGAAAAAACAACAGCAGAAATTCTTATACTAAAAGATCAAACAGCACAAAATATTATAGAAATAGGTAAAAGACTTATTAAGGTGAAAGATAACTTACCTCATGGAGAATATTTAAATTGGCTAGAAAATAAGGTTGATTTCAGTGATAGAACAGCAAGAAATTTTATGAAAGTTGCAACTACATTTGAAAATTGGCAACCAGTTGCCAATTTAGGAACTAGAAAATTGCTTGCACTTGCTGGATTAGATGAAGAAGATAGACAAGAAATAATGCAAAGCAATAATGTTGAAGATATGACAACAAGAGAATTAGAACAAGTTATTAAGGAAAAGAAAGAAATAAAAAAACAACTAGAAGCGGAGCGAGATTATTCGAATGAACTTCAAGAAGCAATAAAAGAAAAAGAGGAAAAAATAAAAACATTACAAAGCAAAATTGAAAAAATTCAAATACCAGAAAAAGAAATAATTGAAAAAGAAGTAGTGAAAGAAGTAGTGCCAGAACATTTATTAAGGGAAAAAGAAATTCTAAAACAGGAAATAGAACAACAAAAACAACAACTTGAAAAGCTACAAAAAAGAGCAGAAAAAGCAGAAGGAACATTAAAAAGTATTAGGCTGGAAGATAATTTAGAAAAAGATGCAGTATTTGATACTGCAAAATTAGATATGCTTTTATTTAACATAAGAGATTTCTTAAGTAAAAATTCGCAATACACATACTTAAAAGAAGATTTACAAAATATACCTAGCAAAAAGAAAAAGTTTGTCGAAGCAAGTGTAAAATCAATAAAGGAATGGGCAATGTTAATGGAACAAGCATTAGAAAATCGACAAGATGTTGTCGGAAATATAATTTTTGGAGAAGGAGAAATAATAAATGAGTGATATAATATTAAAAGAAAATAAAGAAATGAAAGCAAAGGATTTAGACATAAATGATTTAATTAAAGGACTTACAGAAAGTCAAACAATTATGAATTATGCTTTTGCAGGATTTAAAACAGAAACAGAACAAAAATTTAATGAGGTAAATTCAAAAATAGATGAGCACGATGTTTTAATTAAAAAGAAAATACAATTAGCACCAAATGAGGCTAAAATAGTAAGAGATAAAATAAAAGAAAAAGTAAAGGATATTTGTGAAGAAAACGGATTAGAATATCATAAAATAAAATCTAGAGTATTTCCTAGAGCATATAAAACAATAAATGATAAATATGCAGTAGCAACATATAGAGAGTTACCAAGTTTTTATTTTAAAGAAATTTTGAAAGATATTGAAACAATGACAATAAATATAGAAGATTTGAAAAATCAAGTAGCATAAAAAATTAAGCACCAATTGAATTGGTGCTTTTTATAATGAATATGGAAGGAGAAAAAGAATGACTATTGAAGAAATTGAGATTATAGTAACTGCAAAAGTAGAAGAAGCTTTGCAAAAATTTAAAGAAATAGCACCAACAATCCAAAAATCAGTTAAACAAGCACAAGAAGCCTTCTCTAAAGTAGATACTAAAGTAATGACGAATAAATTGCATCAAGCAGTAAGTTTTATGAAGAAAAAAATGCAAGACTTAAAAAAGAGTTCTAAAAATAATGAACTATCAATAAAAGTAAATAATCAAGACGCAAAAAGACAAATAACACAAATAGAAAAAGAGATAGATAGTCTACAAAAGAAAATAACTGGGCGACAATTAAAATTAGATATTACTAATACTGCTTTAGATAAAATAAGAAATGACACAAATCAGTCAGTAATAAAAGAAATACCAAATGCAGGAAATAAACAAATAAAAACAGAAACATATAGAAGATTGGATAATGATAACAATTATAATTTATTAGTATCTCAAAGTGATAAATTAAATAGAGAAATAGAAAGATATAATGAATTATTAAATGTAGCAAAATCTAAAATGTCACAAATAGGACAACAAACGACTCAAACAGCAACTACTCAAAGTAAATTGAGTAGTTATTTTAATGTGTTTAAAAACAAAATAGAACAAGCAAAAACTTCGTCAAAAGGACTAAAAAGTACATTAAATCAAATGCCTAAAATAACACAAAATATAACGAATAATATAAAAGGAATAGGAAGAAGCTTAAAAGATGGAATAGATAGAGTATTACGATATGCAGCAGCTTTAATTGGATTAAGAAGTATATATCAAACATTAAAGAATTGTGCTACTAGTTGGCTATCTAGTCAAAATATACAAGCACAACAATTAAGTGCAAATATTGAATATATGAAGTACGCAATGGGAAGTGTGTTTGCACCAGTAATACAATTTGTGACTAATTTAGTGTATAACTTAATGAAAGCAGTGCAAAGTCTAGTATATGCATTTAGTGGAGTAAATATATTTGCAAAAGCTACAGCAAACTCAATGAAAAGTGCATCAGGCAGTGCAAAACAAGCTAGTAAGTCATTAAGCAGTATACATAGTGAAATAAATAATGTTTCAGATAATAATAGTGCTGGTAGTGGAGAAACAACACCTAGTATAGATTTATCACAAGTAGACAATTCTATGCTCGTATGGGCAAATAAATGGAAGGAAAAGTTAATTAACTTTTTTCAACCATTTGTAAAAGCTTGGGAAAAATATGGACAACCTACGATAGAAAAAATAAAAAATGCAATAAATAAAATAAAAGAAGTCATAGATGTTATTAAGAAATCGTGGGAAAAAGTTTGGAACAATGGAACAGTACAATATATGGTAGAATTAATTCTTTTAATAATTCAAAATATATGTGATATTATAGCTAATATTGCAGAAGCGTGGAAAAAAGCATGGAGTACTGATAATAGAGGTACAGAGTTAATTCAGACAATGTGGGATACTTTGAATAAGCTTTTAACTTTAATAGAAGTAATAACTAACAAAATAAAAGAATTTACTTCTAATCCTATTGTACAGGAATATTTCCAAAATGCAATAGAAATGGTAACTAACTTTTGGAATGCTTTAGGAGGTTTAATTGAGTTTTTAACAGGAGTATTTACTGGTGATTGGGAAAAGGCATGGAGTGGATTAAAAGATTTTGTATCAGGAATATTTGGAATGATATGGAACGCAATAAACAGCAAAATATTGATGATAAAAGGGATTATATCAAGTGTATTAGAAGGAATAAAAAATATTTGGAGCAATATTTGGAATGGAATAAAGGACTTTGCTTCTAATGTTTGGGAAAACTTATTAAATAAAATTGATTCAATATTCCCTGGTATGAGGAATATCATAGAAACTAATATAACTAATGTAAAGAATAAGATAAATGAAATTTTAAACAATATAAAAAGTACTTGGAATAATATTTGGAACGGAATTAAAGATAAAACTTCTGAAATATGGAGTAATATATGGTCTGCAGTAAAAAATCCTATAAATTGGATTTTAGACGGAGTAGAAAAAATGGCAAATGGAGTAGTTACAGGAGTAAATAAGGTAATCCGTTCATTAAATAATATGCATTTTAAAATGCCAGATTGGTTAGGTGGAGGTTCTTTTGGTATAAATATACCTACAATGACGGGAGTATCTTTACCACGATTAGCAACAGGAAACGTTGCTTACGATGAGACTCTTGCGGTATTTGGTGAATATTCTGGAGCAAGAAGTAACCCAGAAATTACAACACCACAAAGTATAATGAGAGAAACATTTGAAGATGTTTTATCTAATTATGAAGGTAGTAAGTCAAATAATTCAGGAGAATTAAAAACATTAGTAATTCAATTTGGAAGTACAAAAGTAGCATTAGAAATGGAAAGATTATTGCAACAAGCACGTAGACAAAATGGAACAGCTTATGCAGGAATATAGGAGGAATTTATTATGTTATGGAAAGAACATGGAAAAACAGAAAACTTACCAACACCAAGTACATATAGTGCAGATATAGAAGATACTGACAAAGATAGTTATTCTAGTGTCGTTGATGGTTCATTAATAGATAATCCGATAGCTGTAGGAATGTTAAAGCTTTCTATGAGTTGGGACTTTAATAGTGAAGAAGAAGCGGAGAGTTTAATACAAAAAACATATAAAAATCCATTTATATTAGACATAAAAGTTCCAGTAGTAGAAGGTGGATTTTTAGAAAATGCAAAGTTTAGAGTTTCAAAAAGAAAAGTTGAAATGATAAGTACAGAGAAAGAACAGAGTACTTCCAAAACAAAATGGAAGTGCTCTTTTAATTTAATGCAAAAAGAATTGACAGAAACACAAAAAAGCATAGTGGAGGAGATGAATAGTTAATGTATCAAACAAGTGATAATTATAAATTAAAAATATATAATACACCACACATATTAAAAGTGTTTATAAAGGATACAGAGATAAAATCAAAATACATATTAGATTGTAAACCTTCACAACAATTATTTTCTAACGATGAATTTACTCTAGGTTCTGTTACAGCACAAGCAATAGATTTAAAGGTGTATAAAACAGCAGTTCCCGATACTATTAATAAGGTAGAAATTAAAAGTGGAATAACTGGCGAAATTATTCCTGTTGGTATTTTTAATGTAGATGATATTAGTAAAGATGATGATTATACAATAACATTAAAATTACTAGATAATATGATTAAATTTGAGTTTAATTATGATGGTAGTACACTATTGAAAAATAATGGTGGAAAAGCTAAAATAATACAAGTATTACAAGATATATGTTCAAAAGCAGGAGTAGAATTAGGTTCTACTTCTTTTTTGAATATGAATAAAGAAATTGCAGTATATGATAGTACAATTTCTGCAAGAGTTTACTTAAGCTATATATCAGAACAAGCAGGGGGATTTGCTTGTATTGGTAGAGATGGAAAACTTTATATAAAAACAATAGGAGAAACAACAGCCACATTACCTTTAAAGTACTTTCAAAACTTTAAATGGGGAGAAAAGTTTAAACTTACTCGTGTTAAATATGAAGATGGGATACAACTATTTGAAAAAGGCAATACAACAGGAAATACTTTATATATAAATCAAGATAACATGTTTATAGTAGACCAAGAGCAAATAGACAACATATATAATAAAATTAAAGATTTAGAAGTCTATAGCTTTGAGGGAGATAGTATTATAGACCCAGCCTTAGATGTTGGAGATATATTATTAATAGATAATAAAAAAGTAATCTATCAAGGTTCTAGTCAATTTTGTGGAAAATGGAAAGCAAGTCTAAGTAGCAAAATACAATGTAAAGCTAAAGAAGAAACAATGTCAAGAACACCTTCTCAAAAGACTATGATTAGAAGAGTTCAAAGTCAAATAGACCAAGCCGAAGGTAAGATAACTCAATTAGCTCGAGAAACAAGCGAACATGAAGAAAAAATAACAAAGGTAGAGCAAGAAGTAGATAGCATAAAACAAAATGTAGGCGACATAGTGGATTATAAAAGAGATAAAGAAGCAATAACAGAAGTGTATCTTGATGACGCAGGGAAATTAAATGTTTTAAAATTTGATGTTGAAGGAAATAAAACATATGATAATTACTTATTTCCTAGTACAAATCTATTTCCTAGTGCTAATTTATTTCCAAACCAAAAAATATAATATAGTCGACAAATTTCGACATAATATATAAAATAAACGTGATATAATCTCAAAAAAAGGGGGAAAAATCATGTTAAAAAAGTCATATATTTTTGTAGGAACACTTGTAACGGCAGGAGTAGTTGTTACAACAGCATATAATATAATTAATGCTACTTCGAATCAAAAACAAACAATAGAAACAGCACAAATACAACAAATAGATTATTCAAAAGATATAGAAGAACTAAAGGAAAGATTAACAACAGCAGAAAATAAAATAACAGGGTTAGAAGAAAAGGTAACATCTTTAGAGGAAGAAAACCAAAATAAAGATGATACAATTTCTAAATTACAGACTAAAATTAGTTCAATAAATAATACAAGTGTAAAAAATAAAGAAGTAAAAGAATTACAACAAAAATTAGATGATAGCGAGGAAAAAACTGCCGAATTAGAAGAAAACTTAAAACAAACAAAAGAAAAAATACAGGCAAGAAGTAAAAGGTTAAGTGAAATACAAGGAAGATTAAAAGAAACAGCTAATATACCTCAAAATTATCAGTATTTTGAGGGAAAAATAAAGGAATTAAAGAAGAAAGAGCAAACAGAAGAAGTAATTAAAGAAATAGAAAAATTAAAAATTCAATACGATATTGCTAAAGCTACAAGTGAAGAGGTTACAGCTTTAAATGAAGAAATGAGGCAATTATTATTTGGAGAAATTGAATTATAATATATAAAGAAAGAAGGTTATTAAAAGCCTTCTTTTTATTATGCATGAAAGGAGCAGTTATGAAATATAAAATTGTAGTAGACAAGCAAAGCAGAACGAATCCAACTGCAGATAAAAAAGTATATGAAATAGATGTTGAAGAATTACGTTATAAAGGAGATATACATGATACTTTAACAATTGAAAAAGGTAAAGCATATGTAACTAGAAGATTATCTTTAAGTGAATTACAAGTTTTATCTGTTTTAGAAACACCAATAATTGAAGAAATAGGAAATATAAATATTGAACTATTTGAGGGTGATAATTATCTATATTTGCAGGATATGACAGGAAATAGATTATATGCAGAATATTTAGTAAAAAATGATTTTACAGAGATATACGTAACTACAAATGAAATGAACTCTGCAATTAATCAAAGTGCAAGTCAAATAGAATTGAATGTAAATCAAAAATTAACAGAATATGCAACAGATGATAGTTTAGAAGAAGCGGTAACGGAATTAAATTCTACTATAACACAGAAAGCTAACGAAATTACTAGTTCAGTATCAAGTACTTATGCTACAAAAAATGAATTAACTACAGCTAAAAGTGAAATTAAACAAACTACAGATAATATAACAAGTACTGTATCAAAAAAAGTAGGAAATGATGAGATTATTTCAAAGATTAATCAATCAGCAGAAGCAGTAAAAATTTTAGCAAATAAGCTTGGATTAACAGCAAGTAATATTATTGATTTAATCGCAGGAAATACTATAAATTTAACTTCTAAAAATATAGTGATTTCAAGTGATTGCTTTAATGTAAATAAAAAGGGGATAATAACATTAAAAGATAGTGAAAGTATAGGTGCTGCATTAATGATTATTTCGAATGATAATTCTCAATTTAATTCGGCAGTACGTTCGTTTGGCGCATCTTTTGAAGGACCTAATGGCTATGTTGGAATAGATTCAGACTTTGCATATAGTGGAGGTACAATTTTTGTTGCACCGAGTCAAACAGAAGAAAGTAACTATACATTAATTCAAAATGGTAAAGTAAATACATTTTCTATATCTCAACGTTCATTGGAAAAAAATAAAAAAAATTTTGAAAGGTTAAAAGAAAGTGCTATAAAAATAATTAAAAATATAGATATTTATAAATATAACTTTAAATTTGAAGAAGATACAACTAAAAAGCATATAGGATTTGTTATAGGAGATAACTACAATTACTCAAAAGAAATAACTTCGAATGAAAATGATGGAGTAGACCTATATTCGTTTGTATCAGTGTGCTGCAAAGCAATACAAGAACAACAAGAACAAATAGAACAACAGAATAATTTAATACAATCTCTAGTAGAGAGAATAGAAAAATTAGAAGCTAAATAAAGCTTTATTTTTTTGGAGGAAAATATGGAAAAGATTAATTTTGAAGCAGGAACGCAAGTAAGTCCTGCAAAAGTAACAATAGATAACGTAGACCATGAAGTAACACCTGCGGTTTGGGAAGGAAATACTCCATTATCACCATTTGTTTTAAATAAAATGCAAAGTAATATAGAAAATGCAATATCTGAAAGTGGAGTAATAGTAAGTGCAACAGAACCGACAGGAGCTAATAGAGAAAAAGTGTGGTTGCAACACAAAAATATTTTATTTCAAAATTCTGATGAATGGCAACAAGGAACAATATCTTCGGCGAGTGGAACAATTGTAGACTCAACAACAAGAATAAGAACATCCAATTTTATTGAAGTAGAATCAAATACAGAACATATATTTACTATAAATAATAATAATTTTAAATTTCTAATATTTGAATATACATCAGATGAGACATTCATAAAATCGACGGACTGGATAACATCTGCAAAATATAAATATATTACAAGTGAAACAGGTCATAAAATAAAAATAATAATTTCACATACAGATAATTCAACAATTGAAACAAGTGAAATATCTACAATAAAACTAAATTTATCTAATACACAATCTAAAATCTATGTACTTAATGATAATAATGTATATGAAGAATTTATACAAAAAGAACAAATAGAAAAAGTAACTCAAAATCTTACATTAAATACAAATTATGCAAACGGTGGAACTGCAAATTATATTAAGAGCAATAATACAGTTCAAGCATATATAAGATTAGATTTAAAAGCTGTTAGTAAACCTGCCTCTTACATAAATATCGCGAGTGGATTACTTTTTAAGCCATTAACTGAACTAAAAATCTATGCTAACTTATTAAGTAATAATGAAGCAATTTTGTCAAATAATATTTTAGTACAAATTAGAGCAGATGGAACTATTTATTTAAAAACGACAGCAAGTTATGCTAATAATAGTTTAGTAATGATAACGTTTACTTATATAACAAGAGATTAGAGGTGATAGAGTGGAAAAAGAATATATTGAAAGAATAGTAGAAACAGAGCAAAGAAGTAAGTCTAATACAAAAAGATTAGACGAACACGATATTAAGTTTAAAGAAATAAATAATAAACTAGAAGATACTCACGAGCTCACATATGCTATAAAGGAAATAGCAACAGAAGTAAAGCTAATGAGAGAAGACGTAAATAAGCTAGATACTAGAGTTGGAAACATAGAAAAAGAGCCAGCTCAAGATTATAAAGATACAAAGAAAGCTATAAGAAATCAAATAATATGTACTATAGCAGGTGTAATTATTGGAGGACTTATAGCTTTAATTATGAAATAAGAAGGGAGATAAAGAAAATGAAAGAAAAATTAGCAAAACTAATTAATGTAAAAAGTTTAGTTACATTAGTATTAACAATAGTAGTAGCAATACTTACTTTAAAAGGAAATTTTGATATTAAAGAAATTTACTTAATGATAATTGCTTTTTACTTTGGAACTCAATTAAAAGATAATAAGGAGGAAAAATAGATGGAATTTAAAAAAGCATATGAAGCATTAAAACAAGGACATAAAATAAAAAGAGAGCATTGGAGAGGTTATTGGGTAAAAGAAAATGGAACAATAACAATGCATTGCAAAGATGGGAGTATAATACCTTTTTTAGAGACAGAAGATATATTTGTAGATTTAGATAATATAGTAGCAGATAATTGGATTATATGTGATGATATAGACGAAGCAAAATTAAATATACAAACATTTACATTTGGAGAAGCAATATCTAATTTAAAAAGAGGTAAAAAAGTACAAAGAAAAGGTTGGAACGGTAAAAATCAATACATAGAATTAGCAACTAATATAAGCTATAAAAATGCTAATGATGAAATAATAAATGCTGAACATGATGCAATAGGAAATAAAGCAATAGCATTTGTAGGAACATCAGGTGTTCAATTAGGTTGGTTGGCAAGCCAAGCTGATATGTTAGCTGAAGATTGGAAAGTTGTTAAGGAGGATAAATAAATGGAAATAATTGAAACAAATTTAGAATTTAATAGTAATCATAGTGCAATGAAAGAGGTTGAAGGAATATTACTTCATAATTCAGGAGTATCAGTATTACAAAGTATTGAAGTAATACATAACTATCACAAAAATAAAGGGTGGGCTGGTATAGGCTATCACTACTATGTAAGAAAAGATGGTTCTATATATAGAGGTAGACCAGAAAATATGGCAGGAGCTCATTGCCCAGGTGTAAATAGTACAAGTATAGGAATTTGCGCAGAAGGTAATTTCAATGAAGAAACTATGTCAGAAGTACAAAAACAAGCTATAATTGAATTAGTAAAAGATATTAAGTCAAGATACAATATTAAATGGATAAAAGGCCATAGAGAAATATTAGCAACAAGTTGTCCTGGAACAAATTTCCCACTAGAAGAAATAAAAAATGCAGTTGAAAATATTGAAGATGAAGAAAAACCACAAACAACAAAATCAATAATAGATTTAGCAAATGAAGTAATAGCTGGAAAATATGGTGTAGGAGAAGCAAGAAAACAAGCATTAGGTTCACTATATGATGAAGTCCAAGCAAAGGTAAATGAAATTTTGCTAGGAAAGACAGAAGCTTCAAATAGAAAATCAAACGAAGAAATAGCAGATGAAGTAATCGCAGGAAAATGGGGAAACAACCCATCAAGAAAAGAAAAATTAATTGCAGAAGGTTACGATTACAATGCTATTCAAAGTATAGTAAATAGAAAATTAAAATAATAAAAAGGCAGATTTTACTCTGCCTTTATTTCTTTTTTACTAGCGATACAATATCCTTTTTCTGATTTGTACTTATTTCTAAAATTTTCATATTCTTCTTTAGTATGTTTAGAATCATCAAAAAGTTCTTCTACTTCATTAGTGTGAATATTTAACGCAGAAAAAATCATATTACTTATCACCTCGCTTTCTTTTTATTTTTTATATTTCATCTCAAAATTCTCCTTCTATAGATAATACGTGAAAAATCTCCAAAAGTCAATAAAATCAAGTAATATAATTACTCTAATTTAAAATAAAAACGGCTTAAAATTCATTGTAATGCGTTGATTTTTAAGGATTTATAAGTAAAAAATTGACTTATTTACATAAATATGGTAAAATAAAAATGTAAATTATATTAAACAAAAAATTGAAAATTTTAAAAAAATTATTGACTTAAATAAATAAATGTATTAATATAATTACACAGAAAATATAAAATTTAGTATATTTTCTGAAAAAAAGCATACAATATAAAAGGTTATTTAAGGTTAGAAAGTGGCAGCTAACACGCCAGAGATGGTCTGAAAAGAGATGTAGGGTACGCCGTCCTACTAAATAACCAAGCAATATAGAAGAGATACTAGAAATAGTATCTCTTTTATATCTTTTTTATTTGATTTGATGCAATTCCATTATTTAATTTTACATCACTAATTGGATATATACTTCTTAAAAATAGATCTCCACTTGATTTTAGTCTTACTGCAACTAGAGTTAAATCATCTAATCTCTTTATGTACTCAATCCCATTATTTTTTTCGTTATAACCTACATATTCAGGACTGCTTATTATTTGTGGTATTAATTCCATACTTTTATAATATGAAAATTCATCTTTAAAATCTGTTTTATGCTTTTCACAATGAGGAATCCTATCAAAGGCAAATTTTATATTACGTGGTTTTTCTTGTAAATTTAATAAATCAATAATATCTTGACTTAATTCCCCGATTTTTAATATTTGTTTGTCTATTTCCATTCGTTTTATATTTAATCTATCCATTAATTTAATTCCTCTTTCCTAATAAAAAACAATATATCATATTTTAATTATATTGACAATATATTTCAAAAATTTTTCCAAGTACTTCCAAAATTCGACAAACAAAAGTAACATAATATGCTATAATAGTGTTGAGGTGGTAAGTATGAATAATTATGAAAGAAGCATACAAGCTATTAAAGAATATGATAGAAAAATATCTGTAAAAGAATGGAATAAAATAGCAGTACAATTTAATTATTTATCTGCTAAAACATTAGTAAGATTAAGTGGAAATAAAAACTTTTCAGAGTTAAATGTTGCAATAAGAAAAAGTAGTTATATAAAATAAGTTATTTATGCTTGACTAAAATATTTGTCTATACTCTGTACCTTTCGACAAATATATACAAAATATTACAAATTTGGAAAAAATTAACGTGGTAAAATCTTATTATTACCTTTATAATTTTTAAGAGGTGGTAATAAAAAATGAACAGACAAGAAACGTCAGTGAAAGAATTAAAGAAAATGTTAAGCAAAAACAATAATCTAGGTACAGAAGAATGGAATGAGTACGCGCTTAAGAAAGGATTTTTGAGTGCTATCACAATAATAGCTCACGAAAATGTATTAAACTGGGAAGAATTAAAGAAGAAACTCAGAAAAAAAGATAAGAAGCTAGATGCAAAAATAGAAAAGGCAAGATACGAATTAAATAAATCTATAGAAGAAACAGGATTAAACTCAGAAAGAACAAGACAATTAAGTAATAAAATAGATGAATTAATAAACTTATATTATGAGACTAAAGAAGAGACATATACAAGAAAGCAAAAAGAATATCCATTTGATTGTAAAATGATAGAAAACTATAAAAAGAGTTATATAGAACTAAAAGAATATTGTCTAAAAAATAATACTTTTCCAACTACAAAAGAGTGGAACGATATAGCAAAGAAAAATAAATATTTAAGTTGCCAAGCAATTGAATATGTTTCTGGATTAACTTGGAATGAAATTAGAGAAAAAATCTTAAAAGAAATTTAAAAAAATTAAAAAAAATTTTAAAAATATTTTTTACTAAAAATAGACCGCAGTCATATCAACGATTTGCGGTCATTTTGTCGAAACCCAGTTTTTTTGACATTAGGAAAATAACACTATATAATAAGAAAAAAAGAGATAGCTCAGCTGGAACTGAAACTATCTCAAGAGTGTATATTAAAAAAGCCAATATACAAATATAATATACACTCTAATTTTGAAAATGTCAATTGGAGGTATATTATGAATTTAGAAAATAAAGTTATTAATGAAATTTTAGAAAGATGCAATTGGAAAGAAAAGATAGTGATTAAATTATTTAAAAGATTAATATTTAAAGTGTATAATCATGTAAGAATAGATATAGTTAATAAAATGCTATAATTTACTATACTATACTAAAATGTATTTGCAAGTTGGACAAGTTTTGGACAAGTAGAACAAAAAAAGCCAAAAATAAGCGACCTTCAATTCTTTGAATGTCGCTATTTTGTTGGCTGGGCTGGCTAGATTCGAACTAGCGCATGCCAGAGTCAAAGTCTGGTGCCTTACCGCTTGGCTACAGCCCAATATATTAAAATTTATGCTAAATATAAATGGGGTGGAATATGGGACTCGAACCCATGGTCTCCAGTGCCACAAACTGGCGCGTTAACCAACTACGCTAAATCCACCATTTCCAAATGCATTTATTATTTTAACTTATTTTAGACGACTTGTCAACTAATTTTAAGATTTTTCTCATCCAAAATTCGAAAAAAATTTGAAAATTTGATTTTTATGCTAAAATTTAGTATTATATATGAGAATGAAATAGGAATTTAAATAAATGGTTTATAGGTAAATCCATTTAAAAACCTAAATATATTATACAAGGAAAAATTAAAGTGTCAAAAACAATATCAGAAAATACTTCAGCACAAATAGTAGAGAAAAAATCAAAATTTATAGCTAATATTTATTATGTCCAAACACAAGAAGAAATAGAAAACATTTTAAAAGAAATAAGAAAAAAATACTATGATGCTAAACACCATTGTTATGCGTATTCAATTTTGACTAAAGATGGACTAGTAAATAAAATGTCAGATGACGGAGAACCAAGTGGAACAGCAGGAGCTCCTATGTTAAATATTATAACGAAAAATGAATTAACAAATATATTAGTTGTAGTAACTAGGTATTTTGGAGGAATATTGCTTGGAACAGGAGGACTAGTAAAAGCATATTCAGAAGCAACTATTAGTGCATTAGAAAAAGCAAAAATTGTAAATGAAGAAATTGGGTATGAAATAGAAGTAACTATTTCATATAATGAATGGGAAAAGTTTAAATATTATTGTGAAAAAAATAACATTAATATTATAAATGTGATATATGATGAAAAAATAAAAAGTAGAATAGAAGTAACTGATATAGAAAAAACAAAAATAAATGAATTAATTAAGGAAAATACATTAAAAATAGAAAAAACATGTATCATAAAAGAAAAAAATATAAGAAAAAATATTGAAATATAAACCAAAAACACAAAAACTTGAAAAAATTTCCAAAAAACTATTGCAAAATTATATAAAACATAATATAATTCGAAATGTAAAAATTTTACAAAAAAATTATTTTAGGGGGAAAACAAAAGTGAAAAATAAGATTAGGGTTTTAATTGCAGATGACAATGTAGAGTTTGCTATGACATTAAATGAAAACTTGTCAAAAGACGAAGAAATGGATGTTATAGGCATTGCAAAGGATGGTAATGAGGCATATAAAATGATAAAGGAACAACAACCAGATGTTGTATTATTAGATGTTATTATGCCACATCTAGATGGGTTAGGAGTTTTGGAAACATTAAACTCAAATCCAGTAGAGAAGATGCCACTATGCATAATGCTTTCAGCTGTAGGTCAAGACAAAATAACACAAAAAGCTATCAATTTAGGTGCGGAATATTACATAGTAAAACCATTTGACATTAATATATTAATGAAAAGAATAAAAGAATTTAAATTTTATGAACCAGGAACTGCAAAAGGTAGCTTTGCAAGTAGAGAAATTAAACAACAATATATTGAACTTGCACCAGAAAGCAAAAAAGATGAGAGTAATTTAGAAGCACTTGTTACAAATGTAATACATGAAGTTGGTGTACCTGCACATATAAAAGGTTACCAATATTTAAGAGAAGCAATAATGATGGTAGTAAACGATATAGATATAATAAATCAAATAACGAAGCAATTATACCCAGAAATCGCAGAAAAATATAAAACAACTCCTTCTAGAGTAGAAAGAGCAATACGTCATGCAATAGAAGTTGCATGGGGAAGAGGTCAAACAGACACAGTAGAAAGTATCTTTGGATACACTGTTTCAGCTGCTAAAGGAAAGCCAACAAATAGTGAATTTATAGCAATGATTGCTGATAAATTAAGACTAGAGCTAAAAACAGCGTAATGAAGTAATATAAAAAAGTATATAGATTTTGAAAAAATAAAATTTATATGTATATGCCTATAAAGCATAGTTTAGACTAATAAACATAAAAAACAAATACCAATAAACACCTTTTATTTATTGATTAAGAAATTAATAAATAGGAGGTATTTTTTATGACAAAGTTTGAAAACCAATAAAAAAACACATCTGTAATTTGAAAGTTTTAGATGTGTTTTTATATTTATACCGGCAAACCACGTTTGTGGTTTCTCCATTTCCTATTTTTATTATACGCATTAGAACAAGAAATGTTAATAATTTACTAAAAACTAAGATAGACAAATTAGGAAAAATGTAGTATACTAGATAATGCAAGGTAAACATAAAAAGTAACAAAGAAATGTTAAACAATAGTATAAATAAAAAATAAGGAAAAAGTAGAATGAGAAAAAAATTAGTAGTATTAATAATCGTAGTAATGTTATTAAACACGATGAGTGCAATACTAGGAAACATAGTATTTGCAAGTAATGAAGAAAAGAAAAATGAAAATAGTTATTGGAGTACCAAAAATGCTCCAATAATATATGGTGCAACAAAAATAACTATAAAAAAAGGAATGTTAAAAAACTTTGATGTTAATGATACAAGATTTAGAGTTTTTGCAAAAGACTTTGAAGATGGAGATTTAACAGAACAAATAACTCATACAGGGGCAGTAGATATCAATGTTGCTGGAGAATATAAAATAACATATAAAGTTCAAGATAGCCATAACAATACAACAACACTAGAGGTTCCAATTATTGTAACAGAAGATGGAAATTCTAAAATTATCGTAGAAAGAACTATTTATACAATTCCTTCAATTTGGAATTTAGATATTATAGGAGTTAGAAGATGTAGTTATGGAGATAGACAAAATCTAGGAATATATCTTCCAGAAGGAACAAGTGTAAAAGCGAGAGTGCTAGATTCAGACAATGATATAAATGTTCAATATATAACAAATGATTCAAACAAAGAAATTTCACAAAAAATAAGTAAAAATGGTGAATGGATAACACTTCAAAATACTAGAGACGGAGTAGATTATGCTTCAGTTCCATTAATAACATCTACTATATTAAGTAAAGAAAATACAGATTTAACTAAAACATATAAAATTGAATTAGAATATGATGAAAAAGTAAAAGAACTAAATTATTATCATTATAAAGATAATGAAGAAAATTTTATGGAAAAATGGGGGCAAGAAAAAAATGAATATGCTCTTATAGAAAATGAAGTAATCCAAGTTGTAGTGCCTTTTGCAGACAAAGATAAAATGACAAACTTCTTTAAAAATGGATTTTCTACATTAGATGAATATCTTGAATATTATAAAAAAGTTGTAGATAGAATGGACGAGTTCTTAGGAGTTAGCTTAAATCCAGAAAACATAACAGACCAAAATGTTAGAACAAAATATTTAATAAGAGCAAATGCACATGGGGCAGGTGCAGCTTATTATAATGGAAATCATGTAGGTGCTAATAGTACTAGTGTTGCGGCATTTTTTGAAATGAATTGGGGAGGTTTACATGAAATAGCACATGGTTACCAAGGAAGTTTAGGAAATGGTGAAATGCAACTAGGCGAAGTTGCTAATAATATATTAGGGCATTATATTCAAATAGATAAAAGTATTTATACATATAGTGGAGACTGGCTTGGAGAATTAAGTAAAATTGAGGAAAATAAAAATAAAACAAGACTTGAAGGAAAGAATTTTAACGAGCAAGAAGTTTCAACAAAATTATATATGATAGTTAACTTGTTTGACCATTTTGAAAGAGGAGAAACATATGCTAAAATGTTCAAATGGTATAGAGAACAAGTAAATAGTGGAAGAAAATTAACTAACCAAGATGCTTATGTAGAGGCAATTGCAGATATTTATAATGTTAATATAATACCATATATGGAAAGCTGGAAAACAGAAATTTCGGAAGAGACTAAAACAAAAATACTAGAAAGAAATCTTCCAATGGTAAATATATTAAAAGATGTAACAGATGAAGAAATTTTAAATAAAATTTTATTAGGCGAAAATATTAAAGAAAAATATAGTTTAGTAAGCAATGAAGTATTACAAAAATATAATGTAACAGGTAATTTAAAACTAACAATAAAAATTGATGATATTGAAAAATTAAAAGGAAAAACAATAAAAATACTTGATGGTAATAATGTAGTGAGAACTATAGAAATAGATAATGAAATTATAAATGTTGAAAATTTACCAGCAGGAACGTATAGGCTACAAATGCCAGTAAATTATGATTATGATCAAGATTATACTTATATTCAAATAAAAGCAAATCAAGATAATGTATACGAATATGAATATAAAAATAAGCAACCAAAAGACTACAATAATTATATAACATTAAAGTTACAAGGAATATATAACACATACGGATATGAATTAACTTTTAGTGATAATTATACAAAAGCTATGATAAAACTTAATGGAGCAAATATGGGCAACAATACAAATGCTTATGTAAAAATATATGATGAAAATAAAAATGTGATTTCTGAAGAAAAAACAACAGACATATATTTTGATTATAATAAAGAAGGATACACAATTGATTTAAAACCTGGGGATAAAGTAGAAGTATATCATCCAAATTATGCAAATAAAGTAAAGATATTTAGCACGTTATCTGGAGCAAAAATAACACAATATATTCCAACAACAGCGACTACAATATATGAAATAATAGAAAATGGAATAATAAAAAAAGATACAATGTCAGAAGAAGAAAGTAAAAAAATAGCATATGACATATTAAAAGAAAAATTAGTAGATATAATAGAAAGTTATAAAAATACTGCAACAGACGAAGAAATAGAAGATACTACAATTAACTTCAAGAAAAAAGCAGAAGTTATAGATGCATATGAAAATTTAAAAGATGAAGATAAAGGCCAATATAAGGAATTTATAGAAAAATTAAAGCCAGAGCAAAAACCAGAAGAAAAGCCAGAGCAAAAACCAGAAGAAAAACCAGAAGAAAAGCCAGAGCAAAAACCAGAAGAAAAGCCAGAGCAAAAACCAGAAGAAAAACCAGAAGAAAAGCCAGAGCAAAAAC
>CAKPAW010000006.1 GCA_934133165.1 uncultured Clostridia bacterium
TATTTTTTTCATACATTGCTATCGCTTTTTTTGAACCACGCGCATAGCACGTGGTTTTCGTATATACAAAAAAAATACACCCTAAACATAAAGGGTGTATTTTTATGTTTGAAAAAAGAAAAAAAGAGAAAGAAAATATCTTAATAAATCAAATTGATAATTTAAATAGAAATTTATTAGAAAGTAATATTATAGAAATTAGTCAATTGTTAGGAAATAGAAAAAAATTATTAGTAGTAAATCTAATTTCTGGTATTTCAAGAGGAATAGGAATAGGTATAGGTGTAACTTTAATAACAGCAATACTCGTATGGATTTTGCAGAAGATAGTAACATTAAATATTCCTGTAATAGGTGAGTATGTTTCAGATATCGTAGAAATAGTAATGAAGAAATATTAAAAAGATATTTTTAAAATAGTCACTTTTGTCATTTATTTTATGAAATTTTTCGAAAGAATAAATACTAAAATTTATGATAAATATTTTAAAAAAATATGTCTAAAAATATACTTTACATAGAAAAAAGTATTGACTTAACCAAAAAATATTAGTAAAATAATTTAAAATGAAAGTAATAACTTATAAACATAATATTGTTTTATAATTTGATTATAAATTGGAAACAATAAGAAAAATAATAGGAGGAACAAAAGAAAATGAGAAGAGAAAAAGGTATAACACTAGTGGCACTAGTAGTAACAATAATAGTATTAATAATTTTAGCAGGAATAAGCATAAATTTAGTTTTAGGAGATAATGGTATAATAACAATTGCAAAAAAGGCAAAGGAAAATACTGAACTTGCTAAAATACAGGAAGAAACTGAATTAAATGAATTATATACTCAATTGGAAGCAGATGGATTAAATTCAGAAAATTTACCATATGATTCTATAGCAAAATTAACAGAATTTAAAACAGCAATTGCAAATGCAATAGGAAAAGCAGGAGGAATAAAACCAGATGTTTCTGCAGAAACAAATGTATTTGAAAATAATATAAATGGGATTGTAAAAGAAGTAACAAAAAATGCAAGTGCTACAGCAGAGGATATAGCAGAAGGAAAAACAGCATATGTAAATGGAGAATTAATTACAGGAAATGGTGTAACAGCAGGAAAAGGAAATTTAAATTTAGTTTCTACGACAAGTAATACAACAGTGGGAAAAGGAACTTATTTAGTTTTAAGAACATCATCAAAATATGTATCATATAATGATGGATATAGAGGACCTGAATATTCAGGTTCTACACTTAAACTTAATGATGAATCTATAAATTATGATGGAAGTGCTAAAAATTATTATTATGCGGGTGCGCTTTATGTTTCAAGTATAGTATATTATAAAATTTTAAATGTTACAGAAGATAATTCAGTAATTACAACAGGTGGAAGTGGAACGTTACCAGGTACGTTAGTGTTTAAAGTAGAATAGAATTGTTGAAATGTCTGTCTTTTACATCAAAAAAATTGATAATGATGTAATAAATATAAAATTAAAGTATAATTTTACAAAAAAAATACACCCTAAACATAAAGGGTGTATTTTTATGTTTGAAAAAAGAAAAAAAGAGAAAGAAAATATCTTAATAAATCAAATTGATAATTTAAATAGAAATTTATTAGAAAGTAATATTATAGAAATTAGTCAATTGTTAGGAAATAGAAAAAAATTATTAGTAGTAAATCTAATTTCTGGTATTTCAAGAGGAATAGGAATAGGTATAGGAGTAACACTAATAACAGCAATACTTGTGTGGATTTTACAAAAGATAGTAACATTAAACATTCCTGTAATAGGTGAGTATGTTTCAGATATTGTAGAAATAGTAATGAAAAATACTAATATAAATTAAAATATGCCAAAATTTTAATTTATCAATGATACAAATTAATTACAAATTTAAAATTTATAAAAAAGCGAGAAATTAGAGATTTTTCTTGCTTTTTTTTGTATACAATTATATAATAGGCATGTGAAAAATGAATAAAAAAATGGAGGAAAACACAAATGAATTTAGCAAATAAATTAACAATATTTCGTATTATTTTAGTACCAGTAATGATAATAGTAATATTTTTTAATATACCAGGAGAATTCTTAGGAATACCTACTACAGCTTGGATTTTAAACATTATATTTATTATAGCGTCAATAACGGACAAATTAGATGGTTATATTGCAAGAAGTAGAAATCAAATAACTACATTTGGAAAATTTTTAGATCCAATTGCAGATAAAATATTAGTAATAACAGCAATGATTATACTTGTAGAAATGGGAAAAGTTCCAGCTTGGATACCTACAATAATTGTATTTAGAGAATTTATTGTATCAGGATATAGATTAGTAGCAGTTGAAAAAGGTGGAAAGGTAATTGCAGCAAGTATATGGGGAAAACTAAAAACAGTTACACAAATGATAGCAATTATTTTAGCTTTTATAGATAATAATAGCTTTGGAACAATATTCACAGGAACTTTAACAAATGGTTACGAAATTACTATAAACATTCTTACAACATTAATGATGATAATTTGCGTAATTGCTACAATTTTCTCTGGAATAGATTATTTAAAAGGCGGAAAAGAATTATTAAAGGATAAATAAAAATGGAAGAAAATAAACAAGAAAAAATTGATGTTTTAATGGCAGTATATAATCCAAATATAACATTTTTAACTAAACAAATAGATAGCATATTGAGCCAAACATATGAAAATATTAATCTTATAATTAGTGATGACTCATCTGATAATGAAGATGTAAAACAAGTTTTAAATGAATATGCAAATAAAGATAATAGAATAATTTTATATTTTCAAGAAGAAAATTTAGGATATTTAAAAAACTTCGAATTTTTACTTACGAAATCTACTGCGGAATATATTAGCTATGCAGACCAAGATGATATTTGGTATGAAAACAAGATTGAGAGAAGTATAAAATTTTTAAAGGAAAAAGATGTAGATTTAGTATATTCAGATTGTAAACAGATAGATGAAAATGGACAAGTATTGCATGAAAGTTATTTAAATTATAAAAATTATCCAAGAGTAAATGGAAAAGAAAATATATTAACGTTTTCGAGACATTTTGCAATAGGTTGTGCTTGTATGTTTACTAAAAAAATAAAAGAGCAAATGTTGCCTTTCACTGAAAATGTAATGGCACATGACTGGATTGATGTTTATTTAGCATCAAAACAGAAAGGTATAGCTTGTATAGAAGAACAACTATTTGAGTATAGACTTCATGGTTCAAATGCTTTTGGAGGAAGAAGTTTAAAGCAAAATTTAAGTACATGGAAGCAAAAAAATGGAAAAAGCTATTCAGCATATAAAAAATATAGAAATGAAAGAGTAATAAAAAAAGCATATTTAGATGGAAGTTTAATGTGCTTAGAATACAGAGATAAGCTTAATTTAAGTAAAAATGAAGATGAAGAAGGAGTAATTGATTATTACAATCAATTACTAAAAACAAAGATATTAAACATTCATTTATCAAAATACAATAAATATTTAGCTTACAAAAATATAGGAAAAAGAAGAATAAAAGAAGAAGGAATATTTCATTTTCCACTAATTTCTTATTTACTATATTTGATAAAATAAAAAACTACCAAAAAAGGGTCAAATACTTTTGAAGTAAAGAGTAGTAGTTTTAGCAGAAAGGAAACATAATGGAATTTATAAAATCTATAATTAAAAATAAAAAATTAATTTGGCAATTAGGAAAAAGTGATTTTAAAAATCGTTTTGCAAGTACAAGTTTAGGAAGCATATGGGGTTTTTTACAACCATTTGTATTTATGTTTACATATGTAATTGTGTTCCAATATATATTAAAAACTGGAAGTGCAGGAGATGCACCTTATGTAGTATGGTTTTTACCTGCGATGGCAATGTGGCAATGGCTAAATGATAGTATAATGAGTGCAAGTAACTCTATAAGATCATATAGCTATTTAGTAAAAAAAGTAGTATTCCCAGTTGATGTAATACCTATGATATCAATTGTGGCATCTAGCTTTGTTGCACTATTTTTAGTGGCAGTTGCAACAATTGTATGTATAGTATTTGGACACATTCCAAATGTACTACAATTAATATATGTGCTTTTTGCAACATATTGCTTTATTATAGCATTTACAAGATTTACATCTGCAGTTACAACAGTTGTACCAGATTTTTCAAATTTACTTGGAATTGCTATGCAATTATTCTTTTGGTTTACACCAGTTGTATGGAATTTAAATATGCTAAGTGACCACCAAACAATATTAACTTTAGTAAAATGTACACCATTTACATATTTAGTAACAGCATTTAGAGAAGTATTTATAAATGGAAATATTATAACAGAAAATAATTTCTTATTTACAATAGTATTTTGGTTAATTACAATCATTATGTTTGTATGGGGGAATAGCGTATTTAAAAGAAATAAAAAAGAGTTTGCAGATGTTCTATAAAGAAAGGAAAATAAAATGTCAAATAACGAAAAAGAGACAATTATTGAAATTAAAGATTTAGTTAAAGATTACAAAATGTTTTCAAAAAAACAAGATAGATTAATAGAAACAATTTTTCCAATGATAAATAGGCATTCTAATTTTAGAGCAATGAATAATCTAAATTTAGAAGTAAAAAAAGGTGAAGTACTTGGAATTCTTGGAAAAAATGGTGCAGGAAAATCAACATTATTAAAAATGATTACAGGTGTTGTTATACCAACTAAAGGAAGCATACAAGTAAATGGAAAAATAAGTTCATTACTAGAATTAGGGACAGCTTTTAATCCTGAACTTACTGGTGAAGAAAACATTTATCAACATGGACAAGTAATGGGACTTACAAGAAAAGAAATAGAAGCTAAAAAACAAGAAATTATAGATTTTGCAGATATAGGAGAGCATTTATCACAACCAGTAAAAACCTATTCTTCTGGTATGTTTGCAAGGCTAGCATTTGCATGTGCTATAAATGTAGATCCAGATGTTTTAATAGTAGATGAAGTTTTATCTGTAGGAGATATGGCTTTCCAATTAAAATGTTTTAAGAAATTCCAAGATTTTAAGCAAAGAGGAAAAACTATTTTATTTGTAACTCATAATGTTTCAGATGTACTAAAAAACTGCACAAGAGTAATTATATTGGAAAATGGAACAAAAACATTTGATGGAAATACAAAAGATGGAGTAGAACTTTACAAAAAAATAATTACAGGAAATGCTACTAAAAAAATTGAAGATAACGAGAATATTCAAGAATCAAATAATAAAGATAAAGTTGAAGTAGAAAATAGAAGTAGAAATACTTGGAAAAGTCATTTTAGTGAAAATCCAAATTTAATAGAATATGGAAATAAAAAAGCAGAAGTTATAGATTATGGTATATTTGATGAAAAAGGCAATTTCTTATCAAGTATAGATAATGAAAAAGAAGTAGTATTAAAGTCAAAAATTAAATTTAATGAAACAATTGATAATCCTATTTTTACTATGACAATAAAAGATTTTAATGGAATAGAGATTGCTGGAACAAATACAATGAATGAAAAAATCTATCCAGGAAAATTTGAAAAAGGAGACATAGTTTCAGTAAGTTTTAAACAAAGATTACCATTAGTGCCCAATAAATATACATTATCTTTTAGCTGTACACACATAAATGCTAAAGGAGAATTAGAAGTTTTAAATAGAAAATATGAAGCTTTGTTAATTGAAGTAATATCTTCAAAAGATTCTGTGGGACTTTTAAGAATAGACCCTGAAATAGAGATTATAAAAGAATAAATAAATCAAAGGGGATTTAAATGAAAAAAGAAAAAATAGTATCTATATTGGCAATAGTATTATGCATTATTGCTGTAATAGTATCTATAGTTAGAATATCAAATGAACATACTATAGAATTAACACAATTATCAGATCATTCTACAAGACAAATGATGGGATATATCCTAAAAACTAAAAACAATAAAATAATAGTTATAGATGGCGGAACTATTGATGATACAGAAAATTTAGTAGAACAAATAAATAAACATGGTGGTAAAGTAGATGCATGGTTTCTAACTCATCTACATGATGACCATCTTGGGGCTTTCTCTAATATAGCAAACGATGAACAAATACAAATAGAAAAAATTTATTGTTCATTTAATGAATATTCTTGGTATGAAGAAAATGAGCCATCAAGAGCAGAATTTTCAAAACAAATATTAGAAATATTAAAACAAGATAATATAAAAGACAAAGTTGAAGATGTTAGTTTAAATCAAGATATTAATATAGATGATATAAAAATAGAAATATTAGGAATAAAAAATCCTGAAATAACTGAAAATGCAGGAAATGAACAAAGCATGGTAGTTAAATTTGATACAGGAAAAACAACTTTTTTAGTATTAGGAGATACAGGAGTAAAATCAAGTGAAAAATTACTTAAGACTCAAAAAGAAAAACTAAAATCTGATATAGTACAAATGGCTCATCATGGACAAAATGGTGCAACAAAAGAGTTATATGAACAAATAAATCCTACAATATGTATGTGGCCAACACCAGAGTGGCTATGGAACAATGATTCTGGAGAAGGAAAAGGTTCAGGACCATGGAAAACTTTAGAAACAAGACAATGGATGGAAGAACTAAAAGCAAAGAAAAATTATGTAGAAAAAGATGGAGACATTACAATTAAATTAAAATAGCTGAAAGGAAAACAAAATGGAACAAATAGATATTATACTTGCAACATATAACGGCGAAAAATATTTAAAAGAACAATTAGATAGTATTTTAAATCAAACATATACAAACTTTAGACTTTTAATTTCAGATGATTGTTCACAAGATTCTACAAAAGAAATATTAAAGGAATATGAAAAAAAAGATAATAGAATAAAAGTTTTTTTTCAAGAAAAAAATTTAGGCTATGTTAAAAATTTTGAATTTTTGCTTACTAAAGTAGAAAGCAGTATATATGCACTTTCAGACCAAGATGATATATGGAATAAAGACAAAGTAGAAAAATCATATAACAAATTAAAAGAAGAAAATGCAGATTTAGTATTTACAGATTTAGAAATGATAGACGAAGAAGGAAAAACTATAAAAGATTCTTTTAATGATTATATGAAGTTAAGTAGAAAAATAGAAAAAACATTAAATTCATATGAACTAGCGTATTTATACAATTGCATTACAGGTTGCACAATACTTGCAAAAACAGAAATGTTAAAAAAAATATTGCCAATACCAAAAACATCAAAACATATGATACATGATTATTGGATAGCAGTAATTACAGCAGTAAACGGAAAAGTAACGTATCTTAAAGAGCCCACCATAAAATATAGACAACATAGAAAAAATCAAATAGGCGCAAACCATACTGTTTATAAATTTGATAAGTTTGAACAAGTAAGAAATCACTTAATAAATGTAAAATTAGGAGTTTTTGGAGTATATGTAGAAAACAAAGAAAAGTTTCCTAAAGAATTACAAGAGCAAAATGAAAAAGCGTACAAGTATTTTAAAAGCTTGCAACAAACTAAAAATATAAACTTTAGAAATTTAAAAATATTTAAGAAACTATATAAAAATGAAACATTTAAATATCAATTAGAAAACTTTATGGTATTAAATATGCCAGCATTATCAAGAGTAATATACAATTTGAAAATAAAAGGAAAGGAAAAATAATATATGCAAGATTTACAATTAGAAGAATTATATAAGAATTCCGATTTTAGAAAAAATGTAATACATTGGTATCCTGTAAAAGAAAATAGTAGTGTGCTACAAATTGGATATGACTCTATAAAAATAGTAGAAGAATTATGCGACAAGTTTGAAAAAATAACTATATGTGTTAATAATGAAGAAGATAAAAAAGAAATATTAAAAAAATATAGTGATTCAGAAATAACAATAATAGATAATTTAGATAAAATTCCTGAAACAGAAGAATATGACTATATTACATTAATAGGAACTTTAGAAATATATAAAAATATAGTAGAAGAAAAGGCATATAAAAGATTAGAAAAAATGTTAAATATAGCTAAAAAATCTTGTAAAGAAGACGGAAAAATACTTTTAGCAGTAGACAATAAATATGGAATGAAATTTTGGACAACTATGTATGCTCAAAAAAATATACTTTGTAACCAAACTTTTGCAATAAGCAAAACAATGATAAATGAGTTATTAGAGAAACTTAACTTAACTAATTATAAATACTATTACATGTTACCAGACTATAAAATGACAAATGTAATCTTTACAGATAATTATCTCCCAAATATAGAAAGTATAAGTAGAAATTTTACTTATGGAGAAGAGGACTTTGCAACATTTAATCAAACAGAAGCATATGGAGAAATATTGAAAGAAGATACAGAATTATTCAAATTATATGCAAATTCATATTTTGTAGAAATTTCAAAGCAAGAACTTGTAGATAATAATATAAAATTTGTATCTTACACGAATATTAGACGAGATAAATTCAGTATACAAACTACAATATTTGATGATAGAGTTGAAAAAACATATTTAACTAAAAAGTCAAAACAACATATAAAAGATATGAAAAAAAATATAGATATAATGAACGAAAGTGGCATAAAAACATTAGATTCTTACGAAAAAGAAAAAATAATGAGTAAATTTGTAAGTAATGTTAAAACTTATGATAAAATATTACTTGAATATTTAGAAAAAGAAGACAATGAAGTTTTTTTTGAAAAGATAAGAGATTACAAGAAATTTTTGATAGAAAAACTTGGAAAAATAAATTACAACGATATAAAAGAAAATAACATTTTTACTAAATATGAAGTTAAAATAGAAGAAAATATAGCTAATAAATTCAACTTCGTAAAAAACGGATTATGGGATATGATTTTTCAAAACATATTTTATATAGAGAATGAAATGTACTTTTATGATCAAGAATGGTATGATGAAAATGTTCCAGTTGAGTATATAATATACAGAACAATCGCGTACTTTGCAAATGCTCATGAATATATAAAAACTGAAGAACTATATAATAAGCTAGAATTAAGTGAATATATAAATATTTTTGAAGAATTAGATGCTAAAATACAATTAGAAATAAGAAACGAAAAAATGTGGAAATTGCACAATAGTACTAAAACAGGACAAACACTATTAGATTCTTATAAAAATTTGCAAAATGAGTATGATGAATATACTAAAAAAATTAAAATAGTTAAAGCAGAAGAAATATTGCTTGAAAATGAAAAATTGAAAAATGAAAATGATAACTTAAAACAAATAAATCAAAAAATGTTGAACTCAACATCATGGAAACTAACTAAACCAATTCGTTGGTTTGGAAAAAAAATTAAATAAGATTACAATAGCAGGAAAGGAGAAAGGCTATACAAAATCAGCCAAATTACAATATGAGAATAAAAAATATTATAAACAATGTAAAATATTATTTTAAAAAATATGGATTTAAGAAAACAATTAAAAAGATAATATCAAAATTATATACAAAAATATTTAAAGGGGAACAATTAAAAAATTTACAAAGTGAAAGAGAAAAATATCAAATATGGATAAATAATAATGAGCCAAATGAACAAGGACTAGAGGAACAAAGAAACACAAAATTTAAAATTGAGCCTAAATTTAGTATAGTAGTTCCTATGTATAATACGCCTGTAAATTTCTTTGAAGAATTAGTAGATTGTTTAATTGATCAAACATATTCTAATTGGGAATTGTGTTTAGCAGATGGAAGTGCAGAAAAGAACCAAGAATTAGAATCTATAATAAATAAAGATTCTAGAATTAAATACAAATTTATAAATGAAAATAAAGGAATTTCTGGAAACACTAATGAGGCACTTACTTTAGCTACAGGAGATTATATAGCATTAGTAGACCATGATGATTTACTTCCAGTATTTTGTTTATATGAACTTGCAAAAACTATAAATGAAAATCCAAATGTAGAATTCATTTATACAGACGAAGACAAAATAGAAGGAACAAAAGAAAATAGATGTGATCCTCATTTTAAACCAGATTTTGCACCAGACACTTTAAGAGCTAATAACTATATAACTCATTTATCTGTTTTCAAAAAAGAATTAATGGAAAAATTAGGTGGTTTTAGAGAAAAATACAATGGAGCCCAAGACTTTGATATAATTACAAGAGCATGTGAATTAACAAAAAATATAATTCATATTCCTAAAGTGTTATATCATTGGAGAGTACATCCAAACTCAACAGCAATGGTAGCAGATGCAAAACCATATGCATATGAAGCAGGAATAAGAGTTATAGAAGACCATTTAGAAAGACAAGGATTAAAAGCAAAAGTTACACATGGAGGGGATATTCCAGGTGTATATGAAGTAGAATATGAGGTTATAGGAAATCCTAAAGTTACAATAATTATACCAAATAAAGATAGCATAAAATTATTAAAAAATTGTATAAATTCAATATTGAAACTAACTACTTACAATAACTATGAAATATTAATAGTTGAAAACAATAGTACAGAAGAAAAAACATTTGAATATTATAAAGAACTAGAAAAATCAGAAAAAATAAGAGTAATAGAATACAAAGAAAAAGGATTTAATTACTCTAAAATAATAAATTTTGGAGTTAAAAATTGTGAAGGAAGCGAATTTGTTG
This sequence comes from uncultured Clostridia bacterium, assembly GCA_934133165.1. Taxonomy (GTDB): domain Bacteria; phylum Bacillota; class Clostridia; order TANB77; family CAG-508; genus UMGS1663. Next base: position 10,704 of record CAKPAW010000006.1, read on the forward strand.
TACAACTAAATAGCGATACAGAACTTTTAACACCAAATTGGTTAGAAAAATTCATAGGTTATGCGCAAAGAAAAGATGTAGGGGCAGTAGGTGCAAGGTTATACTACGAAGATAAATCTATACAACATGCTGGAATAGGAATAGGAATTTGTGATTTAGCAGCTAACTTACTTACAAATACACCTAAAAATTTCCATGCTTATTTTGGAAGAGAATGTTTACCACAAAACTTATCTGCAGTAACAGGTGCATGTTTATTTTCTAGAAGAAGTATCTACGAAGAAGTTGGATATATGGATGAAGAAAATTTTGCAGTAGCATTTAATGACGTGGATTTTTGCTTAAAAATTAGACAAGCAGGATATTTAATAGTATATAACCCATATATAGAGTTTATGCACTATGAATCAAAAACAAGAGGTTATGAAGACACTCCAGAAAAGAAAGCAAGATTTGAAAGAGAATCTAATAATTTTAAAACAAAATGGAGAAAAGTATTAGATGCAGGTGACCCATATTCAAATATAAACTTTGATAAAAATACTGCACAATACAATATAAGGACAGACAAAATAATCAAATAAAGGGGAAAAAAATGAAAAGTAATACAAAAAAGAATAATAGCCTAAAAATAGAAATATTAAAAAAGTACTTATATAAATTTCTTTATATCATAGAGTTTTTGGTAGCTATATTTTGCGCATATTCACTTTACCAAATAGTTTTAAATAGAAATAATTTACATATATGGTCATTAAAATATTTAATAATATTTGTACCAACAATAATTATGCTTATTGGCTGTATAATATTGAATTATAAAAAAAATAAGGAAAAAATAGAAAAAATAATAATAAGCTTTTTGATACCAGTAGGAATGCTATATGTATTTTTTATGGCTCCAAGTTATGTACCAGATGAGCAAGCTCATATATTAAAATCTTATGAGATATCAACAGGTGAATTAATTACACCAATAAAAGAAGATGGCAGTTCGAGGACCAAAATACCTAAATTCTTTGTGGATAATATGATTCCTAATATAAGTAAATATGGACACTTTAATCTAGCTAGTATGGAAAATACTGATTATAATGAAATAGTAGAGGAAGAAAATGAAGCACAAGCTTATCCAGCAATATTATATATTTTTAGTTCTATAGGATTTTTGATAGGAAGATTATTTGAAATAAATGGTATATTTACTATTTATCTAGCAAGACTATTTAATTTTGCAGTGTTTTTAATAATGGGATATTATAGTATGAAAATTATTCCATTTGGAAAATTTATTATAGGAACTATATTATTTTTACCTATGAGTTTCCAACAGGGAGCATCAGTTTCAGCAGATTGTATATTAAATGCTGTTTCAATAATGTATATTGCATATACATTATATTTGATAAATAAAAATGACCAAATTAAATGGTTTGAAAAAGTTATATATATTGCAATGAGTATAATAATAGGAATCTCAAAGATTGCATATGTTCCAATGATAGGACTTAGCTTATTATTTATAGGAGCAAAAAATATTACTAAAAAACAGAAGATAATCTTTATAATAACGACTATATTAATAACAATTATTTGTAGTATAGCATGGTTTATGTTTATGCAAAGGTACCAAAATACATTAAGTCATAGTCAATATTTACAGGAAAATAATGTTAATATGTCAGAACAGATAAGAACAATAATTGAAAATCCTGGAAATATAATAGAAATAATAAAAAATACTATAAAAGATGGTGCATATATAGATGGGGCAATAGGAAATCAATTAGGATGGCTAAACATAGAAACTTCGAATATAGTGATTATAATGTTTATTGCTATATTAGCTATTTCACCATTTTTAACTAATGAAAAAGAAGAATTAAGAAATATAGAAAAAATATGGATGATATTTATAATGTTTGGAGTATATGTATTAGTTATATTAGCATTATATTTAATTTGGACAAGCGTTGGGCTAGATGAGGTTTTAGGAGTACAGGGAAGATATTTTATACCAATACTTCCATTGCTATTATTATGTTTGTGCAAAAAAGATAGATATATTAAATTTAAAAATGTTAATCTAATGCTTCCAATTATATTAACTATACTAAATGTTATTGCAATATCAGATATAATAGAATTTTTTATATAATAGAAAGTGGAAACTAAAAGGAGAACAAAAATATGAAAGTGTTACTAATAATACCAGCATACAATGAAGCTCTAAACATAGAAAAAACAGTAAAAGATGTAACATCAAATACAAATTATGATTACATAATAGTAAATGATTGTTCAAAAGATAATACAAAAGAAGTATGCGAAAGAAATAACTTTCACATGCTATCTTTACCAGTAAATTATGGATTAACTTCAGGAATACAAGTAGGAATGAAATATGCATATCAAAAAGGATATGATATAGCAATTCAATTTGATGGAGATGGACAGCATCAAGCTAAATATTTAAAAGATTTAGTAAAAGAAATTGAAGAAGGAAATTGTGATGTAGCAATAGGCTCAAGATTTGCAAACGAAAAGAAACCTCATTCTTTAAGAATGTTAGGAAGCAATTTAATATCATTTTGCATAAAAATTACAACATGGAAAAAAATTAAAGACACAACATCAGGAATGAGAGCATATAACAAACAAGCAATAGAAGAATTTGTAAAAAATAAGAGTTTAACACCCGAACCAGACACATTAGTTTATCTAATAAAAAGAGGAATGAAAATTAAAGAAGTACAAGTAGAAATGAGTGATAGAGAATTTGGAGAAAGCTACTTAAAACCTTTAAAAGCAATTGAATATATGTTTAATATGATATTTTCAATACTATTTATTCGTTCTACAACTAGAAAAAATAAAGGAGGAAAATAAAATGTCAATAACATTAAGAGTAATATTAATTATATGTTCTATTTTATCATTTGTATTGTGTATAAGAAGAATAAAACAAGCAAAATTAAAAGTAACAAATTCAGTAGTTTGGATGGCTGGAAGTCTTGTATTAATACTAATGAGCATTTTTTCAGGAGGAGTAGAATGGATAGCTGAAAAATTAGGATTTGTGGCACCAGTAAATTTTGTTTTCCTTATAATAATGACTTTCTTACTAATAGAAGTTTTCGGAAATAATGTAACTATTACGGCACTAAATGAAAAAATAAAAGATTTAGACCATTATATTGCATTAAAAGAATTAGAAGAAAAAGATAAAGAAGATAAATAAGAAAGAGGTAAAAAAATGAGTGAAAAAATAAAAGTAAGTATAATTGTTCCTGTATATAAAGTTGAAAAATATTTAAGAAGAAGTATGGATAGTTTAGTAAATCAAACATTAGATGGAGTAGAAATAATTTGCATACATGATGGTTCACCAGATAACTGTTTATCAATTTTAAGGGAATACGAAGAAAAATATAAAGATAAAAATATAGTTATAATTGATAAGAAAAATGAAGGAGTTTGGAAAGGTAGATTTGACGGAATAAAAGTTGCAAAAGGAGAATACATAGCATTTACAGACTCAGATGATTATATAGCTTTAGATTATGCAGAAAAATTATATAATGCTGCAAAAGAAACAAATTCAGACATATCTGTATGTGGATTTGACAGAATAGATGTAGATACAGGTCATTTATATTCTAGAGAAATGACAAAACATAAAAATGAAAAAATAGATATGGAAAAAAATCCAGAAGACATATTATCAATAAATACAGCTTTATGGAACAAACTTTATAAAGCTGAAATATTAAAAGGAATGGATAATCTTCCAAACCCACCAAGGGTATTAGATGACATGATGTTTTTATGTTTAGTATATTTAAGAACAAAAACAATTACTTTTATTGAAGATAGTTTATATTATTACATGGTAAGATCAGATTCTATAATGGGAACAATTAAAAAAGAACAAATAGAATCTACACAAAATGCTATGGTAGATGTAAGAAAAATTTATGAAGAAAAAAATAAAAAATTATTAGAAGTATTAGATGCAATGGCATTTCTACATTTTGCAGTTTCATTTACTTTTAGATTATCTTATGATAAGAAAAATTTTAAAGAAACATATAAAATAGTAAAAAATTATTTAAATACAGAATTTCCAGGTTGGAAAAAATGCAAATATTTAAATATTTGGTATAATTTAACACATAATTCTTCTAATTTAAAAATAGCTGTTATGAAAAAAGTATATAAGTTAGGAATGTATAAAGCGTTTTTAGTATTATATCGTTTTATGATAGATAAATTAAAAATAGATATAAAATGGTAATATTATGGAGGCATAAATGCAAGAAAATGAAGAAGTTGCAGTAGTAATGTCAACTTATAATGGAGAAAAATGGATAAAAGAACAATTGGATAGTATTATAAATCAGACTTATAAAAATATAAAAATTTTTGTAAGAGATGATGGTTCAAAAGATGGAACAGTAAATATTTTAAAAGAATATGCCAATAAAGGCCTAATTATATTAGAAGAAGGAAAAAATATTGGGTATATAAAGAGCTTTTTTAAAGTATTAGAAAATGCAAAAGGTTTTAAATATTATGCATTTTGCGACCAAGATGATATTTGGATGGAATTTAAAATAGAAAGAGCAGTAGAAAACTTAAATAAAAAAGATAATAATAAAGTTTTAATGTATTTTTCAGACTATGATTATTATGATGGAGAAATGAACTTTAAAGAACATTTTAAAGGATGGAAAAAAGGCCCTTCATTTAGAAATTCTATTGTAGATGCTATCACTTTAGGAACATGTAGTGTTATTAATGAAAATGCAAGAAAGATTATTTTAGAAAATGGAAGCGAAGATATTTGTAGTCATGATTGGTGGACATATTTTGTGTGTGCAGGGTTAGGAGATGTTATATATGACAAAATAGCTACAATAAAATATAGAAGACATGGAAACAATGTTAGTGCTTGTGGAAAATCTTTTATAAAGCTTCAAATATATAGAATAAAAAACTTTATATTTGGTGACTATTTTAAAATGGTAAAACTACAAATTCTAAAATTTGATAAGTGTTTTTATAAAGAACTTTCAGAAGAAAATAAAAAATTATTATCTCTTTTTACCAATAAAAAATATAATTTGAAAATAGCATTAAAAAAAGTGTTTTATCCCAAAATGTTTAGACAAAACATAATAGATGAAATAATGCTAAGATTTATGTTTTTAATTGGAAAAATTTAAGTTTAGAGAAAAGGAAAAAACAAATGGTAAAAAAATCAGAGTTTATATGGAATAGTATATCAAGTGTTGTAGCAGCAATGCTTAGTGCAGTGTTACTTTTATTTTGTACAAGAATAAATGGTACTACTGCAGCAGGAATATTTTCAATTGCATTTGCAACATCTGTAATTTTAAACGCAATTGGAGATTATGGAATTAGAGTATATCAAGTAACAGATGTAAATAGAAAATATAAATTTGGTGAATACTTGGCTTTAAGAGTAGTTGTTGTAACAATTATGTTTATAATAGGTATTGCATTTGTAATTATTAGTGGCTATGAATTAGAAAAATTAACTATATGTTTATTATTAATTCTATTTCGTGTAATAGATAACTTAAGTGAAACATATCAGGGCGAATTTCAAATACAAGGAAGATTAGACATTGGAAGTAAATCTGTAGTAATTAGAAATTTAATGGCTATTATAGCATTTCTTATAGCAGATGTTATAACTAAAAATCTTACTATTTCAACATTAGTGCTTTTTGTTACGAATTTAGGATTATTTTTATTATATGATCTAAATAAAATAAAAAAATATACAAATGAAAAAATAGATTTTAATGTAAATAGTTTAAAAGTATTATTAAAGGAATGTTTTCCGATATGTATATCAACATTACTTAGTTTATATATAACAAATGCTGTTAAATATGCTATTGATGGTACAGGTGATTATGATATGCAAACATATTATAATATTATATATTTACCTACATTTACTATTAATCTAGCTAGCATGTTTATAATAAAACCTATGTTTAAAGCATTTGGTGAATATTGGAACGGCGGAAAAATAAAAGAATTTACAAGAACTATTGCTATTTTAATATTATTGATAGTAATACTTACAATATTAGTTGAAGTAGTTTGCTTCTTCATAGGTATACCAATTTTAAATTTAATATATGGAGTTAATTTAAATGAATATAAAATAGATTTACTTATATTAGTATTATCTGGATGCTTTTATGCAATATCAATATTAATGCTAAGTGTATCTACAACCATAAGAAAGCAAAAAGTAACAACATACATATATATAATATCATCTATAGTTGCATTAATTGTGCCAAAAATGTTAATTAAGGGTATGGGTATGAGAGGCGCAAGTATTTCAAATGTTATCATAACAATTGTTCTAGCGGTGTTATTAAGTTTAGTATATATAAAAGAAGCATATACAAAAAGAAAAGGAGTTAAAACCATTGGAAAGAATTAACATTGAATTTGTATATACAAGTATAGTATACTAAAAATATAAAGAAAAGTGTTTAAGGGGGATTATATGAGAAAAGCTATTAAAAAAATTATTTGGATAGTTACTTTCTTTACAATTTTATTTTTGGCTATATATCCTAACTTTATAAAAAGCTATGCGGCTACATCAGAAAATGTATCAATAGTGTATTATTCACATGTTCAAAATATTGGCTGGGAACAAGAATATTCTAAAAAAGATGGTCAATTGTCAGGAACAGAAGGAAAAAGTTTGAGACTAGAAGCTATGAAAATTAATTTAAAAAATGCACCAAGTGGTTTAAAAATTAAATATCAAGCTCATGTTCAAAACATAGGTTGGCAAGGTTGGAAAGAAAATGGACAAACATCAGGAACAGAAGGTAAAAATTTAAGATTAGAAGCTATAAAGATAAATTTAGAAGGAACAAAAAAGTATAAAATACAATATAGAGTACATATACAAAATATAGGTTGGCAGGAATGGAAAGAAGATGGACAAGTAGCGGGTACAGAAGGAAAAAGCTTGAGAATAGAAGCTATTCAAATAAAAATTGTTCCAGTAAAAAATATATCAGTAGAATATAACTCTCATGTTTCAATGATAGGTTGGGAAAATGATTATTCTAGAATAAATGGACATACATCAGGAACAACAGGCAAATCACTTGGAATAGAAGCACTTAAAATTAGACTAAAAGGAGTAGATAATACAGCAAATATACAATATCAAGCCCATGTTCAAACTGTAGGTTGGCAAGATTGGAAAAATGAAGAACAAATTGCAGGGACTACAGGAAGAAGTTTGAATGTAGAGGCAATAAAGATAAAATTAAACAATATGCCAAATTATAGTGTTAAATATAGGGTACATGTACAAAATATAGGATGGCAAGAATGGAAATCAGATGGACAAGTAGCAGGAACTACAGGAAGAAATTTAAAAATAGAAGCAATTGAAATAGAGATTGTTGACAAAATTCAAAATACAACAAAAAAAGGTATAGATGTATCTACATATCAAGATACAATAGATTGGAAAAAAGTTAAAGAAAACGGCGTAGAGTTTGCTATGATAAGGGCAGGAATTAGAGGATATGGAGTATCTTCAGATGGAATAAATGGAAAGCTAGTACAAGATTCTAAATTTGTAGAAAATATTAATGGAGCCATAAACAATAATATAGAAGTTGGGGTATACTTCTTTTCTCAAGCAATAAATGAGCAAGAAGCTATAGAAGAAGCAAATTTTACATTGAATTTAATTAAAAAATACAAAATTACATATCCTATAGCCATAGATACTGAAGAATCTTCTCATCCAAATAAATTAGGAAGAGCAGATAATTTAACAGTAGAGCAAAGAACAAAAGTAGTAAAAGCATTCTGTGAAACAATAGAAAAAGCAGGATATGAGCCAATGATATATGCAAATAAATGGTGGCTAAAAGAAAAATTAGATATGAGTAAATTATCATCATATTCTGTATGGCTTGCACATTATACAGGAGCAACACAAGATGATCCTTTAGCTAAACCATCTGATTATGAAGGAAAATACATTATATGGCAATATACTGATAAAGGTACAGTAGATGGAATAATTGGAAATGTAGATATGAATGTTGGTTATAAAGCAAGAATGTTAAGTGCAAATAAAGAAGTACAAATTATATATTAATAGTTGAAAAAATAAAAAAGTAATGATAAAGTAATAGTGGTATAAGGTACTACTATTACTTTTTTGTACCTTAAGAGGGGAGAAAGAAATGAAAAAATATGATTATTTAATAGTTGGAGCAGGTTTATTTGGAGCAACTTTTGCATACGAAATGACCAAAAGAAATAAAAAATGTTTAGTAATAGATAGAAGAAATCATATTGGAGGAAATATTTACTGTGAAAAAATTAACAATATTAATGTACACAAATATGGTGCACATATATTCCATACTAGTGATAAAGAAATATGGAACTATGTTAATCAATTTGCAGAATTTAATAATTATATAAATTCACCAATCGCAAATTATAAAGGAGAATTGTACAATTTGCCTTTTAATATGAATACTTTTTCAAAATTATGGGGAATTGTAACTCCTAAGCAAGCAAAAGAAAAAATAGAAGAACAAAAACAAAAATATGGAGTAGGAAATCCTACAAATTTAGAAGAACAAGCTATTTCCTTAGTTGGAAAAGATATATATGAAAAATTGGTAAAAGAATATACTGAAAAACAATGGGGAAGAGATTGCAAAGAACTACCAGCATTTATTATAAAACGTCTACCAGTAAGATTTACTTTTAATAATAATTATTTCAATGATAGATACCAAGGAATTCCAATTGGAGGATACAATGTAATAATAGAAAAAATGTTAGAAAAATGCGATATAGAACTTAATGTTGACTATTTAAAAAATAAAGAAAAATACAGTGAACTTGCAGACAAAGTTTTATATACAGGTATGATTGATGAATTCTTTGACTACAAATTAGGAAACTTAGAATATAGATCATTAAAATTCGAAAATGAAAAATATGAGGATGTAGATAATTATCAAGGGGTAGCAGTTGTAAATTATACTAGTCATAATGAAAAATATACAAGAATTATAGAACATAAACATTTTGAATTTAATGATTGCAAAGGAACTATTATAACAAAAGAATATCCAAGAGATTGGAAACTAGGAGATGAAGCATATTATCCAGTAAATGATGAAAAAAATACAAAATTATTTGAACAATATAAAGAATTAGCAAAAGAAAATAAAAATGTTATATTTGGTGGAAGACTAGGAAATTACAAATATTATGACATGGATAAAGTTATAAGAGCTAGTTTAGATTTAGTTAAAGAGGAAAATTACTAAAAATTTGACATTTTTCGAAATAAGGTATATCTTATAATATATAAAATTGCAGAAAGGAAGGAAAAATCTTTATGAAAATTTTAATTACAGGGGCCAATGGAATGTTGGCCAAAGCGGTAAGAGAAAGATTCAAGGAGCATGAATTGATCTTAACAGATGTAGTTGGGACAGAACTTTCTTTAGATATTACAAATCTTAAAGAAGTAGAAGAATTTGTGTACCTAAACAAGCCAGATGTTATTATCAATTGTGCAGCATATACTGCTGTTGATAAGGCGGAAGCAGAGGAAGATTTGGCGAAAAAAATTAATGCCGACGGACCAAGAAATTTAGCAATTGCAGCAAGTAAAAACAATTGCAAATTAGTTCATATCAGCACAGATTATGTCTTTGGAGGAGATTTGTCTTTAGAAGAAATCTACAAAGAAGATGATCCAAAAGCACCGGTAACTGCATATGGAAGAACTAAGTTGGCAGGAGAAGAAGCAATTGAGGAAAACATGAACAACTTCTATATTTTCAGAACAGCATGGCTTTATGGAGATGGTAAAAACTTCGTAAGAACAATGCTTAAGTTCGGAAAAGAAAAAGATGAAGTAAAGGTTGTTTGTGACCAACATGGTAGCCCAACATATGCTGTAGATTTGGCAGACATTATCTATCAGGCATTAGAAAAGAAAATTCCTTATGGTATTTACCATACGACTAATTTAGGTTTTACAACATGGTATGAGTTTACTAAAAAGATTTATGAATTAGCAGGAATTTCTTGCAAAGTAACCCCTGTAACTTCAGAAGAATTTGCTAGTGCAGCTAAAAGACCAGCAAATTCAATGCTTTCAAAAGAAAAGATTTTAAATGCAGGAATTGCTGTTCCTTCATGGGAAGATGCCTTAGAAAGGTACTTAAAGGTAGAAAAGGAAATGTAATAAAAAAATAGTGTGATTATTAATTTATTAATCACACTATTTTTTATATTCTATGAAAGTTATCATAGTATGATAACTTTCTGTAGAAGATAAATATGGCGAGCTTTAGATTTTCTTAAAATTTACATTTACTAGAAAATCTTAAGCTCGCTTTTTTTAATATTATGAAAAATATATTCTATAAAATATCAAAAGTCACATAAATTTAATCATATATGTTGAAAAATACTATAAACAATGATATTATAAGAATGTCAAAATAATGTAAAGGAATGATCTAGAATGAAAAAAAGAAAAGGAATAATACTTGCAGGAGGAAGTGCAACAAGATTATACCCATTAACACTTGCTATCTCTAAACAAATAATGCCAGTATATGATAAACCAATGATATATTATCCTTTAGCAATACTTATGGAAGCAGGGATAAAAGATGTATTAATAATATCTACACCAAGAGATATTGTTACATTTGAAGCATTACTTGGAGATGGTTCAAAATGGGGAATGCATTTTGAATATAAAATTCAAGAAAAACCAAGAGGACTTGCAGAAGCATTTTTAATAGGTGAAGAATTTATTGGTAATGATGACGTTGCAATGATACTTGGAGATAATATGTTTTATGGAGAGAGATTGTCTAAAATATTGAAAAGAGCAAATGGTAGAGAAGAAGCAACTATTTTTGGATATTTAGTAAAAGATCCAACAGCGTATGGTGTGGTAGAAATAGATGAAGAAGGAAGGGCAATATCTATAGAAGAAAAGCCTAATATTCCAAAATCTAATTATGCTGTGCCAGGTTTATATTTCTATCCTAATAGCGTAATTGAAATTGCAAAAAATGTAAAACCATCTGCAAGAGGCGAACTAGAAATAACTTCTATTAATGAAGAATATATGAAACAAGGTAAGCTAAATGTAGAAAAATTAGGAAGAGGAACAACTTGGTTTGACACAGGAACACATGATGCGCTTCTAGAAACAGCAAGTTTTGTACAAACAATAGAAAAAAGACAAGGACTTCAAGTTTGTTCGCCAGATGAAATTGCTTACTTAAATAAATGGATTTCAAAAGAGCAACTTTTAGACTTAGCAAAACCACTAGAAAAGACAGAATATGGAAAATATCTAAAAGATTTAGCAGAAAATGGTTTTAAAGATAATTAAATATAAAAAAATAAATTAAATGTGATGTATTAAATAAAAATGATTATATAAAATAAGAATTGAATAATTTAAAGGAGGAATTTAAAATGAAAAATATATTGGTAACAGGAGCTGCAGGTTTTATAGGAGCAAATTTTGCAGAGTATTTTGTAAATAAATACCCAGAATACCATATTGTAGTAGTAGATAAATTAACATATGCAGGAAATATGGAAAATTTAAAAAATGTAATAGACAAAATAGATTTTGAACAAGCAGATATATGTGATTTTGAAAGAATGACAGAAATATTTGATAAATATGATATAGATGGTGTAATTCATTTTGCAGCAGAAAGTCACGTAGATAACAGCATAAAAACACCTTTCATATTTACACAAACTAATGTATTAGGAACACACACATTATTAGAAGTTGCAAAAAGAAAATGGGGAGAAGGTTCACCAAATAAATTTATGCATATTTCAACAGATGAAGTATATGGAGCATTAGGAGATGAAGGATATTTTACAGAAACATCACCAATAAAACCAAGTAGCCCATACTCAGCATCTAAAGCAAGTTCAGATTTATTAGTAAAAGCATATCATGAAACATTTAAAATGAATGTAAATATTACAAATTGCTCAAACAATTATGGTCCATATCAGCACAACGAAAAATTAATACCACATATGATTAAATTAGCATTAAATGATGAATCATTGCCAGTTTATGGTACAGGTAAAAATATTAGAGATTGGTTATATGTAGAAGACCATTGCGAAGCAATAGATTTAGTATTCCATAAAGGAAGAAATGGTGAAAGATATAATATTGGTGGACACAATGAAAAACAAAATATTGAAATCGTTAAACTAATATTAAAACAATTAGGAAAACCAGAAAGTTTAATTACATATGTAGAAGATAGAAAGGGACATGACTGGCGTTATGCAATAGATCCTACAAAAATAAGCACTGAACTTGGATGGCTTCCAAAAACAAAATTTGAAGACGGAATAGTAAAAACTATAGATTGGTATGTAAATCATCCAGAATATTTAAAATAGAATTCGAAAGAAAAGGGGAAGTATAAGTGAATATTATTTATCTAATTTCTATTAATATATTACTTATAACCATAATATTAATAAAAAAAATAGATAAAAAAATAAATATAATTAGTAGTATTATTATAACAATAATAGCTTTTATGTGTTATCAAACAATAATAGCATATTTATTAGATTTAATGAAAATTCCAATTACACTTTTTAATATGAGTATTATCAATATAATATTAATTACTATATTATGGGTTGTCTACTTTTTTAAAATAAAGAAATTTCAAAGTTATACTATAAAAAAGAGAGATATTATTTTCTTAATAATATTACTAATTATAAATATACCTATTTTATATAGACAATATGGAATTTTAGAAAATTTCCGTTATATTTCTACAGATTCAGTTATGCATTGTCAAGCAGCGATTACTTTTTCAAAGAGCGATTTTTTATTAGATTCAATGAAAAATTGGGAAGCAATTAATCCTACTTTCATGATAGCAAGCTATGTAAATGATGGTTTATTAATGAAAGCTCTAGTAAATATAATTGGAGAATTTAATTTGTATAAAGTATATATGTTTACAGATATTTCATATTACTTTATGATAGGATACGTATTCTATTTATTAATTACATCGTCCAAGAATTGTAATAGAAAATCAAAATATATATTATCATATGTTATTTCTATCTTATTTATGATAGGATATCCATTAAACTCTATTATTACAGGATTTCATTATTTTACATTAGGAATCCTAGAATTTATTACTATTTTATATATAATAGAAATATTGCATGGAGAAAATAAAAAAATAATGTATATTTTGTTATTTTTACTAAATACAGCAATCATGCTTACATATAACTTGCTTGCACCAATAATTTATTTAGCAGAATTTTTCTATTTTATTTATGAAAAAATCAAAGTCAAAGAAAAATTACTTACTAAAAAAAGTATATTAGAATTAATTATTATATTTATCATTCCAGGTATTATAGGACTAAGCTTTTTCTTATTACCTAGGATATTAGAAAATATAGTTTTGGAAAACCAACAACAATTATGGATAGATGGATATATTTATATTAATTATTGGTCAAATATAATTATTTTTATTCCATTTGTCATATATTATATTTTTAATAAAATAAAAAGTAAAAAAATAAATATTGAAATGATAACATTATTTACAATTTGTTCTTTTATGTTCTTATTATTAATAGGATTATTTACAGGTTATGTATCAACATACTATTTTATGAAACCATATTTCTTATTAAACGCAATTTTATTAATACTATTTTATAAAAGTTTATGCTTAATAATAGATAGATTAAAGCTTGGAAAAATATTTTCTTTAATATTTATATCTTTATATTGCATAATTTTAATTTTGAATATAATTTTTGTAAATATAGATCCGAATGGTTTTAAAACATACAATGAAAGTTATAAAAAACTATTTGATATATATAATTCAAATAAGGCAGTGATGAAACTGATTCAAAACGAATTTACAGAAGATCGTATAGAAACTTTAAAATACATATATGAAAATAAACTAATAGAAAAACAAAACTTATTATACTTAGGAGATTATATAGATAATTTCTTATTTAAAATGTTTTTTACATATGAAAATAGAGAAGGAATAGATAAACCTAATATAAATGAACATATTCAAAAATGGAATAAAGGAGAATATGAATATTTAGTTGTATTTTTAAAAAAGTCATATTTAAATTATTATAGTAAGGTATTGAGGTTACAAAATAGTAAAATAATTTTTGAAACAGAAAATTGTGCAATATATGAATTTGCAAATTAAAAAACAAAGATGGAGGAAAAAATGAAGAAAATTAGTATTATTATACCAGCATATAATGAAGAAGAATCATTACCAATGCTATACGAAAGACTAAACAAATTAATGAATGAAGTAACCAATTATGAATTTGAAGTTTTATTCGTAAATGATGGAAGTAAAGATAAAACAATTCAAATAATAAAAGAGTTAAGAAAAAAAGATGAAAGGATTTGCTATGTAGACTTTTCTCGTAATTTTGGAAAAGAAATTGCTATGATAGCAGGTTTAGATTATGCAAAGGGAGACTGCGTAATATTTATGGATGCGGATTTACAGGATCCACCAGAATTAATTCCAGAATTGATTAAATATTGGGAAGAAGGTTATGATGATGTATATGCTAGAAGAAGTAGTAGAAAAGGTGAAACTTGGCTTAAGAAATGTACATCTAAAATGTACTATAGAGTGTTACAAAGTTTAACAAGAATTCCAATTCAAAAAGATACGGGGGACTTTAGATTATTAGATAAGCGTTGTGTAAACGCACTAAAAAAATTAAGAGAATCTCAAAGATGTTCAAAATCTATGTTTAGTTGGATAGGATATAATAAAAAAGAAGTTTTATATGAAAGAGATCCTCGTATTGCAGGAAGTACAAAATGGAATTATAGAAGATTGATAGATTTAGCAATAGACGGAATAACATCATTTACAACTTCACCTCTTAGAATATCAACATACTTAAGTATTCCTACATTTTTAGCTTTATTTATATATTTCATATATGTAATTGTAAAATGTTTTGCAACATCTACTTTTATACAAGCATATCAAGCAATAATATTACTTATTTTATTTTTCTCAGGAATACAAATATTATTATTTGGAATTATAGGAGAGTATTTAGGAAGAATATTTAATGAAACAAAAAATAGGCCACTATATTTTATAAACGAATATAATGGAGAAAAAGAAATGAATGAATAAATATAAAAAATAAGAGGAAAACAAATGGAAAAAATAGCAGTGTTAATACCTTGCTACAATGAGGAACTGACAATAGAAAAGGTAATAAAAGATTTTAAAAGAGAATTGCCTGATGCAGATATTTATGTATATGACAATAATTCTAAGGATAAAACAGCAGAAATTGCTACTAAAAATGGAGCAATAGTTAGACATGAATATAGACAGGGCAAAGGTAATGTAGTAAGAAGTATGTTTAGAGATATAGAAGCGGATATCTATATTATGGTGGATGGAGATGATACATATCCTGCTGAAGAAGTATACAAATTAATCGAACCAATAAAAAATGGACAAGCTGATATGGTAATAGGTGATAGATTAACTAATGGAACTTATAAAAAAGAAAATAAGAGACCATTCCATAGATTTGGAAATAATATAGTAAAGAATTCTATAAACAAATTATTTAAAACAGATTTAAAAGATATAATGACAGGTTATAGAGTGCTTAACAAAATATTTGTAAAAAATATACCTGTAATGAGTCCTAAATTTGAGATCGAAACAGAAATGACTTTACATGCTTTAGATAAAAAATTTATAATACAAGAAATACCAATTATATATAGAGATAGACCATCTGGTAGTTTTTCAAAACTAAATACTATAAAAGATGGAATAAAGGTAATAAAGACAATTATAAAAATGCTTAAAGACATAAAACCAAGACAATTCTTTTGGTGGATTGCATTTATATTTATTATTATCGGATTAATAGTAGGTATGCCGGTTATTATTGAATTTATAAAAACAGGATATATTACAAAAGTACCATCAGCAATACTTGCCACAGGGATAATGATATTTGCATTAATTACAGCACAATGTGGGGTAATACTAGATACAGTTGTAAAACAAAATAAAGAAAAATATGAATTAAATTTGTTAAGATATATACAATTAGAAGACTTAAAACAAAATAAATAAGGGGCTTAAAAAAATGGAGTTAGAAGAAAACAAATTAATTTGTCCAGAATTACAAGACACAACAGAAGAGCGAATGGAAAACACATTAAGACCTCAAAAATTAAAGGACTACATTGGACAAGATAAAGTAAAAGAGAATATGAAAATATATATAGAGGCTGCCAAAAAAAGAGGTGAGCCTCTTGATCATGTTTTATTATATGGCCCTCCTGGACTTGGAAAAACTACACTTGCAAATATTATTTCAAATGAAATGAATTCAAATATAAAAATAACATCAGGACCTGCTATAGAAAAACCAGGAGATTTAGCAGCAATTTTAACAGGACTAAATGAATTTGATGTTTTATTTATAGATGAAATACATCGTTTAAACAAATCTGTAGAAGAAATATTATATCCAGCATTGGAAGATTACACATTAGATATAATTATAGGCAAAGGATCAGAAGCAAAATCTATAAGAATTGATTTACCAAAGTTTACTTTAATAGGAGCAACAACAAGAGCAGGTTCTCTTACAACACCTTTAAGAGATAGATTTGGTATAATACATAGATTAGAATTATATAGTGTAGAGAATTTAAGCAAAATAGTAAAACGTTCAGCTAAAATATTAAATATAGAAATAGATGATACATCTTGCATAGAAATTGCAAGACGTTCTCGTGGAACACCAAGAATTGCAAATAGATTATTAAAAAGAGTAAGAGATTATGCATTAGTAGTTGGAAATGGTTATATAGACCTAAAAATCACGAAATTAGCATTAAATGGGTTAGAAATAGATGAGCTAGGGCTTGATGAAATAGATAGAAAGCTACTAGAAACTATGATTTTAACATATAAGGGAAGACCTGTAGGAATAGATACTTTAGCCACAACAATAGGTGAAGAAATAGAAACTGTAGAAGATGTATATGAACCATATTTAATTCAAATAGGGTTTATAGCAAGAACACCAAGAGGTAGAATACCATTAAAACAAGCATATGAACATATGGGATATTTATATGAAGAAGATAAATAGGAGATTTAGATGAAAATAGTAAAGAATAATGATAAAGCAAAACAAATAATAATTATATGTATTTCTGCAATATTAATGCTTTTATATTTTAATTATAGAGTGGAAATTAGTGGTTTTGAATTATATGAAAAATTGATTGTTAATATAATTATTGTTGTACTAATATTAATTTTGATATGTTTATATACATATATAAATAATAGTAAATTAAAAGTAGAAAAAATCTTTTTAGTAGTTGCAATATCATTTTGTACATTACTTTGTATAGCGATGCCTATAACAAAAGGACATGATGAATCTATTCATGGTTTTAGAATTTATGAATATGCAAATGGAAAAATAGTAAGCGACGGAAAAAATGTAAATTTACAATTAGGAGTAATAGAGGCGCTAAAAGATAAACCTTTATATACAAGTCTTTTTGAACAGCCAAAAGATAATTATAATGTGAATACAGAAAAAGTTAATATGGAAAGTAGAATAGCATCTTATTCTCCTATAACATATTTACCTCAATTAATAGGAATACAGATAGGAAAGATATTTACTAATAATGCATTAATACAATTATATTTTGCAAGAATATTAAATATGATTGTATGTATAACTATGCTTTATTATGCAGTTAAACTTATTCCTTTTGGGAAAAATGTTATTTTTTTAATATCTTTAATACCAATTTCAATAGAAGGATATGTAACTTTGTCAGCAGATGGCATTGCAATAGCAACAGCAATTTTATTTATTAGTTTTGTTTTGTATTTAGCATATGGAATAAAAGAAAAAGTATCTAACAAACAAATGGTAATATTATTATTAATATCTATAGTATTAGCTATTAGCAAAACTATATATTTACCTATGATATTATTCGTTTTTATTATACCTAAAGAAAAATTTGAAAATAATAGATATTTTTGGTTATGTTCTATCTTTTTATTAGCAAGTTTTGCTGATTTTGTATGGTTTTTGAATGGAACCAAAACAAATGTATGGGGACAAAATCAAAGCGCTATTGAATATATAATACAAAATCCAATCCAATATATGGGAAAAGTACTATATACAATAGCAAGCATTGGTGGATATTTAGAATGGAATGAAAATGTAAAAATATATGTGTTTCCGATTATATTATTAATAACAACTATACTGCTTATAACAAAAGGAGAAAAAGAGAGCTTTAAATTTAAAAACTGGCAAAAAGTTTTATGTTTATTTATAGTAGTATCTATAATAGTATTAATTTTTACTTCAATGTTTTTAGGTTGGGCAAGATTAGAACTTGATTATATAGAGGGAATACAAGGAAGATATCTGTTACCAATATTACCGCTAATATTGCTATTGTCTAGTAGAAGATTTTTAGATGATGAAAAAACAACAAAAAATATAGTGTTATTAATATTAATAATGCAGATATTTGTAATTACTAATATTGCTATGTTTCATATATAAAAATATAAAAAGGTAAAAGAGAAAATGAATATAAGAAAAATTTTTAATAAAGAGAGTATAATAAAAATAATATACTTTTTTACAAGTGTGTTATTAACTATTCCATCTATAATTTATTTGATAAAAAATAGAACAATATATAATTTTGTGTATGTATTTTCATATATGTGTAGAAGTGATACAGGAGAATATGAACATTATATTAACGCAATTATCTATGTGATTCTATTTTCAATATTATTTCTATTATATTTTAAAATTTTAAAGAATATTAGTAAGATATTTAAAACTAACAAGAGAATGTTTATATTTATAATAATTATAGGTGTGTTATTCGCAATAATAATTCCAACAACAAGTTTAGATGTATTCTCATATATAGGGAATGGATGGGTAGATTCACACTACAATGAAAATCCATATTATACATCAGTGCAAAATGTATGGGATAAAAATGGACCAGATGAAATGCTAGGAAAAGTAGCAAGATGCTGGAGGACAGAACCTGTTGTATATGGACCTACATGGAGTATTATTTGTAAAGCATTAACTTCTTTATCATTTGGAAATATAACAGCTTCATTATATATATTTAAACTAGCATCTTTAATTATATTTTTAACAAGTACATATTTAATATATAAGATAACAAACAAAAAAATATTTGTGGCTATGTTTGCTTTAAATCCATTTATACTATTTGAATTTTTAAGCAATGTTCATAATGATATTTTTCTAGTATTTTTTGTACTACTTGGAATTTACTTTATAAAAAACAGAAAGAATATATTTTTATCAGTTGTATGTATTGCAATTGCAACAGGTATAAAATATTTAAGTATCTTATTATTGCCATTTATATTAATATATGCATTAAAAGAGGAAAAAACAAAAAATAAAATAATTAAAACTTTATTATACATGTTAGAATTTGTTGCAATTATATGCGCTTTCTATTTACTATATATAAAAGATTTTAGAGTATTATCAGGTATTTTTGTGCAACAAAATAAATATGGAAGATCAATATTTTTAGTAATATATTATTTATTAAATGGAGATGAGAAAGCATTAGACTTAATAAAAATATTAAGTCTAGCAATATTTGCCTTTTCGTATATTGCAATATTATTCAAATTATTTTTTGCTAAAGATAGCAACAATATTAAATTCAGCCAATTAATGAAAACATATCAAATGTTCTTATTAATATTTACATTTGTATTAATTACAAATTTCAATCCATGGTATGTAATATGGCTATTTCCAACATTATTCTATCAAAAAGCTAAAAATATTAGATATACATTATATTTATCAATGGGTGTAATATATTCTTACACTATTACATATGCAACGAAAATAGATGACGAATCAGTTGGAATACTATATTTTCTAGTTATGGTAATTACAATTTTAGTATTAGAACTAATAAGACAAATAAAGATAAAATTTAAAGATGTAAAAAGAAAAGAATTAAGATAATAGAAAGAGAATACTCTAAAAAACTATATAACTTTTACAACTATATGAACTTTAAAAACGAGAAAGGAATAGAATTTAAAATGAAGTTATTACTACATACTTGCTGTGCACCTTGTAGTGTATATTGTATAAATACATTAAGAAACGAAGGAATAGAACCAACAATATTTTGGTACAATCCCAATATACATCCATATATGGAATATAAGTCAAGAAGAGATTGTTTAAAAGAATATACTAAATCTATAAATGTAAAAGCCATATTCGAAGAGGAGTATGGCTTAGATGAGTTTTGCAAAAATGTAATAGGAGACTTAAAAAATAGGTGTACAAATTATTGTTACCCTGTGCGTTTAAGAAAAACATTTGAATACGCAAAAGAGCATGGATATGATGCAGTATCTACAACATTACTTTACAGTATATATCAAAAACATGATTTCATAAAAGAATATATGGAAAGTTTAAGCAAAGAATTTGGAATAGAATTTTTATATAGAGATTTTAGAATTGGTTTCTGGGAAGGACACCAAAAAGCTCATGATTTAGGTCTTTATATGCAAAAGTATTGTGGTTGCGTATTTAGTGAGGAGATGAGATATTATAACCGCAATTCTATACAAACCAGTAATACCAATGGTTACGAGATACCAAAAGAACCTAGAATGCAGGTAAAAAAAATAGAAAATAAAGAAGATTATATAGACTTACTTTTAGAGGCAGATCCTTCAAAAGACATGATACATAAGTATTTGAACGATTCTGATGTATATGCATTAAAAAAAGAAGATGAGCTAATTTCTATTGCAGTTATTTTGCACATTGATAGAAAAACATTAGAGTTAAAGAACATAGTTACAAAAGAAAACTACAGAAATAAAGGTTATGCAAAAACACTTTTAAAATCATTATGTGGTAATTATAAACAAAAATATGACAGAATGTTGGTAGGAACAACAGAAAATAATATTCCTTTCTATGTTAAGCAGGGATTTGATAAATATGAGAAAACAATTAAGAACTTCTTTATAGATAATTATAAAGAAGAAATAAAAGATGGAGAACTAACTTGTACTGATTTAATATATTATTCAAAAGATTTAAAGAAAAAATAAAATATTATAGTTATTGAAATAATATCTAACATATATAAGAAATCTAATAGAAATATTAGATTTTTTATTTTGCCTTCAAAAAGGAAGGAGTAAAAAGAAAATGAAAAAAAATGAAAACAACAAACCAAAAAATAATGAAAAAATTAAAAAAGAAACAGAAAAGATTAAAGAGATTATAAGAAAGGAGACAGGTATTTATATAAAGAAGATGAACTCAAGAAACTTAAAGAAAGAATTTGAACAATTTTATTATATTATGGCATCAAATTATTATGAGTGTTTAACAGCAATAGGGTATTTAGATGAAATAGAAAATGATTGCTTTGCTTGTATAAAAGATGATTACTTATCAGATTTTGTAAGGTCAATGAGTGCTATGATGAATAAAATATTTTGTGATGAAGAAAAAGACTTTTCAGATATAATGAATGGAATTATGAGAATGTTAATTTCTGAAGATAAAATTGTTAATATTATAAAAGACGATATACCTAATTGGGTAATATTAAGAAAAAAGATAAGACCAGGATTAGTAAATATTGTACCTTTATATGATAATTTAAATGAATACTATTTGAATTATTCATATAGTTATAATGTTCAAGAAGATATAAAACCTTTTATTGCAGGGCTTAACAATTTATTTGGTAAATTAGCAGATGATGAGGAGTTTATATATGTTTCTACTCATTTACAAGATGATAAAGAAATAACAGAGGAATAAATATTCAAGACAAGAGTTAGCTTTTAGGAGTTAGCTTTTTTTTTGAGGAAAGGAGCAAGAATGGGAAAGTGTCAGATAATTGCAATAGCAAATCAAAAAGGTGGAGTTGGAAAAACAACAACTACATTTAGTTTAGGAGTTGCACTTAGTAAACAAGGAAAAAGAGTATTACTAATTGATGCAGATCCACAACGGAGATTTAACTACTTGTATGGGTTACTATAATCAAGATGAATTGCAGAATACTATTGGAACATTAATGTCTGATACTATATGTGATAATGAAATAAATGCAGAAAATGCTATTCTTCATCATAAAGAAGGAGTAGATTTAATTCCTGCAAATTTAGATTTATCAGCAATAGAGTTTTCATTAGTTAATGCAATGAGCAGAGAGTTCACGCTTAAAAATTCTATAAGAGGTATTAAAGATAACTATGATTATGTATTGATAGATTGTATGCCATCTCTTGGAATGATAACAATAAATGCACTTGCTTGTAGTGATAAGATAATAATTCCAGTACAGGGAGAATATCTAGCTGCAAAAGGAATGGGACATTTATTAAAGACAGTTACGAGAGTGCAGAAACAAATAAATCCTAATTTAAAAATAGGAGGAGTATTACTTACATTAGTAGATAAAAGAACAAATTTATCAAAAGATGTAAGAGATACTTTAATCGACAATTATGGACAATATGTGAAAATATATGGTGCTGAAATACCCAAAGCAATAAATACAGCAAAATCAACATCAACAGGAAAGAGTATATTTGAGTTTGATAAAAATAGTCCTGTTGCAAACGCATACAATAATTTAGCAAAGGAGGTATTAGAAAATGAAAGAACAAGACAAAAAGATGGTACTTCCAAAGTTAGATGATTTATTCACAAGTCAAGAACAAAGAGATAATCCAGTTGTTGATGAGGTAAAGGAAATAGAACTATATAAAATAGGAGAATTTCCAGACCACCCTTTTAGAGTTATAGATGATGATAAAATGGAAGAAATGGTTAAAAGTGTAAAAGAACATGGAGTTTTATTACCTGTTATAGTAAGAAAACGAGGAGAAGGAAATTATCAAATGATTTCTGGACATAGAAGAAAAAGAGCGTGTGAACTTGCAGGAATAGATAAAATAAAATGTATTGTTAAAGACTTAACTGATGATGAGGCAACAATTCTTATGGTAGATAGTAATATTCAAAGAGAAGAAATATTGCCTAGTGAAAAAGCATTTGCATATAAAATGAAACTTGAAGCTATGAAACATCAGGGGAAAAGAGTTGATTTAGAAGAAAACGAAACTTCCGACCCAATGGGTTGGAAGTCAGAAAGTGCTAATAAATTAGGAAAAGAAGTAGGAGAAAGTATGACTAATATAAGAAGATATATTCGACTTACTTATTTAATACCAGAGTTATTAGAACAAGTTGATAACAAAAGAATAGCTTTTAGACCAGCAGTAGAATTATCATATTTAAGTGAAGAAAATCAATATGTTGTAGAAAATATATTTGAATTTGATGAGGTAACACCTTCTTTAAGTCAAGCAATAAGATTAAAGAAATTAGAACAAGAAGGAAACCTAACAGAAGAAAAAATAGAAGAAATATTGCAACAGGAAAAGCCAAATCAAAAAGAATATATAAAGATACACAATGAAAAAATAGAAAAATATATTCCAAGTAGAGTTAAAGAATCTGGAAATGTTGAAGATTTTATTATTCAATGTGTGCAAGATTATATCAGGCGAGAACGAATAAAACAAGAAAGAAATTCCAGATAGTGTGTGAACAAAATCAGATATATTTAGTTATATTTGTTTGTGTGAACACTTTACAAAGTTTTCCCTTACAATCCCTTTTAAATACATACTATATTACAAACTAAAAGAGAATTATTATATAAAATATATTTAATAATATTATAATAATTTACACATTTGTTTTTATCTCTAAAAAGCATATAATTAAGCTATAAGGAGATGGTAGTAATGAGAAATAAAAAGATATTAGTTTTAATAATTATAGCCTTAATAGTGGTATTATTTGCGAGTATATTGATTATAAAATTAAAACAAACAAATAAAATTGATATAGTAAGTGAAAAAGAGATTGTAAATGAGATAAACAATACTGAAGAAGAAATTACAGAAGAAAACATTGTAGTTGAAAGCAAAATAGAAGAACAAAAAACACAAGAAGAAGCGGATATTCCAGAAAAAGAAAAGGAAAGTCAACAAGAATTACAAAAGCAAATAACAATAGCTACACAAGATAAAAAAGTAGAAAGTCCAAAACAAGCAGAACAGTCAAAGGTAACACAAGTAATAACAAAACAAAAAACAGAGATAAATGAACAACTTAAACAAGATATTAAAACAGAAACTCAAATACAAGAACAGACTAAATTTGAAACTAAAGTAGAAGAAAAACAATCAGAAACACCAAAATGTACTGATACAAATCATGGTGTAGGAGTAGGAAATTCAAATAAATGGTTTAATTCAAAACAAGAAGCTATAAATTATTATCAGGGCATAATAAAAACTTGGGGAGATAAATGGGAAAAATTTGAGATTGATGATGAAATATATCAAAAAAATTGTCCTTATGGATATGAAACTTGGTCATGTCCGTTCTGTGAAAAATGGACAATAAACTTTTATTATAATTAAATAAAATATTAAAATAATGCAGAGCAGGTAGATTACTACTTGTTCTTTTTTTATAAAAAAATAGGAGGTAAAATTTTATGAAAGTAAAAAAATCAAATAAAATGTTAGCAACAATGATGTTAATCTTAATAATATTTAGTGTAATACAACCTGTTTTTGCAGCATCTGGAAGTGGAACATGGTCAGGAGGTCAATATGCTTCTGGTATGAAAACAACAGATAATGCAGGTGGAACAACAGGTGTACTAATAAGAAGATTAAACAACTTAAATACAGGAGAAAGAAGAACGGTATTCTGTGCAGAGCATGGAATAGATTTTAAGACAGGAGCATCATATAATGGAGTTTATTATACTCCAACTAATTCTAATATTAGAAAGGCTTGTAAAGTTGCTTATTTAGGATGGTATAAAAATAACGGAGGTTATACAGTAGATGGTGGTATTTTAGCAAGTGATATGAAATGGGTAAAATGGGACTATGTATTTACTCAACAATATATTTGGGAAATACTAGGACAAAGTAATGCAACATTTATTAATGCAGATGAGCAACAAGGGTATGTAGATTTTAAAAATAGAATAAATAACGAAATTGCAAGTATTGAAAGAAGACCTAGCTTTAATGGAAATACAATCACAATTCAAGCAGGAGAAACAAAAACAATAAACGACTCTAATGGGGTTCTTGCAGAATATGGAACAATAGATAATACAAAAGATGGAATTAGATTTGTTCATCAGAATGGTAGTAATTCAATGACTATTTCAGTAGATGAAAATACAAATTTAGAGAATTACAGAATTTCAGACAATACTTTTAGAGAGTGGGGAATGATAAAAAATGGAACAGAAGATAATGATACAATGGTTTATTTTGAATTTGCAGCAGGTGTGCAAAATCAATTATATTGTATGAGTTACAATGATCCAGTAACATTAAATTTTTCTTTAGCAATTGAAACATTTGGTAAATTAGAATTACAAAAATTAAATACAAATGGAGATTTAGTAAATGGTGCAATATTTAATGTTACAGGACCAAATGGATATAATCAAGATATAACTGTTACTAATGGAAAAATAACTATAGATAAATTAAGAAAAGGAATATATACGATTACTGAAAAATCAGCTCCTAATGGTTATTTATTAAATACACAGGCTTATAATGTTGAAGTGAAAGTAAATCAAACTGCAACTCAAGCAATAGTTAATAATGAGCCAACGGGAACAATCCAAGTAATTAAAAAAAGTGAACAAGGTGACTTAATAAAGGGTACAATATTCAAAGTTATAGCAAATGAAAATATAAAAAATGTAGCAGGAACTAAAACATATTATACAGAAAGACAAGTAATTGCTAATATTACAACAGATAGTAATGGATTAGCAGAAATTACAAATCTTCCACTAGGTAAATATATTGTAGAAGAAACACAAGCAACAACAGGATATTTAATAGATAATACTAAACACAATGTTACTTTATCTTATAAAGGACAAACAGAAAAAATCGTATTAGAAAGTTTTGAAAAAATTGATACTACACCAACAGGAGAAATAACTGTATATAAAACTGATAGTTATAATAACAGACTAAAAGGTGCAGAAATTTCTTTATATGCAAGAGAAGATATAAAAAATGTTGCAGGTACTAAAACTTGGTATAAAAAAGGAGATTTAGTTACAAAAGCAATTACAAATGATGATGGAATGGTAAAATTCTCTGATTTACATTTAGGAAAATACTATGTAAAAGAAACAAATGCTCCAGAGGGGTATTTATTAAATACAAAAGAATTTGATACAGAATTAAAATATAAAGATGCTAATACAAAAGTTATTTATATTGATGTTAATGGAATAAAAGATGAAGAACCAACAGGAACAATTACAATAATAAAGAAAGATTCAGAAACTGGATCAGTACCACAAGGAGATGCAACATTTAATGGTGCAGTTTATAAGGTTTATGCAAATGAAGATATATACAACAAAGCAAAAACTAAAAAATTCTATTCAAATGGAGATTTAGTTGCAACAAGAACTATGAATGAAAAAGGAGAAACAGAAGATATAACAAATCTTCCTTTAGGAAAGTATGTTGTTAAAGAGGAAACTGCTCCAATAGGATACATGTTAGATAAAAATACTTATAATGTAGAACTAAAATACAAAGACCAATATACAAAAGTAATAACAGATACTAAAACAAGTTTAGAGAATGTTAAGAAAATGGGAGTTCATATATTCAAATCTGGTATAAAAGAAAATTCTGGAGAAACACCAGGATTAGAGGGTGCAGAATTTACTATAAAATTAAATTCAGCAGTAGAAAGAGCTTATGCACAAGGCTACACTTATGCAGAAGTTTGGAATGGAATTGATGAAAACGGAAACCAAGTAAAAGTTGATAGCAAAAGAGTAGCAGAAGCACAAGTAATAGCTCCTAGTTATGAAACAATAAAAACAGATAAAGATGGAAACGCATATACTCAAAAGAACTTACCTTATGGAAAATATATAGTTAAAGAAACTAAAACACCAATAGATTATGAAACAGCAGTTGATTTTACATTTTCTATTACAGATGATGAGTCAGAAGTCAAAGAAATAGCAAAAAAAACAAAACATTTAGTAGTAAATAATGAACAATTAGAAACATATATTAAGTTAATCAAAAAAGACTTAAAAACAGGAAAACTTGTTACATTAAATTCTACAACATTTGAGATAAAAGCAACAAAAGATATATATGATAGAGCTACTAAAAAGATATTATTCAAAAAAGGAGAATCTATTTCTCAAAAAATTGGAAATACAACATACACATCATTTACAACAAATGCAGATAATATAGTTGTTCCAGATAGCTCATTTAATAGTAAAAATGATGATAAAGCAACAATTACAACACCTTTAAAATTACCAGTAGGAAGTTACGAAATAACAGAAATAAAAGTTCCAACAGGCTTTTTACAATTAGATAAATCAGTTACATTTGAAATTAAAAATGTAAAAGATTATGACACAGACAAAGATGGAGATTTTATAAAAGAAGTCGTTGTTAAAAATGAGCAACCAACAGGAACTATTAAATTGGATAAAACTATTGCATTAAGAGAAGATGCAGATACATCTTTAATTGATACATCAGACTTATCTGGTATAGAATTTAAACTTTCAGCAAAAGAAAATATTATAGATATGGCAGATGGTAGTGTAATTTACAAAAAGGGACAAGAGATTAAAAAATATAATCTGACTAAAGATGGAAAATTATCAATAACAAATCTTCCAATGGGAACTTATGAAATAGTTGAAACTAAAACATTAGATGGACTTGTTTTAAATACAACAAAATATGAAGTTAAGTTTGAGCAAAAAGATTTAACTACAAAGATATATGAAACAAAATTAGATATTTCAAATGATACAACATTAGTTGAATTTTCTAAAACTGATATTACTGGAGATAAAGAACTAATAGGAGCAAAACTTACAGTATTAGATAATGAAAATAATATTATAGATACATGGACATCAACAGAAAAAACACATAAAATTGAAGGTTTAACAATAGGAAAAGAATACACACTAAAAGAAGAAATCGCTCCAGATGGTTATGTAGTTGCTACAAGTATTAAATTTACAATAAAAGATACTAATGAAATTCAAAAAGTAGTTATGATTGATAAAATAGTAGAAATGAGTAAAGTTGATATTGCAGGAGAAGAAATTGAAGGTGCAACAATTCAAGTTTTAGACAAAGACAATAAAGTTGTTGATGAATGGGTTTCTAGTAAAGAACCACATAAAATCAAAAATTTAGTTGAGGGAGAAACTTATACATTACATGAAGAAAAAGTTGCAGATTCTTATGTAAAAGCAACTGATGTTGAATTTATTGTAACAACAGATAGAGAAACACAAAAAGTAGTTATGATAGACAAAATAGTAGAAATGAGCAAAGTTGATATTGCAGGAGAAGAAATTGAAGGTACAACAATTCAAGTATTAGATAAAGACAACAAAGTAGTTGATGAATGGGTATCTGGTAAAGAACCACACAAAATCAAAAATTTAGTTGAAGGAGAAACTTATACATTACACGAAGAAATAGTTGCAGATTCTTATGTAAAAGCAACTGATGTTGAATTTATTGTAACAACAGATAAAGAAACACAAAAAGTAGTTATGATTGATAAATTAGTAGAAATAACTAAAACAGATATAACAAATGGAAATGAACTAGAGGGTGCAGAACTAGAAGTAACAGATGAAGATGGTAATACAATAGATAAATGGACATCAACTAAAGAACCTCATAAAGTAAAAGGTTTAGAAGAAGGTAAAACATATATCTTAAAAGAAACTACTGCTCCTTATGGTTATGAAATTACTGAAGAAATAAAATTCACAGTAAGAACTGACAAAGAAACTCAAAAAATAGAAATGAAAGATATGCCAATACTAAAAAATGTAAAGGTAATTAAGATTGATACTGAAACAAAAGAAGTTATTAAAGATAAATTCATATTTGCAATATACGAAGATCCAGAATGTACAAAACTTATTAAAGAGGTTAAATCTAATTCAGAAGATGGAACAGCTTTATTTGAAGAATTAAGATATGGAACATATTACATTAAAGAAATAAAAGCACCAAAAGATTATGAATTATCAAACAAAATTGTTAAAGTTGAAATCAATGACAAAGGTATATTCGTAGATGATACACAAGTAGAAGAAACTGAAAATACAATAGAATTTACTTTTGAAAATAAAAAGATAGAAGTTCCTAAAACTGGAGTTGAAAGCAAAATAAAATTATTTGCTAGTGCAATAATTCTATCTTTACTAGGAATAGTCTATATTATTAAGCGTAAACAAAATAAAGATAAATAATAAATGACGGAGAGCTAGATTATTAGCTCTCTTTTGAATATTTGAAAGGAATGAGTGAAAATGATTAAATTAGATAAATTAGAAAAATTAGGTTGGGACTCTTTATCATTTAGAGCATATATTGTTAGACCTGAATTAGAATATGTAACAGAAGATGTAGAAACACATATAGAAGGGATGGATTTAGATAGTCAATACATAACAGATTTCTTTATAAATATATATGTTACTAATCTTGATGAAGATGAAAAAATGCAAATAGGTTCTGTAAAAGGTAGATTTTTTCTTCCTATGGATTTTACAAGGTTTGGTATAACATTGAATAATGTAGCAGATTGTAGAGGTTGGGATTTTGGTGCTATGGCTTCAGCTATAATTGGAAAGGATGGCAATATCAAACCAGAAGTAGCTGATGAAACTGATACAATAGTTTATATAGAGGACTTTTATATAAACAAACAATTTAGAAATTGTGGTATAGGCAGTTATATATTAGATAATATAGAAGACATATTGTATTTCTATGCAAATACAGTTATAAATAAAATAATAGTTTTACCACAACCAAGAGTAGTAAATAAAAGTAAAGAACTTCAAAATATTTCAGAAAAAAATAAGAAGAAAGATTTAATTATGAAAAAATTAGTTTCTTTTTATGAAGAAAATGGATTTGAATTTATTAAAAATACAAAATATATGTTAAAAAAAATAAGGTAAATATTTATAGAATTAAGGGGTAGAGAAATCTAGCTCTTTTTAATTTGTTAAAAATAGGAGGTGTGAAATGCCTAGAAGAAGAAACTTAAGAATGGAAACATATAACAAGTTAATAAGTATTGGAAAATCAACAGAAAAAGATATTTCAAATTTAAAAATAGAAGATTTAAAAGAAATAACGAAAGATCCTGATGTTTTGAATATTATTGCTTTACGAGAGTTTATTAAAGACCATAATACAATAGGGTATTTCAATTATCAAGAAACGAGAAAGGAGGAAACCGATGGCGAATAAATATCAACTAATAAATGAAATGGCAAGTGAAACATTGAAAGAAATTACTCAAAATGGAGAAAGTTGGATTAAGTTTTTAAATACGGCGAGTAACAATTACAAGTATTCTTTTAATGAGCAAGTGTTAATATATGCTCAAAAACCAAATGCTACTGCTTGTGCAGATATAGAAACTTGGAATAAAAAATTACGAAGATGGGTTAATAAGGGGGCAAAAGGTATTGCCTTATTATCAATGGAAAATGGCAGAAATGTATTAAGACATGTTTTTGATATTTCAGATACACATAGTGGTATAAATAAAGATTTTAAGTTATGGGAAATAAAACCTTCTTATGAAAATGGAATTATAGAAACACTAGAAAATAGTTTTGGAAATTTAGAAGTTAAATCTAATTTAGCAGAAGCAATATATTCAGCATCTATAAATTTAGTTGAAGATAATTATCAAGATTATTTAGTTGATTTAAAAGAAGTTTTAGATGGTAGCTTATTAGAGGGAATGCAAGATATAGATTTAGAGGGAAACTTTATTGTATTACTTGCAAAATCAATATCATATATGGCAATGAAAAGATGTGACATTGATCCAACAGAACATTTTAATGTATCGGATTTTGAAATGATTAGTAGTTTTAATAATAAAAGAGTTGTTTCAAGATTAGGTGCAGCAATAAGTGATATTGCAGAACAAGAATTAAGAGAAATCTATTCTAGTGTTATAAATTATGAAAAAAATTATAAATTAACAAATCGTACATTTGTTAATAATGAAAAAATAAATTATCATAATAATGAAGAAAAAAATAATGAAGAAAAAAATAATGAAGGGAGAAATGATTATGATAGAATTAACATACAATCAAATGGGAGATTACCAAATACCACAAGTAGCATTACCAAAAACGAAGAAAATGGCACAGGGGAGATTCTCAAGAATGAGGGAGAAATTCCTAAAAGAACACAAAAGAGGGTTATACGAGGAATTAATGTTAGATGGCAAGATGGAAGAACATTTAGGAGAAATAGAGCAAACAGCCCAAAAGAGAATGAAACAGATAATAACAAGTCTAGCAGAGAAGAATCAAATAACAGAGGAAATGAAAAGAGAGAATCAAATGAGTTGGGTACAAGCAATGAACTCAATAAAGAACCAAGCCGAAGAAATGATAATGTCAGAGCTAATTTACAATTAAATCTTTTTGAAGATACCTATGTACCACCAATTAAGGAATTACCAAGTGTAGATACACAAATAAATAGTATTCAAGCACAAGCAGAAGTAGAAAATACTCCTGCTTTTTCTTTTACTCAAGAAATGATAGATAAAACACTTATTGAGGGCAGTAATTTTTCACATAGCAAATATAGAATTTATGAACAATTTAAAAGAAGTTTATCAGCAAAAGAAAATATAATATTTCTAAAACATGAATATGGAATAGGAGGTTCAAGTTCTGCATATTCTGGTGCAGATTTTGGACAAGAGCATGATAGCAAAGGAATAAAGTTATATAAAGGCTATAAAGATGATAGAGTAGAGCTACTAATAAATTGGAGTAATGTTGAACAAAGGCTTAAAGAAATTATTAGATTAGATAGATATTTTAATGATGAAGAAAAAATAAAATATCAAGAATGGCTAGAAAATGACTATGAAAAAGAAAAATGGATGCTAGATAGAGGGTTAAAAGAAAATACAAATGATTTTATAGATATATCTAGTATAAATATTGAAAAAAATTATAAGTTGAGTAATGGAAATTACTTTCACTTTCATACAAATGATGAGGGATATTATTATGCAATATATGACAACAGGGGAACAGAAATTGATGGTGGACTTTTAGAATATTCAGAAAATGCAGATAAAAAGACTTTAGACGATATTAGAAAAGACTTAGCAAAATTTACTGATATTACAGAATTAGCAGATACAAACCTAGAAGAAGTTAGTCAAGAATTTATTGATAATTTAGAACAAGAGGCAGAATTAAAAGATATTGCTGATAGAGTTGAAACTCAAATAATTGCTAATGCTATTAGTGCAGTAAAAGAATTAAGCGAAGATCCAAAAACACAATTTAAAATAGGACAAATTATTTATTTAGAAAGTGATAGAAAATATAGAGTTGAAGCTATTAACAAAGAATTAGATGAAATTGTTTTGTTAGACCAAACAATGTTAGAAAATGCACATTATCCAATTATGAGAAATGAAAGTTATTTACGAGCAGTTTCACTTTATCATAGTAATGAAAGAAACTTTGAAAAAGAAATTACTACTAATAAACAGGAAATAGTAGAACTAAAACCTAAACAAGAAAAGGTTAATTATCACATTGATGATAAATTATTAGGAGAAGGTACACCAAAAGAAAAAGTAAGAAGAAATATTGAAGCAATAAAACTTTTGCATAAATTAGAAGATGAAAATAGATTAGCAAATTCAGAAGAACAGAATATTTTGTCGAAATATGTCGGTTGGGGTGGACTACCAGATGTGTTTGATGAAAGTAAAGATAATTGGAGCGAAGAATATAACGAATTAAAAGAAATTCTTACAGATGAAGAATATAAGTCTGCAAGAGCTTCTACTTTAACTGCTTTTTATACACCACCAGTAGTTATAAATGCAATATATGACACTCTAAAAAGCATGGGTGTTGAACAAGCAAATATTCTTGAACCAAGTTGTGGTACAGGAAATTTTTTAGGAATGTTGCCACAAGAAATGCAAAGCTCAAAACTATATGGAGTAGAACTTGATTCCATAAGTGGTAAGATAGCAAAACAATTATATCAAAAAGCAAATATTAAAGTTCAAGGTTATGAAAAAGCAGATTTACCAGACTCGTTTTTTGATATAGCAATAGGAAATGTGCCATTTGGAGATTTCAAAGTTAATGATAAAAGATATGATAAAAATAATTTTCTAATACACGATTATTTCTTTGCTAAAACTTTAGATAAAGTTAGACCAGGAGGAGTAATTGCATTTATTACTTCAAAAGGAACAATGGATAAAGCAAGTCCAGAGGTTAGAAAGTATTTAGCACAAAGAGCAGACCTTTTAGGTGCTATTAGATTACCAGATAATACTTTTACAAAGAATGCAGGAACAAAAGTAACATCAGATATTATCTTCTTACAAAAAAGAGAAAATTTGACCGATATAATGCCAGATTGGGTATATCTTGATAGAGATGAAAACAATATTACAATGAATAAATATTTTGTAGATAATCCAGATATGATATTAGGAAAAATGGAAATGGTATCTACTGCTTATGGCTATGATTCAACTTGTAAAGCAGAAGAAAACACAAATTTAGAAGAACAATTAAATTATGCGATAACTAATATACATGGAGAATTACAGAATAATAGTATTGAAAATGAAATTGAACAAGAAGACACATCAATACCTGCAATTCCAACTGTTAAGAATTATTCTTATGCAATAGTAGATGATAAATTGTATTTTAGAGAAAATTCAAAAATGATATTACAAGATGAGTTACCTTTAACGGCACAAAATAGAATAAAAGGTTTAATTTTGTTAAGAGAACAGGTAAGAGAATTAATTGATTTTCAAATGGAAGATTATTCAGATGAGGAAATTCATATTGCACAAGCAAAATTAAATGAATTATATGATAGATTTACAAAAGAATATGGCTTAATAAATTCAAGAGCAAATGAAACAGCATTTTCTAATGATAGTAGTTATTTCTTATTATGCTCACTTGAAAAGATAGATGGAGAGGGTAATTTTGTAGGAAAAGCTGATATATTTAGCAAAAGAACTATAAAAGCTAAAAAGAAAGTATTACAAGTAGATACTCCAGATGAGGCTTTGATTTTATCTATACAAGATAAGGCAAAAGTTGATTTAGATTATATGCAACAATTATGCAAGATAGACAAAGAAGAAATAATAAATAGTTTAGAGGGTGTTATATTTAAAGTACCTGATTATGAAAATACAAACAATTGGGTAACTGCTGATGAATATTTATCTGGTAATGTTAGAGAAAAACTAAAAGTTGCAGAACAATTTGCAAAAGAAGATTCTAGTTTTAATATAAATGTTGAAAAATTAAAAGAGGTTATTCCAAAAGACCTTACTGCAAGTGAAATCGGAATTAAGTTAGGCTCAACATGGATACCTCCAGAAATCATTAGAAAGTTTATTTTTGAATTGCTAGATACACCAAGCTATAATAGATGGGATATTCATGTTAAATATTCTAACATAACTGCTGAATGGTATATTGATGGAAAAAGTAATGACAGAAATAATGTAAAAGCATATACAACTTATGGTACATCAAGAATAAATGCATACAAAATAATAGAACAGACACTTAATCTAAAAGATGTAAAAATATTTGATACATTTATAGATGACGAGGGAAGAAAGCAAAGAGTATTAAACAGAAAAGAAACTGCAATAGCTTGTAGTAAACAAGATGCAATAAAAGAAGCATTCTTAAATTGGGTATGGGAAGATCCAGAAAGAAGAAATCATTTAGTAAGACTTTATAATGATAAATTTAATTGTATTAGACCAAGAGAATATGATGGCTCTCATATAGGTTTTGTAGGAATGAATCCAGAGATAAAATTAAGAACACATCAACTTAATGCAGTAGCACATGTTTTATATGGTAATAATACATTATTAGCACACGAAGTTGGTGCAGGAAAGACATTTGAGATGGTTGCAGCTGCAATGGAAAGTAAGAGATTAGGTTTATGTAATAAGTCTTTATTTGTAGTTCCAAATCATATTATAGAGCAGTTTGCAAGTGAGTTTTTACAACTTTATCCAAGTGCTAATATTCTAGTTGCTACCAAAAAAGATTTTGAAACTAAAAACAGAAAGAAATTTTGTAGTAGGATAGCAACAGGAGAATTTGATGCAGTAATTATTGGACATTCACAATTTGAAAGAATACCAATGTCAATAGAAAGACAAATTGCATTATTAGAAGAACAAATAAGTGATATTACAAAAGGAATTGCCTCTGAAAAAAATAATAGAGGAGAAAACTATACTATTAAACAAATGGAGAAAACAAGAAAATCATTAGAAACTAGATTAGAGAAATTACATAAGGAAGAAAGAAAAGATGATGTTGTAACATTTGAAGAATTAGGTGTAGATAAATTATTTGTTGATGAAGCTCATAATTATAAGAATTTGTTTTTATATACGAAAATGCGTAATGTAGGTGGAATAGCACAAACTGAAGCACAAAAATCTTCCGACCTTTTTATGAAATGCAGGTATTTAGATGAGATAACAGGCGGCAAAGGTTCTGTATTTGCTACTGGAACTCCAGTAAGTAATTCAATGGCAGAACTTTATACAATGCAGAGATATTTACAATATACAGGACTAAAAGAAAATAGTTTAGAGCATTTTGATAATTGGGCAAGTACATTTGGAGAAACAGTTACTGCAATAGAACTTGCACCAGAGGGGACAGGATATAGAGCAAAAACAAGATTTGCAAAATTTCACAATTTACCAGAGTTAATGTTTATGTTCAAAGAGGTAGCAGATATTCAAACTGCTGAAACATTAAATTTACCAACACCAGAATTTGAAAATATAAATGTAGTTGTAAAACCAAGTGAAATACAGCAAGAAATGGTTAAGGCTTTAGGAGAAAGAGCAGAGAAAATAAGGTCAAGAACAGTTGATGCAACAGAAGATAATATGCTTAAAATTACAAATGAGGGTAGAAAACTTGCACTAGACCAACGACTTATGAATCCTTTATTACCAGATTCAGAAAGTAGTAAAGTAAATTCATGTGCAGAAAATGTTTATAGAATATGGGATGAAAATAGTGATAAGAAATCAACTCAACTTGTATTTTGCGATTTATCAACACCAAAAGACTTAAAAGGCTATGAAAAAGAAGAATTTACAGATGTATATAATGAGTTAAAGAAAAAGCTAATTCAAAAAGGTATTCCACCTGATGAAATAGCTTTTATTCACGAGGCAGACAATGAGGTTAAAAAGAAAGAACTATTTAGCAAAGTAAGAAAAGGACAAGTTAGAGTGTTAATGGGTTCAACTCAAAAAATGGGTGCAGGTACTAATGTTCAAGATAAGTTAATTGCAACTCATCATTTAGATTGTGCATGGAAACCTTCTGATTTAACTCAACGAAATGGTAGAATGATTAGACAGG
This sequence comes from uncultured Clostridia bacterium, assembly GCA_934133165.1. GTDB lineage: Bacteria > Bacillota > Clostridia > TANB77 > CAG-508 > UMGS1663. Next base: position 47,641 of record CAKPAW010000006.1, read on the forward strand.
GAAATGAAAATAAAAAAGTATTTGTATATTCTTATGTTACAGAAAAGACCTTTGATAGTTATATGTATCAATTAGTAGAGCAAAAACAAAAATTTATTTCTCAAATAATGACATCAAAGACTCCTGCAAGAACAATGGAAGATATTGATGATAAAGCACTTACTTATGGAGAAATAAAAGCATTAGCAACAGGTAATCCTAAAATATTAGAAAAGACCTCGTTAGATACTGATGTAGCAAAATTAAGATTATTAAAACAAGAATTTATGAATCAAAAATATTCATTGCAAGATAAAATTATAAAGTATTTTCCAGAAGAAATAGCAAGACTTAATAATAAAATTGGAGCAATGGAAGAAGATACTATTAAATTACAAGAATACACTAGACCCAATGCAGATGGATTTTCTCCTATGAAAATAAATGGAATAACTTATACTGAAAAACAAGAGGCTGGAAAGAAACTATTAGAGAGTATTCAAGATTTAAAAACTATGGAAACACGAGAAATAGGAGAATATAGAGGATTTACAATGGAGATGAGTTTTGATTCAATAACTAGAAATATTAGATTAAAACTAAAAAATAAATTTAGTTATTCTATTGATTTAGGAACTGATGTAAATGGAAATATAACAAGAATAAATAATTGCTTAGAGAATATTGCAAAAGATATTCCTCACGAAAGAGATTTATTAGATAATACATATTTTCAATTAGAAAATGCAAAACAAGAATCTCAAAAGGAATTTCCTAAAGAACAAGAATTACAAGAAAAGTTACGAAAACTAGAAGAAATAAATACAGAATTAAAAATAAATGAAAATGAACATGAAATGTTGGGAGATGAAAAAGAAGAAAAACAAGATAAATCTCCTGATAAAAATTCACCAGAAAGATGTTAAAAAAATTAAATTTATGCTATAATGATTTCATCAAATAGTAATTTGTAGCTGAGATTAAATTGTAAAAAGAAAGGTGATATTTATGAAAAAAATTTTAAAAGTAATTGGTGGTATTTTAGGAATAATAGTTGTTTTAGGAATTGTATTTTTTATAGTAGATTATAATAGAGCAAGAAATCAGGAAAAACCTATTTTTTGCATACAAAATCCAGCTGGAATGTTAGCTGATGGAGGTACAATAGAATATTTTGGTTTAGGTTATAAAGTAATAGATTTCCATACATTAGCAGGATTTGATGACGTAAAGATAGGTAGTTGGTTTATGGATTACAATGACTTTAAAGAAGAAATGGAAGCGTACGAAAAGAAATATAAAGAAAATTTATCAGCAAATGAGGAAAATAATAGCAATTTAGAAAATGTTATAATGAAAGTTGATAGTACTACAATAAAACCAACTAGTATTTCAATAATAATTACAAATAACAATGACAATGACATAGGATATGGAGAAGAATATAAAATTCAAAAAAACATAAATGGAGAATGGAAATATTTAGACAATTTACCAAATACAAGTTGGAATGATATAGCTTATATAATGAAGGGAAATAGTGAAACAACAAAAAAATTGAATTTTGAAAATACTTATGGAGAATTAGGCAAAGGAACTTATAGAATTATAAAGACTATGTTTTCTGAAAATGGTAAAAATACTGATATTTATTCAAATGAATTTGAAATTAAATAGTTAGCGAGAAATTACAAGTTATAGAGTAGCTTTAAGAGTGATATTTAAAATATTGCTCTTTTTTTCTGTCAAATTTATAATTAAATAATTTGCACATTTCTCAAATTCAAAAGATTATATTAGAATAAGTGTGAGGAGGGATAAGGAAATGGAAGAATTATTTAATAGACCTATTTTAGATCAACTATAAGATTCAATAAGTGATGATTTTGAAACAATGCTATTAAAGAAAAGGAATAGTGATGGGAAATTTACAGAGTCATTAAAAGTAGAAGAAGAATTAATTTATTTGATAAAAAAATTAGTTAAAGACGAAGAAATATTAGACCAAATAACTAATAAATTAAATAAATTTGAACTCGCTATTGGCAATGAAACAGATTTACTTTGTAAACATTATTATAAATTAGGGATAGTTGATAGTAAAAAAATATTGATGGAAATAGGAGAATAAAGGTATGGAAGAAATCGCAGGTAGTTTTTTTGATAATTATGAAGAAGGTTTTTTAGAGTATTTAGAAGTTCATAAAGCACAAGCATTAAAAGATAGAGAAGACTATCAAACATTAAATAAAAAGATATCAGAACTAAAGTATAAATACCCAAATGTAAGAACATTTTTAGAAGAAAAAGAACCAATAGATTTAAGAGATGATGAACAATATGCAATACTTAATGTACTTGATTATGAAACTGAACTTGATGTTATTGAGTTAAAAGAAAGTTTTAAATTAGGTTTTAAAGAAGCATTAATCTATTTAAATAATATGGGAATGTTAAAATTAAACTAGTTTAAAGGGACGGATAATTTAAAAAATCTGTCCTTTTTATTATGCAATAGAAAAGAAAGAGAGTGTGATAAATTATGGAAAATGAAGAATTAAAAAATAAGTTAATTGAAAAATTAGAAAGGGAAGTAACAGATTTTAAAGATAGTTTAAAGGGACTACCTGCAGAACAAATAATAGACAATAGTTATAAAATAACATGTATGCAAACGATACAAGATTATTTAGCATACGATAAAGATTATTCAAAATTCGAACTTAAAACATTACTTAAAAGGGAGCATATATTAGAAGAATGCTATGATGATTGGTTATCTAATGATGGTAGTTTAAGAGAAGCTTTAGAATTTTCAGTAGATGATACGATAGACATTATTAGAGATAATGAGGTCAAAAAAGAACGAAATAAAGATGCAAGATAAAGAAAAAGGAGGTGCAAAACATGTCTAAATTTGTACCAAAAGATGTAGTAAAACAAGCAAAAGAAATTGATTTACTAACTTATTTTATGAACAATAATCCATCAGAACTTGTAAGAAAAGGTACTAATACATATTCCTTAAAAAGTCATGATAGTGTCATTATAAGTAATGGATTATGGCATAGATTTTCAACACATCAAGCAGGAAAGTCAGCAGTTGATTATCTTATTAAAGTAGAAAATATGACATTACAAGAGGCAGTTTCAAGTGTATTAAATAGAAATATAGATACATATATTAGACCTCAATATAGTAATGAAAACGCACCTAAAACAATAGTAATTCCAGAAAAAGCGAGTACCAATAAACAAGTTATAGAGTATCTAAAAAACAGAGGAATTGATGAAGAAATAATAAATGATTGCATAAATAAAAAGATTATTTATCAAGAAAATAAAACCAATAATGCAGTATTTTTAGGGTACGATAATGATAACAATATCAAATATGCAGGGTGCAGAAGTACAAATGAAAAAAGAATAATGAGAGATGCAAAGGGGAGTTCAAAAGAGTATTCTTTTAGAATGTTAGGAGCAGAAGAATGTAATTCATTACATATATTTGAAAGCAGTATAGATTTATTATCTTATGCAACATTATTAAAAAATAAGGGATATGATTATACAAATCAAAATCTTTTATCACTTGCAGGAGTGTACCAACCAAGTTCTAATATAGAACAAAGTAAAGTACCAATAGCAGTACAAAACTTTTTAAATAAAAACACAAATATAAAAGATATTGTATTACATTTTGATAATGATATAGCAGGAAGAAATGCAACAAAAGCAATGATATATGCACTTGATAAGTACAATGTTTATGATATTCCTGCTCCTTATGGTAAAGACATAAATGATTACTTATGTTACAGCATAGGGTTAAAAAATAGGCAAGAAATTGACAGATATAAAATGAAAAAGGAACAAAATAGAGTACCAATGTAGGTACATTTAAAAATGTAAAAAGAGGATTTCTTGTCCTAGCAAGCACTGAATTTGTTCACACGAAAATATCGTGTTTCAAAATTCTATTCTATGGGGTTACCCCAATCCCCATTTTAAAATGAGTAAAACAGGAGGGAGCGATTTGAGAAAAAGATATATAAGAAAAGATATAATGCTTAATGAAATTGAGAATGAAAAACTAATTGAAGATTGCCAAAGATGTAATCTTTCTTATGGAGAATATTTTAGAAGATTGTTAATGAATGAACAAATAAAAGAAAAGCCTGGCAAAGAATTTTATGTGATAATGAAACAGCTTTCTAAAATAGGAGTTAATCTTAATCAAATAGCAAAGAAAGCAAATCAAACAGATAAAATAGATAAAGATTATTATAAGAGTGAAGCAGATATTTGGCACAAATTTGCAGAAGAAGTAAAAGATAAATTTTTATAGGAGGTGGTAATTTGGCAGTAACAAAAATATGGAAAGTTGTTAAAAGAATGGATCATGTTATAGGTTATGCTAAAGATGTAAATAAAACAAAAATTGAATTTAATCAGAATTATGAAATGTTAGTAGATGACTTGCAAAATGTAATTGATTATGCAAGAAATTCTGATAAAACAGAAAAAGAATATTTTGTTACAGGAATAAATTGTGATTCAGATTCAGCTTATGAAGAAATGCAAGATACAAAAAGATATTATAATAAAAAAGATAAAATTTTAGCATTTCACGCATATCAATCTTTTGCAGAGGGAGAGGTTACTCCTGAATTAGCACATCAAATTGGTGTGCAACTTGCAAATGAAATGTGGGGAGATAGATTTCAAGTAGTAGTTACAACTCATCTGAATACTAATCATATACATAACCATATTGTACTTAATTCTGTTTCTTTTGAAGATGGTTTAAAATATTATGATAATCATACTAATTATGCAAAAATGAGGCATATATCAGATGAACTTTGTAAGGAATATGGATTAAGTGTAATAGAAGAAAAAGCAACAAAGAAAAAAATGAACTATGATAATTTTTATAAGAAATCTTTATATACTGACAACTATTCTAATAATGCAAAACGAGATTTAGATTTAGCAATTAGACAAGCATATTCTTATGATGACTTTTTATACTTAATGAAAAAATTAGATTATGAAATTATTTTTAGAGCTAATAAAATAAGTATTAGAAAAGAACCATATAAAAGAAACATTAGAATAGAAAGAAGATATGGAGAAAATTATTCAATAGAAAATATAAAAAGAAGAATAATAGAAGAACAAGCAGTTCGAGTTCCGTTTATAGAAAATGTTTATAATTATAGAAAAGTTAATTATCCTTTTGCTAAAAGGCACAAAAGAGCAAAAGCGAAAGGATTTATTGCTTTATATTATCATTATTGTTATTTACTAAAAGTTTTCCCAGATAATGTACCACAACAAAGATTACCACCAAGTATTAGAGCAGATGTTTCAAGAATGGAACAATTATCTGAAGAAGCAAGATTTTTAGCAACACATAAAATAAAAACATTTGAAGAATTAAGTAACTATCAAGATGATATAAATTTTAAAATAAAAGAAATATTAGACCAAAGAGAAAGACTTTGGGCAAAAAGAAAGTTATCAAAAGATGGAAATGAAATGCACGAATATGCAGAGCAGATTTCATCTTTAAATGATAAATTAATCAAATTAAGAAAGAGGGTGGAATTATGTGAAGATATTAAAACAAGAGTACCGAAGATAGATAATAATTTATCTGAATTAGATACACAAGAAGAAATGGAAAAAGAAACACAAGATAGAAAAAAAGAGAAAAGAAAAAAAGGAAAGGAGTAAATGATATATGAGTGTTAATGGAGATGTATCAGAACAAGTAGTAAGATTAAGTTTAGAGGGATTTGAAATTTTAGCAAGATTAACTGGTAGTGGAGCAAAGAATGTTGCTGCAATGATTTATACTATAATGAAAGATAAAAGACAAACAAAAGGAAAAATTAGACTTAATAATATGTTAAAAACAGGAAAGCCTTTAAAAATATTTACAGTAAGCAGAGAAGATTTAAAAACATTTGCAAGAGAGGCAAAAAATTATGGTATTTCATATTGTGCTTTAATCAATAGAAATAATAAAGACATTGATGGAATGGTAGATGTTATGGTTAAAGATGAAGATGCTTCAAGAATAAATAGAATTGTAGAAAGATTTAAACTAACAACAACAGATACGGCGAAAATGGATACTGTTATTACAAAATCTATTGAAGATAGAGAGGCAGAAAAAAGAGAAAAGAGTATTCCAGAAAAATCAAAGGAACAACAACTAGAAGATTTACTTGCTAAAAAGCCTATGCAGACAGAAGAAACCTCAAAAGTAAATTTCAATATGGCAAAGACGGAAAAAGACCCTCTGTCAGAGCCTTCCTCAACGACTTCCAAAATGCAAGAAGGGGTATCTAAAGGAGCAAAGAAACCATCTGTAAAGAAAGAACTTGCAGAACTTAAAGTTGAAGCAAAGAGATTAGATGAACAAAAATCTAAAGAAAAGGTTAAAGTAAATATAGCACCTGTTCAAAATAATAAAAAAGCAAAAGCGAAATCAAGTAGATAAGGAGGAATGTTTAATGGAAGAAATGAGAACAATTAATTTAGATAAATATGATTATCGACTAATATTAAATGCATTAAATGAATTTAGAAATATAAAAATACAAGAAAATGTTGATATAGAAATCATAGATAAGTTAATGTCAAAATTATTAAAAGCCCCTGTAAATAAGAAGATGTTATCTTTAAATAGAACTGCAAAGGGAAAATTTACAAGCAATGAAGCAAGATGAAAAAAGAATAATGAGAGTGCTGTATGTAATAGGAATTATTCCAATTATTTGGATTGCTCTCCTTTTAGCTCCTTATACTAAAGGTGGACTTATAGAAATAATAAAAAATGGTAGTGCTGCATTAAATCAGCCATTTAAAATAGTTATTGTAGAGAATAGCATTAGAACTATTCTTATTTTTTTGATTATTTATATATTTTCAATCTTATTATATGAATCAACTAGAAAAAATTATAGGAGGAGAGAAGAAAATGGTTCAGCCAAATGGGGCGAGGCAAAGGAATTAAATAAAAAATACAAACAACCTAATAATTATAATAAATTGCTTACTAAAAATGTTTCTGTTGGATTAAATGGAAGAAAGCATAGAAGAAATGTTAATGTATTAGTTATTGGTGGTTCTGGTGCAGGAAAGACATTTAGTTATTGTAAGCCAAATGTAATGCAATGTGCAACATCGTATGTTATACTTGATCCAAAAGGAGAAATTGTAAGAGATACAGGTTATTTATTAGAAAAAGAACGGATATGAAATTAAAGTATTAGACTTAATAAATATGGAAAAATCACATTGTTATAATCCATTTGTATATATAAAAACAGATAATGATGTTCAAAAATTAGTAACAAATCTTTTTAAATCAACAACACCAAAAGGAAGTAGCACAAACGACCCATTTTGGGATACTGCTGCAAGTATGTTGCTTTTAGCTTTAATATTTTATTTGAAATATGAAGCTCCTGAAGAAGAACAAAACTTTGTAATGGTAATGAAATTACTACGAGCAGGAGATGTTAAAGAAGATGATGATGAATATGTTAGTCCTCTTGATATGTTATTTAATAGATTAGAAACAAGAAACCCAGAACATATTGCTTTAAAATATTATAGAGCGTATCATTCAGGTTCAGCTAAAACATTAAAATCAATACAAGTAACTCTTGCTGCAAGACTTGAAAAGTTTAATTTAGAGAGTATGGCACAACTTACACAAACAGATGAATTAGACTTGCCAAGTTTAGGAGAAAAGAAAGTTGCATTATTTGCAATTATTCCAGATAATGATACATCATTTAATTTTTTAGTTAGTGTTTTATATACACAACTTTTTCAACAATTATTTTATTTAGCAGATTATAAATATGGTGGCAGTTTGCCAGTTCATGTACACTTTGTAATGGACGAATTTGCAAATGTTAGCTTGCCAGATGACTTTGATAAAATATTATCAGTAATGAGGTCAAGAGAGGTATCTGTTTCTATAATATTGCAAAATTTAGCACAATTAAAAGCCTTATTTGAAAAACAATGGGAAAGTATAGTTGGAAATTGTGATGAGTTTTTATATTTAGGTGGTAATGAACAAAGCACCCATAAGTATGTTAGTGAATTATTAGGAAAAGAAACAATAGATACAAATACTTATGGTAGGAGTTATGGTTCACATGGCAGTTATTCTACAAATGACCAAATTGCAGGTAGAGAACTATTGACACCAGATGAGGTAAGAATGCTAGATAATAATTATGCTTTACTATTTATTAGAGGAGAAAGACCAGTAAAAGATTTCAAATTTAATCTAAAAGAACATTTTAATAGTATGAATACACCTATTGGAAATAAAGAAATTAAACCATATATGCATGGAGGAACAGAAAATTCGGTAGGTACAATATCATTTAATTTAGATGATATGGAAATTGATACAAAAGAAATTATAGATTTAGAAACAAATGAATTTGATATTGAATTATTATCAAGTGAAGAAATTGAAAATATGTACAAAGAAGATACGAATAATGCTAATAGTATCTAAAAGACCAAAGTTATATCTAACAAATATACTTTGGTCTTTTTTTGTACCCAAAAATAAAAATTAAGGAGGATTTTTGATATGGAAAATAAGAAAAAAGAAAATTTTAAAGTATTTTTAAAGAAAACATTAAAAAGAGGAGCAATAATTATAGGTTATGTTATTGCATTAAATGTGGCACAGCAAATTCACTCTTTTGCAGCAGATGACCCAATAGCTATTGTTAATAATTTATCTAATTTTATATTTGGATTAATAAGAGCAGTTGGAATGATTATATTAGGATTTGGAATTGTTCAAGTAGGTATGAGTTTAAAATCTCATGATCCAACACAAAGAGCAAACGGAATAATGACTTTAGCAGGTGGAGTTGTAATTACATTTGCAAAAGAAATTTTAAATATTATTACAGGTGGATAAAGATTAAGGCAGTTTTATCTGCATTAATAAATTAATTTTAGAATGGAGGTGCTAGATGTGAATTGGATTGTAGGAAATTTACAGAATGCATTAGATACATGGAATGGTAAATTATCAGAAATTTATATGTTAGTCACACAAAGTCCAGCAGATTTCAAAGGTGGAGCAATATGGAATATTATTTTAAATATAAATGGAGCTTTACAAGCAATAGGTTTAGCATTACTTGTTTTATTTTTTGTTGTTGGAGTAGTAAGAACTTGTACTAATTTTTCAGAACTAAAAAGACCAGAACAAGCAGTAAAGCTATTTTTAAGATTTGCAATAGCAAAAGGAATTGTTACTTATGGATTAGATTTAATGCTTTCAATATTTAAAATAATACAAGGAATTGTAACAACTATTATGGCTAAAAGTTCATTTCAAGCAAGTGGAATGTCCTTGCCACAATCAATTATAGATGCAATAGAAAAATGTGGTTTTTTTGAAAGCATACCATTATGGGCAGTTACTTTGCTTGGAGGACTTTTTGTAACTGTCTTGTCATTTATTTTAATTCTTACCGTATATGGTAGATTCTTTAAATTATATATGTACACAGCAATAGCTCCTATACCTTTATCATCATTTGCTGGAGAACCTACACAAAACATTGGTAAGAGTTTTTTAAAGAGTTATATTGCAGTATGTTTAGAGGGAGCAATTATAGTTTTAGCTTGTGTAATATTTTCAGAATTTGTAACTAATTCGCCGTCTGTAGATACAGGTGCAGCAACAGTTACAATGGTATGGAAATATGTAGGAGAACTTATTTTTAATATGTTAGTTCTGGTGGGAACGATAAGGTTGTCCGACAGAATTATAAGAGAAATGATGGGAATATAAAAATGGAAGGAGCCGTAAATATGAGCATGGATTTTATACATACAGAAGAACATGGAATTAAATATTTAGTACACCCATCTGGGAGTATCTTTGAAGGTATGAAAATAAGAGAAAATCCAGATGATGCATTTGATAATGCAATAAAAAGAGGAATGAAAAATCCTGATGATTGGATGTATATGTATTCAAACAATAATAAGGATTATTTTAAAAATTATTATACAAGAAATTATAAATCATATCCTCAATTTGATTTAAAAGAAAGAATAAAAAATAAATTATTGGAAAGGTAGGAAAAATTATGAACTTATTAAATGAAGAGGATTTAAAAATAATTGAAACCGATGACAATTTCATTAAATATAAAAATAAAAAAGCCAAATTCAATACAAAAATTGCATCAGATATGAAACATAATGGCGAAGTTGTAGATGTTATAGGTGTTATTAAAGGTAGAGATGAAGAACATGATTCTTATATTGTTAAATTTAATGATGACACAATAGAAAAAAATGTTATGTACTTTGAACTACAATTTGATTATGTTAAAGATCCTGTTCAAGAAGATATGAGAAGAAAATTAAGCAGAATAATGAAAGTATATGACTTGAACGATAAGGAAATAGAAGAATTGCAAATTGCTGTAATGAATTATGATTATGAGGCTAATGAGGGAGTAGTATTTACGAGGGTTGAATCAATAGAAAAGCTATTTACTGATGAAGATAGTCAAGAAAGAATAAATCCATCTATAAAGCAGTTAAAAGCTATGGCAGAATATATTAGACATACAGAAAAATATTATATGCTTTATGGCTATGAGGAATATACAGAAAAAGTAATTGATTTAATTTTAAGTAGAGATGCAAGCGAAATTACTAGGTTAGAATTTTTAAATGAAATAAAATATATGATAAATCATAATATAATGTGTTATTCAAGCAATTATTCTTTAGGACAAGCAAAAGAAGGCTTTGAAAAAGAGTTTGATAGAGAAAATAAGAAACTTATTTTAGTGGATCAAATGCTTAAAGAGGAAAAGCAAAGAGAAAAAAAGAAAAATAAGGAGGCAAGATAGATGGAAGTTAAAATAAACAAAGATATTAGAGAATTTAGTGAGAGTATATTTTTTGGACTGTCTTTAAGGCAGTTCATTTTTTCTGTAATAGCTTGTATTGTGGCAGTTGTTTTATATTTTGTACTCAAACCATATTTAGGGCTAGAAACTTTATCGTGGGTTTGCATACTAGGTGCAGCACCTTTTGCAGTATTAGGATTTGTTAAATATAACGGAATGACAGCAGAAAAGTTTATTGTTGCAGTAATAAAATCAGAGTTTTTGACACCTAAAAAATTAACATTTAAAGCAACAAATATATATGCCCAAAACTTTAAACCAACTATTGATAAAAAGTTAAAACAAAGTTTGCTAAAACCACAAAAAAAGAAGAAAGAAAAGAAAAATAAAAAGAAGAAAAAGGAGGTAAAAAATAATGAGAACTCTTAATAAAATTTTTAAATTAGATAAAGAAAAATTTAAAATACCGAGATGTGTTCAAGATATTATTCCAATAAAAGCAATATGGGAAGATGGAATTTTTCAAGTAAGTAAAAATAAATTTTCAAAATCATTTAAGTTTATGGATATAAATTATGCAGTTGCTAGTAAAGAAGATAAAGAGGCAATGTTTTTAGATTATTCTGATTTATTAAATTCATTAGATGTTGGAGCAATAACTAAAATTACAATAAATAATAGAAGAATAAATAAATTAGATTTTGAAAAAACAATATTACTAGATGAAAGCAATGATGAACTTAATGATTATAGAAAAGAATATAATAAAATGCTTGTATCTCAAGCAAAAAATGCAAATGAGATAGTGCAAGAAAAGATAATAACAATATCTGTTTATAAGAAAAATGTCGAAGAAGCTCGAAATTATTTTAATAGAGCAGGTAGTGAATTGATAAGCAGATTTAATACATTAGGTTCAAAATGCGTTGAATTAGATGCAAAAGAAAGATTAAGAATAGCACACGACTTTTATAGAACAGGAGAAGAAACTTCTTTTAGGTTTGATATACACGAAACAATGAAAAAAGGTCATAATTTCAAAGATTTTATTTGTCCTGATACAGTAGAATTGGAAAGAGATTACTTTAAAATGGGAGATAGATATGGGAGAGTATTATTCTTAAAGGAATATTCTAGTTATATCAATGATGATATGGTAACAGAACTTACAGACTTAAATAAAAATATGATGTTATCAATAGATGTTATTCCAATACCAATGGACGAGGCAGTAAAAGAGGCAGAAAATCGTAGATTAGGTGTAGAAACTAATATTACAAACTGGCAGAGAAAACAGAATGCTCAAAATAATTTTTCTGCAATAATACCTTATGATATGGAACAACAAAGAAATGACTCAAAAGAAATGTTAGATGACTTGACTATTCGTGACCAAAGAATGTTTTTAGGTGTTATTACAATGGTAATAACAGAAGAATCAAAAGAAAAATTAGAAAGTGTTACAGACGCAATTTTAAAAATAGCAAGTAAAAATCTATGTCAGCTTGGAATATTAAGATTTCAACAATTAGATGGACTTAACACAGTATTACCATTTGGAGTTAGAAAAATAGATGCAGTAAGAACTTTAACTACTGAAAGTTTAGCAGTATTTATGCCATTCAAAGTGCAAGAAATTAGGCACGAGAATGGTATTTTTTATGGTCAAAATGCTATTAGTAAGAATATGATTATTGCAGATAGAAGACAGCTTTTAAATGGAAATTCATTCATTTTAGGAGTATCTGGTAGTGGTAAATCATTTGCAGGTAAACAAGAAATAACATCAATTAGATTAAGAGATCCAAATGCAGATATTATTTTAATAGACCCAGAATCCGAATATGCACCACTTGTTAAATCTTTAGGTGGAGAGGTTATTAAAATATCAGCAGTAAGTAATAATCACATAAATGCAATGGATATGAACTCTCAATATGGAGATGGAGCAAATCCAGTAATATTAAAATCTGAATTTATATTATCTTTGTGTGAACAACTAATTGGTAGTGGAAATCTCGGACCGAAACAAAAGTCAATAATTGATAGATGTACTGCTAATGTTTATAGAGTATTCCAACAAGGCAATTATCAGGGAATACCACCAACTTTGCAAGATTTTAGGGAAGAACTATTGAAACAACCAGAAGATGAGGCAAAAGAAATAGCACTTGCAATAGAATTATTTACAAATGGTTCTTTAAATACATTCGCTATGAACACTAATGTAAATACATCTAATAGTTTGATATGCTATGATATTTTAGAGCTAGGAAAACAATTACAACCAATAGGAATGTTAGTAGTATTGGATTCTATATTGAATAGAATTACTGCTAATAGAACAAAAGGAAAGAATACATATATTTTTATTGATGAAATATATTTATTATTTCAATATGAATATTCTGCAAATTTCTTATTTACACTTTGGAAAAGGGTTAGAAAATATGGAGCTTTCTGCACAGGTATAACACAAAATGTTGAAGATTTATTACAAAGTCATACTGCTAGAACTATGCTTGCAAACTCTGAATTTATAATAATGCTTAATCAAGCAAGTACAGATAGAATTGAACTTGCAAAATTATTAAATATATCTGATTTACAGATGAGCTTTATAACAAATGTAGGAGCAGGAGAAGGACTTATAAAAGTAGGTTCATCATTAGTTCCTTTTGTTAATAAATTTCCAAAAAATACAGAACTATATAGGCTGATGACAACTAAACCAGGAGAGTCTTAATGAATAAAATATATAGTTTGGTTTTAATACTACTAATAGTTATTTTAGCTATTAGTAGTTATTTTTTTATAAAAGAAATTGCAGAAAATAAGAAAGAAAATGAATTATTTGAAGAATTGCAGGAAGTAGTTCAGGAAGTAGTTCAGGAAGAAGAAAAAACGACCGCCCAAAATCAAATTACAGACAATTTTAAAAATGAAACAAGTAATTTATCATCTAAAAATGTTGGAAATTACAATTTAGAAAGCATTTTAAAAATAAATACAGACATAATTGGGTGGATTAAAATTGATGGAACAAATATAAATTATCCTGTTATGCAAAATGGAGATTTCTATCTTCATAGAAATGTTTATAAAAATTATTCAAGTAGTGGAACTCCATATTTAGCAGAGCATTGTAATTTGAAAACAAGTGATAACTTAATTATATATGGTCATCACATGAAGAATAGTACAATGTTTTCTAATTTAGATAATTACAAGAATTATAATTATTATAAGAACCACAAATATATTAAGTTTTATACATTAGAAGATAATAAAACTATTGAAAATGATTATGAAATAGTATTTGCATTTAAAACAGTTGCTTATTCTGATAAAGGCTTTAAATATTATAATTATACAAAGTTTTATGATGAAAATGATTTTAATTCATTTGTAGAAAAATGTCGAAATTATGAGTTTTACAATACAAATGTCAAAGTGAATTATGGAGATAAGTTAATTACATTATCTACTTGTGAATATTCGCAAAAGAATGGAAGAATGGTAATTATAGCAAAGAAAATATAAAAGTCTGGAGGTGGTATAAATGCCAGATATAAAGTTAAAAGAAAAAAGTATAATAAAACAATTAGATAAAAAAGTAGTACAAACACAAAACTTTAAAAACAATTTAGTAATTACAAAAGAACGATTAAATGAATTTACATCAAAAGAAGAAAATACTTCAGCAGAAAATTATGCAAGTAATCATATTCAAAATGATATAAGTTATCTATCAAGAAAAGGTGCAACAAAGAGTAATGAAATAGGGAAAAAATCATTAGAAAATACAAAACAGAATATCATAAAAAGTAAAGAAAAAATATCAAACATTAAATCTAAAATAAAACAGAAGAAAGCACAGCAAATTAAAAATGCAGTAAAAAAACGAACAATAAAGAATGGAACTCAAAAAAGCATTAAATATGCAAAGAATGGAGCTAAACTTACTAAAAAAGGAATAAAAACATCTGAACAAGTTGCTAAAAATAGTGCAAAAGTGGCAAAACAAAGTGTTAAAGCAAGTAAAAGAGCAATAATGATTGCTAAAAGAACAGCACAATTAACTATAAAAGCAGTTAAGGTAACTGTGAAAGCAACAATAGCAACAGTAAAGGCAATAATTGCTGCAACAAAAGCTATTATTTCTGCAATAGTTGCAGGAGGTTGGGTAGCAGTTGTAATTATTCTAGTAATAGCTTTAATTGGAGGATTTATAGCTGCAATTTTTAACAGCAATGGAGATGCGGATTATGATACTTCACAAATTCCTAATAGTGAAATAATATTAGTTGCAAAAGCACAAATAGGAAATGAGGGAGGAGATAAGTTCTGGAAATGGTATGGCTTTGAAGAACATGTACATTGGTGTGCTTGTTATGTGAGTTGGTGTGCTAATGAATGTGATTACATAGAAAAAGGAATAATACCTAAATTTTCTGTTTGTACAGATGGTATAAATTGGTTTAAAGAAAAAAATGAATGGCACGATAGAGGCGAAAACTATTATCCTATTATAGGGGATATAATTTTCTTTGACTGGAAAGATGAAAACGGTAATCAAGATGGGACAAGTGATCATGTTGGAATTGT
This sequence comes from uncultured Clostridia bacterium, assembly GCA_934133165.1. Taxonomy (GTDB): domain Bacteria; phylum Bacillota; class Clostridia; order TANB77; family CAG-508; genus UMGS1663. The sequence goes on from CAKPAW010000006.1 coordinate 63,168, forward strand.
AACGAGAATAGATATAACTAATAGAAATATTTATACAATAGAGGGAAATACAAGCAATAAATGTGCTGAAAGAATGTACTCTTTTGATGATGTCCAAGTTATGGGATATGGTAGTCCAAAATATGAATAAAATTGGTATCGAGTAAAGTAAGAATACTTTGATTGGTACTATTTATTTTTTTGTATTTTACATTCCAAATATATATTTGGAATGTTCATATTATAACATTTAAGATAAATATTAATGTTTTAGTCAAATTACCATAACTAATCCCTAATGTACAAGAAAAAATATTGAAAAGCAAGAAGAATTAGAATCAAAAGTTATAATTAAGGAAAAATGAAATATCGAAAGTGTTTTTTTAAATACAAGTCATTTTAGAGTTGGATATTTAAAGCAAAATGAAGTAGATAATATATTAAATAATAAAAGTAACATTAACAAAGATTGTTAATGTTACTTTTGGGGTTTAATACATAAAATGGAAAAAATCAATTTTTAATAAAGTCAAAAATTGTCGAAAAAGCTCGAAAAAATCATAAAAATTTAATACTAATATTGTTGATATTTGTAATATAATATGATATGGTAATACATATAGAGAAAGTTAAAATTTAAATTATTTCAAATTAAGGACAATTAATTATATGAGAAAGGAAAAAAAGGTAATATGAATTTGTTGAAAATAGCAATGAAAGATCTAAAAGAATTTATTGTACAAAAAAAAATAATTTTTATTATACTTATTATAAGTCTAATTGTTTCTTCTTATGGATTCTTATTTTTTACTTCTTTAAATATGAATATAGCACAGATTATGAATTCATATAAAGGTATTTCAAATAGTTTCTTTATCTCGAAGAACTCTTTTACACAAAAAGAGATTCAAGAAACAATAGAATATATAAAAAAAATGAATATAGATATTACATATCATATCTTTTCAAATGTACAAGTAGGGGAGAAAGTGCAATATACAAATATAAGTGAAAAAAATAGTAAAAGGCAATTGTATAATTTGATTATTGGTTCAAACAAAACAAATAAAGCCACAGAAGAGTTTGTTGGAAGATTAATGAATCAAGAAGATAGAAATGATTGTAGTAATTATATTATGATTGAAGATAGCAGTAATAGAGCACTCAATGATATGTTTATACTAAATAAAGAAATAACTATTAATAATAAAAAATATGTAGTAAGAGCTTTAGACCAAATTAGTATTAACATTTTCAAATACCTAGAATATATAAATTATGATAACATTAGTGTTATGGATGTAAATGATATAGAAATAGGAATAATACCAGATACTACTTTTTATAAAGAAAATTATAAAATACTTGGATTAGAAATAGTTATTCCTACTAATATATCTAATGAAAATAAAATAGAGATTATTAAATTTTTGCAAAACAAATTTGATAATAATACATTAATTCTTCCACAATATACTTCAAATAGTTTATGGAATATTAATTTTTATACTATACTTTATATAATACTTATGATAATGGCATTAGTAAATATTATGGCTCTATTTACATACTGGATCGATAAAAATTGGAGAAAATATATGATATATAGATTATGTGGGGCCAATAATTTAAAAATATATTGTTTAATTGAGATAGAAGCAATACTAATTGGTGTTTTATCGATAATTATAAGTATAATAGCGTATTATTGTTCTTTACCTTTATTACATATATTAAGCATTAATTATATATTAAGTCTTAAAGAAATTTTAATTATTACAGCAATAATTTTGATGCTTATTTATAGTAATGTTCATGTGATAACAAAAAATATTTCAAAAACAGAGATAAGGTATTTAGGAAGGAGATAAAATATGGGGCTTTTAAAATTTTTATTTAAATTATTGAAAAAAAATAAATTTAAAAACTTTATAATATCTATTCAAATAGCTATTTCAGTATTTGCTTTTACTTTTTTAATAGTACCGATAGTTAAAAGCATAGAAACAAATTATTTAATAGATAGTATGAATTTAGAAAAAAACATAGCTTTTTTTGAAGAATCAATGCATATACAGTTATCTCCAAAAAACTATACCAATGAAGAATATAGTAAACTTATAAATTTCATAAACAATATGGAAGGAGTAGAAGGTATAGGAAGTGTATATTCCTTATTACCAATTAATCAACAATTAAATATATTAATGTATGATAAAGAAGTATGTAACAATATAAAATTACCATTAGCAGAAGGGAATTGGTTTCCCAAAAATGTAAGCTTAAATGATACAGTTCCTGTAATAATAACAAACAATTTGCAAAATAAATATCCTATCAATTCAACTTTTGATTTAAGTTTAGATGGACAAGAAAATGATAAAAAAGAAATAAATATCAAATGCAAAGTTATAGGTATATTAAAAAACAAATCATATATTTACACTGGACAATTTAATCATAGTACTCCAAGTGTATCAGATTTATTTTCTAAAACAACTACTAATGATGAAATAATAATTATTCCTAATTTATTTGATGAAATTCCCAGGTACTGGGCTTATCAAGGTATGCTAATAAAATACAATAATTTTGAAAATATATCTACTCAAATTAAAGAAAATGGGCTCGGAAGGTTGAATAATATTGATTCGTTAAAAGAAAATGATACAAATAATGTATTTATATATAATGAGCAAAAAATATATGAATTTATAATAGTATTTATTTTTATATTAATTAGTATAAGCGGATATAACACTTTAGCTAATTTAGAATATAGAAGATTATTGACAATTTATTATATAACAGGATTAACTTGGAATAAGGGGATAACTTTATTAACAATAAGAAACTTAATTTTAGTAATTGTTCCAACAATTATATCTAGTATTATTTCTAATGTCATTGTATGTAATGTAAAAACTTTGTATGTATTTGATATTAAAAATATATTAATAACTACAATTCTATATTTGATAATATTTATTATAACAACATTTATAACTATATTAAACTTAAGAAATCAGAAACCAATAGAAATTTTGAGGGAGGTAGATTAATGAGCTTTATAGAATTAGAAAATTTAAAAAAATATTATAATCCTAATACTAATTTAGAAGTACAGGCATTAAAAAATATAAATTTAAAAATAGAAAAAGGTGATTTTTGCTCAATATTAGGAGTTTCAGGGTCAGGAAAATCTACATTATTATACATTTTAGGATGTATAGATAAACAAACTGAAGGAATATACAAATTAGATGGAGAAGAAGTATCAAAATTATCAGAAAAAAATTTAGCTGATATAAGAAATAAAAAAATTGGTTTCGTATTACAAGATTTTGGCTTAATAGAAGACGAAACTGTTACAGAAAATATACTTGTACCAACATTGTTTAATTCTATTAAAAATGTGAATATAAAATTAGAAGAAATATTAAATAAATTAGAAATTGGTGATTTAAGGAATAAAAAAGTAAGTATGCTATCTGGAGGGCAAAGACAAAGAGTAGCAATAGCAAGAGCATTAATTACAAATCCAGAGCTTATTTTGGCTGATGAACCTACTGGTTCATTAGATAGCATTACAACGATACATATAATGAATATTTTTGAGCAGTTGAATAAGGAAGGTAAAACAATAATTATTGTCACACATAATTTAGAATTAGCAAAGAAAACTAAAAAATGTTTTACAATTAAAGATGGTTTAATATATAAAGCATAAATATTATTAAGTTGTGTAAATAAGTTCATAAGATCATAAAAAATAGATCTTATATATAAATTTTACATAATCATTATTAAAAGGAGGATTTTTTATGAAGAAAGAAATTTTAAAAAAGATTTTATTAAGTTTATTTTTGGGGGTAATGGCATTTGGAATAATTGGTACAGTATCTGTTTTTGCATCATGTGATGTTGCAAATTATAGATACGGTTCTAGTCCTGTTACTGCATATGGTAAATGTGAGGGAATTAAAGATGATGGACGTGGATGGAATAATCATTTAGAAGTACAATGTATTGGATATCAAATAAAAAATGATGGAAAAACATATACAGAAAATGGTGGAAAGCAAATAAAAGATAATGCTAGTTCAGTAGAATCAAGAATTTGGGTTGACTGGGGAAGAGGAACAACATACACTAACACATATTCTTGTTATTGTAGATATTGTGGAACTTCATACGGAACAGAATCTCATACTTTTGCATTTAGTAACTAAAATTTGAAGAAAAATATGCTTTATATATTAAAAATATCATAAAAAAAGGTAGTATAAATATGCTGAACCAAAAAAGTTGAACAGTATAAATTATGCTAACTCGGAATGTTCTCGGTATTGGACAGGGAGCATTCCTTTTAGTTTTCTCTTAATTCTTCCGCTATTATAATATTCTATATTCAATTATACCTTTTTCTAATTTTCCTATATTTTTGTATCCATTTTCTTTTATATAATAAATTCCGGATTTTAATATTCAAAAAAGTTCTCTGCACAAGTATTATCTAATCAACTTTCTGCCCTTGACATATTTTGTCTTATCCCTTTTTCTATAATAACTATTATTAATGTTGTTTCAAAAGTAGTTAGTAAAGAAGCAGGGTTGTATATTATTTGCAATATCTGTTTTCGTTTTAGAAAATAAGTTAAATATATGAACCAATTTATAGCATTTAACTTTGAAAAAGTATAAAATTTGTTATGTGAAAGAGCAAAAAAATACTTTTGACATATTTTTTGCTATATTTACAAAGCTCGACAAATTTTGCAAATAAAATGTGTTATATTAAAATAGAAAAATACAAAAAGAAAGCAAAATATCATAGAAAACTATAATTTGTCATAAATTATCATTATAAAATATCAATAAAAGCTACATTTTAATGGTTATAATCATTATATGTAATTAAAACAAAAGAAAAATCCATCAAATTACCAATGAGGTTATTTAAAAGCAGGGAGGAGTAAGATGGATTTTTATTTAATATATAAAAATAATTTAGATAGCACACAATAATTTTTAAATGTTATTTGTGTGCTTTTTATTTTTATATATAACACAATTCCATTCTATATACGAATTAAGCATAAACATGCTAAAAGAAAAAATATGAGAGATTTTTGGCGTAGCTTTATAGAAATGTTTATGTTTATGTTCTTGAAATCTACGCATTTAGAGGTGTGTAGATTTGAGAATTGTCTTGAATGGAGTCAAAATAATTTCATATTTTGTAAAGAGCAGAAAAAAGGTTATGGACATTTCTGCTCTTTTAACATTTTTATATACAAAATGTAGAGGACCTCCTGTTGCTCAAATTGTTTGAAATTTGAGTAAATAGGAGGTTTTTCTTATGTCTAATGAAGAATTAGAAGATGATGTTGTACTTGCAAAATTTATAAATTATATGCAAAAAGCACTTTATCACATGAGATTAAATTATTATAGAGATTATGAGAAAATAAAAGATTATGAAGTTGAACTAGAAGAAATTGAATGTCCAAATTCAAAAGATATCATAAATGAAGATATATCAAGTATAGGTGTTTTAAATAATGCTGAAATTAAATTATTAAAACTATTATATACACAGGGATTAAGTTATAAAGAAATATCTGAACTAACTGGTGATAAGATTTGTACTTTAAAACAAAGGAGAAGTAGAGCGATAGAAAAATTAAAGAAATACAGGGGGAACTAGGTATGGAATATGAAACTGAATTTTTAAAATTATTAAGACAAGCTGTATATGATGATACAGCATTAGTAAGAGTATTAGACAAAATAATGAAACTTATAAATAGTAATTCTAAAGATGATGATGGGAAAATTAACGAGGATTTAAAGAGCGAATTGATTACATATTCTATTGAATTGATACGAAATAAAAAAATTTATAAAAAATTTGAAATTTGATGTCCACTTTTTCGATTTTTTTGTGCTGTTCATAGTAGAAGGGTTAAAAAACTTCTACTATGGTATGCACATTGAAAATTGAATAGATTTTATTAGAACGACAAGAACTACATTCTAGGTGGGTTAGCAACTATTTAGATATCTAATAAGAATGTTATCTTATTATGAAGTAGTTTGGATACTTTTGTATAGTCATAGAACGAGCGTAAAGTTATAGAAATAGACCATAATGTTTCTATAATGGTGCGTCCCACGCAATGAGTACAAACCAGAGTTCTGGGTGGTAGATAACCAATGTTGCTAGAAACAATAGCAATCTAATAAATGAATGGAACAATTAAAGCTAAAATAATTTAACTATTAAAATGGAGGCTAAAATGTTAGATATTATTTCAATGATTATAATATTATTCTTTTTAATGGGACTACCTATGATTTTAATAATTATAGGTGGCAGTAAAAGTAAGTCAGAACAAGAAAGAACTTATGAATTAGAAGAAGAAGCACAATACTGGAGAGATTATGAAAAAGAACAAATAAGAAAGAAAAAAATTAGAAAAATAAAAATTAGGAGGTTTTTCAAATGGGTAAAGAACTTTATACATGGGAACAAGTAAGAGCTTATGGAGAAATTGCATTACATAATTTAACAAAATCAGCAAATGAAATAAATATGAGAAATTTTAAAAAGTGCATAGATCCACTACAAACTTTATATGCAAAAGATGGAGTGGAAGGAATGGCAGAATATTTAATGAATAAATATGAAAAATAAATAATAAAGAAAGATGTTAGTTTTTTACTAGCATCTTTTTTGAAAGGAAAAGTTATGGAGGAAATTAATCAATTAGAATACAAACTAAAGAAAAGCAAAGAAAGTTTACAAGCAGATATTGCAAATAGAAGAATTGATAAAATTGATAATATTAGTATAGATTCTAATACTTCATTAGAATCGAGAATACTTAATTTCTTTCAAAAGATTAAAAATCCTTATGCAATTAGAGTTGGAAATATAGTAGTGGAAATGGAGTTTTCAGATAATTCTAATATATCTCCAATGGAGTGTATAGACGCTATTTTAATAAATGAATACAAAATGAGAGAAATGTCAAATGTGTAAATTTTAGAATTAAGGAATTTTAGCAAAATAGGATAAAATCAAAGGTTATGCTACTATTTGGGTGTAGGAGGTTTTAGAAAATGAAAAGAGGTAGAAAAAGTAAATATGATATTGAAATAAATAAATCAAAAGTTTGGAATGTTGCCGTATATATTAGATTATCAGTTCAAGATGGAGATAAAGCAGAAAGTAATAGTGTTATCAATCAGAAAGAACTTTTAAATATGTATTTGGAACAAAATAAAGAACTTAATGTTAAAGAATATTATATTGATGACGGATTTTCTGGAACAACTTTTGATAGACCTGCTTTCAAGAAAATGATGAAAGATATAGAAAAAGAAATAGTAAATACAGTTATAGTAAAAGATTTATCTCGTTTTGGAAGAAACTATATTGAAGTTGGAAATAAGATAAATTCATTTATGAAAGATAATATAAGATTTATATCTGTTTGTGAAAAGATAGATAGTTATAAAGATAAAAAGTCAGTAGATGATATTATTTTTCCTTTAAAAAATATAATGAATGAAATGTATTGCAAAGATGTATCAGATAAATTGATAAAGACATTTGAGGTTATGAAAAAAGAGGGGAAATATATAGGAGGAATACCACCTTTTGGCTATATAAGAGATGAAAATAATAAACACAAACTAATAGTAGATGAGGCTTCAGCAAGTGTTGTAAGAAGAATATTTGATTTATGCGAATCTGGAATTGGTAATGTGTTAATTACTAAAGAATTAAATGAAAAAAATGTATTAACACCAAGCGAATATAATTGTAAGATTTTAAAAATTACATCATCAAGTAGTAAAGTTGCAAAAAAATGGACAGCAAGTATTGTCGGAAAGATATTAGATAATAGAGTTTATTGTGGGGATTTAGTTCAAAACAAGACAAGAGGAATTAGTTATAAAGTACATAAGAGATTAAAAAACGATGAAGAAGATTACATTATAATTGAAAATGCACATGAACCAATTATAGAAAAAGAAAGATTTTTTAATATACAAAAAATAAGAAAAGATAGAAAGTTTAATTGGAACAGAAGAATAGAAAATATTTCTATATTTGACGGAATTGTATTTTGCAGTAATTGTAATAAGCCATTAGTAGCAACTATAAAAGAAAAAAGTATGATAAATAATACTGAAATTGATAAATATGTATTGGAATGTAAAGAATGCAATAATCAAAATGATAAACCTTATGTAATAGATGTGGACAAGTTAAAAATATGTATTTTTAGAAGTATTAAATATCATATAGATTTACTAAATGGATTTGAAAATGCAAGATTATCTGTTAAAGAAAATAAAGAATATGCAGACAAAATAAAAGAGAATGTTGAGAATTTAAAAAATAAATTAGAAAGACTTGATAAAGAAAGAACAAAATATTTCACAAAATTCAGAGATATGGAAATTGACGAGCAAGAATATATTGCTTTTATCAGAGAGAATGTTAAAGAGGAAGAAAATATAAAGGAACAAATTAAAAAAGAAAAAGCAAAGTTAATGGAGGCAAGATTAAGTTATAAGAATGTTGCTGAAAATAACTGGGTAGATACTTTAATGAAATATAAAAATCAAAGGAAGATTACAAAAGAAATGTTAAATGACTTAATAGAAAAAATTTATATCAATAATGATGGTAGAAAAATTAAATTAGTATTTAAGTATGAAGACGCTTTTAAATTGGCAATGGATTATTTGAAAATTGTAAAGGAAGGGGGAAATACTAATGCCTAGACAAAGTAAATATAATAAAGAAGAAAAAGATAATGTGAAAAGTTATCAATATAAAGCAGCAATATATATAAGATTATCAGTAGAAGATGGAGATAAAGAAGAAAGTAATAGTATAACAAATCAAAGAATGTTATTAAATCAATTTTTAAAAGATAATTCAGATATTGAAGTATATGATTATTATACAGATGATGGATTTTCTGGAACTACTTTTAATAGACCAGGATTTGAAAAATTGTTAGAAGACTTATATGAAAAGAAATTTAATACTGTTATTGTAAAAGATTTATCAAGATTAGGAAGAAACTATATTGAAGTTGGAAATTATATTGAAAAAGTATTTCCTTTATATAATATAAGATTTATTGCAGTTAATGACCAAATAGATAGCATAAAAAATCCTGAATCAGTTAATAGCATAATTGTACCTTTTAAGAATTTAATAAATGACGAATACTGTCGAGATATATCAAATAAAATAAAGGCAGTATTAAATGTAAAAATGAAAAAAGGAGAATATGTTGGAGCTTATGCACCTTATGGATATATCAAAGATCCAGATGATGTACACCATTTAATTATTGATGAAGATGCAGCAAAAGTCGTTAGAATGATATATGAACTTACTTTAAATGGATATGGAAGAACAGCAATAGCAAAAAAATTAAATGAATTAGGAATATTAAATCCAACAGGACATAGAGCAATAGATTTAAAAATGAAAACACCATTTAAGAATAATACCGATAAAGTTACATATTCTTGGTGTTCAACAACAATTAGAGATATTTTACGAAATCAAATGTATTGTGGAGATTTAGTTCAAAACAAAGGAAAACTAATTAGTTATAAAATACATAAAAGAGTATTAGTACCACAAGAAGAATGGATTATTGTAAAAGATACACATGATGCAATTATAGATAGAGATACATTTGATAAGGTACAAAAAGCAATACTAGACAGAGATACAAGAATGAATACAGATGGAAAAATATCCATATTTGCAGGACATATTAAATGTGGAGATTGCCAAAGGGCAATGAGTAAAAAGATACCAGGAAAATATAAAGGACAACCTAGAAATTATTATCATTATATGTGTTCTGCATATATGAGGTCTGGTGGAGAAATTTGTACAAAGCATAGTATAAAAAATGATGAATTAGAAAAAGCAGTTTTAGAAAGCGTAAAAGTTCAAATTGGACTTATAATAGATATGAAAAGAATAAAAGGACAAATAGATAGTAAAACATTTAATGATAATCGTAGAAGTTATTTGCTAGAAAATATCAATAAATGTGAAGAAACATTGAATATTAAAAGAAAGTTAAGAAAAGAGGCTTACGAGGATTGGAAATTAGGCATTATTACAGAAAAGGAATATAATGACTACACCCAAGAATACGGAAGGCAAATAAGGGAAAATGAAGCATATATTGAAGAAAACTATAAAGAATTACAGAATTTAGACAAAATGAGTACCTCTGGAGAATGGATTGAATATTTTGAAAAATATCAGAATGTAAATTCATTATCAAGAGAACTTATAGATGGACTAATAGATGATATATATGTTTATGAAGATAAGAAAATTAAAGTTAAGTTTAAATATGAAGATGAATACAATTATTTAATTCAATATATAAAAAGAAGAAAGGGAGATATACTTTAAAGAGAATTTATCTCTCTTTTTTCTATAATTTTATAGAAAAAAATTAAATTTTATGATATAATTTGAAAAGTTTTAAGGAGGTTATATATTATAACCGCAAAAACTTAAAAAACTTATGTATGAACACTTACATAAGATTATGAAAAATACGAAAAATAAGAAAAAATGGCGAATAAAAGCCTCAAAACCCTTGATATTATAACTGTTTTAATGAAGAACGACAGGGTACGCGAATTTGAATGGTTAGATACGAGGAGTTGAGAGGAAGATAGATATAGTAAGCAAATAAAGAAAGATGTTGAATTAATAAAATAATAAAATGTAATATTCTGTAAATAGAACAAACGGTCAAATTTATTGTTTTTTACTTTAAGTTTTTATATAATTTGCATATAAAAATAATAGGAGGAATTTCAAAATGAAATTTAATAATGAACTTCATAAAATACATAAAATAAATAACTTTAGAGAAATGATAGATTATACAGTAGAGCACTATCCAAATAATATAGCATACAAATTTAAAAAGAATTTCAAAAAAGAAAATGAGTGCTTAGTAGAAAAAACATATAGAGAAATAAAAGAAGAAATAGTAGCTTTCTCAACAGCTTTATTAAATATGGGATTAGAAAATAAAAAAATAGCTGTTATAGGAAACAACAGATATGAATGGTGTGTAACATATTTAGCTGTAACAACAGGAAATATGGTAATAGTACCATTAGATAAAGCACTTCCAGAAGGAGAAATAGAAAATTTAATAAAAATAAGTAAAGCAGATGCAGTAGTATATGAAAATAAATTTTCAGAAATATTTAATAAAATTAGAGAAGAAAGTACTAGCAATTTAACAACATATATAAATATGGATTTAGAAAAACAAAAAGATGAAGTACTATCATTTCAAGAATTAGTAAGTGAAGGAAAAGAACTAATAAAAAATGGTAACGATAGTTATAATAAAATAAAAATAGATAATGAAAAAATGAGTGCATTATTATTTACTTCTGGAACAACATCTCAAGCAAAAGGTGTAATGCTTTCACAAAAAAACATATGCTCAAATGTAACAGCTATGGCTAAAATGTCAAAAATGTATTCAGATGATGTAATATTATCATTTTTACCGTTACATCATACTTTTGAATGTACAATCACATTTTTATATGGATTTTATAGTGGTGTAACAGTAGCATTTTGCGATGGACTAAAATATATAGCTAAAAACTTAGAAGAATATAAAGTTAGCGTAATAGTAGCAGTTCCTTTAGTTTTAGAAACTATGTACAAAAAAATAGAAACAGGAATTGAAAAACAAGGAAAAACTAAACTTGTAAATACAATGGGAAAATTTTCAAATTTCTTATATAAACATTTACATATAGATATTAGAAGAAAATTGTTCAAATCAGTTATAAATCAATTAGGAGGAAAAGTTCGTATATTATACTTTGGCGCTGCAGCAATGAACAAACATGTAATAGATGGATATAACATGTTTGGAATAGCATCAGTTCAAGGTTATGGATTAACAGAAACATCACCATTAATTGCAGCAGAAACTGATAAACAAAAAAGACCAGGAAGTGTTGGAAGAAATCCATACAATGTTCAAATAAAACTAATAGACGAAGATGGAAATGAAATAACAAACACAGATATAATAGATACAGATTTTGAAAATATAGAAACAAGAGTTGGAGAAATAGTTGCAAAAGGTCCAAATGTTATGCTTGGATATTATGAAAATGAAAAAGCAACAAATGAAGTATTACAAGATGGATGGTTTAAAACAGGCGATTTAGGCTACTTCGATAAAGATGGTTTCTTATATATTACAGGAAGAAAGAAAGAAGTTATAGTACTAAAAAATGGAGAAAATGTTTATCCATCAGATATTGAATTTTTAGTAAATAGATTACCATATGTACAAGAAAGTATTTTATTCCCAAGAGAAAATTCTAAAAATGAACTAGCACTTGGAATAAAAATAGTATACGACGAAGAAGCAATAAAAGAAAAATTTGGAGAAAAAACAGAAAAAGAATACGAAGAAGCAGTATGGGAAGATATTAAAGAAATAAATAAAAACTTATCAATATTTAAAAGAATAAAAGAACTTATATTAACAAAAGAGCCACTAGAAAAAACAACAACACAAAAAATAAAAAGATTTAAAGAATTAGATAAAATCTTAAATAACCTTTAGGGACGTTTCCTTTTGGTTAATCTGTCCCTTTTGGTACATTTTATTAATAGAAAACTAAAAAAAATGAAAATATAAGAGGCTTTATATTTTCATTTTTTTCTATAATAGGAAAGCTATGCAACTTTCCTATTATAGAAAATTACATTGTACAGAAAATTTATTTCATAAATTTTCAGATTTGTTCTTTGTTTCTAAACATTATATTGCTTTTTAAATGTTTAAATAGTAAAATAAAGAAGATAATATAATTGAGTAACAAATATTGGTTATTTCTATAAGGAGGAGAAACTTTGAGTAGACTAGTTTTAGTAGATGGAAATAGTATAATGAATCGTGCATTTTATGGCATTATGGGTTCTAAAATGTTAATGACAGAAGATGGAACTTATACAAATGCAGTATATGGCTTTTTAGCAATTTTATTTAAAATAATAGAAGATTTAAATCCTGAATATTTAGCAGTATCATTTGATTTAAAAGCTCCAACAGCAAGACATAAAATGTACGAAGGATATAAAGCAAATCGTCATGGCATGCCAGATGAGTTAGCTGTGCAAATGCCTATAATTAAAGATATTCTAAGAGATATGAACATTACAATTATAGAAAAAGAAGGATATGAAGCAGATGATGTCTTAGGTACTCTTTCAAAAAGAGCAGAAAAAGAAGGAATAAATGTAACAATTCTTTCAGGAGATAGAGACACATTCCAATTAACTTCAAACAATATTTGTGTTAGAATTCCAAGAACAAAAATGGGAAAAACAGAAGTAGAAGATTTTGATAGAAATAAAATAAAAGAAGTTTATGGATTAGAACCAATACAACTAATAGAAGTAAAAGGACTTCAAGGAGATGCATCAGACAATATTCCAGGTGTGCCAGGAATAGGTGAAAAAACAGCTCTTTCTCTAATTCAAACTTATGGAACTATAGAAAATATATATGAAGAATTAGAAAATGGAAAAGCAGAGACAATAAAAGGTAAAACTAGAGAAAAAATGATTGAAAATAAGGATTTAGCTTTCCTTTCAAAAACATTAGGAACAATAAATTTGCAAGTTCCAATAGAAGAAAAGATAGAAGACTTAAAAGTAAAAGAGTGGGACAACGAAAAAGTATATGAGGATTTTAAATCACTTAGATTTAATAGGTATATAGAACGTTTTAATCTAAAAGAAAATGGCACAAAACTAAATACAACAGAAAGTAAAGAAGAAAAAATTGAAGTAGCAGAGATTGAATTTAATTCAAAAGAATGTAGCGAGCTACTAGGAAATATAAAACAAAACAAAATGTTAATCTATTATTTAGATAAAAATGATGACAAAGCCTCAAAGAACATAATTAAAAAAAGCATTAATGGAATAAGTATACTTTATAATGAGAAAGTATATTATATTACTATAAACAATAAAGAAGAAATTGAAAAACTTAAAGATATTTTTGAAGATGAAAATATACAAAAAATAGGCTATAAATTAGGGGAAGATTATGTGCTTTTAAGAGAAAACAATATAACAATTAAAAACATCTTATTTGATATAGAAATTGCAGCTTATTTGTTAAGCCCAACAACTAATAAATATGAACTAAACAATTTAATAAATCAATATTTAGAATTAGATGTAGAAGAATATTTACAAAAAAATGGAATAGATACTAATTCAAATAAACAAATGAATTTATTTGAAACAAATACTTTGAAAGATGAACAAAAAGCAATTGTTCAAACAAATGCTTTTTACACATATAATATAGGAAAATTACAAGAAATATTAACTAAAGAATTAGAAAAACACAATGAAATAAATTTATTTAAAAATATAGAAATGCCATTAGTAGAAGTATTAGCGAAAATGCAATATAATGGAATGTATTTAGATAAAGAAGAATTAATATCATTTGGAAATGAAATAAAGCAACAATTAGAAAAACTAACAAAGGAAATATATGAACTAGCAGGAGAAGAATTTAATATAAATTCAACAATACAATTAGGAAATATTTTATTTGAAAAGCTTAAATTAACAAGTTCAAAAAAGACTAAAAAAGGCTATTCTACAGATGTAGATGCGTTAGAAAAAATAAAAGATGAACATCCTATTGTAAATAAAATATTAGAATATAGAGGCCTTACAAAACTAAATTCTACATATGTAGAAGGAATGCTTCCATATATAAATGAAAATACAAAACGTATACACTCATTCTTCCACCAAACGGTAACAGCAACAGGCAGAATTAGCAGTACAGAACCAAATTTACAAAATATACCTACAAGAATAGAACTTGGAAAAAGATTAAGAAAAGTATTTAAACCAAGAGAAGGTTATGTTTTTATAGATGCAGACTATTCACAAATTGAATTAAGAGTATTAGCTCATATTTCACAAGATGAACATATGTTACAGGCATTCAAAGATGGAGAAGATATACACAAACAAGCAGCATCTAAAGTACTTAATATTCCAATAGAACAGGTTACAAAAGAACAACGTTCAAGTGCAAAAGCAGTTAACTTTGGAATAGTATATGGAATATCAGATTTCGGTTTAGCACAACAATTAGGAATTTCAAGAAAAAAAGCAAAAGAGTATATTGAACAATACTTAGAAAAGTATAATGGTATAAATAAATTTATGGAAGAAGTAGTAGAAGACGCCAAAGAAAAAGGCTATGTAGAGACTTTATTTAATAGAAGAAGATATATACCAGAACTAAAATCTAATAATTATATGGTTCGTGAATTTGGTAAAAGAGCAGCAATGAACACACCAATTCAAGGAACTGCAGCAGATATAATGAAAATAGCTATGGTCAACTTAAATAAAAAATTAGAAGAAGCAAACATAGATACAAATATTATATTGCAAGTACATGATGAATTAATTCTAGAAGCAAAAATAGAATATAAAGAAAAGGCAAAAGAAATACTAAAAGAATGTATGGAAAATGCTGCTAAATTATCTGTACCATTAGTTGTAGAAGTTTCAGAAGCTACTAATTGGTATGATTGTAAATAATTCAAAGGACATTTTGGGACTTATAAATTAGTATTACTATAATAAAAATATAGAAATTTTGAAAAAAATGCTCGTTCAAGCTAAGTTACGCAGAAATTATAAGTGAAATTTGTGGCACCCTTCCATTAGAAATGAACTCTTTCCACAAATTTCTTAATAATTTCTAGCTTACTTACTTTCAATGCACTTTTTTAAAAATTTTTTATTTTTATTATTAAATCAAAGTTTTATGTAAAGGGCAAAAGTGACCCATTCCCAATTATCCTTTCAAATTCAAAAGTAAGGAGAAAAATAGTTTGACAAATTCAAAGAAAAAATGGTTAATAATATCACTTATTATAATAGTTCTTATTTTCTTTCTTTTTGGAACTTTAAAAGTACAAAATATAGTACTAAAGAAAATTTATGTAAAAGATTACGAAGAATATGTATATAAATATTCAGAAGAAAATAATATAGATCCATTTATGACATTTGCAATAATTAAAGTAGAAAGCAAATTTAATAGAAATATAAAATCTTCAAGTGGTGCATTAGGTTTAATGCAACTTATGGAGTCTACAGCAGTAGAAATGGCAAATCAATTAGGAGAGAAAGTTATAGTAAAAGAATCTTTATATAATCCAGAAATAAATATAAAAATAGGTACTACTTATTATGCAACTCTTTTAAAACACTACGAAGGAAATGAACAACTTGCACTTGCGGCTTATAATGCTGGAATGGGAAATGTGGATAATTGGATTAAAGAAGGAACATTAGAAAAAGACGGATCAAATATAGAGAATATTCCATATAAAGAAACAAATAATTACGTAAGAAAAATAATAAGAGATTATAAAATTTATAAAAGCATATATGAAAAATAAAAGAAAAGGGGTAATAAGATGTCAATATTAGTAACAGGTGGAGCAGGATATATAGGAAGCCACACAGTAGTGGAACTTTTAAATGAAGGGAAAGAAGTTATAATTATAGATAATTTTTCAAATAGTAAGCCAAGTGTGTTAGAAGCTATAAGAAAGATTACAAATAAAGATTTTAAATTTTACGAAATAAATTATTTAGATAGAGAAGCTTTAGAAAAAGTATTTGAAGAAAATAAAAATATAGAAGCTGTAATGAATTTTGCAGGTTATAAAGCAGTAGGAGAATCTGTAAAGAAACCAATAGAATATTATATAAATAATATATCAGGAGCACTTGTATTATTAGACACAATGAAAAAATATAACGTAAAGAAATTTGTATTTAGTTCTTCAGCAACAGTTTATGGAGAACCAGAAAGAATACCTCTTACAGAAGATTGTAAAACAGGTGGAACTACAAATCCATATGGAACAACAAAACTATTTATAGAACAAATATTAAAGGATATATATGCTTCAGACAATTCATGGGACATTGCAATATTAAGATATTTTAATCCGGTAGGAGCACATGAAAGTGGATTAATAGGAGAAGAGCCACAAGGAAAACCAAATAATCTAATGCCTTATGTAGTTAGAGTAGCAGCAGGAATATTACCAGAACTATCAGTGTTTGGAAATGATTACAATACACCAGATGGAACAGGAGTAAGAGATTATATACATGTTGTAGACTTAGCAAAAGGACATATAAGAGCTCTAGAAAAATTAGATAAGGAAAAACAAGGATTATTTATATACAATTTAGGAACAGGAATAGGCTATAGTGTATTAGATATGGTAAAGGCATTTGAAAAATCAACTGGTAAAAATGTAAAATATAAAATAGCTCCAAGAAGAGAAGGAGATATTGCAACATGTTATTCAAGTCCTAAAAAAGCTAAAGAAGAGTTAAATTGGGAAGCAAAAAGAAATTTAGAACAAATGTGTAAAGACTCATGGAACTATATAGAAAAACAAAATACAGATAGTTAAAACTATGATAAATACAATAAAAAGTAACCATAATACTTATACAAATAAAATTAGTTTTCATAAAAAATAACCTAAAAAATATTTACAAAAAATACAAGCTCGAAAACCATTGATATTAGGTTATCAACAGAGTTATCCACAATATCCACATATATTATTTTTTGTAATTATATTACAAAAACAAGTAACATAATGTAAAATAAAGAAATAAAATTGAAATATTTATGTAACATTTATTACAAAAATAACTATTTTTGTAACATAATTGTAATATAAAAACAAAAAGACTAAAAATATGACAAAAAATATATTATGAAATATTGTAACATAGTAATATTTCTGTAACACATTATAAAACAAAAGGGATACTTTATAATATGTCATCTGCCCATTTTGATTCATAGTATAAACAAAAATTACAAAAATCATTGACTTTATTAGATTGAATTGTTAAAATAGATAAAGAAAATGAATAGTGCGATGAAAAAGAAAAAACATTTTTAATATTTAAAGAGAGTTAACATTTGGTGAAAGTTAATAATAAAGAAAATGTGGGGAGCTTTGGAGTACATTAAAATAAAGTGGATAAATATAAAATATTTATCAATTAGGGTGGAACCGCGGAAATTAAACTTTCGTCCCTAGCTAGAATAAAAGCTAGGAATGAAAGTTTTTTATATAATAGGAAAGTTATGCAACCTTCCTATTATATAAAATTACATTGCACAGAAAATTTATTTCATAAATTTTCGCGCACGAACAAATTTACTGAAAATTTCAATTTTTTGATTAGGATAAAAAATAGAGTTAAGACTGAAAATTGAAAATTTTCAGATTTGTTCTTAGCTGTTTTTGGGGACGGAGCAAAAAAACAGCTAGAAAAAACAAAAAACGAAAATTTTAAACTGTTTTTTGCTCCGTCCCCAAAAACAGTTAGAGTAGGAGAAAGATTATGAGTGAATTAACAATGGACAAAATGGTAGCATTATGCAAAAATAGAGGATTTGTATATCCTGGTTCAGAAATTTATGGAGGTTTAGCAAATTCTTGGGACTATGGTCCATTAGGTGCAGAACTTAAGAAAAATATTAAAGATGCATGGTGGAAAAAATTTATAATTCAAAATAGACACAATGTAGGAATTGATGCAGCAATTATGATGAATCCACAAGTATGGGTTACAACAGGACACGTTGGTGGATTTTCAGATCCATTAATAGATTGTAAAGCTTGTAAAACAAGACATAGAGCAGATAAATTAATAGAAGAATGGGGATTTGCACAAGGAAAAGATATTTCTGGACTTGATGGCTGGACAAATGAACAATTAGTTGATTATATCAAAGAAAACAATATTCCATGCCCTAATTGTGGAAAACAAGATTTTACAGATATAAGAAAATTCAATTTAATGTTTAAAACATTTATGGGAGTTACAGAAGACGCAAAATCTGAAGTGTATTTAAGACCAGAAACAGCACAAGGAATGTTTGTAGACTTTAAAAATGTATTAAGAACAACAAGAAGAAGAATGCCAATGGGAATTGGACAAATGGGACGTTCTTTTAGAAATGAAATAACACCAGGAAACTTTATATTCAGAACAAGAGAATTTGAACAAATGGAACTTGAATTTTTCTGCAAACCAGGAACAGATTTAGAATGGTATGAATATTGGAAAAACTTCTGCAAAAATTGGCTTGTAAGCTTAGGAATGAAAGAAGAAAACTTACGTATGAGAGAACACTCTAAAGAAGAATTATCATTCTATAGTAAAGGAACAACTGATATAGAATTCTTATTCCCATTTGGATGGGGAGAATTATGGGGAATAGCAGATAGAACTGATTATGACTTATCAAGACATATGGAAGCTTCTAAAGAAGATTTAACATATTTAGACCCAGAAACAAATGAAAGATATGTACCATATTGCGTAGAACCAGCAGTTGGTGTAGATAGAATATTTTTAGCAATGATGTGCAACGCATATGAAGAACAAGAAATAGCTGAAGGAGACACAAGAACAGTACTTCACTTACATCCAGCATTAGCACCATATAAAGTTGCAGTACTTCCACTTTCTAAAAAACTAAGTGAAAAAGCAGATGAAGTATATACAAAACTATCAAAGAAATTTATGTGTGATTATGACGAAGCAGGTTCAATAGGAAAACGTTATAGAAGAGAAGATGAAATAGGAACACCATATTGTGTAACAATAGATTTTGATACTCTAGAAGATGAATCTGTAACAATTCGTGATAGGGACACAATGGAACAAGTAAGAGTAAAAATAGATGAACTACCAACTTGGCTAGAAGGAAAAATGGAGTTCTAACTTGACAATTAAAACAAAAGAATATATAATAGGCAACATAAAATTGTTGTCTATTTTTAATTAGGTAATTACCGAATAAGAAAGGAGAAAAAATATGGGAAAGCGGAAAACAACAGTAACAGTGTCTTTTGATATTACATTGGAGGATCATTATGACTTATTGAAAAAATTTTTTGATTTAGATAAAAATTTTAAACTAAATCAGGAAAAAGCTTTATGTTGGGCTGTAAAAAATAATAATACTAAATTAGTTAGTTTGTTAATTCAAGCAGGAGCAAATGTAACAGCAAGTAATAACTATGCTATAAGATTTGCATCAGCAAATGGTCATGCTAAAGTAGTAAAAATACTAATAGAAGCAGGAGCAGATGTAACAGCAGATGATAACTATGCTATAGGCCTTGCATCAGACAATGGTCATACTGAAGTAGTAAAATTACTAATAGAAGCAGGAGCAGATGTAACAGCAAGTAATAACTATGCTATACGACTTGCATCAGACAATGGTCATGCTGAAGTAGTAAAAATACTAATAGAAGCAGGAGCAGATGTAACAGCAGATAATAACTATGCTATAAAAATGGCATCAGACAATGGTCATACTGAAGTAGTAAAATTACTAATAGAAGCAGGAGCAGATGTAACAGCAGATAATAACTATGCTATAAAAATGGCATCAGACAATGGTCATACTGAAGTAGTAAAATTACTAATAGAAGCAGGAGCAGATGTAACAGCAAGTAATAACTATGCTATACGACTTGCATCAGACAATGGTCATGCTGAAGTAGTAAAAATACTAATAGAAGCAGGAGCAGATGTAACTGCAAATAATAACTACGCTATAAGATATGCATCAGCAAATGGTCATGCTGAAGTAGAGAAGCTATTAAAAGAAGCATGTGCAAAAAATAAATAAGTAATAAAAACTAGTAATTTCAATTGAAATTACTAGTTTTTGTTTTACTCACCTAAACTATCAATTAAAATGTTTAAATGATAATTTTGTAGTTTTGACAAAGAAGCATTGCTGGTCTTATAAAAATAAACTATAGAATTTTCTGAGGAAGAAGTAAAATAATAAATATCACCAGAACTTAAATAAACATCTACATTTTTTGGAACAAAGAACCGGTGCTTTTCATCAAACGAACAGCTACCTAAAAATTCATAAAAAAAATTCCCAAAAACCCTTTACAATTAAGCAATTTATGTATATAATAAGTTCGTTCTGGGGAAAGTATTCTAGGACAATCATAAAGTAAAAGTTTTAACAAATTTTATATAGTTAAGACAGTATAGAAAACAAGGAGGTTTTTTTATGAGTCAAAAGTATGTATACCTTTTTAGCGAAGGAAATGCAGACATGCGTGAACTTTTAGGAGGTAAAGGAGCTAACTTAGCAGAAATGACTAATTTAGGTTTACCAGTTCCTCAAGGTTTCACAATCACTACTGAAGCATGTACAAAGTACTATGAAGATGGTAGAGAAATTAATGAAGAAATTCAAAAACAAATCAATGAGTACATTGGTAAAATGGAAGAAATTACAGGAAAGAAATTTGGAGATAAAGAAAATCCATTATTAGTTTCTGTAAGATCAGGAGCTAGAGCATCAATGCCTGGTATGATGGATACAATTTTAAACTTAGGTTTAAATGAAGACGTTGTTAATGTAATAGCAGAAAAATCAAATAATCCACGTTGGGCATGGGATTGCTATCGTAGATTTATTCAAATGTATTCAGATGTTGTTATGGAAGTTGGTAAAAAATACTTTGAACAACTTATTGACGAAATGAAAGCTAAGAAAGGTGTTAAACAAGATATAGAACTTGATGCTAACGATTTAAAAGAATTAGCAAACCAATTCAAAGCAGAATATAAATCAAAAATAGGACAAGATTTCCCAAGTGATCCAAAGGAACAATTAATGGGAGCTGTAAAAGCAGTATTTAGATCATGGGATAACCCACGTGCTAATGTTTATAGAAGAGATAACGATATTCCTTATTCTTGGGGAACAGCTGTTAACGTTCAATCTATGGCATTTGGTAACATGGGAGACGATTGTGGTACTGGTGTTGCATTTACTCGTGACCCAGCTACAGGAGAAAAAGGCCTATTTGGAGAATTCTTAACAAATGCACAAGGTGAAGACGTTGTTGCTGGTGTTCGTACACCTATGAAAATTACAGAAATGGCTAACAAATTCCCAGAAGCATTCGAAGAATTCAAAAAAGTATGCGAAACACTTGAAAATCACTATCGTGATATGCAAGATATGGAATTTACTGTTGAACATGGTAAATTATACATGTTACAAACAAGAAATGGTAAAAGAACAGCTCAAGCTGCTTTAAAAATAGCTTGTGATTTAGTTGACGAAGGAATGCGTACAGAACAAGAAGCTGTATTAATGATAGATCCTCGTAATTTAGATACATTATTACACCCACAATTTGATACAAAAGCTTTAAAAGAAGCTCAAGTTGCTGGAAGAGGTTTAGGTGCTTCTCCTGGAGCTGCTTGTGGTAAAATAGTATTCACAGCTGAAGATGCTGAAGTTCAAGGTATCGGTGGAAAAGGTGAAAAAGTTGTATTAGTAAGACTTGAAACATCACCAGAAGATATTACAGGTATGAAAGCTGCACAAGGTATCTTAACAGTACGTGGTGGTATGACATCACACGCTGCAGTTGTTGCTCGTGGTATGGGTACATGTTGCGTTTCAGGATGTGGAGACATAGTAATGGATGAAGAAAACAAACAATTCACATTAGCTGGAAAAACATATCATGAAGGAGATATAATCTCAATAGATGGAACAACAGGAAATATCTATGACGGAGCAATTCCAACAGTTGATGCTACAATTGCTGGTGAATTTGGTCGTGTTATGGAATGGGCAGACAAATATAGAAAATTAGGTGTTAGAACAAACGCTGATACTCCAAGAGATACTAAAAAGGCTATCGAATTAGGAGCTGAAGGTATTGGATTATGTAGAACAGAGCATATGTTCTTTGAAGAAGAAAGAATCTTCGCTATCAGAAAGATGATATTATCTGAAACAGTTGAAGAAAGAGAAAAAGCATTAGCTTTATTAATTCCTTTCCAAAAAGGTGATTTCAAAGCTATGTACAAAGAATTAAAAGGATTACCAATGACAGTACGTTATTTAGATCCACCTCTACATGAATTCTTACCAAAAGAAGAAGCTGATATTGCAGCATTAGCTAAAGATATGGGTGTTACTGTAGAACACTTAACTGCTAAATGTGCTGAATTACATGAATTTAACCCAATGATGGGTCACCGTGGATGCCGTCTAGCTGTAACTTATCCAGAAATAGCTAAAATGCAAACTAGAGCATTAATGGAAGCTGCTATTGAAGTAAAAGCAGAAGATGGATACGATATAGTTCCTGAAATAATGATTCCATTAGTTGGAGAAGTAAAAGAATTAAAATTTGTTAAAGATATAGTTGTTGAAACAGCTGAATTAGTTAAGAAAGAAAAAGCTTCTGATATGGAATACCATATTGGTACAATGATTGAAATACCAAGAGCAGCATTAACAGCTGATCAAATTGCTAAAGAAGCTGAATTCTTCTCATTTGGAACAAATGACTTAACACAAATGACATTTGGTTTCTCAAGAGATGACGCTGGTAAATTCTTAGGAGCTTACTATGCAAACAAAATTTATGAACAAGATCCATTTGCAAGACTTGATCAAGTTGGTGTTGGACAATTAGTAAAAATGGCTGCTGAAAAAGGAAAATCAGTAAGACCAAATATTAAATTAGGAATTTGTGGAGAACATGGTGGAGATCCATCAAGTGTAGAATTCTGCCATAATGTTGGATTAACATATGTATCATGCTCACCTTTTAGAGTTCCAATAGCAAGATTAGCTGCTGCACAAGCTGCAATCAAAAATCCTAATAGATAGGAATTAAATAAAAATCAAAAAAATCGCTTACTCTAAAGTAGGCGATTTTTTTGTTACTCCATGAGGACTTCCTCTACATATTTTACTCGTAACTTGCTTTCAACTCTAACGACTAAAAAATTCAAAAGGTTAATCTGTCCTTTTTTGAGTGTTTAATTCAATTCTTGACAAAAGAGAGAAATGTTATATAATAAAAAGGCAATAGATAAGGGGAGATAGAAGTGATATTAATAAATGCAGTAAAACATTTTGGAACAATAACAAAACATAAATGGATAGTATTTAAACTATGTTGTAAGGCAGGAGAACCATGGAGAGGATTTATGCATGACTGGTCAAAATATAGTCCAACAGAATTTTGGGAGTCAGCCAAATATTACACAGGTAAATTTAGTCCGATACATGCATGTAGAAAAATAAATGGATATTCAGAAGCATGGCTTCATCATAAAGGTAGAAATAAACATCATCACGAATATTGGTATGACTATGCAACTGAAGAAAAGACCCCGATAATGCCATATAAATATGCAGTAGAAATGATATGTGATAACCTAGCAGCAGGAAAAGTTTACAATGGAAAGAAATGGACCAATAGTACACAATTAGAATATTGGACAAAAGTAGAAAGTAAAAAGAGAGTAAATCCAAAAATAAATAAATTTGCAAAAACAATATTTAAACAGGTCAGTGAACAAGGGATAAATCCAGTTATAAGAAAGAAAAACTTAAAAAAAGTTTATAATGAAATTATATCTAGCAAGGAAAAGGAAACTGAACAAAAATTGAAATAAAAGAACAAGTAAATGTGAAGTAAACATCATTAATATTACTTTATATTTACTTGTTTTTTCTTTTATGTTAGTTAATACTAATTTAAGAAGATATTAAACAATAAAAATGTAATATAATTGTAATATAAAAGTAAATAAATAGTAACACATTTTTTAATATTTAGTGCTATAATAATAAAACAATTTAATTAAAAGGGTGAAAAAATGAACGAAGAAAAAGACACAAAAACTAAGGATGTAGAATTAAATAGTGAAGAATCTATAAGAAAAGCTAGAAAAGAAGAATTTGATAATATTTTATCTAAAATAAAAAAAATGGCAGATGCAGTAGAATTACATGAAAATGTAAAAAAAGCTGTTTCAGAGGATAAAGTTGATAATAATTATTTGAAATATATTGAAAACTCTTTAGAAGATAAGCTTTTTTGTGATGCAAAATTTGATAAAATAAGATCAAAAATCTTATTAGAAGTAGTATGCCCAGATTTAGTGAAATTTGAGAATTTTGAAATTGAAAAATTAGAAATTACTACTATTGGTTCTCACTTTGAAGAAATCGACAATTATATAGATAAAATTTGTACATATGATAATAAATTTGTATGTTTATTTGGGATAAACGAAAATAACCCTGAAAAAGTTATAAAATACGAACCAAGAAAATTTAGCAGACAAGACATGGTAGAAGCTATTTGTAGTAAATTAGAAGATGGAAATGTAGCTCAAATGGAACAATATGATGAATATTATGTAGTAACAGACAAAACAGGTCTAAAGGTATTTTCAGAAAGAAAAATAGTATCTTTAGTCAAAATAGAAGAGACCATTTTTGATAAAATTAAAGGAAAATTATCTTCTTTATTTTCAAATATGTTTTCTAAAAAGAAATGTATGCCAAACATAAAATTAGTATATGATACTAATCCAAATAGATTTGAGACTTTTGAACATACAAGCAAAATTGATGCTAAGAGTAGAATGAAACTACTATTACAAAAAGAAAGAGAGATAACAAGAAATACCAATTCATAAATGAAGAGGTATTTTTTCTTTACTATTTAGAAAAAATGTTGTATACTAATATAGTAACCAATTAAAATTGTTTCAAAAAGAAGGAGAGAAGACCATGAAGAGAATTAAGACCTTAGTAACAAGAAATCTCAAAGAATCCATGAAAAAAGGTGGATGTGGCGAATGTCAAACTTCTTGTCAGTCTGCATGCAAAACTTCATGTACGGTTGGAAACCAGACGTGTGAGCAGGCGAGAAAGTAGAAACAAAGAAAAAAGTCGTAATCTTTTACGACTTTTTTCTTTGTTGAAAGTTATTTGTATAAATTATAAGTTATCAAATAACTTTTGAATAGCTTGATATTACGTCTAATTACTATCGTATACAATAAATTGCATTATCAGAAAGCTTTCTACAAGTATATTTTCTGTCAGGATAAAGATTGTCTAATACATACTCTACACTTGCAACAGGAACGTCCGGAAGGTTCGCTATTGCAAAGGTAGAAGGCAAGTCATTGTGGTACAAAGATGCAATATCATGTAATTTGTCTAAAATGAAAAAATACTTTTCATTTTCTGCTTTGCTCCGAAATTCTTGGGAACGTTTTAAAAAACCAGTTATTTTTTTCATGTCTATTTTCCTCCTTGATAAAATTATGGTTTTTATAAAATATGCTAATAAGAATAATATATCATATATAAAGCAAAACTGCAAGAAAATTTTCTTGCAGTTTTGCTTTAGTTTGGAAATTTAATGGAATTGCCATGGTAATTATAACGAATAGAAATATTTCCTAAAAAGTTAGTATATGATGCATTTTCTACATCTTCAGGAAAAATTACAATTAAATTTCCATTATCATCAGTAGAAATAGTGAGCTCAGGGTGCTCTTCTACAAATTCAAAAAGTGATTGTTTGATTTTTACTGCTTTTAATTTCATAATGTAAAATCTCCTTTTAAATTATTATAATAAATATGAAAATAATATATCATATACTTAATGTAAAACACAATATTTTGTCGAAAAAAGTAGAAATAAATGAAAAAATATGCCATGTATTGGAATTTATTAATAATTTTTTTATCTATGTATTGACAAAATATAAAAAAATTAGTATAATTTTATGGTACTTGAAAAAGAGAAAACTATGTAAAATAGATACATAAAGATAAATTTGCGAGGGGGGAATAAAAATGGCACAACCAAAAAGAAGATGGTCAAAAGCAAGAACAGGCTTAAAAAGATCAACATGGAAATTAGAAAATAAAAATTTAGTAGCATGCCCACATTGCCATGAAATGGTAATGCAACATAGAGTTTGCTCTAATTGCGGATACTATAATGGAAAAGAAATAATAGCAAAAAAAGAAGATTAAAATATTAAATAATAAAATTGCACAGTATTTATACTGTGTTTTTTTATATACTAGGAAATTCCTCCTAGTAGGAGAAATTTCCGTACTAGATAAATATGGCGAACCTTAGATTTTCTTAAAATTTTCATTTGCTAGAAAACCTTAGGCTCGCTTTTTTATTTGCTTTTTTAATATAATAATTAGAATATTTTCATAAAAGATATTTCCAAATATAAGAACTAATGTTATAATTAAACAAAAAATAAAGAGGTTTACAAATGAAAGAAATACTAAAAAAGGGAATTAATCAAATTAAGGAAAATAAATGGATACATTATTTAATAATAATTATAATTGGGATAATATTAAGTATACCATTAGCAAAAATTCAAATAAGAGATACTCACGATGGAACGCTTCATATGCTAAGAATTTTGGGAACAGAAGATACGTTAAAAATAGGTCAAATTCCACCACTTATAAATCAAAATTATTGTAATGGTGCAGGATATGCAATGAACTTATTTTACCAACCAATAGTAACGTATATTCCATTGTTAATAAAACTATTTACGCCAAGTTATATGATAGCATTAAAAATATT
Source organism: uncultured Clostridia bacterium (assembly GCA_934133165.1). Lineage (GTDB taxonomy): Bacteria > Bacillota > Clostridia > TANB77 > CAG-508 > UMGS1663. The sequence goes on from CAKPAW010000006.1 coordinate 90,833, forward strand.
TGGTGGAATATGCATAGTATTTTCAGGAATTACAATGTATAAATTTGCATACATAGTAACAAAAAAAAGAACTGTAGCATTATTTTCAGCTATATTTTATTTAATAGCACCTTATAAATTAGCTAATGTATATAAAAGATTTGCAATTGGAGAATTTACGGCATTGGCATTTATGCCTCTAGTATTTTTAGGATTATATAACTTATTTAATCAGGATGGAAAAAAGCATTATTATATTACGATTGGTGCAGCAGGATTGATGCTTAGCCATACAGTTACAACACTATATACGGCGATATTTGCAATAATATACATATTATTTAATATAAGAAAAATAAAGCAAAGAGAAATAATAAAAAAATGCATAATTAATATAATATTCATTTTGTTAATAAGTATGCTTTTTTGGCTACCTTTATTAGAAGCAACTAGTGCTTGTGATTATGCAATTATGGATGATTCAATAATTGCAACAAATGGACAATATGCTTCCAGTCATACTATTTCTTTATCGCAGTTATTTAAAGATAAAGGAGAAAAAAATGGAACTACATTTTTAATTGGAATTCCAACCATTGCATTACTAATATTGACAATATTCGTCTATAAAAAAATAGATAACTCATATAAAGAGATATATCTGATAAATTTAATATTTGCTTTGATATCTATTTTTATGGCAAGTAGATTCTTTCCATGGAAGATTATGCCTGGAATATTATGCAAATTGCAATATCCATGGAGAATGATTGGATTTTTTAACTTCTTTACAAGTTTTATATGTGGAGTAAATTTATATATTATATTAAGACAACTAATAAAAAGAGATAATATTCGTCTAATTGTTTCTATAATTTTTGTTGTATTATCTGTGATTTATAGCAATAAAATTATGTCTAGTTTCTACGCAACAGATACCAATTTAGATAATACTTACGAAACAGCAATATTAAAAAATAAAAAAATATCTCACAAGTCAATAAATCGTGATTATATGCCTGTTAGAGCTATAAAACTACAAAATTCTTATGTAATGCAAAGAAAAGATACTACATATATCCTAGAGGGAAGTGCTAATATTATAAATGAAAATAAAGTAAATCTTACAGACAATATAGAAATTGAGAATATTGCAAAAGATACAACACTAGAATTTCCATATTATTATTATGTAGGTTATAAAGTTACTATTGAAATGTCAGATGAAAGTGTAAAAGATATAAGACCAATAGAATCTAAAAATGGTTACCTTTCATGTGTTATAGATGAAAATATAGATAGGGCTATTATAAAAGTAGAATATGTTGGAACTACAATTACCTATGTTTCATATATTATTTCACTAATAAGTTTAATTGGTTTTATTATATATGTAAGATATGAAGTAAAAAAAGGAGAAAATAATGTCAAAAATTAGAGCTATATTAGAAAAAGAAAACGTAAAATGTATAATATTATTATTTATAGCTTCATTATTTATTTGTATGCCGTTAATAAGCAAAAAAATAGATATAACATATGATGATGGGATTCAACATATAGCAAGATTAATGGGAACATATCAGTCTATTACAGAAGGACAGAGTTTCCCAGTTATAATGTCAAATTTCTGCAATGGATTTGGATATTCATGGAATCTATTTTATAGTCCACTTACAGCATATTTACCATTAATATTTAAAATTTTTGGAGCATCATTTATAGAATGTATAAAAATATTTATGTTTTTATGTGTTTTTGCATCTGCTGTTGCTATGTATTTTTGCACAAAAGAGATAACAAAAAACAAAAAAATAGCTGTACTTGCAGGAATATTTTATGTTTTTGCACCATATAGGCTAACAGATATGTATTTGCGAAATGCATTGGCAGAGCTAGTTTCATTCACATTCTTACCAATGGTATTTCAGGGATTATATGGAGTATTAAAAAACAAACCAAAAAGAGAATATATATTTATAGTTGGATGTGTAGGGTTAATCTTAACACATACAATAATTACTTTATATGTTGCAATTATTTGCTTTATTTATTTATTAACTCAAATTAAGAAATTAAAAGAATATAAAAAAATAGTAATAAAAATTCTAATTTATATTGTAGTTGTATTAGCTATAACAAGTTTCTTTTGGATGCCACTATTAGAACATAAACTAAATGCAAATTATGAAGTATTTAAACCAGGTAGAATGGAAAGAACAGACGTACTTATAGCATTCAAATTAAATTTCTATGACTTATTTATAACAAAATCAAGTAATATTATGATTTACGAAATAGGACTATTAAGTGTTATAGCTTTAATATTAACACCTTTAGTTATAAAAAAGATAAACAAAAAATTAAAAGGAACAGATTGTTATTACTTCTATTTGTTTTCACTAATAACAGGAATAGTGTGCTGTATTATGACTTTAAATATATTTCCATTTGAAAAATTACCAGCTACATTAAAAATGCTACAATTTTCGTTTAGATTATTAGAGTTTTCATCATTCTTCTTTGCATTTGTAGTTGCGGTTAATATAAAAATACTAATAAAGAATTTGAATTATAAAGATATTTTTGCAGTAACAGGTGTATTAATGTTAACTACACTAACATTTATTTCACATTTACATTTTAAAGAAGAAGATATAGATGAAAGCAAGTTATGGCCAGCAGTAGCAGTTACGGAAAATACTGGCAGAGTTCATGCAGGTTGTGCAAGTTTTGAATACTTGCCATGCAAAGCTTTTGAAAATAGAAAATATATAGAACAAAGATCAGATGATGTAATTGTTATTAATGGAACAGCTAATATAGAAAATAAACAAAAAAATGGAACTAAATTGAGTTGTGATATTAGCAATGTAACAGAAGAAACTGAAATAGAACTTCCTTATATTTATTATTTAGGATATAATGTTAAATTGGAAAATAAAGGCAAAAAGAAAACTCTAAAAACATTTGAAAATGAAAATGGATTTGTAGGAGTTAGAGTCTCAAATGTTGAAAAAGGAACATTGAAAGTTAAATACACTGGAACCCCAATAATGTATATTTCTAGATTTATTTCTGTAATTGGAGTAGGTCTAGTTATATGCAAAATAACAATTGTAGATAGGAAAGTATTGCACAAAGTTACATAATGTGGTATAATTTTATTAGTTATTTTTAATATTTTAACACTATAAAAGCATCTTAAGGAGGAAAACAATATGAACACTATATTAGCGACTGTTACATCACGGTATAATTTACCATCATGCTGGGTATATGAAGATAAGCAATATCAAGTAGAAGGAGATATTAATTTTAAACTCCGTATGGAATATAGAAAGTTGCCTTCTGTAGAAACTGAATATGAAGGTATTTTACAAGAATTAGGCATTAGTTACAGAAAAGTAACAACTCGGTATTCAGAATATTTAGAATACTGGGATAAAGATTTTTATGAAACTGAAGAGATTTGCTTACCTTTGTATGCTAAAGTAGTAAATGAATACAAATATACCAATAAAAATCATACAGGAAATATTCTAACGTTAGATACTGCTGAAAGAGCTTGTGAACTTGAAGAGATTGTTCAGCAAAAAATTAATGAACAAGAAAATAAAAAACTGGAAAAAATGAGACAAGATAGATGGTATGAATATGCCGAAAAAGCTTTAGAGGATAATATTTATACAGTTACTTGGGCCAATGAAAAAGACTTTCCATATCAGGCAGCAAGCATGACAAATGAGAATCTGGAATTAAGAAAAGCAGATAATCGCTTTAAAGTCTTAGTTACAAGAGATTCAAGAAACAGAAAAGTCAGCTGTTACGGAATCTTTGATATGGGGAAAATCGCTCATGGAGGGTATCTAACATTATTCGTACCTGGAAACATGGCAGGCTATATTGTAGGCAAAGGTGGATGCAACAAAAAACGATGGGAGAAAGAATTAGGTGTTAAAAAAATTAGTGTTGTTGGTGTATAACAACAACTAAAGCAGTAAAATCTGTTTTAAATTTATAGGCTCATCTTATTAAACTAAAAGTTTAGTAAGGTGAGTTTGTTTTTTTGTTAATGTGTGAAGTTAAAATTAGATACAATTCTATAAATATATTTATGATTAAATACAATTTAAAAGTTTTAAACCAACCATTCAATAAAATAAAAAATTCGTTGACTAAATAATAAAAATGATATAAAATATGTAATGTAAAAAATACAGAAAAATAAAGGTTTATAGGTAAAACCGTATTAAAAACCTAAATATATTATATAAGGATATTAAAAATGAGTAAACCAACAGTAGCAATAGTAGGAAGACCAAATGTAGGAAAATCTACATTTTTTAATTATATAGTAGGAAAAAGAATATCGATAGTACAAGATGAGCCAGGTGTTACTAGAGACAGAGTTTATGCAGATGCAACTTGGAAAGGTAAAACTTTTACATTAATAGATACAGGGGGAATAGAGCCAGAATCTGAAGATATTATTGTTTCACAAATGCGTGATCAAGCTAATATAGCAATAGATATTGCAGATGTAATAATATTTTTAACAGATATAAAACAAGGTGTTACAGCAGCAGATAAAGAAATAAGTTTAATGCTTAAGAAATCTAAGAAACCTGTTGTTTTAGTTTGTAATAAAGCAGATAATTACGGAAAAACATCTGACGATATATATGAATTCTACAATTTAGGTTTAGGAGATCCACATCCTGTTTCTTCAGTTAATGCAATAGGAATTGGAGATGTATTAGATGCAATTTACGAGGAGTTTCCTGAAACAGAAAAAGAAGATGATGATGAAACTATAAAAGTTGCAATTATAGGAAAACCAAATGTAGGCAAATCTTCTTTAGTAAATCAAATATTAGGTGAAAATAGAGTAATAGTAAGTGATATAGCAGGAACTACTAGAGATGCAATAGATTCAAACTTTGAAAATGAGTTTGGTAAATATGTATTTATAGATACTGCAGGAATTAGAAGAAAATCTAAAGTAGATGAACAAATTGAAAAATATAGTGTTATGAGAAGTCTTCTAGCAGTAGAACGTGCAGATGTATGTTTACTTATGATAGATGCAAACGAAGGAGTAACAGAACAAGACAAGAAAATAGCAGGAGAAGCTCATGAAGCAGGAAAAGCAAGTATTATTGTTATAAATAAATGGGATGCATACGAAAAAGATGAACATAGTATGGAAAAATACAAAAAACAAGTATATAGTGAACTTGCATATTTATCTTATGCACCAATAATTTTTATATCAGCAAAAACAGGTCAAAGAGTTAATAAGTTATTTGAATTAATAAATCAAGTAGCTAATCAAAATGCATTACGTGTTTCAACTGCAGTATTAAATCAAGTATTAAATGAAGCAATAGCAATAGTACAGCCACCAACAGATAAAGGAAAGAGACTAAAAATTTATTATATGACGCAGGCATCTACAAAGCCACCAACATTTGTTGTATTTGTAAATGATAAAAAATTATTCCATTTTTCTTACGAAAGATATTTAGTAAATCAAATAAGAAAAGAATTTACTTTAACAGGAACACCAGTTAGAATAATGGTAAGAGAAAAGAAAGATAAAGATGTTTAAACTAAATGGACATTTGGGGACGGGCCACTTTGCACTTTACATAAAATTACTAAAAGGTTGAAAACTTGAAATTTTAGTTTAGCATAAAAATTAAATTTAAAGGAGAAAAAATTATGTTAGTTTATATTATTGTAGCAGTTATTGCATATTTATTAGGAAGTATTAGTTTTTCAGTAATAATTAGTAAAAAAATGGCAGGATTTGATGTAAGAGAAAAAGGCAGTGGAAATGCAGGTACAACTAATGTTTTAAGAAGTGTTGGAAAAAAAGCAGCTGTAATAACTCTTATATTTGATGTATTAAAAGGAGTACTAGCAGTATTAGTAGCTTATATAGTTGGAAATATAATAAAAGAAGGTGTAGATAAAGCTCTATTAATTCAAATAGCAGGATTATTAGTTATAGTAGGCCATACATTTCCAATCTTTTTTGGTTTCAAAGGAGGAAAAGGAATTGCAACAGCATTAGGAGTATTATTAATTACAAACTGGAATATTGGACTAATTTGTTTAGTATTTGCGCTAGTATTAATGGCACTTACAAAAATGGTATCTTTAGGTTCAATATCAGCTGCAATACTATTCCCAGTACTAATTTTATTTATGCCACATACAGCATATTTAGTAGATGGAAATTATATTATATATAGTATATTAATTGCAGTTTTAGTTGTATTTAATCACAGAGCAAATGTAAAAAGATTATTAAGCGGAACAGAAAACAAATTAGATTTTAAAAAGTTTAAATAAATTACTTTTGTACCTTTGGGGACGTTTCCGTTTGGTTAATTTGACCCTTTTGGGTACTTATTACTACAACAGACTCCATTAGAAAACGTCCCTAATGGTTAATCTGTCCCTTTTGGTAATTCTAACTTTTATAAGGAGAAGAATAAAATGAAAAATATAGCAATAATAGGTAGTGGAAGCTGGGGAGTAGCACTAGGAATACATTTAGCAAAACTAGGAAACAAAATAAAAATATGGTCTTTTATGCAAGAAGAAGCAGATCTAATAAATAATGAAAAAAAGTGCAAATTCTTACCAGAGGTAACATTACCAGAAGGAATATATTGTACAACTTCATATGAAGAGGCAATAAAAGATAGTGAAATAATATTACATGTAACACCATCAAAATTTACTAGAAATACAGTAAAAGAATACAAAAAATATGTAACAAATCAAACTGTTGTAATATGTACAAAAGGTTTCGAAAAGGAAACATTATCATCATTGGATGAAGTATTTAAACAGGAAATACCAAATGTAAAACTTGCTGTTTTGTCAGGACCAAGCCATGCAGAAGAAGTTTCTAAAGCAGTACCAACAGCAATGGTAATAGCATCTGAAGATGAAGAAATAGCAAATAAATTAAGAGACATATTCATGAACGAAAACTTAAGAGTATATACATCAAAAGATGTTAAAGGAGTAGAATTAGGTGGAGCATTAAAAAACATAATTGCATTCTGTGCGGGTGTTGCAGCAGGAATAGGACTTGGAGACAATACTTTTGCAGCATTAATTACTAGAGGATTATGTGAAATTTCAAGATTAGGAGTAGCATTAGGAGGAAAATACGAAACATTTTATGGGTTAACAGGACTTGGTGACTTAATAGTTACATGCTTAAGTGAACATAGTAGAAATAGAACAGCTGGAAAGCTTATGGGACAAGGAAAAACATTAGAAGAAGCAAGAAATCAAATAGGAATGGTAATAGAAGGTGTAGACAATATAGAAGTTGCATATGAACTTGCACAAAAATATGATGTAGATATGCCAATAGTGAATGCAGTATATGATATGTTATATAACAATTTATCACCAAAAGAAGGAGTAACAAGGTTAATGACTCGTGACAAAAAAGCGGAATAATTGCAATTAAGAATAGATACTAATCGAGTGTGACATTTAAATAATTAAGACATAGTTAAGGAGAAAAATATGAAATTAGTTATTCAGAGAGTAAAGCATGCTAAAGTAGAAGTTGAAAACGAGATAGTAGGAAAAATAGGACAAGGTTTTCTTGTCCTTCTTGGTGTTGGACCAGAAGATACAAAAGAAACAGCAGATTATTTAGTACAGAAACTTATAAAACTACGTGTGTTTGAAGATGGAAATGGTAAAATGAATCTTGCCTTAAAAGATATAAATGGAGAATTATTGATAGTCTCTCAATTTACATTATATGCAGATTGTACAGGAGGTAATAGGCCAAGCTTTACGTTAGCTGCTAAACCAGATAAAGCAAATGAATTATATGAATATTTTATAAGTAAATGTGAAGAAGAAAATGTAAAAGTAGACCATGGAATTTTTGGAGCAGACATGAAAGTAGAACTTTTAAATGATGGTCCAGTAACAATAATTTTAGAAAAATAATAATTTTAAGGAGAAACATGAATAATATTAATTTTGATAATTTAAATAAAATGATACAATATATTGAAAATAATTTAAAAAATAATATAGATATTAATGATTTATCCAAATTAGTTGGAGTTTCTTCTAACTCATTGCAAAGAATTTTCTCGTTTTTAACTGAAATGTCAATTGTGGAATATATAAAAAAGAGAAGATTAAGCAAGGCATTTGAAGAAATTAAAACCACTAACTTAAAAATAATAGATATAGCATTTGAATATCAATATAATTCAGCTATTTCATTTGATAGAAGTTTTAAAAAAGCCTTTGGTATTACTCCTATGGAATGCAGAGAAAAAAATGTAACTTTTAAACAATTTCCTATAATAAGATTTGATCCAAAAGAACAATATAAACAATATGACTATGAAATTAAATATATACCTGAACAAGAAATTTATTGTTATAAGACACAAACTGATAAAAGCATAGATTTGTTATATAAAATTAGAGAATTATATAGTTATTTAAAGAAAAACAATATTCATCAAAAATTAAAAAAAGAAGAACAATATGCAGTTTCATTTTATAAAAATGGTATTAACTATTATGCAGTAGGTAGTAAGACAGAATATACTTCAAAGTATAAGATAAAAATACCTGCTGGAAAATATGTTGTGTTTGAAGTTGGATCAAGAGAACAAAAAGATATAGTTGATTTAGAAAAAAATATATATACAAGATTAATAAAATCTACAAATGTAAAAGTTAATGATAATTTTACATTAGAATACTATATTGGAGAAAATTGTTATCTATGTATGCCAGTAGTTAATTAAAAGTAGAGTATAAACAAAACATGAAATAAATTTGTTTATACTTTATTTTTTTGTTTTGATATATTAAATTCATAAAAAATAAATGGAGGTATAGTATGGAACAAAAATACGACATTAAAGGAATTGATAAAATAATATCTAAAGCGGGAAAGGAAAGACTTGCAGAATATTATCAAGTAGATATAAATGCAGATTTTGAAAATATAATAATGGAAGACTTTAAAGAACATGGTATTCCAAATGGATTAGAAGTAGCTTTTTATTTTTCTTTAACTCCTGAAGAATTTAACAATTTTACAAAAGAAGGAAAAAGAGTACCAGATAGTCAAGAGGAAGCTTCAAGAATTTATGAACAAGACCACGATAAAAGAGCTATGTTTGGATTTAATTATATGCAAGAAAAAATTGATTATGACAAAGAAGATGTATCAAAGATTAAAAGTGGAAATTATGGAAATGTCTTATACTTTTTTGTTAATGAACCAATTAATGAAAACACTATAGGAGATCTTTTATATTATCCTAAATATTATGTAGGAGGGACCATTTTTAATAATTTACTAATGGGAGAAGGCTACTATAATACACACAAAGAAGAAATTACAGAGGAATATAATAAAGTATCCACAACTACAAACAAAATTGATTTGATTAAACAATATATAGAAAATTTCATGAAAAAGTTTCAAAATGTTGATTGTCTGAATGGATATGGTCCAAAAGGAATATATAACGAAACAGATGAAATACAAAAAGAAAATGAGGATGCTGAAAAAATTATTTTAGAATTAACAGGAAAAGGCAATATTGATGAAATAAATTTAAGTGATTTTATATCACTTAAAAGAAATTTAGAAGCAGAATTAAAAAAATTACAAAAGGAATTTGAAGATAAATTTACACAAAAGGAAGAGAGAGAATAACAAATGAATAGAATAATAGAATTTATAAAAAGGTTATTTAAAAAGCCTACACTTGCATTAAATGTAACACAGACTGTTGAAAACAGAGAAAATCCAGAGCAACAAAAAGAAGAGTTTTTAAAAGATATAAAAATAGATACTAATAATATAAAAGAGAATATTTCTGATCTACAGAAGAAATTAGAAAATGGAAGTTTGTCAGAAGAAAAGTTAAATAAGGAACAAATAAGAAAAATAAAAAAGATGTATTGTAATCAAATTTTAGATTTGCTATATTCAATAAAAAATATAAAATAAAAGTAAACTAATAGAAAATTTTATATCCTATCTTTGCGGACGGATTAAAACAACAGCTTAATTTTGTATATAACCTGTTTTTTTGCTCCGTCCCCAAAAACAGGTTATATTTTTAATATGGGAACCTTTCATATAAATATCTAATTAATTCATCAACATTATTTTCACTAACATTAATGAGAACATCTTTATCTAAACTTATCCACATATTAATTTTAAAATCATCTCTATTATCCATAAAAACTCCTATAATATCAGCCATTTCAATAGGATTTTTATATAATTTTTCCCATTCTAATAAAGAAGATTCTTCTTCATTTATATTTGTATTTGTTTTACTATAAAATTTATTTAAAAATTTGTAAATTTCACCTTTTTCATTACTAAATAACTTTACAATTGTACCCATTAAAAAATCTCCTTTTATAAATATTATAGAAAAAATTTTTTTATATATACTAGGAATAAATTTCAATTTTTTAGAAAAACTACAATTGAGGTGCAATATGAATAAAAAAATTTTTTTGATAATTTTTAGTATAGCGATAGTAATAATTTTCGTGGCTTATATAGTTACTTCTACAAATAATTATATAAAAAGCAATAGTAAGAAGATAAATGAAAAAACAGAAGAAGAAATAGAACAATTAGAAGAAAAACTAGTAGGAATGATAAATAGTTTAAATAATATATCTTTTACAAATACAGTATTAAAGCAAACTAGTGAAAAAAGTTCGAGCACAAATTCTAACAACAATTCATTTAATAATTCTTCAGATAACTCATCAAAAGATTCAAATAATGAACAAAATAGTCAGTCTTCAGGAAATTCTGATAATGATTCAAATAGTATTAGTTCGAAAACAGAAGAACAGGTAAAATATGAAATACAAAAGAATGATATATTGTTAATAGATTTGTCTAATATAGACTGGGAATATATAAAAGCAAATACAGAAAGTATATATAATTTGTGGGCTAACTTAATAATAGACTTACATGAATTAAATGTAAATAATCAGGATATTTTAAATTTTAGTAATACATTGGATCAGGTAACATTAAGTGTAAAACAGGAAAACAAGTATGCTTCAGTAACAAATTTAGTTAGTCTTTATTCATATTTACCAATCTATGTGAATCAATTTTTAGATGATGAAAATGACAAGAATATTTTTTTAACAAAAAATTGTGTATTAAACACATACGCATTAATTGAACAACAGAATTGGGATGAAATGAAGAAACAAACAGCAAGTGCCATAGAAAATTTTTCAAATATTATGAATAATATAGAAAATAATGAAAGACAAAACAAAAATAAAATTACAAAAATCTATGTTCTTTTAAATGAATTATATTCTAGTATAGACTTAAAAGATAAAGAACTGTATTATATAAAATATAGAAATGTTATGGAAGAATTGATAAATTTCTAATTTGACTTTTATTAAAAAATATATTAAAATAATAACTATGAGTAAATTGAATAGTCGCGTATAGCAAGGTCGAAAGACAGCGTACGAGGAAAGTCCGGGCTCCATAGAGCAAAGATGCAAGATAACGTCTTGTGAGGGTAACCTTAAGGAAAGTGCAACAGAAAATAACCGCTTCGACGAAGTAAGGGTGAAAAGGCGAGGCAAGAGCTCACCGCTTCTATGGTGACATAGAAGGCCAGTGTAAACCCCATCTGGAGCAACACCGGGACAAGAAGGCTAAGACTGCTCGTCATCTTCTTAATCTGGTGGCTTTGAGCTACATAGTGATATGTAGAGTAGATAAATGACTATTCACGACAGAACCCGGCTTACAGATTTACTTATAATATATGAAAAACACTTGGTTTTAAGCCAAGTGTTTTTTATTATAAAGATATTAAATCATCTGGAATACTTGCAATGTAAGTTACCTCTTTATTTGCAATTGGATGAACAAAACTTATTTTGTATGAGTGCAAAGCTTGTCTTTTTATAAAATCAGTATTTCCACCATATAAATCATCACCTAAAAGAGGATGACCTATATGTGCCATATGAACTCTAATTTGATGAGTTCTACCAGTTTCTAAAGTACATTTAACAATAGAAATAGGTAAGCTTTCTAAATTCTTTTCTTCTAAAACTTCATAATGAGTAATAGACTCTTGTCCATTATTTGCAACACATCTTTCAATAATACTATTTTCTTTCCTAGCAATAGGAGCATTTATAGTTCCGCTTCTTGCAAGAAAAATGTCCCTCTACAATAGCAATATATTCTTTTTTAAATATATTATCTTTCATTTGTTTAATTAAGCATTCTTGTATATATTCATTTTTAGCAAAAATAACTAAACCAGAAGTATCTTTATCAATTCTATTAACAGGTCTAATTTTCTTTTGCAATCCAATTTCATCAAAATAATAACAAATACCATTAGATAAACTACCCTCATAATGAAGAATAGAAGGGTGAACAGGAATTCCATAAGGTTTATTTATAACTATGTAAGCTTCATCTTCATACACAATATCTAAAGGCATTTTAGTTTTAACAATATTTGAATTATCTTCTTTGTACGAAAAAGAAACTGAAACTTTATCATTTTCAGTTAATTTATGTGAGACATTTGCAACACTATTATTTAAAAAGATACAATTTTCTCTTTTTAATGTCACAAGAAGTCTATGAGAAATATTAAATTTAGTAAGTAAAATATCTTTTACACATTTACATTTATTTGCATCATTTGAAGTTACAATATATTCTAAATTCATAAATTACCTCATCAAATTTTCAAGATTACCCCAAAAGGGCCAGGTACTTTTGGGGTAATAATTTTAATAAATTACTTTTTTGTCTTTTTCATATTTTTCAAAAGTAGATACGCATTTATCTCTATCAATTTGTTTTAAAGTTATTAAATCTTTTTTATTTCCTTTAAGGTATTCGTATATTAAATCATCTCGAAAACCGATTTTTGCAGCATCCTCACGCGTACATGCATAGTATATTTCTTTTATATTAGCCCATATAATTGCAGACAAACACATAGGGCATGGTTCACATGATGTATATAATATATAATTTGACAAATCATAAGTACAAAGTTTTTCACAAGCATTACGAATAGCCATTACTTCAGCATGAGCTGTTGGATCATTGTTTTTTAATACTTGGTTATGACCAGTTGCAATAATATTTCCTTCTTTATCTGTAATTACAGCACCAAATGGACCGCCATCATTTTTACCGATTCCATTTTCAGCTTCATTTTTAGCAATTTCCATATACTTATTCATAAAATCAATCCTTTCTACATGAGATATTGTACCACAAAGAAATTAATATTTCTACTATTGTATAATAAGAATACATATATTATAATTCGGATATAAGATAAATATGTAAAGGAGATTTTAGTATGATAGAAGAATTTAAATTTAAATCTAGTACAGGAAAAGAACTTTATGCCAAGAAGTGGTATGATGAAAATCTTAAAAATTATAAAGGTGTCGTTCAATTAGTTCATGGAATGGAAGAATTTATAGGAAGGTATGATGAGTTTGCATTGTTTTTAGCATCAAAAGGATATATGGTAGTTGGGCATGATCATATAGGACATGGAAATAGCGTTAAAGATGATAGTGAACTTGGAAATTTTGAATGTAAAGATGCATGGTTTAGATTAGCTGAAGATATTCATATTTTACAAAATAAAGTAGCTAAAGAATATCCTAATATTACATATATAGTAATGGGACATAGTATGGGTTCTTTACTTACTAGAACATATTTAACAATATATAATGATAATTTATCAGGTGCTATTATAACTGGTACTAGTGGTCAAAAATATGGCTTACATTTAGGAATTTTACTTGCTTCTATTATAAAGATGTTTAAAGGCGGAGCTTACAAGAGCAAACTTTTAGAAAGATTAGTTACAGGGTCTTTTAATAATAATTTTAAACCTACAAGAACTGAGGCAGACTGGACTACAAGTGATAAAACCAAAGTAGATGAGTACATGAAAGTTGCAAAACCAAATAGAAAATTTACAGTATATAGTTATATAGCTTTATTTAAAGGAAGCATATATCTAAACAGAAAAGATAAAATTAAAAATACTCCTAATATTCCAATACTAATATTTTCTGGTGATAAAGACCCTGTTGGAGCAAACGGCAAAGGAGTTAAAAGAGTTTATAATATGCTTAAAGAAGCGGGAGTAGAGAGTATTACTTTTAAACTATTTGAAAACGGAAGACACGAAATGCTTAATGAAGTTAATAGAGAAGAGGTATTTGACTTTGTGTTAGAGTGGATAGAAAATATACAGCAATAGTTGTATTTTTAAGAAAATTTATAAATGTGTTTTTTATTAAAGAAAAAAATGGAGTATGATAATGGAAGAACAAAATTTAAAAAGATTTAATAAATTATTTCCTTGGTTTGCAGGATTATCTAGCGATCTATTATTCTGGGTAGCAATTGATACATTATTTTTAACAGTAGTAAAAAAGTTTACTGCATCACAAATAGTTTCTTTGACATCTATATCATTAATAGCTTGTATTTTATTACAAGTACCTTTGCTTAATATAATTAAAAAAAATGGTAATACAAAATCAGTTAGGCTTGGTTCAATGTTTTTATTGTTATCGAGTATTCTACTAACATTTGGTACAGATTATATTATAATAGTTATAGGAAAAATATGTTATGAAACAGCTTTCACTTTCCAAAATATGATAAATGCAGTTTTAAGAAATAATTTAGAGCTTCAAGGCAAAACAAATGAATATATAAAATATAGAACAAATGCTAATACCATATATGCTGTAGTTACAATGATAATATCATTTGTTGCTAGTATTATGTTTAATATAAATAATTATTTACCAATGATAGGTTGTATTATTTTCTGTTTAATTTGTTTTATTTTATCTTTTTATATGATTGATTATTCAAATAATGATTGTGTTAAGGTTACAAATTATGAAAAAAATAAAGACAAGCCTAGAAAAATAAGTTACTCAAAAATTGTATTGTGTATAATAATATCCTATGGTTTATTTTATCCTATAGTAAATTCTGGACAATCTAATGGTAAATTATTTATACAACAAGAATTATTAAAGAATTTTAATGTAGAAAAGACTGCGTTAATAATAGGTGTAATAATGTGTGTATCAAGAATAGTGAGAGTAATTTCAAATATTTCATTTAATAAAATACATAAAAAATATGAAGATAAAGTAGGATTTTTATTATCATTCTTATTATCTTTATCTCTTTGCTTAATGGTAGCAGGATCTTTAATTACATATTTAATTATTTTAAAAATCTTAATTATGAGTTTAGGATATATTATAATTTTATTTATAAGAGATCCTTTTAGAGTTTATATACAAGATTTAGCATTGAAAAATGTAGAAAAAGAACAACAACAATCATTACTTACTATACTAGATTTATCAAGGAAAATTATAAGAGCAATTTTGAGTTTAAGTTTTACAGCAATTTTAGTTGATAACCCAATGATTGTAGTAATATCTATATTAGTTGGATTATCAATTATCGAAATATTAATTAGCATTTATTTGTATAAATTAATTAAAAAGAATTCTATAAAGTAGTTACAAAAATAGAATACAGAAATAATTATTGAAATTAACATAAAAGTATGATATATTATTATTGTTAAAGTAAGGTTAATGAACCTTTAGTTGTATTTTTTAGCATATTTAGTCAGGAAAATATGTCTGAAAAAATTTTTTCTTATATTATAGAAAGGAGCAATGATATGCAGATTATTAAACTATTGGCAGTAACTGGTTATTATCAGTATGGCAACAACTTCGACTTTGGCGAAGAGAAATCCTGGAGAGGGACAGTATTATTGCGGGAAGATTTAACTTTTGAAGGCATTGTTGTTGACAATTCTGCCACAACTAATTTTGACCGCTTAATTTCCGGAACCTTAGTAGAATACAACGGAACTTCTCTCATCAAATTTTCTAACCATGGATTTGATCCGTGCAGTTTCTTTGGAATCTCCACTGGTAAAGAAATTATTGGTAGCTGGGCTGCTTATGATCATCATACTGCCCATGATATGGGAAGATCTAAAATTATTCTTACAGAGATTCCTATGGATGAATCCACGGTGGCAGATATTACTTCCAGAATTGAAGTGTTTAAAAAGGAAATGGATTATTTTTCAGAGAGGCTATATGATGAGCTTATTAAAAACATGAGCCTTACCGTTGAAGAATTTATTCATAACCTGGAAGAAAACAAGGAAGGCATTGAAAGAGAGATAGGCGGTACTTTCAAAAAACTTGAACTCTAAATAACACACATAAATCCTGACTTAGAAGAAGCTGAATTTAATGTTTCAGCTTCTTTTGAGTATAATTATATAAAAAACAAGTTTGATTTAAGAAGAGAATAGTCAAAAAGGCTATTCTTTTTACAAAAAACAATTATCGAAAAACAATAAAAAAATATTGACAAACATAAATAGATAATATATACTTATGCAAAATAAAGGAGGAATTTAATAATGAAAATTTTGGGAGAAAAAAGTTTATCATCAAAGGTTATAGTAGGACTTAACATACTTTTTACTGCAATAAGTATTGTTGATATAGTAGTATTAAGCATAATAATAAAAATAGTAACTCATATCACTTCTGGAGAAGATATACAAAACAATATATCTGATTTATTATTCTTTATTATGATTATAAGTACAGGAATAATAGCATTATTTATTATCTATCAATTTATTAAAATTTTTAAGAAATTAAAAAGAGATATATTATTCTGCGAAGATAATGCAAAAAGTTTAAATGTAGTTAGTTATAGTTGCTTTGTAATAAGTGCTTTATATTTAGTCATAGCAATATTTATATTTTCAATAATGAAAAATTTAACAAGAGAATTTATACACTATATATTTGCTTTTTCAATAATGTTAATGATTATATTTGTTGTTTCTGGAGTAGGAATAAAAATACTTAACGAAATATATAAAAAAGCTATTGAATATAAAGAAGAAAATGATTTTACAATATAGATGGGAGGAAGAAAAAATGCCAATTATTGTTAATGTAGATGTAATGTTAGCAAAAAGAAAAATGACATCTGGAGAACTTGCTGAAAAGGTTGGAATAACTCCTGCGAATCTTTCAATATTAAAAACAAATAAAGCAAAAGCAATAAGATTTTCAACATTAGAAAAGATTTGCGAAGTTTTAGACTGTAAGCCAGGAGATATATTAGATTACGAAAAATAAAGGAGAAATATTAATATGGAGATTTTAGGAAGTATTATATTATCAATAGTTCAATCAATTTTATTTTATGGTAAAGAAATAGGCATTTCAATGTTACTATTTGAAATAATATGTAATGGAATTATATATTACATACTTAATAAGAAAAATAAAATACAAAATAAAAATGGAATATTACTTATGGTACCAATACTTTTATTAAGTAGTACATATTTCATTTTTGCAAATACCACATTTTATATTGTTAATATATTTGTAATTTTAGTACTTAATTTAATTATGTATGAAATTTTAGTAAACAAAAAAGATTATTTAACAAACTATTTATATAAAACTTTTGAGTTAATAACAAACACAATTATGAGGTATAAAGAAGGAGTTGAACTTACTAAGAGAGCATCAAGAAAGATAGTAACAAAAAATGAAAATATAAATAAAGAAAATATCAAGAAAGTTGCTATATCCGTACTAATAGTATTTGTGGTTGTAGGAATTGTTTTATTCTTATTAGCATCAGCAGATATAATTTTTGCAAATTTATTTTCTGGTATAGGAAATCTGTTAGAAAATATAAATGTTGGAACTACATTTAATATTATATTAAGAATAGCAATTATAATTATTATATATTTATTGTTTCTAAGTTTATTTTTAAGTATTCAAAAGAAAAATAGAAAAGAAGAAAGAAAAATAAAGGAAAGTAGTGGAAAATATAATTTTACAATAAAGTTACTTTTAATAGTATTAAATATAGTGTACTTGGTATTTTGTTTTATTCAAATACAATCTTTATTTGCTAAAGTAAATATAAGTAATTCATTTGATTATGCAACTTATGCAAGAACAGGATTCTTTCAACTTATGTTTGTTTCATTTATAAACTTCGGACTTATATTAATATCTAATAGATATTATGAGAAAGAAGAAAAAATAGTAAAAATATCAAATCTGCTATTGGTACTGTTTACTATTATAATAGCAATATCGGCAATGTATAGAATGTATATGTATGAAACAGAATTTGGATTAACATATTTAAGAACTTTTGTTTATGTAATATTAATTACAGAGATAATTGCATTTATTCCAACGGTAGTATATATATATAACAAAAAATTTGATCTTATGAAATGGTACTTTATAGTAGGAATTTTTGCATATTGTATAGCTAATTATATGAATATAGAAGGGGTTATTATAAGCAAAAATATTAATAGAAACAATATACACCCAATAGACTATGAATATATATCTAATATTGCTAGTGAAGATAGCTATCAAATTTTAGAAGGAAGATTAAGTAAAGAAGATATAACTGCAGAAGAAAAGCTAGATATTCTAGAAATTTTATTAAATATAGCAAGTAATAATAAAGATTTAAGTTGGCAAGAATTTAATATTTCGAAATATAAATTACAAAAAAGAAAAGTTAACATACAAGAATTGAATAAGGAAATAGAAAAGAATAAAAAATATTACAATTCTACAAGTGAAGATAATATAGATACCTGGAAATCTGATTATGAAACAATATATGCATCTGAACAATTAAAAAAATATGAAAAAGATTTTAACACATCAGAAATAAATGGATTTATAATATCAACTAATACATATACAAAGCCAAGTGAAATAGATTTAGAACAAGTATTTTACAATGGTGCAGGGTTTAACAATGAAGTATCAAAAGAGGAACTAGAAGAATATAAAAAAATTAGAGATTATTATGAAACTGATATAGTTAAAATTACAACAAAACAGGCAGAAAAAGTGTATTATGATAATACAGGAGAAAAATTAGAAAATTTAAAAGAAAGACTAAAAAATTGGACATATATAGAAAAATATGATGCTTATTATAAAGAAAATTCAGATATAAACTTTGAAGAAGTATATTGTATAAAAGGAATAATGGATAAACAAAATAAGGTATTGAAAATACAATTAAACAATAATAGAATAATTTCTATAAAAATGGATTATGACCAGGGAACACATTATATTATTTCAAATACAAATAATGAGAATTTAGTATCAGAAAATAAAGGTATAGAAGCGGCTTCAAACATCTTATATAAAAAGAAAATAGATGAAAATACTATTTTTAGAGTTAAAAACTTAGGAGCAATACTAGCTCAAAGATCAGTAATAGATATAGAAAAATCAACAGATGGGGGAAAGACATATATAAGTCAAACAAAAGAAAGTATTACAATACATAATGGAGCAGAATTTATGTTTATAAATGAAAAGATAGGATTTATTAATGACCCAGGACTTGCAGGAACAGGAGGAGAAAATAAAGGTTTTTTAGTTACTACAGATGGAGGAAAAACATTCAATGATGCTAATATTATACATCCAGATAATATAGAAGAAAAAAATTTACTTGTAAAAGGAGTTCCATATATTGAGGACGGAAAGCTAAAAGTAGTAATATATACTTTAAATCATAGAAAAAGTCCTGAAAGAACATATTATGAATTTACTTCAAATGATAATGGAGTAACGTGGGAGTTTTATAAAAAGAAAGAAAATATAGAAAGAAAACTTTAGGAATATCCTTGCCAAAGTAGGAACTTAAAAAAGAAATGTATGGTAATCTTTAAGGTTACCATATTTTTTTCTATTTAATTAGTGCAATCGCAATAAATCACATTTCCTAGAACAAATCATATTATAATACAAGGGGAGTGAAGAAAAGTGGCTTATTCAGATAGAGAGTTATTAGCAAGAATAGTGCAGTGCGAAGCGGGAGGAGAAGGAGACAATGGAATGAAAGCAGTTGCATCTGTTGTAATGAATAGAGTAAATGTGCCATATGGCGAATATGCAAGAATAGCACAGGGTGGAAGTATTAGAAACATCATTTTTCAACAAGGACAGTTTGACTGCGTACGAGAGCAATTATATAACATGTACAATCCTCAAAATATATATAATATGAATCCGACAGACATACACTACAATATTGCAGACTGGGCGATTGCAGGAAATAGATTGAATGAAATTGGAGAATGTCTATGGTACTTAAATCCATTTAAGCCAAATTGCGATTCCACATTTCCTCGTAATGGTTCAGGCACATTTCATACAAGACTTGGTGACCACTGCTTTTATAGGCCAACATCTAGTTACGCAAATACTTAAATGAAAGGAATGAAATTTTTATGCAAGAAAATACAAATAGCGAAAATAGGCAAATGCAAGGAGGGGTTCAAATAAACTCGAATAGCCCGGAAATACTAACAAATAACATATATACACCAGCGTTTTTAAGAGAACAGATAGGAAAATTAATGAGAGTAGAATTTTTAATTGGAACTAACAATTTGGTAGATAGAATAGGAATTTTAGAAGATGTAGGAGCAAGTTATATTCTTCTTCGTTCTTTTGAAAATGATAGTTTAGTATATTGTGACATATATTCTATTAAATTTATTACAATTTCAACAACAGGAGCATATGCCATGAATAATAGATATTGGTAAAAATGAAGTTATTTTTAGATGTAATAATAAAAATAGCACCTTTAATACTAAAAATTATTGGTGTTATTTTATTGTAAAAATTTATATCTAACAACATAGAAATTTATGAAAATGACTTGTACTTTTTCCTTTTTCCTTATATAATATTAAAGTATTAAACTAAAAGGAGGAAACAAGTAAAATGTCTTTTATAAACGATATAAAACAAAGAGCAAAACAAGATATAAAAACAATTATACTACCAGAAAGTAATGATTTACGTGTTATAAAAGCAACTGAACAAGTCTTAAAAGAAGGATATAGTGATATTATATTAATAGGAAACAAAGAAGAAATAAAAAAATTATCACAAGAAAATAATATAGACATATCAAAAGCAAAAATTGTAGATCCTTTAAAATCAGACAAATTCAGTGAATACGCAGAAAGATTTTATGAATTAAGAAAAGCAAAAGGTATGACATTAGACAAAGCAAAAGAAATAATGAAAGACAATGTATATTTTGGAATGATGATGGTAAAACAAGGTGATGGAGACGGATTAGTATCAGGTGCTTGTCATTCTACAGCAGATACTTTAAGACCAGCACTTCAAATATTAAAAACAGCACCAGGAACAAAACTTGTATCAGCATTCTTCTTAATGGTAGTTCCAAATTGTGAATATGGTGAAAATGGAGCATTTGTTTTTGGAGACTGTGGTTTAAATGAATATCCAGATCCAGAAGCATTATCAGAAATAGCAATTTCATCATCTAAAAGTTTTAAACAATTAGTAGGAAAAGAACCAAAAGTTGCAATGCTTTCATATTCAAGTTATGGAAGCGCACATTCACCACTTACAGATAAAGTAGTAGAAGCAACTAAATTATTAAAAGAAAAAATGCCAGACTTAATTGCAGATGGTGAACTTCAATTAGATGCGGCAATTATACCAGAAATTGCAGCTTCAAAAGCACCAGGAAGCCAATTAAAAGGTGAAGCAAATACTTTAATATTCCCAGATTTAGATGCTGGAAATATAGGATACAAATTAGTTCAAAGGTTTGCAAAAGCAGAAGCATATGGACCACTTTGCCAAGGTATTGCAAGACCTGTAAATGATTTATCAAGAGGATGTAGTGCAGAAGATATAGCTGGAGTTGTTGCAATTACAGCAGTTCAAGCACAAAGCATGTAATATAAATAGTGAAGGAAAAATGCGCAAAAACATATATAAGAGATAAAATTAAGGAGGAAATAAAATGAAAATTTTAGTATTAAATAGTGGTAGTTCATCACTAAAATATCAATTAATCGATATGGAAAATGAACAAGTATTAGCAAAAGGAAACTATGAAAGAATTGGAATGGAAGGTTCTTTTGTAACTCACAAAGTAGGTGGAGAAAAATATAAATACGAAAGAGATGCTAAAAATCATGAAGAAGCTATTTCTTTTGTACTTTCACAATTTACAGATAGTGAACATGGAGTAATTTCATCATTAGACGAAATTTCAGCAGTAGGACACAGAGTTGTTCATGGAGGAGAAAAATTCAATAAATCAGTTGTAATTACAGACGAAGTAATAGATACAATTAGAGAATGTATTCCTTTAGCACCATTACATAACCCAGCAGCTTTAACAGGAATTGAAGCTTGTATGAAAGTTATGCCAGGTAAGAAAAATGTAGCAGTATTTGATACAGCTTTCCATCAAACAATACCAGAAGAAAGATATATTTACCCAATACCATATAAATATTATGAAAAATATGGTGTAAGAAAATATGGATTCCACGGAACAAGCCACAGATATGTATCTGCAAGAGTTGCTGAACTAGTAGGAAAACCAGTTACAGAATTAAAAACAATAGTATGTCATTTAGGACAAGGGGCAAGTCTATGTGCGGTATTAAATGGTAAATCTGTTGATACATCAATGGGATTCACACCACTTGCAGGTATTGCAATGGGAACACGTTCTGGAGATTTAGACCCATCAATAGTTACTTTCTTAATGAAAAAAGAAGGATTAACACCTGATGAAGTAGAAAAAATATTAAATAAAGAATCTGGATTAATAGGAATGAGCGAATACTCAGCAGACAATAGAGATTTACTAGCTTCTATAGATGCAAATGACGAACATGCTGAAAAGAGTAAATTAGCAATGGAAGCTTATGCTTATATTATAGCTCAATATATTGCTAAATATGCAGTTGCACTAAATGGTGTAGATGTAATAGCATTTGCTGGTGGAGTTGGAGAAAGAGGACCAGATGAAAGAAAAATGATTTGCGAACAATTAAAATGGATGGGAGTAGAATTAGAC
>CAKPAW010000007.1 GCA_934133165.1 uncultured Clostridia bacterium
TTTAGAAGAAAGAAGAGAATAGTAGGCATGAATAATAAAGAAATACTAAATAAAATTAGAAATTTATCTTTACAAGAACAAAGAAATATGTCTTATGATGAATTGAAGAAAATAATAGAAAAATTATCTTCTGATGAAATAATTGAATTAAGCAATATTATAGGATATCCCGTATTTACTAGATTATGTATGGGAGAACTAAAGCACAGATTTGTTTTGTTACAAGATGGTGCAGCTGCTATTATATTAAATAGTAAAAATCAAATTTTATTACAAAGTAGAGCAGATAGAGATAAATGGGGACTTCCTGGTGGTTGTCAAGAATTAGGAGAAAGATTTCAAGATACTATTATTAGAGAAATAAAAGAAGAAACTAATTTAGATGTAAAAGAGGAAGATTTAGAACTAGTAGATATAGTTTCAGGAGAATCTAGAAGAAATGATTATCCAAATGGAGATGTGGTAATTAATAATACAGTTTTATATTGCATAAAAAAATATTCAGGAGAATTAAAATGGGACAATGAGTCTAAAAATATGAAATTCTTTGATATTGATAAATTACCAGAGAATCAAAATGATCCAGATTTAATACAAATATATTTAAAAAGAAGGAAAAACAAATGATATTAAAAAGATTAAAAGTAAATACGGCATTAGGAGAGCCAACAAATTGCTATATAGTAGAAGATGAAGAAAGCAGAGAAACAATGGTTATAGATCCGGGTGGAGAAGCAGATAAAATTATAGATATGCTAGATACATTAGGAATAGACAAGTTAAAATATATATATTTAACACATTGTCATGGAGACCATTTTGGAGCAATATTAGAAGTAAAAGCAAAAAAAGGTGGAAAAGTATTAATTCATAGAGACGATGCAGAAGGGTTATATAATCCTGCAATTAGTCTTACTTATTATATAGGAATGGACGATATAGAACTAGAAGCGGATTCAAGAGTAGATGAAGGAGATATAATCCATTTAGGAAATCTAGAATTCAAGGTAATACACACACCAGGACATACAAAAGGTGGAACTTGTCTATATTGTAAAGAAGAAGGATTACTATTTTCAGGAGATACATTATTTAAAGGAACATGGGGAAGAACAGACTTACCAACAAGTAGTTTCCCAGATATAATAGCATCTATAACAAACAAACTAACAATACTTCCAGATGATACAATAGTATATCCGGGTCACGGAAGAATGACAACAATAAGAGAAGAAGAACCAATATATTTAGAACTAAAACCACGTTTAGATTAAAATTTGTACCATTAGGGACGTTTCCAAAAGGTTAATCTGTCCCTTTTGGTAACACTAATAGGTTATGATAGGAGGAAATAAAATGAGTAAAATAGAACCAAGAACATTGCCAGGCTTTATGGAACTGCTACCAAAAGAGCAAATTCTATTTAATAAAATGAAAGAAAAAATACAAAAATCATATGAAAAGTTTGGCTTTTTACCAATAGATACACCAATAATAGAAATGTCAGATGTACTTTTAGCAAAAGCTGGAGGAGAAACAGAAAAACAAATCTATCGTTTCCAAAAAGGAGATAATGATTTAGCACTTCGTTTTGATTTAACAGTACCACTTGCCAAATATGTAACTGAATATTATAACGATTTAAGTTTCCCTTTTAGAAGATATCAAATAGGAAAAGTATATCGTGGAGAGAGACCACAAAAAGGAAGATTCCGTGAATTTTATCAATGTGATATAGATATTATAGGTGATGGAGAATTAAGTATAATAAATGATGCTGAAATGCCAGCAGTAATATATAGTACAATTAAAGATTTAGGATTTGAAGATTTTACAATATGTATAAATAATCGTAAATTATTATCTGGTCTATTTAAAGAGTTAGATTTAGAGGAAAAATCTGTAGATATCATGCGTATAATAGATAAAATTGAAAAAATAGGCAAAGAAAATGTTATAGAATGTTTAAAAGATTTACAATTAAGCGAAAATCAAATAAATGACATAATGAATTTTATTGAAATTAGTGGAACAACTGAAGAAAAAATAGATTCGTTAGAAAAATTAAATTATACTAATGAAATATTTAATGAAGGTTTAGAAGAACTAAAACAAGTTGTAAAATATGTTAAAGTTTTTGGCGTACCAGATTCTAATTTTAAAGTAGACTTAACAATAGCAAGAGGTTTAGACTATTACACAGGAACAGTTTATGAAACATTTTTAAATGAATATCGTGAACTAGGAAGTGTTTGCTCAGGCGGAAGATATGACAATTTAGCAGAATATTATACAGATAAAAAATTACCAGGAGTAGGAATCTCTATAGGATTAACAA
Organism: uncultured Clostridia bacterium; assembly: GCA_934133165.1. Taxonomy (GTDB): domain Bacteria; phylum Bacillota; class Clostridia; order TANB77; family CAG-508; genus UMGS1663. The sequence continues at coordinate 2,339 of CAKPAW010000007.1, forward strand.
GATTATTCTATAAATTAAATGAACTAAATGCACTAAAAGAAGAACAAAATTCAATAGCAAAAGTTTTAGTAGTTTCAATGGTAGAAGATAATTCAAAGGCATTAGAAGTAGCAACAGCACTAAGAAACAAAAATATAAATGCAGAAGTTTATTTAGAAAACAAAAAAATAAAAGCTAAATTCAAATATGCAGATAGACTTGCTATTCCATATGTTATAGTAATAGGAGAAGATGAAATAGCAAACAATATAGTTACTTTAAAAAATATGCAAACAGGAGAACAAGAAACTCTAAAAATAGAAGAAGTAATTAAGAAAATTAAATAACAATATTTAAATAAAAGTATATATATTATTTAGAATATATATACTTTTTATTATATGTGATTGAAATCTCTATTTCTGTTAGCATAAATTCCTAAGTACAAGCATATACTAATATATAATAGGTTTGTACGAAAGGAAAACATATATGGTAAATGTAACAATTCTGAATAAAAGAGACATTCTAAAATATGGAATAAAACTAGGAATAGTACTTGTATGTTTATTTATGTTTATAAAAATAATAAAACAAAGTAATCAAAAAGAAGAAATAAAATTACAAGGGATTTTGAGTAAAGATAGACTAGAATCTTGTTTAGAAGAGACTATACCAATGATAAAACAAGTAAACGGAAACATGGAAGACTTTGGAGAGAAAATAGAAGGAATAAACTTATTAGACTATACTGTATCGAAACAATTAGCAATGCTTAACGAAATTAGACCAAAGGAAAATAAAACAGAAAATCAGGAGATAAAAGAAGAAAATAATGATATAGTAGTAGAACAGGCAAAAACAGGACTTGAAACCAAAGTAGTAGAAAATAATGTACCTACTAAATTTACAAATGAATATAATGGAGTAAAAGTTAGAAATGAAACAGAATATGAATTAACAGAAGAAATGTTAAAACCAGATATAACTGTTAACAAAGAAAATATTTTATTATTTCATACACATACATGTGAAAGTTATACACCAAGTGAGAACTTTGAGTATGAACAAACAGGAACATATAGAACAACAGATTTTAATTATAATGTAGTAAGAGTTGGAACAGAACTTACAAATCAATTAAAGAGTTATGGATATAATGTAATTCATGATAATACATATCATGATTATCCAGCATATAATGGGTCATATGGAAGATCATTAACTACAGTTAAGAACTTATTAAAACAATATGATAATACAGACATTGTAATAGATTTACATAGGGATGCGATAGGAGATTATACATATGCGCCAACTGTTCAAATTGGGGAAGAACAAGCAGCACAAATAATGTTTGTAATAGGAACAGATGGAGGTGGACTAGAGCACGAAGATTGGAATGATAATCTAAAATTTGCTATAAAAGTACAAGAAAAAGCAAATGAATTATATCCAGGATTGTTTAAACCAATAATATTAAGAAATAGTAGATATAATCAACATCTAGCAAAAGCAGCATGTATAATAGAAGTAGGAGCTACGGGAAATACAATGGATCAATGTTTAAATAGTATGAAATATTTAGCAAAGGTAATGAGTGAAGTAATAAATTAATACTATCCACAAAAAGACAAGTGTTTTTTTGGTAATTGGAAGAAAATTGATATAGCAATTTAGGGGAAAATAAAAGCAAAAAATTGAAAATACCTATTGACAATAAAGAGTAAAATGTGCTAATATAAATAATGTCGATAGGAAATGCGGATGTGGCGAAACTGGCAGACGCGCTAGACTTAGGATCTAGTCCGAAAGGGTGGGGGTTCAAGTCCTCTCATCCGCACCAACGACGTATCTGTTAGAACTAATAGAACAGATAGACAAAAAATCAATCAGAAAATAAAATCTGGTTGATTTTTTCTTTTGCAAAAAATCGTTCTAAATCTATAAAGAAGGGAAAGTGATTGAACTGAAGATAATGATTATTATATTCCAAATTTGTGTGTATGCCTAAGCTCGTAGAATAAGTAATTTTGGAAAATATGTATTAATGAGGTTAAATTTATTTAATATACGCATAATATAGAAAAAAGAGCGGAAACTTGCAATGCTTGTTACCGCTCTAAAAAGAAAATCTTAATAAAATGTTTTTTCTGATTCAAGAAGTTGTATTGCAATATTCTTCTTTGATTCAATGAACTCACTATTGCAATATAAATATACTTCGTTACTATTGTAGCTTCCTGTTAATTTTATTTTATCTTTGCCGGCATCACTACCTCTTCCATAAAGAATAAAAATATCAATCACATGATTAGAATAACCGATTGTGTAAACTTTGTCTCTTTGGAAATCATATTCTAAATAATACTTTTCTTCATTATTCATATATAAAGTGATTTTTACAGTTTCAGAAGTAAACTCAATGGTTTTTACTCTTTTATTATCACTGTATATATTAAGAATTAAATACTCTCCTAAATAATGAAATAATCTAGACATTTTTTTATATGTCAGCATGTACAATTTTGGATCATGAGCAATTCTTGAATAATATTCTATAAAAGCATTGATTTCATCCAAATTATATCTTGCATTGCCCTGATGAGTTATATGATATTGCATTTCTATAATAAGCTCACCATCCTTAGAAACAACTTTCCCGCTTGCTTCACGATCAATTACAAAAATGTAGTTGTCAATTGTCGTAGTAATTTTCATAAACTCTGCATAATAGTAACCCGAATCACCTATTCGAACACGATATACTACGATATCTTCGTTTTCCATAATAGAAAGATATACTTCATCATCGTCTTCAGTTAATAATTCAATCAGATACTTTTTCTTGTTAGTAATTAGATGAAATTTGTTCCTTTCATTTCTAACTTTTTTTAATTGCCTTGGATTTTTAATATTGAAATAGCTTACTAGCATTCTCTCTAAATTAAGAGTCATATCGCAATCTGTAGGCAACCATTCATTAAAAATTTTAATTACAGAATCAGATACTTTCAAATTAGTTACATTACTATTTTCTTCTTTCCGCATAAATTTTCCTTTCTCTCAATTGAGGTTAAATATATATTTTTTTGAATAACCTAATTATAACATAGTTTTACATAATTTTCAAGCTTTGAACAATATTAGGTATGTTTTTCTTTGTAGTTTTGTCATACATAGTCATACCAATAAAGTGTGACATATGTTTGACAAACCTACAAAAATTTCAGATAAGACAATTTTTACTTCTTGTAAGTTTTTTTATTTTATGATACATTATAAATAATAAAATATATAGGAGGAAAAATTATGAAAGTATCAATAATTGAAATAGGAAGCAACAACACTAAAACACACGTTTATGAAGGAGATAGTTTAGTATATGAAAATAATACAACAATAGAATTTAAGAAAAACTATAAAATGCAGAACAAAATACAAGAATCAGATTTAGAAAAATTATATGAAGTAATTGAAAATGCTTTAAAATATACTGACAACGTTCATATATATGGCTGTAGTGTATTTAGAAATATAACTAAAGAAGAATTAGAAGAAATTAATAAAGAAATAGAAAAAAGATTTAATTTAAATATAGAAGTTGTATCACAAGAAGATGAAGCAAAATATACAGCAATAGGTTGCTATAATAATATAAATTATAGTGGAAATATGTGCATATTTATTGGTGGCGGAGGTTCAATAGAACTGATATTTGTTAACGATAAAAAAATTATAGATAAAAAATACTATAATTTTGGTGTGGTAGATGTAACTAATAAATTTACTAGCTTAAAAGATGATGTACCAACATGTACATTTGAAGAAGTATATAATTATATTGATGAATTAATAAATGATATAAACATAAAAGCTGACTTATTAATTTTAGCTGGAGGAGATCATTTATATTGGTATAATAATGCTAAATATGAGTTAAAAGAAAACACATTGTATGAAAATGAAAATCAAAAATATATGTTAACAAGAGAAATGAGTGATAATTATGATCAAAATGCGCTTGTTACATCATTAGATAAAATAAGACAAAATAGTGATAATCCTTTATGGTTTGACTGCTCAAGAGCAATGAAAGTTATAACAAATTTAATATCACATAAAGTAGATGCAAAATATATAATACCTACTAAAATAAATATGGAAGACGGAATAAAAAATTTATTAATAAAATAAAAATAAGAAATGGATGACTTATTTTTAAGGAGAACACAAATGGAAAAAATAAAAAAGAATGAAGAATATATTGTAGACATTATAGATTATGGAATGAATGGAGAAGGCATTGCTAAAATAAATGACTTCACCATATTTATTCCATATGCCATGAAAGGTGAAAAAGTAAAAATAATCATAGTGAAAGTACTTTCTTCTTATGGATATGGAAAAGTAGTAGAAATACTAGAAAAATCTCCTTTCAGAGTGGAAGAAGATTGCAGTACATACAAAAGATGTGGTGGCTGTAATTTAAGACATATGGATTATGAAGAAACATTAAATATAAAACAAGAAATGGTGCAGAATTTAGTTAATAAAACTTTAGCTAAAAAGATAAATGTACACAAAACAATAGGAATGGGTAACCCATATAATTATAGAAATAAAGCTCAATTCCCAGTAGGACTAAATAAACAAGGCGAAATACAAGTGGGAGTTTTTGCACAAAGAACACATGAAATTATAGGAATAAAAGAATGTTTTATTCAAAATATAGAAGCACAAAAAATAGCATTTTCTATTCAAAAATTTATAATAGAAAAAAATATACCAGTGTATAATGAAGAGACATTAGATGGGCTAATTCGCCATATTGTAATAAAAGTAGGAATTCGTACACACGAAATAATGTGTATATTAGTTGTAAATGGTAAAAAAATACCATATGAAACAGAACTTGTTGAAATGCTTGTAAGACAATACAATGTAAAAACAATTGTAAAAAATATAAATATGAAGAACACAAATGTAATACTAGGATATGAAAATATAGTTCTTCATGGAGATGGATATATTTATGATATATTAGGAGATTATACATTTAAAATTTCTCCAATGTCATTCTACCAAGTAAATCCAGTACAAGCAGAAGTTTTATACAATACAGCAATTGAAATGGCAGATTTAAGCAAAGATGATATATTATTTGATTTATATTGTGGAATTGGAACGATAGGAATTTTTGCTTCAAACTATGTAAAAAAAGTTTATGGAATAGAAATTGTAGAGCAAGCAATTGAAGATGCAAAAGAGAATGCAAAGATAAATAATATTGAAAATATAGAGTTTTTTGCAGGAGATGCACCTAAAATATTTTCTAATTTAATGGAAAAGAAACAAGTTTATCCTGATGTAATAATAGTAGATCCTCCACGTAAGGGATTAGATAACAATACAATTAATAATATTTTAGCAGTTAAGCCTAAGAAGGTAGTTTATATTAGTTGTAATCCTGCAACTATGGTAAGAGATATGAAGTTACTTAATGAAAATTATGAAATAGGTAATATACAACCAGTAGATATGTTTCCGTTTACTAGTCATGTTGAATGTTGCTCGGTGCTGTTATTAAAAAATTAGACACTATAGAGGAAGAGTAGGAGAAAAATATATTAGAAAGTATTTGAAAGAAGGAAAATTAATAATATGAAAGAAAATATAACAACTATATATTTAATAAGACATTCTACAAAGTTTAATCCTAATATGATAGATATATATAATTCAACAGATAATGAACAATTAAAGACTAAAAAAGATGCTAATCTATTAATGGATTGGTGTAAATTGTTAGACATACAAAAGAGGCAATAGAAGATCATAGGGCGTATAGCAATCATGAACCTAGAACTATATATGAAAAAATAATAAGTACGGCAGATAGAACAATTATAGACATAGATAATACTATAAAAAGATCATATTCTTATGGAAAAAGAAATTACGCAGAATTGTCAGAAGAAGAACAGATAGAAAGAATATATCATCATTTAACAGAAAAATACGGAGAAAACGGATATGCAAAAATATATTTAGAAGATAAAGAATTTGATGATGCTATAAAAAAATAAGGCAAGCGTTATCAGATAAAGATGAATTTATCAAAAGAGCACGAAGAGTGTGTGAAAACTTATAAAAATATTTTTAATATGACATATAGTTGTCAAGTTAAATAATATATACTTCATCTCAGGAGGTAGATATTATGAAATATGAAATTGTAGAATTAGAGGAAAAGGTTGTTGAGGGAATAAGAATAAAAACAACTAATCAAGAAGGAAAATCTGTGCAAGATATAGGTATGACTTGGCAAAAATTATTTGAAGATGGAGTATATAATAGAATACAAAATAAGGTAAATAATAAAACAATAGGATTATATACAGAATATGAAGGAGACTATACCAAACCTTATATATTTATTGCAGGTGCAGAAGTCATCAAAGAAGAAAAAGATAATGAGGAATTAGCAAATAAAGTTATTCCAAAAGGAAAATATGCTAAATTTGTAATAATAGGCGATGTAAAAAATTCAGTGGGACAGGCTTGGCAAGAAATATGGAATATGAATTTAAATAGAAAATATACTTGTGATTTTGAAGAATATCAAAATAATTCGGAAGATATGCAAAAACAAGAAATTCATATTTATATAGCAATAGAAGACTAAAATAGTATTAATGTTAAATAAGAAACCAAAATAAAGTATATAATAATTGATTTATTATGTACTTTATTTTTTTATTTATATATGATAGAATGACAAAAAATGATAATATATGGAAAACAAAGAGGAAATATTATGAATAAACCAATTATTGGCATTTTGTGAAGATGGTTATCCAGATGTTATTGAATCTAAAGACAAAAAGTTTTACATAGGAGTAGGGTTTCATCCTGAAAGCTTATATACAAAAGACAAAAACATGAATGAAATATTTAAAGAATTTATAAATATATGTAAGAAATGAGAGGTTAAAATGGAATTAGAAGAAACAATAAAAAATAGAAGAAGTATTAGAAAATATACAAATGAAGATGTACCAAATGAACTAATAGAAGAGCTAATAGAGTGTGCAAGATTAGCACCATCAGCTAAAAATAGACAACCTTGGAAATTTTTAATAGTAAAAAGTAGTACGAAAGATAAAATTGCAGATATTATGATAAAAAATGAGGAAGATTCAAAGGAAAGGTTAGAAAATCAGATATGTAACGCTAATAGTAGTGTTATAACAACAGCAAAAATAATAAAAGAAGCACCTATATTAATATTAGTTTTTAAAGAACATGAAGATAATTGGATTATAGGAGATACACTTTCAATAGGAGGAGCTATAGAAAATATTTGCTTAAGAGCAACAGATTTAGGATTAGGCTCACTTTGGATAAGAGATACAACATATACAGAGAAAGAAATAGCAAAATTAGTAGGATACGAAAGCATGGAATTAGTTTCAGCGATTTCTATCGGTTATCCAAATCAAACTCCTAAACAAAGACCTAGAAAAGATATAAAAGAAATTTTAGAGTGGTATTAAAATAGAAAATAAAAATTATATATGTAGATAAAATATAAAGGAGATATAGAGAAAATGAGGATATTAATTGGAACAAAAAATCCAGGTAAAATAGAAGGAGCAAAACAAGCATTTGAAAAATTTTTTGAGAATGTTGAAATAAAAGGAGTTCCAGTAAGTTCAAATGTGGGAGATCAACCAATAAACGAAGAAATACTTCAAGGAGCAAAAAATAGAGTAAAAAATCTAAAAGAATATGCAATAAATAATAAGATAGAAGCGGATTTTTATATTTCAAGTGAAGCAGGAATTACAAATCTTTTAGGAGAGTGGATTGATATAAATGCAGTAGTTATAGAAGATTCAAAAGGATTTCAAAGTGTAGGGACAAGTCAAGGTTTTCCTATTCCAGACAAGTACATAGATGAGATAAAAGAAACTGAACTTGGAAAAGTTATGGATAAAATATTTAGTGAAAAAGGTCTTAATAAAGGAAAAGGTGGAATTAGTTTTTTAACCAAAAATGAAGTATCAAGAATAGATTTAACAAGAAATGCATTTATTATGGCTTTGACAAGTCACATTAATGGAGATTTATGGAGATAGCTAAACAAGTAGAATTGGAAATATAGATACTATATTTTTATAATGATGACTAAAAAATAAAAAGAGGTGGAAAAATGAGCAAAGTTGCCAATATGCTTAACATGTTACAAATACTTAAAGACGGAAAAATACATAGTATTCAAAATTTATCTGAAAAATTAGAAATATCCGAAAGAATGGTAAGGCAATATAAACTAGAATTAGAACAAGCAGGAATATATTTAAAATCAACAACTGGAAAATATGGTGGATATATGTTAGAAAACGAAAGTGACTTTTTAAAATTAGAAGATACTATAAAAGAAGAAATGTATATAATAATGAAAAAAGCAATTAAAGAAAAAAAGAAAATAGAAATTAAGTATAAATCCATAAACTCTGGTGTTACAAAAAGAATAATACATCCAGCAGAACTTTTTTGCTATATTAACAAGTGGTATGTGGCAGCATTTTGTGAATTAAAACAAGAAATAAGGTTGTTTAAATTGGAAGATATTTTAGAATATAAAGTTTTACAAGATAAATATGACGAAATTTTAATAAAAAAATAATTGTGACATAAATATTTCCTCAATATATGATAAAATCTTCATAAATGATTTAAAAGAAAAAAGTATATTGTAAGGAGAAAAAAATGGAAGAAGTAATATTTGTAACACATAACAAAGGGAAAATAGAGTCAGCTAAAAGGCAATTAGAGCAAGTAAATTTTAAAATATTTGAATATGAATTAGAAGAACCAAGAAGTGATGATATTAAATACATATCAAAATATAAAGTAATGGAAGCATATAAATTAGTAAATAAGCCTTGTATTTCATTAGATTGTGGATTTTGGATAGATGAATTAAATGGTTTTCCAAGAGCATTTGTAAATTTTGCACTAGAAACAATAGGATTAGATGGAATACTAAAACTTATGGAAGGAAAAGAAAATAGAAAGTGTAGATTCACAGAATGCTTATCATATTATGATGGAAAAGAATTATATCAATTCATGGGAAAAGATGAAGGAACATTAGCAGAAAAAATATTAGGGAATGATACAGATAAAAAGTGGTCAGATTTGTGGTACATATATAAACCTTTTGGCTATGAAAAAACTTTAGCACAAATGACAGATGAAGAAAGATTAAACAGAATAAAATATGAATCTGTAGATGCAATGAGAGAATTTGCTAAATGGTATAAAGAAAATTATAAGATTATCATTGAATAATAATAAAAAGTTATAGCACGGAAAATTTAATGAAAGCCGTGCTATAACTTTTTTTAAAGAAAATATAATTTGACTCCTAAAAAAATATTGATAGGAAGGAAATAATATGATATAACATAAGAAAAAATATATAAGGAATGAATGAAAATGGAAACAATAAAAAATTTTTTTAGTAATCAGTGGGTGATAAATATTGGAACAGGATTAATAGTATATATTGTTACAACTATTATTTCTAGAATAATTTTAAATAAAGCAACAAATAAAGAAAAGCAGAAGCAAATAGAAAATGCAAATAATGAAATAATTAGAATACTTAAGCCATATATTGTCGAAAAAAATATACTAAATAAAATGATTATAAGTTCAATTATAGAATCTGTTACTAGAAAATACAAATTATCTGTTAATGAAGTATTCAATGTTAAAGCAATTTGTGAAGAACTAACAAGGGAAATATTGGAAAGTTCCTATGTTGATAATGAAAATAAAAGGGAATATGTTTTATATTTAAAAGATATAATAGAAGACTACAAAAGTATTGATGAATTTAATCAAAGTATTGGACAAATATCACAAAGTGAAAGTAAATTAAAGAATTATAGAAATATTTACTATTTAATAAGTTTGTGTATGATTAGTATAGTTTTAATTATTTCGATTTTTGTAACGGCATTTTCTGAAAAAGAATATAAATTTTGGTTTTCAATGTCTGAACCTGTAATGATAACAATGTTAATATTAATTGCAGAAATAGGGATGATGTTACCAGCGATGCTGATGATTCTAAAAAATAAAAGACATTCTACAAAATTTAATCATAACATGATTGATATATATAATTCAATAGATAATGAACAATTAAAAACTAAAAAAAGATCATGAGTGTCAATGGAGAAAAGAAAGCGAGTTACTGGATAAACAATAAGAATTTAAAAATATAAATGCTTTATATGGTAGTAACTATACAATCTGCTAAATATTTTATGAAAAAATAATATAAAATTTGAAGAGTAAAAAGTATAAGTAGAGAAGATATAATAATAGAAGGAAGAAGAAAAATGAATTTAAGAGAACAAATTGAAAACTATAAACCATATAATGAACAAGAAGAAAATGACAAAGAAATGATGTTACAATACATAGATACATTTAAAGATGTATTAACAAGAGAAAATAGAATGTGTCACTTTACAGCATCAAATTGGATAGTAAATAAAGAAAGAACAAAAGTGTTAATGATATATCACAATATATATAAATCTTGGGCTTGGACTGGTGGACATGCGGACGGAGATAGCGATTTATTACATGTAGCATTAAAAGAAGCAAATGAAGAAACAAGTTTAAAGAATTTGAAAGTATTAAGTGATGGATTTTTTGGAATACAAATACTTACAGTAGATAGCCACGTAAAAAGAGGAAAATTTGTACCTTCTCATTTACATTTGGATTGTTGCTTTTTATTAGAGGCAGACGAAAATGAAGTCTTAAAAATAAAAGAAGATGAAAATAGTGGAGTTGAATGGGTAGATATAGATAAAGCAGACATAATTACAAATGAAGAAAAAATGAAACCTATTTATAGAAAATTAAATGAAAAATTAAAATTATAATAGATTTAAAAAATATAAATATACAAAAGAAAGGATTTGATTTTTATGGAAAAGAAAATTGAGGAATTAAATGGTTTTAGGGATTTGAGGATAGTTGATAACTTTTATCAAACATCAAGCTTTTTCCCAATGCCAACAACAGAAATAGGAACATTAAGCGAATCTGGACAAACAAATATAGGTTCATATTCATTATGCTTCCCTTACTATATTGCAGGAAAGGATTATTATGCAATGGTACTTTGCTGTAGGAATAGCTCAAATACAGCAAAAAACATATTAAGGACAGGAAAATGCTCAATCAATTTTATTACAGATAAAAGAAAATATTTTAAAGAAGCGGTTAGACTTGGCTACCCAGGAGAAACAACTGAAGAAAAAATGAAAGACTGCATATTTACATTAGTAGATGGAAAAAGAGCAAGAGAAAATCCTAATGAACAATTTCCTAAAATAATTAGTGAAGCATTCCAAGTATTTGAATGTACATGGGTAAAAGAATTAGATGGAGCCGAGAATGATACAGTACAAGAAGAATACTTGCCACCATATCATGACTTTAATGGAATTACAAGTAAGTTTGGTGCACATTTCATTTTAAAAATAGATCACATTTTAATGAAACCAAAATATTATGATGCAATTGTAGACGGAGTAAATAGTAATTCATTTCCACAAGTACCAGTTGACTATGGATATCGTGATAACAAGAATTTCTGGTACACAAGATTTAAAAGACCAATATCAGAACCAATTCCAGCAAGCAAAGGTATTAGTTTAGACACAGTAAAATATGCAGCTTCAAGAATAGATCCAGAAGTGAAATTTACAGATGAAGCATGTGCAAAATTAGTAAAAGTACCAAGAGTATTTTTAAGTACAGTTTTAAAAGGTTGTGTATCATGGGCAAAAGAAAATAATGTTACATTAATAACAGAAAAAGAAATGGAAATAATACAAGATAAACGAAATAAAGAGAAAAAATAAAAAAATTCAGAAGGGACGCTCTTTGCTGACACAAAAAATGTCAAAAAAGAGCGTCCATTTTAAACTTTAAAAAAATTTTAATTTAGTCACTTACTTGTCACTTCAAATATTTTATAATATCTTTAAAGTAAATAAAAAAGGAGAAAAAATATGGAAATATTAAGGGTTGAAAACTTATGCAAAGAATATGGAAAAGGTCAAACTAAAGTAACAGCTTTGGATAATGTGTCTTTTTCAGTAGAAAAGGGTGAATTTGTGGCAATAGTAGGTGCTTCAGGAAGTGGAAAATCTACATTACTACATTTACTAGGAGGAGTAGATAGACCAACTAGTGGAAAGGTATTTATAGAAGGAAAAGATATTTACAAATTAAATGATGATGGACTTGCAATTTTTAGAAGAAGACAAGTAGGACTAATATATCAATTCTATAATTTGATTCCAATATTGAATGTAGAGGAAAATATAACATTACCATTAAGTTTAGATGGTAGAGAAGTAAATAAAGAAAAACTTAATGAACTAATAAATCTTTTGGGGCTAAATGAAAGAAGAACACATCTTCCAAACGAACTATCTGGAGGACAACAACAAAGAACCTCAATAGGAAGAGCTTTAATAACAAATCCTGCAATAATTCTAGCAGATGAGCCAACAGGAAATTTAGACTCAAAATCAAGTGATGAAGTTGTAGCATTATTGAAAAAGTCTAACAAAGATTTTAAACAAACAATAATAATGATTACACATAACTTAGAAATTGCAAAAGTAGCAGATAGAATTATAACTATAGAAGACGGAAAGATAGTTAAGGAGGTATAATATGAATTTATTAAACAAATTAACTGCTAAAAGCTTAAAATTAAACAAGAAAAGAACAATAGTTACAATAATAGGAATAATACTATCTGTAGCGTTAATCACAGCAGTAGCATCTATGGCTGTAAGTTTTAAAGAAAGTTATATAAAGTTTGAAAAAACTAATAGAGGGGATTATCATTATGCATTTTTAGATGTAAAAGCAGAAGAATTAGCAGATTTTAAAAATAATAGAGCAATAGAAAAAAATTATTTAACAAAACAACTTGGATATGCAAAAATAGAAGAAAGTAAAAATGAATATAAACCGTATGCCTTCATAATGGAAATGGATAAACAAGCATTAGAAAGTTTAGGAATAAAATTAGTAGAAGGAAAAATGCCGGAAAATTCAAACGAGATAGTAATTCCTACAAGCCTAAAAACCAATGGAAGAGTAGATTACAAAGTGGGAGATATTATAACACTAAACATAGGAAACAGAGTAACAGATGGATATAAGCTTACACAAATGAATCCGTATAATGGAGAAGAAACTTTTGAGGCAAGTAAAACAAAAACTTATAAAATAGTAGGAAGAGTAGAACGACTTAGCTATGGAATAGAGCCATATACAGCACCGGGATATACCTTTATAACATTAATTGATAACAATAATTCTGAAGGAATTTATAATGTATATGCAAGATATACAAAAAACGGATTAGAAAACGAATATAAAGTAACAGCAAATATACTAGGAATAAAAGAAAAAATATATGAAAAAACAAAGGGCGGAATTGTTGTTGCAGATCAAAATGAAGAAAAAGAAATTGTAGAGGAACTTGAAAAAGCAAAATACAATATTGATATAAATAAGACTTTAATAGAATTAGAAACATTAAGTTTTAGTGAAAGTACTATGAAAGTATTATATTCTACAGCAGGAGTTGTAGTTGCAATTATAATAGTTACATCAGTATTTTGCATAAAAAATAGTTTTGATATATCAATAACAGAAAAAATAAAACAATACGGCATGCTTGCAAGTATAGGAGCAACTAAAAAACAAATAAAGAAAAATGTGTATTTTGAAGCTTTAATATTAGGATTAATAGGAATACCATTAGGAATTTTAAGTGGATTGCTGGCTACGTTCATTTTAATACAAATTTCAAATGCTTTATTAAAAGGCATGATGAACATGGAATTAATATTTAGCACTTCAACTTTAGCAATATTAATATCCGTATTGCTAGGAAGTATAACAATATATTTTTCAGCAAGAAAAAGTGCAAAAAGAGCATCAAAAACAAGTCCAATATCTGCAATTAGAAGTAATGAAGACATAAAAATAAAAGCTAAAAAAGTAAAAAGTCCTAAAATAATAAATAAAATATTTGGAATTGGTGGAGAAATTTCATACAAAAATTTAAAAAGAAATAAAAAGAAATATAGAACAACAGTAGTTTCAATAATTGTTTGTACATCAGTATTTATAGCGTTATATTCTTTTATGAGATTAGGTTATAGAATGATAGAAATTCATTATGGAAAACAAGAATATAATATTAGCGTATACTTAGATGAAGAAAACGAAGATAATGAAGAAATGACAAAAGAAATAGCTTCATTAGAAGACATAGACAGAATAGCTATAGAAAAATCAGGAATATATAGGATTAAAGCACCAAAATATACAGAAAAATTTATTAAATATGAAGGAATAGAAAACAGAGAAGAAGAAAATGGAATTACAGTTATAAGTCTTGGTAAGCAAGAATATGAAAATTACTTAAAGAAATTAAATTTAAAATATGAAGATGTAAAAGACAAAGCAATATTAATAAATAATAGTTTTGCACAAGTATATGACAAGGAAAATGAAATATTTGTACAAGAAGAAATAGAGATATACACATATAAAGCTGGAGATATATTAAAGGGAAACATAATAGAACTGGATGCCTCAGGAATAAATGTAGCACAATATATAGAAAAAAACTTAGAAATTGCAAAAACAACAAATATAAGACCATTAGGGTTAGAAAATGTAGTAGGAACAGCATATATAATTGTAAGTGACGAAAATATGGATAACTTTATTCCAAGAAAAAATAGAACAATATATATAAATTCATCAAATCCAGAGAATCTTCAAGATAAAATAGAAAAAATAGTAGAAGGACAAACTTATGATTTATTTAATGGTGCAAAAGAAGAAAAAAATATGAAATCAATGTATGCCCTAATTCAAATATTCCTATATGGATTTATAATAGTAATAGCATTAATAGGAATAACAAATATATTTAATACAATAACAACAAATATGGAACTTAGAAGTAGAGAATTTGCGATGTTAAAAAGTATAGGAATGACCAAAAAAGAATTTAATAGAATGGTACGTTTAGAAAGTTTATTCTATGGAACAAAATCATTACTAATAGGAATACCTATTGGAATAGGATTATCATACTTAATATATAAAGCATTAACAGCAGGTTTAGTAGTAATAAAATACGAAGTGCCAGTAGTAGGAATACTAATTAGCATAATAGCAGTATTTGCTCTAATATTCTGCATAATGAAATATTCAATAAACAAAATAAATAAGCAAAACACAATAGAAACAATAAGAAACGAAAATATATAAAAGACTATTACCATTTGGGACGTTTCCATTTGGTTAATCTGTCCCTTTTGGGTACCTTATTTGTTATAAAACGCTATTTAGGACGTTTCCTTTTGCGTCATATGTCCCTTTTGCGTCACAAAATTTATAATATTCTACCAAAAGAAGAGGTATGAAAACTTTGAAAAGATATTGCTCATGCCTCTTTAATTTTGTATAATAAAAGGAGTAAAAGACTGAACAAGAATTATAATTAATCTTAAATAGAACTAATACTTAGAAAGAAGTGAAAAAATGAAAATATTATTAGTAGAAGATAATGAAACAATAGCAAAGGCACTAAAATATGCGTTAGAACAAGAAAATTATAAAGTAACATGCACAGAAAATGTAAAAGAAACTTTGCAAAGTTTAAATGAAGAAATAGCATTAATAATATTAGATGTTTCACTACCAGATGGAAACGGATTTGAATTATACGAAAAAAACATAAAAAAATTAAATATTCCAACCATCTTTTTAACAGCAAAAGATGAAGAAAACGATATTATAAAAGGTTTAGAACTTGGAGCAGAAGATTATATTACTAAGCCATTTAGTGCAAAAGAACTGATTGTTAGAATGAAAAAAATTTTATTAAGACAAAAGAAAAATACAATATTAAAAGTGAAAGATATAAGCTTTGATATAGATAAAATGGTAGTTTATAAAAATGAAGAAAAGTTAGATTTAACAAGCTTAGAACTAAAAATATTGCATATGCTGTTTTTAAATATGAATAAAGTTGTTACAAGAAACGATATTATAGAAAAAATATGGGAATGGACAGGAAACGATGTAAATGACAATACTATAACAGTGTATTTAAAAAGGATAAGAGAAAAATTGCAAACAGATATTATAATAACAATAAAAGGAATAGGTTATAGAATAGATGAAGAATAAAATAAATTTGAAAAGAGTTTTAATTGCAAGTGTAATAGTACTTATTATATTTAGTACCTCAATTCTAATTGTAAATTATGTAGAATATCAAAATTATACAAATAATTTTAACAATAAAATAGAGCTAATTTTAAGTAAAATTATAAGAGAATATCCGAATGTAGAAAAAAGTGAATTAATAGAATTGCTAAATAATGAAGATACTTTATTAGATGAAAACAATATTTTAAAACATTATGGAATAGATATAAAAAAAGATTCAGCTATTTTAAAAAATGAAGGTGAATTTGTAAAGTTTGAAATTTTACTATTAATTTTGCTAATACTTTTAATTATAAATATACTGATTATTATCATAAAATACAGCAATAATAATAGTAAGAAAATAAATGAAATTACAAAATATATAGAACAGATAAATAGAAGAAACTATAAACTAGATATAGAAGAAAATTCAGAAGATGAACTTTCAATACTAAAGAATGAAATTTATAAAACTACAGTAATGCTTAATGAAATAGCAGAAAACGAAACAAAAGATAAGAAAGAACTAAAAGAATCTTTGTCAGATATTTCACATCAGTTAAAAACTCCACTAACTTCAATAATAATTATGCTAGATAATATTTTAGATAATAAAGAAATGAGCCAAGAAGTTAGAGAAGAATTTATAAAAGATATAAAAAGAGAAATTACAAATATCCAATTTTTAATAGAAACTTTATTAAAATTATCAAAATTAGATGCAAATTCAGTAGAATTCATAAATAAGGAAGTTGAAGTAGAAGAGATAATACAAAATGCAGTAAAAAATGTTGCCATGATATGTGATTTGAAAAATATAAAAATAAATATTACAGGAAATAGTAAAAAAAAATTATTATGTGATGAAAGATGGCAAATAGAAGCAATAACAAATATATTAAAAAACGCAGTGGAACATTCAAAAAATAATTCACAAATAGATATAAAATATACTCAAAATAAAGCATATACAAAAATAACAATTGAAGATTATGGAATGGGAATAAATGAAGATGATTTAAAACACATATTTGAAAGATTTTATAAAGGAAAAAATGCGTCAAAAGATAGCGTCGGAATAGGATTAGCACTTGCCAAAGCGATTATAGAAAAAAATAATGGTTATATAACAGTTTCTTCAAAAGAAAGTGAGGGTACAACATTTGCAATTAAGTATTCTACTTTATAATACAAAAACAAACGCCGAATCTTTTTAGATTTGACGTTTGCTTTTTACTACTAACATTATCTTGTTGGTAATTCTTCCCACCATTTGCAGGTTTCTTCGGGTACGGAAGTATAACCCTAGAAATTTCCATCATCGTCAGGGCAAGCCGGTACCATCGAAGTATTTCCTGATGTGTATGAAGTTGAAACATCTGATAAGTCCACTAAAAGTTGATCTGTCATAGGTATAGGCATTCCTTCTGGTTCAGGTCCCATATCTGTAGGAATTTTTCCTTTTTCATTGACCTCCCATTTAGGTAATGGAAGACTTCTTCCGGTAAATCTTCCACAATGCCAACCTTTTTCATTAGTAGACCAGACTTTCTCCTCATATTCACGTGGAGATTGATGTTTTTCTGCACATTCAGCACAGATTAAAGGGGAAGTGTCCATATAAGGACGCCAAAGCTTTACATTCCGCTTTCCACAAATGGAACACACATAATTATCTGTCTTCATTTTCATTTAGAAACCCTCCTTGTCAATTGACATAGTTAATTGATGTGTTACTTGTTACAATACCGAAATACAATGTATATTCTATCATATTTATATTGAAAAATCAATTTTTCTGACATTTTTTCGACTTTTTAGTCATGAGTGTTGTAAAAAAGCAAAAAATAATATATAATATGTACCAAAAAGGGTAAAAAAGGGGAAAAATATGGTAAATATACTTTTATGTGGAAACAAAAAAGTTTTTGACGGAGCACTAACTCAACTTATATCAATGACCAATAGAACAAAAGAAGATATTAGATGTTTCATATTTACAATGGATATATCAAGATTAAATCCGGATTTTACATGTATTGAAGATGATCAAATTAATTTTTTAAATGAAGTTGTAAAATCTAAAAATCCAAATAATGTTGTAAAAAAAGTTGATGTTACTCGGAATATATGAAAAAGAATTTGCAAATTGTGCAAACGAAAAAGCATATTGTACACCATATACATTACTTAGATTACTTGCGGACTTAGTTCCAAATATGCCAAGTAAATTATTGTATTTAGATATAGATATGATGATAGGTGATGATATAACAAAATTATATAATATAGATGTATCAGATTATGAATATGCAGCAGTAAAAGAAAAATATGGCTCATGGTTTATTAGACCAGATTATATAAATGCAGGAATGTTGCTACTTAATATGGAAAGAATCCAAGAAACAGGACTACTTAAAAAAGCAAGACATTTAATAAAAACTAAAAAGATGTTATTTGCAGATCAAGATGCAATATTTAGATCAACAACAAAGAAACTATTACTTCCACGCATATTTAATGAACAATCTAAATTTAATAAAGAAGATACAGTAGTCTGCCATTTTTGTAAAAGACTTATGTTTTTACCATATCCTCATACAGAAAATTTTAAACAATGGAATGTAGAAGAAGTCCATAAAGTTTTAAAATGTCATTCTTTTGATGAAGATTTAGAGGAATACTTAAAATTAAAAGAAAAATATAATACAGAAAAAATATATAAATAAAAGGGAGAAAAAAATGGAAAACAATTTAGAAGTAATACCAATATTTTTTGCAATAGACGATGGATATATGCCATTTTTAGCGGTTGCATTAGAATCTTTAATTGAAAATTCATCAAAAAAATATTACTATTCAATAAAGGTATTATATACAAATATAAGTGAAGAAAATAAAAAGAAGATAAATAAATATAAAAGGGAAAATGTAAACATTGAGTTTGTAGACCTAAATTATTATATAGAAAAAGTAAAAGATAAATTATATACACGTGATTATTATACAAATACAACATATTTTAGACTATTTATAGCTAACTTATATCCACAATACAATAAAGCAATATACTTAGATAGCGATATAGTAGTTTTAGGTGATATAGCAGAATTATATAACCAAGATATAGGAGATAATTTAATTGCAGCAGCGCCAGATGATGTAATTCAAACAACAAAGGTATTCCAAGAATATGCAGAAAAAGTTGTAGGTGTTGCAGACTATAGAAATTATTTTAATGCAGGAATTCTTTTAATGAACTTAGACGAATTTAGAAGATTTGATTTTCAAAATAAATTTTTATATTTGTTAGAAACTATAAAGTTTACAGTAGCGCAAGATCAAGATTATTTAAACAGATTGTGCAAAGGAAAAGTAAAAATTATAGACAAAGGATGGGATAAAATGCCTATAGGTAATGATGATTTTAATGAAAAAGACTTAAAAATTATTCATTACAATTTGGCAGATAAACCATGGCATTATGATAATATTAGATATAAAGACTATTTTTGGAAATATGCTAAAAAGACAGAATACTATAATCAAATATGCAAAATAAAAGAAAATTATTCAGAAGAAGAACGTTTTAATGATATGCAACAATATAAAAACCTTAAAAACTTAGCACAAAAAGAAGCAGATTGCGTTGGTGATGATAGAAAATATAGGAGAGATATTATAATGGTAGAAAAGTCAAAAGATAGATTAGAAATACTAGAAAAAATAAAGAAACTAGAAGAAAGTGGCATATTTGACAAAGACGTAGAGAATGATCCACCAACAATACCATTAGAACCTGATGATATTGACTATTTAAGAACAAGTAGAACAAGCAAAATAAAAAGTAAAATGGCAAATCAGATGGCAAAGAAATTCTTAAAAGATTTGTTAAGAGATAACAAACTAATAATAAAAGAAGTAAAAGGAATAGAAAATTTACAAAACATACAATCTGGAGCAATTTTAACATGTAATCATTTTAATCCATATGATTCTTTTACAATTGAAAAAGTTTTTAGAATGGCAGGAGAAGATAAAAACAGAAAATTATTTAAGGTAATAAGAGAAGGAAATTATACAAACTTCCCAGGAATGTATGGCTTCTTCTTTAGAAATTGTGATACATTACCATTAAGTTCTAATAAAAGAACAATGATAAAATTTATAAAAGCAGTAGATGTTATATTAAAAAGAGGAGATTTTATATTAATATATCCAGAACAAAGTATGTGGTGGAATTATAGAAAACCAAAGCCATTAAAAAACGGAGCATTTAATTTTGCGGCTAGAAGCAATGTACCAGTTATTCCTATTTTCATAACAATGGAAGATAGTGATATAATTGGAGATGATGGTTTTCCTGTTCAAGAATATACTGTTAATATAGAAAAACCAATTTATCCAGACGAGAATTTAACAGAAAAAGAAAACACAGAAACAATGAAAGAAAAAAATTATGAAGTTTGGAAAAATATATACGAAGACTTTTATAAAATGCCACTAGAATATGATACTTTAGAAAATAAGGAAAGAGTTAATGAATAGTAAAAAAGTAATTTATTATGAAGATGAACTAAATGATGAATTTTCAAGTGCAAAAATAACACCAAGAGTAATTGACGAAAACTATAAATACAAACATAACTTTTTGTGGGATTTTTGTTCTTGGATTTTTCAAAACATATTAAGCATGCCCATAAAAATAGGGTATGCTAAATTTAAATTCAAAATAAAATATATTGGAAAAGAGAAAATAAAAAAATATAAAAAAGAAGGCTATTTTGTATATGTAAATCATACTCAACAATTTGCAGATACATTTATTCCAAGTATTCCAATATATCCTAAAAGAAATTTTTTTATAGTAAACCCAGAAAATATTTCGGTAAAGCCATTTGGACCTATAATAGAAATGCTTGGAGCATTACCTGTTCCAGGAAATAAAGGAGCAATGAAAAATTTCTTAAACGAAATAAACAAAAAGATAGAAAAAAATTATTCAATTACAATATACCCAGAAGCACACATATGGCCATATTACACTAAAATAAGACCATTTAAGTCAGTATCTTTTAAATATCCAATAGAATTGAAAAAGCCAACATTTTGTATGACAAATACATATCAAAGTTATGGAAAAAATAATGATAAGCTAAAAATTGTTACATATATAGATGGACCATTTTGGGCAAATGAAAACATAAGCATTAAAGAACAAAAAGAAGAATTAAGAAATAAGGTCTATGAAACTATGGAAAAAAGAAGTAAAAATAGTAATTTTGAATATATAAAATATATAAAAAACAATTGACCTTATCAACATAATGTGGTAAAATAAACAAGTAAAATATAGTATATAAGTTTTGACTACGGAGGAAAAATATGAATAATGTAGAAAGTATGGTACAAATAATAGTGAAATTGAAGGAAGAAAACCAACAATTAAAAAAAGAAAAAGCAGAGTTACTTCAAAAAATAAGAAGATTAGAAGATGAAGTAAATACATGGAAGACCATAGCAACAAAATAAAATTCATATAAGACAACACAAAAAATAGAGCTTTAAAATAAAAGCTCAAAAAACGTAAAGTTGTGTGTAAAAGGTATATTCTAATAGAAGTACCAAAATGAAAGAATCCAGTTTTTTATAAACTGGATTCCTTCATAGTTATGATACTATATAGACATAACATTATAAATTTAAAATAGCATTTCTTGCAAGTTCATCACAACGATTATTAAATTCATTATCACTGTGTCCTTTAACTTTAATAAACTCTATTTCATGAGTTTTGGTAAAGTTATATAATATTTCCCATAATTCTTTATTCTTAACTGGACTACCATCAGAAGTTCTCCAATTTTTCTTTATCCAGTTATAAATCCAACCTTGCAAAAAGCCATTTACAACATAAGCACTATCACTATAAACTCTTATTTTACAAGGAAATTTTACAAGTTTTAAAGCTTCAATAACAGCAGTAAGCTCCATAATATTATTAGTAGTATCTTTTTTACCGCCAGAAATTTCTTTTTTAATATCTTTGTACATTAAAATAGCACCCCAGCCACCAGGCCCAGGATTACCTGAACAAGCTCCATCTGTATATATTGTAATTTCTTCCATAATATTTGTCCTTTCGATTGTAAAATTCTAAATTTTATGATATTATATCAATGAAACAAAATTTATACAAGAGATAGAAAAAATAAACTATTAAATATATACTATAAAATAGTAAGAGAGGGGTAAAAAAATGGCAACGGTCTTAGGAATTATTGCAGAATACAATCCATTCCATAATGGACATTTCTACCAAATACAAGAAGCTAAAAGACAAACAGGTGCAGAGTATGTAGTAGCAATTATAACAGGCAACTTTGTTCAAAGGGGAAATACATCATTAATAAATAAATGGACAAAAACACAAATGGCTTTAGAAAATGGTGTAGATATAGTAATAGAACTTCCAACTATATATAGCGTATCAAGTGCAGAAAATTTTGCAGAAGGTGCAATAAAAATACTAGATAGTCTAAAAATAGTAGATACACTTTGTTTTGGAACAGAAACAGGAGATTTTGCAGCATTAAATAACATAGCAAACGTTTTATATAACGAACCAAAAGAATATGTTGCTCTTTTAAACCATGAGCTTGGCAAAGGAATATCATATCCAAAGGCAAGAGAAAATGCTTTAATGATGTATTTAAATGATATAAAACGATATGCAAATATATTATCAGGACCTAATAATATACTAGGAATTGAATATTTAAAAGCACTAAAAAGATTAAAAAGTGATATGAAACCATTTTCTGTAGAGCGTAAAAAAGTATATTATAATGACGAAGCAATAGTAGATGAATTTGCAAGTGCTACAGCAATTCGTAAATTAGTTGCTACAGAACAATATGATGATCTAAGAAAAGTGATGCCAAGAAATTCATATATATTATTAAAGGAAGAAATACGTAAAGGAAATTATGTAATAGATTTAGTAAAATATGAAAAAGAAATAATATATAATCTAAGAAAAATGAGTATTAAAGAAATCGCAGATTTACCAGATGTTTCAGAAGGACTAGAGCATACAATAAAAAATGCTGCAGAATCTTGTAACAATTTAATTAGTTTAGTAAATATTATAAAATCAAAAAGATATACACAAACTAGAATACAAAGAATTTTAATATATTCATTACTTGGAATTACTAAAAAAGATATGCAAAACTCTAAAAAAGTAGTACCATATACAAGAGTACTTGGATTTAATAATAGAGGAAAAGAAATGCTATCAGATATATGTAATATAAATCCAAAAATACAAATGATTACTTCTGTAAAAAAATATCAAGATCAATGCACAAATAAAGTTTTAAAGGAAATGCTAGAAAAAGACATTTTTGCTACAGATATATATACTTTAGGATATGAATATGATTCATGGGCAAATTTAGATTATACAAGTAAGTTAGTAATAATATGACGCAAAGGGGACGTTACCTTTTGCGTCATTTTGATTAAATATGTATACTATGAAGAATATAAATAACTTAT
Source organism: uncultured Clostridia bacterium (assembly GCA_934133165.1). Classification (GTDB taxonomy): domain Bacteria; phylum Bacillota; class Clostridia; order TANB77; family CAG-508; genus UMGS1663. The sequence goes on from CAKPAW010000007.1 coordinate 26,249, forward strand.
TACATTAACATTACAATTAAATAACATTTGCATTACATTATTGAATTGTGCCGAAATATTAAATATAATAAAGAAAAATATATTTAATTCCATAGGAGGTACAATATGGAAGAAACATTTGCAGAATATATTTTAAATGAAAAAGATTGGATAAGAAAATTAGAAATAGCTTTTTATTTAGAGAAAAAAGCACGTATTTTCTTTGACAAATCAGTTATATTTAAAACAGAACTTGCAAAATTATTTATAGAAATGATGAAAATAGATGTTGACGAAAACCTAGTATTAACAGCATGTTTGCTTTGCAATTGTAAAAAGCCACATAATCTTATAGATTTAGATAAAGTTAAAACCTATGCAAAAGAAGGTGCCGAATATTTAAGTACTTTAGGATTTGATAAAAGATTTTGTAAAATATGCGAAGAAGTAAATAGATATTCAGGAAGTGAGCCAAGAGAAAAAGAAAGCGATATTTTAGAATTAGTCGATCACTTTGGAGGAATGCTTTTAGATAGACAAGAAAGAATAGGGATGCAAGTCGATGAAGCTTTGGTGTTACTTGAGCATAGAAATTTAAAAGGAAAAGATAATAGGTATTTAAAGAAATTTATTAGATTTGTTAACGGAATGCAGGAGGTGTATGTATAATGAGCGATTTACGTCCTAGTATAAGTTATTTAGCAAATGGATTTAATAAAACACAAAGCAGTAGAAATGCTGTAATATATGCGGTAGAATCAGAAAGCAAAATAAAACAAAAAATTAAAATTATGGAACAAAATGCTTGGAAAGAAGTAAATAAGACTACTCCAAAATTTGAATTTGACCCAAATGAAATAGAACCAATTATATTAAGAATGAAAGAATCAGAAGAAAGGTAAAAGAGATAAAGCGTTTCTTTTTGAAATTAAAATATTTCGAAATGAAACGTTTTTATTAAGGTAAAATAATTATGAACGAAATATTTGCAGATTTACACGTACATATAGGAAGATCTGAACAAGGAAAACCAATAAAAATAACAGCAGCAAGAAGTTTAAACTTTGCAAACATAGCAAAAGAATGTTATGAAAGAAAAGGAATAAGTGTAGTAGGAATTATAGATTGTGCATCACCATATGTAATAGAAGACATAGAAAACTTTTTAAAAACTGGTGAAGCATATGAAATAAAAGATGGAGGAATTATATACAAAGATAAAGTATGTATATTACTTGGAAGTGAAGTAGAAACTTCAGAAGTAGGCAGAAATGGCCATAAAGGTGCAGCACATAATGTATGTTTCTTTCCACATTTAAAAGACATAAAAGGCTTTTCAAAAGAAATGAGCCATCATATAAAAAATATAACACTTAGCACACAAAGGTCAGATTTATCTGGCTATGAACTAATAGACATAGTAGAAAAATACAATGGAATATTAATACCTGCACACATTTTTACACCACATAAAAGTTACTATGGAAATTGCACAGATAGATTAGAAAACATATTCAAAGAAAAGCTAAACAAAATATTTGCAGTAGAACTAGGGTTAAGTGCAGACACATTTTTAGCAGACACAATCTCTGAACTTGAAAGAATGACATTTGTAACAAATTCAGATGCACATTCACTTCCAAAAATTGCAAGAGAATACAACAAAATACAAGTAGAAGATATATCATTTAAGGAAATAGTTATGGCATTAAAAAATGAAGGTGGAAGAAAAGTGCTTGCAAACTATGGATTAGATCCAAAACTTGGCAAATACCATAGAACATATTGCGATAATTGTGAGTCTGTTATTGAAACAAAACATCCAGTAGAAGTTTGTCCAAAATGTGGAAGCGATAAAGTTACCTTTGGTGTTTTTGATAGAATAGAATTAATAAAAGATAAAGAAAAGACAAAAAGCCCTAAAAATAGACCACCATACATATATCAAGTACCATTAGGATTTATACCAGGTGTCGGACCAAAATATATTACAAAATTATTAGATGCATTTAACACAGAAATGAATATATTACATAAACTTTCAAAAGATGATATAGAAGCTGTTGTAGGAGAAAAAATAGCAAATAAAATAATAGATGCAAGAGATGGAAACGTAAAAATAGAATCTGGTGGCGGAGGAGTCTACGGAAAAGTTAAATAAATTATTAAAAATCATAAAAATAAGGAAAATTCATATAGAATAATTTTTCCTTGTTTTTAAATTTTTAAGCTCATTCCTAAAATTTAAAAATGAATTTAAAATTGTTCTAAAAAGTTTTTTTATAGAATACACATTATGTATAAACAAAAGGAGGAAACTATGAGGAAACAAGAGAAAAGACAAATTAGAACATTAAAAAATATAGTAAAAGAACACGTATATATTAATTTAAAACAATATTTAATTGTTTCAGTATTATTTATAATAGGGGTTATTATATCAGTAATTTTTATTAACAATGATAACAATACAGGAAATAGTCAAATTGGAAATAATATTACAACTTTTATAGAATGTTTGAAAACAGATTATCAAGTAGATAAAGTAAAATTATTAAAAGAACTTATTATAAACAATATATTTACTGCATTTATATTATGGTTTATGGGATGTGTTGTAATAGGAATTCCAATTGTGTATGGAATAATTGTATATAGAGGATTTTCATTAGGATACACAATTTCAACAATTATTTTAACACTTGGAACATGGAAAGGAATAATGTTTTCTTTAATAACTTTACTATTGCAAAATTTAATAATAATACCATGTATTTTTGCAATATCAGTAAGTGGAACAAAACTATATAAAGTAATATTAAAAGATAAAAGAAAAGAAAATATAAAAATAGAAATTATAAGACATACAATATTTTCTCTTATTGTTTTATGCTTTCTAATATTATCTTCATTTATTGAAGTATACATATCAGATACATTACTTGGGGTATGTGTAAAATATTTTTAAATACAAATGTTGAAAAATGAAATAAAAACAAAAATAACATAAAAAAATTATATTTTTTTTAGAAAAATGTCTTTACATTTTTCATTTAATTTGATATAACATATACAGTTTACGTAAGGTAAAGAAAAATAAATGATAGGGGAGCTAAATAAAATGGAAAAACAAGTAAAACTTTTTTTAGAATTTCTTCAAAATGATAAAAAAGCATCAGACAATACTTTGCAATCATACAGAAGGGATATAGTATATTACAGCAAATACTTAGAAAGTAATAATTTAAATTATGCAAAAATTAAAGAAGAAGATATTAAAGAATATTTAGAACATTTACAATCAATAGGTAAAAAGCCATCTACAATATCAAGATGTTTAGCTTCAATACGTTCTTTTTACCAATTCTTAGTAAGAAATAAAAAAGTAAAAGCAGATCCAACTGCACATATACAATCACCAAAAATCGAAAAAAGAACACCAAGTGTTTTAACAGCAAAAGAAGTAGAATTATTATTAGACCAACCTAAAGATATAGATTTAAAAGGAACTAGAGACAAAGCAATGTTAGAATTTGCTTATGCTACAGGAATGAGAGTTACAGAAATCATATCTTTAGATGTAAAAGACGTAAAATTAGATGAAGGATATGTAGTTTGCCATTCAGGCTCAAAACAAAGAAACATTCCTTTAGGAACACTATCATTAAAAGCACTAAAAGAATATATAGAAGAAGCAAGACCTGTATTAATTAGAGACGAAAAAGTAGAAGCTTTATTTGTTAATGTCAATGGTCAAAGATTAACAAGACAAGGTTTTTGGAAAATAGTAAAATATTATAAAGAGCAAGCACACATTACAAAAGATATTACACCACACGTATTAAGACATTCGTTTGCAACACATCTTTTACAAAATGGTGCAGACTTAAAAGCAATACAAACAATGCTTGGACATTCAGATATTTCTTCAACACAAGTATATATGCAATTCCAAGATAGTGGATTAAAAAATATATATAAAAAAGCACATCCAAGAGCTTAATTAGAATTAAAGCTAGTTTTATAAAATAAAAACGAGTCAAAGATTTCATAACAAATATAAATTTTAGAAAAATCTTAGGCTCGTTAATTTCATATAGTACAAAGATAAGAGGTGGTATTCTTTAAGACCACCTCTTATCTTTCATCACCCATGTCAATTTCAACATCAACAATTTCATTATTAGCTCCAAGTTCTGTATAAGAACCAGAAGATTTACCAACAGAAGTTTTACCTTTTAGATCATCACTTGAAACTTTTTTTAATGGTTCAGCATGTTTTAAAAAATAAAAACCTTCTTTATTATAAACTGTATTAGAATCAGGAAACACAACAAATTCCTGATTATTATTATTTTTAAATTCAACCCAAGTATCTAAACTTCTTGCTTTATCTGCAATGCCATAAGTATATCCAGTAACAACACTATTTGGAAAAGTAAGCATTTGTGAAATATATTCTGAACGAAAACAGCTTCTATTTACGAGATTACTTTCTTTATTTGAAGGTATAACATTTTGAATACCTGGAATAATATCTGACAATTTTGAAACTTTAATAGTATTTGAGGCAGTTTTAATAGATATTGTATCATTTTTTTCTACAATATCTTCTACGATTTTATTATTTTTTATACTTTCTAAAAGTTTTTCTCTTTTTTCATTAGATAATTTTGCATTGTTTAATTCAAAAATAGAATGATCAATAGAATATTCATCTAAATAAACGTTACCTGCTTTACTTAGCAATTCAAATACTTTCTTCTTATCTCTATTTTTAGTTGCATCATAAAAAGATTGATTCCATTGTTTATCTTCTAAAGAAAAAGATTTATAACTTTCATACATATAAAATCACCTTCTTTTTTCAAATACATAATAATTATACCATAAACTGGGAAAAAAAGCAAATCTATGTAAAATTATGCAAATAAAAGACTTTCGAAATTAGATATATTATTTATAATAAATATATCTGAACATTTGCATAAATAAAAAAATATGGTATAATTTGACTGAATTTGTATAAATATAGAAAAAAGGAGAAAATTATGTTTGAAAATACCATTGATCTAAGCAAAATATTTAATTTACAAAATGCAATCATATATTTAATTTTGATAAATATTATCACGTTTGTGGTAATGGGAATAGATAAGAAAAAAGCTACATTTGGAAAGTGGAGAATAAAAGAATCAGTATTATTTACATTAGTACTTTTAGGCGGAGGAGTCGGAGGAATAGCCGGAATGTATGTATTTAGGCATAAGACTAAAAAAATGAGATTTGTCATTGGATTTCCTGCAATATTAATATTTGAAATTTTTGTAATTATATATTATACTTTTATTGCATAATAATGTCGAAAAAAGGAGAATAAAGATGGAAAAAGAAAATATACAAAAAGAAGAAAAAAAATCTTTAACAATTTTTGGAGTAAGTATTTGGAGAATATTTGCATATTTCATTATTTATAGTGTAATAGGTTACATTATAGAAACAGTATTTGGAATGATGACAAAAGGAGTATGGGAGAGTAGACAAAGTTTTTTATATGGACCATTTTGTGCAATATATGGATTAGGCGCAGTAGTAATGATATTATCGCTTCAATATTTTAACAAAAACTATAATACATTATTTATAGGAGGGTTTATAGTAGGTTCAATTGTAGAATACATTGTTAGTTGGTATGGAGATATATTTTTAAATGTAAAATGGTGGGACTATTCAGATATGCCATTAAATATTAATGGTAGAATATGCGTGTTCTTTTCATTATTCTGGGGATTTTTAGCAATTTATTTGATGATGCATGCAAACCCAAGAGTAGATAAATTAATAGATAAAATAAAATCAAAAATATCAATTAAAAAATTAAAAACTATAACAATAATTGTTATAATTTTTATGATGGTAGATTGCATAATTACAGGTGTTGCAATAAAATTATTTACAATTAGAAAAGTGCATGAGTATGATCTTAAAGTTTCAAATAAACAAGAAGTTGAAGAAGCATATAATGCTATATATGGAAATGAAGGCTTAAATAACTTTATAATGAGTTGGGCTGGGGATAAAAAAATGATAATGACATTTCCAAATTTAAAGACTCAAGATGAAAATGGAAACATGATATACTTAGACATGTATGTGGGAGATATTAAGCCATATTATTACAAATTTAATTCTACATGGAGAGGCGATTTAGTAAAAATTTTAAAACATCAAACAGAAGATGTGGCAATAGGGACGCCCCTTAATGCCACATAAATGTCAAAATTGACACTGCATAAGATATAAGAAAGTAAAATTAAAAAGAATTATGACTACTCAAACTAATATAAAAAGTGGCAAAAAGGGGCGTCCCTATTGCCACAAAAAAGGAGAAAATAATGAAAGAAGAATTTATAAATTTATTAAAACAAATAGATAGAGAAGGAATGGATAAATTAATAGAATTTTTAGAACGCACAGATTTTTTTGAAGCACCTGCTAGTACTAGATTCCATGGATGCTTTAAAGGGGGTCTTTTAGAGCATAGCATGAAAGTATATGAAATATTAAAAACTAAAACAGAAGATTCAGATTCTGTAAAAATAATTGCATTATTACATGATGTATGTAAGGCTAATTTTTATAAAGTAGACTATCGTAATGCAAAAAATGAGCAAGGAGTATGGGAAAAAGTTCCTTACTACACAGTAGATGATACAATTCCATATGGACACGGAGAAAAATCTGTAATGATGATTTCAGAATTTATAAAATTAACACCAGAAGAAAGATATGCTATTCGTTGGCATATGGGGTTTACAGAGCCAAAAGAATTATATGGAACGATAGGAATAGCATATAAAAAATATCCAATAGCATTGCTTGTACACGAGGCAGATTTAGAAGCTACATATTTTTATGATATATAATTTTGAACTGGTAGTCAGTTTAGTTGTAGTACTAAAATTAGTATGTTAAAATAAATGAGAAAGAGATAGTAATAATACTACTATCTTTTTTTACATAATAGGAATTTTCTAAAAAAATATGGAAATTCTATTTATATAAATTTATTAGGAGTGAAAAATTATGAATTTAAAAAACAAAATTTATGATGTAAAAGAATTTAAGAATATAAGAGAAATTATGAATAATTCTATAGAAAAATATCCAGAAAACAAAGCTTTTATTATTAAAAATAAGGATAAGAATAAAGAAAAGTACACAAATATAACATATAGAGAATTTGGAGAGCAAATAAATTCTTTTGGTTCTGCTCTAATAAATAGAGGTTTAAAAAACAAACATATAGCAGTTATTAGTCCAAATCGCTATGAATGGGCATTAACATATTATGCAGTATTAAACGGAACAGGAATATTAGTGCCATTGGATAAAGGACTTCCAGATAGTGAAATAGAATCTTTATTACAAAGAAGTCATTCAAATGCAGTCATTTTCGATAAAAAGTATGAAGAAATAATGGAACAAATAAAAGAAAATAAAACAACAAGTGTAACAGAATTTATTTGCATGGATGAAAATGACACATTTCCTTCTATAAATGAATTATTAACAGAAGGAAAAGAATTGTTAAATCAAGGTTATAGAGAATTTTTAGATGCAAAAATAAATGAAGAAGAAATGAGTATTATTTTATTTACTTCAGGAACAACTTCTGCTTCTAAAGCAGTAATGCTTTCTCATAAAAATATAGCTTCAAATCTTTATGCTTTAAATAGTGCAGAAAAAATTTACGATACAGATGTAAATTTAGCATTTCTACCATTTCACCATACATTTGGAAGCACAGGATTATTATTCTTCTTATCAAATGGTGCAACTAATGTGTTCTGTGATGGAATAAGACATATACAAAGTAACTTAAAAGAATACAAAGTAACAACTTTTGTATGTGTTCCATTATTATTAGAAGCAATGTACAAAAAAATAATGAAAGAAATAGAAAAGCAAGGAAAAGAAAAATTAATAAAAAGAATTATACCAATAACAAACTTTTTGTTAAAACTTAAAATAGATATAAGAAGAAAAGTATTTAAAGATATTATAAATAGTTTAGGTGGAAATATACGTTTTATAGTAAGTGGAGCATCAGGAATAGACAAAAAAGTAGCAAAAGGATTTAATGATTTTGGAATATTAACAGTTCAAGGTTATGGATTAACAGAAACTTCACCAGTTTTATCAGCTGAAAATGAAAATTGTATACGTTATGGTTCAATAGGTTATCCAATGGCAAATGTAGAAATAAAAATAGATAATCCAAATGAAGAAGGAATTGGCGAAATTATAGCAAAAGGACCAAATGTAATGCTTGGATATTACGAAAATGAAGAAGCAACAAATGAAGTTATAGTAGATGGTTGGTTTCATACAGGTGATTTAGCGTATAGAGATAAAGATGGATACATTTTTATAGCAGGAAGAAAGAAAAATGTTATAGTACTAAAAAACGGAAAAAACATTTACCCAGAAGAATTAGAGATATTAATAAATGATTTACCATATGTAGAAGAAAGCATGGTATTTGGTATGCCAAAAGAAGATGACTTAGTAGTTTCAGCGAAAATAGTATATAATAAAGAATTTAAAGAAAAGAACAATTATACAGAAGAAGAACTAAGAGAAAAAATATGGCAAGATATAAAAGAAATAAATAAAGAACTACCAACATATCAACACATAAAAAATATAATAGTAACAGACGAACCTATGATCAAAACAACTACAGCAAAAGTAAAAAGATACGAGGAAATAAAAAAGATTATAGAAAATGATGCAAAATAAAAATGGAGGTAAGTTAAATTGAAAAAAATTAAAGATCCAGTTAGTGGAATATCTCATTTAATAGGAGCGGTCTTATCAGTTATAGGATTAGTATTTTTAATTGTCTATTCTGCTAAATATGGCGAAGGAGCTTGGGATGTAGTATCATTTACTATATTTGGAGTAGGACTAATTTTATTATATACTTTTAGTGCTTTATATCATATGTTAAATATAGGAGAAAGAGGAACAAGAGTATTTAGAAAATTTGATCACATGATGATATATGTATTAATTGCAGCTTCATATACACCAATTTGTTTAGGCCCAATAAGAGGACCATGGGGATTTAGTATATTAGGAGTAGTATGGGGGTTAGCCATACTTGGAATAATATTAACAGCAGTATGGCTACAAGCTCCACGTTGGCTTACAACATCAATTTACATAGCAATGGGCTGGCTTGTAATAGTAATGGCATACCCACTACTTACAACTTTTAAAGAATTAAATGCGTTGTACTCATTAATATGGCTATTAGTTGGTGGAATATTTTATACAATAGGAGGAGTAGTTTACGGATTAAAAAAAGCACCATTTACAACAAAGCATTTTGGATTTCACGAAATATTTCACATATTTGTACTTTTTGGAAGTATTTGTCAATATTGGTTTATATTTAGATATTTACTATATATATAAAAATACAATTTCCTAAAAAATGGAAAAAATATTTCAAAAACTATTGCAATTTTACATAAGGTGTGTTATACTAGTAAAGTAACATTTTTGTAGCAAAGATATATCTTACATTAAAGATATGTGATAAGGAGGAGAAATTATGTGTAAAATTGCTGATTACCCGGAACTGTATGCAAAAGCAAACGAGATTCTGCGGAGGGATAGAATAAGTCCTAAAGTAGCAGGATACGAATTACTTAGAAGAGCGATTGTAATACAAAGTGTTGAAGGAAAAGTATCTTTAGAGGAGATTGAAAAAGGTCAATTAATACCTTCAAATAAGGATATTAACCTGAAAAAGAAAAAGAGATCAAGTGCAATGCAATGGATGATTGAAGCAATCAAGAGTGCAGGCATCGGGGAAGAACAGAACGAAAGTGTAGAAGTAGTTTTAAAGAACTACATCAAGCAATGTGCGAATGAGCTAAACACATGAACCTAAAAAGACTTTAAGAGAAAATCTCTTAAAGTCTTTTTTAGGTTTTGAGATAATGTGATGTTAGTAATAGTTTGGATTTCTTTTTTTGAGATCAGCAAACATATCATATTCACGATCGGCTTTTTTCATAATTGCAGATGCTGTAAAATATCCACCAAATATAGCAAGAATTAATACAAAAATTGCACATAACGCAATTACGGCATCAGCTTTTTTCTTACCTTTACCACCAAAGAGAGCTTTCACAACTCTGTCTAAAGCACTTGGTGCATTTCGTGCTACACTCATAGTATTATGAATTTGAGCATATGTGTTCCAGCCAGCAGTTAGACCATTAGCCAAAGTTTTCTTTTCCCAAAAATTTTTTAAACTACGAATCCAAATGTAAAAACCAGTTGGAACGATAGTTATAACACAGAAAAGATAGATCAAATCTGATGCAAGTTGTTCAAACATCAAAATTGTTTCTTGATCTACTTTTGCCATTTGTAAAAAGAGTGGAGAAATAAGTAGTAAAATATAACCATATACCATAGTAAATCCGGCTATTGCCATAATGTAACCTACTACAATATAGACTCTAAAGCTACCACCTACTTCTTTAGACTCAGACCAATACCGACCAACATAGTTTGCATTTGCCCATGAAATAATAAAATTAAGAGCAAGTGCGAGTACCAAAAGTAAAATTGTCATAACCATATCTCCTTTACTAATAATTTTTAGCACCTGATTGCATGCTAAATGTTAATTGGTTACCATAATAGTATTATAACATATTTTAGAACTAATATCAAATAAATGAGAGAAATTAGGTAATATAAAAATACTTTTTTATTTATGAAGAAGTGTACAATTAATATTACAATGTACAAATACAAAAAATATTTGAAAAAAGCTACACAAAATAAAAAAAATATGGTAAAATATTTGAGTAATATGAAAAAAGAGTGAAAACGTACACTTTATATAAAGGAGGAATAAGTCATGTCAGGACATTCAAAATGGCACAATATACAAGCAAAGAAAGGAAAAGCAGATGCTGCAAGAGGAAAAGTATTTACAAAATTAGGTAGAGAATTACTAATGGCAGTAAAACAAGGTGGAGCAGATCCAGCTGGAAATTCTAAATTAAAAGATGTTATTGCAAAATGTAAAGCAGCAAATATGCCAAACGATACAATAAACAATGCAATTAAAAAAGCAGCAGGAGCAGCAAATAGTGAAAACTACGAAGAAGCAATATACGAAGGATATGGACCAAATGGAATAGCAGTTATAGTAGAAGCTGCAACAGACAACAAAAATAGAACAGCAGCAGATATAAGACATGCTTTCTCAAAATGTGGTGGAAACTTAGGAACAAATGGATGTGTATCTTATTTATTTACAAAAAAAGGTGTAATAGTTATAGATAAATCAAATTGTCCATTAGATGAAGAAAGTTTAATGATGCTTGCTATAGAAGCAGGAGCAGATGATTTCTCATCAGAAGAAGAAGTTTATGAAATAACAACAACTCCTGAAACATTCTCAGAAGTAAGAGAAAAATTAGAAGCTGAAAACTTAGAATTTTTAGAGGCAGGAGTACAAATGGTACCATCAACATATGTAGCATTAGATGAAGCAGGAGTAGCTAGAATGGAAAGATTACTAGACATGCTAGACGAATTAGATGATGTATCAGAAGTTTACCACAACTGGGATGAATAAAATGCGAATATAATAAAAGATAAATATAAAGAAGAAAGAAATTATAAAAGTTTCTTTCTTTATTTTTTTGCACAAAAAATTAAGTTCTAAAACTATAAACAGAAGCATAAAATATTAATATGACGCAAAAGGGACAGATTAACCTTTAGGAAACGTCCCTAAAGGAGTCAGAGGAGGGAAAATGGTTTGTATTAATAGCATTTTGAGATGTTTTCCAATTAGAATTTCTAAAAGAATTGAAGACTATTTTTTATCTGAAAATATTAATTTGAATTTACTAGAGGAAATTAGAATTCGCGCTAATAGACCAATTATTTTGAAAATAGGACAAGAGGAAAGAAAAATTGAACATATTGTTAAGCAAGAAGAAATATTGGAAACTCTTCAGCATATTTGTGATAATTCAATTTATAGTTATCAAAGTCAAATTTGTAATGGATATATTACTATGCAAGGTGGACATAGAGTTGGTATAACTGGAAATGTTGTTATGAAAGATGGAAAAGTAGCTAATATGAACTATGTTTCCAGCCTTAATTTTCGTATAGCTAAACAAGTTATTGGCTGTAGTACAAAATTAATACCATATGTAATAAAAGAAGACGAGAACTCTATCTATAATACTTTAATAGTTTCACCTCCTGGAGTAGGAAAAACAACTATATTAAGGGATTTAGTAAGAAAGTTGAGCAATGGCATAGAACAAATAAGATACAAAGGAATAAATATAGGAGTAGTAGATGAAAGAGGAGAAATTGCAGCTATGTATAGAGGTGTACCTCAAAATGATATAGGAATTAGAACTGATGTGCTAGACAATGTAAGTAAAGCACTTGGATTAACTATGCTTATAAGAAGTATGGCTCCAAAAGTAATTGTGGCAGACGAAATAGGAAACAAAGATGAAGTAAAACCGATAATGTATGCAATTTGCTCTGGAATAAAAGGAATTTTTACGGCACATGGTTCTTCTATTGAAGATGTAAAAATAAATCCAACTTTAAGAGAATTAAGTGAAAATGGAGTCTTTGAAAGAATTATATTTTTAAGTGATACAAAAGAAAAAGGTGACATAGAAAAGGTATATGCTCTAAATAAAATAGAAAAACAATATATGCTTTATACAAAAAATTAAAGTCTAACTTAAAAAATAGAATTAAAAAAATATAAAAATAAGTTCTAAAAAAAAAAGAACTGAATATACATATATAAAAAGCAAAAGAAAAAAGGACAAGGTACATATGCAAATAATTAAATATATTATATTATTGCTAGTTTTAACTTCTAGCAGTTACATAGGAATATTAGTTTCAAAGAAATATAAAAATAGAGTAAGAGAATTGAAAGAAATGAAGTCATCTCTTGCTATTTTTGCTACAAAAATAAAATTGACATATGAGCCAATACCAGAAATATTTTTAGAAATAGGAAATAAAGAAAATTCAAATGTAAAAAGTGTAAACAATATATTTAAAGTGGCAGCTAAGAAAATGGAAGAACTCCCAGCAGGAAAGGCATGGGTAGAAGCACTAGAAAGTCAAAATACAAATTTGAAAAAAGAAGATATAGAAGTACTAAAAGGTTTAAGTAATTTACTAGGAAAAGTAGATGTAGAGGGACAAGTAAGTGAAATAGAACTTGTAGATAATTTTCTAAATACACAAATAGAAAAAGCAGAAGAAGAAAGTAAAAAAAGTGAAAAAATGTACAAAGTATTAGGTGTAACAATAGGACTTGCTATGGTAATTGTCCTAGTATAGGTTTATAGGTAAAGCCTTTATAAAAACCTAAATATCATTACAAGGTAGGAAAAATAAAGTGGATATTAATTTGTTATTTAAAATTGCAGCTATAGGAATATTGGTAGCAGTATTACATCAAGTATTAGTTCGTGCAGGAAGAGAAGATCAAGCAATGATGACTACCTTGGCAGGACTTGTAATAGTACTTACAATGGTAATTAAAGAAATAAGCACATTATTTGATACAGTTAGAACTATTTTTAATCTTTAGAAAAGAGAAAAAGATATGGAAATAATAAAAATTATTGGAATTGGATTAGCCTCATTAATTCTAATTATAATATTAAAGCAATATAAGCCAGAGTTTGCAATTTACGTTTCACTACTGGCAGGTGCACTTATACTAGCACTAATATTTTCAAAAATATCTGGAATTATTGAGCTTATAAATAACCTTACAAATAAAATTTCTATACATAAAGAATTTGTTACTTTACTAATAAAAATAACAGGAATTGCCATTTTAACAGAATTTGCAGTAAGTATTTGTAAAGACTCTGGAGAAACAGCAATAGCAAGCAAAGTAGATATGGGAGGAAAAGTAATAATGGTTTCTATGACGATACCAATTATGGCAGGATTACTAGAAACTTTATTAAAGATTTTGCCATAAAGAACAAAACTGAAAATTTTCAATTTTCAGTCTTTACTCTACTCTTTATACTTTTCTATAAAATTGAAATTTTCAGTAAATTTGTTCGTGCGCGAAAATTTATTTTATAAATTTTCTGTGCAATATTTTATATAATAGAAAAATAATTTCTTAGTTTTTGTAATTTTAAGGTCGTCATTAAAGTTTTGAAATTGTTAAGCTTAGCTATAAAATTTATTAAATTTTTAAGCACGTCCCTAAAATTTAAAAGAAAAGGAAAACAAATGAGAAAAATAAAAATAATTTTAAATTTAATATTAATTATTTTATTATTATATCCTTCTACCTGCAATGCAGAAAACGAAACAAAAGAAGTGTCACAAGAAAAAATAATACAAACTCAAAAAGATAGCGTAAACATTGGTAAATTCATAGAAGAAGCTAAAAAATATACATCAAATGTATTTGATGATGTAGATTACAATGAACTATTAAATTCAGCAATAACAGGAAACATAAATAACGAAAAATTAGGAAAAGGAATACTAAATGTAATAGGAAAAGAAACTTTAGGTTCTATTCGAACTATAGCAAGTATTATGATCGTAATAATAATACATAGTATATTAAAAAGCATTAGTGAAGGTCTAGAAAATCAAGGAATAGCCAAAATTAGCTATTATGTACAATACATATTAATAGTAACACTTATAATGAGCAATTTTAGCCAAGTAATTAGCATGGTAAAAGATTCTGTAAATGACTTAATTGCATTTTCAAATACACTTATACCATTACTACTTACACTTGTACTAACAACAGGAAATATAATTTCAGCAAATTTACTGCAACCAGTACTTCTATTTATGGTTACATTTATAGGAAATTTCATTTCAAATATTGTAATTCCTTTGGTTCTAGCTTCTACAGTCTTAGGAATAGTTTCTAAAATTTCAGATTACATGCAATTAGACAAATTATCAAAATTCTTTAAATCAAGTGTTGTTTGGATTTTAGGAGTAGTACTCACTTTATTTGTAAGTTTAGTTTCTGTAGAAGGAAGCTTAAGTAGTAGTGTAGATGGAATTACTGCCAAAACTGCAAAAGCGGCAGTTTCTAGTTTTATTCCAGTAGTTGGAAAAATATTAGGAGATGCTGTAGATACAGTAATAGGTTGTACATCAATATTAAAAAATGCAGTTGGAATAGTAGGAGTAATTGTTATAATAGGAATTTGCATTACACCTATAATAAAGTTAGTTTTGCTAATGACTACATATTACATAGGATCTGCTATTTGCGAGCCAATAGCAGACTCAAAAATAGTAAAACTCTTATCTGAAATAGGAGATACATTTAGAGTATTACTTGCTATATTATGCAGTTTAGCAGTTATGCTTATAATTGGGACAACACTTGTAATGAAAATATCTAATAGTGGGTTAATGTATAGGTAACTAAAATTGAAAAATTTTCATAATTATTAGTGCATTTAAGCAAAATAAGAAAGGAATTTAATATGGAATTTTTAAATACATGGTTACAAGGAATAATAGTAGCTGTAGTAATAGCCAGTATAATTCAAATGATATTACCGAATGGCAATAATAAAAAATATATAAAAGTAGTACTTGGAGTATATGTAGTATTTCAAATAATAACACCAGTAATAAACAAATTTTTTAATTCAGATTTTGAAGTATCATCACTAATAGATATAGATAAATACACTAAAAAAATGGAAACTTATGAAGTAAGTTCAAAAAATACAGATATAAATAAAACAAATGAAGATAGTATTAAACAGATATATATAACAAACTTAAAAAAAGATATAAAAACAAAATTAGAAGACAAAGATTATTTAATAAAAGATGTTGAAGTACAAGTAGAAGACAATGAAAATTATGATATTAAATCATTAACAATATATGTAAATGGCAAAAAAGATAATAAAGAAGAAAACAATAAAGAAAAAACAGAAAATAATATACATATAAATGAAATAGAGAAAATAGAAATTAATGTGAGCAAAAATAATGAAATAAAGCAAAATAACTTTAATAATTCTGAAAATGAAGAATCGAGCCAAACAAAAGAAAACAATATTAGTAATGAAGAAAAAAATAAAATAAAGAAATATCTAACATCTGTATATGAAATAAGTGAAAAGCAAATCACTATTTACTAAATAAAGATATCATTTACTAAAGAAAGAAGGGATAAAATGTTACAAGAAAAACTAAAGAAGATAAAGGAAAATTTCATACTTAGGAAAGATGAAGATAATAAAAAGAAAATAGAAAATTTAGTAGTATTCATTATAATACTAATTATCACAGTAATTATAATAAATACAATATGGAACAATGACAATAAAAAAGAAAGCAAAGAAAATGTGCAATCTGACGTAGGAAAAGAACTTGCAAAAGAACAAGTGCAAACTGAAACAGAAAATAGTAATGAACTAGAACAAAAATTGGAAAATATACTGCAAAATATACAAGGAGTTGGAAAAGTAAAAGTGCTTATTACATATTCACAAACAAGTCAAGTAGTAGCAATGTATAACGAAGATAGTACAAAAAGTGATACAGAAGAAAGTGATAAGCGGTGGACGGAAATAGGAAAATAACTCAAGAAAATAGTAAAAAAGAAGTTATATATCAAGAAGTAAATGGAGAAAAAGTACCAGTAACTCAAAGTATTATAAAGCCTAAAATAGAAGGGGCGATTGTAACAGCACAAGGAGCAAAAAATAGTGAAATAAAAACAAATATAATGCAAGCAGTAGAAGCGGCGACGGGTTTAGAAACTCATAAAATACAGGTTTTTGAAATGGTAGGTAATTAGAAAATCTTATAATTTTAGAACATAAAAAATAATTTATAGGCACAATGCAAATAGAATTATTATTGTGCTAGATAAAAAATAATTGTAAAAAATACGAGTGGAGGAAAATAAAACTTATGAAAATTTTAAAAAGAAATCAAATCATAATCATTGTAATTGCTTTAATGCTTGTAACAGCAGGATATTTAAACTATACTACAAACCATGATGGAGCAATTCCTACAAGCACTAATACAGAAGAAAAAACGGATATAGCATCAATAGGAGATGCAAAATTAGTAAGTAGTAATGGAGTTGAAGATGGCATAAATGAAGAAGCATTAGTTTCAAATGGAGAAGAAGGAACAGACAAAGTACAAGAAACAGCTGTAGTAGAAAATGATTCAGAGGAAACAAGTACAAATGTAGAAGCTAATGGTACAAACACAAATATCAACAACAATATAAACACTAGTGTAACTACTAGTACAACTTCTAAAGAAACAAAAGAATATTTTTCATCTTCAAGATTAAGCAGAGAAACAATGTATTCACAAATGCTAGAAAGTTATAGAAAAATTCTAGAAAATGAAACAATAAGTGAAACGCAGAAATCAGTAGCACAGACTGAAATAAAAAATATAAATGATATAAAAAACAAAATAATGATTTGTGAAAATTTAATAAAAACAAAAGGAGTAGAAGATTTAGTTATATTTGTTAACGATAAAAGTATTAGTGTTGTAGTAAGAACAGATAAATTAGGACAAGAACAAATTGCACAAATACAAAATATTATAGAAAGAGAAATGCAAACAGAAATTAGTAATATACATATTAGTAATAAATAATAGTTTGTGCCTTAAAATTATTAATAATGAGATAAGTTAAATTTGCAATTTTACATAAAATATAGTATAATACATCTATATAATTTAGTATGAGTCCTTATAGTTTTTTTATCAAAGACTCGAGACATCAAATAATTTAATAAGGAGGATTATTCTGTAATGAATAAGAAAAATCTAAAGGAATATGGACTTATGGTGTTTAATTATGTTGTTATACCAATTATTTCAGTAATTATTGGATTAACAATTGCAAATGGAATAAATGACATAAAAAACACTAAAACCGAGAAAGAAGTTTTTTTAATTGAATTAGGTGTGAAAATCTCAGACCTTAAGTGGTTGGCAAGAGAAGGAAAATTGTCAGAAGAAGAAATAGAAAAATTTAATGAATCTGCCAGAAACATAAATTATGAAAAATTAGACCAACTATTGGATAAACTTCTGGAAGGAAAAGAAGATGAATCTATTCAGAAAATAAGTTTTGTCTTTGAATAAAGATAAAAAAAACATAAAGAGCTTTCAATATTTTTGAAGGCTTTTTATGTTTTTATTTATCTTATACAAAAGACTATCATGTTATGATAAATTTTCTACAATATAAAAAACTTCAATAATTTTTATAAAAATTTAAAAAATGTGTTGTAAAAAATAAAATTATTGATATAATAAGAAACATGGTAAAAGTGAAAAAGTAGGAGGAAGAAAAAATGGTAAAAAAGGTAGCAATACTAGCAAATGGTGGAGACGTATCAGGATTTAATGCAGTAATAAGAGCTATAGTAAAGACTGCAGAAAATAACGGTGTAGAATGTTATGGATTTATAGATGGATATCGTGGACTTTTAAAAAATGATTATATAAGATTAAGTAGTGCAGATACAGCATCTGGAATATTACAAAAAGGTGGTTCAATAATATCATCTTCTACAAATGCAAATGTATTTCATTACAAATTAGTAGATGAAAATGGAAACGTAACATACCAAGATTTATCAGAAAAATGTGTTCAAAACGTAAAAGATGATGGATTTGATTGTATATTCACATTAGGTGGAGATAGCACACAAAAATCAGCAAGAGACTTTTCATTAAGAGGAATAAATGTAATAGGAGTTCCAAAGACAATAGATAATGATGTTGCATGTACAGACATTACATTTGGTTATAATACAGCAGTATCAGTTGCAGCAGAAGCATTAGATAGACTTCATACAACAGCTGAAACACACCATAGAATAATGGTACTAGAAGTAATGGGAAGAGAAGCAGGATGGATAGCACTAGAATCAGCTATAGCTGGTGGAGCAGACGTAGCCTTAATTCCAGAAATTCCATATGATATAAATAAAGCAGCAGAAGCAATAAAGAAGAGACAAGCTATAGGCAAAAATTTCAGTATAGTAGTTGTTTCAGAAGGAGCATTCCCTAAAGGTGGAGATATATCAGTTCAAGATACAAGAGATGGTGGGGAAGGAGTTATAAACATTCAACTTGGTGGAGCAGGAGAAAAAGTTGCAAAGGAATTAGAAAAATTAACAGGATTAACTGCTAGATGCACAGTTTTAGGATATATGCAAAGAGGTGGAACGCCAACAGCATTTGATAGAGTACTTTCTACAAAATACGGAGCAAAAGCAATGGAACTTGCGTTAGAAGGAAAATTCAATGTATTAACAGTATTAAAAAATGGAAAACTAGACTATGTAGATTTAGAAGATGTAGTTGGCGATAATAAAGTCATAGGTGCAGTACAAGGTGGAACAGCAGAAAGTAACGTAAGAGTAGTTACTATGGACCACGATTTAGTAAAAACAGCAAGAGACATAGGAATCTGTTTAGGAGACTAAAAAATATATATAATATAAAAAAATCCATTGAAATATATGGATTTTTTTGTTAAAATAAAGACTATAAAATTAAAAAATTAAGCAGATATATTAAATCTTGACTATATATAGAGAAAAAAGGAGAAATAAAATGTTAAATTTTAAAGAAAAGATTGCAGAAGAAATTGCAAAAGCAACAAACTTAAATAAAGAAGAATTAGAAAACTATATAGAAGTTCCAAAAGATAGTTCAATGGGAGATTATGCTTTTCCTTGTTTTAAACTTGCAAAAGAACTAAGAAAAGCACCACCTGCTATAGCTGCAGAAATTTATGAAAAATTAGAAATAGACGGAGAAACATTTTCAAAAGTAGAAATTGTTGGCGGATATATTAATTTTTACACAAATAGTTCAGCTTTAGTAAAAGATGTTTTAAGTGAATACAATGAAAAGAAAGAAAAATATGGAGATTCTGAAATAGGTAAAGGAAAAAATGTAGTAATAGACTATTCTGCACCTAATATTGCAAAACCTTTCCATATAGGTCATTTACGTTCAACTGTAATTGGGGGAGCATTATATAATGTATACAAATTCTTAGATTTTAACGTAACAGGCGTAAATCATTTAGGAGATTATGGAACACAATTTGGTAAACTTATAGAAGGATACAAAATGTGGGGAGATGAATATGATATAGATTCAAACCCAATAGATGAATTAACCCAAATATATATTCGTATAAACGAACTTTGCAAACAAGATGAAAGTGTTCTAGAAAATTGTAGAAATAACTTCAAAAAATTAGAAGATAAAGATCCATATTGTGTAGAAATATGGGAAAGATTCAGAAAATTAAGTTTAAAAGAATTTCAAAGAGTATATGATATGTTAGGAAGTACATTTGACTCATGGAATGGAGAAGCTTTCTATTCAGACAAAATGAAAGAAGTAGTTGAAATATTAGAAAAAACTGGAAGATTAGTAGAATCTGAAGGAGCAAGAGTTATAGAACTTGAAAATATGGCACCATGTATTATAGAAAAAACAAATGGTTCTACAACATATGCAACAAGGGACTTAGCAGCAATACTTTACAGAGCAAGAAATTATGATTTTGACAAAGCATTATATGTTACATCATATGAACAAGTGTTACACTTTAAACAAGTATTTGAAGTTGCAAAACTTCTAGGAATAGACGAAAAATATACCAATGGATTAGAACATGTACCATTTGGAATGGTAAGACTAAAAGAAGGTAAGATGTCTACAAGGGAAGGCGTTATAATAAAATTAGAAGATCTATTAAAAGAAGCAATTTCAAGAGCAGAAAAAGTAATTGAAGAAAAAAATCCTGAACTTGAAGATAAGGAAGACGTGGCAAAAAAAGTAGGCATAGGGGCAGTTATATTTAACGATTTATCTAATAGTAGAATTAAAGATGAAATATTTGATTGGGATACAATGCTTAATTTCCAAGGAGAAACAGGTCCATATGTACAATACATATATGTAAGGACAAAGAGCGTACTTGAAAAAGCTGGCTATGTTCCAAAATTTGAAGATATAAATATAAATGAATTAACAGATGAAGCATCTACAAACGTAATAAAAACAATATCCAACTTTTCAAATACATTAGAGCAAGTTGTAGATAAAAACGAACCTTCAATTCTATCTAGATATTTAATAGACCTAAGTCAAAGTTTTAGCTCATTCTATAATGCAAACAAAATAATAGGTGAAGACAAAGAAAAACAAGATGCACGATTATATTTAACATATGTAGTTGGCAATATTTTAAAAACAGGTGCTAATTTACTTGGAATACAAATGCCATATAGAATGTAGAAGATGATATATAATAATATGTAATTCAAAATAAAAATACGAAAATAGGCTGATTTATATTAGCTTATTTTTTATTTAAATTTATAGAAATAAATTTAAGAATTAAATAAATGATAAAAATTTTTCTTTAGTAATTTATAATAAAGGAGCTTCTTTAAATCCTTTATTTTTTTTGTAAAAGTTTGAATCTTCGATAATACCAAGTCTAATATCATGATTAAATAATTTTTTCTCAGTTTTTTCTGAAAAATCATCATATACTTTATGTTTGTCAAGATTTGCTGCAGCTGCATCTTTTAGAACTGCTAAAATTTCTCCATGTTCAACTTCCATTCTTAAACAAGATTGTTTTACTGAAGCTAAATCCTCCTCGAAATTACCAAACTTTTTTTCTAAATTATCAAACCTATTGTTTAAACCATTAAATTTATTCTCTAAACCATTAAAGTTATTTTTTAAACCATCAAAGTTATTTTCCAAATTGTCAAATCTGTTTTCTAAATTGTCAAACTTATTGTTTAAACCATTAAAGTCATTTTTTAAATCATTAATAGCGTCAAGAATTTCATTTTTGTCTGTATTTTTCATATTGCAAACACCTCCATTAAAAATATTTTATAGTTAGGTAAATTAATTTTTATAAAAATTGTGAAATTGAGAATAAAGATAATTAAATAGTAGCTGTTATAGAACGGGCTTCTAAAGAATCTATTCTCATATCATGATCAAATAATTTTGAATTAATTCTAGATAAATTAGAATCATATTGTT
Organism: uncultured Clostridia bacterium; assembly: GCA_934133165.1. GTDB lineage: Bacteria > Bacillota > Clostridia > TANB77 > CAG-508 > UMGS1663. The sequence goes on from CAKPAW010000007.1 coordinate 48,434, forward strand.
TATGCTGTTCTAAATTTTCTTGATAAGAATTTGTAAGAAAATCAAATTTTTTATCTAATAAGCTTAATTTTTTATCATGTAAATCTAACTTTTCATTCTGTTCTTCAAATCTTTTATCAAACTTATTTTCAAATTTTACAAATTTTCTGTCAATAGTAAAAGCAAAATCATGAAAAATTTCAGCAATTTCTAGACTAAATTGAGAAAAACGTTTATCGATTTTTTCATCCATTTTAATTTCAAACTCAGCAAAGCGTTTATCAAGCTTCTCGTCTAGTTTAATTTCAACTTCAGCGAAGCGTTTATCAAGTTTTTCGTCCATTTTAATTTCAAATTCAGCAAAGCGATTATCAAGCTTTTCATCCATTTTAACTTCAAATTCTGCGAATTTTCTGTCGAATTTAGCTTCTATATCTACAAATTTTTTATCAAACTTAGATTCCATATCTTCAAACTTCTTATCAAATTTAGTTTCCATGTTTGCGAATTTTTTATCAAATTTAGTTTCTATGTTTGCGAATTTTTTATCAAATTTAGTTTCTATGTCCGCAAACTTCTTATCAAACTTAGCTTCCATGTTTGTAAATTTCTTATCGAATTTAACTTCCATTTCAGTAAATTTTTTATCAATTTTATCATCAATTTTAATTTCAAATTCTGAAAATTTGGTATCAAATAAGTTAGCTAATTGTTCTAAATCTTTCTTATCCATAATACATCCCTCCTTATACAATATATTTAGGTTTTTAAAAGGCCACCTATAAACCTTTTTGTAGGTAAATTAATTTACCTAACTATTAGATAAAATAATAATACATATAAGTTAAAATGTCAATAAAAAATTTTCGACAAGAATGTACATAAATAGTTAATAAAATCAATTATATATCATTATGTACAAGAAAAAACAAAATATAACAAAATTATACATATGAGTAAATAAAATATGTAAGAAAAATGTAGAAAAATAGGTTGCAAAAAAAACAACACTAATATATAATTATGAAAGAAAAATTAGGGAGCAAATTGTAATGTATGTAGAAAATAAGAAAACAAAAATAAAAAGAATAGTTTTTGCTATTTTAATTATTATAAATTGCATAGTAATATTTAATTTTTCAAATAAAGTGGCAGACGATTCAGGCAAACAAAGTGGAAGAATAGTAAATTTTATTTCACAAATAGTTCCTATCATAAAAAATATGCCAGAGCCAGATAAAACAAATTTTATAGAAGGAACCTTAACGGCAATAGTTAGAAAAACAGCACATTTTTCAATATATACACTACTTGGTCTTCTTACTATGAATTTTATGCTTACATTTAAAAGGAAAAATTGTAGAGTTGACTTAAGGTGTGTAGTAGCACTTGCATCTTGCACATTTTATGCTATAACAGATGAAATACATCAGTATTTTATACCAGGTAGAAGCTGTGAATTAAGAGATGTGTGTATAGATACTTTAGGTGCAATACTAGGGATTTTAGTAGTAAAAATAACAACAAAAATATATAGGAAATTTAATAAAGATAAAAGTACAACAACTTGACAATTTACTTAAAGAAGAGTATAGTTTAGCATTATAAAGAAAAAGTAATTGCAATAATGTGGGAGGAAAAAATGTCTAGAATTGAAAAAAATAAACAAAACAAGAAAAAAGGAAAAGTTTTAAAAATAATATTAATCATATTACTATTTATTATAGTAATAATAGCAGCAGTATTTGCTGGAGGTTATTGGTATGTAAATGATAAATTAGGAAAAATGCAACAAGTAGAAATAAAAGATGAAGATTTGAATATAGACGAAAAAGTAGAAGAAAACTTAACAGGTTATAGAAATATAGCAATTTTTGGTGTAGATAGTAGAAGCTCAAACTTAGGAAAAGGAAATAGAAGCGACTGCATAATTATAGCAAGTATAAATAACCAAACAAAAGAAGTAAAACTTGCCTCTATATATAGAGATACATATGTACAAATTCAAGGACATGGATTAGACAAAATTAATCACGCATATTCTTATGGAGAAGCTCCTTTAGCTCTTGGAACATTAAATACTAATTTAGACTTGAACATAAAAGAATTTGTTACAGTAAATTTTGATTCTGTTGCAGAAGCAGTAGACCAATTAGGTGGAATAAAAATGACAATCACTGATGCAGAAGTGAAATATATAAACGGATATATTGAAGAAACTTCAAATGTAACAGGAAAAGATTCTAACAAAATTACTTCAGCAGGAACATATAATTTAAATGGTGTTCAAGCAGTAGCTTATGGAAGAATAAGATATACAGAGGGTGGAGACTACAAAAGAACAGAACGTATGAGAGATGTTATAGAAGCCATGCTTAAAAAACTACAAACAAAAAGTATAGGTGAAATAAATTCTATGTTAGATAGTGTATTACCTAAAATATATACTAATATAGATACAGGAAGTATAATATCTGAAATACCAAGTATTGCAAAATATAAAATAACAGATAGTATAGGATGGCCATATAAAACAAGAGGAAAAACTATGACATTATGGTATGGTATTCCAATTACACTAGAAAGCAATGTAGTACAATTACACAAAGAATTATTTGGAGAAGAAAACTACGAAGCATCTGACAAAGTAAAATCAATAAGTACACAAATAGTAAATAAAACAGGATATACAAACTAATTGATAATAAAAAACGAAAAAAACAATAAAATGGATATAATTTTACCATAAAAAGTAAATTTATATCTATTTTATTTTTATGTTAAAAAGTTACTACTAATATCATAAAAAACAACAAAAAAACTTAAAAAAAGACAATAAATAATTGACTTTGTATCTAATATATTATACAATAAAAATACTAGGGGGAAATGAAAAATGGGTATTAATGTTAATAACAATAATGCTGCTTTAGCACATGAAATAGAATTAGAAACTCCAGAAACAAGTAAAGGTAAGAATAAAACTAAAATTTTATATAAATTAATAAAAAAAATAGTAGATATTATAGGTGGACTAGTTGGAATTATATTACTAATTCCAATAACTATAGTGTTATATATAGTTACATTATTTTCTAAAGAGAATAAAGGACCATTATTTTTCGAACAATTAAGAATAGGAGAAAACGGAAAAGAATTTAGACTATATAAATTCCGTTCAATGGTTATGCATGCGGATGAAAAACTATGGGAGTACTTAAATAATAATCCAGAAGCCAAGGAAGAATATAAAAAGTATAAAAAACTTAAAGAAGATCCACGTATTACAAAGCTAGGAAAATTTTTAAGAAAAACAAGTTTAGATGAATTTCCACAATTTATAAATGTACTAAAAGGTGATATGAGTTTAGTAGGACCACGTCCATATTTATATAGAGAAAAAAGAGACATGGGAGAAAAGTATAACGAAATAATAAAAGTGAAACCAGGACTTACAGGTTATTGGCAAGTGAATGGTAGAAGTGATGTAGACTTTGATGAGAGAATAAATATGGATATTGCATATATAAAAGACAGAAATTTATGGTTTGATTTTAAAATATTAATAAAAACAATATTAAAAGTATTTAAAAAGGGAGGAGCTTTATAATAATGAATAATGACAATAAAAAAAATATGCTGATATATGCTCATTATTATATTCCAGATGTAGCATCTACAGGACAGATTATAAAAGAACTAGCAGAAGGAATGAGTGATAAATTTAATATAACTATTATCTGTGTTGTACCATCATATACCGGGACAATAGAAGAAAAATATAAAACACAAAAATATTATAAAGAAAATATAAATGGTGTCAATATCATAAGAATAAGAGTACCTGAGTTTACAAAAAGTAATAAGAAAAGTAGGATAAAGAACATAATTAGCTATTTCTTTGGCGCAATATCAGCAACGTTTAAGGTTGAAAAGCAGGATTATGTTTTTTCTATATCACAACCTCCAATTTTAGGTGGATTGTTAGGGGTTATTGGAAAATGGATTAAACATGCAAAATTCATTTATAATATTCAAGACTTTAATCCAGAACAAACTATGGCAGTGGGATATAGTAACAACAAAATTATTACAAAGATAATGATGAAATTAGATAAGTTTAGTTGTAAAAAAAGTAATTTGATTATTACTGTAGGAAGAGATCTTGTGGAAACAATTAATAAACGATTTAACTATAAGAAAGTTCCTAAAACGGTGCTAATTAATAATTGGATAAATGAAAAAGAAATTTATCCACTAGAAGATAATAATGAAAAAGTAGAAAAATTTAAGAAAAAGTATAATTTAGAAAATAAATTTGTTATAATGTATTCGGGAAATATAGGATTATATTATGATTTAGAAAACATTTTTAAAGTTATAGAAAAAATAAAACCTGGAACAAAAACAATAGATAATAAAGAAGTAATATTTGCATTTATAGGCGCAGGAACAATTTTAGAAAAACTCAAAGAATATAAAGAAATAAATAAAATGGATAATGTAATATTTATTCCATATCAAGATAAAAAAGATTTAATATATAGCTTAAATGCAGCTGATGTTCATTGGTGTGTAAATGCCAAAGGAATAAAAGGTGTTTCTTGTCCATCAAAATATTATGGAATTGCTGCAGTAGAAAAACCAGTACTTGGCGTATTAGAAGAAAATTCCGAAATAAGATTAATAATAGAAGAAACTAAAGGTGGTCTATTATCAAATCCGGGAGATTATGATTCTATTGAAAAAAATATTAATTGGTTCATAAATAATGCAAATAGCGATGAACTAAAAAATATGGGAAATAGAAGTAGAAAATATTTAGAAGAAAATTTAACAAAAGATATTTCAATAAATAAATATAAAGAAGAAATATTAAAAATATAAATAAAAATAATAAGGAAATACAATCATTATGAAAGTTGTACAAATAAATACCTTTTCTAATAAATCAACAGGAACAATAATGCTAAACATACACAATGCACTAAAAAAGAAAAATATTGAATCATATGTTGTGTGGGGAAGAGGAAGAAAACCAAAAAATAAGAATGAAATATATATGAATGATAAAGTTGGAATATATTACCATGGATTATATACTAGATTCACAGATAAAACAGGGTTTGCTTCTAAAAGAGCAACTAGAAAATTAATAAAAAGATTAGAGAAAATAAAGCCAGATATAATACATTTACACAATATTCATGGATATTATATTAATATTGAAATATTATTCAATTATATAAAAAAGAATAATATTAAAATTGTATGGACATTGCATGATTGTTGGGCTTTCACGGGGCATTGCTCACATTTTGAACTGATAGGGTGTGAAAAATGGAAAGAAGGTTGTAAGTGCTGTAAACAAAAAGGAAAATATCCTAGAAGTTTTATAGATAATTCAAGTTGGAATTATCAAAGAAAAAAAGAATTGTTTACAGGATTAAATATGATTATTGTAACTCCAAGTAAGTGGCTTACAAATTTAGTAAAACAATCATATTTAAAACAATATGAAGTAAAAGTAGTTAATAATGGTATTGATACAGATATTTTTAAGCCTAGAAAAAGTGATTTTAAAAAGAAATTTAATATAGAAGATAAAAAAGTAATTCTTGGAGTCGCGAGCGATTGGACAAAAGAAAAGGGATTATATGATTTCTATGATTTATCTAAAAAAATAGATGATGACGTAAAGATAGTGCTAGTTGGATTAAATAGTAAACAAATGAAAGAAATACCAGAAAATATTATTGGAATAGAAAGAACAGAAAACGCACAACAATTAGCAGAAATATATACAGCTGCAGATATATACTTTAATCCAACATATGCAGATAATTTTCCAACAACAAACCTTGAGTCATTGGCATGCGGTACACCAGTATTTACATATAATACAGGTGGGAGTACAGAATGTTTAACTGGTAATAATGGAGCAATAACAAATTTAAAAGATTTTAGTGAGAACTATAAAAAGTATTTGACACAAAAATTTGAGATAAATAAAGTAAAAACTAAATTAGAAATGGAATCAGATTATATTAATATATACAATAATTTATAGGGGGATTTTAACATGGAAAAAGAATACTCGAAGACGGCATATATAATAAAGTTTTTTGCTATATTTAGCGTGATTACAGCGCATGTTAATATAGTAAATAATGATAACATATTTTCTTCATTAATAACAAATTGGTATAATTTATTTGGAATTGTTGGTGTTATATGTTTTTTTATTGTAGGTGGCTATTATTACAAAAGAGAAAAGGGAGATACAAAAAAGTATTGGAAAAAGAAAGCAAAATCTATAATTATTCCATGGATGATAGCAGCTACAATATCATATATTTTACATGTTATAAAGATTAAAGATATAAGTTTCATACAATATATAAAATGGATAACAGGCTCTGGAACAATATATTATTATTTAACTATATATGTCATATTTTTGATCATATTTAAATTTTTGAAAAAAAATGACGTTTTTTTGGTAATATGTATCATTTTAAACATTATAGAACTAATTTTAAATACAAAAGGAATTTTTTATACAAACGATTATATAACATATTATTTAAATATATTCAATTGGATTGGATTTTTTGCTATTGGAATATTGATAAGAAAATATGATATATTTAGTTTTTTGTTAAAATATAAAAACATTATAATGCCTATATCTATATTTGGTTCAATAATATTGTTTATAATAATGTATAATATGAAGATATGGGGATATTTTCATATTATTTCATTATTGTATGAAATTTGTGGATTTATAGTAATTTTTTATTTCTCATACTACTTAAGAAATTGTAAAATATTGAGATACATAGGAGAAATAAGTTTTTGTATATATTTGTATCATATTCAAATTGTTCAAAATATATGTTGGAAATTGCCAACATGTATAGCAACTGAAATAATAAATCCAATAATATCAGTTGTAATAATGGTAGGAATAGTATATATAGGAAGTAAAATTCTTGGGAAATTTAATAAAAATAGCATCATATATTCTTTACTTGGAATAAGAAAAACAACATAGGAGGAAAAAAATATGTACATATATATAATAGCTTTTATAATAGCATTTATTTTGTTGTATATATCTGAAAAAATGGCTAAAAAAGGCAAAAAAGTATTAATTTTTGAAATACTATCAATTGGATTACTAGCTTTTGTGGCTGCAATAAGAGATGAAACTATAGGAACTGACGTCTTAGTATATGTAAAGCCAGTATTTCAATTGTGCAATCAATTAGGTTTTGGAAGAATAAATGACATATGGTATAATGTTGAAATTGGTTATAAAATATTTAATTGTATAATTGCATTATTTACATCTAAAATTTCTATATATTTATTCTTTCAACAAGTTTTTATACTAGAATTTGCATATTTAGGAATAAAGGGAATTTATAAGAAAAATTATTCATTTGTATATTTAATTTATTTATTAATTTTTTATAACAGATCTTTAAATATTGTTAGACAAGCAATGGCAATGTCATTATGTATATATTCACTTAAATTTTTATTAGAAAATAAGAATTTTAAATTTATATTAATAGTTTTACTTGCGTTTTTATTCCACAAAACAGCATTGGTTTTTTTATTAGCAATTATTATTTACAAATTATACAAAAAAAATGCTAAATATGTTTACTATATGGCTATTTTTATAATTATAGTAGGTTTGATTTTTATATTTCTATTTCCAGAATGTATAAAATTAATGATAAGCATCGGAATAATGTCAACAGATTATTTATATTATTTAGATAATTATGTTGATGATATAGGGACAATTAGCTCATTCGAATTACTTTTAGATATAACATATATAGTAGTGTATATTATATTTAATAAATTACGCAAAAAAGAAAATAGTAGCTTCTATTTTATATTAGCATTAATAGATGTTATATGCTTAATAATATCAACAAAATATACGGCTGCTAATAGATTTGGAATGTATTTTAGAATACCAGTAGTATTATTCCTCTTATCAAACATGGATGTAATATTCGTAAACAAATATAGCAAAGTAAACGTAGGAAATATAATAGCAGTAGTTATTTCTGTTATATTTTGGTATTATGTATTTGTATACGGAAAAAGTGGTGGCACAGTGCCATTTACTATTAATCAGGATTCTTATTTTTATCAAATATTTTTAAAATAAAGGAGAATATAATTAATGAAAAAAGAAAAATGTACAATTGTTATATTGACCAATATAATGACTCCATATAGAAAGTTTTTTTATGACGAATTAAATGAAGAATGTAAAAAAAATAATATAGATTTTCGAGTACTATTAATGGCCGAAACCGAATATGGAAGACATTGGAATTATAATGAGTTAAAAACAGAGTATTCAATATTGCTAGAACATAAAACTAAAAAAATAGGAAATATTGAAATACATTTTAATAGAGGATTAGAAAAAATATATAGAGAGATTAAACCAAATATTGTAATATGCGGTGGAAGTTATTTATATCCAGCAGTTTGGAAAACAATAAAGCTTAAGAGAAAATATAATTATGAAATTGTAGAATGGTCAGAATCACATTTGAATGAAGAAAGAAACTATAACAGCGTTAAATTAAAAATAAGAGAAATAATTAGGAGAAAAGTAATTGGTAGTTTTGATATTTTTTGGTGTGCTGGGAAATTTGCAAAAGAATTTGTTGAGAAGTATGCTAAAAATGATTCTAAATATGTTTTTACTCCTAATTTAATAGATACTAAAAAATTTGATTCAATAAACAAATATACTACAGAAGACTTACTTAGAATAAAAGAAAAATATAATATAGATAAAAATAAAAGAATAATGATAACACCAGCTAGATTATCAGCTGTTAAAGGAATCAAGGAATTTTTAAATCTATATAATAAATGTGATAATGATAATATTACATACTTAATTGCTGGAGACGGAGAATTAAAATTAGAAATTTCAAAAATAATAGAAGAGAAAAAAATGGATGTAAGACTATTAGGGTACAAAAACGAAGATGAAATGCTAGATTTATATGCTATTTCTGATGGATTTATATTACCTTCAAAATCAGATCCTAATCCACTAACTTGTATAGAGGCATGTTGGTGCAAATTACCTTTACTTGTATCTAAGCATGTAGGTAATTATCCTGAAATAGTAAAAGAGGAATTAAATGGATATGTATTTGATTATAATAAAACCGAGGAAGCAATAAGCAAAATTAATAAATTTATAAATTCGCCAAAAGAATGGATGAAAAATGCAAAAGAAATTTCATATAATGTAGCTAGAAATATATATAATCCAAATATAGTGGTACCTAAAATAATAAACGAAACTATAAAAATATATAAAGAGAGAAGAATGAAAAATGATTAGTATATTAATGTCAACTCAAAATCCAATTGAAAAATACTTCAAAAAAAGTATGGACTCTATATTTAATCAAACATATAAAGACTTTGAATTAGTTTTAATAGATGATGGCTCTGAAAAGCCTATAATTGATTTTGTAAAAGAAAATGATTACGATATAAGTAAAATTAAATATATTAGATTAGAAAAAAATGTCGGATTACCAAAAGCATTGAATATAGGACTAAAAGAATGCTCAGGTGATTATATAGCACGTATGGATGATGATGATTTAATGGTTGAAACACGCTTAGAAAAACAATTGAACTATGTAGAACAAAATAATTTAGTTGGATGCTTTTGCTGGTATGATAATATTGACACAGAAGATAATATCATAAATAGATGTTGCATTAGCATTTCAGAGAAAGATTATTTGCAATATCTATTAAAAAGGGGTAACATATTTTGCCATGCAAGTTTATTTATAAAAAAGAGTGTATTAGAAGAAATAAATGGCTATGATGAAAATTTAAGATATGCACAAGATTCAGATTTATATATTAGAATTTTAAATAAATATAGAATGGGTATGGTAAAAGAATATCTATTACAACATAGGAGAAATAGTTATAGAAATAATAGTTATAGAGAAACTCTTTCTTTAACCTATGCATTATTTGGAGCAATGAATTATTATGCTGATTGTGAAAAGATAGGAATAAAAGAAAAAATTTCAATTTTTATTAGGTTAATGAGATATTATGTAGGAATATTAAGAATTACGAAGAAAGGAAAAAAATAGTATGAACAAATTTTTAAAATATTTTAAATATCCTTCTATGATTTTAGTTACTCTTAGCAAAAGAAATATTATAAAAGTGTCAGATGAAACATTTTTAAAGATATTATATAAATTTAATATAAATAAAGAATTAAACTTGGAAAATCCACAAACATTCAATGAAAAATTACAATGGCTAAAACTTAATGATAGAAAAGATATATATACTACAATGGTGGATAAATATGAAGTGAAAAAATATGTTTCAGCTATAATAGGAAAAGAATATGTTATCCCAACTTTAGGAGTTTATGATAAGTTTAATGAAATAGATTTCAAAAAATTACCTAATAAATTTGTAATAAAGTGTACTCACGATTCAGGAAGCACAATAATATGTAAAGATAAGAAAAAATTTGATATAAAAATGGCTAAAAAGAAAATAAATAAAGCACTAAAGCATAATTATTACTATACTGGAAGAGAATGGCCATATAAAAATGTGAAACCAAGAATTATAATTGAAGAATATATGCAAGATGAAAAATTGAAAGAATTAAGAGACTATAAATTTTTCTGCTTTAATGGAAAAGTAAACTTGTTTAAAGTAGATTTTGATAGATTTTTAGAACATAGAGCTAATTATTATGATAAAAACTTAAAACTTCTAAAATTTGGAGAAGAAGTATGTCCACCAGATTTTGAAAAGAAAATAGAAATTCCAAAAGATATAATGAAAATGATTGAGTTAGCTGAAAAATTATCTAATGAAAAAAAATTCGTAAGAATTGATTTTTATTATACTAATAAAAAAATATATTTTGGAGAAATGACTTTTTATCCTGCTTCTGGATTTGGAAAATTTACTTCAGAAGATTGGAATTATAAATTAGGAAAATGGATAAATATAGAAAAGTAAAAAATATATGGAGATATAAGTATGAAAAAAAATAGATTTATAAAAAAAATTGTGATATATATGAGCCCATGGTTAAATCAAAGTGAAAAAATATATAAATTATATAAAAAGGCAAACAAGTATATAGAAAGAAAAAAAGAATATGTGGCATATTTTTATTTTTATAAGATATACAAAAAATATGGATGCTATATTTCTCCAAAAGCAAAAATAGGTAAAAATCTTATATTACCACATCCAAATGGTATTGTTATAGGAGCAGAGGCAACAATAGGAGAAAATGTGACAATATATCAAAATGTTACGTTAGGAAGAAAAAAAGGAAATATATTAGGATGTCCTACAATAGGTAATAATGTGACAATATATTGTAATTCTGTGCTTGTGGGAGACATTTCAATTGGAGATAATACAATAATAGGTTGCAATTCTACTATACTAAAATCTGTAGAGCCAAATTCAAAATGTGTAGGAGTTGTAAAGTAAAATGAAAAAAAACTTTATATATAATCTCTTATACCAAATATTAATTTTAATAATACCATTAATAACAATGCCGTACGTTTCAAGAACATTAGGAGCAGATGGCATAGGAATATATTCATATACATATTCAATAGCATACTATTTTATGATAATAGCAATGTTAGGGTTAAATAATTATGGAAATAGAACTATAGCAAAAGTAAGAGATAATAAAGAAGAATTATCAAAGCAATTTTGTAGTATATATGCATTTCAATTAATAAGTTCGTTAATAATGATTGTTGCTTATTTAATATACATATTTGTATTTGATAATCAATATAAAATTATAGCAATAATTCAAGCAATGTATGTAATATCTTCAATGTTTGATATAAACTGGTTTTTCTTTGGAATTGAAAAGTTTAAATTAACAATAACACGAAATACTATCATAAAAGTATTATCATTAATATTAATTTTTATATTTGTAAAAACTCCAAATGATGTATGGAAATATACAGTAATACTAGCGGGAAGTACTTTATTTAGTAATATAGTATTATTTTCATTTTTAAGAAAATATATAAAACTAGTAAGGGTTTCTAAAAGAGATATAGTCAAACATTTAAAACCTTGCTTAGTATTGTTTTTACCAGTAATAGCAGTAAGTATATATAAAATAATGGATAAGATAATGTTAGGAAGTATGTCAACAGTAAAAGAAGTGGGATATTATGAAAATGCAGAAAAGATAACTCAAGTACCAATTTCAATAATAACAGCCCTAGGTACTGTAATGTTACCAAGAGTGTCAAATATGCTATCTAATAATCAAGAAGAACAAGTAAAAAAGACAATATCAAAAACTATGCCATTTATAATGTTCCTAACATTTCCAATGGTTTTAGGACTTATTTTGATAAGCAAAGAATTTTCAATAATATTTTTTGGAAATGGATTTGAAAAATCAGGTTATTTAATACAATTATTATCTATAACTATTGTATTTTTAGCATGGGGAAATGTTATAAGAACTCAATATTTGATACCAAAGGAAATGGATAAGCAATATATAATTTCCGCTTTTTTAGGTGCATTAGCTAATTTTATATTAAATTGTATTTTTATACCTATATATCAATCAGTAGGTGCTTGCATAGGAACTATTGCAGCAGAATTTATAGTAATGTTTTATCAAACGTTTATTGTTAGAAAAGAACTACCAATAAAAAAATATATAATAGAATCATTATCTTTTTTATTAAAAGCATTAATAATGTTTGTTTTAACATTTATTATAAGCAAATGTATAACAGCTAATGGAATATATAAATTGATAGTACAGGTTATATTTGCAGGATTTATATATTTAATACTAAATATAAAATATATTTACAAAGAATTAGAAATATTTAAAATTTTCAAAAAAATAAAAGGAGCAAACTAATATGAAAACATATTTCATAACAGGAGTTGCAGGATTTATAGGTTCAAACCTTGCAAAAAGAATATTAAAAGAAGAAAAAGACATAAAAGTAGTAGGTTTAGACAACATGAATGACTACTATGATGTAAAAATAAAAGAATATCGATTAGCAGAACTATTAAAAAATGAAAACTTTATATTTATAAAAGGAAATTTAGCAGATAAAGAGCTAATAAACAAAATATTTGAAGAAAATAAACCTGAAATAGTAGTTAATTTAGCAGCACAAGCAGGTGTAAGATATAGTATTACAAATCCAGATGCATACATAGAATCAAATATAATAGGATTTTATAATATATTGGAGGCTTGTAGATACAATTCAGTGGAACACTTAGTATATGCATCATCTTCATCAGTATATGGTTCGAATAAAAAGGTTCCATATTCTACAGATGACAAAGTAGACAATCCTGTATCTTTATATGCTGCAACAAAAAAATCTAATGAATTATTAGCTCATAGTTATTCAAAACTATATAATATTCCATCAACAGGATTAAGATTCTTTACAGTATATGGACCAGCTGGAAGACCAGATATGGCATATTTTGGATTTACTAACAAATTAATAAAAGGCGAAACAATACAAATATTTAACTATGGAAATTGTAAAAGAGATTTTACATATGTAGATGATATAGTTGAAGGAATTTGTAGAGTTATAAAAAAAGCTCCTGAAAAGAAAACAGGAGAAGATGGGCTTCCAATTCCACCTTATGCAGTTTATAACATTGGAAATAGTAGTCCAGAAAACTTACTAGATTTTGTAACAATATTACAAGAAGAATTAGTAAGAGCAGGTGTATTACCAAAAGATTATGACTTTGAAGCTCACAAAGAATTAGTACCAATGCAACCAGGAGATGTACCAGTCACATATGCAGATACAACACCATTAGAAAGAAATTTTGGATTTAAACCAAGTACAACTTTAAGAGAAGGTTTAAGAAAATTTGCAGAATGGTATAAAGAATTCTATATAAAATAGATAAAAATTGGAGGAAAGAATGGAAAATATAAAAGAAAAAAATAAGTTGGCGAGAATAGAATATATAGATATTGCAAGAGCTATTGCTATATTAGTAATTGTATTAGGTCATACTTTAAACCACTCAGAAAATTGTAAGTTAATATTTAAATTTTTATATAGCTTTAATGTAGTATTGTTCTTTATATTAAGTGGTTATACATTTAAAATAAGAGAAAACGAATCTTTTTATGAATTTGCCAAGCGTAAATTTATTAGAATTATGATTCCATATTTTATATGGGAATTATTGTGGCTTATACCTTATATATTTTTAGGAAAAAATGTAGGAGATTTTTTAGAAACTGAAAGCTCATTTGACATAAAAACAATGCTGATTAACATTTTATATGGTAATGGGAATAGTTCAGCATTAAAACAAAATAGTTCTTTATGGTTTTTACCAGCATTATTTAGTATAGAGTTAATATATTATTATATTATAAAATTTATTAACATATCTAAAAGAAAATCAATTGTAGTACTTATATTTTCATTACTTATTAGTTATGCGTCTACATATTTATTGGAGTTTAAATTACCTTGGGGAATCAATACTGTGTTAAATATAGGAGGTATATTCTTTTTAATTGGATACTTGTTAAATAATATGTTTGAGATTAATAAATTGTTTAAAATATACTATATATTTCCAATATTAATTATAGGAATACTAGCAATGAATTTTAATTCAACAGTATCATGTATAGACTATATATATGGAAACTTAACATTAGCAATATTATCGGGATTATGTTTATCTATAGTAATTATATACATATCATATTTGATAAAAAATAATAAGATTTTAGAATATATTGGCAGAAATACAATGGGGATATTAATATTTCATAAATTAGTTATATTGATAGTTCAAACAAAATTAGGAGTCATTTCCACTCAGTTAAAAAATAGTAACATATTAATAGAATTTCTTTTAAGTATTGTAACAGTAATGTTAAGCGTAGTATTCTCTTTAATATGTGTGGTAGTTTTACGAAAAATATTGCCTATATTAATTGGAGAAAATAAAAGTTCTAAATAAAAGGGGAAAAAATTATGAAAAAAGCAATAATCACAGGAATTACAGGACAAGATGGATCATACTTAGCAGAGTTTTTACTAGAAAAAGGATATGAAGTACATGGAGTAGTTCGTCGTGCATCTATTTCAAATACTGGAAGAATAGACCATCTATTAAGAAAAAATTTAATTATATTACATGATGGAGACTTAGCAGATTCTTCAAGTATTATAAAAATAGTTAAAGAAGTAGAACCAGATGAAATCTATAATTTAGCTGCTCAAAGTCATGTAGGGACAAGCTTTGACGCTGCAGAACATACAGGCGAAATAGATGCTATTGGAGTTTTGAGAATATTAGAAGCAGTACATATATTAAAGTTAGAAAGTAAATGTCGTATTTATCAAGCATCAACATCTGAATTATATGGAAAAGTTGAAGCATGTCCACAAAGTGAAACAACACCATTCCATCCATATAGCCCATATGCGGTAGCAAAACAATATGGATTTTGGATTACAAAAGAATATAGAGAAGCATATAACATGTTTGCATGTAATGGAATACTATTTAATCATGAATCTGAACGTCGTGGTGAAAACTTTGTAACTCGTAAAATAACACTAGCAGTAGGAAGAATAGCAGAAGGATTGCAAGATCATTTAGAGTTAGGAAATTTAGATTCATTAAGAGATTGGGGATATGCTAAAGACTATGTCGAATGTATGTGGTTGATATTACAACATGATACACCAGATGATTTTGTAATAGCAACTGGAATTCAACATACAGTTCGTGATTTTACAGAAAGAGCATTTAAAGAAAATGGAATAACAATTCGTTGGGAAGGACAAGGTTTAGACGAAAAAGGATATGATGTAGAAACTGGTAAAATGTTAGTATGTGTAAATCCTAAATGGTTTAGACCAACAGATGTTGTAAATTTATTAGGAGATCCAACTAAAGCTAAAACAGAATTAGGATGGAATCCACAAACAACAAGTTATGAAGAATTAGTTCATATAATGGCTACACATGATAGAGAACTTGCAAAAAAAGAAAAGTTTTTCGAAAATAAATAATAGGAGAGTAAAAAAATGGAAAAAGATTCAAAAATATATGTAGCAGGACATAATGGAATGGTAGGTTCTGCAATTGTAAGAGAATTAAAAAAACAAGGATATAATAACATTATTACTCGCACACATAAAGAATTAGACTTATGCCGTCAAGAAGATGTTGAAAAATTTTTTGCTGAGGAAAAACCAGAATATGTATTTTTAGCAGCTGCAAAAGTTGGTGGAATAATTGCAAATCAGGAAGCTTTAGCGGATTTTATGTATGACAATATGATATTGGAAATGAATGTAATTCATTCAGCTTGGAAAAATGGTTGTAAAAAATTAGAATTTTTAGGTTCTTCTTGTATTTATCCTAAAATGGCACCACAACCAATGAAAGAAAGTTGTTTACTTACAAGCGAATTAGAAAAGACAAATGAAGCATATGCCTTGGCTAAGATTTCTGGATTAAAATATTGTGAATATTTAAATAGACAATATGGAACAGATTATATTAGTTTGATGCCTACAAATCTTTATGGACCAAATGATAACTATCATCCAACACATAGCCATGTCTTACCAGCACTTATTCGTCGTTTCCATGAAGCTAAAGAAAACAATCTTCCAAGTGTAACTTGTTGGGGAGATGGAACACCTTTAAGAGAATTCTTATATGTTGATGATTTAGCTAATTTATGTGTATTTCTAATGAACAATTATAGTGGTAATGAAACTGTAAATGCAGGAACAGGTAAAGAAATTTCTATAAAAGAATTAACTGAATTAGTTGCAAAAGTAATAGGGTATAATGGTGAAATTTTATGGGATACAAGCAAACCAAACGGAACACCAAGAAAATTATTAGATGTATCAAAAGCAATTAATTTAGGTTGGAACTATAAAACAGAATTAGAAGATGGAATTAAGCTTGCTTATGAAGATTTTTTAAATAATCCAATGCGTGCAGAAAGATAATATAAAGAGGAATCAACATGAATGTAATTTTATTATCAGGAGGTTCAGGGAAAAGACTATGGCCTCTATCAAACGATATACGTTCTAAACAATTTATAAAAATATTCAAAAATGAAGATGGCGAATATGAATCAATGCTTGAACGTATGTACAAAAATATAAAGAAAGTTAATAATAAATCGATAATTACTATTGCTACATCACAAACTCAAGTTTCAACAATTAACAACCAAATTGGAAATGATGTAGGAATTTCTATAGAACCATGTCGTAGAGACACATTTCCAGCAATAGCATTAGCAACAGCATATTTGCATGATGTAAAAAAATTTTCTTTGGAAGAATCTGTGGTTGTTTGTCCAGTTGACCCATATGTTGACAATGATTATTTTATAGCTTTAGAAAATTTATATGAGTTAGCCAAAAATTCAAAATATAATTTATCATTAATGGGATTAAATCCAACTTATCCAAGTGAGAAGTATGGATATATAATTCCTGAAAATAAGGAAAAAATAAGCAAAGTAAAGATTTTTAAGGAAAAACCTAACATAGAAACTGCAAAAGAATACATTAAGCAAGGAGCTTTATGGAATGGTGGAATTTTTGCTTATAAATTAAAATATGTTTTAGATATTGCGCATGAGATTATAGACTTTAAAGATTATTATGACTTATTCAATAAATATGAAACTTTAGAAAAAATAAGTTTTGATTATGCTGTTGTAGAAAAAGAACGAAATATTCAAGTTATGAGATTTGAAGGCAAATGGAAAGACTTAGGAACATGGAATACTTTAACAGAAGCTATGGATGAAAAAATTTTTGGTAAAGGTATTGAAAACGATAAATGTGAAAATACACATATTATTAATGAATTAAATGTACCTATTTTATGTATGGGATTAAAAAATGTTGTAGTAGCAGCAAGTAGTGAAGGAATATTAGTATCTGATAAGGTGCAATCAAGTTATATAAAACCTTTTGTGGAAAATATTAATCAGCAAATAATGTTTGCAGAAAAATCATGGGGAAGTTATCGAGTGATAGATGTTCAAGAAAACAGTTTAACAATTCTTGTTACATTAAATCCAAAAAATCGTATGAAATATCATAGTCATAATTTTAGAGATGAGGTTTGGACAATAATATCAGGAACTGGTAAAGCTATAGTTGATGGAGTAGAGCAAATAGTTAAACCAGGAAATGTAATTACGATGAAAGCAGGTTCTAAGCATACTATTATTGCTGAAGATGAACTAAAAATAATAGAAGTACAACTTGGTAAAGATATAAATGTTAATGATAAGCATGAGTTTGAGCTAGAAAAAAATTAATATATAGTAATAATTATTTAGTTAGAAAGAGGAAAAACAATGAAAATTGCAGTAGCAGGAACAGGTTATGTAGGTTTATCTCTAGCAACATTACTAAGCCAAAAAAATGAAGTAATAGCACTAGATATAATACCTGAAAAAGTAGAAATGATAAACAATCGTATATCACCAATAAAAGATGAATATATAGAAAAATATTTTAAAGAAAAAGAATTAAATTTAAAAGCAACATTAGATTACAAAGAAGCACTAAAAGATGCAGAGTATGTAATAATAAGTACACCTACTAACTATGACGAAGAAAAGAACTACTTTGATACATCTAGTGTAGAAGATATAATAAAAAAAGTTATAGAAGTTGGAAATAAAAATACAACAATGGTAGTAAAATCAACAATACCAGTTGGATTTATAAAAAATGTTAAAGAAAAGTATAATATAGATAACATTTTCTTTTCACCAGAATTCTTAAGAGAAGGAAAAGCATTGTATGACAATCTTTATCCTTCAAGAATAATAGTAGGTGAAAAAAGTAAAAGAGCAGAAATATTTGCTAAACTATTATTAGATTCTGCAGAGAAAAAAGAAGTGAATGTTCTATATATGAATTCAACTGAAGCCGAAGCAGTTAAACTATTTGCAAATACATATTTGGCTTTAAGAGTAGCGTATTTCAATGAATTAGATACTTACGCTGAAATAAAAGGTCTAAATGCAAAAGATATAATAGATGGTGTATGTTTAGATCCTAGAATTGGAAATCATTACAATAATCCATCTTTTGGCTATGGAGGATATTGCTTACCGAAAGACACAAAACAATTACTTGCAAACTATAAAGATGTACCACAAAATTTAATACAAGCTATAGTTACTGCAAATTCAACTAGAAAAGAATTTATTACAGAAGAAGTATTAAGCAAAAAACCAGAAGTTGTAGGAATTTATAGATTAACAATGAAATCAGGTTCAGACAACTTTAGATCAAGCGCTATACAAGATATTATTAAAAACTTAAGAGCTAATAATATAAAAGTTATTATTTATGAACCAACATTAAATAAAGAAGAATTTGATGGATTTAAAGTAGTAAATGATATAAATGAATTCAAAAATACATCTTCTATAATATTAGCAAATAGACAAGAAGAACTATTAAATGATGTGAAAGAAAAAGTATATACAAGGGATTTATATACAAGAGACTAATATTTTTGTTATATATAAAAAGTAAATTGTCGAAAATTGTAAAAAAACAAATTTGTAAAGTTACATAAAGTTTACAAAAGAACAAATAAAAATAATATAGATTTATTTTTTATTGAAGATCAGTTTTAAATTTTATACCACCTAAGTTAAAAAGTATAGTTCAAAAGCTATACTTTTTATATTTTATTAAAAAATCTC
>CAKPAW010000008.1 GCA_934133165.1 uncultured Clostridia bacterium
ATTAAATGCTAATTCATTTAAAAAGTTAATAGACTAAAAAATTACAATTTAGTAATTAGTTAGAAAAATAGTAATTTGAAAGTGAAATGAAAATAGAAACTTTTTGATTTATTTACATCTTCTAGCTATTAAATCTTTACACCAAATTTTTGCACACTCTATAATATCTTCAAGAGATATGTCTAAATCATTTCTATAATATCTTATAAATTGCATAGCAAGACCATCAGATAATGTAGAAACTTCTAATTCTAAAAGATGCTTGTTTTTTATAGAAGGATCATTGTTTAAAACAATATAAATTCTGTCTTTACAAATATTTCCTAATCTTGTTACAAAGTCTGTTACTTCTTTAGAATTAAACATTAACTTAAAAAGATTATTATTCTTTTTAATATATTTGTATATTTGATTAAAAAAGTATTCTATATCTTCTTTTTTAGTTATGTTAATATCATCAAAAAATACTTGCAATGTTTCATTTTTTATATCTTGAGCCACATCATACACATCGTTATAATGGGTATAAAATGTACTTCTGTTAATATCTGCGTTTTTTACAAGTTCTGTAACACTCACTTTATGAATACTTTTATTTATATATAATAGTTTAGCAAATTCATCTCTAATTTTTTTCTTTGTTTTATTTGATGATGAGTTCATATATTGTGCTCTCATAACTATACCCTCCAATTTAGACAAACAATATTCAAATGTCCAGATTTAGACATTTAGCTTTTAATATTCTAGACATAATATTTTAAGTATAATATAATTATACCATACAAAATAGACAATGTCTATTTCTTGGAAAGGAATGATATTATGAATGTTTATAATTTAATGAGCAAAGCTCCAGCTCCAAAAGGAATAGAAAAGAGAAAAGCACATATTATTGGTGGTGGAATAGCAGGATTAGCAACAGCAGTATTTTTGATTGATGATGCTTCTATGCCAGGGAAAAATATTACCATTTATGAAAAGCGAAACTCTTTAGGTGGTTGTTGTGATGCCTTAGAAAATGAAATGGGATATATATGTCCTGGAGAAAGAGAACTAGAACCTTTTATGGAATGTCTTTGGTATTTGTGTAGTAAAATTCCATCTTTAGATGATCCAACAAAAACAATATTAGATGAATCGGTACAAGCTAATAAAGATGTTCCTATCCATTCAGAATGTAGAATTCTACATAAACAAGGGCATATTTATACAAAAGTTCACGATTATAAATTATCTAAAGAATTATTATTGAAAATGGAACACTTTATAAGTATGCCAGAGAAAGAATTAGAAGATTTGACTATTGAAGATTATTTTGGTAAAGATAGTGAATTTTTCCATAGTTCTTTGTGGTGGTGTTATCACTCTATGTTAGCTTTTAAGCCGTACCATAGTGCCTTAGAAGCTAAAAGATATTTTAATAGATTCGGTTTGTTAAATAGACTTGATTATTTAGAGGGAATTCTTCATACAAAAAGAAATGAGAAAGACTCTATTATAAAGCCTATAGAAAAATGGTTAAAGGAAAAAGGAGTAACAATACTTACTGATAGTTCCGTATATGATTTAAAAATGGATAAAGAATGTAATACTGTTGAAGGTATTATGATTAGAGATAAAGATTCTATTAAAGTAAATTCAGAAGATTTAGTATTTCTAACAAATGGTTCTTTGATGACAAAAGCAAGATATGGAGATAATACACACATTGCTGAAACAGATAGATCTACAGAAGATTTAGGATTGTTTACTATATGGAAAAATCTAGCAAAGAAAAACAAAAAATTCGGAAATCCTGATAAATTTTTAAATCAAATAGATAAAACAAAATGGATGAGTTTTTTCTTAACTGTAGAGGATTATCCAGAATTCTTTGAAAGATTGGAAAAAATGACAGGAAGCAAAAGTGGTACTGGTGGAGGAATTACTTTTATGGATTCTGGTTGGGAAATGTCATTAGTTATTTATGATAGAAATTATTATCCAAATCAAGAAAAGAAAAATCGTGATGTTTTATGGGGAGATGGATTGTTTGGAGAGAGAATAGGTACTTATATTAAGAAACCTATGGCAGAATGTACTGGTAATGAAATAATCGAAGAAATGTTATATCATTTTAATATGTTAGATATAAAGGATGAAGTTATTAAACACTCTTATATATCTACTTGTATGATGCCATATATAACTTCACAATTTATGCCAAGAAAAGAGATAGATAGACCAAGAATTGTACCAGAGGGTTGTACGAATTTAGCATTTATAGGTCAATTTGTTGAAGTTCCTAAGGATGTAGTGTTTACAATCGAAACAAGTGTAAGAACACCTCTTGAGGCAGTTTATAAATTAACAGAGTTAGATAAAGAAATTATAGAAGTAAATCCAGCGAGGTATGATTTAAGATATATTGTGGAAAGAGTAAAGAAGCTTAGTGGTATTGAGGGAGATGTTACTGAAAAACACATTCCTAAAGTAAATATACTAAAATTAATAAAGAATAAAAATGCTATTAAAGATTTAATATTGAAAAAAATAAATGATGTACCACCATATTATGTTATGTATCCAGGGAGAGATAAGTCTATTGCACATAAAAAATATTCATTAAATCCAAAATTTCCTAAGGATGAGGAATAATAAATAGAACAAAATAAATATGTATAAAGGCAGATAATTGAAAGTTATCTGTCTTATGTGTATAATCATCTTGATAAATTACAATAAGTCACACAGGTATATAGTAATTTGTTGAAGGAATGGAGAAAGATATTATGAAAAATAAAGTTTATTTGATTGTATTCACAATAATTTGCTTAAGTGCAAGAATAATTTGTAGTTTCTTCAGCACTTATGGAAAATACTAATAATATAAAGGTTACAGTTCTAAATAATAGTAATGAAATTATAGATAAATTAAAAGCATTAGATTCAAAAGGCGGAGCTATAGAAATAGAATACAATGAAAAAGGTATGGCTACGCAAGATTTATTAGTAAATGCAGAATAAAAAATTAGTAATATAGACTAGAAATAATAAGGTTATACGATTAAAATTAGATAGAAATATCTAATTTTTTTCTTTGAGAAAAACCCTATATTTCAAGCAAAAATAAAAACTCTACTAACAGTCGGTTGATAAAATTAAGTAAAAATGATAAAATTTTCACAGAAAAAAGTGAAAAGGAAGTCATAAAAAATGGATAATCAAAAATTTGGAAAGTTCATAAAAGAACTAAGAAAAAAATCTAACATGACACAAAAAGAATTAGGAGAAAAATTAAATGTTACAGATAAAGCAGTATCAAAGTGGGAAAGAGGATTAAGTTTTCCAGATATTACAATAATAAATTCATTAGCAGAAACATTTGGAATCACATCTTCAGAAATATTAAATGCAGAACTAGGTAAAAAAGAAGAAATAGATATAGAAAAAGCTGTTCAGGAAGCAGTTGAAAATATAATGAAGGAAAAAGAAAAAAGACAGGAAAAGAGAAAGAAAATACAAAAGATTATAACAATAATATCAACAGTATTATTTGTAATTTGTTTTATTATTCAACTTGGATATATAACTATTTTAAGAAAACATGGTTATGAATATGTATCAGACATTGTTTATTATATTATAAATGAAATTATTGTTATTACAGCTATAATTCCTTCAATATATATTACTCAATATAGCAAAATCAAAAATAAATTGATGAGAAATATAATAGTGACTTGTGTAGCAAGTATTTTAACGATTACCAATTTTGCATTTATGCTTAACAATGGATTTAAAAATAAGTGTATTGTCAGCTTTTCGAGCGACTTTTCAAATGAATTAGTATTAAAGCAGAATAAAGAAACAGGAGAAACAACATTATATAAAAATGCAAAATTATTTATCTTTGCTAAACCAAAAGAAAAATTTTCTTATGCAGTAGAAGGAAAGATAAAACATCAATGGATAGTAAATGATGTTTGTAGCATTACATATAAGGATAAAGATGGAAAAATAAGAGAATTTGTTGCAACTTATGGAGATAGAGGTAATGGAATATCATATTATTATGTAACAACGGCTATTTCAGGTGATTGGCAAACAAGAAGTCAATATGGCACTCAAATAGAGATATCTATGGATTCTAAAGGGATAAAGATTAAAAAAGATAAAAAGTCAGAAGAATTTGAATATGATAAGATTAAACAATATGGAACACTAGCAATTGTATTGTATAAAAATGAAACACCTAAATATGTAATTGCATTAAATAAAGATTGTAAAATAGATGAAAAGACAGGAATTATAAAAAGAGATGGAACAATAACCTTAACAGAAGTTTCAATGGAAAAGGCAGTAAAAGAAAAACTATATTGTACTACATACAAAAATGCAAATGATTTAAGTAATTATAATGTTGTTAGTGTAGCTGCTAATGATTATAAGATAAAAAATGGTATTCTATATATTAGTTATGATGGAAAAAATACAATAGAAGTACCAGGAGATTTTTCAAATGATAGTTCAAGTTACAATAAATACAATTATCAAATTTCAAAAGAAAAAACTATATTTTATTATACTAAAAATCAGAAAAAATATTTAGTATATTCAGATGATATGGGAGTTAATTGGCAAACTGTTGAATTAGAAGATAAAGGTTCTATTCAAAATATACAATTTATAGATGCTAATATTGGATTTATGCTTGAATTTGAAGATGTAGCAATGGGAACAGCCTTTGGAAAAATATCAAAAACAGTCGATGGTGGAAAAACTTGGACTGACATAAGCAATGGTATTGGGGAGAAAAATGAGGAAAGGTTTAAAACATCAAGTCAAATAAAATTTATTGATGAAAATACAGGATTTTTAACAATGCCTTTAACTGGTGGAGAAAATTCGGATTTGTATATTACAAGAGATTGTGGAAAAACATTTTCAAAAGTAACTATATTAGAAAGTGATATATATGATTATTATAATTTACCAACAATAGAAAATGAAAAAATGTATTTAGAAATAGGGCAAGGATCAGATGGAGATTATAATGGTGGAGATTCTAAAAAATATTGTTCAGAAGATAAAGGAAACAGTTGGAATATAGTTAATTAAATTTGGAAAGGTAATAAGAAATAAAAAATAAAATTACTATAATTATAATTTTTATATTAATTGTATTAGCAATTAGCATAAGTCTATATTTCAAAAAGAATAAAATTAAATTTAAAATAAAATAGAAAATAAAATGTTGAAAGAATAGGTGTAAAAAAACTATTCTTTTTGCTTTTCTTACAAAAATGTAAGGTTATTGTAAGGTAAATCGATGGCAAAGTATGTATAAGAGATTTATAATGAAAAAAAAGAAAGGAGAATCACTATGGAAACAATAAAGGAAAAGATAATTGTTATTATAGGAATAGTATTAGTGATAGCATTATGTTGTGGTGCATATTATATGCTTGTATATCAGAGTTCAGATTATTATACTCAAATAGATAATACAAAAGTAGAAAAAATATCAAAACATAATATGAACTATGAATATACATTAACATCTTATAATAAAAATGGAAAATCAAAAGAAATAACTTTTCAAACAACACGAGAATTAAGAGAAGATGCCTATTTAAAACTAAAAGTGATGATGACTAGAGGTGTTGTAAATTGGGAAGAAGTACAATTTGATGAAATGCCAGAATCTGTGCAAGAACAATATAACAAATAAATAATACAAAAGCAGATCATATTGATTTGCACTTATAGAAAAATAAAAAAAGATATGCTATAATGTGTGTGGTAGGTGAAAAAAATATGTCAAAGATACTAATAGTAGAAGATGATGAAAAATTAAGTAAAGAATTAAAAATATTTTTAGATAAAAACGGATATGATTCAGTAATATTGCAAAAATTTGATAATGCAGTAGAAGATATTTTAGAAGAAAACGCAGACTTAATATTATTAGATATAAATTTGCCATATACAGATGGGGAATATATTTGTAAAGAAATAAGAAAGACATCTGATGTTCCAATAATAATGGTTACAAGTAGAGATAATGAAATGGATGAATTAATAAGTCTAAATTATGGAGCAGATCAATATGTAACAAAGCCTTTCAATATTCAAATTTTACTTGCAAAAATTGCAGGACTAATAAAGAGAAATCAAAATGCAGATAAAAGTCAGGAAAAAATAAAATGTAATGAATTTATTTTAAATGTATCTAAAAGCGTGATAGAAACAGAAAATAAAAAAATAGAACTTACAAAAAATGAGTTAAAAATATTACATTACTTGGTATTAAATCAAGGAAAAATTGTATCAAGAGAAGAAATTATGAATTATTTATGGGAAAGTGAAAACTTCATAGATGACAATACTTTAACAGTAAATATGACTAGATTAAGAGGTAAATTAGAAGAATTAGGAATAAAAGATTCTATTGAAACTAAGAGAGGACAGGGATATATATTAAAATGAGTTTTAAAAGTTTTTTGAAAGATAGAATTACATATATCATATTAATTTTATTTGCAAGTATAACCTCTCAAATATTGCTATTGCCATCAGAAATAGCAATATTTGTTAGAATCTATGTTGGACTAGCTCCTATTATATTATTTTTAATATACTTTTTTCTAGAATACTATAAAAAGAAAAATTACTATAACAATTTAAAAGAAAGTATGATGGAATTAAGTGAAAAATATCTAATTGCAGAAATAACAGGAAATCCTGGTTTTGAAGAGGGAAAAATCTTGAAAGAGATAGTACAAGAAACAGGAAAGTCAATGTTGGAGAATGTAGATAAATATAAATATTTGCAAGAAGATTATAAAGAGTATATAGAACTATGGATACATGAAATAAAATTACCAATAGCAGCAGGAAAGATGATAATAGAAAACAATAAGTCAGAAGTAACAGAAAGTATCAATGAGGAATTAGACAAAATAGAAAACTATATTGAACAAGCTCTTTTCTATGCTAGAAGTAATACAGTTGAAAAAGATTACTATATAAAGAAAGTAAATTTAAAAGAGATTGTAAATTCTTCTATTATAAAAAATAAAAGAAATCTTATTCAAAATAAAATAAACATAGATGCACATGATATAAATACAATTGTTTATACGGATCATAAATGGTGTATGTTTATTTTAAGTCAAATTATACAAAATGCAGTAAAATACAGTAAGGAAGATAGTAAGAAAATTGAAATTTATTCAGAAATTAAAAAAGAGAATACGATTTTATACATAAAAGATAATGGAATTGGAATTAGAAAAGGAGAAATTACTAGAGTATTTGAAAAAGGATTTACTGGAGAAAATGGAAGAAAAAGCGGACAAAAAGCTACAGGAATTGGATTATATTTATGTAAGAAATTATGTAATAAACTAGGATTAGGTTTAGAGCTAAATTCGGAAAAAGATGTTGGAACAGAAGTGAAGATTGTATTTCCTAAAAGTAGTTTTATAAGCGAAACATTTTGAT
This sequence comes from uncultured Clostridia bacterium, assembly GCA_934133165.1. Lineage (GTDB taxonomy): Bacteria > Bacillota > Clostridia > TANB77 > CAG-508 > UMGS1663. Next base: position 7,492 of record CAKPAW010000008.1, read on the forward strand.
TATATCAAAAGGAGAGTTCAACTTTGAACTCTCTAATTTTAATATTCTTCAATATATAATGCTTTGGCTAAATAAGGCGTTATTTCATTAATATTATACCAACCAGAACTTTTGCTATTATTTTCTAATCCATTAGGGTTAGAAACATAAACCATATTTTTGCAATCAGTAGCAAGTAAAGCCATATAATGAGAGGCAGTAGTCCACCTGTTGTCAGTTGGTTTATTCCATACACAAATGATAATAGGGCGGTCAGTTTTTAAATGATTTATTATATTTTTATTTGATAAATGAGTAGAATCATAATAAAAGTCTGAATTATCAATTCCATAAACAGAAGATAATTCTTTAGACAGATTATCATAATTTAATACTGGATAATATTTTTGCCTAAGATCTTCTGGAGTATAATTTTTATTGTAACCACTTAAAATAATTGACATTACAGTTATTCCACATCCGTTTTCAGCCATAGTGCCATTCCAATATTCCGAATTAGACCAAGAAGAATTACCATTTTGTTTATATTCGATATATGTTCTTTTATTTTTCTCTTTCGTTGTAAATGTTGTAAAGTATCCATCTTTATTATTAATCTTTTCTTGACCTATTCCAGAATAATTTTTATTGGTATCTTGTTTTATAATTTTATAGTTTGAATTATTAATACTATTAGGTAATAATGATTGGTTTATATTTGTATTAACAGTATATCTATTAATACAATATACTGCTGAAATTATAAATAGTATAAAAAATAATATTTTTTGTATGTTTAATTTTTTCTTTTTTTGTTTCATTTTTTCTCCTCCTTGTAACTTGTCTTTATTATACAAGAATAAAGAAAAATAAGTTTTAAAAAATACTTAAATAAATCTTAACTTTTTCTTACGAAATGAAGAAACAGATGAAAAAAAGCAAAATATATGTTATAATTCAAGGGAAAGAAGGATTATGATGAATGTTTTGATATTAGATGATGAAAAAGAAATTGCAGATTTAGTAGAAGTTTATTTGAAAAATGAAAATTATAATATATATAAATTTTACGATTCAGATGATGCAATAAAATGTATAGATACAGTTAAATTAGATTGTGCAATATTAGATGTAATGATAAAAGGAAAAAACGGATTTGAAATATGTCAATATATTAGAAATAAAAAACTAAACTTTCCAATTATAATGCTAACAGCAAAAATTGAAAATCAAGATAAAATTACAGGACTAACATTAGGTGCAGATGACTACATCACAAAACCATTTAATTCTCTCGAATTAGTTGCCAGAGTCAAATCAGCAATAAGAAGATATAAACAATACAACAATTATAAAACTGATGAGGAAAAGATATATATTGATGGTTTGGAAATATGCAAAGAACAGCATAAATGTTTATTGTATGATAAAGAAATCGACTTAACTCCAATAGAATTTGATATTTTACTTTATCTTGCAAGTAAAAAAGGAGAGGTCGTTAGTTCAGAAGAACTATTTGAAAAAGTATGGAAAGAAAAATATTTAGATAATAATAATACTGTAATGGTACATATTAGAAGGATTAGAGAAAAGCTAAAGGAAGATACTAAAAATCCTAAATATATAAAAACGGTATGGGGAGTGGGATATAAAATTGAATGATTACAGAGAAATAACTAAATTGAAGAATAATATAGCAACTAAAAGCATTTTGAAAATTCTAGGTTATACTTTTGTTGTGACACTAATATTTTCATTGATTGTAGATGGATTTTATAATGATACAATAGCAAATGAAGTATCAAATTTTAATAGAAGTTTATATCTATTTTTTGTACGAAATAAAACTATTATGATGGTCATATTTTATATGATTATTTTTATAGGTATTACTTTTATTGTTACAAGAAATATGAGTCAAAAAATGTTAGAAATTATGAAGTCAGTAGATAAAATTATAAAAGAACCAGATAAAGAAATAAAATTATCAAATGATTTAATTTTGTTAGAAAATAAATTGAACAAAATAAGATTAGATTTAATAAATAGTCAAAATGCAGCAAGAGAAGCAGAAAACAAAAAGAACGATTTGATAATGTATATGGCTCACGATTTAAAGACACCTTTAACATCAGTAATAGGATATTTGAATTTATTAACAGATGAAAAAGATATTTCAAAACAATCGCAAGAAAAATACATCAAGATAGCATTAGATAAAGCATTAAGAGTTGAAGAATTAACAAATCAATTTTTTGAAATAACTAGATATAATATACAAGATATGCCTATAAGTAAACAAAAATTGGATATTCCATTTCTAATAGAGCAGTTAGTTGATGAGTGCTATCCTATGTTACAAGAACGAAATTTAAAATGTAAAATTACAAAACCTGAACATTTATATTATGAAGGTGATGGAGATAAACTAGCCAGAGCATTTGGTAATCTACTAAAAAATGCAATCAATTATAGTTATGAAAATACAAATATAGAAATAAAAATTAATGAAGAAAACGAAAAAATTAAGATTGTTTTTAGAAATAAAGGAGATGCAATTCCTGAATATAAGTTAGAAAAATTATTTGATAAATTTTATCGAGCAGATGATGCAAGACAAAGTAGTACAGGTGGAACAGGATTGGGATTAGCCATAGCAAAAGAAATCATTAAATTACATAAAGGAAAAATAATGGCGAAAAATGATGGCGAATATATTGAATTTGCTATTGAATTAAATAATAATAGAGATTAAAAGCTAGACATTGTGCTAGCTTTTTCTAACCTTACAAAAATGTAAGGTTATTGTAAGGTAAATCGATGTTAGTAAAAAAATAAGTGTGCTATTATAGATATAACAAAACATGGAAGGAGTTTTTGGAATGGAAAATGTATTAGAGGTAAAAAACATTGAAAAATACTATGGAAACAAATCAAACTTAACAAAAGCGATTGACAATATTAGCTTTAATGTACAAAAAGGAGAATTTGTTGGAATAATGGGAGCAAGCGGATCTCGGAAAAACAACACTATTAAATTGTATTTCAACAATAGACAGAGTTACAGCAGGAAAAATAATAGTTAAAGGGCAGGATATTACAAAATTAAAAGGCAATAAGTTAAATAAATTTAGAAGAGAAGAATTAGGATTTATCTTTCAAGATTTTAATTTATTAGACACTTTAACAGCTTATGAAAATATTGCTTTAGCACTAACAATTCAAAAAGTAAATGCACATGAAATTGACAAAAGAGTTAAAGAAGTTGCACAAAAATTAAATATAACAGAAATATTAAATAAATATCCATATCAAATATCAGGAGGGCAAAAACAAAGAGTTGCATCAGCAAGAGCGATAATAACAAACCCACAATTAGTTTTAGCTGATGAGCCAACAGGGGCTTTAGATTCTAAATCAGCAAAACAATTATTGGAAAGTTTTGAAGCATTAAATCAAAAATTAAATGCAACAATTCTAATGGTTACACACGATTCTTTTACAGCAAGTTATGCAAATAGAATTTTATTTATAAAGGATGGGAAAATCTTTAATGAATTAACAAAAGGAAATGACACAAGAAAACAATTCTTTGAAAAAATAATAGAAGTTCAAACTTTACTCGGAGGTGAGCTTGGAGATGTTATTTAAACTATCATTTAAAAATATGAAAAAAAGTTTTAAAGACTATAGCATATATTTTATAACATTAGTTTTAGGAGTAGCAATATTTTATATGTTCAATTCTTTAGATAGTCAACAAGCCATGTTACAAGTATCACAATCACAAAGAGATATTATAACAATGATGATTAGAATGTTAGAATTTATATCAGTATTTGTTGCAGTAATATTAGGACTTTTAATAGTATATGCAAATAATTTCTTGATAAATCGAAGAAAAAAAGAGTTTGGAATATATATGACACTTGGAATGGGAAAAAGACAAATATCAAAAATAATTTTGTTTGAAACAATATTAGTAGGAATATTATCATTAATAGCAGGAATTGTAATTGGAATATTTGCATCACAATTTATGTCAGTATTAGTTGCAAAATTATTTGAAGCAAATATGACAAAATTTGAATTTGTGTTTTCAAAAGGTGCATGTATAAAAACTTGTATATATTTTGCAGTAATGTATCTTGCAGTAATGGTTTTTAACACAATCACAATTTCAAGATATAAATTAATAAATTTACTTACAGCAATTAAGAAAAACGAAACTATTAAATTAAAAAATCCAATTATTTCAATATTAGTATTTTTGATGTCAGCAGGAATATTAGCATATAGCTATTGGAAAGTAACAGCAGGGGTACAAACACTTGATACAGCCGATAAAATATTGCCACCAATATTAATGGGAATAGTTGGAACAATTGGAGTATTTTGGTCTTTATCAGGGTTTATATTAAGATTAGTACAATCAATGAAAAAAACGTATTTAAAAGGAACAAACATGTTTGTGCTAAGGCAATTAAACAATAAAATTAATACAACTGTTGTTAGTATGAGTGTAATATGTTTAATGCTATTTATGACAATTTCAGTATTATCATCTAGTTTATCTTTAAGAAACACAATGCAACAAGATTTAAAAGAAATGACACCGGTAGATATTAATTTATACAAAACAGCAAATTTACCAGAAAAATCAAAAATATATTATGGAAAAGAAAAAGTATATACAAAAGAGCAAAGGGAAGATTCTAAAAAATCAATAGAACATACCTTAACACAAAATGGATTTGATATGAACTTATTAAAAGATGTAGTAGAAATACCAATATATGCAGATAGTAGCATAACTTGGGGAACATTTTTTGGAGATAATCTTGATGAGGTAAAAGCTTTATATCCTATGTTAAGATATGAAACAGCAGAGCAATTTGTAAAAGTTACGGACTATAATAAAATAGCAAGATTATATGGACAAGAAGAATATGAATTAAAAGATAATGAATATATAGTTCTTTGTGATTTTGATAGTATGAAAAATATTAGAAATATTGCACTAAAAAATGGGAATACACTTATAATAAACGGGAAAGAATATAAGACCAAATATAATGAATGTAAGTCTGGATATATTATGATGTCAACAAGCCATGTAAATACAGGAATTATATTAGTACCAGATAGTTGTGACTTAAAAGATGAACAAAAAGAAATGATGTTTTTAGCAGCAAATTATAATGCAAATACAGATGAGGAAAAAGAAAAAATAGAAGCAATTTTTATAAGTAGTAATTCAGGACTTATACAAAATTTAGCAGATAATGGACTTGAAATAGCTGGAATGACAAAAATTGCTATTATAGAATCAAGTGTAGGAATAGCAACATTGGTAGTGTTTATAGCAATTTATTTAGGTATAATATTTTTAATTGCAAGTTCAGCTATTTTAGCACTAAAACAATTAACAGAAAGTTCAGATAATAGGCAAAGATATATTATTTTAAGAAAAATAGGCTGTGATGAAAAAATGATAAATCAAGCATTATTTAGACAAATAGGAATATTTTTCATATTACCACTTATTTTAGCAATTATACATTCTATATTCGGAATACAATTTGCACTTTCAATGATGTCAGCTTTAGCAAGTACAGATCAATTATTACCTTCTGCTATTGCAACAGTAGTGATTATTGGAGTGATTTATGGCATGTATTTCTTAGCTACATACTGGGGTAGTAAAAATATTATAAAAGAAGAACAGTAAAAAAGATGATAAAGTCACTTACTTGTCATTTTAATATAGTATAATTAACATTAGATATAGTAATAGATGTAGTATGAATCGAAAGAAAGAGGTGGTAATGATGAAAATATTTAAAAAAATAATTTTTATAGTAGTATTAGTTTCAATAAGTATAGGATTGTTATTTGTAGGTAATGGATATGATATGTATAAACAAGCAATTGAGCAAATAAGTGTAGAAGATAAAATTGCAGAGATTAAAAGCAAAGAAAATTATACAAATTTTTCAGAATTACCACAAATGTATAAAAATGCAGTAATAGCTGTTGAGGATCACAGATTCTATAAACATAATGGGATTGATATAATAGCAATATGTAGAGCAGCTTTTAATGATATAAAAGCAATGAGTTTTGTTGAAGGAGGAAGTACAATAACTCAACAACTAGCCAAAAACATCTATTTTACGCAAGAAAAGAAAATAGAGAGAAAAATTGCTGAAGTATTTATGGCATTTGAAATAGAAAAGAATTGTGATAAAGATGAGATATTAGAGTTATATTTGAATACAAGTTATTTTGGAGATGGCTATTATACACCAAAAGAAGCATGTAGAGGATATTTCGATAAAGAGTTAAATGAAATGACTGACTACGAATGTATTTTATTAGCAGGTATTCCAAATGCTCCATCTGTATATGCACCAACAAAAAATCCAGACCTAGCAAAGCAAAGGCAAAGACAAGTCATAGATAAAATGGTTAAGTATAAGTGTTTGACACAAGATGAAGCAAATGAAATATTATTGCAGAACAATAATTAAAGTTGTTATTAGTTGATAAATATACTAATAAATATTATAATTACAAAAGTTAAGTAACTGAAGTAGAAAAAAATGCACAAAATAATATAATGTTAGTAAAATGAAAAGGAGAATGAATTATGAGCTTTTTAGGAAATGTATTATGGTTTATCTTTGGAGGTTTTCTAAGTGGACTTTCTTGGCTTTTATCTGGAATACTATGGTGCATAACAATAATTGGAATTCCTTATGGTAAACAATGTTTCAAATTTGCAACTATGTCATTTGCACCATTTGGAAAAGAAATTGAATATGGAGGAGGAGTACCTTCTTTGTTGGCTAATGTAATATGGATTATCTTCTTTGGAATACCAATGGCACTAGAAAATTTAATTTTTGGCTGTCTATGGTGTATAACAATAGTGGGTATTCCGTTTGGTCTTCAATTTTTCAAAATCGCTAAACTTTCATTAGCACCTTTTGGAGCAAAAATAGTATAAGGTAATTTTTCAGTCAATATATTATAACAGTATATTATGTTTTGTGTGATTTTCGAGAGGGCGATTATTTCGCTCTCTCATAATATAAAAATATATTATTAAAGTATATATATTAGTGCTAATTGTAGTGAAACAGTTAGCACAAACATCCCCTTTTATTTTCAAGAGTTACTAGAAATAGTAACTCTTATTAGTAAAAAGAATATCGAATTATATAATTCGATATTTATAACATATAACTAATTTTTTAATAAGTTATTTAATATAGGGATTATTTTTTCTTGAGATATAGGCTTAACGACATAATCATCAAAACCAATTTTATTTACAAAATAATCTCTTTTGTCTGCTGTTACAGTAAGGATTACAACAGGAGTAGAAAAATTAGGTAGATTTCTTAATTCTGTTAAACAATCAGCACCAGTACCATGGCGATATATATTATTACTGAAAATAATGTCATAATGTTCGCCATATTTTATTTTTTTAACAACATCTTCATAAGTATTAACAACATCTACACTAAAACCTAAACTCTGCAAAACAGTTTTAGTAATATTGTATGATGTAGCCATATAATCTCCTACCAAGGCTCTTTTTCCTTTATATATGGGATTATATTTTATACGTTCGCCGTAAATTTCTAAAAATTCAAGATTAGATAGTTTTTCTTCTTGATATTTCTGCAATGTTTTTTGTAATTCAGTATTTTCTTTTAAATAATATAAACATTTATCTGCATAATCACTAGCTTCATTTTGGATATCTAATATTTTAGATAAGTATTTATTTCTTTGATAAAGTAAAATATATATAAAAGTTATTAAGAGCATAACAAGTATAAGTATGCAACACAAAATATATGGCATAAAAGCACCTCCAATCTATATAAAAAGTGTTGCTTACTATAAAATTTTCAATTCAAACTTCCGATTTAGTTATATGTTAAAACCTTTTGAAACATACTACAATAGTAGTAAGTCGAATTCAAAAGGGAGGTGGCAAATATAGTAACTAAAACAAGAAAAATACTGGCGAATAATATAGTCTATTTTAGAGTAAAAAAAGGTTGGTCGCAAGAACATTTCGCTGAATTATTAGGTACAAGTTCACGGCTATGTATCTGAAATGGAAAATCAAAAGCGAAATATATCAAGTGATTATATAGACCATATTGCTAATATTTTCAAGATTGAGCCACACGAGTTATTAGTAGAGCGTTTACCTGTTGATATTAGGCGAATTGATAGGGGAAAGAGATAACTGGGAATTATCTCTTACTTCTATAGTAAGCATTTATATTATATCACATAAATCAAATATTGAATATATATTCCGAATAAATAAACGGCTCTTAAATATTCCGCCTTAATGCTACAATATTAAAGAGGTGAGAAAATTGGAAAATAGCATTATAATGTATCGAGATTATGGTGATATAGTATTTGATATAAAAAAGGTTATGGATGAAAAAGCAATAACAATAAATCAAATAGTTAAAAAAACAGGTCTACATCATCAAGTAGTGAGAAGATACTATGAAGGAACAATTACTAGATATGATAAAGATGTTCTTTCGAGATTATGTTTTGTTATAGGGTGTGATCTTAATGATATTATGTATTATAAAAAACCAAGTAAATAATTTAATAAGTGAGGCTATTTAAAGGGTATTAACTAGAATGCTTTTTAAATAGCCTCATTTTTTATTTATTATATCACTTTTTCTAACTTTTTATATATTATAACAAATTAAATTTTTTTTGAAAATAGATAATAACATTTATGTTTTGCATATTTAGACTTCTCAAGACTTGCTAAAATTAACATAATATGTTATAATTGAAAGGTAATATTTAAAAGGAGAAGTATTGAATTGAGTAATGAAATAACAGTTAGGATAACATGTTCACTACAGGAAATGTATAATATTTTACAAAATAAAGGATTTAAAATAACAGATAAATACAATTTAGAAGATACTTACTATATCAAAGAAGATATTGATATAAAGAAACAACCAATTAAAGAGATATTTAATAAATATATACTGATTAGAAATATTACTCAATTTAGACCAGACAATTTTGTAGATAGCTATAATATACTAAAAATGACCTTAAAAATCAAAAATATAGAATCTGATGGAACAATTACAAATCAATGCAAAAAAGATTGCCAGATTTATGATATGGGGCAAGGTAAAGCTTTTTTAACAAATCTAGGTTATAAAAATATTATGACTATTAAAGAAAAAGCAATAGTATATGAAAAAGATGGATTAAAATTAGCAATAAAAGAAATTGAAAATGGTGATAATCTAATTGAGATTGAAACAGAAAAAGATAATCCAGAATTAAATTCTATAGATAAACTAAAAGAAAAAATAAGTGAATTACAAATTCCAGTAGATACGAATGATTATTTTATTAAGAAAGCAGAGATAGAACTGAAGAAGTTTTTATAGGAGCGTGATATAATATGTCAAATGTAAATTTGAATTTGTATAGAATATTTTGCAAAGTTGCTCAATCCAAAAGTTATTCCGAAGCAGCAGAAAAATTAGATTTATCAGTTGCTAATATTAGTACACAAATAACAAATCTTGAAGAACAATTAGGTTTGAAATTATTTAATAGAGAAAAAAAAGGTGTAACACTAACCGAAGATGGTAAAGAATTATATGAAATAGTTAATAAATCAATTTCTAGTTTTGATTTTGTAGAGAAACTAGCAAAAGATAAAAACAATATATCAAGTGGAAATATAAAGATTGGGTGTCCATCACATTTTACTAGTTACTTTTTAATGAAAAAAATTGAACAGGTAAAAAAAGATTTTCCAGAACTTGATGTAACTATAATATGCGAAGTAGATATAAATAAAATGATTGATTTATTACAAAATCACGAAATAGATTTTGCAATAATAGATGCACAAATAGAGAAAAATAATATTGAAACAGAAGAATTGTTAACAATAGATAATATATTTGTTTCAAAAGCACCGTTAACTATTACAGATATAAAAGAAATTGAAAAATTAAATTGTATTTTAAATCTTGAAAATACAAGAGCAACAAAGCAATTAAAAGAATTATTAAAAAAATATGATATAAATATTAAGGCAGATATGATGTGTGATGCAACAGAAGTGAGAGTAGAAGCTGTAAAAAGAAATATGGGGATAGCTTATGTTATAAAAGAAGCTGTAAAAAAAGAATTAGAAAACAAAGAATTATATGAAGTAGAATTACCAATAAAACTACCAAAGATAAAACTAAATTTGGTACACTTAAAAGGTGAACTTACAAAAGTTGATAAGAAATTCATTAAAGAATATTTAAAGAAACAAAATTAATCATAGAATTATATTTAGAGAATATCCTAGCAATAGGGTATTTTTTATTAAATGATTTTTAAAAGCACTTAAAATGTTAAGAATAGTTTTTATATCCGATTTAATATATAATACTACCATATAAAATTATATGTGAAAAGAGGATGTTGATGATTAAGAAAAAAGTTTGTTGGAAAATTACCACAAAATGTAACCAAGGATGTAAATATTGTTTTGGATTTAATAATATACCAGATTTATCATATAATGATAATGAGAAAGTATTAGATAATTTAGCAAACAACGGAATAAACCATATAACATGGACAGGTGGAGAGGCTGTACTTTATCCTAATGTAAGAGATTTAATGAGAAAATCAAAAGAAAAAGGATTACATAACAAACTTGTAACAAATGGAATATTTTTATCTAAAAATGATAATGAGTATGTAGAAGATATTTTAAATATTTTAGATGAAATAAACTTATCTATTGATTCTATTGAAAATGACATAAATATTGCACTTGGAAAAGAAAATAACCATTTTGAAATAATAAAGAGATTATTAGAAAAAACAAAGAATAAACCAATAAAAGTAGGAATTAACACAGTTGTTAGTAAAAAGAATATAGATAAATTAGAGGAATTAGGAGAGTTCCTAAATAATTACCAAATAGAAAAATGGAAATTTTTAAAGTTTATGCCTATTAGAGAAAGATCACTAGAAAATAAAGAAGAATTTGAAGTAACAGAAAAAGAGCTAGAAGATAGAGTAAAAGAATTAAGAACATTTGAAAATATAAAAATCGTTGAATATAAAAAGCAAAGTGAATTCGAGAAAAGCATAGTAGTTCTTCCAAATGCAGATATTATACAAACACAAGAGGGAAAAGACATACATTTAGGAAATGCTTTAAAACAAGATAGTATTGATTTTAAAATAAAAAATAGTATAGTTGACAAAATAAAAACATTAATAGCTTATGATGATGAAAAAATAAAAAGCGAAATTGTTAATATATTAAATGAAATAAGAGATGTAGAAATTGTTGCAACATCTGGAAGTCCAGAAGATACTTATAATAAAATTATTGAATTTAAGCCTGAAATGGTATTTACACAATATGACTTTGGGACAAATATGAATGGTCTAGATATTATAAAAAAATCAAAAGAGGCTTTAAATGATAAAGTTCCAGCATTTAATTTTATAGCAATGGATATTCCAAAAGATGATTTTATAGAAGCAAAAAAAATTATTGGTGATAAAATGAATACAATAATTAGAGAACAGACAAAAACACGATACACAGGAATAATAAATGACTACAAAGATTATATGAGTATGAAATAACAAAAAAAGGTAGATATTCTTCATATTAGAATATTCTACCTTTTTTCTTTATTCTAATGAGATAAAATACTATTCTTTGCAAAAAATCCTTGAGAGAAAGTTTGTACCCATTGTTGTGCAAGATTCTAAATAATTCGGGAGGACAGTCATATTCACTAACACTATTAAAGGTTCTTATACATCCGTTCATTGAATCTCTAACTTGTGCTTCTGTAGTATTGAATTCGTACGCAAGATATTTCAATATGGTATTAAGAAATTCTAGTTCTTCTGGTCGATAGTAACAATATGTAATTGCTTTTTTTATATATTTGTATCCACCAGAAAGACAGTTAAAATTTAAAGATTGTAACAGCCAATCAATTTCTCCAACTTCTAAATCAGGAGTGTTATAGTCAATGGCTATTGTTTTTATTGCATTAGTTAATTCTGTTTCTACAAAAGGTTTATAGATAACTTCATTAATTTTTGCATACTTATTCATCCTTATATTATAGGTTTTTGGTAATGTCAAAATTGTATTACATTTTTTACTTTCAACTGGATTAGAAGATAATCTATTGACTATATCTTCTATAGTCATGTCTGATAAGCTATTGTCTAAAACTAAAATGTCTGGGTTTGTTTTGAGATACATTGTTACTGTATCTTTTCCAGTAGCGACATTTTCAATTCTATAATCTTTATCATTTGCAAGATTTTGGCACAGAATATCAAGCTCTGCTGTATTCTTGTTGCCGATTAGTACATTTACCATAATTCGCCTCACAAATGTTTTTACTTTTTTTGCCAACATTATATCATACAAATTATGTAAATTCAATAGAAAAAGATATATTTTTAAAATAAATTATTACTCTACAATGCTGTTGTAGCAAGGCTTTGTCTTATTTTGTCATAAAATGTCGAAAACAGTTTTCAATCAAAAATTCCATATAGATTAAACAATATAAGTTCTAGTTTGAATGTTCTCAAATTAGACTTCTTTTTTTGTCCACATTTTCCTTTTTTTCTACACATATTCCTTTTTATCTCCACATTTTAATCAAAATTGAAAAATCCAGAGTATAGTGTCCGTGAATTGAGTTGAAAAGACTCTAAACAGCAGATGAGATGATATCACGGATACACCAGACAAAGAAATTGAATTGCAAAAATGGAGATGTAGTAGATGATTCAATCATTGTCTGGAACTAACCTAATTGAATATACAAAAATCACTTCTTTAGGGCTATTATGCCTTAATGCAAGTGATTTTTTTGTTGCTTGTATCTCTATTATAAGAAATAGATCACCACCTCTATACAACCGAGATTTCAAACAAATTCGATTGTTGGAGGTTAATAATGAAAGGAAATATTAAAAATTATGATGAGATAAATAGATATGATTTCTATGTTAAATATTATATGCAATTTGCAATAGGAACACAATTTGAAGATTGTGTTGAAATTACCAAAAAGGAATATATAGATTTGAGAAAAAAGTTAAATAATTCTAAAGAAGCTATGATTAAAGTTTTTGCAACTTATACTGTAGGATTTTTTAAGAATCCAGAAACTTATGTACTTCAAGCAGTAAATAAGGATGTATATTATTGTTTACTTAACTCACAAAATTATGAAAGTAACAAAAGAAGGCACGAATTAGAGAGGCATTTAGACCGTTTTTTTAAGCAAGAAGATATAAATAAATTAGCAAGTAATAATAATATTGAAAACGAAGTATTAAGAGAAATTGAAGAAAAAAGAGTACGAGAATTTTTAAATAAAACTCTTTCTGGAAAACAAAATGAAAGATTTTATAAAAATAAATTTCAAGATATTCCTCTTGTTGTAATAGCTTTAGAAGAAGGCTCTACGCCAGATGCAGTAAGGGATAGTGTAAATAAAGCTAAAAAACAAATCAAAAAAAATTTAAAAAATTTATAAAAACAGCTTCGGTTTTTAATGAGAAGTGGGATTGTATATAGAAGGGAGGAAATGAGTTTATGAAATTTGTTAATAATAAATCTCATTCAAAGCTAATTAGAATTGGCTTAATATCTAATCTATATAGCCTTATATATAAAATAAGAAGCCCACTTCTTATTAGTTTTGTCAAGCATTTAAAGTGTTAGCAAAAAGTTAAGTAAAGGAAGTGAGGCACTTATGAAAAATCGTAAAGAAGTAATTTTAAATATGTACTTTATTGAAAAATTAAGACCAGTAGATATTGCAAAAAAGTTAGATATTTCAAAAAGTGCAGTAACACAAGTATTAAGAAAAGATAAAAGATATGTTCAGATTAAACAAGAAAGAAAGCTCAAAAATCAGAAGAAACACATTGAAGCGACAAAAGAACATATCAAAACCAAGAGAAAAATTGCTCAATTTAAGAATAATGCAGATGACTTAATTTTAAGAAATATGCACAATCAAGCAAGCATGGAATTATCAAAAGGGAAGAGATTATCAAATATGGCATATAGAAACTGGAACAAAAGTGCTTATTCTTATAATGAGAAAAAGAGAAGATTTGAATTTAAAGAAGATGAACTAGGTCGTAGTTATGATGTACCTAAATATATTAAAGTGGAGGTTTTATAATGGCAAGAGAATTATATAATTGGGATCAGAACAAAGGATATTCTATTATTGCTCTATGTAATGTATTAGAAAATAGTGGATTAGATGATGAAATAAAGAAAATTATTATCAATAATTTCATAAGGGAATTTGATTCACTTCAAACTATGTATGGCAAAGAGGGAGTAATTGGACTTGCTCAAAGATATTTAAAAAAATCAAGTATGTAGTATTTTATTAAAAATAAATACATATTTTTAAATATGGAGGTTTAGTATGGAGGATAACATAGAAGAACAAGAAATTTATACAATAGAAAATAAAAAATACAATGTAATTACTAGAGTTACTAAACAAAAGTTAAGTAAGGATAATTTAATTAAATTGATAGCAAGATATGGAATACAAGAACTGCAATCTGAAAATTTATAAAAATTTGCAGGAAATCTAGCTGACAATGTTACTACAAATGATATATAATACAAATGTAGTAACATTGTTTTTCAATTTAGACAATATTTACGAATGGGAGGCGTATTTATTGTGAAAAACGGATATAAAGTTGCAGCTTATTTAAGACTATCAGTTGAAGATGGCGATAAAGAAGTTAGCGATAGTATTGTTAGTCAAAAAAGTATTATAGAAGAAAAAATCAAAAAGTTGGGTAGAGAATTTGAATTATATGATTTTTATATAGATGATGGATATACAGGACTTAATACAGATAGACCTAATTTTCAAAGAATGTTAGAAGATATCGAAAGAAAAAAAGTAAACTGTGTTATAACAAAAGACTTATCAAGATTAAGTAGAAATAACTTTGAAGCAAATTATTATATAGAAATATTTTTTCTTGAAAGAGAAATTAGGTATATTGCAATATTAGATAATGTAGATACATACTTAAAAAATTCTAATAATGATATGATTCAGTTCAAAACACTAATAAATGATTGGTATAGTAAAGATATTTCAAGAAAAGTAAAATCAGGTGTATGGGCTAGAAAAGAGAAAGGTCTATATGTTGCTGCAAAAGCACCATACGGATATGTAAAAGATGAAAATGACAGAAATAGACTTGTTGTAAATGAAGAAGAAGCTAGAATAGTAAAGAAAATCTTTCAAATGTATAATAAAGGAAAAACAATGGGAGAAATTGCACGAAAACTTCAAGATGATAAGATATATGCTCCTAGTTATAATGGATTTGAAAAAAATAAAAATGGAAAATATGGATGGACATATTCTACGATTTCTAAAATTTTAAAGAACAAAGTTTATTTAGGTCATACTGAATATGGCAAAGTGATGAATTTGAGCTACAAATCAAAAAAAGTAAAACAAGTTCCAAGATCTGAATGGAAAATTGCACATAATACACATAAGGCAATTATAGAACAAGATGTATTTGATACAGCACAAAAAAGAATAGCATTAAATCAAAGAGCAAAATCTCATACTCATAAATGGATATTAAATGGAATTGTTTATTGCAAAGAATGTGGGGAGCCAATGCAATTAAAAGTTAAATATAGAAAAGATGGATCTACAGTTTCTTTTATGAGATTATATTGTTCTAGTAGTTTACACAAGAAAGGATATTGTGCAAGAAAGTATAAAGGTATTGAATTACAGTCTGTTACTCAAATAGTTGTTAGTAACTTAAATAAAAAAATAAGTAAAATTGTAAATTGTGATGACTTATCAGAAATAATGAAAAGTAG
Source organism: uncultured Clostridia bacterium (assembly GCA_934133165.1). GTDB lineage: Bacteria > Bacillota > Clostridia > TANB77 > CAG-508 > UMGS1663. Next base: position 23,468 of record CAKPAW010000008.1, read on the forward strand.
CTATAAAAAAAGAGATACTAATTTATATGAAAAAGAGTTAAAGACTACTGAAAAACAATTAGACAAAACAAATAGAATTATATCATCATTATACCAAGACTTTAAAAGTGGAATTATTCAAGAATACGATTTTAAAAATATGTATGAAAATGAAACTGCAACTAGAGAAAAGTTAATAGAAAAAATTAATGATTTAAAATATAAGATAAGTAATAAATCTCAAATTTCTAATTTAGAATTTAAAAAGATAGCAAAAAATATTTCAGATGTGAAGAAATGGACCAAAGAACAATTATCAGATGTAATAGAAAGTGTTGAAATAGACAATGAAGATAATATCTATATAAATTACAAATATGATGTAATGGAGTATGTATAATGAAAGATTATAAAGCAGGAATATATTTAAGGCTTTCTAAAGAAGATAGTGAAGTAAACAATAGTATAGATTTTCAAAGAGAGATTACAACTAAATATGCGAAAGAACATAATTATACTATTGTTAAAGAATATGTTGATAATGGTTATTCAGGCATTTTAAGTTCAAGACCTGAACTTGATAAAATGATAATGGATATTGTTAGAAATAACATAAATATGGTAATTGTTAAAGATACAAGTCGATTGACAAGAGATAAAAATTTAACTTCATATTATACTGATATTTTGTTTCCAGATAATGATATTAGATTTATTTCTGTTACAGAATATATTGATACTGGAGAAAGATATGAAATAGATGATGTCGTTGCATTAAGAGGTATTGTAAATCAATGCTATGTTGAAGATATATCTAAAAAAATAAAGGCTGTCAAACGCAATTTTAAAGAGCAGGGTAAGTTTATTGAAGGAAGTGTAGCCTATGGCTATAAAAAAGATATAAATGATCCTTATAAACTTGTTATTGATGAAGAAGTAGAGAATATCATAAAATTTATTTATAAATCTTATTTAGATGGAAAGATGCCTAAACAAATTGCACAAGAATTAAATAATGATAAGATTATTACACCATCTAATTATTTAGGACATAAAAATATAGGCAAAGAGTGGACTTCTTCAATGATAAATAGAATATTAAAATCTCCAATATATGCAGGTAATATGGTACTAAATAAATATGTATCAAATCTTAAATTAAAAAAGATGGAAAAAACAAAAGTTGGAGATTATGAAATATTAAAAGATACACACCCAGCGATAATTTCACAAGAGGATTTTGATCAAGTACAAAAAATAAAAAGTGGCAGAATAAAAAATGAAAAAAGAACTTATTATTATTTACTAAAGGATTTGCCAGTTTGTATGCACTGTGGAAGAAAAATGACATATAAAAGCTATCATCCAATGATTATTGATAAAGCAGGAAATATAAAAGGTAAGCCAGATGAAAAGGCATATTTTATTTGTGAACAGCACAACAGAAATAAGGAAGTTTGCAATGTTTATAATAAAATAAAAGAAAAAGACTTAAATGAAATTGTTTTGCAAAAATTATCTCAAAGATTAAGATATTTACAATTACATCAATATGCTAAAGATGTTAAAGCTTTAAAAGATAGACAAAATACTGAATTATCTGGAATAAAAAAGATAAAAAATGAAATATCAAGATTAGAATCTAATTTTAAAGTATTATATTCAAAAAAAGTAGAAGGAATTATTACAGAAAAAGAATTTAGAGAAAAATATAATGCTTATAATGAAAAGGTTACTAAACTTAAAGATAAAGTAGATAGGTATGAGAACTCAAAACAATCTTATGATGTACGAAATGATGTTGAAAAGCTAATTATAGAGTTTGAAAGCTGTAAGCATTTTGACAATGCTATTTTAAAAAAATTAGTTGAGAAAATTGAGATTAATAAAAATAATACAATTAACATAATGTTTAAAATATAAGGATTTTATCCTTTTTAATTTATAGTTAAAATCGTTGCACTTTAATACCTTTTTGAGATAAAAAAGATTTTAAGTGCAACCAAAATTAAAAAAATGACTAAAAGTGTTGCGATTATTGAATTATTAGGCATTTTTAGTGATTTATGAGAAAAAGGTTGCACCAATAACCTTTCTAATCTGCTGCCAAATCTTCTTGAAGATTTGCAATAGGATCTCCTTTACAAGCAATATAAGCAGCTGTCCAAGGTGTACCGCTAGCAGACTGAGGATAAACATCCACTCCATGGTCTGTATAATATGCACCAAGTCCTGCTTTTTCAATTTCTTCAGGGCAAACACCATCAGTTAACTGGTGAACAATAGTGCCAACCATTTCAAGATGGGCAAGCTCCTCAGTACCTATATCATTTAAAATTGCTTTTGCATTTTGATCTGGCATGCCAAATCTTTGTGATAAATATCTTAAAGAAGCAGCAAGTTCACCATCTGGTCCACCATATTGAGAGATTATAAATTTAGCAAGTTTAGGATTTGGACATTTTATATTAATTGGGTATTGTAACACTTTATTATAAGTCCACATTAAAAATTCCCCCTTTCCCAAGGCCAAGGTCCTTCAAGCCATCTCCATTTATTACATGGGAAAGCTATAGTAAGAGGGCCAAATGCCTTTTGATATTGTTTCATTAATTCGTTAAGTTTAGTAGCATATTCTCTGTGAAGACAAAGAGCTTTTTCATCTTCTGGGTGTGTATCTAAATATTCTGCAAGTTCTACAATTGCAAATTTTAAACAACGAATTTTTTGAAGCATTTCTTCTCTAGTTTCTTGTTCTTCCTCACAAGTTTCTTCAGCTCCGATATTAGTAAATTCATAAGAATATACGGGAACTCTTGGAGTGTTGCAACTTGGACTACAACAACATCCACAACCACAATTTCTATTTTCATTTTCTAACATTTGTTACACCCCTCTCCAGTAGTATTCATAGCTTTTATAAAAGCATTTTCTTCAACAGATTGACATGGTGAATATGGGCTAACAAGCTCAGGAAAAATAGTTCCCATTTTCAAACCAACACATGGAGTAAAAGTCTTATCCATTGTTTGAATAGGAACGTAACTTTGTGCAAGTAAAGGATTTTGAGGGAAAACAGATTCGCCTTGTTCAAAACCACAATTACATGCATTATCATCTTTTTTAGTATAATAATCAGCTGCAACACCATAATCATTACAAATTGTTTCTAAAACATTTTGATCAAAATTATTTTGACAGCAGCATCTTTTGTATCTACAATTATACATGTTTAAAGCCTCCTTAATTTAAAAGATTTATAGTACATATTATGAAAAAATGAGGAAAAATGTTACAAAATAAAGAATAATGTATAAATTATGTAAAATAATTTAGTAATTTATATGGACTTTTTTGAATAAATATTATATAATATATTAGCTAAAAAGAAAGGTGGAAATATAAAAGATGATAGACACAATAAAAAGTCGTTACAAAGTAGATAAGTCACCTGAACAAATTTCATATGAGCAACAGATAGGTCTAAAACATAATGAAGAATATAAAAAAATGGTAGAGCAAACTTTTTTACAGATAGTCAACTTATTTATTGACAGATATCAGGGAGTTTCAATAGAACCTCCAAGAGGAAGAGAAAAATCTTTAAGAAGTTTAAAAGGGAAAATAGATAAATTAGAAATAGAAAGACTTTGCAAATTGTATGCAATAGAAGGAATTAGTTCAGAAGAAAAACAAAGACTATGCAATTTAGTAATAAGTAAAATAGATCAAAATAAAAAAATAGATAGAACAGAAGAAATAATAGAAGGAATAAATAAAATTTTTTATGGAAAAATAGAATCTTTTGAACAAATACAAAATTTAGTAAATCAAATACAATTAAGTGATAACATGAAAACAGCATGTTTAAGAGTTGCTAAAATAAGACTACAAAACGGCGAATTAGAAAAAAATGAAAAAATAATAAATAGTATAGAAGAACAATATGGTAAAGAAGCTGCAATAAGAGAAAAAAAGATAGAAAAAAATTTGTTACATTGGGAATGTGTAGAAAAAACGCAAGAAGATAAAGAAATGCAAGAAAAATTACATAAACCAATGGAATATTTAAAAGCTAAAGATTTAAGAGCTTTCAAAATTGTTATTGCGAATGTACCAGATGAATTAAAAACAGATAATATAAGAATAAAGAGAATTATAGAAAAAAGAAGCAAAGCATATGGAGAGGACCTAAAGAAATATAATGATATGTGTTGTATTGAACTAGAAAAAGATTTTGCAAATTATTTATTGAATAGTCCAGAATTATTAAAACAAATGAATATTGAAATTCCAAATGACGGATATAAAAGAAAAAACAAAGAAAATGGATATATAGCTGATCATATAAAATTTCATTACATTGATCATCCTGAATATACATTTGAATTACAACTTCGTTCTATTTATAGAGAAGAATTATCAAGAGCAAATGGACCAGCAGCACATAATAAAAGATCAGGAAAAGAAAGAATATTTCCTAGTGTAGAAAACAAAGAAGAGTTTTTAAAAGAATTAAAAGAAAGAATACCAAGTTATACAATATTAGAAGATAAACCAAATGGGTACAATATAAGAAGATGCAATTTAATGGAAAATATGTTAGAATATTATTTAGGATATATAAAATTAAACTCAAAAGAACATCAGAAAGCCATGGAATATATAAGGGAAGATATGGAAAAAGAAAAATAGGTAATGTAAGTTGCCTATTTTTCTTTTTTTGTATTAAATATATAAAAGCATAATTGTCAATTATAATTTTAAGTATTAATATAATTTAATAATAGCATGAAGTTTAGATTCGTCTTCACTTTTTATAGTAACAAAATGTTCACCATTAACAAAAGAGTAGAAGCATTTTAATTTTTCACCAAGTAAAGCAGCATTTTTATACATTATTTCAAAATTGTTAAAAGAATTATTTTCATAAACATCTTTTGGAAGAGTTTCATAAGCTAAATCTAAATAATAAGAATTATGCATATGATTATTAATATCAATATCTCTTCTAGAAACAGTGTATTCATATATGCTAGAATAATTATCAGGCTCAACAATTTTTTTAAACTCAAAATCATTACCAAACACAGATTTAGAATCATATATATATTTATGAACTAAATCATCTGTTAATCTAACTATTCCTTTATCAAAATGAATTAAAGTCCATTTTGAAGTACCAATAACGCATAATTCATTATTACTATTATAAAGCTCAAAATCACGCATACAACAAGCTCTTTTAATACCTCTAGACCATGTTCTAACTTTAACTGGGTTACCATCATATTTAATATTTTTTAAAACTTTAATTTTCCAATGTAAAAGAATCCAACTTAATCTTGTTTGTTCAATATTTTTTATACCAAGACCAGCTTCGTTAGATTGAAAACCTCCAATATCTTCAAAAAAAGATAAAATACCTTTATTAGAAAGCTCTAAATTAGAATTAATATCTCTAATAGTTAAATAAAATTCTTGTTCACAATATGCCATATTAAAATCACTCCTTAAAAACTTTAACAATTATAGCACAAAATTTATAAAATGCTACAAAAAATGTAAAAAATCTGGTAAACTATATATAAATATTTAAATAAAAGAGGTAAAAATGTTAGAACAATTAATAGAATGTAATGTATGTCCACACAAATGTAAAGTAAATAGGCTAGAAGGGAAATTAGGAAGATGCAAATGCAATGACAAAATAAAAATTGCATTAGTATCAACACATATGTATGAAGAACCATGTATAAGTGGTACAAATGGTTCTGGAACAATATTCTTTTCTAATTGTAATTTGTCATGCAAATTTTGTCAGAATTATGAAATAAGCCAGTTAGGAAAAGGTTATGAAATTACAATAGAAGAGCTTGCAAGTATTATGATAAAACAGCAAGAAGCGGGAGTTCATAACATAAACTTGGTAACACCAACTATGTATGCATACCAAATAATAGAAGCAATTAAGATTACAAGAAAAAATGGATTAAATATTCCTATAATATATAATTCAAATGGGTATGAAAATGTAGAGACAATAAAAGATTTAAAAGGCTATATAGATGTATATTTACCTGACTTAAAATATTATTCAAATGAAATAGCTGTGAAATATTCAAAAGCACCAAATTATTTTGAAATTGTAAGTAAGGCAATATTAGAAATGATAAGCCAAGTAGGAGAGCCAATATTTGATAAAGATGGAATGATAAAAAAAGGGGTAATGATAAGACATTTAGTGCTTCCAAACCATATTCAAAACAGCAAAAATGTTTTAAAGTGGATAAAAGAAAACATTCCAGAGGAAATCTATATAGATGTAATGGCACAATATTTTCCTACATACAAGGCAAAAGAGGATGAATTGATAAACAGAAAATTAACAAAAAGAGAATATAAAGAAATAGAAAATTATTTTTACTTGTTAGATTTCAAAAATGGTTATATGCAAGAACTTGGAGAACATGAAGAAGAATATGTACCAAGATGGGAGTAATAAATGATATTTGGGGACGGGTCACTTTTGTCCTTTACATAAAACAGATAAAAAGAAATAAAAAACATTTGCTTATTACATATACAAAGTATATAATAAAAAACAGGAGGTAGTTATGAAAGATAATAATATCGTTTTTCCAAATTATGAACATAGTATATTAAATTTAATAAATACAATATTAAAATATTATAAGGTAGAAACAAAATATAATTCTTTACCAGAATTAGAAAAAATATTGCAAAAAGAATATAAAAATGTAGTTTTAATAATATTAGATGGAATGGGTGAGCATATATTAAAAAATATTTCACCTGATAATTTTTTGTATAAAAACCATAAAGATATAATAACATCTGTATGTCCATCTACAACTACTGCGGCAATGACTACATATTATTCAGGAAGACCACCTATAGAGACAGGTTGGATTGCTATGTCACAATATTTTAAAGAATATGGTAGAGCTGTTGAAATGTTAAGAAAAGTAGATTCATATACATATGAAAAAATAAATACCTCAAGAATGGATGTTTATGATTTAATAAAATATATTCCAGTATATGAACAAATAGAAAAAGTAAATCCAGATGTTAAAGCATATGAAATAAATCCTCTACATTGTGAGTCAAGAAGTAAAAGAAACATAAAGGCAAATACTGTAGAATTAATGTGCGATTCTATAAAAGCTGTATGTCAAAATAAAGATAAAAACTTTGTTTTAGCATATAATGACAATCCAGATGCTTTATTACATAAGTATGGTTGCGATTCAAATGAAGTTAAAGAATTTATAAAGAATGCAGAAGAACAAATTGAAAAAATGTGCAAAGAACTAAATAATAGCAATACATTGATAATTATCTCTGCAGATCATGGTCATAAAAATATAGAAAAAATCTATAATATATTAGATCTTAAAGAAATAAATGATTGTCTTATTATGCCACCTAGTTTAGAATCTAGAGCTGTAACATTCTTTGTAAAAGAGAATAAAAGAGAGAAGTTTGAAGAATTTTTTGAAAATAATTTGAAAGATAAATTTATGTTATTTACAAAAGAAGAGTTTTTGAATAGAAATTTTTTAGGATATGGAATACAGCATAAAAAAGTAGATGACTTTTTAGGAAATTATATAGCTGTAGCAATATCAGATTCAATAATAAAATTAGATACTTATACATCAAAAGAAAAGGCTAATAAAAAATCTACACACTGTGGATTTACACCTAACGAAATGGAAGTTCCATTAATAGTAATAGATTGTAAATAACAGGAAAATAGGATTTATATACATAGGATATCGTAAATATAAGAAAAAAGGTACTATAATTACATAGTACCTTTTAAGGTTGTAATGTAGAATGTTAATGAGGCATAAAGTCTTTAGTATTATTCCTAATTTGCTCAGGAAGTTCATTCCAGTGTGTAGCTAAAGCTGATTTAATGTCACTACAGGTTTCCTGAATCTTATCGATAAAAGGATAAGCTCTCCAGTCCCAAATGCCATCAGAAAGATTAGTATAATCTTTATATAAGAGAAGTTGTCTTACATACTGGCGAGGAATGTAAAGATTAGGGTCATCATTAATTCTCCAAAGATTCTTATTTGTATCTCTTACAAGTAAGTAAGAATTTTTCTGATACAAAGGCAAGTCTTCATAAGAAATAACATTTAAAGGAAACCTAGCAAATGCCTCAATGTCATTAGCAGACAAATTGCTGGCTACAACGTGAGTGTGGGAGTGAACAATTGAAGTTTTTGATTTACTAGCACCGCCATTGCCACTTCCATTTTCCCATACTAAAAATTGAGAATTGCCATAGGTTAGATTGAGAATGTATTCAACATCATCTAATACCTGTAAAAATTCTAACCGTTTTTTCAAAGAAAGTTCTCCATTGGACATCACATGGTCAAAAGGAATAATGAGTAAATAACCTTTAACAAATTCTCCAATTGTAGGCATTACAAAGAAGTTTTCACTCTTATATAATGTTCTATGGAGATTGATGTCTTTATCCATAAATCCATCATCCATGTATCTACAATAAGGACAGTCAGAACGTTTAAATGGTTCTAATGAAGCGGAAGTGTCAGATTTGAGATCTCCAATATCACAATGATGATAATTTGCAATTGCACTAAATTGCTGAGCAATATTGCCTTTTTTAACATTTATAGCATTAGTTTCAGGGACTAAAGTATAAATGCTTTCGACTACTGCAACATTAATCACTGTAGAATTTTTAAATTCAGAAATCTCAGTTACTCCGCGACAAACGACACTCTTGTTATGGTTAAATACCTCAAAGACAGTTTCTGGTTTAAGAGAAGCATCTGTAAAAGAACAAATACCTTTGAAGCAAATTTGACTGATAGCGTCTAATACAAGTTTCTCATTACCAGTTAAGATGAATAAAACCCGAGTTGTTTTCATTTTTTCCATAATTTCACCTTTACCTTTTCTGAAAACATTGTTAATAGTTGCCATAATACTACTACAAAAAAATACAAAAATCAATAAAATATGATAAATTTTTTAAAATTCAAAATAAATTTTGGAATTCTTTAGAAACTTTTTAGAATTGCAAAATTTGTCGAAATTTTTTTTGAATAAAAATGATTAAAACCATAAAAAATCTTTACAAAAAAAGATGCTTATGATATATTTGAGAAAAATAAATGTAGCAATATAAGGAGGTTTTGTTATGACAGAAGCAGATAAACACTTTATAGAAACATGCAAAAAAATAATAAAAGAAGGATATTCGTCTGAAGGAACAGGAGTTAGAACTAGATGGGAAGATGGAGAAGAAGCAAATTATATATCATTAGTTGGAGTAACTAATGTATATGATGTAGGAAAAGAATTTCCTATGATAACATTAAGAAATAATTCACAAACAGTAAAAAGAGCAATAGATGAAATATTATGGATTTGGCAAAAGAAGTCTAACAATGTAAATGATTTGAATTCACACATTTGGGACCAATGGGCAGATGAAGATGGTTCAATAGGAAAAGCTTATGGCTATCAAATGGCTAAAAAGTATCAATTTAAAACAAAAGAAGGAATAAAAGAAATGGACCAAGTAGATTATGTGTTATATCTACTAAATCATGACCCAGCAAGCAGAAGAATAATGACAAACATATTCAACCATGAAGATTTAAAAGATATGAATTTAGAACCATGTGCATATGGAACACAATGGTTAGTTAAAGGTGGAAAACTTCATCTAATACTAAATCAACGTTCACAAGATATGCTTGCAGCTAATGGATGGAATACTATGCAATATGCAGCACTTCTTTGCATGTTTGCACAAGTAGCAGGTTTAGAAGTAGGAACTTTAACACACAATATAGGAGATTGTCATATATATGATAGACATGTTCCATTAATAGAAAAATTAATAGAAGCAGAAAGTATGGATGTACATCCAAAACTAGTTATAAAAAATCCAACTAAAAATTTTTATGATTTCAAAGTAGAAGATTTTGAAATAGAAGGATATGATTATAATAAAGATATAAAACTTGGAAAGATTCCAGTTGCAATTTAATAGACGGAACGAAAAGGACCGTCCCCAATGTTCGGAGGATAATAAAATGTTAAGTATTATAGTAGCAGTAGCAAAAAATAATGTAATAGGAAAAGATAATAAGCTAATTTGGCATTTGCCAGAAGATTTAAAAAGATTCAAATCTTTAACTACAGGTCATACCATAATAATGGGAAGAAGAACTTTTGAATCATTAGGAAGAATATTACCAAATAGAAAACATGTAATATTATGCAATGATATGGAAATGAATGTAGAAAACGAAAATGTAGAAATATTGGAAGATATTTCTATGTTAGATAAATATATTAATTCTGAAGAAGAAAACTTTGTAATAGGTGGTGCAACAATATATAAACTATTAATGCCATATGCAAATAAAATGTATATAACACACATTAATGAAGAATTTGATGGAGATGTTTATTTCCCAGAAATAAGCAAAAATGAATGGCAAATTGTTGAAAAAGAGCAAGGTATAAAAAATGAAGCTAATCCTTTTGATTATGAGTATGTAACATATGAAAGAATAAAATAAGAAAAGACAAACTAAAAAGTGAGAATAACTGTAAAAAGTTATTTTCACTTTTTAAATGTTTAAGCCCGTCCCTAAAATTTATGCAAAATATTCAAAAAGTAAAGCAAAAGCACTTGACAAAATTAACAAAATAGTGTAAAGTATATTAGCATTACAAAATATAGACAAAAATATTATTTTTTGTAAAGAGGTGATTTTGTGGAGAAAAAGATTAAAATAAGTATGTTATGCGAGATTTATGGTAAATTATTAACCGAAAAACAGCTTGAAATCTTAAATGACTACTATAATAATGATTTATCTCTTACCGAAATTGCAGAAAATAATAATATAACAAGACAAGCTGTTTTAGACAACATAAAGAAGGGAGAGAATAAACTTTTCGAGTTTGAAGAAAAGCTATCATTTATGGAAAAGACAATAAAACAAGAAAAATTATTACAAGAAGTTCTAACAGAATTAAGCAAAATAGAAGATACTTCATCAGACAAAAAAATTGAAAAAATATTAAATCACGTTAGAAAAGAACTAACTTGTTTAGTTTAAAGGAGGAAAAAATATATGGCATTTGAGGGATTATCTTCAAAACTTCAAGATATAACAAGAAAGTTAAGAGGAAAAGCAAGAATAACTGAATCAGATTTAAAAGAAATGTTAAGAGAGGTAAAACTTGCTTTACTAGAGGCTGATGTTAACTATAAAATAGTTAAAGATTTTATCTCATCAGTTCAAGAAAAAGCCTTAGGCCAAGATGTGTTAAAATCATTAACTCCAGGACAACAAGTTATAAAAATAGTTAAAGATGAATTAGTAGAACTTTTAGGCGGAGAGGAAAGTAAAATTAATTTTACTCCAAATCCTCCAACAGTAATAATGTTGGTTGGTCTCCAAGGATCAGGAAAAACAACAACAGCAGGAAAACTTGCTAATCTATTAAGAAAACAAGGTAAAAAACCACTACTTGTAGCATGCGATATCTATAGACCAGCAGCTATAAAACAATTACAAGTAGTAGGAAAACAATTAGATATACCAGTATATGCAAACGAAACATCAAAAGATGTAGTACATATTGCAAAACAAGCAATGAGTGTTGCTATATCTAAAATGAATGACGTAGTTATTTTAGATACTGCAGGTAGACTTCATATAGATGAAGAACTAATGCAAGAACTAAAAAATGTAAAACAAGGTGTAAAACCACACGAAATATTATTAGTAGTAGACTCTATGATAGGTCAAGATGCAGTAAATATTGCACAAAGTTTTAACGAAAATCTAGGAATAGATGGTGTAGTACTTACAAAACTAGATGGTGATACTCGTGGTGGTGCAGCATTATCTGTTAAGAAAGTAACAGGTAGACCAATTAAATTTGCAGCAACTGGTGAAAAATTAAGTGATATTGAAGTATTTCACCCAGATAGAATGGCATCTAGAATATTAGGAATGGGCGATGTACTATCAATTATAGAAAAAGCCGAAGAATCATTTGATTTAGAACAAGCTGAAAAATTAGAAAAACAATTAAGAAAAAAAGAATTTGATTTAGATGATTACTTAACACAATTAAGACAAGTCAAAAAAATGGGGTCTTTTTCATCATTACTTAAAATGGTGCCAGGTATGGCAAATATTAAAGATTTAAAAGTAGATGACAAAGAATTTGTAAGAATTGAAGCAATGATTTGTTCTATGACAAAAGAAGAAAAGAAAAATCCTAAACTTCTTAATGCAAGTAGGAGAATTCGTATAGCTAAAGGTAGTGGAACAACAGTACAACAAATAAATCAATTTATGAAATCATTTGAAATGACACAAAAAATGATGAAAAAAATGCAAGATGGAAAAAATTTAAAGAAAATGATGAAAGGAATTAATCCAGAAGACTTAAAAGGTCTTATGAAATAGTTATTAATTTTAAGTTCGCTATTAAAAAGCGTGGCTAATAAAAATATATTTTAAAAATCTTTAGAAAGAGGTGAATTTTATGGTAAAAATAAGATTACAAAGAGCAGGTGCTAAAAAAGCTCCATTCTATCACATTGTAGTTGCTGACTCTAGAAGCCCAAGAGATGGAAAAATTATTGAAAAAATAGGTTCATATGATCCAATGACAAATCCATCAACAATAGTTATAGATAAAGAAAAACTAGCTACATGGACAAAAAACGGTGCGAAACCAACAGAATCTGTAAAAGCTTTAATAGAAAAAGCATAAGGCTAGGAGGAATTTTAAATGAAAGAAATTCTAGAAACATTAATTAAAAGCCTTGTAGAAAAGCAAAATGAAGTTACAATTACTGAAAAACCAGAAGAAAAACAAACTGTATATGAAGTAAAAGTTGCAGAAAGTGATATGGGAAAAATAATTGGAAAACAAGGTAGAGTTGCTAAATCAATTAGAACTGTAATGAAATCTATTGCAGGAAAAGAACATAAAAAAATAGTAATTGAATTTTTAGATTAAGAGGAAAAAATGCAAGAATATTTTGAAGTAGGACAAATTGTTAATACATTTGGAATAAAAGGGCAACTTAAAGTAAAACCTTTCACAGATGATATGGAACGATTTGAAGAATTAAAAACCGTATATATATGTAAAAAAAATGAAATGAAAAAAGTTGAAATAGAAGATGTTAAATATAATAAACAATGCGTTTTGCTTAAAGTAAAAGGAATTGAAGATTTAACCCAAGCAGAAAAATATAAAGGTCTATTTTTAAAAATAGATAGAAAAGATGCAAAAAAACTTCCTAAAGATACTTATTTTATTGCTGATATATTAGGTTTAGAAGTATATACAGATGAAGGCGAACTTTTAGGAAAAGTAGATGATATATTTCCTACAGGAGCTAACGATGTATATGTTGTAAAAGATGAACTTGGAAAACAAATATTGTTGCCAAGTATACCAGAAGTTCTAAAAGAAATTGATTTAGAAAAAGGCAAGGTAATAGTTCACTTAATTGAAGGTTTAAGATAAGAAAGGAAAAATAAAATGCGATTTGATGTGTTAACACTTTTTCCAGAAATGTTTATACCATTACAAAAAAGCATTTTGGAAAGAGCACAAAAAAACGGAAATATCGATATTAATTTAATTAATATTAGAGATTTCTCAAAAGATAAACACAAAAAAGTAGATGATACTCCATATGGTGGAGGAGCCGGAATGGTTATAAGACCAGATGTAGTATATGATGCTTATAATTCTATTGAAAATAGAGAAAATGCAAAAGTAATTTTTCTTTCACCACAAGGTAAAACATTAAATCAAGCAAAAGTAGAAGAATTATCAAAAAAAGAACATCTTATCTTACTATGCGGACATTATGAAGGAATAGACCAAAGAGTATTAGATAAAATTGTAGATGAGGAAATATCTATTGGAGATTATGTTTTAACAGGAGGAGAGCTTCCAAGTATGGTTCTTATAGATGCTGTTTCAAGATATGTAGATGGAGTATTAAATATAGAATCTATAAAAGAAGAATCTTTTTCAAATAACTTATTAGAATATCCTCAATACACAAGACCAGAAACTTTTTTAGATGAAAAAGTTCCAGAAGTTCTAATTTCAGGTCATCATGAAAATATTCGCAAGTGGAGAGAAGAACAATCAAAAATAATAACAAATAAAAAAAGACCAGATTTAATAATGAATTTGGAAAAATAAAAGAAAGTGTAATGAACACAAAATTAAAAAGCGCCATTCAATAAATAATAAGAATGCGACACTTAAATAAAGAAGGGAGATATCAATTATGGATATTATAAAATCAATTGAACATGAACAATTAAAAAATAAAATTCCTGACCTTCATGTAGGTGATACAATTAGAGTACACCAAAGAATTAAAGAAGGAAACAGAGAAAGAATTCAAGTATTCGAAGGAATAGTAATTAAAAAACAAGGTGGAGGATTAAATGCAACATTTACTGTAAGAAGAGTAGCTTATGGTGTAGGTGTGGAAAAAACATTCTTAATTCATTCACCAATGGTAGAAAAAGTAGAAGTAGTAAGAGTTGGTAAAGCAAGAAGAGCTAAATTATATTACTTAAGAGATAGAGTTGGAAAATCTGCTAAAACTAAAGAAAATTTAGGAGCAAGAATTGAAAACAAAGAAATTACAGTTAAAGAAGATTTAGTAGAAGAAGTTGTAGAAACAGCAGAAGCTCCTGAAGAAGCTCCAGCAGTAGAAACTACAGAAACAGTTGTTGAAGAAGTAATAGATACTGTAAAAGAAGAACCAGTTGAAGAAGTAAAAGAAGAGCCAAAAACTGAAGAATAATATAATAAAAGGTTTTCTTAGAAGCAGATATTTGCATAAGAAAATCTTTTTATTATATTCTAGGAAAGTTCTCTGAACTTCCTAGAATATAAATACATTGCACAGAAATTTGCTCTGCAAATTTCGCGAGCTAACAAAGACGCGGACTTTAAAATGTTTTAATAAGTGCCAGTGTTATTAATGTCCGCTTTTGTTCTAATGGTAATATTAGTGTAATAGTGTAATAAAAATGTAATATAAAAAAATGAAAAAAATGTTGACGAATGTAAAAAAAAGGATTACAATAATAGCAGTTCAAATGAGAAATTTATATTTTTGAGTATATTTTAAAATAAAAATATAAATACTAATAATAATTTCAGAAGAAAAAGGAGAAAAGAATATGAGAAAAATGAGTATGAAAAAAGAAATTTTAGTAATAATGATGGTAGTATTAATGTTATTAACAGTATCTACAAAAGTATTAGCAACAGGTACTGGTGGACCAATATCAATCAACATAGTTGCACAAACAACTAACACTACAACAGAGACAAATACAACAACAACTAATACTACAACAAATATAGTAACACCAGCTACTACAAATACAACAACAAGTAATTATCAAAATACAACATTACCACAAACAGGAGATGCTAGTGATTATGCAATATTCTTATTAATAGCAGTAGCTATAATTGTAGCAGTATATGCTTACAAAAAAGTAAGAGATTATAATATAAAATAAATTATAGATAGTTATTTTATAAAAAATAGTTTGATAAAAATAATCGGTGATAAAAAAAGTCATCGATTATTTTTCTTTTGCTTTAATAACAATCCTTGTTCCTTTAATTGTATTACAAGTTATTAATGTTGTTTCTCTAGTTCCATTGGTGTTTTGATTCATACAAGAAGTATCATTTGCAGGTACCTCTAATTTTTCATATATTATATAATCAATTTTATTTGAATTTAAATCATAAATTTCAATTATATCTCCTGTATCTAAAGAAGAAAGTTTACCAAAATGTTTTTGATTTCGGTAATTATGGCCGGCAATACATAAGTTACCTATTTCATTGGGCATGGGACCATAAAAACGGCAAGGAGAGATTTCTAATAATTCATCTGAAACTGTAGACAAAATAGGGTACATTAAATTAATTTTATCTATTTTTAATAATCCGATTACAAAAGGGTTAGAAGAATTGTTTTCATCTATACTTGAAGTTCTTACAGCTGAATAATTATTATTCATATTATATAAATTTTGAATACTAAAATTATTTGCAAGACTTTTTGAAAGTTTTTCTTTTTTGTTTGTATTATATTTTAATAAAAAGTAAAAAATAATAAGAAAAATTATTAGAATAATAGAAACAAAGAAAATAATTTTGAATTTTATATTATTAGATTTAATCGAATTATAATCTTTTTGATAATTTATGTTTAAATTATTTTCTAATATTTGATTCATAAATGCTCCTTCATAAAAAAATAGAATTTTATTATATTAGTATTAACTAAAAGATGAAAAATATGTCGAAAATTTATTGACTAATAAGTAAAAGATTGTTAGAATTATAAAAAAGCAATTTATAAACATAAAGTTGCAAAATGATTTAGGCATAATTCGGAAACAATAAGAAAAAATAGGGAGAAAACGAAAGAAAATGAGAAAACAAAAAGGTATAACATTAATAGCATTAGTTGTAACGGTTATAGTTCTAATAATACTAGTAGGAATAAGTATTAGTATAATTCTAGGAGAAAATGGGTTAGTAGCAAAAGCCAAAAAAGCTGCCACACAAACAGAAGAGGCAACAGCAAATGAAGAAATGGGAATGTATATGGCTAGTTTAAGAATAGACAAAGATGCAGGTTCAGGACAAAGACTAGCAGATTATTTAAGCTCAAATGTAGGAAATGACGGATTAGAGGATTTCTTAAATAATGGAGATGGACATGCACAAGTAGCATATAAAGGAAATAAATTTCTAGTAAATTTAGATGACTATACATTTACTTATTTAGGAAAAAGTGATGGACAAGGAGTAAATAGACATATAAAACAAATATTAAATAATAATAATGAAGATGTACCAGGAATAGCAATGGTAGAGGCAGGAGAAATAGAAACAGAAGATTTAGGCTGGAGAGTATTAAGTATAAATAGTGATGGAACAGTAAACTTAATAGCAAACAGAAACACAGGATTTGAAGTATCTATTTCTGGAATAAATGGATATACAAATGGAGTAAAAGCATTAAATGATATATGTTCAAAATTATATGGAAATTTAGAGATAAATGGAGAAAAAGTAATATCTGCAAGAAGTGTAAACCTTGATGATTTCTATAATGTAACATATAAAGTAAGTAGAAACTATACAAATAAAAAGAAAATTCAACCATATATAAATACTATGGATAATGTAAATAATGGATTTTCAAAAGAACAAATAACAGAATATATGGATATAAGTAATACATCAGGAACACAAACAAGTAATACACAAATGCTTTTAGCAAATACAGCACCAACAATAAAAACAATAAATAAAGCAACAGAAAAAACAGCTAAAAGTATGATGAATACAGGAAACAATTATTGGTTAGCAACAAGATATACCTATTCTACTTATGATTCAAAAGGAGGAACAATATCATTTTCAGAAGATATTGCATATGAACCATATTTTATGCAATATGTAAGAACAGACGGAGATTATGCTAGTTATGAAATGTTTAGAGTTACTGGATATAATACCTCAGGAACAAATTATACTAAAAATTGTTCATTACGTCCAGTAATAACAGTACCAGTAAATAGTGTTTCACATACAGAAGTAGGAACAGAAGTAAAAGTAGATCCATTCTATAAAGGAAAAAAAGGAAAAGAAGCAAAAGGGTATGTAAAAGCAGATTCAATTGCAAGCTTATTAGGAATAGATATAAAATCAATTAATAAAGTAAATTCAGGTTTACCAACAATAGAAACAGATATGACATGGACAAAATTAGAAGAAGGTGGATATGATAGTCTAACAGGAGAATTTGATACAAGTAAATATGATTACTATATAGCAGATAGAACAACAAAATTGCAAATAAGATTAACAGGAGCACCAGCATATAATAATGGAGTTTTAGCTATTGACACAATATGTAATAATTTGTATGGAAATGTAACAGAAATAAAATTAAGCGATGGTTCAACCAAAAAAGTAAAAGTAGTATTAGCAAGAAATGCAAAATTTGAAGACTTTGTAGATGATAGTAAAATAAATAATAATACTTATGGAACAGTATGGTCAACAAATGCAAATGATGAAATAGTACCAAATAAAATAACTCAGACACAAAATAGATATGCACCAACATTATTTGCAAATGATAATATAGATAAAACAAAAGGAACAAGTAAAGGATACTCAGATGCAAAATTAAGTACGTATAATTTAAGTACAAATGGAACAAGTGCATTTTTAACAGAAGAGCAAAAAAATTCATATTCATATGAAAGGTATAATGAAAATCCAGGACTAAAAGTTATATATAATGCTTATTTGGGTAATGAAAACAGAAATACAGCAAAAACTGCAACTGGAAAGGAATATTGGCTTTCTTCTCGTTGTATTGATGCATATTGGGACTATGGTGGCTTCGACTTACGCTGCGTAACGGCCAGAGGTGCAATTAGTTACTATCGAGCATTCCGCTCTGGTACCAGAGCAAGTTCTAGTTGCCGTGGACTTCGTCCGGTATTACAAGTTGAAAAATAAACACGATAAACTAATAGGGACGGGCCATTTTAGTTTAACAAGTATTATGTCAAAAATTGTCGATATTTTCTTAAAATAAATTTACAACATTATGTTTACAATAAGCACAAAATGTGGTATAAATAGAGCAATCTATTTAGCACATTTTGTGCTTGTATTAATTTCTAAATAATTAAATCAAATTATTCGAATAATATTAATTCTAAAACAAATCCAAAAGGAAATATAAGAAAGCAGTAAAATGTATTAACTAAAAAGTAAATAGTATAAATTGCAAAATTGTTAAAATAATTTTGTTTTATTAAACGAGCTTAATTTAATGTGTTAATAGAAAAATAAAAAACTGAAAGGAATAGAAAATATGGAGAAAAAACAAGAATTATTAAAACCAAAGATAGATGTAGTATTTCATTCAATATTTAGAAAAGGTAATGAAAGAATAACAAAAGCATTAATAACATCAATAACAAAAGAAAAAATAGAAAATATAGAATTAGATAATGACAGATACATAATAGGCAAATATCCAGAAGAAAAGCTAGGAATACTAGACTTAAAAGCAACATTAGATAATGGAACAATATGTGATATAGAAATTCAACTAGCAGATAATAAAGATACTGCGGAAAGATTTTTGTTTTACTGGAGTAGAATATATTCAGGTCAATTAGTAAAAGGAGATGATTATGGAAAACTAAATAAAGTAATAGGAATAATAATATTAGATTATAACTTTGAAAAAACAAAAGAAATAGAACGTATAAGTACCAAATGGAAAATAAAAGAAGTAACAACAGGTAAAGAAATAGTATTGACAGATGTGCTAGAGCTTTATATAATAGAAATACCAAAAGTAAAAAGGATATTAGAAAAAGAGCCAAATGACAAGTTGGCACAATGGGTACAATTTCTAGATAATCCTAATGAAAAGGAGGTATTGAAAGCGATGGAAAATAATGAAGAAATAAAAGAAGCAATGGAAGAATTAGAGGAAGTAAGTAAAATAAAGCAATTAAGAAGAATAGCAGAATTAAAAGATAAAGCAATAAGAGACGAAAAAAATGGATTAAGGCATGCTAAAGAAGATGGAATAAATATAGGGCTAGAAAGAGGTAGAAAAGAAGGAATAAAAGAACGGTGAATTACAAACAAAAATTAATATAGCAAGAAATATGAAAAATAAAAAAATAGATATAAATATGATTGTAGAAGTAACAGGCTTAACAAAAGAAGAAATAGAAAAAATATAAGCACGATGTCGAAATTTGTAAATCAATATTTTAAATTTGAGTTTAGTAAAAATAATGAAATTATATGTAATTGAAAAACTGGGGAATCTTATAAAAGATACCCTGTTTTTTGATTTTGTTTTATATAATAAGTTATGTAAAAAAGTGACTAGCAAAAAGTCTCTTTTTTATTGTCTTAATAAAATTGAAAATATATAATTAATCAAATAAAAAGTGTTTGGCATTAAGCAGAATACTGTTTTATAATTTAAACATAAATTGGAAACAATAAGAAAAAATATGGAGGAAACGAAAGAAAATGAGAAAACAAAAAGGAATAACATTAGTATCACTAGTAGTTACAATAATAGTATTAATAATTTTAGCAGGAGTAAGTATAAATTTATTATTAGGAGAAAAAGGAATAATAACAATAGCAAAAAGAGCAAAAGAAAATACAGAGCTTGCAAAAATACAAGAGGAGACAGAATTAAATGAATTATATACTCAATTAGAATACGAAGGAGGAAGCTCTGAAGAAACTAATTATGATGCTATTGCAAGATTAACAGAATTTAAAGAAAAAATAGCACAAGCAATAACATCGGCAGGAGTACAAACAAGCAAAGAAGATAGTGCAGAAACAATGTCAAAGAATATAATGCAACTATCAAATTCAAATGATACTGTGTATTATATAACAGTATCAGAAGAAAAAAAAGTACCAGTTCCAAAAGAGTTTTATTATGTAGGTGGTGACCTAAATACAGGAGTAATAATTTCAGATAAAGAAGCAGATAAATATGATGGAAAAACAGATAAAACAACATATGAATATACAACAAAATTAGTAGGAAATCAATTTGTATGGATACCATGTGAGAAAAGTGAATATAAGAAAACAAATTGGGGAAAACAATATGCAGAATGGGATACATCAACACAAAAAGGTGAATTAATACAAGTAGAAAAGTATGGGGGATTCTATGTAGGAAGATATGAAGCAGGACTTGCAAGGACAATTACAGAGTTTACAACAAATCAAAAACAAACAGGTTCAAATCAAGTGTATAATTTAGATGGAGTTCCACAAAGCAAAGCAGGTGTTGTGCCTTGGATGTTTATAGATTGGACATATGCAAAGGAAAATGCAGAAAGTATGTATAATAATAACTATGTAAGTAGTGGGTTAATAACAGGAACACAATGGGATGTAATATTAAATACACTAATAAATAAAACTAATTTAGTAAGTGGCGACATAACAGACTCAAATAAATGGGGAAATTATATGAATAATAGTATATCATACAATGGTAGACTAGCAAGAGCAGATTATAACTCAACAAATTCAAATACTTGGACATTAAAACCATTTGAAACTAAAACTACAGGGACAACAACAAAGTATAGCAGTAATAATGGAGATTTATTAACAACAGGAGCGAGTAGTATAACAGAAAAATATCACATATTTGATTTAGCAGGGAATTTATGGGAGTGGACTGAAGAAGATTCACATTATGCGACTAGTGGGCAATATCGAGTATGTCGCGGAGGAAGTTATAGTAGCTTTTCTAGCTATTATCCTGTGTGTTCTCGTTTTGGTGGTGATATTGCTAGTCATACAGGTTACGATGTTGGTTTTCGTGTGGTACTTTATATCAAGTAGAATTTGTAATATATATAGAAAGTGATATAATCCAAATAGAAATAAAAGAAACAGATTGCAATTCATCTATTTAATTCAAAGAAAGTGTAATAATTATGGATTGTCAAAAGAAAAGTATAAAAAGATAAAAATACGTTGTTGTAAAATACAACGTATTTTTTTGTATATACGAAAACCACGTGCTATGCGCGTGGTTCAAAAAAAGCGATAGCAATGTATGAAAAAAATACCT
>CAKPAW010000009.1 GCA_934133165.1 uncultured Clostridia bacterium
ATAATATTATCATTTTTTATCATATAAGTCGTCATTCTAATATTACTCAATATTACAATTTTGTAATATAATTTAATGTGTAACACGCATATTTTAATGAACCTTTAACCACTTTTAAAATACTCGCCATATAGTTTTTTGAAAAGCCATACTCAACATATATTTTATTGATAAACTCCTGTAAAAGTCGTGTATCTAATTGCCATAATTTATAAAATCCTACTCTTGGTTTTACGTGATTTTTAATAATGTTTATATAAGATATTGTAGTAGAGTAATGCAAATTGAAACTTGCATAATTATCTATCCAATAATCTAAAAAATCTGCATACGACATATTTTCTCTTAACTGCGTCTTTTGACCATTGTAGTAAAAATTGTTATAGGCTTTTGCTCCTTCTTTAAAAGCCTCTGCTTTTGTTGGATACCCTGACTTTGTTATCCATTTTCTTGTTCCCTCAACTGTTGCAATTTCAAATCGGTATTCATATACCTTTCCACGTTTTCTTACGCTTACCATAGTTATCTCTCCTTCATTATAAAACTTAATGAAACGGAAAAATGCCAGCATTTCGAATGCTGACATTTTATATAACTATGTCCACAATAATTGTCCACGTAGATTTTTTATTGATTTTTATGGGGTTTCCTCGATTCTGTCCACATTATTTATGCTATGTGGACAAATTGTCATCTGTGGACAAATTTATCATTTTTTCTATTTTTAACAATTCCTTATTTTATAAGGGTTTGCGAGGTTATTTACCACAACATTGCTTATATTTTTTACCACTGCCACAAGGGCAAGGGTCATTTCTTCCAACTTTTGATTCATTATTTACAACTGTTTTGTTCATTCCACCTTCATCTTTTTTATAACTGCCATCTACTAAATTAATTGCTGTGTCTTCTAAACTAGCATTTGTAATTTTAGAAGTTTCTTCACGTTTTGATACTCCGCCTTCTTTTTTTCTAGCATTTAATAAGAATCTAACAACATCAACTTTAATATTTGCAGTCATTTCGTCAAACATTTCTCCACCAAGTATTCTATATTGAACAACTGGATCTTTTTGACCATATCCTTGAAGACCAATTCCGTTTTTTAGTTCATCCATATTATCTATATGGTCCATCCATCTTTGGTCTACTATTTTTAGCATTACTATGCGTTCTAATTCTCTTAATTCTTCACTACCGAATTCTTCTTCTTTTTTGCTATATATTTCGTGGATTTTATCTTGTACTTCAGTAATAACTTCATTTATATTTGGTTTTTCGCTATTTATTGACTTAACTTCTTCTATTCCAAATGTAGATTTAATATCTTCCATTAATGCTTCTTTGTTAACATTTTCTTCAGCTAAATAAACTGATACTAGATCTTCTGCAACAGAATCCATCATTTTTACGATTTTGTCTTTTAAATCTTCTCCATCAAGAACTTGTCTTCTTTGTGCATATATAATTTCTCTTTGTACATTCATAACGTCATCATATGAAAGTACGTTTTTACGAATACTAAAGTTTCTACCTTCTACTCTTCTTTGTGCAGATTCTACAGATTTAGTAATCATTCTTGATTCTATTGGCATATCTTCGTCTGCACCAAGTAAATTATATACAGCTGTTACTTTATCTCCACCAAATATTTTCATTAAGTCGTCATCTAGGCCTATATAAAATCTAGATTCACCTCTGTCTCCTTGACGTCCAGAACGTCCACGTAACTGATTGTCAATTCTTCTAGATTCATGTCTTTCTGTACCAATTATTTTTAGTCCACCTGCATCTATTACTTTTTCTTTTTCTTCTTTTATAATGCTGTTATGTTTTTCTTCTAATTCTTTAAATTTATTTCTAGCATCTAATATTTGTTTATCATCTGTTTCGTTAAATGCTGTTGCTTGTTCGATTAATTCACTTGAATAGCCTAACTTCCTCATTTCTTGTTTTGCTAGGTATTCGCTGTTACCACCAAGCATAATATCTGTACCACGTCCTGCCATGTTTGTTGCAATTGTAACTGCTCCAAACTTACCAGCTTGTGCTATAATTTCAGCTTCTTTTTCATGGAATTTAGCATTTAATACTTCATGTTTAATTCCTTCTTTTTTAAGTAAACTACTTAATTTTTCAGATTTTTCAATTGATACTGTACCAACTAATACTGGTTGGCCTTTTTCATGACTTTCTTTTATATCATTTATAACTGCTCTAAATTTAGCATTTTCATTTTTATATATAACATCATGGTGATCATCACGAATCATTGGTTTGTTTGTTGGTATTTCTATAACGTCTAAGTTATAAATTTCTTGGAATTCAGATTCTTCTGTCATAGCAGTACCTGTCATACCAGATAATTTCTCGTACATTCTAAAGTAATTTTGGAATGTTATTGTAGCTAAAGTTTTTGATTCATCTGCAATTTTAACTCCTTCTTTTGCTTCAATTGCTTGATGTAATCCATTGTTGTATCTTCTTCCATACATGATACGTCCTGTAAATTCGTCTACAATAAGAACTTCTCCATCTTTTACAATGTAGTCTATATCTTTTTTCATAATTCCATGAGCACGTAATGCTTGATTTACGTTGTGAACTAACTCAGAGTTTTCTATATCGTTAAAGTTTTCTAAATGGAATTCATCTTCAGCTTTTTTTATACCTTTACTTGTAAGTGTAGCTGATTTTGCTTTTAAGTCTACAATGTAATCATAGTTTTCGTTATCTTCTGCTTGTTCTAAATCTTTAACGTCTTCTTCCACTATTACTTTTGCTTTTAATCTTTTTACAAAGTTGTCTGCTTTTTTGTATAAATCAGAAGATTTGTTAGCTCTACCTGAAATAATAAGAGGTGTACGAGCCTCATCTATTAAAATACTATCAATTTCGTCTACGATTGCATATTTTAATTTTCTTTGAACTAATTGATTTTTATAAATAACCATGTTGTCTCTTAAATAATCAAATCCAAATTCATTATTTGTTCCATAAGTTACATCACAATTATATGCTTGTTGTTTTTGTGCTGGGTTCATCCCTGATATTACAAGTCCTACTGTTAATCCTAAAAATCTATAAACTTTTCCCATCCATTCACTATCTCTTTTTGCTAGGTAATCGTTTACTGTAATAACATGAACTCCTTCTCCTGTAAGTGCATTTAAATATACTGGAAGTGTAGCAACTAATGTTTTACCTTCACCAGTTTTCATTTCGGCAATTCTACCTTGATGAAGTACAACACCACCTATTAATTGAACATCAAAATGTCTCATTCCTAATACTCTTTTTGATGCTTCTCTAACAACTGCAAATGCTTCTGGTAATAAATCATCTAAAGACTCACCATTTGCATATCTATTTTTAAATTCCTCTGTTTTTCCTTTTAACTCTGTGTCAGTTAATTTTGAAATTTCTTCTTCTAAACCATTAATTTTATCTACTATTGGTCTTATTCTCTTTACTTCTTTTTCACTATATGTTTTAAAAAGTCCCATGTGTTTTTTCTTCCTTTCGTAAATCATTTTTTCTATAGGTCTAACTATATCATTATTTACTTTAAAATGCAAGAAAAAATTTAAAGTATATTTAACATATTCCAGGCATATATTTAAGTAAAATTATTTTAAAAAGAAAGTAGGTTCTTTCTATGTTTGTTTATAATTTAAAATTAAATAGTTCATTTTTTTATAAATTCTTATTAGGTATCATTATATTAGTAGTTATAATCTTGTGTGGAATTGTAGGTTATAAAATATATAAGGCAAGTATTAAATTAAATGATGATATTTCAAATAGTGATATTACTCAACTTACAACTCAAAATTATACAAATGTTTTGCAATCTGTACACGATAATTTAGATACATATGTTGGACAAAAGTTTAAGTTTTCCGGCTTCGTATATAGAGTATATGATTTAAATAATGATGAATTTGTTCTTGGAAGAAATATGATTATTAGTTCTGATTTTCAGAGTGTTGTTGTAGGATTTCTTTGCAAATATAAAGATGCAATTAAACTTTGTGATAGTACTTGGATAGAATTGGAAGGTAAAATTACAAAAGGTAAATATCATGGCGATGACATTCCAATTTTAGAAGTAACAAATGTTAGACGAATTGAAAAGCCTAATGATGAATTTGTATATCCTCCAGATAACAATTATATTCCTACTTCTACTATTTTATAAAAAACCAGAATTAAGATTTTGTACACAGTGTAAACTGTTACAAAATCTAATTTCTGCCATATTTATCTTCTACAGAAAGTATCATACTATGATAACTTTCTTAGAATATAAAAATTAAAAAGCGAAACTTCAAGTATAAGTTTATACCAAAGTTTCGCTTTTTCTAGATAATAAATCTTTTTTACACCTAAGAATTAAGAAATAGTTGCTACATACCCATCTTCACATCCGGTCAAAGAAACTGCAACGTTATTTTCCTCTGCCAAATAATACATAATGGCTAAAGGTCCATAACCATTTTTCTGCATAGCAAATATTTTTTGCTCTACAAGTTTCAAAATCTGCTGTGATAATCCTTCATTTCCTTCTACTCTACTAATTTTACTCATTTAGTACCCTCCTTAGATGTATTATAGTTGATTTTTTTATTATAACATATTATTTTTTTCAAATCAATACATATATCGTATTATTTGACCTTCTTCATAATCAGTAATTTAATTTTGCTATTTATATTTCTCTTTCAAAAATAGATTTTGCAACTCCTTTATCTATCATTGTACTAAATATATTCTTCAAAATTATTAAAACAATAGGTCCTATAAGCATTCCTATTACTCCTATAAATTTAAAACCTGTATACATTGCAATTAAAGTAAAAATTGGATGTATTCCAAGTTGTTTAGATATAACTCTTGGTTCTAGGAATTGTCTTACTATACTCATTATTATAAGTAATACTATTATGCTTATTCCTAAAGTTAAATCACCATCACATGCACAAATTATTGCCCATGGAATCATAACAGTAGCACTACCAAATATAGGTAGAGCATCTACAAACCCTATTCCCAATGCTGCCATTAAAGGAAATGGGACATTTAATCCAACCAATTTCAATATATATAAACCTATTAATGATATTATGAAAGAAACAAGAACTAATATTGCCTCAGCTTTTAGATAAAATCCTAAAGATTTTATTATACTTTTTATGTGTTTGGTAAATTTTCTTACCCAAGTCTCTGGAAAATGATGTTCTAATTGATCTATCATATATATTTTATCTATGCACATAAAATATAACGCAATAATACATATAATAGTATAAATACCTATCGCAGGTAATGATGTTATTACATTTAATAGATTGGTTAATACATTTTTAATCCAGTTTCCTAAAGTTCCTAAAATATCATCTCCAGAAGATTTTAATGTATTTATTATTTCATCTGGAACATGGATTTTGCTTAAATCTATTCCAGATACAATCTCTTGGAATTTGTTTGATATTTTTTCCATATAAATGTTCAAACTATTAAGTAAATTGGAGGATTCTGATATAAGTGAAAATATTCCCCATACTAAAAGTCCTATTAATATTGATAAAACTATTATAAAGACAAGTATTGTGCTTGTCTTTCTCTTTAATTTTAATTTTTTCATACTAAACCTTATAATTGGTTCGATAAGAAGTGAAATAATAAATGCTATTAAAAAAGGCATGTAGAAGATGACCAATTTGAATGCTAAATAAACACCTAAAATAGAAAAAAGAAGGATAACTATTTTTTTTAATACTTTTGACCAATAATTCATATCAATTACCATTTTTCTCTCCTCCTTTTCTATTTTATGATGCTTGTCTAAGTTTTATTCAGCATTTTTAGTATTACATTTACATATATTTTCTATTGTTTGTCCTACATTTTGAGTTTGAATATTTTTGTGTTTACACAAATCACCTAGAGTTAATATTCCTATTATTTTGTTATTGTCATCTACAACTGGCAAACGACGAATTTGGTTTTCGCTCATAAGTTTTTCTGCATTATTAAGTTCATCATTTTCGTTGCAACAACAAACTTTTGATGTCATAATTTCACTAACAGGTGTTGTATTTATATCTTTGCCACAAGCAACACATCTTAGTATAACATCTCTGTCTGTAACTAAACCTACTACACTTTCATCTTTATTACATACTGGAACACATCCAACATGTTTATTATTCATTAATTTAGCACAATCGCAAATTGTGCTGTTTGGATTAATATAAGCTACACTATCGCACATACAATCTTTTACTTTCATTTTTTATACCACCTTTCATTATTTTATATATTTTTATTTTGTTCATTTTTTTATTTTATATTCATTACTATATAATCATAAAAATTTTGTTTTTAATTTAATATTTTATCAATTTTTTTCTTTTTATTTAATTTTTTTATTTTTGGCATAATTTCAAATTATTTTTAAATTATGTTGACTTTTTTATTTTAATATGCTAGAATAATACCATATTAAAATAATTCAATTTTATTTAAGGGTTTGCGTGAGTAGCTCAATGGTGGTAGAGTGTAAGGTAATTTAGATGTATTTTAAAATCCTACGTAGGCATCTCAATTAGTTTTCCTTAAGGTTGGAGGTTCGAATCCTCTTTCACGCGTTTGTAAAAAGTACTCATGTATTTTTTACTCTTTCCCTTAAAAGAATCCCAAGTAGATATTCTACTTGGGATTCTCCCTTTTATACGATTTCTTCTCTTTATTGTAATATTTAAATATGTTTTTTATTTTACAAAGTTTTTTAATAATTTCATTAAAATTTAAAATAATCATTATATATTTTTTCTTCAGTTATTAGTTGTCTTGGTCCACCTGGAAATGGTGGCCTAATTGGTGGCATTTGAGGTCTTACAGGTGGTCTTGTGTGTGGTGGTCTTCCTGGTAAGAAACCTCCTCCTAATATTTGATTTAATATTAATATTCTAATCAAATCATTTAAGAATGGGTTATTATTAGGTCTAATTTGTCTATTGTTTTCGCTCTCAGCATTTCTTTTTGAGTTGTCCTCTATAACTCTGTTACAATTAATATTTGTATTAGCTTTTAGATTGCTATTTCTGTTTATCTCTTTTTCTTGAGCTCTGTTATCTATTCTATTATCTAGATTAATTTTTATATTAATTTCATTATTTAAATTAACTCTTTTATATACCTCATCTACCATTATATCGATATTTTCTCTAGTATAATTTCCATTATATTTATTGCATACTTCGCAGACAATTGGATTTACTACTCTGTATATCTCTGGATAACAATTTTCTAATTCTTTTGCATTTGCAAGTCTTGTTTCGAAACCATAATTTTGTTCTAATGGAATATATTCTTCTCTTCTTTCTACTGGATAGCCTAAAACAGTTCTCATATAATCTTCATAATTTTGATAATACATAGTTTTACCTCCTATTTAATTATGTATTATCATATTCATTTTAATAAAAATTTGTTACAAAAAAAGACGCAAAATGATTGTTTCTTTTTTCCCTTTTGTATCTTTTTATTTTGAAGTCCCAAAAGGGACAGATTAACCATTAGGGACGTTTCCTAATGGAGTCAATAAATAAAAAATTAAAATAAAATTACCAAAAGGGACAGATTAACCAAAAGGAAACGTCCCAAAAGGTAATTAAAGTTTGTTTACGAATTCTTTAAATTTGTTTCCACGTTCTGCAAAATTCTTGAATGCGTCAAAACTTGCACTTGCAGGAGAAAGTAAAACTATATCTCCTTTTTTTGCTTTAGCATATGCTACATTTACAGACTCTTCTAAATTATTTGTATAGCAAAATTCTATACTTTTATTTGTTTCTTTTAGTGCCTCTCTTGTTGCCATTTCTATTTTTTCACTTGTAGGACCACATAAAATTAAAGTTCCTACTTTTTTTGCTATTGCCTCTCCTACTTCTTTGTAGTCTAACCCTTTATCTGAACCACCTGCTAAAAGAATTATATTTTCATCAAACGCATTTAATCCTGCTATTGTACTTGCAGGACTTGTTCCTATTGAGTCATTGTAATATTTAGCTCCATTTATTTCTTTTACAAATTCTAGTCTATGCTCTACACCTGCAAAGTCTTTTATTGTTTTTATTTGCGAAGTAATATCTGCTATACTTGATGTAACTGCTAATGCTGCACATATATTTTCATAATTATGAATTCCTCTTAATTTTATTTCATTTTTGCTTATTAGATGTCTTCTTATTCCGTCCTCACATTGTTTTATCATCCCATCTGTATTATCGTAAATATAGCCATCTTCAAGCTTTTTTTTACTACTAAAGAATATTACTTTTCCGTTTGCTTCTTTTGCAAATGAACGTGTAATTTCATTATCATAATTTAATACTAATATTCCATCTTCATTTTGATGTTTAAATATATTTTTCTTTGCGTCTTGGTATTCTTCATATGAACGATGAACATTTAAGTGATCTGGATAAATATTTGTAACTAAAGAAATGTCTGGGCTCACGTCCATATCTGTTAATTGGAAACTACTCATTTCTAATACAACAACATCTTCTGGTTTCATATTTTTAATTTTTGTAAATATTGGTTTCCCTATGTTTCCACCCAAAAAGCAATTATAGCCTGCTTGTTTTACTATTTCATATATAATTGATGTAGTAGTTGTTTTTCCTTCTGTACCAGTTACACCAATTGTTTTACATGGTGCAAGTTTTAATACCATTTCTATTTCTGTGGTAATAATTGCTCCTCTCTCTTGTTCCTCTGCTAATTGTTTTGTAAAAGGCATACAACTTGGTGAGCGAAATATAATATCAAATCCCTTCAAATTATCTAAATTGTCTTTTCCAAAGAAATAATTAAATCCATATCTGTTTAATTTTGCTATGATATTGCTATCTATTTCTTTTTGTTCTTTATTATCAAAAACTGTTACTTTTGCTTCTTTCTCATAAAAATAGTCTAATAGTGGTAAATTACTGACTCCCATTCCTATTATTGCTACTTTCTTTCCATTTATATATCTATTAAATTCTTCTAGTTTTTCGTTGTTATATTTCAAAATATTTCCCTCTTTCTTAAAGTTATATTATATAAATTATATTAATTTATATTTTAATTACGCTAATATAGATTCTTTATTTATGTATTTTAGTAATTTATCTGTTGATTCTTTTACATTTTTACATTCTGTTACATCTATTTCTATTGTTTTTTCATTTAAATCATAAAATCCAGCTTTTTTCTGAAGTTCGTCTCTTAATATTATATGTTCTTTTAGTTCTTCTAAATTTACATTTTTACCATATTGAGAAGCTTTCCTTTTCACCCTTTCATCTAAAGAAGCCGTTATGAAAAAGTGATAATCTAATTCTGGATAAATGCTCATTAATGCTCTTCCTGATAATATTACATTATATTTTTCTTTAAATTCATTTATGATATTTTTACAAAATGAAAATAGTTTTGTGTTGTCTGCACTTCCTCCTGCAACAGATACAGCTATTGAAGCTTGTTTTGATTGTAATTTTTCTTCTTCTATTTTTTTACCATTAACATATACAACCGTTTCCCTATTTTCTACTTTGAATTCTACTTTTAACATATCCATTATCTTTTTTATATCTACATCTTGCATCATTTGTTTTAAGTTTTGCATATTGCTTCCTAATTCTTTGTTTGAATTCATTACAGCATATATTATTCCTCTGTATAAATTTCCTCCATGAAATACTATACTATTTGGAATTTCATTAAGTAATTCTCTACACATTGATGTTTTTCCACTTCCAACTAAGCCTTCTATTCCTATTACTATATTATCCACATTTATCATTCCTTATTATTTATTTGTAAATGTATTATAACATATATTTTTTATTTGTAAAATACAGATGAAATTTTTAAATAATAAATGTAAAAACTTTATATTTTTATTAGATTTATGTAATTAACTTTTTGAGAAAATATGTTAATTATATAGACAGAATCTTTGAAAATAAAATATAGAAGAACATACTTTTCAATGATAATTTTTCTGATTTCTATTTTATTAATTTTCTTTACTATTTGATACATTTCGGGAAATAACTCAAGATTTGAAATTTTTGAATAAAATTCGTTTCTAAATTTTTTAGCAAAATCTATTGAAATCTCTGATAAATCATTTACTATATTATTTAAATTTTTTATAAGAGATTTTCTAAAGTTTATTTTATATTTATATTGTATATCTTATTCCTCCTTTAGTAATATTTCTTAGTTCTTTCTCTTTTATATTTTTTACTCTTTTTTCTTTCTTTTCCATTTTGTTTATCTTTTTGTCTAATTGCATCATTGCAATTTTAAATGGAATTGTTTTTTCTTTTCCATCAATAATTTTTTGTGCTATTTGTGTAGCTTCTTGTATTTTTATTTTTTCATATTCATCATAATTTATATATTCCAATTAAAATTACCTCCTTGTAAATTTTACACACATATTTTATGTTATTTTTTATAAAAAGTCAAACATTTTTTTGTGACAAATATCGACATGTAATTCAATGTATAAATTTTAAATTTTTAGGTCAAACTATTGTTGAAAAGAAAGGTAGGTGCTTTTAATATGTCAGAAAAAAATAAAGAAAATAAGAAAAATAATAGCAAGAAAAATAACCAAAATCAAAACAGAAGCAATAATAACGAAAATAGCAATAACAATTGCAGATAATTTTTAAGCAATATAAAAAGAATCCTCATAACAACATTTTATTGTTGCTATGAGGTTGTTTTTATTCTTCTAAATATTTCTTTAAGAATTTTCCTGTATAACTTCTGTCATTTTTAGTTATTTGTTCAGGAGTTCCAACTGCTACTACTTCTCCTCCCTTGTCTCCTCCTTCTGGTCCTAAATCTATAATGTAGTCACAAGTTTTTATTAAATCTAAATTATGTTCAATTACTATTATGCTATTTCCTGTATCTACTAAACGTTGTAAAATATCAACTAGTTTATGAACATCTGCAATATGAAGTCCTGTAGTTGGTTCATCTAAAATATATAATGTTTTTCCAGTAGGCTTTTTAGAAAGCTCTGTAGCTAATTTAACACGTTGTGCTTCTCCACCAGATAATGTTGTAGATGGTTGTCCAAGCTTAATGTATCCAAGTCCTACATCATACAAAGTTTGTATTTTATTTTTTATTTTAGGTAAGTTTTTAAAGAATTCTAATGCTTCTTCTACTGTCATATCTAGTACATCTGAAATTGTTTTTCCTTTATATTTTACCTCTAAGGTTTCTTTGTTATAACGTTTACCTTTACATACTTCACAAGGCACATAAATATCTGATAAAAAGTGCATTTCTATTTTTAAAACGCCATCTCCGCTACATGCTTCACATCTTCCACCTGGTACGTTAAAGCTAAATCTGCCTTTATCATATCCTCTCATTTTTGCCTCGTTTGTACCTGCAAATAAATCTCTAATATAATCAAATACTCCTGTATATGTTGCTGGATTAGAACGTGGTGTTCTACCAATTGGTGATTGGTCTATATTTATAATTTTGTCTATATTTTCAAGTCCTTTTACTTCTTTGCATTTTCCTGGTTTAATATTTGAGCCATTTAATTCTTTTGCAATAGTTTTGTATAATATTTCGTTTACTAATGTACTCTTTCCAGAACCTGAAACACCTGTTACACATATAAATTCACCAAGTGGAAATTTAACATTTACATTTTTTAAGTTATTTTCTACTGCTCCTTTTACTTCAATTGCTCTTCCGTTTGATTTCCTTCTTTTTTTAGGTACATGAATTTGTTTCCTTTTGCTTAAATAATCTCCTGTAATAGAACCTTCTACTTTTTTAATTTCTTCTGCTGTTCCTTGTGCTAAAACTCTACCTCCATGAACACCTGCACCTGGTCCTATATCTATTATTTGGTCTGCTGCGTACATAGTATCTTCATCATGTTCTACAACTATAACACTATTTCCTAAATCACGTAATTTTTTAAGAGTTGCTATTAGTCTATCATTGTCTCTTTGATGAAGTCCTATACTTGGCTCATCTAATATATAAAGCACACCAGTTAAACCTGAACCTATTTGAGTTGCTAAACGAATACGTTGTGCTTCTCCACCAGATAGTGTTCCAGCACTTCTTGATAAAGTTAAATAGTCTAAACCAACATCTATTAAGAATTGTAGTCTTGTGTTTAATTCTTTAATTATTTGTCCTGCTATCATTTCGTCTTTTTTACTTAATTCTAAACAATTTATATAATCTTTTATTCCTGTAATTTGCATATCTGTTAGTTCTTGTATATTTTTACTGCCCACTTTTACTGCCAAGCTGTTTTTATTAAGTCTTGAACCATGACATTCTGGACAATCACTATCGCTCATATACATTTCGTAAAAATCGCGCATTCCTTGTGATTTTGTTTCATTATGTCTTCTTTCTAATGTTGGTATTACTCCTTCAAATGGAGCTTTAAATTTTCTAACTCCTGAAGGTGATGAATATTCAAAATCTATTTCTTCTGTTCCTGTTCCATATAAAATTTTATCTAAAAATTCTTTTGGTAATTTTTTTATAGGAACATCTTTTATTTTTATACCATAGTGTTTTCCGATACTTTCAAAATACATTTTTGCCATAGTATCGCCTTTTTTCATAGTACTTGCACCAAATGCTTTTACTCCGTCATATAAAGTTTTATTTCTGTCAGGTATAATTAAGTCTTCATCCATTTTCATTAAAAATCCTAAACCTGTACAACTTGGGCATGCACCAAATGGGTTATTAAACGAAAACATTCTTGGAGATAATTCATCAAAACTAATATTGCAATCTGGACAAGCATAATTGCCACTATATAATTTTTCTTGTTTATTTGTTGTATCTTCTATTAGTACTAAATTATTGGCATTTTTTAATGCAATTTCAACGCTTTCTGTAAGTCTGCTTCTAATATCTTCTTTTATAACTAATCTATCTATAATTAATTCTATATTATGTTTTTTCTTTCTGTCTAAATCTAAATCATCTGAAAGTTCTACTGTATTTCCATCTACTCTAGCACGAACGAAACCTTCTTTTTGGTAACCTTCTAATTGTTTTACGAACTCACCTTTTCTACCTCTAACTATTGGAGATAATACTTGTATTTTTGTACCTTCTGGCATTTCTAAAATAGAATCTACTATTTGATCTACTGTTTGTTTTTCTATTTTTTTACCACATTTTGGACAATATGGTACACCTATTCTTGCATATAATAAACGAAGATAGTCATATATTTCAGTAACTGTTCCTACTGTAGAACGTGGATTTTTTGAAGTTGTTTTTTGGTCTATTGAAATTGCTGGGGAAAGTCCATCTATAGACTCTACTTCTGGCTTTTCCATCATTCCTAAGAATTGCCTTGCATATGAAGAAAGACTTTCTACATATCTTCTTTGGCCTTCTGCATATAAGGTATCAAATGCTAAAGATGATTTTCCTGAACCTGAAAGCCCTGTTATAACAACTAATTTATCTCTTGGTATTTCTAAGTTTATATTTTTTAAATTATGTACTTTCGCACCTTTTATAATTATTTTATCGTTCATATTTGCCCCCTATATAATAAACATATAATTTATTATTATTCTTTCATAATATATGTTATAAATTATTTTGTCTTAAATCTTTTTCATTATACTATATTAATTTTACAAAAACAAGAGTTTGGTATAAAATAATAAAATATTAGTTTACATATCTGTTATTTTATGTTATACTTTATACATAAACTTGTTGAAATTAGTATAATTTTGTTTAATTTATACTGCATTCTAAAAGGAGGGCAACTTATGATCAATGCAACTGTAGAAGAAAAATTGAAGTCTGAAGCTGAATTTGGTTTGTTTGTAGCCAATTTTAAAATTGGCAAAACTA
This sequence comes from uncultured Clostridia bacterium, assembly GCA_934133165.1. Taxonomy (GTDB): domain Bacteria; phylum Bacillota; class Clostridia; order TANB77; family CAG-508; genus UMGS1663. The sequence goes on from CAKPAW010000009.1 coordinate 13,957, forward strand.
AAGCTAATGAGCTTAGGCAAAATGGCTTTGAAGTCACAGATTCTAAGGAGGTTAACTACTTTCCAAGACGTCACTGGATTTTCTGGAAAGAGGCCAAAGTTGAGTGTGAAGATGTAATGTCTTTGGATGAAAAAAATCCAGAATATTCTTTTGCACAAAAATTATGGATTATCTCCATGAAGAATCAACCTTCGGCACCTTGGATTTTCTAATTAACTAATAAAGAAGTATTAAATCTCAGTGTTTAATACTTCTTTATTGTTTTATTTTATACTAAAAACATCTTTAATTACTATTTTATGTTCATTTTTTATAAAAAAGTTTACATATTCTTAACTTTATGTTATAATGTTTGAATAACAATTTTATAAAACTACTTAAAGGAGGTTTTTCTATGCATTACATTACAAGAAGTCAGTACATCCACAAAAAGTTAGAAGAATTTCTAAGTTCCTCGGCTCCTTTTTCACTATTGATTTGTATAGTAGTGAAATAAGAAAGATCACTCGGGATTATGATTCCTTAGTGATTCAAAAAGGTCCTAGGACTTTGGCATCTTCAGATGACAAACGTTTCTCTTGCGTTGTTAGCAAGAAGTAACATTTTCTCTTTATAGAGAGAAAGTAGTTTTAAGCCTATCGTTTTTTGATAGGCTTTTTTTATTTTTTATATTCTTTTTACTACTCTTCCTGGCATTCCAACGACTGTTACATTACTTTCTACATTTTTTAAAATTACTGCATTTGCACCTATTTTTACATTGTTACCTATTTTTATTGGTCCGTAGCACTTTTGCCCCACACCCTACCATTACATTGTTTCCTAAATCTGGATGTCTTTTGTATATATCCTTACCAGTTCCCCCTAAAGTGGAATTATGATAAATTGTACAATCATTACCTATTGTTGCAGTTTCTCCAATTACAATTCCCATTCCATGGTCTATAAATAATCTTCTTCCAATTTTAGCTCCAGGATGAATTTCTATTCCTGTAAAAAACCTTCCTATTTGTGAATTTAACCTTGCTAGGAATTTTAACTTATGTCTATATAGAAAATTAGATATTCTATGGAACACTAATATGTGAAAGCCTGGGTATAAAATGATAACTTCAAGTATATTTTTACAGGCCGGATCTTTTTTCATTATGTTTTTTGCATCTTCATATAATTCTTTAAAAACTCTCATAAAATCACCTAATCTATAATATGAAAAAATAGAAAGTTGGTCACTTTAATTTATTTCCAACCTTCTATTTTTTTATTTGATTAAATATATTTTTAATAAATAACATTCTATTTTTATTAAATTAACCTTCACCTGTTAATTCTTTTATCTTATCTCTTAATTCTGCTGCTTTTTCAAATTCCATTTGTGAAGCATATTTAAGCATTTCATCTGTTAATTTATCTATCACTTCTTGTATATCCGCTTCTTTATCTATACTATATTCTTTCTGTGCTTCTTCAACTATGCTAGCTTTAATAGTATCTCTAATATTTTTCTTTATTGTTTGAGGAACAATGCCATGTTCTTTGTTATACTCCTCTTGTATTTTTCTTCTTCTATTTGTTTCAGAAATTGCTTTTTCCATACTTTCTGTAAGTTCATCTGCATACATTATTACTCTACCATTAGTGTTTCTTGCTGCACGTCCTATAGTTTGAATTAAAGAACGTTCTGAACGTAAAAATCCCTCTTTATCTGCATCTAGTATAGCAACTAAAGAAACTTCTGGAATATCTAAACCTTCTCTTAAAAGATTTATACCAACTAAAACATCAAACTCTCCAAGTCTTAAATCTCTTATTATTTCCATTCTCTCTAATGCTTTTATATCTGAATGCATATATTTTACTTTTATGCCTATACCTGCTAAATAGCTAGATAAGTCTTCTGCCATTTTTTTAGTAAGAGTTGTAACTAATACTCTGTCTCCCGCTTCTGTAGTTTGTCTTATTTGTTCTATTAAATCATCTACTTGATTTATTACAGGTTTTACTTCTATTTTAGGATCTAAAAGGCCTGTAGGGCGTATTATTTGTTCTACAACATTATCTTTAGAATGTTCTTTTTCGTAATCTGCAGGCGTTGCACTAACAAATATACATTGATTAATTCTTTGTTCAAATTCTTCAAATTTTAAAGGTCTATTGTCAAAAGCTGATGGAAGTCTAAATCCATAATTTACTAAAGATTCTTTTCTTGCTCTATCTCCATTGTACATTGCTCTTACTTGTGGTATTGTTGCATGTGATTCATCTATTAGAAGTAAAAAATCTTTTGGAAAATAATCAAATAATGTGAATGGAGGACTTCCTTCTTCTCTTCCACTTATATGTCTTGAATAGTTTTCAATTCCTTGACAAAATCCTGTTTCTTTCATCATTTCAATATCAAAATTTGTTCTTTCTTCTATTCTTTGTGCTTCTATTAATTTACCAATAGATTTAAAATATTCTACTCTTTGTTCTTTTTCCTTATCTATAGCTTCTATTGCTCTTTCCATTTTATCTGAAGTTGTAACATAGTGTGAATTTGGGAATATAACAATATGATTTCTTGTAGCTTGTACTTTACCTGTAAGTGGATTTATTTCTGAAATTTTTTCTATTTCATCTCCCCAGAATTCTACTCTTATTGCTGTTTCACTTTCATCTGATGGGTAAATTTCTACAATATCACCTTTAGCTCTAAAAGTACCTCTTTTAAAGTCTAATTCATTTCTTGTGTATTGCATATTAACTAATTTTTTTAATACTTTATCTCTTTCTATCTGCATTCCTGGTCTTAAAGATATAGCCATATTTTCATAATCGATTGGGTCTCCCAATCCATATATACAAGAAACAGAAGCTACTATTATCGTATCTCTTGTTTCAAAAAGAGAGGCAGTAGCACTATGGCGAAGTTTATCTATTTCATCATTTACAGAGGAGTCTTTTTCTATATAAGTGTCTGACTGTGGAATATATGCTTCTGGTTGGTAATAGTCATAGTATGAAACAAAATACTCTACATTGTTCTCTGGGAAGAACTCTTTAAACTCCGAATAAAGTTGTCCTGCTAAAGTCTTATTATGTGCTAAAACAAGTGTAGGCTTTTGTACATTTTGAATTATATTTGCCATAGTAAAAGTTTTACCAGAACCTGTTACTCCTAGCAACGTTTGAAACTTCTTGCCTTCTTTTATTCCATTAGATAAATATTCAATTGCCTCAGGTTGATCACCTGTAGGTTTATATTCTGAATGTAATTTAAACATTTTTTAGTCACCTCTTATAATTCATATTGTAATTATTTCTAATGCTTTTCTATCTTTTCTGTTTCAATTAGTAATTTATCAAAATCAGAAACAAATTTTTTATCTTGTATAATTTTGTATTTTTCATATTCACTTTTTGACTATCAACTCTGTTGTAAATATTAACTCTAAACCCGATAGAAATAATCATATCTAGATTATAATATTCCTTTTGCCTTTTAACACTTCGAGTTCCCTCCACTTGAACTTGTTCCAAAATGGAACAAGTTGATTTCCTACTTAATTCTTCATCATTGTATATATTATTTATATGCTTTACAATAGCAGGTCTTTGTACATCAAAAAGAGTAGCTATTGCATTTACATTTAACCAAACATTTTCATCTTGTAGAATTACTTCTACTTTGGTTTGTCCATTTTCATCACTATAAAATAAAATATTTTTTTCATTTCCAATTGTTATATTACTCATTTATTTTACTCCTATCATATGTTATTTTTTATTGAGACTAATTGAGACGAATAAAAGTCTTAAAATTAATTTTTTCGTTTAGTTATGTTTAATATTATTTAATGTTATTTTGTTCATTTTTAAAAGGTTAAACGATACTAAACAACACTAAATAACACAGGATTTAAGGTATATTTTTGCCATTTTTTCCGTGCCAATTTGGTAACTCATTGTTGTAATATTTTTACTTTAATAAATTAAAAAATTCAAAGCTCTCAATATTACTTCCTTTAGTAATGTTAAAATCATATTTTTACATAACTTGACATATTTTAAATTACTTGGTATAATATTCTTATATTGTTTACTTTATTTTTCCTTGCTTTTTCAGGAGGATCATACTTAATTATTAAAAAATTTTAGGAGGATTTTTAAAGTGGGAAAATTAAATAAAATATCAATAGTTCTTCTTATTATTGGAATACTTGGCTTAATCTTACGTCAAACTCCATTGAGTAATGTCCTTATATCTACTGGCAGAATCAGTTGGAGTACATTTGAGACAGCAAAGTTTACCCTTCCAGATTGTATAGCTGCATTTGGTTTTGGTTCATGTGTAGGATTGTGGGTTATAAATTTCAAGAATAAGTAATGTTCTAATACCACTTATAAATACCTTGGGTTATTCCAAAGGTATTTTCTTTTTATAATGTTTTTTCTTATTATTCTAAATTATTAAATTTTTCCCTTTATTACTTCTTCAACAAATTCGTCATCGTTATATACATTAAGTACTTTTGGTAAAATATCTATTGTAAAATGATTATTTGTTACTTTTTCTCCATCTACATTAAATGTAATTTCTTCTTCAAAATTTATTTCTACATGATCTGTCCTAAATTTATGTATTTTTCTTTTTCCTTCATGTTTTCCTTTTTTCATTTTTAGTAGAAGTGGTATCATTTTTATTTTAGACATTTTCTCTCCATAATAGATGTCTAAAAGTCCATCTGTTAGTTCTGCTTTTGGTGCTATGTTAAATCCTCCTCCATAATACGCGCCATTACATATACTTAATATTGTATATTTTGAATCAATATCTTTTATACTTGTATGAAGTTTCATTCTTTTATGTTTAAATTTTACAAATGTATATATTATGCTTGCATTGTAAAGTTGACTTGTTGGAATTTTTGTTTCTTTTAATTTATCTAGATTGTTTGCAACTTCAGCATCTACTCCTGTACATGCTACATTTATAAAATAAGTATCATTTATTTTAGCTAAATCTATTTTTGTTTCTCCTTTTGGTAGCATTTTTATTGTTCTATACGTATCATTTCCAGAACCTGATGGAATAACTCCTAATTTATTTTTGGTACCTACTATTCCAGCTATAGATTTTGTTATTGTTCCATCTCCTCCAACTACATATATTACATTTTCTTCGTCTTTGTATTCCGAAGCTATTTGTGAACCATCTTTTTCTTCTGAAATATATCTTATTTCATATTCAATGTTTCTTTCTTTACATATTCTTTCTATATTTGGTAATATCTTTTTATATCTTCCTCTACCTGCTATAGCATTTATTATAAATATATATTTCATATTTTCCTACTTTCTTTTATATTTAAAATAATATTATCTTACTACACCAAAAATGTCAATAAGGAGCATCCCTATTGACATTAATATTTTGTGATTTTATGTAAAGGGCAAAAGTGACCCGTCCCCAAATGTCCTTTTTAAATATAAAATACTAATATTCCTAAAAGTATTAGTGTGTTTCCTATTACTTTTTTCTTTGTTATTTTTTCTTTTAGGAAAATCCTACTTAAAAACATTATAAATATATATCCTAAAGATTCAATTATTGGTCCATTTTTATAGTCTAACCCTTTAAATGCAAATATTGTAAGTATTGTAGATATAAACATCATTCCATATCCTACAATTACTCTTACATTTAAATATTCTCTAATAATTGAACTATATTCTTTTGATGCACTCTTTTTTAATATTATTTGTGAGCATGATGCTATTAAAACAGAGGCTATTAATAAAAACACATAACTATTCATCACTATTCACTATAATTGTACCTATTATTACAATTATTACTCCTATTACATTTTTTAAGGTAATTTGTTCTCCAAAAAATACTATTGCCCATACTATTGACCATAAAAGAGACATTGCTCTATTAGCATATGCAACTGATATTTCAAATTTCTTTATTATTTGTTGCCAAAGTATTGCATAAACACCTAATATAAATATTTCTAAAACATAAAATAATATGAATTTTAGGCTTAAGAATTCTTCATTTGATGCAAATTTTGCTGTTACTGTTGACAATGTATATATAAGAATTATTACTTGGAGTATTATAATGTTTTTAATAAATTTTTTCTTATCTTTTTTAGCAATAATATTTGTCTGATTTTCATCTATTTTATAATTGCTCTTTTCCTCCATTTTCAAATAACCATCCTATCTTATCATAATTATCACAAGCTAATATATAGTATCCAAACCTACTTGAACTATCTATTACATCATGTGTTCCTACTGTTTCCATTTGACTCACTCTATATATTTCGTTTGGCATTTTTTCTTTTACTTTTTCATATTCATTAACATCATTTTGATTAAATATGAATTTAATAGCTGCTACTTTTGGTTCTGTTACCTTTTCAAATGAAGGTTTATTTCCCATTGCTACATCTATGACCATTTTTACAAAATCATATCCTGTAGAAATTTGAACTAAATCTGAACCTATACAATCTCCGCCCATTCTAGCACCTATTTCTATTATTCTAACATCTCCATTAGGTGTAATCTTAAATTCTGAATGTGTTGCACTATTAGTTATTCCTAAAGCTGTTAATGCTTTTGTAAGTTCTTTATAAACTTTTTCTTCCATATCTTTAGAAAGACCTGCAGACTCAATATGACCTGTCTCTATAAAATGAGGTGCTCCAGTAGTTGCTTTTCTTGTAATTGTTAAAAATTTATGTTCTCCATTATATGTTATTCCTTCTGCACTAAATTCATTTCCTTCAATATATTCTTCTACTATTGCTTTTTTCTCAAATGAATTTTCTATAGCTTTTGAAATTGCTTCTGCTAATTCTTCTTTTATATATATTTTTGTAATTGCTCTACTTCCTGATCTGTCTGTAGGTTTTACAATTAGTGGATATTCCATATCATTTAATTTTTCTATATCTTTTGGAGAAGATACTATTTCAAATCCAGGAGTTGCAACTCCCGCTTCTTTAAAAGCTTTTCTCATTTCGTATTTATTTGTAGATTTTTTTGTGCATTCTAAAGAATTTCCTGGTAATCCTAATTTTTCAGCCACATAATTAACTGTTAATGTTGCTAAATCTGATGCTATTGTTGCAATTGCATCTATTCCTATTTCTTTACACTTTTCTAATATTTCATCTTTTTCTACTATACTTATTGGATAAAAATAATCAGCTGTTTTTTCTCCAATAGATCCGTCTTGCCATGCAAATACATGTGTTTCATATCCTAAACTTTTTGCTTTTAGTATTAATGGGTTTTGAAAATCATTTGCTCCAATTATTGCTATTTTTTTCATATTTAAATTCCTCTTTTTATAATTTAAAATTTTATTTAATTTCTTTTAAATAGAAACCTTTTACTGCTTTTACTACTTTTTCTGCATCTTTTTGTTTCAAATTGTAATACATTGGTAATCTTAATAATCTGTCACTTTCCTTTGTTGTATATTTGTCTTCACCATTAAATCTACCATACTTAACTCCAGCTGGAGCAGTATGAAGAGGTACATAATGAAATACCGCTTGTATATTCATTGCCTTTAAGTATTTAATTAATGCTGTTCTTTCTGCTAAATCTTTAACTTTTATATAATACATGTGCGCATTATGTTTACATTCTTTTGGAATATATGGTCTTTCTATATAACCTTTATCTTCTAAAATTTTTAGATTTTCATTGTAGTAATTCCATGTAGCAAGTCTATTATTATTTATTTTATCTGCTTGCTCTAGTTCTGCCCATAAATATGCTGCATTTATATCGCTTGGTAAATATGATGAACCATACTCTACCCATGTATATTTATCTACTTGTCCTCTATAGAATTTGCTTCTATTAGTTCCTTTTTCTCTTATAATTTCAGCCATTTCCGTATATCTATTATCTTTAAATACTACTGCTCCACCTTCACCAGAACTATAATTCTTAGTTTCATGGAAAGAATAACATCCTATATCCCCAATAGTACCTAAGTATTTATCTTTATATTTTGCCATAACCCCTTGTGCTGCATCTTCAATTACTAGTAAATTATACTTTTTAGCAATTTCTAGTATTTTGTCCATTTCACAAGCTACACCTGCATAATGAACAGGAACTATTGCTTTTGTTTTTTTTGTAATAGCATCTTCTATTAAATTCTCATCTATATTCATAGTATCTGGCCTAATATCAACAAATACTATTTTAGCTCCTCTTAAAACAAATGCATTTGCTGTAGATACAAATGTAAATGCTGGCATAATAACTTCATCTCCTGGTTTTATATCTGCCAAAAGTGCTGACATTTCTAATGCACTAGAGCATGAAGTTGTAAGAAGAATTTCTTTTGCATTAAATCTATTTTCCATCCAAATGCTACATTTCTTTGTAAAAATTCCATCTCCACATATTTTATGAGACTTAATTGCTTGTTTTACATACTTTTTTTCAGTTCCAATAACTGGTGGTACATTAAATCCTATCATTTCGTTCAACTTCCTTTTTAATATCTTTGAATTATTCTTATTAAGCAATGCATTGGTAATAATATTCCTATAACTATTATTATTGTTTGCATTATTTTCTTTAGTTTCTCGTTTTTTATAAATTTGTCTAATATTTTTTCTAATCCTGATACAATAAAATACACAAATGGTATTAGCATTGGCATTATATATCTTCCTTGTGGTTGGAAATCGCTGCAATATGAGTAATATATACTTAAGCTAATCGGTATTACAATATTTATTCCAAATATTACTTCTAATAATGCTTTATTTTTATCTTCTTTTAGTTCTTTTATATGTTTAAGTTTATAAAATCTTGATATGTATCCTATTATTCCAATAGCAAATACTCCAAAGTAAAGTAAATAAAATTTTGTTCCCATTGTGATTATCATTGTTCCAAACAGTCCTACAAAACTCTTTAATGTTACTATTACCCAACCGTTGTTAAATAGCATATTAAAAAGTCCCATGTTTGTATTTTGTGGAGTTTTTCTATTAGTTGGTTTAAATTCTTCCATAGCATATTGTTCAGAATATTCTTCTTCTGTACTTAGTCCTAAGAAATCCCCATTATAAATTACTGCATTCCTTATGAACCACCATCCACATAATAAAAATGTTATTCCAGTAATTATTATTCCTTTTTTGAACATATCTTTAAAATCAAATTTATTATTTTCATCTTTATTTATAAAATATGATGTTATAAATAAAATTACACTTGTTAATATGTAACCATATGCATTATAGTAAGATAAAGCACATAGTCCTAATCCTATTGAAAGTGTTATGCAACTTTTTATATTCCATTTACTTTCTAGGCCATTTAACCAAGCATATATAATAATTGAAATTGATAGCAAAGCTAATGAATCATTATTTATATATGAGCCTATAAATATTATTTGTGGTAATGCACTTGTAAGTACTATAAAAAACCACTTATAATATTTATTTTTAAATAGTTTTTCTCCAATTTTCATATTAACTATACTCATTAATGTAATGCAAATTACACTTACTAATCTCGCTGCAATATAAAGTATGTGAATATCACTAGTAAAATTACTTGCTATTTTTACAAATAACCCACCTATTATATAAGATAATATTGGAGTGAAACCATAAGATATTCCCCATATAGGATTTCTTATTTCTTCTTCTCCACCATATGGTAATCTCCCGTGGTTTGCAATATATTTGCATATATCCATTTTCATGCCTTCATCTGGTCCTTCATTATTTGGTTGTATAATTGCCCAAGTAAGTGTCATTATTAAAACAAGTAATATAAATGCTATTTTTATATACTTTTCCTTAATACATATTTTATTCATTTTTTCACCCTTTTATTTTCCTATTTTTTATCTTTAATAGTATATAGATTATATACTCGCTACCACAAAAAGTCAACAAATTCAGACTATTTTCTTTTTTGTATTTACAATTTTATGTTAATATGTTATATTTATATTAGTATGTTATATTTAATTTCATTTCTTAATTAAGGAGGAAATAAGATGAAAGAAAGATTAGTTCTTGTACGAGGAAGAAATGTATCACTTGTAGCACAAGATAAGGACTTTGGCGATGCCGAAAATTTTGTTAAATCTCGGCCAAATAGTTCTAAACTCTTGGATATAATTGGTGCACATGGTAACAAGTATGATGTTGCTACTGTAGAAAAGTACATGCCTGAACCAAGTTTGGAAATCGGCGACAAAAAAATCTTCACTATTATTCATAATGAAGATGGACGTTATTTAGGAGATATACGGTTTGTTAAAACAGACCTTGTTTATGAACTTGGTATAGTCATAACAGAACCTCAAAAAGGATTTGGCACAGAAACTATAAAGTTGGCTTCTGAATATGCTTTTAATTCTTTATCTGCTAAAAGCATTTGTGTAAGAATATACCAAAACAATCCTATATCTTTTAGATTTTTTACAAAGTTAGGATTTAGGTATACATCTACTACCAACGATGGTTATGCTGTTAATGGTGTTTCATATTTGGAGGATTGGTTATATCTTGATTCTCTCCAAAACTTTCCTAAATAATTAATCTTTTCAAAAATAGATCGTTCACTTTAATGTGAGCGATCTATTTTATTTAATTCTTTATCTATAAATTGATTTGCTATTTCAGTAACTTCTTGAACTCTTTTTATTGTATCTTTATCTTTGTAATCTATTCTACTCATTGATCTGTTTATATAATCCTTATCTTTTATATATTCTAAACTTTGTTCAAAATTGAAGTCATATAAGAAACCTAATAAAGATACCCATTTGTCAACATTAGTTTTTCTCTCTTTAAATATTACTACTTGTTTTTTCATTAAACTATCATAAGTTGGACTTGTTAACGCTTCGTGTTCTATTCTTTCCAAATCAGTGTTAAAAATTTTGTCTGGCTCTATTTCTGATTGAAGCCTAAAATTGTCTATTTTATCACTATCTCTAATTAATTTTGAATGAAATAATGTTAATTCGTCCATTCTATCTTTTTCAATTTCTAGTTTATTGTGATTTAAAATAGCCTCACGAATTATATCATCATAACTATCCTCTTCAACAAATTTTCTTATTAGTCCTTCTTCAAATAATATTTTAGCACCAAATATTGCATGATCCATTGTTTTATAATCTTCAAAACTTCCAAAATCTTTTAATTGTTCAAATCTTCCTATATCATGTAGCAATGCTATTATTTGTGCTAAATCTGATTGTTCTTTATCTAACCTTAGTTTCTCAGCTAAATATTTACTCGTTTTTACTACATTATATGTATGAACTATTTTCTCTCTTGTTCTAAAGTCATTGCAATTATATTGACTTAAATATTCTTCAAATGTTCTTTTAGCAAATTCTAAATCCATATTTTCTCCTCTTCTACTATGTAAGCTTTTTTGTTATTATGTTACCACTATATTTTTTATATGTCAATCTATTTTAGTTCAAGATTTTTAACTTTTCTCTTCTTTTCAGTTTACTTTTTGTTTTTTTATGATATAATAATAAACATAATATTATTTTGATAAAAGGGGATTTTAAAATGAAAAAATTATCAATAATAGTACCAGTATACTATAACTCTGAAAGTTTACTTCCATTATACAATGATTTAAGAGAAAAAGTATTAAATAAACTTTCAATTGATTATGAATTAATTTTTGTAGATGATGGATCTAAAGATAATTCATATGAAGTAATGCAAGAAATTGCAAAATTAGACAATAAAATTGTTACAATGAGACTTTCTAGAAATTTTGGTGAACATGCTGCTATATTAGCAGGTCTTTCTAGATGTACAGGAGACATGGCTGTTAGAAAAGCTGCAGATTTACAAGAACCTTCTGAACTTATAATAGATATGCTTACTAAATACTATGAAGGAAATGATGTTGTTATTGCAACAAGAACAGATAGAGAAGAATCTTTTATTCAAACTTTTTTAGCCAATACATATGCAAATATGATGAGAAAAATTGCTTTACCAAATTATCCAAAAGGTGGTTTTGATAGTTTCTTAATAGATAGAAAAGTTATTGACGTTTTAGTTAATATGGCTGAAAAAAACACATCTTTAATGAGTCAAATTTTATGGAGTGGCTTTAAAACAGCAAGTGTTCCATACACTAGATTAAAAAGAGAAGCGGGTAAATCTAGATGGACTTTCTCTAAAAAGGTAAAATTAGTAATAGATTCTGTTTTAAGTTTCTCTTACTTTCCTATTAGATTTATTTCTAGTCTAGGAGTCTTAACTTTTATTGCAGCATTTATTTTGCTTATAGTTACATTAGTTAGAAGAATTTCTGGTTCAATAGATGTAGAAGGTTATTCTTCATTACTTATTATAATGCTTATGGGATTTGGTATTATAATGCTTTCTATGGGTATTTTAGGCGAATATATGTGGAGAATGTTTGATGCAGCAAGAAATAGACCTCCTTTCATTATTGATGTGTATAATGGTAAAAATAAAGAAAATGAAGAAAATAAATAAAAATACTAGACTTTTTTAGTTTTTTTGTGTATTATAATATCATATTAATCAAAAGAAAAAGGATATTTATTTATCTTAATTAGGAGGTTTTTAATTATGAATAAAACAATAAGAGTTTTACTATTTATATTAATGTTTGTACTATTTGTTGTATCTTTTTCTTATGCAACAGATATTAATATGGATTTGCAACCAAATGTAGTTTCAGGAAATACAACTTCATCTGTTGCATCTACTGAAAATAATATAAATGCAAATGTTACAAATCAAGGTACTACAACTAATACTATTACATCTTCAACACCTCAAAATTCAGTTTTATCAGACACACAATCTACAACTGTTAAAACTGTTTCTTCTACTCAAAATGAGAGTTTAAGTTTAACAAGTATATTAAACATTTTATTAATTGTTGTTGGGGTTGTCTTAATTTTATTAGGTATTGCAATTTTAATTCGTATGCACTCATAAATTTAAAAAATAAAATTTGTTATAAAGATATGTGTTTTACATATCTTTATTTTTTGTTATTTTTTTCTCTTTATGTATGGAAATTTTTGAACTTCATTTTTATTTGTATATTTTATTTTTTAAAACAAATACTAATATTGATTTTAAATTAAAAATATGGCTTAATCATGTTTTTTAATTTTTGTTTTTAATTTATATAAGGAGGTTTATTATGAATAAGAAATCTTTTATTACTTTGGCTACTATTTTTTCCATAATTTTATTTGGTATTACCTATTCTTTCGCAGGTAACAATATTGGTGAAGATGCAGTAGAAGGTGTTAGAAATTTTGTTAATGGAGCTGAAAATGTTGTTGAAGATACTGCAAAAGACGTTGGAGAAGGAATTCGTTCAGGTGTTACAGATGTAAAAGATACAGTACAAGACACTACTCATGATATGACTAGAGACAACAGAAATAATAATAGCAACTATAGTGCTACTAGAACTTCTGCTAGAACTACTAATACTGGAAATTCATTTTTAAGTATGGGTACAACAGCATGGAGTTTATTTATTATAGCTACTTTAGGTATCATTACAGTTGCTCTTGTATGGTATTACGGAAAACAAAATGAAATTAATGTTCATCATAATCATAATAATGATGATAACTATTAGAACAAAAGATGAAATAACAAAGTTTGTTATTTCATCTTTTATCTTTTTTCATAATATAACATATTATTTTATAACATCAATTTTTGCATATATGGCTATCAAAAAGTCTTGATAAGAGCCTTTTATTTTGTTATAATATTAAACAGATTGAAATATGAGAGGTTAATTATTATGACAAAATTAATTGCAAAAAATCCTGTTGCTAGACATGATTATACTATTGTAGATACTATAGAAACTGGTATTGTTTTAACAGGTACAGAAATAAAGTCAATTAGAAGCGGTAGAATAAACTTAAAAGATAGTTATGCTTCAATAGATAACGGCGAAGTTTTTATTCATTCTATGCATATAAGTGCTTATGAGCATGGAAATATTTTTAATAAAGATCCTATGCGTGATAGAAAATTGCTATTAAATAAACAAGAAATAAGAAAATTAGTAGGTCTAATAAAACAGAAAGGTTATACTTTAGTACCAATAAGTCTATATTTTAAAGGTTCTTTCGTTAAGCTTGAACTTGGTATTAGCAAAGGTAAAAAGTTATATGATAAACGTGAAGATATTGCTAAAAAAGATGCCGAAAGAAGAATTAAACAACATTTATCTGAAAAATATCAATCATAAAAAAGCGAGCCTAAGATTTTCTTAAAATTTATATTTGTTAGAAAATCTTAGGCTCGCCATATTTTATAATTTGTTCTATATTTTAAAATTTAAATTCTGTTAGCTGAACCAAATACGTCTTTCATTTTATGAGAAACAGTGGCTTTTACTTCTTCTCTTGCAGGTGTTAAATATTTTCTTGGATCAAATGCAGATGGTTCTTCTACAAGTACTTTTCTTATTTGTGCTGTCATAGCTAGTCTTAAGTCTGTATCTACGTTTATTTTAGACACTCCTTTTAAACTTGCTTCGTGTAATATCTCATCTGGTACACCTTTTGCTCCTGGTATATCTCCCCCATATTTATTGCACATTTCTACAAGCTCTGGTATAACTGTTGATGCTCCATGTAATACTATTGGAGTATTTGGTATTAATTCTTTTACTTTTGCTAGTATGTCAAATCTTAATCTTGCTTCTCCTTTGAATTTGTATGCACCATGACTTGTTCCTATAGCTATAGCTAAAGAATCACATCCTGTTCTTTCTACAAATTCTCTTGCTTGTTCTGGATCTGTATACATAGCATCATCTGCTGCTACATTTACATCATCTTCTATTCCTGCAAGCTTTCCAAGTTCAGCTTCTACTACTACTCCATGAGCGTGTGCGTAATCTACAACTTCTTTTGTAAGTCTTACGTTTTCTTCAAAATCATATTTTGACCCATCAAACATTACAGATGTAAATCCTGCATCTACACACATTTTACAAGTTTCGAAATCTGGTCCATGGTCTAAATGAAGTGCTACTGGAACTTCTGGATGTTCTTCTACAGCTGCTTCTACCATTTTCTTTAAATATCCTATTCTTGCATATTTTATTGCACTAGATGATGCTTGTAAAACAACTGGTGATTTGTTTTCTGCTGCTGCATCCATTATTCCTTGTATTATTTCCATGTTGTTTACATTAAACGCACCAATTGCAAAGTGCTCTTCCATTGATTTTTTAAACATTTCCTTTGTTGTAACTAACATATATATATTTCCTCCTTGTTACTTTATTATTTCTTCTTTTGGTATTATATATTTATAATTTTTATAAGTCAACAAAAAAGAAAAAATAATAGTTATTATTCAAATCATATGTAATAATATATAATAAAAACATATATAAAAAGGATTTCTGAACAATTTTTAATTCAGAAATCCTTAATTTTATTTTTTCTTTTGTTGTAGATTTAATATTATCTTATATTTGACTGGTCTGTACTTAATTGAATACTTATCAAATATCTTCCGTGTTTCTTTGCTAATCTTTAAGGAAATTATTTTAATTCCTTTTTCATAGGCTTCATTTACTTTTCTAACTTTTTCATTTTCTAAAGCCATTTGACTTCTGATTCTTTTAGTACGTACTTCATATATGTGAGGAAGTACTTTGTAGCCTAAACTTTCAACATAAGCCCGCTCTTCTTCAGTAAGCTTTCTAATTGTAAATTTTGAGTTTTTTTCTTTTAATCTTTTTAACTCATATTTTAACTTGCATAACCGATATTCATCGTTTTTCATGCTTTTTCCCTCCTATACAAATTTTATGTAACTATTATAACTTATTTATATCAATTTGTCTATATTTTTGCATATTTTTGTAATTTATACACATCTTTTTACTATTTCTTTAAAAAATATAACTAATGAAAATGAGCACAGTATTAACTGCACTCATTTTTAAGGAAAAATTATTTTTTTGATTTTTCGTAATCTTTGCAAATTTCTTCAAGTTGTTCGCCTGTAAGAATTTCTTCTTTTAGAAGTCTCTCTGCAATAATTTCGAGTAGTTCTTTGTTTTCTCTCAAGATTGTTTCTGCACGTTCTGATCCTTCATTAATTATGTCCTGAATCTCCTTGTCAAACAAATCCTTTTTCTCACTTGAAATAAGGTATTCTTTCACACCATATTCATTTATATATGATCTGTTTTTGTTAGTTTTATCTTTTGAAAGTCCATAATACATAATCATATTTTGAGCTATCGTATTAGCTGCATCCAAATCTGAACATGCACCTGTAGTATCTTTGTGTGTAAGAAGCCTTTCCCCTACTCTTCCGCCTAAATATATTGCTATTTGGTCAATGTAATACTCTCTGGAATAATTCAGTGTCTTCCCTGTAATTTTATATGGCCAGTTTACTCCAAGAAAGTTCATCATTGGAAGAATAGAAACAAAAGCTATTTTTTCATCTTTTACATTTTGGCATTTCTGTGAAACAATATAATGTCCAGTCTCGTGATAAGCAATCATTTTTTTCTCATCTTCACTTGTATTGTTATACAATTTAAGATATGTGTTGTAACAACTTAATATAGATTGCTTATCTACATTTTTCTTGCCCTTTCTTCTAGTTTCTAAAAATGCTTTTTCAAAGATACTAATTACATTTCCTGGATTGCAAGAAATAGATTCAGAAAGACATGAAGTATATATTCCAAATTTAATCATATTGTCATCTATTTTAACTCTATATCTTTTTTCAAATAATGCAATATGATTTTTTATCATTGTCTGCAATTCTTCAAGTTCAGGCTCTTCAACATATACCTCATTTAAATATTTTGCTATCATGTTATCCGGTAAGAAGTAAGTATCAAATTCTTTTGTACTACATGTTGTAATAAAAGGAATTTTGTATTGAATAATTAGAGCATATATCATTTTGACAAGCCAATAATCTGTCTTCATAAATAATGCTTTATCCACATACAAAACTATTTCTTTCCGGTTTATAACTAAGAAATTAAAGATCTTTTTGACCATTTTTTCTATCCAAAAATCTTTTTCAATTCTTAATATTTTTTCCGGATTAAACATTAACACCCTTTTATTAAAGAACTCCTTTGGGCATTGATTTGTTGCAATTTGCCTTGCAATTTCTGTTGCAATTGCTGTCTTTCCTACGTCTGTTTTACCAACCAAAAATACATTGTTTCTTGTTTTCTGAGATAAGTAAAACCATGTTTTTTCTATTTCATTATCTCTTCCAACTAATGGCATTGCCTGCTGTTTGGCAAACTTCTGACTTACATCTACTAAATATTCTCTCAAATCTATAGGTACTAAGTTTACCATAAGTTCTGCAGTTTTTATTAAAGTTTGTATTAAGCTCATTTGCATAGGAACAGTTAGAATTTCATCGTTTTCAGTAGCAAACTGAAGCTTTATATTTTTTTCCATATTATTCCCTATCTTTGCTTTTTTTATAGCTTGCTTTAATTCATCTGCAGACACTTCTATTCTTTCTTCTTTACCATCAACTTTTGCTATAAGTGCAATATACCCCTTCTTTTTTTTCATAATTCCTACCTCCTTTATAGTTGTTTGTGGTTCATTAGGTTTTTGTAGTACTTATAAGTTCTAATTTTTTTCTCCTTTCCAATTAGTAATAGTATTTAAAATCGTAAATACTATTTAGTTGCTTTTTTATGTAAATATATTATCATATTCATTCATACTTTTCAACATTTTTCGATATTTTTCATCTATTTTTAACTTTTTATTGATTTTATGTAATTAAAATGTTAGAATATTTATAAATTATGTAACTATTAATCATATTTTTTATTTAAATTATGAGAAAGGATGATTGAATGTCAAAACGGATATATGTAGACTTATCAGATGAAAAATCTGGAGTAACTGGAACATGTCAGTTATTAGATATGTACTTTCCAGAAAAGACATGTGGAGCAGATGGATATACATCCAATATTGCTGGTATCGTTGATTGTGGTTCTTTTCAAGGTGAAGATGATGATGAATTATTAAATTCTTCTTTCAATTTTGATGTTACAAAACCTGAATTTGGTATTTTAACTCATGGACACCTTGATAATTATGGAAGGTACCCTTTTGCAATTAAAAACGGTTTTCAGGCTCCTATATTCACAACATATGTTACAAAAACGTTTTTAAGAGAAGTCTTTTTAGCAGATTGTTTGAAAATTGAAAAACGTCATGCAAAAAAGAAAGGTATTGAACCAGCTTATACGGAATTGGAAACGCAAAAGATGTGTGACTACATGGTTGGATGTGCATACCATAAAAAAGTAAAGTACAATGATAACATTTCAATTTACTTTTTCGATAATGGTCATGTTCCCGGTGCTGTTGTTACATTGATTCAGCTTACCTATCCAGGATACGAAGATGTAAATCTTGTTATATCAGGCGATTATAATGATCACAATACTTTTTTCAAAGTAAATCCATTACCTCAATGGGTGTATAACCTGCCAAATCTAACAATTATTATTGAATCCACTTATGGCAATACTAAAATCTCAGATTTATCACCAACTTGCTTTATAAAAAATGTTGTAAAAGCTTTAAAAGACAACAAAACTGTTATTGTCCCTGCTTTTTCATTTGTGCGGACACAGGAAGTTGACTACGCTTTAAAAGAAGCTCAGGATGTTGGTATTTTAGACACTAAATATCCTATTTACAATGATGGTAAAACAAGCATTGGATGTACCAAACTATTTTTAGAAGGAGTATTCAAAATGTATCCACATACAAAAGATTTTCTTCCTCAGAATCTTACCTTCGTAGAAGATAAAGAGTTAAGAAAATTTTTAAAACATGATAATACTCCTAAAATTATAGTTGCATCTTCAGGAATGGGAAGTTATGGTCCATCGCAAAATTATATTGATAGGTTTTCTGTAAATCCTAATGCCTTAATTCATGCAACTGGTCACTTAAGTCCAAATTCTAAATTAGGTATGCTTAGAGAATCCAATGATATTGAAGCTACATTTTGCGATACCGATGAATTTTCTGCACATGCCAAATTAGAGGCGTTAAAAGGGTTTATTAAACCATTTAATCATGAGAATGTAAAATCTATTGTTGTTACTCATGGTGAACCCAATGTAAAAGATGACTTTTCAAAAGATTTGGAGGAAACTTTTAGTATAAAGACTCATGTCTTATCTGCTAATGTAACTTTCAGAATTACTTCTGATGGAATTGTTCAAACTTTTGAAAGGAGAGACTGCATATGACACACATGACGATTCGTTCCAAGACATCTCTTTACAACCAGCAGGGTATAAAAACATTAGTTAATACCTGTACAAAAACTCCGTTTAAGATTAAGCAGAAAGGAAAACATTGCTTTTATATCACTTTTGATAAACATATTTCTCCCTCTACTGCAAGTAGAATAGCATCCAAATTAGGTTTAGAAGTATCTTACAGAAGTGATGTGCGTTGCATTTTGTCTGATAATTTTGATGCACTTGTATACTAAAAATCAAATATTTATATCTCATAAAAATCGCTAGACTAAATTGTCTAGCGATTTTCCCTTTTACTTATTTTTATAGCTACTACACATAGATTCATCTGGTTGTTTTGTATCGCAATTTTCTACCGGTGTAACTACTATTTGTTTTAATGAACATTCTTGTCGTCCTTCTTCATTATATTTACAGCTTGTTACTGTACAATTAATTTTTTGATCTCTTTCCATACTAACTTTTCCTTTCTTTTTTATATATAATTAGTATGTTCAAAAATAAAAAAATTATATTCTTTCTTTACGAATTTTTTCATCAAATTCTTCCCAAGATTTGCTAAAAACATGATTGGCAAACATTTCTTTTAGACCTGTTATTTGTTTTAATCTTATAATTTCATCAAGTTCCATTCCTAAATGTTTTGAAATTTGTTTTTCTGTCCATCCCATGTCTGTTAATTGTAATACAATGTGTGACATATCTATAATTTGATGTGTTCCTCTTGCTCTGTTATGTCTTATTGTACTTGCCATACGATTTTCCAAATCTTTATCTATTGTAACAATTGGAATTTGTTTTAAATTAAAATATTCCTTTGCACAGCGATAGCGGTGGAATCCATCTATAACTATATATTTATCATTTTCTTTATCATAATAAGTTACTATTGGTTGTGTGTATCCATCTTCTTCTATTGAATGTTTTAGTAACTCCATTTCTGGTGGTGCAACTTTATTTGGGTTATAATCATTTGCTATGACTTTATCTATATCTACCATTTTTACGTTAAGTACTGGAAATGTTATTTCGCTCATTTTGTCTTATCCTTCTTTCTATTTTTAGTCGTAAATAATCACAAAATTTTTCATAGAATCTGTTTTATTTATTTTAAATCCTGCCTTTTCATATAGTTTTGCATATATATTTGGAACTACACTTTCTTTTATTTTTCTGTCTTTTTTTATTTCTTTTAAAATTTCTTCTAAATAAGCATCTCTTATTGTATATACATTTTTTATTACTCCATTTAATATAGATACACATGCAACAACTCTTTCATCTTCTACATATGTATACCATTCTTTATCATTATCATCATATATTCTATCATTTATTTGTCTTTGGACAATTCTAGAACCAAATATTTTTCCCATGTATCCATAAAATCCTTCTAGTTTATTGTTCATTTTTACTACCATTTTCATTACTTCCTTTTTTTATTATTTGCATTCATTTTCTATTATATTTAACAATACTTTATCATCTGTTTTCGTTGTTTTGTTTAATAAGTTGTCCCATTTATGAATTAATCTTTTAAGTTCTTCATCGTCTGTTTTTGTTTGTGCAAAAGATAATCTTCTTAAATAAAAATCATTTTTTTCTATTGCTCTTGCTATTCTTCTCCATGAAATTACCTTTTTTTGATTTTCAAGCTTATTTTGTGCTGTTTCTGGAATATTTTCCACTTCTATATTGTATTTGTTCTTATACCATATCATAAATTTCTTAATTTTTCTATAGTAATGTATCATTAAATCTTTATTATATATTCCTATACTTTCTAATAAAAATATTGTATATTCTTGCCAACTCATAAAATCTGGTTTAGAAGACTTTATATTTCCTAATGCTGTAGTTTTGCAATATATATTTCCAAAATTAACGCCATTTACACGATTTAGTACTTTTCCCCATGTTTCATATTCTAATGCTTTAAATTGATTTAAACCATTTCTTTGGTCATCTCCATATGGCTGACAGAGTCTTTGTTCAAAGATACTTAAACCATTTTTGTACATTAATTCATATATGTAATTAAATTTTAAATCTAATTTACTTACTGCACCCCAAATATCGTCAACCTTCCAATCATATATAGGGTAAAAATTGTATACATCTATATGTCTTTCTCCCATTTTTAATTTTGTTGTCCAATTATATCCTTTATATGTTATTTTTCTTTCTTGAAAAGCTATTGTCCTAAAACGATTTATACTTTCGTCTGTTCGAATTCCTATACCACAAGCAACCTTTTCACCATATTTTTGTTGATACCAATTTGCAAATTGAATAATAAACTCTTCAAATTCTTCGCCTTTTTTAAACCAATCAAAAGGACAATTTTTTATATTTATTGCATCTTTTGGCATTTCTCTAACCCATAATTCTTTGCTTTCTTCTTCCCAACAAATCCATTTAGGTTGCAATACAGATACTGCGTTTCTAAGTGCCATTGGAAGTGCTATATGGTAAAAATCTCTAATTTGAGACAATGTTTTTAGCTCTTCTATATGTTCTATGGTATGTTTATATTGTGCTTCTAAATCTATAAAAAGTACATCAAATTTTTTATTATGTTTTTTTGCAACCATGTTTGCTAATTGAACCATTACTGAACTATCCTTACCACCGCTTACGCTAAAATATATATTATCAAATTCAGTAAATATAATTTCTAGCCTTTCCATTGTTGCTTCTAATACATCTTTTTCTAAATATTTTTTTGCCATTTTTATGTTTCCTTATTTTTTGTATAAAATTAATCTTTTTAACATTTACATTATATATTAACATTAATTATAAATGTTTAATTTGATTTATTTTTGTTTTAATTTCAAATACCCTAGCTCTTCCCATGAATTATAAGCTAAATTTATTTTAAATAATAATTTTGGTTTTGCACCTGCTCTGTTCTTATCTACAACACACGCATAATAACGAATATCTGGGTTCTTTTCCTCTTTTATTTCTATATTATTTGTGCTAACTTCTTCTAAAGAATATTCATAATCTTTTAAATTTTCTCTATTTATTTGTTTCATTAAGCAAAGAGTATCTAATACTTCTTTAACTGTTCTACTAACAGCTAAGTCGTTTACATCTAAATTTATTGGACTAGTTGTACTCTCTGCTAATTGTAAAGTAGAACAAATGAAAATATCAAAATTTTGAGCTAAATTTGAAAGTATTGTAGCTGTTTTTTTCAATTCTTCTGCTATTCCTATGTTTGCTGTATCTGTTTTTAATGTATCATAGAAAATATATTCTATTTTTTCTTTATAGTAATAATTCATTATTACTTTTCTTAATTCATCATTTGTATGATCTGTAATATTTATAAAATATATAGAATTTTTCATTTCTTTATTTACCCAATCAGTCGCCGCAATTGTTCTGTTATATTCGCTAGATACTTTTGAGAGTCTTTCGGAAAATTCTGCTTGAGTTTCTTTTTCTTCTTTTAATACAAACCCTTCTTCGTCCACTTTAACTTTTGTTTTTATGTCTGGTCTGAATTTAAATTCTAAAAGCTCGCCTTCTGTTTTTCTTATCATTTGTCCATGTTTCTTTTGTATTTCTGGATTATTTAAAATTGTAGTTATTAAACATAATCTCATTTTTTCTTCAGACATTTCATTTGAAATAATTAGTACTTTCTTTTTATGTACAAATGCTGTATATGCTGCTAAATTTATTGTAAATCTACTTTTACCAGAGTTTGAAGGCATTGCAAAAGCCATTGTTTCGCCTTTTCTTATTCCTTTAAATACTGAAGACAAAATAGGAAATGGCATTTCCAAACCATTTGTTAAATTGTTGTCTCCTTTTTGTAAAAATGATGATAAATCTTGGTTTAGAATTGCTCTTTTAAATTTTCCTGTATCGCTTACTTGTCTTATAGCACTTTCTACTTCTTCTTCAGACATTTCATTATATAATTCATAGCTTGTAATATCTACGATTGCATTTTGAACATCTTTAATAGGAACCTCTAAATAATTTTTTCTTAAAATGAATAGTTTCCTAAGTTCTGTATATATATGTTCCATGTTGTAATTAGTATCTGCCATTTTTTCTTTTAATTGTTTTTTTAGTTCATAAGATTGTTCTGTATCCTTTGCAAAATTGAAGCCTTTTTTTGCTACCTCTGGAGTATAATTTCCTCCCTCTGTGAATAGAACCCCTTTATATAAATTTAGAATTGCTTCATCTTCAAAAAAACAATCTTCGTAAAGGAAATAATATTTTACTATTAATTTTGGATCATTTAACAAAAGTCCCATGTAAATATATTCTAATTCTGGATTGCTTAATCTTTTTGGATATATTCCTACCATTTCCTCTTGCTCTTTTTCTTCTTCTTTTTGATTATTCTCCATTTGTATTTCTTTTAACTTTTCAAGTGCTGTAATAAAGTCTCCATTTATTAAACATTCTTTTATTTCTTCTACTGTTCTTTCGTTTTCTTTTGTCACTGGTATTTTGTTTAATAACTCATAAATTTTTTTAATATTCTTTGTTTCCATATATTAATAAAATCTCCTTTTTCATCTGTTTACATTTACTATTATTTTATTTCTTTTAACAAAATTTGTAAAGTGTTTCCATGGTACTTTTTTAAAAAAAGAGCTTTTTTAGTCATTTTTTCTTTGTTATAATATAAAAAAAAAAAACTACCCGTTCAACGGGTAGTTTTGATTTGCCCTCTAAGGGACTTGTTTCTTGCAGGGACTTAAGTCCCT
>CAKPAW010000010.1 GCA_934133165.1 uncultured Clostridia bacterium
GTGGAGTTGGAGAAAGAGGACCAGATGAAAGAAAAATGATTTGCGAACAATTAAAATGGATGGGAGTAGAATTAGACTTAGAAGCAAATGATGTAAAAGCAGTAGAAAGAGAAATTTCTACAAAAGATTCTAAAGTAAAAGTTTGGATAGTTCCAACTGAAGAAGAATTAATGATAGCAAGAGATACAGCAAACTTAGTAAAATAAGGAAAATAATTTATATTAAAATTATAAAGGGGCGTACAAAATACGCCTTTTTCTATTGCATTTTACATAAAAACAATATATAATATAATATATTGTAACCCGTTAATATTCTATAAAACAAATGTATATAGGAGGGCAAAATTATGACAGAAGTAGTAGAAAAAAGAAAAGAGGAATCTAACTCTTCGATTACTGAGGAGAATCTGCAAAAAGCAATGGAATTTGTTCGGCAAAATCCGGAAAAGATTAAAGCAATTAGTGTAACTGATTTGCTTAAACAACAAAGAGATTTATATTTTAAAGAGGAAAGAAAAGAAGATTCATTCTTATTTGAACTTCTTGTGTGTTTAGGAGCGGAAATTGATGATAATACATTTTACTATGCTTTAGATTTAGGCATGCTTGGCTTAGTAAAATTATTAGTTGAACAATATGGGTTTGATGTTAATAGCGGGAAAAATTATAGACCAATAATAGTAGCTGTTTGGGCATCTAGTGCAACTTGCAATGAAAATGAAAAAGCCGAAGTAGTAAAATTCTTAATCAGTAAAGGTGCAGATATTCACGTAAATGATAATCAGGCTTTGGAAATTGCAGCTAATAAGAAAATGTACAAAGTTTTGAGAGTTTTGCTTGAAGCAGATGAATCAATTTAAGTCAAAAAATAAAAGATGAGAAATTTCTCATCTTTTATTTTTTACCTAAAAATCTATTGTGCTTTTTCATTTTTATGGTTATAATAACAAAAGAATTAAAGTTTAGTTAAAAAATTTAAACAAATAAGAAAGGAATTGAATTTAATGAAAGTTTTAGTTATCAATTGTGGAAGTTCATCTTTAAAATATCAATTAATAGATATGGAAAATGAACAAGTATTAGCAAAAGGAAATTATGAAAGAATAGGTCAGAAAAATAGCTTTGTAACACATAAAGTAGCAGGAGAAAAATATGTAATAGAACATCCTGTATCATCACACAAAGAAGCTTTTGAAATAATGTTAGAACAATTACAACATAATGATTACGGAGTAATAAAAGATCTAAAAGAAATAAATGCAATAGGACATAGAATACCACATGGAACAGATATATTTGATAAATCTGTATTAATTACAGATGAAGTAATTGCAGAAATAGAAAAAACAACAGAATTAGCACCAATTCATAACCCACCAACAATAAACGGAATAAAAGCTTGCAAAGAAATAATGCCAGGAAAACCAATGGTAGCAGTATTTGATACAGCTTTTCATCATACTATTTCTAAAGAAAGATATATTTATCCAGTACCATATAAATATTATGAAAAATATAAAATGCGTAAATATGGTTTCCACGGAACAAGCCACAGATATGTATCTGCAAGAGTTGCTGAATTAATTGGAAAGAAAAAAGAAGAATTAAAAACAGTTGTATGTCATTTAGGACAAGGAGCAAGTTTATGTGCTGTATTAAATGGAGAATCTGTAGATACATCAATGGGATTTACACCAGTCGCTGGTATTCCAATGTGTGCTAGAAGTGGAGATTTAGACCCTTCAATAGTTACATTTTTAATGAGAAAAGAAGGATTAACACCTGATGAAATAGATACAATTTTAAATAAAGAATCAGGAGTTCTTGGAATTTCAGGAGTAAGTCCAGATTTTAGAGATATCGAAAAAGCAGCTGACGAAGGAAACGAAAGAGCAGTACTTGCAAGAAAATCATATTGCTACCTAGTTGCACAATATATCGCAAAATATGGAGTTTCAATGAATGGAATAGATGTAATTGCATTTACAGCAGGAATTGGTGAAAATCAAATAAATATTAGAAAAATGATTTGTGAAAACTTAGAATGGCTTGGAGTAAAAATTGATTTAGAAAAGAATAATTGTAGAGGAGAAGAAGTAGAAATTTCTAAACCAGATTCTAAAATAAAAGTATGGGTAGTTCCTACAAATGAAGAACTAGTAATAGCAAGAGACACAAAACAAATAGTTGAAAATTTATAATGGGAAAATTATGAATAAGTATACAATATGGTTTGTTCAAATAAAATAGAATAATTATAAAAAAGATAGGCAGAATAGCTTATCTTTTTTATTTTTATAAGAAAACAAAAAACGAACATTTTTTCTTAAAAACTATTGACAAAGAATAAATGTTCGTTTATACTATATTCATAAAAACAAAACATTGTTCGCAACAATAAAGTTAAATATGTTTATAAAATCTATATTAACAAGATATACAAACATATTATAGGAGGTATATATGAAAATAGTAAATATGAAAAAATTTATAAGAATGGTTTTAATTTTAATAGGAATAATAGCAATATTTGCAATAATGTTCGTTAGTAAATCATATTCAAAAGGTGAGGTAAAAGAAAAAACAATATTCGTATCAAATGGAGATACATTATGGAATATAGCAAGTCAAGAACAAGAAACAAACAACTATTATTCAGATAAAGATATAAGAGACATTGTGTATGATATAAGAAAACTAAATAATTTAGATAATAGTGAAACGTTACAAATAGGGCAAAAATTAATAATAAAAAGTTTATAATAAAAAGCTTCCTATATCTATTTAATACAGAAAATTCTCCTGCAATGGAAATTTCTTATTAATAAAAATTATCTTTCTGTAATAAAATTTCTTATCTTGTTTATCATATCATTAGTATCTTCATATTCAATGAAGTTATTCGTTATAAATTTTAGAGATGAGCTTATTTTTGTTCCTTTTTCATATATACATAATATAGGTATTTTAGCATAATCTGCCCATCCTAACTCTATTCCCTGACCTGTAGCAGGTAATGATACTTCTGCAATTACTAAATCGCTGTTTGAAATTATCTCTTTTGTATTTAATGCTTTATCTTCATGTGGTAAAAAGAAGATATTTGATTGAATTAAATCAGAACTCTTAATTGGATTATAAATTTTGCTTGTATAATCATATTTACTTGAATGTGAGATATATATTTTCATTTTTTCCTCCTATTTTCATATCATAATTATTAAATTTTTTTAATTTCACTGCACAAATTATCTTTATTGTTATATAAGATATATATGTTTTTTCCCATATACAATTTGCAAAGTACTTATTTATCTTTACACTTTTTTTATTATATATAATAGTAACTTCCTTGTCAACATTTATAATTTATTGTTCTACAATTTTATGATAATATCTTAATAAATCATTTAGGAAAATGTCTTAATTTTTAAATTTATGATATAAGTTTCTATAAAAATTTAAAATCATCTATTGTATATTTTGCTATCAAAGTGATATACTAAATTCAATCGTTCGATTGAATGACTGATAAATTAATTTAAACATTAAGGTGATACGTATGAAAAAAATGTAGGAGAAATTAAATGGCACAAGAAATAAAGAAAATAAACAGAAGTATAAAAATATATCCGTTGTTTGCGTCATTTACGGGAGATTTAATATTTTTCGTACCAATAGATACATTTATTTTTAACATTGGTAAAAGGATTAAATGCAAGTCAGATAACATCAATGACAAAGGTTTCATTAATAATATGTATAGCGTTTCAAAAAGTAATATTAGCTATAATAAAAAAGATAGGAAATGTAAATTCCTTAAGATTAGGATCAACTATGTTATTGGTTGCATCATTAACACTAACATTTGTTAAGTCATTTATTGCAATGTTGCTATATAAAAGCATACATGAATTAGCAACTATGTTTTTAAATATGGATGAAATAATTTTAAAAAATAACTTAAAATCTTTAAATAGAAAAGACGATTATTTTAAAATAAGAAATAAATCCAAAATCATATATTCAATTATAACATTATTTACAGCATTAGTAGCTGGAAAAATGTTTAATGTAAATCCATATTTGCCAATGTATTTATCCATAATAATATATGTACTGGTGCTAGGAACTGCATTTTTATATTATGAGGCAAAAGTAGAGGATGAACAAGAAACAAAAAAAGAACATAAAAAATTAAGAATAACTTCATTAATATTTTATGTAATACTATCAAATGTAGTATTTTATTCAATAATAAAAATGGGACAAAATAATAGTAAATTGTTTATGCAATATGATTTTCAAAAATTTTTATCTGTTGAAATTGTAACATATTACATAACAACAATAGTATTTATATCTAGAATATCAAGATTAGTAGGCAATGTAATTTTTGGAAAGGTATATTTAAAAATAAAAGATAAAATGAGCATTGTTTTAACAATATGTTTAGCATTAGCATTTTCATTATTGATTATATGACACTTTATTGAAACAGCATTTATTTGCAAAGTCATAATAATGTCTTTAGGATTTTTCTTAATATTAGCTATTAGAGATTCCTTCCAAACATACATAGAAGATGTTGCATTAACAATCTCAAACAAAGAGGAACAACAAGAAATTATAATTAAAATTGAAGTTTATAGAAGAATAGGAACATTAATATTAAGTGCTATTTTTACATTAATATTGATGAAATATGAACTAATTGTAATAGAATTTATTTTATTAGGACTAAGTATTATTGAGATATTTATTAATAATAGACTATGCAATAAGTTAATAAAATATACTAATAAAAATAGATAGCAAATGCTATCTATTTTTATTAGTTTAAGTATTTAAAGGGTTTTTTTCAACTGCATCTCGTACTTGTTCATTTGCAACATGAGT
Source organism: uncultured Clostridia bacterium (assembly GCA_934133165.1). Classification (GTDB taxonomy): domain Bacteria; phylum Bacillota; class Clostridia; order TANB77; family CAG-508; genus UMGS1663. Next base: position 4,902 of record CAKPAW010000010.1, read on the forward strand.
ATAAATTTCTGTAGTAGAAATACTAGCATGTCCTAAAAGTTCTTGCAAAGCTCTAATATCAACTTCACCATATTGGTACATTAATGTTGCAGCAGTATGTCTTAATTTATGTACAGAATATTTTGTAGTATCTAATCCAGCCTTTTTTAATTCTTTTTCTACAATATATTGAACAGATCTTCTTGAAATTCTTTCACGTCTTTCACTTAAAAACAAAGCATCTTTAGATTTATAGTCAATACCTTCTTTAGGTCTAACTTCTAAATAGTCTTTAATAGCATTCATACAAGCTTTATTTAAATAAATAGTTCTCTCTTTATTACCTTTTCCGATAACAGTCATTTTAGCATCATCAAAATGAATATCTTTAATATTTATACCAATCAATTCAGATAAACGCATACCACAATTTAAAAATAAGGTAATAATAGCAAAATCTCTTTTAGCATTTCTATTATCTTCGTTGCAAGTAACTTCTAGTAGCTTTTTACTGTCTTCTAATGTTAAATATTTAGGCATTCTTTTATCTAATTTAGGCGTTTCTAAATTTTGAGCAGGGTTAATATCAAGTATTTTTTCTTTTACAGTTAAGTATTTAAAAAATATACGTATTGTTGATACTTTCCTTGCACGAGTAGCACTTTTACTATGGTTAGTTTCAGCTAAAAAACTTACAAATGCATGTATGTCATTTAAAGTTATTCTTTTTAAAGTATCTATATCAAAATCATTAATTGTAATCTTACTAAAATCTGTTTCATTAGTTTGCTTAAAATGAATTTTCATATATTTCAAGAACATAGCAAGATCATAATTATATTCTTTAACAGAATTAGTAGATTTATTTAATATTGTAATAGAATAATCTAAAAATGAATTCAAAAACTCTGGGTTATCTTCACGATTTATCATAATTTTCACACTCCAATTATTTCTAAAAAGATTATATATCAAAGAAATAAAAAAGGGAAGAGAAAAGCAAAATTTTGTGCAATGTTAAAAGATAATTTTATAATAAATGGTGTGAGTATAGCAAAAATATATTATACTGACCTACCAGTATAAAGACATTAATTTTATATTGTGATATAAAAAATATGCAAATCAAAAAATAGTAGAAAGGGAACAATCATATATAAATTAATATTTATAAATGATTGAGTATATGAAAAAATGAATAAGAGAATATATGATTATTTAGAAATTAAAGATTTAAAAGATATGTTAAATAAAACAGAAAAATTATATGCAAATAGACCAGCATATAAAATAAAAATAGAAGAAGGAAAATATCAAGTTTATACTCATAAAGAAGTTAGAGATATGATAAATGCTTTAGGAACATCATTAATAAATTTAGGGCTAAAAGGAAAACGAATTGCAGTTATTGGAGAAAATAGATATGAATGGGAAATAGCATATTTATCAATTGTATGTGGAACAGGAATTGTTGTTCCATTAGATAAGTCACTACCTGCAAATGAGCTAGAACTATTGATAGAAAGGTCTGATATAGAGGCAATATTTTATACAAAAAGATATTCCGAGATAATTCAAAATATTAGGCTTAGTGAGAAAAATAAGTTAAAACATTTGATTTCGATGGATAATGATGAAAATGGAGAAGGAATATATTCACAAAAAGAACTAATACAAGAAGGTAAGAAATTAATAGAAGAAGGAAATAACGAGTTTTTAAATGCAAAAATTAACCCGAAAGAAATGGAAATTATGCTATTTACATCAGGAACTACATCTAGGTCTAAAGTAGTAGCGCTTTCACATGAAAATATTTGCACAAATTTAATGGATATTGGAAGTGTGTTAGATGTAACGCAAGACGATGTTTTTCTTTCTATTTTACCAATACATCATGTATTTGAATGTACAGTAGGATTTCTATTTTCACTATATAAAGGAGCAGAAACAGTATTTTGTGATGGATTAAGACATATAGTAGAAAATTTAAATGAATATCATGCGACAGTTATGGCATGTGTACCAGGCATATATGAACGAATTTTCATGATGATTAGGAAAAAACTAGAAAAGCAAGGAAAACTTGAGGAAATATTAAAAAATGAAGAGAAATATAAAAATTGTTCTATGAAAGAAAGGAAAGAAGCATTTAAAGAAATACATGATATGCTTGGTGGAAAAATAAAACTATTTATAAGTGGTGCTGCATCCTTAGATAATACAATAGAAGAAAGGTATAGATTATTAGGAATAAACTTAGTGCAAGGATATGGCTTAACAGAAACTTCTCCTGTTGTGGCGATTGGAACAAATAAAAATTACAGATTAGGTTCAATTGGAAAAACAGTTCCAAGTGTAGAAGCAAAACTTGTAGATGAAAATGAAGAAGGAATTGGAGAGTTAGTAGTTAGAGGACCAAGCATAATGCTAGGATATTATGAGAACGAAGAAACAAATAAAGAATCATTAAAAGAAGGTTGGTTTTATACAGGAGATTTAGCAAAAATTGACGAAGAAGGATATATATTTATATGTGGAAGAAAGAAAAGTGTAATAGTATTAAAAAATGGTAAAAACATATTCCCAGAGGAATTAGAAAACTTGGTAAACAAAATAGAAGGCGTAAAAGAAGCATTTATCTTTGGAAAAGCACAATCAGATGATGAGAATAATATAAAAATAAATGTAAAGATAGTTTTTGATAGAGATGTTATAAAAGATGTTTATAAAGTTGAAAAAAATGAAGATATATATACAGTTTTGGCAAAGAAAATTAAAGAAATTAATCAAACAATGCCATCTTATAAAGCAATAAGAGGAATAATGCTAACAGAAGAGCCGCTTATTAGAACAACAACAAACAAGATAAAAAGACAGGAGAATTTAGATGCAATTAGAAAATGTGAAAACTAAATTTTTAGGGAAAAATAGTATTTTTTATAATCATATAGATTCAACGCAAAATGAAATTTGGAGACTAATAGAAAGTAAAAATACCCCAAATGGAACCTTGGTATTTGCAGACATTCAAGATAAAGGAATAGGAACTCATGGAAGAGTCTGGCATACAGATGAAGCAAACAATATAGCATTTTCATTTTTTATAAGAACAGATTGCAATGTTCAAAGATTAGATGGACTTACAATAAAAATTGCAAATATAATTGTTGATATTTTTAAGAAGCAATATGGAATTAATTTAAATATTAAAGAGCCAAATGATATTACATTTAATAATAAAAAAATAGGCGGAATTTTAACTCAGACTAAAATTGTTAATGAAAAAGTCAAATACTTAGTAGTTGGAATTGGAATTAACACTAATAAGGAAAAATTTACAGATGATATACAGTATTTAGCGACATCTATAAAAAAAGAATTTGAAATAGATGTAGATACTAAAAGATTTATAGCAGAGTTTTGTAATCAATTTGAAAAAGAAATAGAAAAGAGAGGAGTTGTTTAAAAAATGAATATTGGATTTTTATTTCCTGGTCAAGGATCTCAAAGTGTAGGAATGGGAAGAGATATATATGATGAATACGAAGAGGCAAGAAAAATATATAAAAAAGTCAAAGATATAACAGGAATAGACATTGCAAAAATATCATTTGAAGGACCAGAAGAAATATTAAATGAAACAAAATATACACAACTTGCAATACTTACAGAGAGCTTGGCTATATTAGAAATTTTAAAAAACAACAATATAACAGCTAATATGTCAGCAGGATTAAGCTTAGGCGAATATACAGCACTAATTAATAGTAAAGCACTTATGTTTGAAGAAGGAATAAAAGTTGTCCAAAAACGAGGAGAATATATGCAAAAATTTCTTCCTAGTGGAGAATGGCAAATGGCAGCAATTATAGGATTAAAGGATAGCCAAGTAGAAGATGTTTGCAAAAAAGTAAAATCAGGATTTGTAGTTCCTGCAAATTATAATTCAGTAGGTCAAGTTGTAATTTCTGGAGAAAAAGAAGCAATTACTGAAGCTGAAAAAATTGCAAAAGAGATAGGCGCAAAAAAAGTAAGAATTTTAAAAACAGCAGGACCATTCCATACTGAAAAAATGATAGAAAGTTCAAATGCTTTTAGAAAAGACCTTGAAAATATTACTGTTCATAAGTTTGAAACAAAAGTTATTAAAAATATAGATGGCGAAATTTACAAAGAGACAGACGATGTAAAAGATATTTTGGCTCGTCACATTATAAATCCAGTTAAATTTTCAAAAACAATTGAAAATATGCTAGATAATGGAATAGATACATTTATAGAAATAGGCCCTCGGAAAAACATTATCAGGATTTGTAAAAAGGACACCAACAAATAAAGAAATAAAAATATTAAATATTGATAATGTTTGTAGTTTACAAGCAGTATTAAAAGAATATGGAGGATAAAAACATGAATAAATTAGCGATAATTACAGGTGGAACAAGAGGAATTGGAAAACAAATAGCTTTAACATTTGCAAAAGAAGGATATAATATTGCAATAAATTACAGAACTGAAAATGAAGACTTAAAAAATACTAAAAAAGAGATAGAAGAAAATAATGTAAAATGTTTTACATTTCAAGGAGATGTAACTAATTTTAAAGATTGTGAACAATTTGTAAAACAAATTGTTGAAGAATTTGGAAATATAGATGTATTAGTCAATAATGCAGGAATTACAAGAGATACATTGCTAATGAGAATGAAAGAAGAGGATTTTAAACAAGTTATAGATACAAATCTAATAGGTACATTTAATGTAACTAAAAATGTGATTAGTTATATGATGAAAGCAAGAAGCGGAAGGATAATAAATATATCATCAGTTGTGGGAATATCAGGAAATGCAGGTCAAACAAATTATTCAGCATCAAAAGCAGGAATTATAGGTTTTACTAAAAGTTTAGCAAAAGAAGTTGCTTCAAGAAATATTACTGTTAATGCAGTAGCACCAGGATTTATTGAAACACAAATGACAGATGTATTAAAAGATGATATTAAAGAAGAAATTGCAAAAAAAATTCCTCTAAAAAGAATGGGAACTCCACAAGATGTTGCAAATGTTGTCAAGTTTTTAGCATCTAATGACAGTTCATATATTACAGGACAAGTAATTAATATTGATGGCGGAATGTTAATGTAAGGAGAAAATAAAAAATGGAAAGAAGAGTAGTTATAACAGGACTTGGAGCAATCACTCCAATAGGAAATAATGTAGATGAAACATGGAAAGGAATAGAAAATAAAGAATGTGGAATTGATAAAATTTCACTATTTGATAGTAATAATTTTAAAACGAGTTTATGTGCGGAAGTGAAAAATTATAATCCTTTAGATTATTTTGAACCAAAACAAGCAAAAAGATTAGACAGATCTTCACAATTTGCACTAATAGCAGCAAGAGAAGCAGTAAAAAATAGTGGAATAACTTCAGAAAATACAGATTTTAAAAAAGTTGGTATTTTTGTAAGTACAGGAATTGGAGGTTTAATAACAATTCAAAATCAATGTGAAATAAACTATGAAAAAGGAAATAATAGGGTATCTCCGATGTTTATACCTATGGCAATAGCCAATATGCCAGCTGGAAACATTTCAATAGAATTTGGATTTAAAGGTGAATCTATGGCAATTGTTACAGCTTGTAGTTCTTCAACACATGCAATAGGAGAAGGCTATAAAACAATAAAACATGGATATGAGGATGTTGTAGTAGCAGGAGGTGCAGAAGCTTCTATTTGTTCTGTTGGAATAGCAGGCTTTGAAAACATGAAAGCACTATGTACATCTACAGATAAAAATAGAGCAAGTATTCCATTTGATAAAGAAAGAAGTGGCTTTGTTATGGGTGAAGGAAGTGGAATACTGGTTTTAGAAGAATTGGAACATGCTAAAAAAAGAAATGCTAAAATATATGCAGAAGTTATTGGATTTGGTTCAACTTCAGATGCTTACCATATAACATCTCCATGTCCTGATGGAGAAGGTGGCGCAAATGCAATGATAAGAGCAATGAAAGATGCAAAGATAAAACCAGAAAATATAGATTATATAAATGCACATGGAACGTCAACACATTTAAATGATTTGACAGAAACAATGGCTATAAAAACAGCATTAGGAACAGCAAGTAAAACAGTAATGATAAGTTCTACAAAGGGAAATATAGGACATCTTTTGGGGGCTGCAGGAGCAGTAGAAGCAATTTTGAGTGTAAAAGCAATGGAAAATGAGTTAGTACCTCCAACAATAAATTATAAAGAAAAAGATGAAGAATGTGATTTAGACATTGTTCCAAATGAGCCAAGAAAAGTTAAATTAAATATTGTTATGTCAAATTCACTTGGATTTGGAGGACATAATTCTAGTATTATCCTAAAAAAGTGGGAGGAAGAATAAATGGAATATGAAAAAATAAAACAGCTAATAGAGGAGATGGGAAATTCGAAACTAACAGAAGTTGATATTGAATTTCCAGATGGTACTAAAATTAGTATGAAAAAAGATAATGTTAAGGAAAGAGTAATTCAAGAAATTCAAGATACAACAGCAATAAAAAATAGTGATAATATTACTAAAGAAACAAAAAAAGAAGAAAAAGGAAATATAGTAAAGTCACCAATGGTTGGAACTTTTTATTTAAAATCTTCTCCTACGGCAGAACCTTATGTTGAAATTGGAAAAGAAGTAAAAAAAGGTGACGTTCTTTGCATTGTTGAAGCTATGAAGTTAATGAACGAAATTGAGTCAGAATATACTGGAAAAGTTACAGAAATCTTAGTAAAAGATGGTGAAACAGTAGAATATGGAACACCATTATTTAGAATAGAAGGTGAAAATTAATGTTAAATAAAGAAGAAATTAAAAACATTATTCCACAAAGAGATCCATTTTTAATGATTGATGAAGTAGAAGAGTATGTGCCAGGAGAATCAGCAATAGCATATAAAAATGTAAATGCGCAAGAATGGTATTTTAAAGGTCATTTTCCAGGAAATCCAATTATGCCTGGAGTGTTAATTGCAGAAAGTTTAGCTCAAACAGGAGCAGTTGCAATTCTCTCAATGAATGAGAATAAAGGAAAAAACGCTCTATTTGGTGGAATAGATAAAATGAAATTCAAAAAAATGGTTGTACCAGGAGATAGATTAAAACTAGAAGTAAGAATTATAAAAAGAAAAGGACCAATTGGTGTAGGAGAAGCAATAGCGACAGTTAATGAAAACATTGTAGCTAAAGGGGAATTAACATTTGCATTGGTTTAAGGTTATTAAGAATTAAAAAGTTGAAAGAGGTAGAAATAAATGAATAAAATATTAATTGCAAATCGTGGCGAAATTGCAGTTCGTATTATAAGAGCATGCAAAGAAATGAATATAAAAACTGTTGCAGTTTATTCAGAAATAGATAAAGATGCTTTGCATACCCGTTTAGCAGATGAGGCTATTTGCATTGGCCCAGCTCAAGCTAATAAAAGTTATTTAAACGTAAAAAATATTATACAGGCAGCTTATATAACAAAAGCAGATAGTATTCATCCTGGTTTTGGATTTTTATCTGAAAATTCAAAATTTGCTCAAATATGTGAAGAATCAAATATAAAATTTATTGGGCCAAAGTCTGAAATTATTGAATTATTAGGGAATAAATCTAATGCAAAAGAGATGATGAAAAAGGCTGGAGTTCCTGTTATACCAGGTTCAGACGGAAGTGTAAAAGGATTAAAAGACGCATTAGAGATAGCAGAAAAAATAGGGTATCCTGTTATGTTAAAAGCCGCAGCAGGTGGCGGTGGCAAAGGCATTAGAGTTGCAAATACTGCAGAAGAATTAGAAAAAGAGTATGAAATAGTAAAACAAGAAGCAAAGAACTCTTTTAATGATGATGAAATATATATAGAAAAGTTTATTTCAAATCCAAGGCATGTTGAAATTCAGATAGTAGCAGATGAACATGGAAATGTAATTCATTTAGGAGAAAGAGATTGTACTATTCAAAGAAATCATCAAAAAGTAATAGAAGAAACGCCATCTACTGCTATTGATGAAAAGACAAGAAACAAAATGGGAAATGCGGCCATAAAAGCAGCTAAAACAGCTGGATATACAAGTCTTGGAACAGTAGAATTTTTAGTAGATAAAGATAGCAACTTTTATTTTATGGAAATGAATACAAGAATTCAAGTAGAACATCCAATTACTGAGATGAGAACAGGAATAGATTTAGTAAAGACCCAAATAAAAATTGCAACAGGCGAAGAGTTGAAAATAAAACAAAAAGATGTAGAATTTAAAGGACATTCTATAGAATGTAGATTAAATGCTGAAAATCCAAGTAAAAAGTTTATGCCATGTCCAGGTCTAATAAAAGGTCTGCATTTTCCAGGAGGAAACGGAGTAAGAATAGATAGTGCAATTTATGAAGGATATACAATTCCAGCAAACTATGATTCGATGATTGCAAAGCTTATTACTTTTGGAGTAAATAGAAATGAAGCAATTAGTAAGATGAAAAGAGTATTAGAGGAATTAGTTGTAGAAGGAATACAAACGAATCAAGATTTTTTATTTGAAATAATTAAAAATCCTAATTTTATTAGGGGAAATTTTGATACCTCATTTATAGAAAAAGAGATATTAAAAAAGGAGAATGGTAAATGATCGTAGACAAAATAAAGAAAAGACAAGTGCCAACAAATCATAAAACTTCCAATATAGATATACCTGTAGGAAAATGGATAAAATGTGAAGAGTGTAAAGAAATACTATATAAAGAAAATATTAGAAATAATTTAAACATTTGCCTAAATTGTGGACACTATTTTAGAATGCATATAGATAGAAGGCTAGAATTAATATTAGACAAAAATACATACAAAAAGTTTGATTTAAATATAGAAACAACAAATCCTTTGGAACTAGAAGATTATCCTAAAAAATTAAAAGCTTTAAAAGAAAAAACAGGTTTACCAGAAGCTGTTTCATGTCGGAATTGGTAAAATTAAAGGCGAAGACGTCGTTATATGTATTATGGATAGTGGCTTTTTAATGGGAAGTATGGGAATTGTTGTAGGTGAAAAAATAACATATGCTATCGAGCAAGCAATAGAAAAAAGATTACCACTTATTATATTTTCTACCTCAGGCGGAGCTAGAATGCAAGAAGGAATTATATCTTTAATGCAAATGGCTAAAACTACAGCTGCACTTACAAAATTAGATAAAGCAGGGTTATTATATATATCAGTTCTAACAGATCCAACATATGGAGGGGTTACAGCTTCATTTGCAAGTCTAGGAGACATTGTTTTAGCAGAACCACATGCTATGATAGGATTTGCTGGTCAAAGAGTAATAAAACAAACAATAGGAGAAGAATTGCCAGAAGGTTTTCAAACAGCTGAATTTCTATTAGAACATGGTTTTATAGATAAGATAGTTGAAAGAAAAGATTTAAAAGGTACTATTTATAAATTAATTATGTTTCATAAAGGAGGCAAAAATTAATGGAAAATACAAAAATATCAGCTTGGGAAAAAGTAGAAATAGCAAGAGATCCCAAAAGGAAAACTTCACTTGATTATGTAGAGGAAATATTTGATGATTTTATAGAATTACATGGAGATAGAAATGCTAAAGATGATAAAGCCATAGTATGCGGATTGGCCAAAATAGAAAAACAGAATTTTACAATTATAGCAGAGCAAAAAGGAAGGACGACAAAAGAAAATATAGAAAGAAATTTTGGAATGCCAAATCCTGAAAGTTATAGAAAAGCAATAAGATTTATGAAACAGGCTGAAAAATTTAAAAGACCTGTAATTACTTTTATTGATACAAAAGGAGCATATCCAGGAATAGAAGCAGAAGAAAAAGGCCAAGGAGAAGCCATTGCTAGATCTATGTTTGAAATGGCAAAACTAAAAGTACCAATTATATCAATTGTAATTGGAGAAGGTTCAAGTGGAGGAGCTTTAGCAATTGGAGTTGCAAATAAGGTTTTTATGCTAGAAAATGCTATTTATTCAATTCTTTCACCAGAAGGTTATAGCAGTATTTTATGGAAAGACGCATCTAGGTTTAAAGAAGCTGCAGAAAAAATGAAATTAACTGCAAATGATTTATTTGAACTAAAAGTAATAGATAAAATTATAAAAGAGCCTAAAGAAAATAATGAAGAAAATTTTAAAAAAGTTTCCTATAATTTAAAAAAAGAAATACAAAAAGAGATAAAACAGATGCAAAATTTAAATGAAGAAGAAATTGTAGAAAATAGATATGCAAAATTTAGAAATATGGGTGAGTTTAAGGAGGTATAAAATGTTATTAAAAGATAAGAAAATATTAATAATGGGAATTAGAAACAAATGGAGTATTGCTTATGGCATTGCGAAATCAGCTTATGAAAATGGAGCAAAATTAATTTTTACTTATATGGGTGAAGATAATAAAGAAAAAATAGAAGAATTAATTAGCGAATTTAAAGGTAGTAAAGCTTATGTGTTAAATGGAGCTTCAGAAGATGAAAAAGTTAAAGAAGCATTTATAAAAATAAAAGAAGAAAATGGAAAATTAGATGGAATTGTACATGCAATTGCACATGCAAATACTGAAGATTTAAGAAATGACTTTATTTTTACAAGCAAAGAAGGATATTCTCATGCAGTAGATGTTAGCAGTTATTCTTTTGTATTAGTTGCACGAATGGCTAAAGAACTAGATATGCTAAATGAAAATGCAACTTTAGTTACTTTAACATATCATGGTTCTACTAAAGTTTTGGATGGCTATAACATTATGGGAGTTGCAAAAGCAGCACTAGAAGCTAGTGTTAGATATTTAGCAAACAACTTAGGAAAAGATGGAATAAGAGTAAATGCAATATCAGCAGGTCCAATAAAGACATTGTCAGCAAAAGGAATTAAGGACTTTAGTTCAATATTAACTATTGTTGAAGAAAAAGCACCACTACACAGAAATGTAACAACCGAGCAAGTTGGAAATGTGGCAACATTTTTATTAAGCAATATGTCAGATTCAATAACAGGGCAAGTTATATATGCCGATAGTGGCTATAATATTATGGGAGTTTAATCAAAAATAAAAATAAAAAAGTAATAAGGAGGAATATAAAATGTTAAAAGGAAAAGTAGCAGTTGTAACGGGAGGTACTAGAGGAATAGGATTTGCAACAGTAAAGAAATTTTTAGAAAATGAAGCAAAAGTAGTTTTACTTGGCTCTAAGCAAGAAACAGTAGAAAAAGCAATAAAAGAATTAAAACAAATAAATTCATCTTATGAGGTAATAGGTTTTTACCCAGATTTATCAAGCAAAGAAGAAATGGATGAAGTATTTAAAAAAGTAAAAGAAATATATGGGCATATTGATATATTAATTAATAATGCTGGTATTTCTTCCAAAACTAAAATAGAAGATTATACTGACGAAGAATATGAAAAGATTACTAATTTGAATATAAAATCAGTTTTTAATTGTTCAAAGGAGATAATACCATATTTAAAAGAAACAAAAGGTGTAATTTTAAATACAAGTTCTATGGTAAGTATTTACGGACAACCAAGTGGAGTAATGTATCCTACTACTAAATTTGCAGTTAATGGGATAACAAAATCTTTAGCTCGAGAATTAGCACCATATGGTATTAGAGTAAATGCAGTAGCTCCAGGAATTATCAATACAGATATGGTAGCAAAATTACCTAAAGAAATGATAGAACCATTAATAAAAACCATACCATTTGGTAGAATTGGAGAACCAGAGGATATTGCAAATGCGTTTTTGTTTTTATCAAGTAATTTATCAAGTTATATTACAGGAGTAGTCTTATCTGTAGATGGACTTGCAAGAAGTTAAAAAATAAAATAAAAAATAAAGGAGGAAATTATTATGTCAGAAAAAGAAATTTTTCAAAAATTAAAAACTATAGTAGTAGATCAATTAGGAGTAAACGAAGAAAATGTAACAATGGAGGCAACTTTTGTTGATGATTTAGCAGCAGATTCTTTAGATATTGTTGAATTAATAATGAATATAGAAGAGGAATTTGATTTAGAAATTCCAGACAATGATACTGAAAAAATTGTTACGATAGGTGATGTTGTTAAATATATAGAAGAACATAAATAGAATGTGAAAAAGAAAGGAATACTATGGAAGGGATAAAAGTAGGAAATAAAAAATCAAAATATCCTATCATTCAAGGAGGAATGGGAGTAGGAGTTTCTATGCATAATTTAGCTGGTAATGTAAGTAAGGAAGGTGGCATTGGAATAATTTCAACAGCAGATATTGGATATCAAGAAGCAGATTTTAATAAAAATCCATTGAAAGCAAATTTAAGAGCAATAGGAAATGAAATAAAAAAAGCAAGAGAAATTGCAGGAGAAGATAAAATAATTGGTGTAAATATAATGGTAGCTTTAAAAGACTATGCAGAAATTGTAAAAGAATGTGTAAAACAAAAAATCGACTTAATTATATCTGGTGCAGGTATTCCAAAGGAATTGCCTGAATATGTTAAAGGGTCTACAACAAAGATTGCTCCAATAGTATCATCTTTAAGATGCTGTAAACTGATAGTAAAACATTGGATAAAAAAATATAATTATGTTCCAGACATGATAGTTATTGAAGGGCCAGAAGCTGGTGGACATTTGGGATTTAAAAGAGAAGAATTAGAAGAAGATGCTAAACCAAAATTAGAAAATATAACTAAGGAAGTTGTTGACTACATAAATGAGGTAGAAAAAGAGACAGGAAAGGATATTCCAGTAATTGCAGCAGGTGGAATATGGGATTCTACAGATATTAAAAAATTTTTAAGTTTAGGAGCAAGTGGTGTACAAATGGCAACAAGATTTGTTGCCACAAATGAGTGTGATGCTTCAATAGAATTCAAAAAAGCTTATGTCAATGCAAATGAAGAAGATGTAAAAATAATTAATAGTCCTGTTGGAATGCCAGGAAGAGCTATATGTAATAGTTTTATCAAAAAAGTAGAAAAAGAAAAATGCAAAATTGATAAATGTTATAATTGCATTAAAACTTGTAATATAATAGATAGTCCATACTGTATTACAAAAGCATTAATAAATTCTGTAAAGGGTAAAACAGAAGATGGATTAATTTTTTGTGGCAGTAACATTAGTAGAATAAAAGAAATTGTTTCTGTTAAAGATTTAATGAAAGAATTGGTTTGTGAATTATAGAAAAATAGACATTTTGGAAATCTTTTATACTATGACAGTTTTTATATTAGAATAGTGTATAAATTTTCGAGACTTACCAGAGATGGTAAGCCTTTGATAATATGCTGGAATTATATTACGAATTATTAAAAATAATTGATTTTTTCGGAATAGAATTATATAATAATTAAGTTGATTGTACAAAACACAAAAAGAAAAATATGATTATATCTCAGATGTTTATAATACTTTGATAGTCAGAGATATAAATCAAAAATATAAAATAAGAAATGTAGTGCATTTGCGTTTTATAAAGTTACTAGATATGATATAAGAGGCAAGAAATTATTAAGTACACAAGATAAATTTTATCTTTCAGACCATGCTTTTATATATGCTCTACTAGGAACAACCAATATGGACTATGGTAGAATATATGAAAATATTGTCGCAATTGAATTATTACGTAGAGGATATGAAATATATGTTGGTACTTTATACAATAAAGAAATAAGTCAATTACAATTAATTTACTAATTTCTATGTTATAATGTATTAAAATTAATATGAGGGGAAATAGAGATGGAAGAAAAAAATAAAATATTGTTAAAAAGATTACTAATTGCAGTATTAATTATAGTTATAATTAGTATAGTTGCTACTATTGGAATTGGAAATTATTTTGTGAACTATGCTATATTAAGAACTGGAAATGGCGGAGATAGAGAAGTAAAAAATGCAGATTCAATAACAGTTGCAAACATAGATAATGAAGCAGAAAAAATTATAGAAGAAAATAAAAAGAATGAAAAACAATTAGCAAATGAATGGTCTGAAACTATTGAGAATAAAAAAGTAGAAGTAAAAGCAAAAGACGGAATTACTTTAAGAGGGACACAATATATAAAAGATGAATCAAGTAACAAATGGGCAATAATATTACATGGTTATCGTTCAACTCCAAATTCTATAATTTCAATAGGAATGCATTTTTCAAAAGAAGGCTATAATGTTTTAATTCCAAGTATGAGAGCATGTAGTGAAAGTGATGGAGAATATATAGGAATGGGGTGGCTAGATAAAGAAGATTTACAATGTTGGATAAATTTAATTATTAAGCAAAATGAAAATGCAGAAATTATACTACATGGTTCATCAATGGGAGCAGCAACGGTCTTAATGGCATCAGGTAAGGACTTACCTACAAATGTAAAAGCAATAGTAGCAGATAGCGGTTATACATCAGTTTGGGACATATTTGCATCAGAGGCAAAAGCAAGGTTTAATTTACCAACATTTCCTATACTAAATATGTTTGAAATAGTTGCAAACGTAAGAGCAAATTATGATATAAAAGAAGCATCTGCATTAGAACAAGTAAAAAATAATAAAACACCAATTTTATTTATACATGGAGATGCAGACGATTTTGTACCCGAATATATGTGTGAAGAACTATATGAAGCAGCAAATTGTAAAAAAGATAAGCTAATAATACATGATGCAGGACATACAGACTCTAAGTACAAAGAGCCAGAAACATATTATAATAAAATATTTGAATTTTTAGGGAATATTTAAGCAATTTTAATTATATCAGTAATAAGAAAAATAAAAGAAGAATGGAAAAAATAAAATTAGAAAAATAGTAATTTATCGAGGAGGTATTTGGAATGAAAAATAAAAAAATTGGTATAGGTTCATTGTCATTGTTACTAGTAATTATTGCTTTCGTTTGGGCTTTTAATATTTTTGGAGTTTGTGTAGGAGATCACATTTTAGCAACATTGAACATACCTACTTGGTCTAATATGGCTAATGCGACTGGAACACATTACACTATTTTTTATTCATTTATATTTTTAATACCAGCACTAATATTATCTATTAAATATAAAGATAATTTGTTTACAAAGGTTGGAAAATGGTTATCAATTACTTTTATTGGAATACTTTTACCTGGATTTATATTTATGATTGTATAGTAACAAATTACATAAGTCAGTAAGCCTGATAAAGTTGTTGTTACTGGATATAGTGCAGGGGGATTTGCGACAGCTTTACTTTCAGATGACATATATACAAATTATTTCCCTAATGCTAAAAGTAAAAATGTATTAGTAGATGCATCATTATTGCTTAATAATGATTGGCATAGTATTGCAACAAATGTGTGGCAAACTCCAAAAAGTATATCTGATAAGCTAACTACTAATAATCTAACACTAGATTGTTTAAAAGCATTAAATGAAAAATATGGAGATGATATACATCTGCTATTTGATTCTTCAACAAGAGATGGAGATTTAGCAAAAGTTCAAAATTATTTTGACACAGGAATTATGGATGTCAATGAAGAAAGAGGCGATATATATCAGCAAATATTAAAAGATACTATTCCAGAATTTAAAAAAGCAAATGTTAGCTTGTTTATATGGGATGGTGTTGGTTGGTATGATGATACTAGAAATTTGACAGCACACACAATAATTTCAACCCCAGCAGTATGGCTTCCGTTTGAAGAACAAAAAAGTCTATTGCAGAATGGTTAAATTATGCAGTAGATGGAAAACTTACAGATTATGGACTTGATTTGATAAATAAAGAATATCCTAAAACGGATAAATAATAAGTAAAATACCTTTCAAGACTAAAAGTAGCAAGTCAAATGGTTTGCTACTTTTTAAAATTTATAGTATAATCATCTCGAGAAATTACAATTTAGTGATTTGATTGAAAAATAGTAAGTTATCGCTTACTTTAATATGTATTTATTAGTAGTAATAGGAGAACAAAGTATATGTTACCAACAATAAAATCAGACAGTATTTATCCATTACCCAATGATGTAGCAATATTTAATATTAACATAGTAGATATAATATTTTTAATAGGAATTATATGCCTAATAATAAAAAGAAAATCTATTTTTAATGCAAATAATGATGTATTGGATAAATACAATAGTAATAAAATAAAGGGACTATTGGCATTATTGATAATAATACACCACTTGTCTATTTATATAAAAGACACAATTCTACTTAAAGTATTTACAATAGTAGGAGTTATTGCAGTTTCAGCATTTTTCTTTTATTCAGGATATGGACTAATGACAAGCTATCTAAAAAAAGAAAATTATCTAAAAGACTTTTTGAATAAAAGAATAATGAAAATAGTTATACCATATATAATAGCAATTATATTTACTATTTTAGTATATCTATTAACTGGACAATTAACACCTAGAAAAATTTTTAATTCTTTAGTTGAAGGAGAGCCAGTTGTAAGATTTTCGTGGTATATGTTAGCAATTATTAGTTTATATGTAGTTTTTTATTTATCAGCCAAGTTTCTAAAAAAGAAAAAAATGATAAATATTGCAGTATTTGGTGGAACTATTTTATATTGCATAGTTGTTAATAATATTTTAGGCTTTAATAATTGGTGGGTTAATTCTTGTTTTGCATTTTTTATAGGTATATATTGGGCAAGTTATAAAGAAAAATATGCAATAACATTAAAAGACAAAAATAAAATAATTAGATATGCAATTATGCTTTCAATTATATTATTTGCAATAATAGGGATTCAATTCTTCACAAGTGGATATGCCATTATGGATATAATAAACGATACAGATCTAGCAGACGATATAATGAGAGAGCCTATTCCTGTTATAAATATGAATATTATTTGTATAGCATTACTTTTTGTATTGTTTACTATATTAGAAAAAATGAGATTGAATGATAAGGTATTTACTTTTTTGGGAAATATATCTTTTGAAATTTATTTATATCATGGATTAGTTATGTATTTATTGAGAAATCCTCGCTTTTATTGTAGAGTTGATTATTTATATGCTATTCTAGTAATTGGATTAAGCATAATATTAGCTAAACTTATGAATATAGCAAACAATAAAATATATAATTTCTATTTGAATAAAGTTGAGAAAGAGTCATGTTAATGATAGCGAGAAATTACAAGTTGTTGTTTAGATTAGTTTGAAACATAACTAATCTATATTTTTTGCATAGAAATCTTACAAAAAATGTAAGATACATATTAGACAAAATATGATATAATGCTAATGGAGGTTAACAAAATGAAAAGAATAATAATAATTGAAGATGACGAAAAATTAAGAGAAGAATTAGAAACATTTTTAAACAGAAATGGATTTATAGCAACAAGCTTAAAAAAATTTGACAATGCAGTGGCAGACATATTAGAAATAAAAGCAGACTTATTATTAATTGATATAAACTTACCATATACAGATGGAGAATTTATTTGTAAAGAAATAAGAAAAACATCTAATGTACCGATCATAATGGTAACAAGCAGAGATAATGAAATGGATGAATTACTATCACTAAATTATGGTGCAGATCAATATGTAACAAAACCATATAATATTCAGATATTACTTGCGAAAATAGTTGGACTATTAAAAAGAAATCAAAATTCAGGAAATAATCCAGATAAAATAGACTGTGGGAGCTTTATATTAAATACAGCAGGAAGAATTATAGAAAAAGAAGATAAGAAAATAGAATTAACAAAAAATGAATATAAAATATTAGAATATTTAGTATTACATAGACAACAAGTAATATCAAGAGATGAAATAATGGACTACTTATGGGAAAGCGAAGAATTTGTCGATGATAATACTTTAAATGTTAATATTAAAAGACTAAGGACAAAACTAGAAGAACTAGAAATAATAAATCAAATTGAAACAAGAAGGGGACAAGGGTATATATTAAAATGAAGTTTGGAGAATTTATAAAAGAGAAAATATTATTGATTTTTTTAGTATTATTTATAATAGCAAGTTCGGAAATATTATTATTACCATATCCACAAATAGAAATATTTGTGAGGCTTTATATTGCAATATGTCCAGTAATAATTATAGGTATTGATATTGTTTTAGAATATAGAAAAAAGAGCAATTTTTATAATGAATTAAAAAATAATTTAGAAAAATTAGATACTAAGTATCTAATATCAGAAATAATAAACACTCCAGATTTTATTGAAGGTAAAATATTAAAAAACACTATACAAGAAACTGGAAAATCTATGCTAGAAAATGTAAATTCATATAAACAATTACAAGAAGACTATAAGGAATATATAGAATTATGGATTCATGAAATAAAAATTCCTATTGCTACTAGCAAACTAATTATTGAAAATAATAAAAATGAAATAACTAAAAGTATTGATGAAGAACTAGATGAAATTGAAAATTATACAGAGCAAGCATTGTTTTATGCTAGAAGTAATATAGTAAATAAAGATTATGTTGTAACAAAATCAAATTTAAAAGAGATTGTAAATGGAGCAATACTAAAAAGTAAAAGAGCATTGCTTTCAAATAAGATAAGTATAGAATTGAATGATTTAGAAAAAGAAGTTTTTACAGATAGCAAATGGGCTACTTTTATAATAAATCAAATTATACAAAATTCAATTAAATATTCTAAAAAAGAAGATAAAAAGATACAATTATATGCTAAATCAAATAATGAAAACATTATTTTATATATAAAAGATAATGGTATTGGAATAAAAAAAGGAGAAATTACAAGAGTTTTTGAGAAAGGCTTTACGGGTGAAAATGGGAGAATTATAAATAAGAAATCTACTGGAATAGGATTGTATTTATGTCAAAAATTATGTAATAAATTAGGTTTAGGAATAGAATTAAGCTCAAAAAAGGATGTTGGTACAGAGGTTAGAATTATATTTCCAAAAAGTAGTTATATAAATTTGTAAGTCCATTGTAGGGACTTATTTTTTAAAAAAGAGAAATCTTACAAAAAATGTAATGTTATTGTAATGTAAATCGATGGCAACTATTTTTTAATAAATTTATAATGTAGATATACAAAAACAGAAAGGAGTTTTTTGAATGGAAAATGTATTAGAAGTAAAAAACATAGAAAAATACTATGGAAACAAATCTAATTTAACAAAAGCAATAGATAATATTAGCTTTAATGTAAAAAATGGAGAATTTGTAGGAATTATGGGAGCAAGTGGCTCTGGTAAAACTACACTTTTAAATTGTGTATCTACTATTGATAGAGTAACAGCAGGTCATATCATTATAAATGGAGAAGATATTACAAAACTAAAAGGAAACAAATTAAATAAATTTAGGAGAGAAGAATTAGGATTTATATTTCAAGATTTCAATTTATTAGATACTTTAACAATTTATGAAAATATAGCTTTAGCATTAACAATTCAAAAAGTAAGTGCATCAGAAATAAATAATAGAGTTCACGATATGGCTAAAAAATTAGATATTTTAGGTATATTAAATAAATACCCATATCAAGTATCTGGAGGGCAAAAACAAAGATGTGCAGCTGCAAGAGCAATAATAACAAATCCTAAAATAGTATTAGCAGACGAGCCAACAGGTGCATTAGATAGTAAATCAGCAAAACAATTATTGATGACATTTGATTACTTACATCAAAAACTAAACGCAACAATTTTAATGGTAACACATGATGCTTTTACAGCTAGTTATGCAGATAGAATTATATTTATAAAAGATGGAAAGATCTTTAATGAATTAGTTAAAGGAAATGATACAAGAAAACAATTTTTTGAAAAAATAATAGCGGTACAAACACTTCTTGGAGGTGATTTGAACGATGTTATTTAAGTTATCAATTAAAAATATGAAAAAGAGCTTTAAGGATTATGCTATATATTTTTTAACATTAGTGTTAGGAGTTGCAATATTCTATATGTTCAACTCATTAGATAGTCAAGAAGCAATGCTACAAGTATCTAGTTCAACAAGGGACATCATCAAACTTATGGTAAATATGCTAGGATATGTATCGGTATTTGTAGCAGTAGTATTAGGATTGCTTATCGTATATGCAAATAATTTTTTAATTAATAGAAGGAAAAAAGAATTTGGAATATATATGACCTTAGGAATGGGAAAAAGGCAAATATCAAAAATAATACTTATGGAAACAATATTAGTAGGAATTATGTCATTAATTGTAGGCTTAATTATAGGTGTATTCGCATCGCAATTCATGTCTATATTAGTTGCTAAAATGTTTGAAGCAGATATGAGCAAATTTCAATTTGTATTTTCAAAAGATGCCTGTATAAAAACTGGTATTTATTTTGCAGTAATGTATGTAGCAGTAATGTTTTTCAATACATTTACAGTTTCAAGATATAAATTAATTAATTTATTAAATGCTAGTAAGAAAAATGAGAATGTAAAAATAAAAAATCCTATTATATGTATTTTAGTATTTTTAGGAGCTGTAGTTATACTTGGATATGCTTATTGGAAAGTAACAGGAGATGTTAGTAGTTTAACAACAGCAGATAAAATTTTATCACCTATTTTAATGGGAATTGTTGGAACAGTAGCAGTTTTTTGGTCTTTATCAGGATTTATAATACAAATAGTTCAAAAAATGAAGAATATTTATTTTAAAAATACCAATATGTTTGTATTAAGACAGATAAACAACAAGATCAATACAATGGTTATAAGCATGAGTGTAATATGTTTAATGCTATTTATGACGATTTCAATACTTTCTTCAAGTTTAGCATTAAGAAATACAATGCAAAGAGAATTAATTGAGATGACACCTGTAGATTTGAATTTGTATAAAACAGCAAATTTACCAGAAAAATATTTACAATATGGAACTTATGGGAAAGAGATAACATCAACACCAGAAGCAATGTCGGATTCAAAAATACCTATTGCTGAAACTTTAAAAAATAATGGTTTAGATATGAATGTCCTAAAAGACATTGTGGAAATAACAGTATATTCCACTGATAATTTGACTTGGAAAGATTTTTTTGGAGATAAATATATAGATATAAAAACTAAATATCCAAATCTTTTATATAATACAGCAGAACAGATAGTAAAAATATCAGACTATAACAAAATCGCAAAACTATATGGAATTAATCAATATGAATTAAATAATGATGAATACATTGTACTTTGTGATTTTGATTTACAAAAAGAATTACGAGATGAAGCATTAAAAGATGGGAATAATGTTTTAAATATAGTTGGAAAACAATATAAATCAAAATATAATGAATGTAAAACAGGATATATTCAAATGTCTACTAATCATACAAATACAGGAATTATATTAGTTCCAGATAATTGTGAATTGACAGAAAGCATGAAAAAACAATATCTATTTGTTGCAAATTATAATGCAGATACTAAAGAGGGAAAGGAAGAAATAGAAAAAATATTTGTTGATGATAATTCTGAACTTTTACAAAATTTAGATAAAAATGGTTTGAATATTGACGGAAAAACGAAAATAGCTCTTATGGAAGCAAGTGTAGGTCTAGCAACTATTGTAACATTTATAGCAATTTATTTAGGAATTATATTTTTAATTGCATGTTCAGCTATTTTAGCTTTAAAACAATTAACAGATAGTTCAGATAATAAACAAAGATATACAATTTTAAGAAAAATTGGTTGTGATGAAAAGATGATTAACAAAGCATTATTTAGACAAATTGGGATATTCTTTGGAGTTCCACTTGTTCTTGCAATTATACATTCTGTATTTGGAATACAATTTGCAATCACAATAATGTCTGGATTAGCAAGTAAAAAAGATTTATTACCATCAGCTATTGCAACTGTAATTATTATAGGTATAGTTTATGGAGCATATTTCTTAGCTACATACTTAGGTAGTAGAAATATCATTAAAGAGGAATAATTTTTATAACAATGTAGTGATACCGAAAGACAAGAAAAATTAGCAATGGTACAATTTACTTTTGAACAAGTATTATCAATTCAAGCAGAGCAAGTAAATGGTAAAAATGCAGATATAGAAACAACAACATCACAATTTACAAAAGCAATGCCAGAAAATAATCTATTAGAAGATATTATTCCGATTTGATAAGAAATTTAAAGTATGCTAATTTTTTCTAATTTGAATGAAAATTAGTAAAGTAGGAGAGATAGCCATATTTTTAATGTTGTAGATTTATATTTAATATAAATATTTTATATATGAAAAAAAGATACAGAAAAATTTTGTGCAAAGTTTTTACAAAATAGAATTTTCTTCAGATTTATAATTAACAATTTTAAAATTTATAAAATCATAAATTAAAGATTTTAAATTTATAGAATTTTTTAAAACGAACATTTGTTAATTGCAAATTTTAATGTTTGGTTTTAAATTTATATGTATTTTAATTATTATAATTTAAACTTACTAAAATCAATATTAAATTATTCATCTAAATATTAAAATTAGATTTATTTAAGTTGTTTATAAAAATTTTAGTTATATATATGCAATTTTTATAATGATATAATGATCTGCAGATACTAAAGCAATCTCTAAAAAGCCTAAAATAACGGCTTACGAAAATCGATTTTAAGCCATTTTTATATTTAAGCCATATAACTTGTTGTTTAGTATTTTAGCAAAATACTAATAATTCTGGGTTTGAGAGTTTTTAGATAAAAAATGACTAATTTTTATATACTTATATAGGTATATAAAAAAATACCTCAAAAAGATGACGCGTGAGAATCGATTTTAAGCCGTTTTTATTTTTTAGGCATATAACTTGCTGTTTGAATAATTGAGAAAAATACTGAAATATGGGAATTTGTGAAATTTTGATAAAAATAATCTAAAGTTATATAATTTTTTTAAAATATTTAAATATGTAGTTACAATAATGAAAAAAAATCCAACCAAGAATAATTAAAAATAATGAGGCTTCAGAATCAAATTTAAGAGAGTTTTATAATAAAGTAATATAAGTTTGTTGTTAAAATTAATAGCTTAAATACTAGTGATAGCAAGGAATTGCAAGATTTTGTGGGTAGGACCTTGATAAGGGTTCAATTATTTTGCCCTATCTCTTATTGCACAAAACTTTGATTTTGTGCAATGACAAAAGCAAAAATACTAGGTAGAAAGTTCTAACATCTTACCCTCTACCTAACTTTTTTCAAAATTTTTAATATTCAATGTTTTATCTAAATTATTAAAAATTATTAAATTTAATTAATCTTTAAATTTATATAAGAAACTATCTATTTTATCTATAAATTCTCTATTATTTTTAGTTGTAACCATTTGATTTATTATTGTTTCTGTAACATCTTCTGTAGGCATTTTAGATAATGCTTTTCTTAATGCAAATACTGTTTCTAGTTCTTTTTTAGTTAATAATTTTTCTTCTTTTCTTGTTCCAGATTTATTTATATCTATTGCTGGGAAAATTCTTTTTTCTGAAAGTGCTCTATTTAAATGTACTTCCATATTACCTGTTCCCTTAAATTCTTCGAAGATTACATCGTCCATTCTACTACCTGTTTCAATTAATGAAGTAGCTAATATTGTAAGACTTCCCCCATTTTCTATATTTCTTGCTGCACCAAAGAATTTTTTTGGTTTATGTAGTGATGCAGGATCAAGACCTCCAGATAATGTTCTTCCAGATGAAGGAACAACTAGATTGTAAGCTCTTGCAAGTCTTGTTATACTATCTAATAAAATAACAACATCTTTTTTATGTTCAACAAGTCTTTTTGCTCTTTCAAGTACCATTTCTGCTACTTTTACATGATTTTCAGGTACTTCATCAAATGTAGAATATATAACCTCACCTTTAATTGAACGTTTCATATCTGTAACTTCTTCTGGTCTTTCATCTATAAGAAGAACAATAAGTTCAACTTCAGGATTATTAGTGCTTATACTATTTGCTATTTTTTTAAGTAATGTTGTTTTTCCTACTTTTGGAGGAGCAACTATTTGCCCTCTTTGGCCCTTACCAATTGGAGAAATTAAATCTATCATTCTCATTGCATATTCGTTTGGAGTTGTTTCTAAACGTAATTTTTCTTCAGGATATATTGGTGTTAAATCATCAAATTTTATACGTCTATAGGCCTTTTCAGGTGCTTCACCATTAACTTCACCAACAAATATTAATGCAGGAAATTTTTCTCCTTCTTTTGGGAGTCTAGCAATTCCTTTTATTTTATCTCCTTTGTCTAATTTAAATCTTCTAATTTGTATAGGTGAAATATAAATATCTTTAGGTGTAGATAAGTAATTTTCTCCTCTTAAAAATCCATAACCATCAGGTAAGATTTCTAATACACCTTGAACGATTCTATCTTCCTCACTTGTTAATTTATAACCTTCCCCTGCTTCTAACTCTGGACCTTCAGGAGTGATTTCCTCGTTTACTAGAGGATAAAATCTTCTTGGAGTATTGTTTTTCTCTGTATTCTCATCTATTTCATTTGATTTATTTGTTTTATTTTCAAGAATTTCAATTAATTCTTCCTTTTTTAGTTTGGATACATTTCTAATATCCATTTCTTTGGCTAGTTGACGCAATTCTACTAAAGTAGCATCTTCTAAATTCATAAATTTTAGCCCCCTTTTTTATTTAATTTTAATTTCATTTTTATTTTTTGGTATTTAAAAAGAAAAAATAAATTATTCTGATTGAATATGTATATATTATACTATAAAATTACGAATAAGTAAAGAAAAAAGAGGTAAAATATTCCTCTTTTTTTCCACTATTTTCCAATATCTATATAAACTCTTTCGTTAGGTAAGTACATTCCTAATTTTTCTCTAGCAATTTCTTCAATATATTCTGGTGAATTTACATTGTCTTTCATAGCAACTAAAGATTCTTTTGTTTCTTCAGCTTCTTGTTTTTGAGTTTCGTATTTTCCTATTTCTTTTTGGTATGTATTTAAAAGTTGTTGTTGAGAAATAAATATACTAATTATATATATGCCAACAGCAATTAATAATATTTTCTTTACTATATTTTTCATTATTTTCATAAGTTTACTCTCTCTCTAATGTTTTCTTTTGTCTATAA
The DNA here is from genome assembly GCA_934133165.1 of uncultured Clostridia bacterium. Classification (GTDB taxonomy): domain Bacteria; phylum Bacillota; class Clostridia; order TANB77; family CAG-508; genus UMGS1663. The sequence continues at coordinate 30,043 of CAKPAW010000010.1, forward strand.
AATATGCTCTACTTATATCTTTCTACATTTATTTCTAAAATCCTTCTTTTTCTATATGTTTTTTCTTATTATTTTTACTTTTTTTGAAATTTAATAATATATTCTTTGTATTAATGACGAAAAATGTAAAAGGCTTAAATATTTTTTGTAGAATTTTAGCAAGAAATTGTATTGGTATTATTAATATTTTGGTTATACTTATTACTATCTTTTTTATGAATAGCACAATTTTAACATTAATTTTTATAAAGATTTTACTTATTAAAATCATGTATAAAAGACTACCTAAAATCAATCCAATAATATTATAAATTCGTATTTCTCCATTAGTAAAATTAAATATAACAAATATTAAAAATAAACCTGTAATAAGCCAAAATAAAGCATCCTCTATATATGTAATAATATCTGGAGTATGAAAAGATTTCCTAAGTATACGAAATATGTCGAAAAATATACCTATAAATATACCGCTAATAATAAAAACTAACATAGAGTATAATTGCGTTAATATTCCATTTTCCAAATTATCACCTTCTAATTTTAAGTTTTATTTAAATATTTTATTAAAAATTCCTCCTGTTTTTTTATCTATATCATTTTCGCTATATGCTAAATTATATATTTCTCCCTCAACTATAACTTCTGAAGTATCTATACTTAATTTATTAATTCTTAAATTTTCTCCCTTTATTGTAAGAAGTCCCAATTCTGTTTCAACTATTACTACTTGATCGTCAAAGCTAAGTACATCTAGAACTCCAGAAATGCTAAGTTTTTCTCTATTTTCTAATACTAAATTTTGAATTACATTCATATTATTTGATTGCATTTTTCTATCTTCCAATGCCATAGTACCTCTTCCCTTCTCTTGTTTTCGTTATATAAATAATATATTCAGGTCTTGTCTATTTTAGAACAAAAAAATAAAGAATAAAAACTATTCTTTATTTTGTGATTTACTTTCCATTTTTAAATATGCATCCATAAAATCATTTAAGTCTCCATCCATTACGCCTTGTATATTTCCTACCTCATAATTAGTTCTATGGTCTTTTACCATTGTGTATGGGCAAAATACATATGAACGTATTTGACTTCCCCATGCTATATCCATTTGATTTCCTTTTAAATCTTCTATTTTATCTTTGTGCTCTTTTTCTTTTAAATTCAAAAGCTTTGATTTTAACATTTTCATAGCTGTATCTCTATTTTGAATTTGTGAACGTTCAGATTGACAAGATACTACTATGTTCGTAGGAATATGTGTAATACGAACTGCAGATGATGTTTTGTTAACATGTTGCCCCCCTGCTCCTGAAGCTCTATAAGTATCTACTCTTAAATCATCTGGATTTATATTTATTTCAATATCTTCAGAAATTTCTGGTAAAACTTCTAATGAAGCAAAAGAAGTATGTCTTCTTCCTCCACTATCGAATGGCGATATCCTTACTAACCTATGTACACCCATTTCTCCTTTTAAATATCCATATGCATATGAACCTTTAACTAATAAAGTAACACTTTTCAAGCCTGCTTCTTCACCATCTAAATAATCTAATTCTTTTACTTCATATCCATTGTCTAAAGCCCATCTTGTATACATTCTATATAACATTTGAGCCCAATCACAACTTTCTGTTCCTCCTGCCCCAGGATGAATAGTCAAAATTGCATTGTTTTTATCATATTTTCCAGATAATAATGTATTTATTTCTAATTTGTCAATTTCTTTCTGTAAGTTTTTTATAGAGTCTTTTAGTTCTTCTTCCAAGCTTTCTTCTTTTTCTTCTTGTATTAAATCGTTCATTTGAATTACGTTTTCTAAATTATTTTTTATATTATTGTACGTATGTATTTTTGCTTTTATTTCATTTATTTCTTTTAATATCTTTGTTGAATTTTTAGAATCTTCCCAAAAGCAAGCATTATTTGTCTTGCTTTCTAAATCTTTTAATCTAATTTCTAAGTTAGATATTTCAAAGAGATTCACCCAATTCTTTTAGTTTTTCATTTAATTGATTTAAAACTCTTTTGTTTTCATCAAAATCTAACATACTTTCACGCTCCTTTATATTTCTCTCTATATATAATACTAAAAAAGATAAAAAAATACAAGCCACTTATTTTTTAGCGACTTGTATTCTTCAAGTTATAGAATAACTACACTTCTTCCTTTTGGATATAACTCACGAATTTTTGTGCATAAATAATTGAAGTTCTCATACCTTTCAAAACTAAATTCTTTATCTTTTGAAAACCTTAAAGGTTTTGTTTGGTCAAAAAAGCCAGAACATACAAAGCAATGAAGAATAGTTGATAAATCCAAGCTATCGGTATTCAACTCTTTTAGCTTAACTAAATAATACTCGCTAAATTCTAAAAAGCTTACACTTGGATGGATTCCTTTATCTTCGAATTCATATATAGTTAGAATTCCAACATTTATTTGCTTTTGTGTTACTACTCCCCTCCGAAACTTTCTGCTCATATCCATGTTTTCAATTACCATCATAAGAATGACTCCCTTCTTTTGATTAATATGAAATGTATGTTAATTATTATAATATATTTTCCTACATATTTCAATATTTTTCTACAAATTTTACTATTGCAATATATGAAATATATGATATAATATTTATGTTACTTAATTAAATATACTTTACAATTAATTTGTAAAGAAAAAATTAAAGGAGGACCAATAATGGGACAGGTAAAAATTGTTGAAGAAACAGGTATTGAAGGATTAATGGTTGTACAACCAACTATTCACCAAGATAGCAGAGGTTACTTTGCAGAAACTTATAACAAAAAAGACTTTAGTGAAGTTGGAATTGATTGTGAATTTGTACAAGATAATGAATCAAACTCTACTAAAGGCGTTATAAGAGGCTTGCATTTTCAGGAAGGAAAATATGCCCAAGCTAAATTGGTAAGAGTTACTCATGGTGCTGTTTACGATGTTGCTGTTGACTTAAGAAAAGATTCACCTACTTATGGAAAGGCTTACGGAGTATTACTTACATCAGAGAATTTCTTTCAATTCTTTATTCCTGAAGGATTTGCACATGGTTTTATAGTATTATCTGATACAGCAACTTTCAATTATAAGGTTACTGCATATCGTGAAGCTAGCGCCGAAGGAGGAATTCTTTGGAATGATCCTGCACTTGGAATTAACTGGCCTATTGAAGAAGCAGGTGGATTAGAAAAACTTAATATTAAAGATAGAGATAAAGAATGGCCTACTTTAGCAGAATACAACAATAAATAATTGTTGTTATAATCAAAAAAGAACTCATATTAAATGGGTTCTTTTTGTAAATACGAATTTAATGATAAACATCTCTATTGACAATCTTTGTTTAATATATCTTCAATTGTATGCCATGCTAAAAGTGCACATTTTACTCTGGCAGGCATATTAGCTACATTTCTAAAAGCTATAGCATCTTCTAATTTTTCTAATTCTTTTTCATCAGTTGTTTCTCTTTTTATCATTTC
>CAKPAW010000011.1 GCA_934133165.1 uncultured Clostridia bacterium
TTGTGTATAAATAATAACAAATCTGTCTTCGAAAATCAACCCAGTGAAGAAAAAATAAATCTTACATTAGCTGTATTATGTAAAAGAGTAATAGATAGTGGACATTCAATAAAATATAATAAACACTACTATAGACTTATAAATAAATCTGGAAAACCGATCTACTTCAATAAAGGTACAAAGTGTATAGTAATAAAAGCATTAGATGGAAGTTTATTTGCAACAATAGATGAATCAATATTCGCTTTAGAAGAAATACCAGAAGTACAGGCAAAATCAGTAAATTTTGATGATGTTGAAGAAATAAAAGAAAGAAAAATATATATTCCAAAAATGATACATCCATGGAAAGGAAAATCATTTGAAGAATTTATAAAGGCACAAAAACATCGCATAGAAAATGTCGCATAAAAATATTAGCACTAAACTAAAAATTTAGTGCTAATAAATAAAAAATTTTAAGACATTTTCAAAAATGATTGATATAGTTTCTATTGTAAATTTTAGGGACGGGCTTAAAAATTTAAATTTCGGTATAAATATTAAAGACTGGCTTAATTTTTAATTTTACCCAGTCTTTAGTTCTTATTTTTCCATTACTAATTCTATTATTTTATTAGTTTTATTTTTTTATTCCTGTTTTACTTCCTGATAAAGCTAATATATTTTGGTCATAAGAAAATACTAATTTTTCTCTTTCTCTTCTTCTTTTTAATGCTAATTCCACTAATTCATCTATTTCTTGTTCAAAAGTCTTTCCTGTAGCTTCCCATAAATAGTATGATAATGCTCCTGGTATTGTATTTATTTCGTTTACATATACATCATTAGTATCATTATCCACTAAGAAATCTATTCTTGAAACTCCATTGCATCCTAACACCTTAAATGTTTCTACTGCTAATTTTTGAATTTGTTTTTTCATTTCATCTGAAATTTCAGCAGGTAATTTTCTTTTAAGTGTTGCCATTCCTTTTGAACCTCCTGCAAACTCTTGTGATTTTGTTTTTCCTCCTGAAACATATTTGTCTTGGTAACTCAATATCTCTCCTGCTCCTACTGGTTCCTCGCATTCAGATGGTGTTGCATTTGATGTATCTCCCATTACAGAGCAATTAACCTCTTTTAAATTTACTATTGCATTTTCAATCATTATTCTGTCTGAGAATTGCATTGCATATTCTATTGCCTCTCTTAAAGAATCTGTATTTTTTGCTTTTTTTATTCCTACACTAGAACCTAAATTTCCTGCCTTTACTATAACTGGATATCTTAACTTTTCTTCCACTTTACTAATATATTTTTCCTCTTCTTTAATATAATCTGTAGCATAAAAAGCTATATAATCAAGTGATGGTATTTTTGCTTCTTTAAGCACTCTTCTCATCATTATTTTATCCATTCCTACACTTGCAGATAATATATCACAACCTATATAAGGAATATTTAACATTTCTAAATATCCTGAAATTGTTCCGTCTTCTCCATTTGTTCCATGCATTGTTGGAAATGCTATGTCTATTGTATTTATTATATTTTTTCCAAAATTCTTCATTGGAAATCTTACTATATTTATTTTTTCTCCATCATTAACTATTGTTACTTGTGTTAATTTTTTTAATAACTCATCTAAATTTCTATATGATTTTAGTTCAAGAAGTTCTTCTCCTGTATACATTAATCCTTTTTTACTTATGTATATTGGTATAATTTCATATTTTTCTTTATTAATACTATTTATTGTTTGATTTGCAGTTATTATTGATATTTCATGTTCTACTGATCTTCCTCCAAAAATAACTCCTATTTTTATTTTCATATAAATCCCTCTTTTCTTTTATAAATAATTATCTGGCAAATCATTTTCTAGTAATATTACAATATTTTCTGCTGAAAATTCTTTCCATTTTGATATTGCCTCTTGTAAATTTTTTGCCACAAATATTTTTTCTTTTGGATAGTTTTTTGATACTATTCCATCATATATTGGTTTTGCTTGTTTTTCTCCTACTAATATAATATAGTCTGCACATTCCGCAGCTTTTTGACCTAATTCTTTATTATACTTTTCGGAATACTCCCCTAAATCTACGATACCAGGAGTTACTAAAATTTTTGTTTTTTGTTCAAATAATTTTAAAGTTTCTAGAGCTTTTTTAGCTCCCTTTATATTAGAATTATATGCATCATCTATTATTGTTAAACCATTTGATTTTTTTATTAGTTCTAGTCTGTGAGGAACTGGTTTTAAATATCTTATTCCCATTTTTATTTGTTCATCTGTTAATTGCATTTCCTTAGCTATGGCTATTGCTGCTACAATATTTATAATATTGTGTTCTCCTAATAATTTTGTTTTTATGTCTTTTAACTCTCCTTCTTTTGTGTGTACACTAAATACTGAACCTGTTTCTGTAATTTTTATATCATATGCATATATATCACATTCTTTAGATATACCATACTTGATATTTTCTTTATTTATTTTAGTTTCTTTTATATTTTCGTCTTCATAATTAACAAATGCTTTATCTGTTATTGCATCTATTAACTCCATTTTTGTTTTTCTTACATTTTCTAATGTCTTAAAAGTTTCTAAATGTTGTGGCCCTATTGCTGTTAATATTCCATAATTTGGTTTAACCAAGTCACATATTTCTTTTATATCTCCTAAATTTTTTGCGCCCATTTCACATACAAATATTTCATGCATAGAATTTAATTTTTCATTTATTGTTCTTACAACTCCCATTGTGGTGTTGTAACTTTCTGGTGTCATTAGTACATTATATTTTTGTTCCAATATAGTTGATACAATATACTTTGTACTTGTTTTTCCGTAACTTCCTGTAATTCCGATTATTTTCATATTTGGCATTTCTTCAAGTTTTCTTTTAGCTTCATTATAAAAACTTTTATTTATATTATTCTCTATTGGCTCATTTATTTTATTTATTAATATAACAACATATATAGAAAATATAACTAAAGCATTTTCTGCAATTAATGCTATTGATAACAGTATATTATTTAAAATTTGGCTTTTTAATACTAGCTTTTCAAATATATTTGCTAATATTGCTAGTATTATAAATATTATGCTAGAAGTTACATACATTCTTTTTACTCTTTTGGTAATTATAAGTGGTTTTTTTTCTATATAAATATCTCTTGAAATATATAACAAAAGAGCTATTATTATACCAACTATAATTGCAAGTGTTTTATTAATATAAATTAAAATTGATGGAACTATAAGCAATAATTCTCTTCTTTTTATAATTAAATTTTTATTTTCGTTTATCCATCTCTTATATCTTTCGTTTTTGTAAGATTCTAATTGCAATATATGAAATCCATGTTTTATCTTATGTAAGTAATATACATATAGTATAATTAAAAATATATTTATTAATATGTAATTCATTAATTCTCCCTCATATCATTTTTTAAAAATTCATCTAATACTATTAAGCAATTAGATAGTCTGTCTAAATAAGAAAAATGTCCTGCTCCTTCAAATACTACCAGTCCACTTCCTGGTATCAGTTTTTCCATAGTCTTTCCATCTTCTATTGGTGTAGCAGTATCTTTATCTCCCCATATAATTAGGGTTGGAGCCTTAATATTTGGAATTAAATATTTTTGATCTTCATTTAATATAATAGACATTGTACCTTTTAATACTTCTGGTGAGTTTTTATAGTCACTAGACCCAAACTTTCCAAGTACACGCTTTCTAATGTTATTTGTCATTTCTGTATTTGGGAAAATGTTTAATATTTTCTTTAAAAATTTAAAAGTATACATTTTTATATAATATTTTTTACTTCTTTTTGGAACAATTCCTGCACTATCAATTAATACTATTTTGTTTATTTGTCCAAGATTTCTTCCTGCATAATTTATAATTATTCTTCCGCCATTTGAATGTCCTATTAGTATAGGATTTTTAATATTCAATTTCTCTAATAATTCTTTTAAGAAGTCTCCAAATTCATCTGTATTTAACGGTTTGTCTGGAAGTTCACTCTTTCCAAATCCAATTATGTCTATAGAATATACTTTAAAGTGTTTTTCTAAATGCCTTGCTAAAGGAGCCATTGTTTCTAATGATGCTAACCAACCATGAAGTAACACAATAGGTTTACCTTGGCCTCTAACTTCATAGTTTATTTTTTTCCCTTTTACTTCTATTTCCAATAATTTCTTCTCCTCCATTTATTTTTTATGTTTAAGAAATCAAATATAATTATATTTTAATTTTTTATATTATATGACATTTGTTTTTGATTTGCAATATGAAAATTATGCATTGTATGAAAATTATGCATTGGTAATGTTTAATTTTAAATAAATAATTATAAAATAATATTATGTTTATAAATTATTATTTTTATTTTCAGTAATTTTACTAATAAGCTGTTATTATGCCAATAAGTTGTTATATTGCTTAACTAGTTTTTATGAACCTTATGCAATGTTTTCCTTTTTTGGACCTCAAAAATAACATTAAAATAAACTCAAACTACTAAACTTTTTAGTTTAATAATTTGAGCTTTTCTAAATATTTTTACTTATATTTTTATTCTACATAATATAAATACACATCAACATTTGCTCCATAAGTTGCATCACTATTAGTTTCTCCATATGCGGTAACGTATAATGTTGTGTTACCACTTGCAGTTACTGTTAATCTTCCTGTTGTATTGTTATATGCTTTTGAAAACTTCAAGGTTCCGGAACCTACACTCCCACTATCTGCTCTTCCTGAATACCAAATCGATCCATGTGCATCAACTATTTCAATAGCGAAGTTATCTATTGTAAAACTCTCCCAACCTGAATAGTCAGTTATGGTAAATGTTTTTGTACTTGTACAACTACCTATTTTTACTTTTTTCAACCTTGCGTTTTTGGAACCATCGTTATAATTTGTTTCATTATCCTTTCCTGTACCAGTAATTAATTCTCCATTAATCCATGCTGTTTTTCCTTCTGAAATGTTATCTGCTGTTGCTGTTGCATTTTTTGTTACTTCTTTTAATATTCCTTTTATATTATCTGCAAACACACTTGTTTCAGCTGTTACTTCTGGCTTTATTCCTCCAGCTTCTTCTATTGCATTAGCAATTGCAGTTTTAAATTCTGCAAATTTTGCAATTGAACTATATTCTGGATTTCCTGCACTTATTCCTTCTCTTATTAATTCATCATACAATTCATTTAAACTTTTTTCTTCTTCTATTTTTGCAAGTTCCGTGTTTTCCTTTGCTTTTTTAGCTATTGTTATTATTCCATTATCTCCTAATATTAAATTTATGCTCATTCCTGCAAGTATTATTAGTACTATTATTGTTACTACTAACGCAACTAATGTTACACCCTTATTATTTTTCATTTTCTTTTGTTCCTCCTTTTATTTTTTCTTATTATTTCCAATTTATATCTAAATTATAAAATAACATTATGTTTATAAGGTGTTACCTTTATTTTTAATAATTTTACTAATAATTTTTTATTACGTCAATAAGTTATTACATTATTTTATGAATTTTCCATAAAATAAGGATTCTTAAAAATTAAAAATCCTTATTTTAACTATTCTACACTTCTATTTGCAATTTCTATTGCTTTTGATACTATATTTCCACAAGTTTTAGAATAACATTGTTTTTTACAAGAAAAATATAATAGCTGCTGATCGACTACCACGTTTTAATGCTATAGTAGTATCTGATACATAAGTTATTTCGGCATAACCATTTGATTGAATAGAATCGTTATAATAATTATCTACTCTGTATGTTTGTCCTTTTTTAAATTCAGATATTGGAATTATACAAACTTCCGATGTATTAGCATACTTTGTCCAATCCCAACTAGAAGATAAAAGTATGTTGTTATATTTTGACATATCATCAGTAGTGATGTTATATGTTGTATCATATTTATCAGATGTTTCTGTATATTGCCATATATTTGATGCATCTAATTTTTTTCCATCATCATAATAAGAATTATTATCCTTACCATTACCAGTTATTAGGGTTCCATTAACCCATGCGGTTTTACCTTTTGAAATATTATCGGCTGTTGCTGTTGCATTTTTTGTTACTTCTTTTACTATCCCCTTAATATTATCTGCAAACACACTTGTTTCAGCTGTTATATCCGGCTTTATACCACCAGCTTCATCTATTGCATTTGCTATTGCAGTTTTAAATTCTGTTAATTTTGCTATTAAATCATATGGTAAGTTTCCTGAACTTGAACCTTCTGTTTTTAATTGAGTATATAATTCATTTAATTGAGTTTCTTCTTCTGTTTTTGCAAGTTCTATATTTTCTTTTGCTTTTTTAGCAATTGTTATTATTCCTTTATCTCCTAACAATAGATTTATACTTATTCCTGCTAATATGATTAATACTATTATTGTTACTACTAATGCTACTAATGTTACACCCTTATTATTTTTTATTCTTCTATTCATATAAATTACTCTCCTATCTTTAGTACATTTTATTATTTCATAAGTTAATATTACTCATATTATACTTTACAAATCTTACTAAAGACTAGATTTTAACACGTTTTTAGTGTTAACAATTTTACATAAACTGAAATCAATAACAACTCGTGGTTTACCTTTAAAGTTAAAAATGAGAACCCTTATTTATAATAGGGGCTCTCATTTGTACTATTCTACACTTCTATTTGCGATCTCTATTGCTTTTGATACTATATTTCCACAAGTTTTAGAGGATACATTTTGCCATCCTCCATCTTGCTTTACTTGTTCATATACACCTAATTCTCTTGCAATTTCCTCTTTTAAATTTTCAGACATAATATTTGAGCTTCTTCTTCCCATTGTATATTACCTCCAAATTCTCAAAGTCTAGATTTAGAAAATAAATTTATTTTCTAATTATATTATGTGCAATTTCATTTTCAAAATACTAATAATATTTTCCTGTTTTTTGCTCCGTCTCCAAAAACAGTTACATTGTTAAAGTTCCGTTTGGTGTATTTTTTATTACTAATATATCTTCTTCTGCTCCTGTTTCTGCATTTATATATACTAAAAATTCTGTATCATCTACTTTTCCTTTAAATTCCCAACAGAATATTTCTGTTTTAAATTCTGTTGGAATTATTGCCATTCCTTCGCTTTCTATTTGTAAACTTTTGTTTAAATTTTCTTTTGCTTTTTCTTTAGTTATTTTAGCTGTTGGTATATTTCTTTCATAGTGTGAATTTAAATATCCTGTAGTTTCTATTCCTAGTATTTCGCCATTATCTAATGCAACTTTTACTTTTATTAAGTCTGGATATACTACTACATCTCCGTTTGTGCTTTTTTGATTATATGCATAATTTATTGTAACTATTCCATTTTGTTTTAGATAATACGTTTCTTTCATGTTTGGAAATCCCTTACTATTTAAGAAATCTTTTCCTATTTCATCCGCTCTTTCTTGTGATATACTTTCGGCTTCGATGTTTCTATTGTAGTTCATAAATATTATATGTCCACCTTTTTTGCTTACAGATACTGTTATTATTTCGTTTTTATCATTTTTTGCTTTTATGCTAAAATCATATGAAGGTATATCTGTGTCTTCTGATACCCCGTTTGAATTTATTTCTCCTACTCTGTCATTTCCTATAAAATCAGTTGCTATTTTTTTTGCTTCTTCTTCACTTATTTCTTCTCCTGTTAGTCCTTTTTTCTCTACTGCTGTCATATGCTCTGAAAATGCGCCATCATATATTAACCCTGAATATTCATGAAAATTTTCCTCTAGATTGTCAAAGCTATCTTTTGAAATATTGCTTACCTGTGTTAAAAATACACTACTCCCTTTGTTTGTTAGTTCTCCCCATTTTATTCTTCCATCATTTATATCCGCTGACAATTGATTAAGTGTATTTTCTAAGTCTACACTATATGTGTGTAATTCTTTTAGATTATTGAAATCATCATCAGTTAGATTTTGATTATTTATATTTTTTCTTGATAATGAAAAACTGTAATCACTTACTTGGTTTAAAAATTTTGATGTGTTTGCAAGTTCTTGTGAACCCATTGGAAGTCTTGCTAAGTAACTTTGTGCTAAATTCGCTTCTCTCCATACATGTGTTAAAGTTTCTGCTCCGTGTTCTGGAGTACTAGATATTAATGATTTTGCTAAATATGTTTCTACATTTTCTACATAACTAACTAATTCAAAAAATGCCATATTGTAATTGTTTTCTGCAGTTTGTCTAAATTGTCTTTCTCTTTTATAAGTATAGAGCCCTAAAACTGCTATAACAGTAACTAAAGTTACTACTAAACTAAGCATATGTCTATCTTTTAAACGATCTTTCCAATCATATAATTTTGATTTTATTTTTCCCATTTTTCTCTTCTCCTTTATTAATTAATGTACCAAAAGGGACAGATTAACCAAAAAGAAACGTCCCCAAAGGTAATTTATTTGCAAAATCTATGTTTTCCTATTGTTTTTATTAGTGGTCTTGACCATATCCATTTGTTTGTAGCAGTTGCTGGATTAAAATAATATATTGCTCCACCTGTTGGGTCCCAGCCATTTAATGCATCTTGTGCTGCTTTTACTACTGTTGAGCCTTCTAATATTGGGTGGTTTATTTGTCCGTCTGAAACTGCTGTAAATGCTCCACTTTGATATATTACTCCTGCTATTGTATTAGGAAAATTTGGATCTTTTACTCTATTTAAAATTACCGCACCAACTGCAACTTGCCCTTCATAGGGTTCTCCTCTTGCTTCTCCATTTATTGCTCTTGCTATTAATTGAACATTTGATGTTGAACCTGCATTAGCTGCATATACTTCTGTTTGATTATTTTTAGGTAAATTAAAAATCGCGATTATTCCCATTAACAAAATCATTATAATTAATAATATTTTGCATATTTTTTTCACTTTATTTCTCCTTTTAACTTATAGTATTTCATTTATATTTTGTATATTTTTTTATGTTTTATTCTTTTTTTTATTTATTTTTGTTATTTTTTTGAAATTTTATCTTTTTTATGGTAAAATTTAAAAAACATTTTATGTTTGTAGTTGAATTGAAAGAATAAAAACTTTCATGACTACATGTACCTTTTATTTAAACAAGAAAGGACTGAAGTTTTTATGAAGAAAATTTTGATTTTTTACGCATCTTATGGAGGAGGACATCTATCTGCTGCAAAATCTATTAAACAATATATTGATGAAAATTATACTGATGTTCAAACTGAAATAATTGATTGCGTTAAATATATTAATAAAGCTTTAGATAAGGTAACTACTGCTGCTTACAGAGAGATGGCAAAAAAAGCACCATGGGCTTGGGAAAAAGTTTATTATAAATCTCAAAATGGTCTTTTATCTAATGTAAGCACTTCTTCTAACAAAATCATGGCTGTAAAAATAGCTAAATTATTTCGTGAATTTAATCCAGACATTGTAATTTCCACTCATCCATTTGGTTCACAAATGACTAGTTATTTAAAGCAGAAAGGAAAAACTAATTGTTTGCTTGCAACTATTATGACTGATTTTGCACCACATGAGCAATGGCTTATTGGAAATAAATTTGTAGATTTCTATTTTGTATCAAATTCTTCTATGAAGGATAAAATGATCCAAGATTCTATTGATGAAAATAAAATTTTTGTTACAGGAATTCCTATTTCTAATAGATTTTTACAAACTTATGATAAAAAAGAAATTTGTAATTTATTTGAATTAGATGCAAACAAAAAGATTGTTTTATTTTTTGCTGGTGGTGAATATGGACTTGGCAAAGATAAAACTGTAGCAATTTTAGATTGTTTGTCTGATTTTAATGATATTCAAGTTATTGCAATTGCTGGTAAAAATGAAAAAATGAAAAAAGAATTTGAGGAAATAGTTTCTAAAAAGCATAAGGAATCTACTATTAAGGTTCTCCCTTTTACAGATAAAGTTCCTGAACTTATGTCTATTTCCGATTTAGTTATAACCAAGCCTGGCGGATTAACTACAAGTGAAAGTTTAGCTTCTTCACTTCCATTTATTATAATTAACCCTATTCCTGGTCAAGAAGAAGAAAATGCTGCATTTTTAGAAGATTCTGGTTGTGCTGTTTGGCTCAAAAAACATGATAACCCAAAGGAAGTTTTAGAAAAAGTTTTATTTAATGATGATGTTTTATCTAAAATGAAAGAAAATTCTATTAAGCTTTCTAAAAGAAATTCAACTGAAGATATTTGCACTACTATACTTTCTAAAAATATATAAAATTTTTTAGTTAAAATATTTAGTATTGAAATTATCTTTTGAAGTAATACAAATTACTATTTAATAAAATGAATATGTTTAAAGGAGGAAAAACAATGACAAGTAAAGAAAGAGCTTACTTAAGAAGTCTTGCAAATACTATAGATCCTATTTTTCAAGTAGGAAAAGGTGGTATTTCTGAGGTTTTAATAGAACAATTAAATAATGCAATTGAAGCAAGGGAATTAATTAAAATTACCGTTTTAGAAACTGCTCCTGGAAATGCTAAAGAGTTAGCAAATGTAATTGCTGATAGTACAAATTCTGAAGTAGTACAAACAGTTGGAAATAAAATCACTTTATTTAGGCAAAAGAAAAAAAATAGTAGAATAGAATTTCCTAGATAAAAATAATTTTTAAATTTTAGGGACGAGCTTTTTCCAATTTGCAGCCATTTACTATTTAATTAGAAATTTTATAATATATTGTTTTGCAATACCGCGTAAGCGACCAAACGAGCTAAAGCGAGTGCGAATGGAGCGGTCAACGTACTAGTATTTTTTTAAACGGCTGACCGCGACACCAAGGTATAAAAAACAATATATTATAAAATTTTAAGAATAAACTATTTAATAAGATGCAAATTGTAAAAAGCCCGTCCCTAAAATTTACTTTTTTTGCTATTTTAGTTGACAAGTTTTAAAAAAAGTGCTATTATAATTACTGCAGTTAGCAAATGGTTCAGTAGCTCAGCTGGATAGAGCAACGGATTTCTAATCCGTGGGTCGGGGGTTCGAATCCCTCCTGGATCACCATAGTACAAAATCGCTAAAAGTTAGTATTAAACTATTTTAGCGATTTTTTCATTTTTACTTTTATTAATTTCTATTAAAATTGACTTGAATATAAAATTATGGTAAAATCATGTATACTATTTGTTAGTAATTATACTTTTTAAAGGAGAAATTTGAATGAATTTTCCTCAAAATATTGTTCCCAGTAATAATAGAGAGCGGAAATATATAAATACATTAGAATTTCATAAAAGAGATAGTTTTCATAAAACTATTTTGAAGAATATGAAACATTTTCATATAATTTCACCTATTGAAAAATTACCTCTTAATGTTTTTCCAATTAGTCAAAAATATTCCCAATACTCTAATTTACCTTATGGCAAGATTTCTACAATCGGTCAAGCAGGTTGTGGACCATTAGCAGTTGAATATGCTTTAAGATTTTTAGTAATATAGCAACTGAACTCTATAATCTTGATGAGATTCTATACTTTTTAGAAAAAGGTTGTCCTATAACAATACTGATACAAAATAGTATTTACCATGACGATGAAGATCGTAGTGGTAACCATTTTGTTACTCTTGTTGGTATAGATTCTTTCCAAAATGCAATTTTGATGTATGGAAATAAAATAACGGATAATAGTAATCCATCTACGGCATTAGTACGGAAACCTTTTACAAAAATGCTTTTAGGTTTAAGAGGCGCTTGGGCTTGGGAAAAAGAAAAACTTAAAAACTTAATATCGTAAAAAAGAATGACCAATTAAATTACAAATTGGTCATTCTTTTTTCATTTTTAATTTTCCCAAAAAGCTTTATATGCTCTGTGAGCTTCATATATATCAAATTTACTTGTTACTTCATATGGTGCATGCATTGAAAGCACTGGTACACCAGCATCTATTACATCTACACCTTTATTAGCTAAAATGTAAGCAATTGTGCCTCCACCACCAATATCTATTCTTCCTAGTTCTGCAAATTCATATGCTACATCTTCTTTTTCAAATATATTCCTTATCATAGCTACAAATTCTGCATTTGCATCTGAAGCGCCGGATTTTCCTCTTGCACCAGTATATTTGTTAAGTCCTAATCCTCTTCCTAAATATCCTGCATTATTTTTTTCATAAGCTGATGCATATATTGGATCATATGCTGCATCTACGTCTGCAGATAACATTTTTGAATTGCAGAATACTTTATCTAATAAGTTTGGTCTATTTATTCCTAATTTATTTAATATTTCTGAAATAAATGTATCAAATACATTAGATTCCATTCCTGTATTTCCCATGCTTCCTATTTCTTCTTTATCAGAAATAATGCATACCGCTGTTGTTTTTGGATTTTCTAAATTTAATAATGCTGTTAATGAAGTATATACACATACTTTATCATCTTGACCATATGCTACAACCATACTACTATCAAATCCCATACTTCTTGCACGAAAAGCAGGTACTATTTCTATTTCTGAACTTACAAAATCCATTTCTGTAATTCCATATTTTTGATTTAATATATTCATCATATTTAATTTTACAGCATCTGCACCTTTTTCCCCTTCAAATGGAATACTTCCTATTAAAAGATCTAGATCTTCTCCTTTAATTCCTTCTTTTAATTTTCTTTCCATTTGTTCAGATGCTAAATGTGGTAATAAATCTGTAATTGTAAAAATAGGATCTGATTCATCTTCACCAATTTTTACTTCAATTTTTTCTCCATTTGGTTTTACTATAACTCCATGGATTGCAAGAGGTATAGTTGTCCATTGATATTTTTTTATTCCTCCATAATAATGTGTTTTTAAATATGCTAATCCTGTATCTTCATATAATGGATTTGGCTTTAAGTCTAATCTTGGAGAATCTGCATGGCTACCTATAATATTTATTCCATTTTCTATAGAATTTTGACCTATTATTGCTAGATACATACTTTTATCTCTATTTATATAATATACTTTATCTCCTGCTTTTAAGTTTTCAAATTCACATATATTTTTAAAGCCATTCTTTTCTGCTAATTCTTTTGAACTTTTTACAATTTCTCTTTCAGTTTTTGAATTATTTAAAAAGTTCATATAATCTGTACAATATGAAAAAATTTCTTCTTTCTTTTTACTTTCTATTCCTTCCCAACCTGTGTTTGTTTTGCGGAATAGTTTTTCCTTTAAACTCTCTTTTTCTGTCAACTCTTTTAGCATTTTCATCATCCTTTCTTTTGTTTTTTTCAATTATATCATTGCTATTTATTTTTTTCTACCTTTTTTTAATATCTCCTTTTTAATATTTCCAATTTTTATCAAATTATTATAAGTTTAAGAATACCTGAAAATTTTTTAAATATAATGTAACAATATCTTTACAAATTAATCTTTTTAGTATTTAATATTATAAGGATTTTTGTATTTTTTTGTAAAAATTTGAAGTTTATTATAACAAAAGGAGGAAAAAGTTAGTTTAAAAGCTAACTTACTATATATTATGGGAAAAAGTAAGAAAAATTCAAACAAGCCTAAAAAGCAAGTTAATACAGAGACTATAAGTGATATTCTTTTAGAGGATAAAAACAATATTAGTGATGCAGCTACTGATGCTATGAAAAATGTGGATAGTGTTGCTTATGCCGATAATCTAGTAGAACCTTCTAAATCTTCTAAGAGCATTAGAAAACTTGATATAAAAGAAAAAGAAGAAAAAGAAGAAAAAATAGAAAATGTAGATTTAAAAGATGATGATATAGAAGAATTAGATTCAGCAAATGAAATAGTAGATGATATTCCTAAAGAAAATGATAACAGCCCAATTTCTAATGAAAATGCTTTAATTGAAAATAGTAATAATGATAAAGAATATAAAGTTGTAAATCAAAAGAAATCTTATAAAACAGCAATCATTCTCTCTATAGCTTTAATAGTTATAGTTCTTTTATTTTTATTATTTTCAACTATTTTTGCTTTAATAACATCAAATAAACCAACTATTATTAATGGAGTTAGCATCAAAGATATTGATCTTTCTAACTTAACTAAGGAACAAGCTTTAGAAAAAATTTCAAATGAATTTAGTAAAAAATCTGCTCAAGCTATTACTTTAAAGCATAATGATTTTGAGCAAACTATTTTACCTGAACAATTTGAAGTTTCATTTTCTTTAAATGATGCTATTAATATGGCATATTGTAAAGGTCGTTCACGGAAATATCTTTGAAAATAATTACGAAATTTTAGTATCTTTGCTTTCAGGTGTTAAAATCAATCCAGGTTTTTCTTATAGCGAGGAAACTTTAAATTCTTTAATTAATGAAATGGAAACTAATTTCGAAGATAGGCTAATAGAGCCAAGTTTTTACATAGAAGAAAATAATTTGATTTTCTCTAAAGGAAAGAATGGAGTAGTTATAAATAGAGAAAAATTACAATCTGAAATTATGTATTTGCTTAATAATTTAGATTGTAACAACACTATTATAAACATTCCTGTTGAAGAGAAAGTTGCAAGTACATTGGATATAAATAAAATTCATGAAGAAATAAGTAAAGAACCTCAAGATGCTTATTACACTACAAATCCTTATGTTGTTCATCCACATGTTGATGGTATAGATTTTGCTATAACTATGGAAGAAGCTACAGATATTTTCAATAATTGTGAAGATTCATGTAGTATTCCTTTAAAAGTGATTTCTCCAAATGTGACAACTAATGATATTGGACCAGAAGCATTCCCAGATTTATTAGGTTCATATTCTACTACATATAGTACTAGAAATGCTAACAGAAGTACAAACATAAGATTAGCATCTCAAAAAGTAAATGGCACTGTAATTATGCCTGGTGAAGTTTTTTCTTATAATACAACAGTTGGTAAAAGAACTGCTGCCGCAGGATTCAAAAGTGCTGCTGTGTATGCGGGTGGAAAAGTTACTACGGGAATTGGAGGTGGAATTTGTCAGGTATCTTCTACTTTATATAATGCTGTTTTACTTTCTAATTTAGAAATTGTAGAAAGATCTAATCATGGATTTAATCCTGGATATGTTCCAGCTGGTAGAGATGCTACTGTTTCTTGGGGTGGTCCTGATTTTAAATTTAAAAATAATAGAACTTATCCTGTAAAAATTATATGTTCTGGAACAGGTGGAACAATTAACTTTAAGATTTTTGGATTACTTGAAGAAAATGAGTATGAGGTAGAAATTCAATCATATATAACAAAATACATTTCTTATAGAACTATAACAAAAAACGATTCTAGCTTAGCAAAAGGTCAAACTAAAGTATTACAAAATGGTTCTAATGGTTGCAAATCTGTAGCTTATCGTATATTAAAACAGAATGGTGAAGTAGTTTCAAAGACGCTTCTTTCACAAGATACTTATAATCCTCACAACAAAATAGTTGCTGTAGGAACCAAATAAATTGCATTAATTCAAAATAACAAAGCCATGTAAAAAGTTGATATTTCAACACTTACATGGCTTTATTATTTGGTGTACCCGGAGGGATTCGAACCCCCGATCTCAAAGTTCGTAGCCTTGCATTCTATCCAACTAAACTACGGGTACAATTAAAGTTCATTTAAAATAATAGCACATTCTATAAAAAAAGTCAATTGTAGCAACTATATTTTTTACTACAAACCACCTTTCTTTACTATATTGATTTTATATTTTTGTACCCTATAACTATTTCTTTTATAATTTTCTATAACATTTAATTGCAATTTTAACAATTATATTACAAATCTTTATTCTATTGCTTGTTTTATGTGATTTATATTTACTTTTCCATTTTTCATATACACTTCTATTACATCTATTCTAATAAAATATTTTTCGTATTTTTTAATATATATGTAATATTTTATTGCACTCAATAGATGTTTTTGCTTATTCTCATTTACTGCTTCTGAAGCAAATCCATATTTTTTATTTGTTCTAGTTTTTACTTCTATAAAAACTATTTCATTTTTGTCTTTTGCAATAATATCTATTTCTCCTTGATGACAATTAAAATTTCTATCTAATATTTCATACCCTTGTCTTTCTAAATATTTACTTGCTATTTCTTCTCCACTTCTTCCTGTTTCTTGTTTATAATACATCTACCATTCACCATTCCATATTTTTTCAAGTCTACTTATATTTTTTCTTATCTACTTGTTTAAATTTTACTGCACCTATATTTATGCCATTACAAAACTTTCTATTCTAATCCTTTATTTGTACAACATTTCCTGGTAACATTTCTATTAATCCTTCTAATTCCATTAGAGTTAATTTTTGATTAATTTGTACTATAGTATGATTTAAACTCCTTGCTAACTCATTTGTCCCTATTTTTCCTTCTTCTAATTTTTCGTAAATTTCTTTATATTCATCTGGTATTTTTAACTTCACTTTTTTATTTTTTTCTGTGTCTTTTTCCACATTTTCTCCTATTTGTGTTAATATCTCATTTGAATTTGTGACTAGTATTGCTCCTTTTTTTATTAAGTTATTAGTTCCTACTCCTGTTGTTATTCCTATTTGGTTTGGCAAACAAAAGACTTTTTTATTTTGCTCAAATGCGTATTTAGCTGTAACTCCACTTCCACTTCTATGTCTTGCCTCTACAATTAAAACTCCCTCTGAAAGCGCAGATATAATTCTATTTCTAAAAGGAACTTCTTTTAAGTTTATATCTGTATCTGGAGAATATTGACTAACTATACATCCACCATCTTCTATTATTTCATTAAATAATTCTTCATTTTCTTTTGGGTAAACATGATTAAATCCGCATCCTAAAACTGCTATTGTTTTTCCTTTTTCTTGTTTAGACTTTTGGTGTGCAATACCATCTATCCCTTTAGCTAATCCACTTATTATTGTTATTCCTTTTTTGGATATTTCTTTTGCAAATTTTGCAGCATAATATTCCCCATATGTTGTACTTATTCTTGAGCCTACTATTGCAATAGATTTATTATTTAATAGTTCTATATTTCCAACTACATATATTTTATTAGGTCTGTCTTTTATTTGCAGTAACTTTTTAGGATAAAGTTCATCTGTTTCATCTATTTCATATATTTTATTTATCATTTATACCACCTTTTTATAATTAAATATTTTAGATTATATATTTTTAATTTTTCCAATATTTTTTATCTAAGTTTCTATATTGAATTGCTTCTGTAATATGACTTATTTCAATATTTTCCTTTTCATCTAAATCTGCTATTGTTCTGGCAACTTTTAAAATTCTATCATGTGCTCTTGCACTTAAACCTAATATATCAAAAGCTTTCTTTAAAATTTGTTTTTCTTTTTCTCCTAACTTACAATATTTTTCTATTAAAGTTGGCGTTAATTGAGAATTAGAATGTATTTCTAATTCTTTATATCTGTTCTGTTGGATTTTTCTCGCTTTATCTACTCTTTCTTTTATTTTTGCAGATGTTTCTATTTTTTCATTTCCCTGTAATTTTTCATATTTTACAGGTGTTACTTCTACATGTATGTCTATTCTATCTAAAAGCGGGCCACTTATTTTTCCCATATATTTTTGTATTGCTTGTGGTGTGCATGTACATTCTTTTTCTTTTGATCCATAAAACCCACAAGGACATGGATTCATTGAAGCAACAAGCATAAAATTGCATGGGTAACTAAGTGTAGCATTTATTCTACTTATTGTAACTACTCTATCTTCTAAAGGTCCTCTAAGTACCTCTAATGTATTTTTATTAAATTCTGGTAACTCATCTAAAAATAATACTCCATTATGTGCTAAACTTATTTCACCTGGTTTTGGTATTTTTCCCCCGCCTACAAGCGATACTGGTGAAATTGTATGATGAGGTGCTCTATATGGTCTTACTGTTATGAGTGGTGTATTTTTTGAAAGTACACCAGCTACACTATGTATTTTTGTTGTTTCCAATACTTCTTCAAAACTCAATTTAGGTAAAATTGATGGAATCCTTCTTGCCATCATTGTTTTTCCGAGAACCTGGCGTTCCTATTAAAAGACAATTGTGTCCACCTGCCGCAGCAATTTCTAATGCTCTTTTTATATTTTCTTGTCCTTTTACTTCTGAAAAATCTAACAATGTTTCAAATTGCTTTTCAAATATTTTATTTATTTCTATTTTTTGCATATGGATTTCTTTTTTAGAATTTAAATAATCTATAACTTGATTTAAATTTTTTGCACCTAATATTTCTATTCCTTCTACAACTGCCGCTTCTTTTGCATTTTGCAAAGGAATTATAATTTTTGTTATGCCAAGCCTTTTTGCTTCTATACACATCGGAAGAATTCCATTTACTGAGTTTAATTTTCCGTCTAACGATAATTCACCTATAAACATTACTTTTTCTATTTTTTCTTTATCAACTTCACCTAGACTTGCAAGTATTCCTACAGCTATTGGCAAATCAAAAAATGAACCTTCTTTTTTAGTATCTGCAGGTGCTAAATTTACTAATATTTTTCTACTTTGGAGCTCATAACCTGAATTTCTAATTGCAGTTCTTACTCTTTCCTTTGCTTCTTTTATACTTGTATCTGGAAGTCCTACTATTTCAAATCCAGGCATGCCTGAAGAAATGTCTACTTGCACAGAAACTAAATATCCATCTAGTCCTATTAATGACATACTTTTTACTATTGATAACATATTTCCTTCTTTCTTTTTGGATTTAATTTTAGAATTAATTTCTATTCGAATAAAAATCATTTTAAATAAATTTTCTTATTTATATCATAATTTATTTTGTTTGTAAACATAAAGTCGATAATTTTTTTAAGAAATTATCGACTCTATTTTATATTTTTCGACTTTTTTATTTAATTATATCTATAAATTTTTATTTTTTTAATCTTAACGCATTTAGTATTACTGTTAAACTGCTTATTACCATTGCTAAACTTGCCCACATTGGATTTATTGAAATTCCTATTGGTTTCAATATTCCTATTGCTATTGGTATCATTAAAATATTATAGAAAAATGCCCAAAATAAATTTTGTTTTATATTTCTTACCGTTCTTTTGCTTATTTCTATCAATTTTAATATTGAATTTAAGTCATTTTTTGTTAATATTACGTCTGCTGAATCCATTGCTATATCTGTTCCACTTTTTATACTTACTCCTATATTTGCTTTTGTAATAGCTAAACTGTCATTTATTCCGTCTCCACACATCATTACCATTTTTTTCTCTTGTTGTAAATTTTCTATTATTTTGGCTTTTTGAACTGGTAATACATTTGATATTACTTTTGTAATTCCTAGATCGCTTGCTATTTTTTCTGCCGTTTGGTTATTATCTCCTGTGAGCATAATTGTTTGTATATTTTTATTATTCATTCTTTCTATTACTTCTTTTGCATTTTCTCTTACTATGTCATTTACCCCAATTAAAGCAATAATTTTTTTATTTCTTATTACATAAATTATACTATTTCCATCTGATGTTAATCTATTTTCATCTTCTATATGTTCATTTTGAATATTATATTTTTCTACAATCTTTCTGTTTCCTAGTATTATTTCATCATTTTCTATTGTTCCTATAATTCCATATCCTGCAACATTTTCAAATGTTTTTACTTCTATTTTTTCTTGTTTTTTAGTTTCCATATAACCTGTAAAAGCTTTTCCTATAGGGTGTGTTGATTTTTCCTCTATACTACCAACTATTTGTATTAATTTGTCGTTATTTAATTCACTATAATTATATATTTCAGAAATCTTTAATTTTCCATAAGTTAAAGTTCCTGTTTTATCAAATACTATAGTGTTTGTTTTTGAGGCGTTTTCTAATACTTCACTTTTCTTTACTAATATTCCATTATTTACGCATACTCCTTCGCTTACAACTATTGCAAGTGGTGTTGCTAAACCTAAACTGCATGGGCATGCAACTACTAATACAGTAACAAATGTGCTTATTGCTACTGATATATCATATCCTAATATTAAATATATTATAAAAGTTATTATTGCTATTAAAATAACTACTGGTACAAAATAGCCTGAAATTTTATCTGCTATTTTTGCTATTGGAGCTTTGGTATTACTTGCTTCTATTACTAATCTTACTATTTCTGATATTGTTGATTCTTTTCCAATTTTTTCTGCTTTATATTTTATAAATCCATCATAATTTAGACTTCCTGCAATTACTTTTTCTCCTATTTCTCTATTTACGGGCTTACTTTCTCCTGTTATAAAAGATTCATCTAAATGCGCTTTTCCTTCTATTATTTCTCCATCTACTGCTATTTTTTCCCCTGGTTTTGCAATTAAAATATTACCTTTTTTAATTTCATCTAAAGTTACTTGTTTTTGCTCTCCATCTATTTCAATAGTTGCCATACTTGGTGTTATTTCTACTAATTTTTTTATAGCTTCTCTTGTTTTGTCTTTGCTAATTCCATCTATATATCTTCCTAATTTTATAAAATAAATTATAATTGCTGCAGATTCGAAATATAAATTCATTACAAAATGATGATTTCCATTAAATATTTCATACATTCCAAATACACTATAACCCAAGCTACTTAACACACCAATTGTAACCAATGTATCCATATTTGGAATTAGATGTATTAAATTTTTAAATCCATTTTTTAAAATATCATATCCATATACTAAAAATGCAATTGTTAGTATGAACAATGTTATTGCATAATTTATTGGATTATTATGAGGATCTAATAAATTAATTGTTGGTAAATTTATCATATGTCCCATTGAAATATACATTAATATAATTGCTAAAATGGTAAATACAATAAATCTTATTTTTTCTGTTTTATTTTTATTTTCTATTTTGAATTCCTTGAATATACCTGTACTTTTAAAACCTGCCTGTTTTACATATTTCTCAATTTTTTCTTGATTTAATATATTTTCATCATAATAGATTGTAGCATTTGCCATTACTAAATTTACACTTGCTTCTATTATTCCATTTTGTTTATTTAAATATTTTTCCAGTCCATTTGAACAAGCACTACAAGTCATCCCTTCTATACCTAAAATAATATTTTTCATTTTATTATTCCTTTCGCATTTTGTTTTTCAGTACACTTGCTTAAAAATATTTTATCTTATTATTCCTTTACTTCAAAACCTAATTCGTCAATTCTATCTTTTATTTCATTTATGTCTGCTTCATCTTCTATTTTTATTATTACTTTATTATTTTCGTGATTTGCTGTTACTTCCTTAACATTTTTAATTTCTTTCAAAGAGTTTTCCACTCTTTTCTCACAACCTGTGCAAACCATTCCTTCTACATTTAAAATAATTTCTTTCATTTTTAAACTCTCCCTTCTTTATTTATTAAATTTTTTAAATAAACTTATTAATTCATCTATTATCTCCATATTTCCATTTTCTAAATCTTTTGTTACACAAGAATATAGATGATTTTCCAAAATATAATTTGATAAACTCTTTACAGAATTTTCTACTGCTGATAGTTGAATTAATACATCATTACAATAAGTATCGCTTTCAATCATCTTTTTTATACCTTTTAATTGTCCTTCTATTCTGTTTATTCTATTATTTATTAACTTTTTTTCATTTTCTCCTCTTATTGTTTTTTTATTACAACATTCTTCCACTTTTTCACCTTCTTTTTGTTTTTCACATTATATACCCTGTATGGTATTTTGTAAATATAGGGGTATACATTCAATTTTTGCTTAGTTACTGTACTTTTTGAGTATAGTTTTTAATTCAATAATTAAAACTTACTTGATCATATAAAGCATTTTTATCAGAACCCAATATTAATGAAAATGAAAAGATACTATTTATACATGCTAAATATATGGAAAATTAATACATATTTCTTTGTAATCGACATAATTTGTTGTATATAAGAAAGGAAGTTGAACCTAAAAGTTCAGCTTCTTTCTTTTTCTTGAAGAGAATAAGAAAATTTTATAAAATTTTTCTCAACTCAAAAAAATTATGCTATTCTTCACTTTTATTGAAAAATAGCATAATTTATAACTTTCGAATTTCTATAAATTCTCTTAAATTCCCTTGAAAAATGGATAAATATGGTCGAGGTGACAGGGATCGAACCTGCGACCTCATGGTCCCAAACCACGCGCGCTACCAACTGCGCTACACCTCGAAATATACATTTTTTCCAAATGCTTATTTATAATACCACATTTTTTTTTGAAATGCAATACTTTTTTTAATTTTTATTTGTTATGTTGACCTTTTTTGTGTTTTTTGTTATAATTAGTTTATAATTACTTTATTGTTTTAATTTAAAAGGAGGTAAAAACATGACAACCAATGAATTTAATTCAGTATTAGAGCTTTTTTTCTCTCCTACTTCAGAATACAATAAGAGCCGGAAAATAGGTCCATTTATTATTTCTCTTTCTGAAGAAAAAAATATTCTTATTGAGGGGCGCATTCCTTTTTCTCTTTTATTAGAGATTTTAAAAAAAGCACCTTCTCTTAAGTATAATTTGGATGATTTTTCTAGTCCTGAATTAGATAATGCCTTAAGGCATTTCAATCTTCTAATGCAATTTACTAATTTGGACCACAAATCGTACCAGGAGAAATACGATATTTATCTTAAAGAAGAATTAGAAAATCTTATATCTACTGGCAATACTTATGATTTGATAATTAAAAAATTATCTATTTCTAGCAGTCCAGTAGAACTCTTTAATCTTCTTAAGTGCCTTAAATCTTATTATTCTGAATAGTAACATAAAAAGCATTTCATAATTGAAATGCTTTTTTCTTATTTTTAGTGTAAAAATTTATTTAAGTAATTCTTTATTTCTCTATATCTATTTTTTCCAAATCTTTAATTGCTGGGTCATATATTTGTTTTCCTTTGTAATTAAATCTTGAACCATGACATGGACAATCCCATGTTTTATCTAAATTA
The DNA here is from genome assembly GCA_934133165.1 of uncultured Clostridia bacterium. Classification (GTDB taxonomy): domain Bacteria; phylum Bacillota; class Clostridia; order TANB77; family CAG-508; genus UMGS1663. The sequence goes on from CAKPAW010000011.1 coordinate 23,033, forward strand.
TTCCAAGAAAGCATGCATCCTAAATGACTACAATATGGTTTTATTAAAAATACTTCTCCTTTTTCATTTCTATATGCTCCTACTTTTTTACCATCTATTTCTATTATTTTACCTTCTCCTTGCTTTACGTCTTTTACATATTCTTCTATATCCTTCAATTTATTAATAACTAATGAATAACTTACTTCTTTTAATATATTTCCTAATTCTTCATGATTTTTAATTGGCTTTAATCTTGTTGAATTAAAAACTTCTTCATAGTTGTTTTCTCTTCCCAAAATTTTATCTGTAATTATATTTGCTGCAATATTTGAACTTGTCATTCCCCATTTTTTATAGCCTGTTGCTACATATACATTTGGCATTAAATTTGAAAATTCCCCTATATATGGAATTTTATCTAATGAAATACAATCTTCTGTATTCCATCTGTATAGAACTTTACAATCTGGATAAAGGTTCTTTGCAACTTCTTCTAATTTTTTATAACTATCTTTTAAATCTATTTTTGCTCCTGTTTTATGCTTCATTCCTCCTACTAACAATAAGCGTTTGTCTCCATATTTTGCTGTTCTTAAAGAAATAGTTGGTTCTTCCGTATTTATATACATTCCTTCAAATAATGGTTCGTTAGTCTCTACTCCTATTAGATATGATGTTTCTTGATACATTTTCATAAAATAAAATCCCGGAAAAGCTATTATTGGATAATGTGATGCAAGTATAACTATTTTTGCATTTACTTTTGCATCATCTGTTATAATTTCATATCCCTTTTCGCTTTTCTTAACGTCTAAAACTTTTGTGTTTTCAAATATTTTTCCTTTTCTTTCTTCTATTTTATTTGCTAAACCTTCTGCATATAAACATGGATTAAATTGCGCTTGATTTTTATATTTTATTGCTGCCAATACTTTCTTTTTTATACTTATATAATTTTCAGTAGATTCCTTTCCTTCATCTTTTATTGGTAGTGGTATTTCTTTTACCAATTCACATGGAAAATCTAAATATTCTAAAGCTTCTACTTCTTTTTCTATTTTTTCTACTTCTTCTTGTTTTTGTGTAAAAATATATGCGTCTTGTCTTTCAAAATTACATTTAATGTTTTCTTCTTCTACTATTTTTGCTATATTTTCTATTGCTTTTTCATTTGCTTCTAAATATTGTTTAGCTTTATCTCTTCCCTCTGATTGTAATAAATAATTATAAAATAAACCATGTCCACTTGTTATTTTTCCTGTAGTATTTCCACTTGTATGGCTACAAATTGTGTTTTTTTCTAGTATAACTACCTCCTTATTTTCTTTGCTTAAATAATATCCACAACTAAGTCCTGTTAAACCTCCTCCTATAATTGCAATTTCTGTTTCAATCTCTCCTTGTAATTTTTTATATTCTTTTTTATTATCTTTTACAGAAGAAATCCAATATGAATTATCCATAAAAACCTCCTTTTATATTTTTTCTATTTACCCCAAAAGGTTCAAGTACTTTTATAGTAAATTAGAAAATAAAAATGTTATTTTTTACCTAATGTTACTCTTACTTGTTGTTCTTTATTATTTCTTAAAATTGTAAGATTAACTTCATCTCCTGGCTTTTTAGTGTATATATAACATCTTAAATCGCACATTTTATTTAATTTTAAATCATCTATTTTTGTAATTACATCTCCTATTTTTAATCCTGTTTTTGCTGCATTTGAATCTAATGCAATTTGTCCTACATAAATTCCTTGAGTTACTTCCGCTTTTTCGTCTATATATGGAATTATGTTTTTGTCATATGCAAATATTCCAAGTGTAGCCTCTTCAAATTTATCTTCTTTCATATATGCTTCTATTATTGGTTTTGTTATATTTATAGGAACTGCAAATCCTATTCCTTCAGCAGAAGTAATTTTTACAGATGTAATTCCTATTACATTGCCATCTAAATTGATAAGCGGTCCCCCACTATTTCCAGGGTTTATTGTTGCATCTGTTTGAATTAAATCTTCCATATACACACTTTGGTCGTTTTCGTCTATTTTAACTGTTCTATCTGTTGCACTAATTATTCCTGAGGTTACTGTCCTTTGAAATTCATATCCAATTGGATTCCCTATTGCATATACTTGTTCTCCTACATGCACATTACTTGAATCTCCTAAATTTGCATATGGTAAATTTTTTACACTAATTTTGCATATTGATAAATCTAAACTAGAGTCTGACCATACTACATTTGCTGTATAGTTTCTTCCATTTTCTAAAGTTACGTAGCAATTGCTATATTTACTTCCTGTAACATGTTCATTGGATAAAATATAACCATTTTCAGATACTATAACTCCTGTTCCTAATCCCAATTGACTTGCACCATCTTTTAAAAATATTGTGCTTCCTGCATTTTTTATCTTAGAAATTCCCACAACACATGAAGTAACTTTTTCAATAACTTCTGTTATTTCTTTTCCTTGTTCTTTCATTGTTTCTATACTTTTTATTGTCTTTGTTGCTTCTGTACCTTGTGTTTCGTATGTATTTATTTGAATTCCTTCATATATTTTGTAACAAAAAATACTACTTATAGATGTTAATACCATAATCACAAAAATAAGGGCTAAATTTTTTAGTTTTTGTTTTGAGCTTTTTTTACATTTATACATTTAAAATCTCCTCCCTTTATTATTTTCATTTTTTCCCATTTTTGTTATTTTAAACATGTAGTTGATATTTTGTATAAAAATGTAGTATAATATCTATGTAATATCTTTGTGTATGGGAGGTTTATATGGAAGATTATTCAAACAAAAAGAAGTTTTTCTTTGATATTCCTGATGAAGCTTTATCTACTGATAGTTCACAAGCACTAATTAATTTTTTTGAAGATGAAGTAGATAAAAAAGATCATTACACAAAATGCCATTGTAATAGAGTTTCTGAATATTGTGTCTTAATCGGTAAGAAATTAGGCTTACCTCAGGAAGATTTAGATAAATTACGTATAGGTGGTCTTTTCCACGACATTGGAAAAATAGGTATTCCAGATAATATTTTAAAAAAGGAATCTAAACTTACAAATGAAGAGTATGATGAGATTCAAACTCATACTTCACTAGGAGTTGATATTTTAACAAGAAATAAAGTCTTTAAAGAGATTATACCTATTGTTGAATATCACCACGAAAAATATGATGGAAATGGTTATCCTTTTAAGTTAAAAGGTGATGAAATTCCTTTGGCAGCTAGAATTACAGCTGTTGCAGATACTTTTGATGCTATGACATCTAAAAGAAGTTATAGAGATCCTATTCCTTTAATAGATGTTGTTGAGGAATTTAAAAAATGTTCTGGAACACAATTTGACCCAAACATTGTAAATACATTTCTAGATATCATAAATAATGAATATGATGTAATAGAAGAAATTCAGCAAAAATATAATTAATTAAGCTTATTTATATAAATTAAGGAGGTTTTTTATGATACTTAAAGATATTAGAAAACAAGCTAGAGAAGCTTTAGCTGGCAAATGGGGAAAAGGTGCATTAATTGCTTTAACTTATTTTGCTATTTCTTTTGTACTTTCTTTGCTCAATTCTTTATCAAAGGATATTGCATTTTTAAAATCTATTATTGAAATTGCAACTCTTGTTATTAATATTCCTATTGCTTTTGGATTAATTAATTCATTCTTTAGATTGAAAAATGGTGAAGAAGTAAAATTTTATGATTTTCTTACTTTTGGATTTAAGAATTTCGGACGCGGTTGGAAAATAGCAGGAAACATATTACTTAAAATGTGGCTTCCAATTTTACTTTATATAGTAGCTATCATAATTATAACAATTGGAGCTGCTATTGGAATGACTGCAGGATTAGTAGCTAAGTCTACTGCTGTATTAATTATTACATATGTAGTATGTGCTATTGTATTTATAGCTGCATTTGCCTTTATGTTTATAAAATCATTAAATTATACAGTTTCTTATATTGTAGCTTGTGATAACGTAGAACTTTCTGCTAAAGAAGCTGTAGAGGAAAGTGAAAAATTGATGAAAGGTTATAGAGGAAAATATGTATTATTACAATTATCTTTTATCGGTTGGATATTTTTAAGTGTATTAACTATTTACATTGGTTTGTTATGGTTAATTCCTTACATGCAAATAGCTTCAATTTGCTTCTATGAATATATTAAAGAAAACAAAAAAGAAGAAATTGCTGAATAATAAATAATAAAAATAGAACCTAATATTTTATATTAAAATATATTCTAAGAAAATTTAAAGTTCTTAATATTCTAGTAATAAAAAAGACGTATAAAATTTATATTTTATATGTCTTTTTTATCGCTTAAATTAATTTTAATATACTACTAATTTGTTATAATTATTTTTTATATTTTCATACTTAATTTTACTTTTTGTCTTTCCATATCTATTGCTATAACTTTTACTTTTACAACATCACCTACTGAAACTATTTCAGATGGATTTTTAACAAATTTATCACTCATTTCAGATATATGTACTAATCCGTCATGTTTTACTCCAACATCTACAAATGCTCCAAAATCTATTACATTTCTTACTGTTCCTGTTAAAATTTGTCCTTCTCTTAAGTCTTCAAATTTTAAAACATCACTACGAAGAACTGGCTTTGGCATTTCTTCTCTTGGATCTCTTCCCGGTTTTGAAAGTTCATCTATAATGTCTTTTAATGTCATGCTTCCTACTTGCAATTCTTTACTAGTCTTTTCTACATTTATTTTTGCTAATTTTTCTTTTATTTCTTTTAAAGAATCTTTATTTAATAAATCTTCCTTTTTATATCCTATAGATTTTAATAAATTTTCTGCTACTTCATAGCTTTCTGGGTGAACGCTTGTTATTTCTAATGGATTTTTTCCGTTAAATACTCTTATAAATCCTGCGCATTGCTCAAATGCTACTTTTCCTAGTTTTGGAACCTTTAAAAGTTCTTTTCTTTCTTTTAATTTTCCATTTTCATCTCTATATTTTACAATGTTGTTTGCAATAGTTTTATTTATTCCAGACACATAAGATAAAAGTGATGGTGTTGCAGTATTAACATCTACACCTACTTTATTTACTGCATCTTCAACAACACCTGTTAAACTTTCTCCTAATTTCTTTTGGTCTACATCATGTTGATATTGTCCTACACCTATTGCTTTTGGCTCTATTTTTACAAGTTCAGCAAGCGGATCTTGCAATCTTCTTGCTATTGAGATTGCTCCTCTTAAAGAAACATTTATATCTGGGTATTCTTCTGTTGCAAGCTTAGATGCAGAATATACTGATGCTCCCGCTTCTGAAACAATTGCATAATGTACTTCTTTTCCATATTTTTCTTTAACTTCTTTTATGACGTCTGCCACAAACATTTCAGATTCACGAGAAGCTGTACCATTTCCAATTGCAAACATGTCTACATTGTATTTTGCAATTAAATTAATTAAAACTTTTTTAGCACCTTCAACATCATTTTGAGGTTCTGTTGGGTAAATTGTTGTTGTGTCTAATAATTTTCCTGTTTCATCTATTACTGCGATTTTGCAACCTGTTCTATATGCAGGGTCAAATCCAATAACAGTTAAACCTAAAAGTGGTGCTCCAAGTAATAATTGTTTAGCATTTTGTCCAAATACTTTTATTGCTTGTTCTTCTGCTTTTTCAGTTAAATCTGAACGAATTTCTCTTTCTATTGATGGTTCAATTAATCGTTTCCAACTATCTAAAA
>CAKPAW010000012.1 GCA_934133165.1 uncultured Clostridia bacterium
AACTTGTACGTAAATTGATATTTCCTGTAGAATACATTGTTTTGTTTGTATCTGTAAAAGTTGGTTCTGTTGGTCTTTCTGGTTCCGGTGTTGGAGTTGGCTCTGGCTCTGGTGTAGGTGTTGGATCTGGTGTTGTTTGTTTTGCTTTTACTGTTATAGTAGCCGTATTTGATTCATCAGGTAAGCTTTCCAATTCAGGTGTTTCCATTCCTTTTATAATAAATTTTACATTGTATTTAGTATCTTTGCTAACACTTGGTGTTTTAAAAGTATATGTTCCTAAATTCGTTATTCCTGTTGTTGAAGAACCAGATATTGTTTTATAATCAGCACTAACTTGATTTCCTGATGAAGAAATAAGTGTTAATCCCCCTGCATCAGTTAAATTAATTGTATATGCCCCTAAGGCTTTTCCAGATTTAATTGTTATTGTAACATTTTCTCCTGTTTCAACAACTTTATCTGTTGATGTTATTACTGCATTTACGTTTATTTGTAATGCTAATAATACTATTGTAGTAATTATTACTATCTTTAAAATATTTTTTATTTTTTTCATTAATTTATCTCCCCTATTGTAATTTCAAATGTTCCTACACTTTTTTTTAGAACTCTTAATGAATCTCTTGCGTCTATAATTCCATCTTTGTTTATATCAGCTGCCTTAGCAAATTCATTATCAATTTTGTATGTTCCTACTGAATATTTAAGGATTCTCAATGAATCTCTTGCATCTATAATGCCGTCTCCATTAATGTCTCCCATTTTCACTACTGCATATGTTTTATTATCTATTGTTATAGTATATCCTGTTCCAACATTCCCTGATGAAACTACTTTTCCACTTGAATCTTTTACAACAATATTTTTATTTGTATATTTTTCCTTGATTGTTTCAATACTTGTATCTGGTTCACAAACTAAATTTGAATCTTCTAATTTAAATTTGTCATTTTTTGTTGTTGGTGCATTAGGATTTAAGTTTGAATTATTAGAATTTACTACTTGTATATATTGTTCTTTAGAATCTCCTCTTGCTATATACCCCTCTATACCATCTGAAGTTACTACTTTGTCCCATGTGTATCCATTAGCATTTGATGCTCCAGCTTGAGTCCTTGTTAATACATCGTTTTTATCTAAATAAGTTAGAACTTTTTGGTTTGTTCCTGGTGCTTCTCTTACATTTAATCCTGAATTACAAATTACCTTAATCAATTCATTTTTTTCTGTTCCGCCATTTTCTGTTTCTGAACCTGCTGTACTAATATATTGTTGTGCTATATAACCTTGCCTTCCATCAGACAATTTTACTCTGTCCCATACATATCCATCTAAATCATATTCATCTTTTTCTATTCTAGTTAATACTTGACCTTTTATTAAAGTTGTAATTATTGTTGTTGAAGTTGTTCCAGGTCCATTTCTTAAATTAACAGATGTATTGGCTATTACTGTATCATTGCAATTTGTTATATCAGCTATTTCAACTAAATAACTACGTGATACATAACCTTTTCTTCCATCTGGTAATACTACTTTGTCCCAATAAACTCCATTACTACTGCTTGAAGCAACTTCTATTCTAAGAAGGACATCTCCTGTATTTACAGTAGCAATTATACTAGATGATATGCTTGCTCCATTTCTTACATTTACACTTGTTCCTTTAACTTTAACATTTTGTGTTACTATTCCTGCATCTACTGGTTCTCTACATATAGTTTCTGGCATGTTTTCATATACAGGTATTATAAATTCAATAGAACTATCTATTAAACCTAAGCTTTCATAAGTACTTTTTACTTTTTCTCCCTCTGTTACTGATGCTGAAACATTTTGCATATATTGGAAATAATATAATGTTCCATCTGAATTATCTACATCAAATTTTTGTAAATATAATGTATCTTGTCCATCATTTATATAATTTTTCGCTAATACTTTAGTTCCTTCTTTTATAGAAATTTCTGGGTTTGTCCATCCATTTTTTTGAGCATGTTGTAATCCACTTGCTATAACTTGTGCGTCTGTTGAACCAGAAGCCTTAATGTTTAAATAATTGTAATATCCAACATATCCACTATATGTACCTGTTGCTGTAGAACCTGGTCTTGAACCTCCGCCTTGTTCTTGACGAAGTCTAGAAGCTAAATGATATGGACTTATTCCAGCTTCACTTGCTGCCTCCATAATAACTTGTGCATAAGATTTATTTATTGTAGCTGTTGTTCCATCTGTTGTTGTGTATTTTATTGTATCTCCTTGCATATACCCCATATCTGCTATAATCTTTTTTACACCTTCTATAGTTTGAATTTCTCCATTATAAGATAAATTTTCAAATTCAAATATATATGTGTCATTTAACCAATTTCTTGGGTCCATATAGTATGAAACTGCTGCCTCTGATGCACATCTCCAAGAAGTTCCTCCACGTGGTGTTTCACCACATACACTACATTTCCATGAACTTGGTCTACTTGCTGGTACAACATTTCTTCCATGACATGCTGTTGTTTCATTTTTTATTACTTGGCTCCAATCTAATCCTGTATAGAATATTGTAAAATTCCAATTTGGATGAGATTTTTTTAAATTATCTATTAATTCCTTATAACCTGGATAATCATTAATTTTGCTTGAATAGCTTTCTCTTGTCTGTGCTGCAAATATTACATTCTGATTTATGACTCCTAAAAAAACATAAGATATAAAAGTTAGTATTATAAGTACAAATACTAGCTTTGAAACCCTATGTTTAGTAGTTCTATATATATCGGTAATCAATTTTATTTCCTCCTTAGCATATCTTGCTATTTCTTTAGTTTTTCTACATTTTTCGTCGAACAAATTATATCATTAGGCATAAATAACGTCAATAAATTTCCTAAAACTAATAAAAATGTAATATTTTAGTAACATTTCTGTTATTTTATATAAAAAAACAAACCTAAGATTTTCTACTATATAAAAAACCAGAATCAAGATTTTGTACGCAGTGTAAACTGCTACAAAATCTAATTTCTGCCATATTTATCTTCTACAGAAAGTTATCATACCATGATAACTTTCCTAGAATATAAAAAAGATGTCTTATGCGAAATAAACTTGTAACCCATTTCGTTAAAGACATCTTTTTTTTAATATGTTTTATTTAAACTTATTAGCAGCCTCTGCCACATCCACATCCAAAGTTTGTGAATAATAATAAGAATATGATTATAAAGAATAAAATTTCGCTATCTCCGTGAGCCACATCCGCCAAATAATCCGTTTAAAAATCCACCATTATTGCAACCACATCCATTGTTGCAACCACAATTTCTTATTTCGTCTTGCATCTTCTTTCCCTCCTCTTTTTTCTTTATATAATATAATATGTATTTTTATTTATTGTGTTACCATTAATTTAGTGTTATAATATTTTTTAAAGAAAGGATTTGCTTATTTATGAAAAAAATAGAATTACTTTCTCCTGTTGGAGATTTTGAATGTTTAAAAGCAGCTGTTCAAAATGGTGCAGATAGCGTATATTTTGGTGCTGCAAATTTTAATGCTAGAGCTTCTGCAACAAATTTTGATTTAACTAACTTAAAAGAAGCTATTTCTTATGCAAAATTAAGAGGTGTTAATACTCACCTAACATTAAATACTTTAATAAAAGATACTGAATTTGAAGATGCGGTTCTTTTAGCTAAAAAAGCTTATGAATTTGGTATAGATGCAATAATTGTACAAGACTTAGGTTTAGCACGTTTTTTAATAAAAAACTTCCCAGACTTACCTATACATGCTAGCACTCAAATGACAATCCATAACTTAGAAGGTGCTCTAGAAGCACAAAAGTTAGGTTTTAAAAGAGTAGTTTTATCTAGAGAATTATCTTTAGAAGAAATACAATATATATGTGCAAATACAAATATAGAAATAGAAACTTTTATACATGGTGCACTTTGCATATCTTATTCTGGTCAATGCCTATTTTCAAGTATGATTGGTGCAAGGTCTGGAAATCGTGGCAAATGTGCTGGTCCATGTAGACTCCCTTATGAATTATTAGGAACATGTGAAACAAAAGGGACAGATGAATCAAAAAGAAACGTCCCTATTGCTTCAAAAGGATATTTGCTTAGCACTAAAGATTTATGTGGTTTGGAATTTTTACCTAAATTAATTGATGCTGGAGTTATGTGTTTCAAAATTGAAGGAAGAATGAAAACTCCTGAATATGTTGCTACAGTTACTCGTATTTATAGAAAATATATTGATTTAGCTTTGTCTGATAAACCTTATATAATTGATAAAAAAGACGTAAAAGATTTGATGCAAGTATTTAATCGTGGTGGATTTTCTACTGGACATTTAGACTCTAAAGCAAATACATCTTTAGTATTTCCAGAAAAACCAAATAATATGGGCATTTATATTGGAAACATTGCAAACCTAAAGCCTAATAAAGGCCATGTTTTCATCAATTTAACAGATGATATTTCTATTGGTGATACTATTGAATTTGAAAAAGAATCTACAAAATATACTGTTTCTGAACTTATGATAAGAAGCAAAAATATTACTACTGGTTTTAAAAAGCAACTTGTTGAAGTCGGTAGAATGAAAGGAAATTTACATATTGGAGATAAGGTTTATAAAACTAATAGTAAAGAACTTTCTACTTTTGCATATTCATCTTATCAGGAAGAACATAAAAAAGTAGATTTAACTGCTTGTATTACATTAAAAAAGAATTCACCAGTTTTACTTAATGTTAGCACTCTTTCAAATACTAACCCTATTTTTGATAATATTAGTGTTTCATTATCTTCAGATATGTTACCTGTTGAAGCTAAGTCACAGCCTTTAGATAAAGATAGAGTTATATCTCAACTTAATAAAACAAAAGATACTATTTTCATATTTAAAGATATTGACGTAATATTAGATGATAACTTATTTTTACCTTCTATAAAAGTTCTAAATGAGTTAAGAAGAAATGCTTTAGATGAAATTTTATTAATTGCAAATAGTAGAATTTTGAGAAATTCCCCTACTTCGCTTAATTTAAATGAAACAATAAACAACAAGAATATAAACGGAAATAATGTTTCTTGTAATGATGCAAATGATATTGTAACTAATTCAAATAGCAAAAAAGAAATTTCTGTTTTATTAAATATATTAGATGAAAATAAAAATTACAATGACCTTAAAAATGTAGATAATGTATATATTCCATTAAAATATTTTGGAAATAAAAAATATGAAAATATTATTAAAAACATTTGTGAGAACTTTAACGCTTATATTTATTTGCCTACAATTATCAAATCAAACTATACTAATTTGCTTCATAATGTTATAGATAATTCTATTGAAACCTTTAAAGTCTCTGGCTTTGTTATTTCAAACATTTCAAATGGTGATTTCATTTATCAAATGAAAAATAAATATAAAGATAGGTTTAAATTTATTGGTAATTATACTCTTAATATTTACAACAATAAGAGTATACAAGAATGGAAAGATCTTGGAATTAATAAATTAACAATTTCACCTGAATTAGATAAATCTACAATAGATGATATATTAAATAATTCTAGTGTAGAACAGGAATTAATTGTATATGGCAGAACTCCATTAATGAGTATGAATTATTGTTTACTTGGAAAAACTAATAAATGCTATCCTACATGTGGCACACAATGTAAAAATAATACAAAATACTATTTAAAAGATAGATTAGGATTCTTATTTCCTATTATTCCAGATAGTATTCAAACTGTTAGCACACTTTATAATAGTAAAATAACTTCTATTTGTGCAAAAGACTTTGCTAATGCTTCTTCTTATCGTATAGACTTACTAGATGAAACTATAGATAATATAAATAATATTGTAAATATTGTTCTTTCTGGTGGTAGACTAGAAGGCAAAGACTACACAAATGGAAATTTAAATAGAGAAATATAAAAAGGACATTTGGGGACGGGTCACTTTTATCCTTTACATAATATTAATATTTGCATACTAATATAATAAAAACATATGAATTTTCAAAAAATGCTCGTTCAAGCTAAGTTGCACAGAAATTATAAGCGAAATTTGTGGCACCCTTCCATTAGAAATGAACTCTTTCCACAAATTTCTTAATAATTTCTAGCTTACTTACTTTCAATGCGCTTTTTTTCAAATTAATATGTTTTTATTTTTATTAAATTATGCATTTTATGCAAAGGACAAAAATGACCCGTCCACAAATGTCCTTACTAAACTAAATCGACCTTTCACTAATAGTTTAATGTTTCGCACTTAAACTTATTATTAAATCCATATTGTCATCTTTGGCGGCTTTGTTTTTTCTAATTTTTCCACATTTCTTACATTTAAATATTATTACATATCCTTTTTTACTATCTATTTCTAGCCCAATTGGCTCTAATATTCCATGACATTCTTCTGCTCTATCTCCTGGGTTTATATCTACATGTTTTGAATGCAAACAATGTGGGCAATGATTTCTACAAGAGTAGCCTAATGGTGGCACTTTTTTACCACAATTTTCGCAAACAAATTCTTCGTCTATTTCAGTAAATTTTCTTTCCATTTATTTTCCTTTCTTTGCACTATCTATAACATAAATTGTATGTGCAGGAGACAAAGGGCAAAAGTGACCCGTCCCCAAATGTCCTTTTAGTCGTAATTGAAGATGCCTCCTCCTATGAATTCTCTTAATAAAGAATTTTTAGGAATGTCCTCTATATCTATTTGCTCAAAGTATTTTAAAAATTCAGTTAACCTTTTTGCTTCTGCGTATTCTTTCTCTTCTTTTCCTATTTGGCTAAATAGAGGCAATGCATATTTTTTCAATGCATTTATTTCATATATAAGTGATGTGTTAAACATTACATCTGCATCTTCTTGGAATGGGAATATATATTTTTCTTCTCCTGCTGATATAGAATACCAAGAAGATAATGTTCTTAAGGCATCATATCCTCTAAATTGACTATCTCTAACTGTTCTTCTTATTATTCTTGTATCTGTTGTTGAAATTCTATTGTAATAATCTATATTTAATACTGTTAAAGCACTAATATATATTTTGAATTTTTGTTTTTTATCTATTGCTGGTGTTAGTTCATCATTTAAGCAGTGTATTCCCTCCATTATAAGTACTTCGTCTTCTTCTAGTTTCATTGTTTTTCCTGTATAATATTTTGTTCCTTTTTTAAAGTCAAATGTTGGAACTTCTATTTCTTCACCATTTAATAGTTTTACTAAATGTTCATTTAATAATTTTAAATCTACCGCTTCTAATGCTTCAAAATTATAGTTTCCAAATTCATCTATTGGTGTTGCTTCACGTTCTACAAAATAATTGTCTACAGATATTGTTTTTGGTTTTAGTCCATTTAGTTTTAGTTGTATTCCTAACCTTTTAGCAAATGTTGTTTTTCCTGAAGAAGATGGGCCTGCTATTAGTATTACTCTTTTCTTTCTATCTTCTATTATCTTGTCTGCTATATTCGCTATTTTTTTCTCATGCAATGCTTCTGAAAGTAAAATAATATCTTTTGCTTCCCCATTTCTAATTTTTTCATTTAATTGACTCAATGTCGTAATTTCTAAAATTCTATATATATCGTCGTATTCCTCTAGTGTTGCTAAAAGTTTTTTACCCTCTTGATATGGTTTTATTTCATTTGGCTTGTTTTTACTTGGATAACGAATTAAAAATCCGTCATGATATTTCATAATATCGAACAAATTTATATATCCCGTAGAGATTGGCATAACTCCATAAAAATAATTGTAATATTCTTCACAAAAATATAATGATACTTCTTTTTTATCTTTATTTTCTAATTGTATTTCTCCTATTTCTGTGTTTTCCTTTTTTATAAACTTACTAGCCTCTTCTTTGGACATTTGTACCTTTTTTATAGGTAAATTTTTGTTTATTATTTCTAGCATTTTAGTTTTTACTTTTTTTATCATTTCTTCAGTAATAATTACATCTTGTTCTGTTTCACAATACATACTGCTTGATAATTGAAAATTTACTGTTAATTTTGTTTGTGGATATAACTCCTCAAAAGCCATTGCCATAATAAATAAAAGTCCTCTTGTATATGTGCGTGCTCCGTCTCTTGTAGATGTATTTAGCAATTCAATTTCATCATTTTCTTTTAACACATAATTTAATGGCTTTACTTCATTATTAACCATACATGCTATGATATTTTCTTTTTCTTCTATAGCCTCTTTAAAAGCTTCTATAACTGTTGCATTCTCGTTTTCTATTTCAATTTCTATATTTTTATAAGTAACTTTCATATTAAAAACCTCTTTCTTTTGTTCGAATTCTTATTTATTATATTCTACTTTTATATTAATGTCAAAATTTATTGCATATTTTTACTCATTTTGGAAATTCTATTTATAAGATAATTTAAAAGATTTGAGGCAAAAAATGGATTTTAAAAAAATAATTAAGAATTTTATATGGAAACCTGATACTGAATATCAATTTTCAATTCCTGATAGTAATGAAAAAAAAGATAATTATATATCTAGTGAAGATTTAAACTTACCAAAAAATATTTTTACAGATATTTCTACAAATATTGAATTTGTAAAGACTAAATATAATTCAATGATAAATAGTGACATTATATTAAGAGAGTTTGTAATAAATGTTAGAAATGCTCAATACAAAGCTTTTCTTTTATTTATTGATGGATTAGTAGATTCTAATTTAATTAATAATTATATTTTAAAGCCTTTAATGCTAAAAAATAAAGCTAATTCTTTTATTGATAGCAAAGATATAATTGCAAAACCAATTATAAATAACAATATTAAAATAAAGAAAGTAAAAAAAATTAATATAGCAGATTATATTTCTAATAGTTTGCTTCCTCAAAATAGTGTAAAAAAAGAACAAAGCTTTGATAATCTTTTTTCTGGTGTAAATTCTGGAAATTGTGTATTATTTATAGATACTTTAAATTTTGCTTTTGATATTGAAGTAAAAGGTTTTAAACAAAGAAGTATTGGCTCTCCAAACACAGAAACTATTATAAAAGGTCCTCAAGAAGCTTTTGTTGAGAACCTTAGAACTAATACTTCTTTGCTTAGAAGAATCGTTAATAGTGAAGATTTAGTTATTGAAAATATAAGTATTGGAAGTGTTACCAAAACTAAATGTGCAGTATGTTATATGCAAAATATAACAAATGATGATTTAGTAGCAGAAGTAAAATATCGATTAAATAATTTAAAAATAGATTCTATATTATCTTCTGGTCAATTAGAACAATTACTGGTTAATAATAAAGCTAATATGGGAATCCCTGAAACTTTATCTACCGAAAGACCTGATAAAACCTCTAAATATTTATTACAAGGTCATGTAATTGTAATAGTTAATGGTTCTCCTTTTGCTCTTATAATGCCCATTTGTTTGATTGATTTTATGTCTTCTCCAGAAGATACTAATTTAAGACCATACTTAGCAAACTTTTTGAAAGTTATACGAATTTTATGTGCTATTTTTACTTTATTGCTACCAAGCACATATGTGGCTGTTACTAGTTTTCATCAAGAGATTCTTCCTACAGAATTATTAAATTCAATTTTATCTTCAAGAGAAAGTGTTCCCTTTCCTGTTATTTTTGAAATATTAATTATGGAAGTTTCTTTTGAATTAATTAGAGAAGCAGGTTTAAGGGTTCCCTCACCTATTGGTTCTACTATTGGTATAGTTGGAGCTCTAGTTTTAGGTCAAGCTGCTGTAAGTGCTAATATTGTAAGTCCTATTTTAATTATTATAGTTGCATTAACTGCTATTTCATCTTTTGCAATTCCAGACTTTTTATTTGGATTTCATTTAAGAGTATTCCGTTTTCTTTTCATTCTTCTAGGCTATATGGCTGGATTTTTAGGAATTGCTGTTGGGCTATTTGTCTACACTTCTGTTTTGTGTAATATAAAATCATTTGGTGTTTCTTTTACCTCTCCTTTTGCCCCTGCAGTAAATTCTAAAGGTAATAGTTATTTTATTCCTCCAATTTGGAAGCAAGAATATAGAGCAACATATTTAGACCCTAAAAAAGAAAAATCACAAGAAAAAATAAGTATGAAATGGAAATTTAAATAAGAAAGGATTTTTTTATGAATCATTCGAAAATAGGCACATTTGAAGCTATAACTCTTATACTTTCATTAATTATTGCTCATACAGTCTTATCTTTACCAAAAGATTTATTAGATTCAACTAATAGTGCTACTTTTATTAATTTAATTTATGTTAGTTTTCTAGCAATTATTTTTATTATTATAGTATGTAAATTACTTAAAAATTTTCCTGGAATGGATATTGTAGATATTTCAGAATTTCTTGGTGGTAAGGTCCTAAAATGTATTATTGGAACTATTTTTACAACATATTTTCTTTTAAGCTCTAGTATATTTTTAAGAAATTTCTGTGAATATTTAAGAATTATATATTATCCCTCTACAAATGTAATATTTCTTATTTCAATTTTTATAATTGCTATATGTATTGTAAATAGTTTAGAATTTAATGCTATTTTTAAAGCTAGTTCAATTATTACTCCTTTTGCATTAATTAGCATAATTTTTTTATTTTTTGCAAATATTAGGTACTTTTCACCAGAAAGAATATTTCCAATTTTAGGAAATAGTTTTTCTAATACTTTTATTATGGGCATTGGTAATATTTATGCATTTAGTGGAACTGTTTGTATTTATTTTTTACCGCCTTTATTAAAAGAACCTAAAAATTTTAAAAAAATAGCTGTTTCGTCTGTATTTATTTCTGGATGTTATATACTATTAGCTGTTTCTATAGTAATCTTTATGTTTCCTTTCTTTGCAAAAGTTGATAAAGTAATTCCACTATATGCTGCTGCAAGATATGCTGAATTTGGAAGTTTTTTTCAAAGATTAGAAGTCGTTTTTTTATTAATTTGGATTGTAGCATTTTGTTGTTATTTAGGCATATTAAACATATTTTCAATCCACATTTTTAGAAGAATAACAAAAATAAATTATATAAAGCCTATAGTAATACCTTTTGGTCTTGTAATGTTAGGAATTTCACTACTTCCAACAGATCATACAGTTACTAAATTTTTCGAATCTGTAATTTATCGTTTTATGGTGCTTGGTATAACTTATATTTTAAGTTTTTGCATTTTATTATTTGCAAATTATAAAAAGAAAAAGCAGGTGGTAAAAAGAAATGAATAAATTTTTAAAAAATACTTCTATAGTAATTATGTGCGTTGTCCTATTACTTGGTTTTAATGCATCATATACATCTTTAAATATAGATAACTTAGCTTACGTTGTTGCTATAGGTATTGATGTAGGTAAAAATGATGTTTATAAAGTTAGCTTTCAATTTATTCCTAGAAGTAGTGAAGAAAAATCTGAATCTTCTACTTCTTCAAATGGAGGAAAAACTGTTATAAATACTGTTGAAGCACCTTCCTTAAATACTGCTATTAATTTAACAAATAGTTATTTAGCTAGAAAAATAAATTTGTCACATTGTAAGGTTATAATTTTTTCTGAACAAGTTGCAGCATATGGAATATCTAAAGAAATATATTCTTTAATAAATAATTCACAAGCAAGACCTTCTGCAAATATAATTATTTGTAAAAACTCAGCCGAAAGATATATTAAAGATACAAATCCTATTTTAGAAAATCTAATTACAAAATATTATGAATTATTTCCTAATTCTGGCAAATATACAGGTTATATTTATAATGCTACATTAGGCGACTTTTTTAATCAATTAGTAAGTAATACTTGTGAACCATTTGCAATTCTTGGAGGAATAAATTCAAATATGTATAGCAACAATAATGGGATTAGTTACAGTAATAATACAGGAAATATGAAATCTACAGAAACTTCATTTTCTGGATTAAGAGGATCTGAGAATATAGGAGTTGCAGTATTTAAAAATGATAAATTAGTAGGTGAATTAAATGCTACAGAAACATTATGTCTTTCAATTATAAAAGGTGAAGTATCAAGCTTTTTAATTCATGTACCAAACCCTAAAGATAGTGAAAAAGAAATAGATTTAATAATTTACCCTTCTGACAAAAGAAATGTTACAGTTGATATAGTAAACGGTTCACCTTATATAACCTTTAGTGAAAAATTTGTAGGAAAAATATATTCAGCTTCAAAAGATAAAGAATATCTAAATGCAGAAGAAATAAAAAATTTGTCTGATTTATCTAACGAATATTTAGAAAATATATTAAAAAATTATCTTTATAAAACATCTGCAACATATGGATCTGATATAAATGACTTTGGAAGATATGCTTTATCTAAATTTCTTACAATTGACCAATTTAATGAATATGATTGGAAAAACAATTACAAAAACTCTACTTTTAAAGTTTCTGTAGACACACAAGTTCAAACAGGTTTCTTAATCACAGAAATAAAAGAATAAAAAATAGAAAATTATTAAATTATTAAATTATTAAATTTTAATAGAAAGGTTGGAAAATATGATTCATCCTATAACTTACCATGTACTATTTTCAATATTTACAATATATGTTTTAGTAAATTCATGTTCTTATGGAATTCATGAAATAAAAAATGAAAAAAACAAAAGTGGCGGAATTGCAGTAATTTCATTTACTATTTTTAGTGTAATATTTAGTAACATTATGGTTTGGTTAAACTAAGCTCCATTGGGGACGTTTCCTTTTGGTTAATCTGTCCCTTTTGGAGTGAATACTATTGATTATTAATATATTTAATTATTTTTTCATGCAACAAAACAAGAGTATATAATTAAATTATATATACTCTTGTATAGTTTTAATATACCAAAAGGGACAGATTAACCAAAAGGAAACGTCCCCAATGGTTACCCAATAGCTATCACTTTTTCCCATGGCATTTCTTCTTTTCCGAAATGTCCATAGTTTGTTGTTTTTGTATATATTGGTTTCTTTAAGTCTAAATATTTTATTATTCCATTTGGTGTTAAATCAAATTTTTCTTCTATTATTTTTATTATATCTTCTTCTGGAATTTTATTTGTTCCGAATGTATTTACCCATATAGATATTGGTTTTTCCATTCCTATTGCATATGATACTTGTAGTTCACATTTTTTTGCATATCCATTTGCTACAATATTTTTTGCAATATGACGAAGCATATAGCTTGCTGATCTATCTACTTTGCTAGCATCTTTTCCTGAAAATGCTCCTCCGCCATGACGGCTATATCCCCCATAAGTATCTACTATAAGTTTTCTTCCCGTTAATCCTGTATCTCCTAAAGGTCCTCCTATAACAAATCTTCCTGTTGGATTTATATATATTTTTGTATTTTCATCCATCATTTCTTTTGGTACAACTACATTTATTACTTTTTCTATTAAATCTTTTTTTAACCTATCCATAGTTACTTCTTCTAAATGTTGTGTAGATATTAATATAGTATCTATTCTTTTTGGCACATCATCTTCGTATTCTATTGTTACTTGTGTTTTTCCATCTGGTCTTAAATACGTAATTTCATTTTCTTTTCTAACATCTGCTAATCTTTTTGCTAATTTATGTGCCATATCGATAGCATAAGGCATGTAGTTTTTAGTTTCACTGCTTGCATAACCAAACATAATACCTTGGTCTCCTGCTCCTCCAACATCTACACCCATTGCTATGTCTGAACTTTGCTTTGTAATGTTTATATCTATTTTGCAAGTTCTGTAATCCATATCTGTTTTTTCATTGTCATATCCTACCTGTTTTATTACATTTCTTACTAAATTTTCTATGTCTACCTCTCCATTTGAAGTAACTTGTCCAGCTACTGTAATTTTATCTTTTGATGCAAATGTTTCTACAGCCACTCTTGAATTTTCGTCTTGTTTTAAGTATTCATCTAATATGCTATCTGAAATTAAATCACATAGTTTATCTGGATGCCCTTCTGTTACACTTTCTGATGTAAAATAATATTTTTTCATTTAATTTTCCTCCTAATTTCCTGTACTTCTATATTTATTAAGTGCTAAATTCCACGCTTTAACTGCTATTACCCATAATATAATAGCAACAACTGGTGATAAGTATATCATATAATTATTAAAACCTAAATAGTTCATTGTTGGGTAATATGCAACAAACGCAAATGGTAATATAAAAGTTATCAATATTTTTATAAATTTATTATATATGTCTATTGGGTATTGTGCAAATGTATATGTACGAAATGCTGACCATATTACTTCATTAGAACGATATGTCCAAAATGAAGATATACTAAATATAGTTAAAATTGCTCCTATTATTAACGCCCCTACTATACTGAAAAATACAATTTTGAATATAAGCAAAAAAGTTATTGGTATTGCAAGTTGTACAAGCATTATTATTACTAAAGCAAGTCCTAAGCCAAAGTAACCTAAGGTAGTAAACTCTTTTGAAGAACCTATTATAGAAATTAATGGATGTACTGGTCTTAATAAAATTTTATCAAATTCACCATTTTTTATATATTTAGGTCCAATATCATATAAAGAATCAAAGCAAAAGTCTGCTATTCCAATTGACAATAAAGTTATACCATATAATAATAGTATTTGTTTAAAGCTCCATCCTGCTAAATTTTCTGTATTTTGAAATACAATCCAAATAAAAATAATTTCTACTACCTGTGTTATAAGTTGTGATATTATTCCAACTATACAATCAAACCTGTATACAAGCATTTCTTTTAAAGACGCTTTTGCAAATGATAAGTATAATGATATATTGCTTAATATATTTGACATTTTATCCTCCATTTATTGTTATATTCTTTACAGCATGATTAAAAAATAATTTTGAAACTATATATAAGATAATTCCCCATATAATTTGTTTTATTATTACAAATAATATTTCTTGCATTGTTATATTTCCTAGCCAAATGTTGATTGGTGTATAAACTAAATCTTTAAATGGTAGGATATTGGCCATAGTTTGAAACCATTGTGGAAATAGAGTTATAGGTGCAATTATTCCAGAAAAAATTGATATAACCGCTTTTCTAAGTATTTGCATCCCCCATATAGAGTTACTATAAAACCCTACTGTACCAACTATCATTTGCAAGAAAAATGTAATTGGTATTCCTAACAATATTATAATTATAAATAATAAAAAATTAAGTATGCTCGTTGGAAATGTTACACCCCAAAACAAACTACAAATTATAAAAGTAGCTAAACCCACAACACTTGCAAATCCTAGTTCTCCTAAATCAACTCCAAAATAGTATTGAAAATATGATAATGGATTTAATAGTTCTTTATTAATTTGTCCATTTCTAATTGAATGTGCCATGTCTTCATTAACTCCCCAAGTTGTAAATGAAATTATTGAAAAAACCAAAATGTAGTATGTAACCATTTGTGAAATTGAATAACCACCGGCATTTCCTGTTTGATTATATATTGCTTGCCACACAAAAATATATACTACTATTTCTACTATTCTATTTATTGTAAATAAATAAAAGTTAGATTTATATATGTTATATTGTTTAAATTGCATTTTAGCTAAACCTAGCATAGTTTTTAGCATGTTATTTCTCCCCTATATATTTCTTTTAATATTTCTTCTAATCCTTGTTCTTCTATATGCATATCTGTTATTTCACAATAATTTGAGATTCTATTTACAATGTCCATTATTGTGTATTTGTCATGATTAAATCTTATTTTCACTTGTTCATCAGATTCTTCTACAACTTCAAATTCATCATTTATTGTTTCTGTAGTTATTAAAGATGTTTTATTTTTTACTATTATTTGTGCTATTACTTGTTTTCCATATGTTTCTTTAAATTTTTCTTTTTCGCCATCATAAATAATTTGTCCTTTATCTAAAAGTATTATTCTATCACATACATCTTCAATGTCTTTTAAATCATGAGTTGTTAATATTACTGTTGTATTTTTTTCCTTATTAATTTCTTTTATAAATGCTCTTATTCTTTCTTTTACTAAAACATCTAATCCTATAGTTGGTTCATCTAAATATACTATTTTAGGATTATGCAAAAATGTTGCAGCTATTTCACATCTCATTTTTTGACCTAAACTCAAGTTCTTTACTTGTTTTTCTAATAAATCATCTAGTTCTAATATTTCACTGAATTTTTTTAAATTCTTTCTATACTCACCATCTGGAATTTTATACATCTTCTTAATTAATCTAAAAGACTCTATTACAGGCAAGTCCCACCAAAGCTGTGTTTTTTGACCAAAAACAGCTCCTATTTTTTTGTTGTTTTCTATTCTGTTTTTATTTGGAACTAAATTGTCAACTACAACTTCTCCTGATGTTGGAGTTAATAAACCTGTAAGCATTTTTATTGTTGTAGATTTTCCTGCACCATTTTCTCCAATATATCCAACTAGTTCCCCTTCTTGTATTTCAAAATTTATATGATTTACTGCAGTAAATTCTTTGTATTTTGGTTTAATTAGATTTTTAAAATATCCTATTAATCCATCTTCTTTTTCTATTATTTTATATGTTTTTACTAAATCTTTTACTTTAATTATTGCCATTTTTATCTTTCCTTTGTTATTTTTTTATAATTCTATCACAAGTACATTATAAAAAACAATATATTTTAATTAATAACAAAATAATGTTTTTGTTAATTATTAATTCATTTTGTATTATTTTTTTACATGGCAAAACCTACTTGAAATTCAAGTAGGTTTTACCTGTTATCTTATTCTTTTAATTCAAACATTTCCAGCAGTTCGTCATCAGATATATCTTCCTTATAAATGTATGTCGTACCTGTAATTACAATTTCTTTTATATCTCCGACAGAATCTCCCAATATAATATTTTTTATAGAATCATTTAGCATTATTTTTTTGCTATTTTCATCTAATATAGACACAAATTCTTTTGCTGGAATACATATCCCGGACCTAGCTGTATCATCCGCATATTGAATAGTAGTTACAAAATTATTATCTTGTATAAAGTCTATTGTTATTCTTACAATGTTGTTAGATAAAATATCTGTTATTACATTTTTATCTTTAAGACTAACAAAATCTTTTATACAACCTTCATGTTCTTTTGCTAATTGTTTTAGGACTTTTAACTTCTTTTGTTTTTGTTTTAGAATTATCTGATTTTTTATTTTTTCTATAAAGTTAAGATTAGTATATATCATTACAGCCAGAATTATTACTCCACTTATTGAAAGAACTATTCCTATATTTTCGTTTTCCTTTGATTTTAAAAATATAATTAAAATCACGTTACAGAACAAAAGCACTAATACATTATTTAGTTTCTTTAAAACCCTCTGTTCTTTTTCTAACTGCTCTAATGTAAGTTCCCGTTTTTCCTTTTTCATATAAATTTTCCTCCTTAAAAATTATTTTTTTAAAATGTTTTTTGTTACTTTTTGTAACTCCCCATACTGCCAAAATAGGAGTTGTATAAAATTTTATGTTATTTTATCATAGTTTTTCTTATTTATCAATTACTATTGTCGTAAAAAACTCTTTTTATATTTCCTCTTCTTCATTTACACATAATGAGTTTTCAATTTTTCCTTTGTGCCATTATTCTTCATTTTTTGCTATTTCAAAGTCAATTTGCCTTAAAATTTTATTAGCATTTTTTACCTTAATCTTTACTTTATCGCCTATCTTATATGTTTTCTTTGTTCTTTCTCCTGTTAAAGTTTTTCTATTTTCATCATAAATAAAGTATTCGTCTCCTAAATCTTCAAAACGAATTAGACCTTCTACTGTGTTTTCTAGTTCTACAAACATTCCAAATGAAGTAATTGAAGAGACAATTCCCTCAAATTCTTCTCCAATTTTATCTTGCATAAATTCTGCTTTCTTAATGTCTATGCTATCTCTCTCAACTTTTTGTGCTATTTTTTCTCTTTCAGATGAAGATTCACTATAGTTTACAGCTTTTTGTAAATATTCTTGTTTCCAATCATCTTCTACATTATAGTTTTTGTCTATATAGTGTGAAATTACTCTGTGTATAAATAAATCTGGATATCTACGTATTGGTGATGTAAAATGACAATAATAATTACTTGCAATACCAAAGTGTCCTTTGTTTTGACTTTCATATCTTGCTACTTTTAATGTTCTTAATATTAAAGTGGAAATTACTCTTTCCTCGTCTGTTCCAACTATTTTGTCTAAAACCTCTGCAAATGCTTTTGGATGAATGTTATCTTTACTATACTTAATTTTATATTTAAAATTAAATAAAAATTTATTAAGTTCGTCTATTTTCTCTTCGTCTGGTTCTTCATGTACACGATAAATAAATGGTGCCTCTAACCAGTAAAAACGCTCTGCAACTGTTTCATTCGCAGTTAGCATAAATTGTTCTATTATCTCATTTGCAAATGAAAGTTCATATTTTTTTACATCTATAGCATAACCATTTTCATCTAGTACAATTTTGCTTTCAGGTAAATCTAAATTCAAGCTTCCTTGCTTATTTCTTCTGTCTTTTAAAATATGTGCAAGCTCTTCCATTCTTTTAAAATGCTCTATGAATGGTTTATATTTTTTTACTACTTCTAGTTCTCTTTCTAATGTTTTTATTTTGTTTTTAGCCTCATCTATATCTTCTATTTTCTCTGTTTTTTCTTCTTTATTAAGTCCAAGTAGAATTGCAACATCAGTGTAACTCATTCTTCTAGTAACTTTTATTACACTCTTTCTTATATCTGAAGAAACAACATTTCCTTGTTTATCTATTTCCATTATTACAGATAAAGTTAATCTATCTTTTCCTTCATTTAAACTACATATTCCATTTGAAAGTTCACGAGGAAGCATAGGTATTACTCTATCTAACATATAAATGCTTGTACCTCTTATAATTGCTTCTTTATCTAAATTCGTATTTGGTGTTACATAGTGGCTAACATCTGCTATGTGAACTCCTAACTCGTAATTACCATTTTCTAGTTTTTTTACTTGTACTGCATCATCTAAATCTTTTGCATCTTCGCCATCTATTGTAAAAATTTCTTCGTTTCTTAAGTCTAATCTATTTTCTAATTCTTTAGGACTTATTTCTTCTTTTATACTTTTAGCTTCTTCTATTACTTTGTCTGGGAAAGTATAAGGTAAATCATACTCTTTAATCAAGCTAATCATATCTACACCTGCTTCATTTACATTACCTAATACTTCTATTATCTTTCCTTCAGCATTTTTACCTTTTTCAGGGTATTTTAAAATTTGAACCAATACTTTTTCATTTGTTCTTGCTTTTCCCATATTTTTCTTTGAAATAAAGATATCTGTACCAAATTTTCTATCATCTGGCACAACAAATCCAAAATTTTGATTTTTAGTAAATACACCAACTAAAGTATCTTTATTTCTTGATATGATTTCTACAACTTTTCCTTCTCTATGGCCTTTTTTTTCTTTATCTTCTATTATTTCTATTAAAACTTTATCTTCATTTAAAGCACCTTTAGTATTATTTTTTGCTATATAAATTTCATCTTCTTCATTCTCTATCTTTACGAAACCAAAGCCTTTTTCATTTCCTCTAAAAATTCCAGAAATATATTTTCCTTCTTGTACTAAATGATATTTTGATTTTCTATTTTTTTGAATTTTATAGTTTTCCTCCAATTTATTTAAAATTTCTAAAAAGTTGTTATACTCTGTTTTAGGCACACTTAAAACAGATGCCAATTCTTTTGCTTTCATTGGCACATATATATCTTCTTTCATAAAATCTAAAATTAACTTTTCTTTATCTTCCATTCTCTTCTCCCTCACAAAGGACATTTAGGGACGTGTCACTTTTATTCTTTACATAACATCAAACCTTTAATAATAAATAAAAATATAAAATTTTCAAAAAAGCGCATTGAAAGTAAGTGAGTTAGAAATTATTGAGAAATTTGTGGAAAGAGTTCATTTTTTAAATGGAAGGGTGCCACAAATTTCGATTATAATTTCTACGCTACTTAGCTTGAACGAGCATTTTTTTAAAATTTCTATATTTTTATTA
>CAKPAW010000013.1 GCA_934133165.1 uncultured Clostridia bacterium
AACACAAATTTTACAATAGAAAAAGGTGAATTAGTAGTTATAGTAGGTCCATCTGGAGCAGGTAAAACTACTTGTTTAAATATCCTAGGAGGAATGGATACAC
Source organism: uncultured Clostridia bacterium (assembly GCA_934133165.1). GTDB lineage: Bacteria > Bacillota > Clostridia > TANB77 > CAG-508 > UMGS1663. The sequence goes on from CAKPAW010000013.1 coordinate 104, forward strand.
CAACTTCAGGAGATGTAATTGTAGATGGAAAAAATGTGTCAACATTAAAGAAAAAAGAACTTGTAAAGTATAGAAGAGAAGATATAGGTTTTGTATTTCAATTTTATAATTTAGTTCAAAATTTAACAGCAATAGAAAATGTAGAACTTGCAACACAAATTTGTAAAGATTCTTTAAATCCAGAAACAATTATGAAAAAAGTGGGACTAAAAGACAGAGTTAGAAACTTTCCTTCACAATTATCTGGTGGAGAGCAACAAAGAGTTGCAATAGCAAGAGCAATAGCTAAAAATCCTAAACTACTTTTATGTGATGAACCAACAGGTGCACTAGATTATAAAACAGGAAAACAAATACTAGAGTTATTGCAAAATACTTGTAGAAAAGAAAATATGACAGTTATAATTATTACACACAATTCAGCTATAGCTCCAATGGCAGACAAAGTAATTCATTTTAAAAATGGAAAAGCTGAAAATATTATAATAAATGAGAATCCAACACCTATAGAAGAAATTGAATGGTAATTCATTTGTGACCAAAACGAGGAGTGAGATTAAATATGAAAAAGGCACTAATAAAAGATAGCTTAAAAGAAATAAAAAACACATATAAACGTTTTATATCCATTTTATTAATGGCTTTTTTAGGTGTAGGCTTTTTTGCAGGAATTAGAGCAGCAAGCCCAGATATGATTTATACATTAGATAAAAGATTTGACGAAAACAATGTATATGACATAGAGGTAATTTCAACATTAGGTTTAACTGATGAAGATATAAAAGCTTTAAAAGAAATAGATAAAATCGAAAATGTTTATGGCGAATATAGCGAAGATGTTTTACTAAACTATGAAGATACTGAAATTGTAACAAAAGTAATGTCATTAGATAGTGTAAATACAGTAACTTTACTTGAAGGAAGAATGCCACAAAATGCTAATGAATGTTTAGTAGAAGAAGTCTTTTGTAAATTTAAAAATAAAAATATAGGAGATAGCTTAACAATTGAAACAGAAGAAGATAGCATAATAAAAGAAAAAGAAGTTATAATTGTTGGAACTATGGAAAGTCCTTTGTATATTTCAAGAGAAAGAGATACTTCTAAATTAGGTTCTGGTAAGGTAAGTTATAATTTATATTTGCCAAAAGAAAGTTTTGAAAGCAAGGTATATACACAAATTTATATCACATTAAAAAATGCAAGCAAAATGGAAACATCTTCACAAGAATATAAAAATTATGTTCAACAAGCAAAAGATGAAGTAGAAAAAATAAAAGAGCAAAGACAAAATGCAAGATATGAAGAAGTAAGGAAAGAGGCAGAGGAAAAATTACAAGAAGCTGAAGAAAAGCTAGAAGAAGAGAAACAAACAGCAGAAGAAAAATTAGCAGATGCAGAAAATAAAATAACAAGTGGAGAAAGTAAGTTAGTATCTGCACAAAACACTTTGAATAATAAAAAGGCTGAAGCTGAAAGTAAATTTCAAAGTGCAGAAAAACAATTAGAAGAGGCAAAAAATGAAATTGCCATTCAAGAACAAAATATGCCAAAACAGATAGAAGAAGCAAACAAGCAAATTGAAAATTTGAATGTTCAAAAAGAAAATATGCAAAATAATTTAAATGCATTAAATACAAATATTAGCACACTAGAAAAACAATATCAAAATGTATTAGAAAGTTTAAAAAATACGAATTTAACACAAGAGCAAATAACAAATTTACAAATACAAAAAGCTAGTTTAGAAGGAACAATAGAGAATTTAAATGCAAATAAAATACAAGTAGAAGCGGGAATAAAACAAATAGAAGATGGAATAAGTACAATAAATACAAAACTACAAGAAGGAAAAGAAAAACTAAAACAAGCAAAAGAGGAAATAGCTAAACAAGAAGAAACATTAAGTGCTTCAAGGGAGCAGGCAAATACCGAATTTAAAACTGCACAGCAAAAAATAAATACTTCCAAAAAAGAACTAGAAGAAGGAAAAGAAGAATTAAATAAAAATAGAAATGAATATAACGACAAGATAAAAGAAGCAGAGAAAAAACTTTCAGATGCAAGAGAAGAAATAGATAAAATAGATCATCCAACATGGTATATTTTAGACAGAGAGTCAAATACAGGTTATAGCAATTATGTACAAGATAGCAAAAGTATAGAAAATTTAGGAAAAGTATTTCCAATAGTATTTTTTGTTATAGCAACTCTAATTTCTTTAACATCTATGACAAGAATGGTAGAAGAACAAAGGGTTCAAATAGGTACATTAAAAGCGCTAGGATATAACAAAATGCAAATAGCAATGAAATACTTATTATATGCAGGAATAGCATGTATTGTGGGTGGAATTTTAGGAATGTTAGTAGGATTTCAGCTACTTCCAAGAATAATATTAATGATGTATAATATGATGTACTCGTTGCCAGATTTAGTAATTAAATTTAATTGGTATTACGCTATATTAGGACTTGGACTTGCAAGTATATGTATAATAGGAGCAACGTTATATACAGTTTTAAGCTCTTTAGGTGAAACTCCTTCAGAACTTATGAGACCAAAAGCACCAAAGCCAGGAAAAAGAGTTCTTTTAGAAAAAATACCATTTATATGGAAACATTTAAAATTCAACCAAAAAGTAACAGTTCGAAACATATTCCGTTACAAGAAAAGATTTTTAATGACAATTATAGGAATTGCAGGATGTACAGCACTTATTTTAACAGGCTTTGGAATAAAAGATGCAATATCTGCAATAATACCAAGCCAATATCAAAAAATATATCATTATGATATGCAAATTAGTTTGAAAAATAGTGCAGGGAACGAAAGCGTACAAGAGTTTATACAAGAACTAGAGAAAAAAGAAGAAGTAAGTAAAGTAGTAGAAACATATATGACTTCAGGAACTTTAGTAAATGGAGAAAAAGAAGAAGACATACAAATTATAGTTCCAAAAGACGAGAAAATAGAAAATGTAATTCAACTAATAGATACAAAGAAAAAAGAAAAAATACAATTAGAAGAAGGCAAAATAGCTATTACAGATAAAGTTGCACAACTTCTAAATGTAAAACAAGGGGACAAAATCACATTAAAAGATAACGATAATAACCAAAAAGAATTCGAAATCTCTAATATTGTAGAAAACTACATTTATCATTATGTATATATGCCCAAAGATATATATGAAGAGACATATGGAGAATATAAGACAAATGTACTATATATTCAAAATAGTGTAAAAGATGAAGAACAAGAAAAAGAAATGGCAAAAGAATTATTAAAAGACGAAAATGTAAATGCAGTAGCATTAAACTCAAACATGGAAAGTCTAATGAAAGACATGATGAACTCATTAAATTATGTAGTAGTAATTTTAATAATATCAGCAGGATTACTTGCATTTGTAGTATTATATAATCTATCAAATGTAAACATTAGCGAAAGAATAAGAGAACTTGCTACAATAAAAGTACTTGGATTTTATGATAAAGAAGTGTATGATTATGTAACAAGAGAAACAGTGTTATTAACAATAATAGGAATAATACTTGGTTTATTTGGTGGATATTTGTTAAATATGTTTATAATAAAAACATGCGAAATAAATGTAATAAGATTTGGAAAAGAAATAATGCCAATTAGCTATTTATATGCTATTATAATTACAGTAGTATTCACATTAATAGTAAATGTAGTAACATATTTCTCATTAAAGAAAATAGACATGATAGAAAGTTTAAAAAGTATAGAGTAACTGTTTTTTGGGGTACCCATTAGGGACGTTTCCGTTTGGTTAATCTGTCCCTTTTGGTACATTAAGAACAAAATAAGAGTATATATATTATTTTTATACCTTGGTGTCGCAGCCTTCCTTTTTTACAAAATACTAGTGTGTTGGACACTCTAATCGCATTCGCAGTAGTTCGTTTGGTTGACTTACGCGGTATTGCAAATAATATATATATACTTTTAGAATTAATATTAAATAATTACCCAAAAGGGTCAGATTAACCAAACGGAAACGTCCCCAATGGAGCAAAGGAGGAAAAAATGCAAGAATTTGATTGGAAAAATAATGTAAGTAATAAAGAAGAGAAGATAAGGTTAGCTAAAAGAATGGCTACAAGAGTAAAAAATGGAGAAGTAATAGGTTTTGGCTCTGGAAGCACTTCATACCAAACAGTACTAGAGATAGCTAAAAAAGTAAAAGAAGAAAATCTAAAAATAAAGGCTATTCCTACTTCAAAAATTATTGAGGATTTGTGCAATGAATTAAATATTGAAACTATTACATTAGAAGAGAATAAGCCTGATTGGTGCTTTGACGGAGCAGATGAAATAGACTCTCACAATTGGCTTATAAAAGGAATGGGAGCGGCATTATATAAAGAAAAATTAAATATAAAAAGTTCAAATGAGAATTATATATTAGTAGATAATTCAAAATTTGTGGAAAGACTTGGAGAAAAACATCCCGTTCCAATAGAAGTAAAACAGGATAAAGTAGAAGAAGTAAAAGAAAATTTATTAAAGCTAGATGTAGCAAAAGTAGAATTAAGAAAGTCAAACAATGAAGATAAACTACTTATAACAGATAACGGAAATTTTATAATTCATGCTTGGTTTAATAAAATAGAAGCAGATTTAGAAGAAAAGTTATTACAAATAGATGGTGTAGTAGAAAGTGGACTATTTATAGGTTATGATATAATTGTAGTAAAATAAAAGAGCAACTCCTATTTTGAAGTTGCTCTTTTGTGGGACATATTATATTTTGTGATATTTTTAGCATTGTGTTCTTTAGCAAGCCTAGCTAAAGTTTTTTTAACATCAATATACTTTTGCTGTAGCTCTTTTTTGTTAGGCAAATTTCCATAAAAAGCACAAGCCCCCAAATAGTTAATATCATGTTCTATGGTAGTTTTTCCTAATCTAAATTCTTCGGCTGTTTCGGCTACAGAATGACCAGTATCTTCTAAAATAAAATCAGCAACAGAAATTGCCCGTGGTAAATTAGAATTACATTGCGTTGACATAAATATTGTCCTCCTTTTTATTATAGCTCTTGAGCTAGTCTAAAAAATATTATACACTAATAAACATAAAATGTCAAAAGTGCTGTCAACGAAGAACGTCCTTTATGATGGTTTTGGTGTCAAAAAAGATCCTTATTGCAACTCTTTTAAATCTTCAATATTAACGTTTTCTACTTCGTTAAAGTTCATAAAGCCGATAGTTGCCTTATTATTATCTAATTCTTGAATCCAAACAGGTTCATTGTTGTAAAAAACATCACAAATTTCCTTATTATTTACAATTTCAAATGCTCTCTTACTATTCATAAAATCATTCCCTTCTAAATAGACTAATTCACATACATAATAATGAAAAAATAAATTATCTATGTACATTTTATCTTTTTACAATTATATACAAGCTGTATTTAAAATATTCAAATATGTTTACAAATCATTAAAAATATAGTATGCTATTTGTAGTAAAAAGAAGGAAGGCGATAAAATGAGAGTATTAGCAGTAGGAGATTTAGTAGGAGAAAGTGGAGTAAGAAAATTAAAAGAAATTCTACCTAAATTAAGACAAGAAGCCAAAATAGATTTTGTAATTGTAAATGCAGAAAATTCAGCAGGGGGAATGGGAATAACAACAGCTATTTTCAATGATTTAAAAATATTAAATATTAATGCAATTACTATGGGAAATCATACATGGGGTAAAAAAGATATATTTACATTTATAGATGATGATTTAATAAATAGACCAGCGAACTATTCTAGAGGAGTTGTGGGAAAAGGTTACCACATATATAACCAAAATGGAAAAAATATATGTGTAGTTAATTTAATAGGAAGAACAGATATGGGAGTTCAATCAGATAACCCATTTTCTAAAATGGAAGATATATTAAATGAAGTAAAAGGAAAAGCAGATATAATAATTGTAGATTTCCATGCAGAAGCAACAGCAGAAAAGATAGCAATGAAGCATTTTTTGGATGGAAAAGTTACTGCAATATTTGGAACACATACACATGTACAAACAGCAGATGAGGAAGTAACTGCAAAAGGAACAGCATATATTACAGATATAGGTATGACTGGACCAAAAAATTCTGTAATAGGAATGGATGTAGACGCGTCTGTAAAAAGGTTTGTAACATCACTTCCAGAAAGATATAAATTAGCAGAGGGAAATTGTATTCTTAATGGATGTATAATAGAAATAAATGACGAAAATTGTCGAGCTATATCAGTAGAAAGAGTAAATATAAAATAAATGGCGAAAAATAGCAAAATTAAAAGAAAAGTTTTTCCATTTTTTACCAAAAACTACTAGACATTTTGAAATTTTTATATTATAACTATACCTGTAATTCAAATAAAAATAAAATTATAGGAGGCAAAAAATGGAAGTTTTAAAAATTTCATCAAAATCAAACCCAAATTCAGTAGCAGGAGCTATAGCAGGTTTGGTAAAAGAAGAAAACAAAGCAGAAATGCAAGCAATTGGAGCAGGAGCATTAAATCAAGCAGTAAAGGCGGTAGCTATAGCTAGAGGTTTTGTAGCACCAGCAGGAGTGGATTTAGTATGTATACCAGCATTTGCAGAAGTTGAAGTTGAAGGAGAAGACAGAACTGGTATAAAAATTATTGTAGAATCAAGAAAATAATAAAAAAAGTATTTAAATTTGCATTTAGAATTTTTAAAATTCTAAATGCAAATCAAGATTTTTTAAATCATATATAATTTTTTAATCTTAATTATTTCCAAAATAAACAAAATAAAAATTGAATAAATATTGCAAAAAAAGATAATATCTTATATGATAAAGAAAAAATAAGAGGTGAATTATGAAATCAAATTTCTTTAAATATATCTTTATTATATTTGTTGTAGTTATTGTTATTTTTGCCATCTATATGATCTATTTTAAAAAAGAGGACAAGCAAAATAACATAGAAGAAAATATTATAGAAGAAACAACAGAAATTAAAGATTTAAGACTGGGAATTTCAAACTACGATACGATAAATCCTTTAATTTCAAATAATAAAGAAGTTTTAAATATAGGAAAACTTATATTTGAGCCATTAATGAATGTAACAGAAGACTACAAGTTAGAAATGTGTTTAGCTACAGAATGTTCAAAAACATCTGATACTACGTATGTTGTAAAAATAGATAATAATAAAAAATGGCATGATGGAAGTCCATTAATAGCTAAAGATATTCAATTTACAATAGATAGATTAAAAGAAGGAAAATCTATATATTCATATAATGTTGAAAAAGTCATAAGTGTAGAAATTTTAGATGCAAGTACAGTAAAAATTAACTTAAGTGAAGAAGTACCATTTTTTGAATATAATCTTACATTTCCTATTATGCCAAACAATTATTATTTAGGAGAAGATTTTTATGAATCAGCTAAAACTCCTCAGGGAACAGGAATGTATAAAATATCTAAAATAGATAGTTCATATATAGTACTTGAAAAAAACACGAAATGGTGGAATATAAAAAATAAAGATTCAAAAATTGAAAAAATATATATAAAACAATATAGTGAAGTTGGTGAATTATATAATAGCTTTAAATTAGGTAATGTAGATATATTCACAACAGAAAATGAAAATTTAGAGCAATATATAGGAACAATAGGGTATGCAAATACACAAGTAAAAGCAAGAGAATTTGATTATTTAGCATTTAATTGCCAAAATGCAGTATTAGAAGATTCAAATGTAAGAAAGGCAATTAATTATGCAATAGATAAAACTAATATATTATCTAGCATATATAATAACCAGGGTTATGTTGCAGAATTCCCTTTAGATTATGGAAATTATTTATATACTAGAGATACAAATAGTTTAGGATATAATCCTGAGCAGTCTAAAAAAATATTACAAGAAAATGGATGGGAATACAAAAATAAACGTTGGCAAAAAACAGAAAACTATAAGACAAAAAGATTAAACCTTACACTTACTGTTAATAGTACAAATATAAAAAGAGTAGCAGTTGCAGAGAATATAAAAAATCAACTACAAGATGTAGGAATAAAAATAACTATACAAAAAGTATCAGATAGTAAATATAAACAAATATTAGAAAATAAAAGCTATGAAATGATATTAACAGGTGTTTATAATTCATATAGCCCAGATTTAACTTCATTTTTTGGAAAAAATAATTTACAAAATTATTCTAATGATGAGGTAAATGAAATATTATCACAAATAAAAAATATAAAAGAAGAACAAAAATTAAAACAAAAATATGAAAGAATAGTAAATATATTTTTTGATGAACAACCATTTATTGGAATATATCGCGGAAGAACTAACATAGTTAAAAATCAAAATTTAGCCGGCGAAATAAAAGGAAATAATTATTTTAGTTATTATGGATTGGAAAATTGGTATCGAATATAAAAAATACTAAATTTGGGTTGAATAGAGTTTTAAATACTCACAAATGCACATATAAAAATAAAATAAAAAAAATTCAAAAAATGCTTGACAAAAAAATATTTTAGTATATAATAAACACAAACAAACGTTTGAAAATAGGAGGAAAAACAATGGAAAAAGAAAATTCAGAGAAAATGAGAGCATTAGAAGCTGCATTAGGACAAATAGAAAAACAATTTGGAAAAGGTTCTGTAATGAAACTAGGAGATTTCCAAGCAATGAATGTAGAAGCTATACCAACAGGAGCATTAAGCTTAGATATAGCATTAGGAATAGGAGGAATTCCTAGAGGAAGAATAGTAGAAGTATATGGTCCAGAATCTTCTGGAAAAACAACATTAGCATTACATATGATTGCAGAAGCACAAAAATTAGGTGGAGAAGCAGCATTTATAGATGCAGAGCATGCATTAGATCCAGTATATGCTAAACATTTAGGTGTAGATATAGATAATTTAATAGTATCTCAACCAGATACAGGTGAGCAAGCATTAGAAATAGCAGAAGCATTAGTTAGAAGTGGAGCATTAGATGTTATAGTTATTGACTCTGTTGCAGCACTAGTACCAAAAGCAGAAATAGATGGAGATATGGGAGACTCACACATTGGTCTTCAAGCAAGACTTATGTCACAAGCATTAAGAAAGTTAGCAGGTGCTATAAACAAATCGAAATCAGTTATTATATTTATAAACCAATTAAGAGAAAAAGTGGGAGTTATGTTTGGTAACCCTGAGACAACAGCTGGTGGTAGAGCATTAAAATATTATGCATCAGTTCGTCTAGATATTAGAAAGGTAGAAAATATTAAACAAGACGGAGAAGTAGTAGGAAATCGTGCAAGAGTTAAAGTTGTAAAAAATAAAGTTGCTCCACCATTTAGAGAGGCAGAATTTGATATAGTATATGGAAAAGGTATTTCAAAAGAGGGAAATATATTAGATATAGCTGTTAATCTAGACATAATAGAAAAGAGTGGTTCTTGGTTTAGCTACAATGGAGAAAGAATTGGACAAGGTAGAGAAAATGTTAAAAAATATTTACAAGACAACCCAGAAATAGCTAAAGAAATAGAAGAAAAAATAAGAGCAAACTTCAATGAAGCTTTTGAAAAGAGCCTAGGTGAAGAAACAGAAAAAGACGAAGATGAAGAATAAAATTTGACAAAATAACAATAATGGTAAATTGATATATTAAAATAGTATAAATACTAAAATCAAGTTACCTATTTGAAATCAAAATAGCAAGAATTATCTTGCTATTTTTGATTTTTTGTAGTAGAATGTGAAAAAAGTAGTAAGGAAGAAATATATGTATACCATAGAAGAATATGATAAAGAAAAAACGAAAGTATTAAAATATGTAATATATAAAAAAAGAACTATAAGAGAGATAAAAACAAAATTTAAAACACTAATAGATGAAAATATGTTAGAAGATATAATAGAAGAATTAAAAGAAAATGGATATATAAGTGACGAAAATTATATAAAAAGGGCAGTTAGTGAATATATGGCACTTAAAAATCTTTCTATAAAAGAAATAAAATATAAGTTAATATCAAAAGGAATACCAAATTCTATGGTAGAAGAATATGTTTTAGAAAATATTGAAGAATTAGAAGAATATGAACAAAAATCAGCAGATAATATTGTAATAAAAAAAATTACAAATATGGATGAAACAGAAATAAAAGTATACTTACTAAAAAAAGGCTATAGAGAAGAAAGCATAAAGAACGCAATGCAAAAGATAGAAAAATAAAGTATAAAACAAATAAAGTATAAATATAAAAAATGACAGAAAAATAATAATTAATCAAAAAGAAATGAGGATAAAAATGCAAAATGTATTAACATTAGAGACTAATAAATATGCAATTAAATTAGAAAATTTTGAAGGACCACTTGATTTATTATGCCATTTAATAGATAAAAATAAAATGGATATATATGATATAAAATTAAGTGAAATAACAGATCAATATATTGCATATATTAGCCAAATGGAAGAAATGAATTTAGAAGTAACTAGCGAGTTTCTGATTATGGCATCTACACTTCTTTATATAAAATCTAAAAATTTATTACCAACAGAAGTAGAAGATGAAAGAGAATTAACAGAAGAAGAGCTATTACAAAGAATTATTGAATATAAAAAATATAAGGAAATATCAAAAAAGATAAGAGAATTCTATGAACAAAATAGTAAAAGGTACTTTAAATTACAAGAAAATATAGAATTACCAAAACAAAAATTAGAAAGAGAATACAAAAAAGAAACAATTATAGAATTATATACTAAAATAGTAGAAAACAACAAAAATCGATTAAATCAAAATGCAAAAAATATTGAAAAAATAGCTATCACAGATACATATACAGTTGGAAACAAAGTAAAAGAAATGTTTAGAGAGCTTTTAAGGAAACCAAAATTTATCTTTAACAAATTATATAAAGTTTCTGAAAGTAATAAAAATGAAGTTGTAACAGCTTTTACAGGACTTTTGGAATTATCTAGAAGAAGTAAAGTAATAACATCTCAAGAGGAATTATTTGGAGATATAGTTGTAGAAAAAGCTAAAAGAAATAGAGCTTAGGAAAAATGTAACAATATAAAAAATATATTTTAAACAAATATTTTAAAAAGTTGATATGCTTTATAAGTAAAAAGGTAAAATAAAGATAAATAGTTTAAAAAAGAAATAAATGGAAAAACTAATACCAAAGGAGAAAAAGATGGTATTAGTTTTTATTTTTTTAGGGTTAATAATTATAATTCTTTCTTTTACTACAATTATGTTATTATCTACAATACAAATAAAAATAACAAATTTAATATTAGAAAATAAAAAAGAAAGAGATGTAAAAAGAATAAATAATAGCTATAAAATAAAAATAGGTATATATTTTTTTAATAAAATACCTATTCTATGGATTAACTTGAATAGTAAGAAAATAAAAAAGATTAGTTCTAGTAAAAGTTTGCCAAAGGTGGATTTTCAAAAACTAAAAAATAAAGAAAATATAAATAAAAAAATAGTAAATCTAATTAAAAATATACAAATAAAGGTAAAGAACATAAAGCTAAATGTAAATATAGGCACGATAGATGCTATATTAACATCTTACTTAGTTGCTGTAATTGCAAGTGTTATAAGCATTATATTGCCACATATTACAGAAAAAAATAATATAAATACATGTTATTTTATTGTTAACCCTAAATATCAAAATAAAAATGAATATAACATTAAGTTTGAAGGTATAATTTACATTAAAATTGTACATATTATTTTTAGTATGTTAAATTTTGTAAGGAAAGGAAGTAATGAAAATGAACGAACATCCAATAGAAGGGCTTATGCTTACAGCAATGAATAGTATTAGAGATATGGTAGATGTAAATACTATAATAGGAGAACCTATAGAAACCTCAAATAATATAATAATTCCAATTTCAAAAGTGGGGTTTGGTTTTGCAGCTGGAGGAAGTGAATTTAAAACAGAAGCAATAGATGAGTATAATAGAAAAGACAAAGATGAACAAATTCAATATAAATTACCATTTGGAGGTGGAAGTGGAGCAGGAGTGAGTATTATGCCAGTAGCTTTTTTAGTAATACAAGAAAATAATGTAAAACTTTTGCCAGTGAGTCATAGTTCAACAATAGATAGACTATTAGATTATGTGCCAGATGTGTTAGAAAAAACAAATGAAATTATAAATAAACAATTATGTAAAAAAGAAAAAGAATATACTGCAGAAAAAATAAAAGAAGAAAAGAATGGGACAGTAGTAGTTCAAAATACAAATAAGTTTCATCCTAAAAGAAATAAACCTATAAAATATGAATTTGATTATGAAGATACACCTTTGGAACATAAAGATAAAAATACAAATATAGATGAATAAAAGAAATCGCACAGGATATTAATCCTGTGCGGCTAATAAAGCTTTTTTCAATTCATAATTGTTATCATAACGAATTACTGCATTAGTGCTTGGTTTGATATGAGAACTATTGATAAAGCCTATGTGAGGAGTAGGAAAATATCCCCTGTTAATTGTACTGCTCTTTAAAGTGCCCCAAATTTTTTGATAAGTTCTGATTTCCATAATGTAATCTCCTTTTTTAAATCAACAATAAGTTACTAACTTTATTATAACACATTATGTAAAATAAATCAAATAATATAGTGTTGATTAAGTATTTTCAATAAAAAGTTTAATTACACAAAGAGTTCATAAATTGTTCATAAACTTATGATATATAATTATAAAACAAGATGAAGTTATTTAAAGATAACTATTCATTTATATTATTAGGAGGTAATTAATATGACTAAAGAAGAAAGAAAACAAAAAATGGAAGAATTTAATGAGAAAATGAAAAAATTAAATTCAAAAATTAAAGATGGAACAGATACTGCAATTATTGCTGGAATGGAAGCAAAAGATGTATTGTCTGCAAAAATGGAAGATGCAAAGAGTGGATTAGAAGCTGCTAAAGAACAATGCAGAATTGCATCTGAAAGAGGAAAAGGAAAAATATCAAGTGAACTTTTAAAGGCTCAAATGAATCTCAAAGTAGCAAAAGAAAATATACAAGAAAGAAAAGAAGTACATGATAAAGAAAAATTATCAAAATACATTGATAATCAATTAGAATATGCAGAACAATCTGTAACATTAGCTTTACTTGCAGCAGAAGAAGCAAAAGTTGCATTTTTAGAAGCTGTTGAAGCTCAACAAGAATATGATGAAAAATATGGAGAAGATGAATAATAAATAAAAGAAAAGAATTTCTATGCAAATAACACTGTATAGAAATTTTTTTTATATAATAGGAAAGTTATGCAACTTTCCTATTATATAAAATTACATTGCACAGAAAATTTATTTCATAAATTTTCGCGAACGAACAAATTTACTGAAAATTTCAATTTTTTTGAGTAGGATAAAAAAGTAGAGTTAAGACTGAAAATTGAAAAATTTCAGATTTGTTCTATTCTAGGAAAATTATCATAATATGATAACTTTCTGTAGAAGATAAATATGGCAGAAATTGTTATAGTTATTCTCTTAATAATCTAAACCATGAAAAAAATAAAAATTCAAACATATTACTTAAATTTTCTTTTTTAACATCTTTATCTGCAATTAAATTTGTACTCGCTATAGCTTCACCATCTAGAAAATAAGTTATATCACCTAATTTTTGACCTTTAGTAATAGGAGCACTAACACATTCAGGAATGCTTAATACTTGTTCAATGTTTTTATCTTTTCCTTTTTCAAGTAGACAACCAGAATCATTTTCATAAACTACATCTATAGAAGATAGCACTCCATTGCTAACATTTATAGATTTTAAAATAGAATCTTTTTTTGCAAATTGGACATATGAATAATTATTAAATCCATAGTCTAGTAGTTTTTGAGCATCTTCAAAACGAATTTTAGTAGAAGGGGCTTTCATAATAACTGCAATAAGTGAAAGATTATCTCTAGTTGCACTTGCAGATAAATTATATAAAGCAAGACCTGTAGAACCAGTTTTCAATCCAGTTGCACCTTTATAATTTCTAATCAATTTATTTGTATTAGTAAGAGCTGATTTACCATCTCTTAAAGAATCCATCCAAATAGTAGTATATTTTGTAATAGAAGGATGATTTTGTAATAGTTCTCTAGACATTAAAGAAATATCATAACTAGATGTTAAATGACCATCTTCGTCTAAACCATGACAATTCTTAAAACATGTATCATTCATTCCTAATTCTTTGGCACGGGCATTCATTTTATCTACAAAAGCTTCCGTCGAACCAGCTAAAAATTCAGCCATAGCAACAGTACAATCATTTGCAGAAACGACGCAAATTGCTTTTAACATTTCGTCTACAGTTAATTCTTCACGTACATCAAGCCATATTTGAGAACCACCCATTTTACTTGCATTTTCACTACAAGGGACATTATCAGTTAAAGAAATTTTACCACTATCTAAAGCTTCCATAATAAGCAAAATAGTCATAACTTTGGTAACAGAAGCAGGTCGTAACTGTTCATGAGAATTTTTTTCATATAAGATTTTTCCTGAAGTCTGCTCTATTAAAATGCAACTTTCAGATTCTAAATTTAGATTTGTAGAATCTGGTGTAGCAGAAGTAGTGAAGGTGTCTTCTGACCATATAAAAGAAGAAACGGCAAAACTATAAGGAGCAAACAAAAACGTAAATACTAGAAAAAGAGATAGTATTGTATATAATATTTTTTTCATAATAAAACCTCCAATATTAGTTAATTCATATATATGAAAAAAAACTAAAAAAATGTTTATAATATAAAATTTATAAACATCTTTTTAGTTTTATTATGTTTGTGTACAAAATATAATAAAAATTAAGCTTTTAAAAGAACTATACTAATAGAATTATTATCAGTAGAGGCTTCTATGCGAATGTCATAATTTAAATCATTACGAAATTTAAAATCTAAAGAACCATAAGAAACAGCTGCATCTCTACCATCGGGAACATAAGTTACGTCTTTTCCATGTTCGTGTCTTTCTATAACAGTAAGATTACCTGCTTCAAGTACAGCATTATATAAAGTACTACTTACTTGACAATTACCACCGCCAATTCCTTTTTCAGTTTTATGATCTATAATTACACTAGCTTCTTGATATCCTTTTTCAGCCGTAGGTTTTCCAACAACTTGATTAAAAGAAAAAGTTTCTCCAGGATGAACAACAGTACCATTTAATGTAGAACAAGTTATTCCAATGTTTACTAACCTACCCTCAGATTTATCTTTAAGCTCAGTAGAGTAAGAAGAAATTTCGTTATTAGTTGTAGAAAAATTATTGTCAGAAATATTATCTAAAATTCTATTTTGATTTTCAATAATATTGGCAATTCTATTTTCAGCCATTTCTTGATTAACATTGGTTGAGGTTCTTTGGGTAGAAGTATTAGTTTGAATATTAGAAGTATTATCTTCAGTATTTTGGTTATTATTTTTATTTATAAAAAAAACAATTAAAGCTATAATTATAATAGCAATAATAATGTATATTAAAAAACTATATTTTTTCATATAAAACTCCTTCATTTTTTTCTTTTTATATAGTATTTCCAAAAATGTAAAAAATATAAGCAGTTGACAAAATAAAAAAATATAGTATAATTAAATATGTAAAACAAATTGAGAGGGAAGAAAATGGTCGCTAAAATTTGGAAAAAAGTGTTGCTTTTTGTAGTATTGGTAGCATGCTTATTTAATGTAGTAATAAAGATTGTAAGCAAAAATTCTTTAGAACAAGAATTACAAGCATCAGCACAATATGTACAAAAACAAGAAATAGAAAATAAAATAAATAATTAAAAAATAAAAAAAGTATTGAAAAATTAAAAAAAATATGTTATTATAAATGACGATATTTTGTTAATAAAGAGAGGAAGAGGTGAATACATAATGAAAGAAGGAATACACCCAGAATATACAGAAGCAACAATAACATGTGCTTGTGGAAATGTAATGAAAACAAATTCAACAAAAGCTGATATGAAAGTTGACGTTTGTTCAAAATGTCATCCATATTGGACAGGTAACTTAAAAAGAGAAACAACTGGTGGTAGAGCAGATAAATTCAAGAAAAAATATGGACTTCAATAAGAAGTATAAATTAGAATGGAAATAAACCATTCTTTTTTTGTAGCATTTTTTTAATAATATAATTTGACAAAAATCTAAAAATAAGATATTATGGTTACATAAAATAGTAAAAAATTTCTGATATAAGCAAAAGGAGGAATACATTATGAACATATTACGGAAATTTAAAAAAGTAATAGAAAAATATGAAATACTGTTACAAAAATATGAGGAAGAAGCAAAGAGAGGAAAGAATGATTTTATTAAAGACGTTGAAGCGATAACTGAGGCTTTGAATATTTATATAGACGAAAATGCTAAGGAATTTCAAATATGGTGTGATACATCAGTAGCTGTATTTGAAGAAAAAGATAACAATCTATGTTTGAAAATAAAAAAGAAAGTAGATATGGTAATTGTTAATTACCATTTAAACAAACTCAATGCAAAATTATCAAAAGCAGGATTACTACAAAAACGTCTTTTAAAAATTAAACAACGCTTCGTACAATATCAATATTTTATAAGCTAAGATAAAAGTCGACAAAATGTCGACTTTTTCTATTGAAAAAAAACTAAAATTAATATATAATAAGCAAGTAGGAAAGTAGGAAATAAGGAGAAAAAAGTGAAACCAGTAAATATAGATGAAGAGCTAAAATATATAGAAAAAGTAAATAAAATAAATGAAAATAAACATTTAAAATACTATATAATGACAATGGGATGCCAATTAAATGAAAATGATTCTGAAAAATTATGTGGGATGCTTGAAAAAATGAATTATGCAAAAACAGATAATATGAAAGAAGCAGACTTAGTTTTATTTAATACATGTTGTGTTCGTGAAAATGCAGAGGAAAAACTTTTTGGAAAAGTAGGAGAAGTAAAAAAACAAAAAGAAGAAAAAGGTACAATCATTGCAATTGGTGGATGTATGATGCAAGAAGAACATATTATTAAAAAGTTAAAAGAAAGTTATCCATATGTAGATATAATATTTGGAACACATACACTTCATAAATTTCCAGAAGATTTATATAAAGCATTAGAAGAAAATAGAAAAATAAGAGATATATTAGATATAGATGGTGAAATTGTAGAAGGAATTCCTATTTCTAGAAATGATAAGACTAAAGCATCTGTTACAATTATGAATGGATGTAATAACTTCTGTACATATTGTATAGTTCCATATGTAAGAGGAAGAGAAAGAAGTAGAAACCCAAGAGATATAATAGAAGAAATAAGAGAGTTAGCTAAACAAGGATATAAAGAAGTGACACTTTTAGGTCAAAATGTTAATTCATACTTAAGAGTAGAACGTGAAAAGAATATAGAATTTGAAGAATATGAAGGAGTTAACTCATTTGCAACACTTTTAAGAGCAGTAAATAAAATAGATGGAATAGATAGAATACGCTTTGTATCACCACACCCAAAAGATTTTACAGATGACGTAATAGAAGCAATAAGAGATTGCGATAAAGTTTGCAAATTAGTGCATTTACCTCTTCAATCTGGAAGTACAGAAGTATTAAAAAGAATGAATAGAAAATATACTAAAGAACAATATTTAAATTTAGTAGATAAAATAAGAGAAAAAATTCCAAATGTAAGGTTTACAACAGACATAATAGTAGGATTTCCAGGAGAGACAACAGAAGAATTTGAAGACACATTAGATGTTGTAAGAAAAGTAAAATTTGAACAGGTATTTATGTTTATATATTCAAGAAGAGTTGGAACACCAGCAGATAAAATGGAAGACCAAATACCAGAAGAAATAAAACATAAAAATTTCGATAAACTAAAAGCTCTAGTAGAAAGTCAAATAGCTGAAAATAACCAAACATATATAGGAACAATGCAAAAAATATTTGTTGAAGGAACAAGCAAAAATAATGAAGAAATGTTAACTGGTAGAACAGATTCAAACAAAGTTGTTGTTTTTGAAGGAGATAAAAGTTTAATAGGAAAATTAATAGATATTGAAATAGTATCAGAACATATGTGGTATTTAAAGGGAAAGATTAGAAAATAATTAAATTTAAACCAAATAACAAAGGAAAAAATAGAGTAGTTTTATGAGAAATACTCTATTTTTATTGCTATTTGACATAAAAAATGATATAATTAAAAACATCTCTAAAGGAGGAATTATGGAAAGTTATAATTTTACTGAAAGAAAAGAAAAAAATAATAAGTATTACTCAGCAGGAATGAAAGAATATCATAATAAAAATTGGTTAAAAGCAATCGAATATTTGGAAAAATCCCTAAATTTAGAAGAAAAACATTATAGAACTTATTTTACTTTAGGAAAATGTTATTTAAATATTCATAAGAAAGGAAAAGGAGAAGAATTATTTAAAGAAGTAATAGAATTAGATTCAAAAAATGTGTATGCAAGATTAGAATTGGGAAAATTATATGCAAAACAAGGAAAAGAAAAAGAGGCAGAAAAAATATTTAAAGAGTGTATAGAATTAGATCAAAAAGGACTACATCCAAGATTAGAATTAGGAAAACTATATGCAAAACAAGGAAAAGAAAAAGAGGCAAAAAAATTATTTAAAGAGCGTATAGAATTAGATTCAAAAGATACATATGCAAGATTAGAATTGGGAAAATTGTATGCAAAACAAGGAAGAGAAGAAGAATCAGAAAAATTATTTAAAGAGTATATAGAATTAGATCAAAAAGGACTACATCCAAGATTAGAATTAGGAAAATTATATGCAAAACAAGGAAGAGAAGAAGAGGCAGAAGAATTATTTAAAGAGTGTATAGAATTAGATCAAAAGAATGTGTATGCAAGACTAGAGTTAGGAAAATTGTATGCAAAACAAGGAAGAGAAGAAGAGGCAGAAGAATTATTTAAAGAGTGTATAGAATTAGATCAAAAGAATGTGTA
>CAKPAW010000014.1 GCA_934133165.1 uncultured Clostridia bacterium
CTTAGGGTTAAGAGCAAAATTATAATAAGAGGAGGAAAGTGTATATGCAAGAACTAAAAATAAAAGGAATATACAAACATTTTAAAGGAGACTATTATTTAGTAGAAGACATTGCAAAAGATTCTGAAACAAAAGAAGAAATGGTTGTATATAGAAGACTATACGAAGATAATAGTCTATGGGTAAGACAAAAAGAAATGTTTTTATCAGAAGTTGATCACGAAAAATATCCAAATGTTACACAAAAATACAGATTCGAATTACAAGATATAAAAAGCGTAGCAGGAAATTTTAAAAAATAAATGTATAAAAAAGTGATAAAAACACCAAAAGAAAACATTACTAATGTAATAAAAATAAAGGAATGTCCCATGTGTTCCGAAAACGGAACGAAAAGGACCGTCCCTGGTGTTCGGAAAGGAGAAAAGAAAGATGTACAAGAAAGTTGAACTTAAAGAAAATGGATTTGTTGGAATGGAACATGAAGTAAAAGATTTATGGGATAAAAAAGATATTATCCATAAAAATTTTGCAATTAACGAAGGTAAAAGATATTTTACTTTTTATGATGGACCTCCAACAGCTAATGGAAAGCCACACGTTGGTCATATTTTAACAAGGGTTATGAAAGATATTATCCCAAGGTATAAAGTTATGAAGGGTTACAATGTAATTCGTAAAGCAGGTTGGGATACTCATGGTCTTCCAGTTGAACTTGAAGTGGAGAAAAAACTTGGTATTTCAGGAAAACAACAAATTGAAGATTATGGTGTTGAAAAATTCATAGGTGAATGTAAAGACAGTGTATTTAAATATGTTTCTATGTGGGAAAAAATGACAAACCAAATTGGTTATTGGGTAGATATGGAAAATCCATATGTTACATATCATGATGACTATATAGAATCTGAATGGTGGGCTTTAAAACAAATGTGGGATAAAGGTCTTTTGTATCAAGGACATAAAGTTATGCCATATTGCCCAAGATGTGGAACAGCACTTTCTTCACACGAAGTTGCACAAGGTTACAAAGATGTACAAGATTTAACATGTACATGTAAATTTAAAGTAGAAGGAGAGGAGAATGTTTATTTCTTAGCATGGACAACAACTCCATGGACATTACCTTCTAATTTAGCACTTTGCGTAAATAAAGCATACACATATGCTTATGTAAAAGTTAAAAGACCAATTATAGATGGAAAAATGCAAGAAGAAGGAACAGAAGAAATCTACATTTTAGCTAAAGACTTAATTGAAACAGTTTTAAAAGATATTCCATACGAAATAGTAAAAGAAGTAAAAGGTTCTGAACTATTAGGAATGAAATATGAGCAATTAATGCCATTTGCAAAACCAGAAGGAAAAGCATTTGTTGTAATTCATGGTGACTATGTAACATTAACAGATGGTACAGGTATAGTTCATATTGCACCAGCTTATGGTGAAGACGATAGCTTTGTTTCAAAACAAAATGGTATTGCATTTGTAAACTTAGTAGATAAAGAAGGAAAATTCGTACCAGAGGTTGAACCATGGGCAGGAAGATTTGTTAAAGCTTGTGATAAAGATGTATGCATTTGGCTTGCTAGACAAAATAAATTATTTAGCTCTGCTAAACATACACACAGCTATCCACATTGTTGGAGATGTGATACACCACTTCTATATTATCCAAAAGAGAGCTGGTTTGTAAAAATGACAGCAGTTAGAGATAAGTTATTAGAAAATAATAACAAAATTAACTGGATGCCAGACACAATTAGAACAGGTCGTTTTGGAAAATTCTTAGAGAATGTTATAGACTGGGGTATTTCAAGAGATAGATATTGGGGAACACCACTACCAGTATGGCGTTGTGAATGTGGTCATATGGAATGTATAGGTTCTAGAAAAGAATTAGAAGAAAAAGGTATAAATGTACCAGAAAATGTAGAACTACATAAACCATACTTAGACCCAATTCACCTAAAATGTCCAGAATGTGGTGGAAAAATGGTAAGAGAAAAAGAAGTTATAGACTGCTGGTTTGATTCAGGATCTATGCCTTTTGCACAATTACATTACCCATTTGAAAATAAAGAACTATTTGATAAAAACTTCCCAGCTCAATTTATATCAGAAGCTGTTGACCAAACTAGAGGATGGTTCTATACATTACTTGCAATTTCAACATGTATATTTGATACAAACCCATTTGAAAATTGTATAGTATTAGGACACGTTTTAGATAGCAAAGGTTTAAAAATGTCTAAACATTTAGGAAATGTTGTAGACCCATTTGAAGTATTAAATTCAGTAGGAGCAGATGCTACAAGATGGCATTTCTATACATCTTCAGCACCATGGCTACCAACAAGATTTTCTATAAAAGATGTAGAAGAAACACAAAGAAAATTCTTATCTACATTATGGAATGTTTACTCATTCTATGTACTTTATGCAGAAATAGATAAATTTAACCCATTAGAATACGCAGATTTTAAATCAGAAAATGTAATGGATAAATGGATAATTTCTAAATTAAATACATTAATAAAAGATATAGAAGAAAAATTAGACAAATACGATATAACAAATGCTGCAATAGAAATAGAAGAATTTACAGATAACTTATCTAACTGGTATGTACGTAGAAACAGAGAAAGATATTGGAGTGAGACTCTAACAGACGATAAAATAGGCGCATATGT
The DNA here is from genome assembly GCA_934133165.1 of uncultured Clostridia bacterium. GTDB lineage: Bacteria > Bacillota > Clostridia > TANB77 > CAG-508 > UMGS1663. The sequence goes on from CAKPAW010000014.1 coordinate 2,694, forward strand.
GACATTATATAAAGTATTAATTACTTTAGCAAAAGTTTGTGCACCATTTGTACCATTTATTACAGAAGAAATTTATCAAAACTTAGTAGTAAACTTAGATAAAAATGCTCCAGAAAGTATTCATTTATGTACTTGGCCAGAAGTAGACGAAAGTGCTATAGATAAAGACTTGGAAAAAGAAATGGATTTAGCTTATACAATAGTAAAACTAGGAAGAAGTGCAAGAAATAGTGCAAATATCAAAAATAGACAACCACTTTCAGAAATGTTAATTTCAGTAGATACACTTCCAAAATACTATGCAGACATTGTAAAAGATGAGTTGAATATTAAGAAAGTAGAATTTGGAGCTCAAATGTCAGAATATGTTAATTTTGAAATAAAACCAAATCTACCAGTATTAGGAAGAACTTATGGAAAATTAATACCACAAATTAAACAAGAAATTGCAAAGAAAAATCAAATGGAACTTGCACTCAAAATTCAAAAAGGTGAGGAAGAAGTAATAACAATAGGAGAAGAAACAATAACATTAAATAGCGAAAATCTTTTAATTACAATGCAAGGAAAAGAAGGATTTGCTTTTGCTGGTGAAGGTGAAATTGGTGTTGTATTAGAAACTACAATTACTGAAGAACTTAAAGAAGAAGGTTATGTAAGAGAAATTTTATCTAAAGTACAAAACATGAGAAAAGATAGTGGATTTGAAGTATTAGATAGAATTAACCTTTATGTTGCTGGAAATGAAATGTTAGAAAATGTAATCAAGAAATTTGCAGAGCAAATTCAAAGAGATACTTTAGCAAATGAAATTATATACAATGCTGAAAGAAACAATTACACAGAAACATCAATAAATGGTGAAAAACTTCAAATAGAAGTAGAAAAACAATAAATATAAAATATAAGAGACTTCTCATTTTGAGAAGTCTCTTATAGAATTAGTAATTATACAATTAATTCTGCATCTTTCACGGGATAAAATCCGCCGGTTGAAGTAATTACGATTCTTCCATGTCCAGAAAACTCTTCTGCATCAATTTGAGGATATTTAACCTTCAAATCTTCAACCGAAAGCTCACGACCAATCCAATAACGGTTTGAGACATTTACTTTGTTCCCGTTTTTATCTTTTTCAAAAAAACGAAACGCAATAGCATAGTTTGGAAGGATTTGTTTTATATGATCAATATCACAGTCAACAACGTTCCTTTCATTTTCTCCCTCAATAATTCTTCCAGGAAAATAAAACTCTACAAATTTTTCCATTAAGCTAGTCCTCCATAATCTAATTATATTTGTTTTTTGCTTAACTAACTGGTTTAGAAAAAATACTAAATTTTTCTCCTTTTGTTATGTTTTTTTACTCATCCCTAAATTAACCTCGCTTTCTACTAATTAGTTTATAAAGTTACCAAAAAAATATATTTTTAAGTATAACATAATATTTAACAAAAAACAAGCAATATAGCTTGTTTTTAAATATGCTATCGTGTTATAATAAAAAATATAAAGTTATTGGGGGAAAAAATGCAAAAGAAAAAAAGTTTTAATTTAATAAAAAATATCATTTCAATTGTTGTTTTTGTAATACTTATATATATGGCATATACGATATACCAAAAATATAACTTTAATGACTATATAAAAGCAGAATATAATATGGGATTTTCGAACTTTGAAAGGGATAGTGACGTGAAGTATGGAAACACAAATAGTTATAAAATAGAAAATACAAATTATAATGATGCTATGTTTTATAAAACAATAAATGTAATTCCATATACACCTTATAAAGTAACTTGTAAAATAAAAACGCAAGATGTAAAAACAAGTAAAGAAGATACAGATGCAGGGGCACATATATGTATTAAAGATGAATTGATAAAATCAGATAATGTGATAGGGACAACAGATTGGACAGAAGTAACCCTTTATTTCAATTCTAAAAATAAAGAAAAAATAGATTTAGGGTTTAGATTAGGTGGAAATGAAGATACTACCATAGGAACATCATGGTTCTCAGATTTTACAATAGAATCTGGAATTCAAAATGAAAGTAAAACATGGAATTTCTTATGTTTGTTGTTTGACTATGTTGATGTAAATATAGATAATAAAAATGTTAAATTAAGTTTGACACAAACAGATAAAGATGACATTTCAATTTGTATGAGACGTTTTCAAAATTCTATACAAGAAATGAGTTATGATAAAATGAGAGTAACATATAAAATAGAAGAAGTAACGACTCCAATTACACAATTATCTTATGATGAAGAAAACGGCTATTATGTATCAGGATACAACATAAAAGATGTGCTAGATCCATATATAAAAGAAGGAAAGTATGATCATATATTTGCAGCTTTTAGAACCGGAGATATAAATCAACAAAAGGCAATACCTGTAAATGATTGGATAGGACTGGGATCTATGGAATACAGAGGATTAGGATATTCAAATATTAGACTTCCAGATGATGATAAAAATTATGTATATAAATATGATACTAGGATTAATACTTTTCCAGAAGAAGTTTTAATGCATGAGTTTTTACACACATTAGAAAGAAATACAGAAGAATACGGAATAGAAAGACCAGAATTACATGATTATGAAAAATATGGATATGAAAATAAAAAACTAATAGGACTTAAAGAATGGTATCAAGATTATATGAATAAAAATATAAATACTGTTTCAGGAAAGATAGGACTTCCTAAAGAAATATTTACGAAGAAACCAGCAAAAGCAACAGATTTTGAATATTCTCATAAATTAAGTGAACTAAAAGAACCAGAAAATGTTATGGAAGAACTAAATAATTTATTTACCAAAATAGTTAATTTGTTTAGAAAAAATAAGCAAATAATATAAATGAAAAAGAATAATCAGTATTTTTAGAAAGGGATAGAAATAAAAATGAAAGTATCAGATTTTAATTATGAATTACCACAAGAGTTAATTGCACAAGTTCCAATAAAGGACAGAAGTGCATCACGCTTAATGGTACTAAACAGAGAAAATAAAACAATAGAAGATAAAATATTTAAAGATATACTAGATTACTTGAAACCAGGAGATTGCTTAGTTAGAAATAACACAAAAGTAATACCAGCAAGATTATATGGAATAAAAGAAGAAACAGGAGTACATATTGAATTTTTATTATTAAAAAGAATAGAAGGGGATATTTGGGAAGTAATGGTACATCCAGGAAGAAGACTAAAAATAGGAACAAAGGTTATCTTTGGAAATGGATTACTTAAAGCAGAAATATTAGAGATGATGGAAGGTGGAAATAGAAAAGTAAAATTTGAATATGAAGGAATATTTAATGAAATATTAGATCAAATTGGTTTAATGCCACTACCACCATATATAAAAGAAAAATTAGATGACAAATCTAGATATCAAACAGTATATGCAAAATATGAAGGTTCAGCAGCAGCACCTACAGCAGGACTTCATTTTACAGAAGAACTTCTAAAAAAAATAAAAGAAAAAGGTGTAGAAATTGCTAATGTAACACTTCATGTTGGAATAGGAACATTTAGACCAGTAAAAGTGGAAAATATAGAAGAACATGACATGCATAGTGAACATTATTATATAAAACATGAAGATGCAGAAAAAATAAATAATACAAAGAAAAACGGAGGAAGAATAATAGCAGTAGGAACAACGTCTTGTAGAGTACTAGAATCAGTAGCAGATGAAAATGGATTAGTAAAAGAAACAGAAGGCGACACAAGTATATTTATATATCCAGGCTATAAATTCAAATGTATAGATTGCTTAATTACAAATTTCCATTTACCAGAGTCAACTTTAATAATGTTGGTATCTGCATTAGCAGGAAAAGATTATATAATGAAAGCATATAAACATGCAGTAGAAGAAAAATATCGTTTCTTTAGTTTTGGCGATGCAATGTTCATAGAATAAATCTTTTGAAAAATATGAAAAAAACACTAGAGTATGATAAGAAATAATCTAGTGTTTTTTATATTATTTAAAAGCATAATACTTTCCATTGGTTAAATAAGTATATTTAAGTGTTAATGTAGTTGAAGTACATTGAATTACATATACTGCAACACTTCTTACAGGATCTGTAGCTCCAAATGGTAGAGTATAAAGCTTAGTTCCTCCAGTAATTGTTGGACCAGGGTCATATACTGAACCATTGTATTGATTTATAGCAACTATGTATTTATATCCTGTTATTTGGGTTGTGCTTGAAAGATTTCCACTAGTCATTGTAACACCATTAATAGCAGTTCCTACAACTTTTTTACCATTTACATATGCAGTTTTTCCTTTTACAATATCTCCTACAGAGGCTGTAGCGTCAGCAGTTCTAACTTGTAATATTTTTCCTATATTTTCTACCATTATTTCAGCAGTTGCATCTTCTGAAGTGCTTACACCTTCATTTGTAATTCCTTGTGCTATTTTTCTTTTAAATTCCGTTAATTTTGCAACAGAATCATAAATTGTGTCATCTGATGAGTTTTCTTCTGTTTCTAATTGTGTATATAATTCATTTAATTCTTTTTCTTCTTCGATTTTTGCAAGTTCAGTATTCTCTCTTGCCTTTTTTGCAATTGTTATTATTCCAGTATCTCCTAAGACTAAATTAATACTTATTCCAGTTAAAATTATTAATACTACGATTGATACCACTAACGCAACTAATGTTATACCGCTTTCAATTTTCATTATTTTCTCCTATATTTAGTAAAATTATATTTTTATTATAATTTCATAATCGTACTAAATGCAATAGCTGAAATTAACTTTAGCAATAACTTTTTTACATAAAGTTTTTAACTAAAAAATAAAAAAGTATAAAGTTATTGACGTAATAAAAATTTATTAGTAAAATAACAATATAAAGTAACAACTTATAAACATAATGTTATCTTATAATTAAAAATTTATTGGAAATGCTATAATAAAAAAAGGGGGAAAACAAAAGAAAATGAAAAATCAAAAAGGTATAACACTAGTAGTATTAGTAGTAACAATCGTAGTATTAATAATTTTAACTGGAATAAGTATTAATTTAGTATTAGGAGACAATGGTATAATAACAATTGCAAAAAAGGCAAGAGAGAATACTGAACTTGCAAAAATCGAAGAAGAAAAAGAATTAAATGAATTATATGCACAATTAGAAACAGGAGAAAATTCATCAGATGGTACAATTTATGATTCTGTTGCAAAATTAACGGAATTTAAAACAGCAATAGCAAATGCGATAGAAGAAACAGGTGGAATAAAACCAGAAATATCTGCAGAAACAGTAGTGTTTGCAAATAATATAAAAGGAATAGTAAAAGAAGTAACAAAAAATGCTACAGCAACAGCAGAAGATATAGCAAATGGAAAAACAGCATGGATTAATGGTGAAAGGATAACAGGAACTAAAGATATGAGTAGTTCTGGAAAAGCAATTGCTACATGGCAATTGTGTACTTCAACTGCTGGAACATTAACCAATAATGTTGTATATTGCAATGATGAAATAGCAAGTAACAATGAAAACAAAATAACAATAAAAAAAGATGGAAAAGTTTCTATTTATGGATGTTGTGAATTGGGAAATGGATCTAACAATGGAATTTTAAAAATATATATAAATGACATTGCAGCTTACACATATCAAGCTAAGAGTGGATATGAATATAATGTATATAATAAAAATAATGTAGAAGTGAAAAATGGAGATATAATATATATAACTACATCTGGTGGCATTCCTGGACAACAGATAAATACAAATTCTACAACAATAATATATCAATAAATAAAAATAGAATAATAAAACAATAAAAACACTAGATTATGATAAGAAATAATCTAGTGTTTTTTATATTATTTAAATTATCATAAATGAATCATATGCAATTAAAATGTAATATAAAATTCATTGACTTTATAAAATTTAAATGTTAAAATTTAAATAAAGATAACATAAAAATATGAAACGAAGTAATAAGGGAGACAAAAGAAAATGAATAGAGAAGTAGAAAGAAGAGAAAGAGGAATAACTTTAATTGCATTAATAGTGACTATAATAATTTTAATAATATTGGCAGGAATAAGTATTAATATATTATTAAGTGAAAATGGATTAATAGAAAAAGCAAAAAATACCAAAGAACAACAATTAATAGAAACAATAAGAGAAAAATTAAATATGGTAAAAGGTTCAGATTATATAGAAAAATTAGGTAGTAGTACTATAGATACATACTTTGAAACATTAGAAGTAGAAAAGATAGAACCATATACAATAACAAATAAGCAAAAAATGACAGATATTATAGGAAATGTTGAAGTTGATAATAAATATTCATATTTGATAATAATAGAAAAAGACCAAAATATAAAAATAGAATATGAAGGAAAAATTGGAGAATTTGAAAGAAAACCAGATAATATAGAAATAGATATACAAAAGAAAACAGAGCAATTAAATTTACCAATAACATTAAGTGCTATAGTAAAAGCTAACGGAGTAAATGTATCAACAGGAAAATATATAGTAAATAATAGTGAGACAACTTTAGGGACAGAAGAAGATTTATATACAAATCAAATAGAAAATAGTAATGTTAATATAATAATAGAAAAGAAAGAAAATTATTATATACATACATTGACGACAGATAAATATGGAAGAAGACAGGAAACTATAAAAGGACCAATAACAATTTTAGAAAAATATCACCAACATGAAGGAAATAGTAAAATAAATGGAGGATGTTATACAACTCCTATATATCATAGCCATACTTCTGGTTGTTATACTAGAAATAGGTGTGGAAGTTGGAACTTAATAGGATTTACGGGAAAGACAGATTCAGGATTAACAATTGTATCTTATGAATGTAGTGGTTGTGGAACAAGATCTAGTGACGTGAAAGATACTAGTGGAAATGGTTGGGGAAGATATGGCGACGATGCATATCATTGGACACAAGTATTAACCTGTGGTTTGGGAAACTCAATTGTTGGTTATAATTTAAGTTGCAATAAAACAGAAAAGACAATTGAAGGTTATATAATAAATTATTGAACAATGTAACTAATTATATGTAAATGTAATGAGCCCAATATTTTCTTTAAGTTTGTACTTAATAGAGAAAATATTAGGTTCACACTTTTTTAATTTTATATTTAGTATAATATAAAACGAAAAAATAACTAAAAAGAAGAAAAATAAGAAAAGGAAGAAATAAAAAATGAAACCAGCAATAACATATGAATTATTACACGAATGTAAACAGACAGGAGCAAGAAGAGGAGTAATTCATACTCCTCATGGGGATATACAAACACCAATATTTATGCCAGTTGGAACACAAGCAACAGTCAAATCTTTAACGCCAGAAGAGTTGGAAAATGATGTAAAGGCTCAAATAATTTTATCAAATACATATCATTTATATTTAAGACCAGGTCATGAACTAGTAAAAGAAGCAGGTGGACTTCATAATTTCATGAGATGGAATAAACCAATATTAACAGATTGTGGGGGATTCCAAGTTTTTAGTTTAAGTGATTTACGTACAATTTCAGAAGATGGTGTTGAGTTTAAATCTCATTTGGATGGTAGTAAACATTTCTTTACACCAGAAAAAGTAATGGAAATAGAAGAAGCATTAGGAGCAGATATTATAATGTCATTTGATGAATGCTGTCCATATCCATCAACTTATGAATATGCCAAAAATTCAATGGAAAGAACTACAAGATGGGCAGTTCGTTGTAAAGAAGCTCATAAAAATACAGATACACAAGGATTATTTGGAATTATCCAAGGTGGTTTTTATGAAGATCTAAGAAAGAAAAGTGCAGAAGATTTAATAAAATTAGATTTTCCAGGTTATGCTATAGGTGGAATTAGTGTAGGAGAACCAAAAGAAGAATTTTTGAAAATACTTAAGTATACTGCACCACTTATGCCAGAAAATAAGCCACGTTATTTAATGGGAGTAGGAACACCAGATTATTTAATAGAAGCTGCAAAAGCAGGAATAGATATGTGTGATTGTGTTTTACCTACAAGAATTGCAAGAAATGGAACAGCAATGACATGGAATGGAAAAGTAGTAGTAAGAAATGCAACATATGAAAGAGATTTTACCCCATTAGATCCAGAATGTGACTGCTATACTTGTAAAAATTATACAAGAGCATATATTCGTCATTTAGTAAAAGCAAATGAAATATTAGGTGTTCGATTATTATCACTTCATAATTTAAGGTTCTTGACGAAATTAATGGAAAGAGTTAGAATAGAAATAGAGAATGATAATTTAGGGACATTTGCAGAAGAATTTTACAAAAAATATTATCACGAAGATTAAAACAAAAGAAAATAATGGAGGATTTTATGGAAATTATAGGAACAAATCAAGAAGAAAAAGATAGAAAAACTAAAAAAACAATGAAACTTATAACGATAATAATTGTTATGCTTTTAGTAATTAGTATAATCTTATTTATAACAATATATTATTTAGAAGGTCAATTGTTCAAATTTTATATAGATGATAAGAAAGTTTCATCAAAAAATGATTTATTTGTTTATGAAGGAGATACAGTGTATGTATCTTTAGAAGATATTGCTCCTATGATAGGATATAAATATTATAATAGTGGATATAAACAATATTCTGAGGATACTTCAAAGGGATATCTAGAGGGTGAAAATGAAGTATGTACATTTGAAAAAGATTCAAATATAATTTATAAAACGCCAGTGAATCAGGTGGATTATGAATATTTCACAATAGACAAACCAGTAATAAGAATGAATAAAAAACTTTATATTACAGCTAAAGGTCTTAGTTTAGCTTGTAATATACAAATAACAAGTAATCAAGAACAAAATAGAATGACAATATATACATTGCCATACTTAGCAAATTACTATACACAAAAATATAATACATCTGCAGTAGCTACAGACTTTAAAAACCAAAAAGCATTATTATATGGACTAATGATAATACAAAATATAGATAATACAGATAGAAATGCTAATAGTAAAGATATAAGATATGGTATATATAAATTAGGAGACAAAGAAATTGTAGGAACTAAATATACTGATATTGAATTTATAGAAAGTACACAAGAATTTATAGTAAAAACTCCAGAAAATAAAGTAGGAATTATTACAGCAGATGGAGATACAAAAGTAAGTCCACAATATGATAGTTTAAAACAAATAGATAAAGATTTAAATCTATATTTAGCAACAAATAATAATAAAAAAGGCGTTATAGAGAAAAACGGAAAAATATTAATATATTTAGAATATGATGAAATAGGTATAGATGCAACACAATTCCAAAATAGTGATATTAAAAATCCATATTTGTTATTCAATAATGTAATACCAGTAAAACAAAATGGAAAATGGGGTATGTATGATAAAAAAGGAAATATAATATTACCAATAGAATACGATGGATTAGGTTGTATAACAAATAACAATACTTCTAATAGTACATTAATAATTCCAAATATAAAAGGAATTGTAGTTTCAAAAATAACTGAAGATGAAAATAGAAGAAAAAAACCAATATACGGAATAGTTAATTACTTAGGAAAAGAATTAGTACCAACAGCATTGGAAAATGTTTATTATGTAATAAACAATGGTAGAGAAGAATATACAATGGTATTTAACGGAACATCATATAATGTAATTGAATATATGAATCAATATGTAAATTTAGAAGAACTAAATGATGAGACAAAGTCAAATAACAAAACAAATACAACTAACGAAAATACAACAAATGTAGTTAATAATACAATAACAAACCAAGTGTAAGAATAATAAATTAAAATTTTGTAAATTTAAAGGCTTCAAAACGATTGTTTTTGAAGTCTTTAATATGTTTGAATATACATAATCTTGAAAAACACTACAAAAGGTGTTATAATGTAATAAGAAACTTGGTAAAAAATGTTAGTATCCTTAATAAGGAGAAAGGAACTGCAAAATGAAAGATTATATAGCTACACTAACACAACAAGTTCATTCTAATCCATTATTTAAAAGATATGAAGAAACAAATGTAAGAAATAATACAAATTGCTATTCTCATGCATTAGGAATGACATTTCCAAATATTGAATTATACAGGATAGGTGCAATAAGCAATAAAAAGCCTGTAGATCAAGAATATTTTTCTATTGAAGAAATAAAGGAGCTTTTATTTTTGGATTGTGAGAAATTACAATTAAAGATAAAAGAATCTTCATTAAAAGAAGAGCTTAAAGAAAATGAATATAAAATAATGTTATTCGTTAAAAATTGGGCTAATGGAAAAATTGGAGATTATCATTTCTGGAGGTTTGAAGATGGCATTTGGACAGAAAAATGGAGATATAGAATGATGAATAAAATACAATGCTTTGAAAGAGAAAAATTAGATTATTTTCCATGGAGTATTGTAGGAATCTATAAGATTTCAAGAAAAGGAACATTTTAAGATGTTCTTTTTCTTTTTAGTAAAAAAATTTTTAGAAAGTTTTGACAATCTTTCTTTTATGTGTTATTATAATTGTTGCAAGAATGGAAACGCACATTGTAAAGAAAGCAATGATTAACGAACAACACTTGAAGAAAGTGTTATTTTTTTGCGTTTAGCAAAAAATAACTAATATAAATAAATGAAGAAGGAGAAGAAAAAGGAAAAATGGAAAAAGAAGAGAACATTTTAGGTTATGAAAAAATAGGAAAACTAATTAGAAAATTTGCAATACCATGTATTATATCACTATTAGTAAACTCGCTATATAATATAGTTGACCAAATTTTCATAGGCTGGGGAGTAGGATATTTAGGAAATGGAGCAACAAACGTAGTATTCCCACTTACGATGGTATGCCTTGCATTTGCATTAATGTTTGGAGATGGAGGAGCAGCATACTTAAGCTTAAAATTAGGAGAGAAAAAGCAAAAAGAAGCAGCAAAAGGTGTAGGAAATGCAATTACAATTTCAGTAATTGTTTCTATATTAATATGTGTAGGATATTTAATTTTCTTGCCACAATTATTAAATTTATTTGGATGTACAGATAATTTAAGAGAGAATGCTTTAAGTTATGGAGGAATTATAGTATTAGGACTTCCTTTTATGATGATAGGTTCAACATTAAATTCTATAATAAGAGCAGATGGAAACCCAAAATATGCAATGACATCAATGGTAGCAGGAGCAATATTAAATATTATATTAGACCCTATATTTATATTTCCATTAAATATGGGAGTACAAGGTGCTGCAATAGCAACTGTTATAAGCCAAATTGTAACATTTTTAATGAATATATTTTATATTAAAAAATTTAAATCTATAAAAATAGGAAAAGAAGAATTTAAACCACAAGCACAAGTTATAAGAAAAGTATCAGCATTAGGAATAAGCAGTTTTATAACTCAAATGAGCATCGTGCTAGTTATAGCATTTGAAAATAATTTACTTGGAAAATACGGAGCAGAATCAAAATATGGTGCAGATATACCAATTACAGTACTTGGTATAGTTATGAAAATAAGCCAAATATTAAATAGTATAATAATAGGAATTGCAGCAGGTTCACAACCAATATTAGGTTACAACTATGGAGCTGGAAAATATGATAGAGTTAAGAAGACTTTAAAATATGTATTAGGATTAAGCGTAATAATTAGTACAATAGCATTTATATTATTCCAAACAATACCAGATAAACTTATCTCAATATTTGGTAGTGGAAATGAACTATATATGGACTTTGCATGTGTAGCATTTAGAACATATTTAATGTTAGTAATTTGTAATGGTGTACAAATACCATCAGGAATATTCTTCCAAGCAATTGGAAAAAGCGCAAAAAGTGCAATACTTTCATTATCTAGACAAATCTTATTCTTAATACCAGCAATGGTTATATTTGGAAGCATGTTTGGACTAATTGGTGTATTATATGCAGGACCATTTGCAGATGGATTAGCATTTATAATATCAGGAATATTGATTATAGTAGAAATGAAGCATTTAGGAAAAGGAAAGGTTAAAAGTGAAGCCTTAGTAGATGACACAAGTACAGACAAAAAGGTAAAAGACCATATAGTAATAACAATTTCTAGAGAATATGGTTCAGGTGGAAGATATGTAGGAAGACTAATTGCAGATAAGCTAGGAATTAAGTTTTATGATAAAGAAATCATTACAAAACTAGCAAAAGCAACAGGTTTATCAGAAGAATACATAGAAAATAATGAACAAAAAAGAGATGCATCAGCAATATTAAATAACGGATATTATACGGGACTAGATAATGCAGATGAGTTATTTGTAAAAGAAACAGAATTAATAAAAGAATTAGCAGCAAAAGATTCATGTGTAATAATAGGAAGATGTGCAGATTTCATATTAAAGGACGAAAAAAATGTAGTAAAAGTATTTGTTTACAGTGGAATGGAAGATAAAATAAAGAGAGCTACACAAATATATGGATATGAAGAAGATAAAGCTAAAAAAGAAATAGAAAGAATAGATAAATTAAGAGCCAATCATTACAAACATTACACAGACAAAGATTGGAAGGACTTTAGCAATTATGATATTTGTATAAATAGTGATTTACTAGGAGTAGAAAAAAGTGCAGATGTGATTTGTAATATGGTAAAAGGAAAATAACAACGATTCTACATAAAATAATATAAAATGTTTGCAATAAGTAACATAATGTGCTATACTAATATTGTAGTTACAAATTTATACAATATTAAGGAGGATTCCAAAATGGAAGAAAAAATGATAACATTAGCTACAAAAATTCAGTTTTCAGAGGAACGGTTAGAAGAAATTTTTGCTGTTCCAAAAACAAAAAAACTTTTTGACGAATTTATGCAAAAGGAGGAAAGTGTGAAAACAATACAGGAATTAAACGAGTTACTTGTAAGTGCTTGTACAACAGAAAACGATGGTGGAGAAGAGCTTAAACAATTTAAAGAAAATATAATTAAGGATATAAAGGTTTATATTTTATGCGGGGCCATCCAAAAAATGATAAATGGGAAATCATTAAACCAGGCAGTTTGGGCTACTTTGAAAGAAGAAATCAAAGAGGCAACCATTTTTGATGATGTAAAAGCAAGAATTATTAGTCAACTAGTGTTAGAACGGAGTTTAGATGGGGCTATTGCAGTAATTCTTGGCTAGTTATCAAAAAAAAGACCACAGAAATTAGAGTATTTTCTATTTCCTGTGGCTCTTTTTATATAGTTAAAGAAATACTAAATTTTTTCTTGAAAATTAAGAAAACTTATAGTATAATAAAAACATAATCAATTTAATTGCGTTTTAAAAAGAAACCTAGTAGTAATTTTATAGTAACTTTAAAGAGAGATAGTGGTAGGTGAAAACTATTAGCATATAAAATTACGAATTACAATTCTTATAGTAATTAACGTGTAGCTACGAACAGCTAAATAAGGCTTATTAAAGTAAGTAAATAAAGGTGGTACCACGAGTCAAATCGTCCTTTAACAGGATGTATTTGGCTCTTTTGTTTTTTATTGTTAAATAAATATCAGTTTATGAAACAATTAAATCACCATTATAAAAGTATTAAAATTTAAAAGGAGGAAATAAAAATGACATTAGTTGAAGAATTAAAATGGAGAGGACTTATAAAAGATATATCAAGTCCAGAATTAGAAGAAAAATTAAATAAAGGAGGACTTACATTTTATATTGGAACAGATCCAACAGCAGATAGCCTTCATGTAGGACACTTATCAAGTTTCTTAATTTCAAAAAGGTTAAAAGAAGCAGGTCATCACCCAATTTTATTAGTTGGTGGTGGAACAGGTATGATAGGAGATCCACGACCTACTACAGAAAGAGCAATGATATCTAAAGAAGAGGTAAAACATAACTTTGAATGTTTAAAAGCTCAAGTTGAAAAAATATTTGGTTTTGAAGTTGTAAATAACAATGACTGGTACAAAGATATAAATGTAATAGACTTCTTAAGAGATTACGGAAAATTTTTCAATATAAATTACATGCTTGATAAAGATATAATTAGAAGAAGATTAGATAGTGGAATTACATATACAGAATTTTCATATATGATTTTACAAGCATTAGATTTTAAATGGCTACATGAAAATAAAGGTGTAGACCTACAATGTGCAGGTTCAGATCAATGGGGAAATATTACAGCAGGTATAGATTTGATTAGAAAATCTACAGGTGATGAAGTATATGCGTTTACAATGCCACTAGTCACAGATTCTCAAGGAAAGAAATTTGGAAAAAGTGAAGGAAATGCACTATGGCTTGATAAGGAGAAAACTTCAAGTTACAAATTATATCAATTCTTTACAAATGTAGAAGATAGTATGGTAATTGATTACCTAAAAATTTATACATTCCTTTCTAAAGAAGAAATTGAAGAATATGAAAGGAAAAATAATGAACATCCAGAATTAAGAGAAGCTCACAAAGCATTAGCAAGAGAAATAATTACTTTCTTACATGGAAAAGAAGAATACGAAAAAGCGGTAAATTTAGCAGATCATTTATTTAACAATAAATTTGCTGATTTAAGCAAAAAAGATATTGAAGAATTATTTGGAAACGAAGATATTAAAGAAGTAGAAGCAAACCAAAATATTTTAGATTTATTAGTAACATTAGGTGCAGCATCAAGTAAAAGAGAAGCAAGAGAATTTGTATCTAATAATGCAGTATCAATAAATGGAGAAAAAATAACAGATATAAATACAGTTGTAAATGATACTATGTTTATAGAAAATACATATATAGTTGTAAAAAGAGGAAAGAAAAATAATTATATAGGAAAGAGAATTTAGAATGAAATTTTAATCAGCTATTGTAAGAACGTCTAAAATGTGTTACAATAAGCAATGTAATAAGGTAACAATTCTTTAAGCTAATTAGTAGGAGGATAAAAATGCACAATGAAATAGTATTATATTACAATGAAAAATTGAAACGGGTAGAAAAAGAAGATTTTATTTACAAATTGCTAAAAGCAAAAGCAATTACCAAAAGTAAGATAAGCCGTAAAATATATGAGTTTTTATTGGAAGACATAGACAAAACTATTGGAATACAGGTATATGAGGATGGAGAAGTGCGAATTAATTTAGAGCACAAACATTATAAATCAAGTATATCTAAGTTTTATAATATACTTACAAACAGAAATAGGTATGAAGAATTAGAAGAGATTTTTAATCTTTTTGAAAGTTAAAGGCAAAATGAGAAAAAAGAACACGCTATTTATAAAGAGTGTTCTTTTTTTTGGCGTTTTATTATAAAATATGAAATATCTGTAAAAAAATATAGTAAAAATATGAAAAATATGATATAAAAATAGAAAATGAATTAAATAAAAAAATTATGTAAAGGACAAAAGTGACCCGTCCCCAAATGTCCTGAGAGAGGAAAATAAAAATGTCATATATAGAGTTTAGAAATGTAAAGAAAGAATATAAAATGGGTGAAGTTACTATTAAAGCATTAGACAACACAAATTTTACAATAGAAAAAGGTGAATTAGTAGTTATAGTAGGTCCATCTGGAGCAGGTAAAACTACTTGTTT
>CAKPAW010000015.1 GCA_934133165.1 uncultured Clostridia bacterium
GATATTATATAAAGTGAAGTAAATGTTTTTAGGTCCATTAATGTAATGTATAAATATAAAGGCACTGCTATTAATCTCTCTATTATTATACATGATCGTAGTCCACTCACTAGTTTTAACCTTGTATTTTCATGTCTTTTTATCAAATATTTATAACTTTCTCTAATTGGTTCTTTCATTTCATACTTAAGCTTATTTTTGTCTATTTGGGCTAACCCAATATATGCTATAAGATATGAAAAGAATACAGATAAAGCTATTGCTAAGTTATTATTTCTAGTTAAAAATACTCCAACAAAAATGTATCCTATTATACTAGAAAAACACCTTAAAATATACATAAATGAGTTAAATCTTCCTCTAAAATTCTCTTCTACTAATTTACTTGGTATATAAGTATTTAGTGGATTATTTATTGCTCCACTGATTCCATACACAATTGCTATGGCTAAATAATAATATATATTTGTGTCAACTGTTAAAACTAATATCATACTTAATGTTTTTAATATGTAACTTAATAATTTTGTATTTGCTGCTCCAATTTTCTTTAAGCAAGTTCCTGACAATGGAGTAAAAATCCCCATTATTAGAAATTGTATCATATATATAAATATTATCATTGTTACATTTACACCTGATTTGTATAGTATTACTGGTGTAAATACTGCATATATACTATTTGCAAATGTTCTAAAAAAGTTATCTATATATTGCATTGTATAATCTTTGTTCTTTAAATATTCTTTCATTTTTTGCTCCGTTTATTTTTTATTTTACCCCAAAAATACCTGGTACTTTTGGGGTAGTTTTATTATCCAAATAGACTCATTTGGTTGCTTTGGCTCATTCCCTCTAGGCAACCCATT
Source organism: uncultured Clostridia bacterium (assembly GCA_934133165.1). Classification (GTDB taxonomy): domain Bacteria; phylum Bacillota; class Clostridia; order TANB77; family CAG-508; genus UMGS1663. The sequence continues at coordinate 870 of CAKPAW010000015.1, forward strand.
TTTTTAAGTAAGTCTACTACTGAATTTCCTATTTTTGAACGAATTTTCATATCATCTATTGACATGAATTTTCCGTCTTTTTTTGCATCTTCTATTCCTTGCGCCGCAACTGTTCCAAGTCCTGGAACGCTGTTTAGTGGTGGACGTATTCCGTCTTCTTCTATTCTAAATTTTGTACTATGAGATTTGTATAAATCTATTGGTAGGAATTTTATTCCTCTTTCATACATTTCTAGTACTAATTCCAAAATAGCATACATATTTTTGTCTTTTGTTGTTGCACTATTTCCTGCTAAATCTATTTCTTTCATTTTGTTTTTTACTCTATCTTTTCCATAACACATTATTTCACTATCAAATTCGTCTGCACGAATTGTAAAATATGCTGTATAATATGCTTTTGGCTGATGTACTTTAAACCATGCTATTCTAAATGCGTTTGTTACATATGCTGCTGCATGGGCTTTTGGAAACATGTATTTTATTTTTTCACATGATTTTATATACCAATCTGGTACATCATGTTCTTTCATTAATTCTTTATATTCTGCCCATTTTGCTGGATCTTTTAATGCTTTTCCTTTACGTACTGTTTCCATTATTTTAAATGCATGGTTTGGTGGTACACCTTTCTTTATTAAGTAAATCATAATATCGTCACGGCAACAGATTGAGTCTTGAAGTGTTGTTGTTCCTTCATCTATTAATGTTTGTGCATTTCCAAGCCACACATCTGTACCATGTGATAGACCTGATATACGAATTAATTCGTCAAATGTTTTTGGTTTAGTGTCTACAAGCATTCCTCTTACGAATTTTGTTCCAAACTCTGGTATTCCATAGCTTCCTACTTTACTATTTATTTGCTCTGGCGTTACTCCTAATGCATCTGTAGAACTGAATATACTCATTGTTTCTTTATCATCTAATGGTACTTTTGTTGGATCTATTCCTGTTAAATCATAAAGCATACGTATTACTGTTGGATCATCGTGTCCTAGTATATCTAGTTTTAACAAGTTTTGATCTATTGAGTGGTAGTCAAAGTGTGTTGTTATAATGTCTGAATTAGGATCATCTGCTGGATGTTGTACTGGCGTAAATTCATATATTTCTCTACCTTTTGGTACAACTATAATTCCTCCTGGGTGTTGTCCTGTTGTTCTTTTTATTCCTGTACATCCTGCAGAGACTCTTATAACTTCTGCATTTGATACTGGAATACCTCTTTCTTCGTAATATTTTTTAACATATCCATATGCTGTCTTATCTGCTACTGTACCAACTGTTCCTGCCTTAAATGTAGTTCCTTTTCCAAATATTACTTCTGTATATCTATGTGCTTTTGCTTGATATTCTCCAGAGAAGTTTAAGTCTATATCAGGCTCTTTATCTCCATTGAATCCTAAGAAAGTTTCGAATGGTATATCTATTCCGTCTTTAACCATTTTTGTTCCACATTTTGGACAGTCTTTATCTGGTAAGTCAAATCCACATTGATAGCCATAATCTGTAAAATCTGAATATTTACAATTTGGACATCTATAATGTGGCGGAAGTGAATTTACTTCTGTTATACCTGTCATGTTGGCCACAAATGATGAACCAACAGATCCTCTGGAACCTACTATATATCCATCTTCGTTTGATTTCCATACTAGCTTTTGTGCAATTATGTACATAACGGAGAATCCATTTTTTATAATAGAATTTAATTCTTTATCAAGTCTTTCTTGTACTATATCTGGAAGTGGATCTCCATATAATTCATGTGCTTTGCTAAATGCAATATCTTTTATAGTTTGCTCACAACCTTCAATGTGTGGTGGACATTTTTCTGGTGATATTGGACTTATTCTTTCGCACATATCTGCTACTTTATTTGTGTTTGTAACAACAACCTCATATGCTTTGTCTGGTCCTAAATATTCAAATTCTTTAAGCATTTCTTCTGTTGTTCTTAAATATAGTGGTGCTTGTTCATCTGCATCTTCATAGCCTTGGCCAGCCATTAATATTCTTCTATATATTTCATCTTGTGGGTCTATAAAGTGAACGTCACAAGTTGCAACTACAAGCTTTCCTAGTTTTTCTCCTAGATTTACAATTTTTCTATTTATATCTTCTACTGCTTTTGCATCTGGAAGTGTGCCATTTCTTACCATGTACATATTGTTTCCTGTAGGTTGAATTTCTAAGTAATCATAATCTTTTGCAATTTCTTCTATTTCTTCTTCGTCTTTTCCTTCTACAATTGCTCTATACAATTCGCCTGCTTCACAGGCACTTCCTAATATTAAACCTTCAGAATATTTTTTATAAATTGATTTTAATATACGTGGTTTTTTATAGAAATAGTGCAAATGTGATATTGATACTAATTTATATAAGTTCTTTAGACCTACATAGTCTTTTGCTAAAATAATTGCATGGTAACTTGGTAATTTTTTAAAGTCTACCTCAAATTTTCTATCTATATCATCTAATGTATATATTTCTTTTTCTTTAAGCATATCAAACATTACATTTAATACTTTTACAGTTGTATCTACATCGTCTAATGCTCTATGTGCTACTTCTACAACTATACCTAATTTGTCTGCTATCATTCCTAATTTGTATCTTTTGAATTCTGGGAATAATAGTTTTGCAAGTCTTAATGTATCTAAATATGTATTTTCTAATGTATAACCTAATTGTTTTGCATTATATTTTAAGAAACCTATATCAAAGTCTGCATTGTGTGCAACTAATATACTATCTTCTCCAATAAATTCTAACATTTTAGGGAATATTTCATTTATTGTTGGAGCATCTTTTACCATATCATCTGTAATATTTGTTACTTCTACAACCTTTGGTGGTATTGGCTTTTCAGGATTTACAAATGTTGAAAAACTATCTATTACCTCTCCGTTTTTAACTTTCATAATTCCTATTTCTGTGATTTTCTCTGTTCTAAATGAAAGTCCAGTTGTCTCTAAATCTAACACACAGAATGTAGATTCTTCTATATTTTGATTTTTAGAAAATGATACTACATTTGATTTATCTGGTACTAAATATGCTTCTACACCATATATAACTTTCATATCCGGATTGTCATAGCCTAACATTTTGTGCGCATCTGGAAAAGCTTGTACAACTCCGTGGTCAGTAATTGCAATTGATTTCATGCCCCACTTCATTGCTCTTTTTATAAGATCTGTAACAGGAGTTACTGCATCCATTTGACTCATTTGAGTATGCATATGAAGTTCAACTCTTTTTACTTGGGAGTTGTCCATTCTTGTTTCTCTTTTTATTCCATTTGATTTTATAATAGTGTTTGCCATTACTGTTAGTTCGTTTGCAAAAGTATCCATTCCTGCTTTTCCAGCAAGTCTTATTCCTTTTGCTTCTTTTATTTTGCTCATTATTTTTTTGCTATTTTCTTTTGTTAGAAATGCCTTACATGTAATAGTGCTTGTTCCGTCATATACAGCAATACTTAAAAGTATTTTTCCACCTTTTAGTTCTCTGTCTTCCATAGATATAACTTCGCCATCTATAGCTACATTTCCAGATTCTACACCTAAATCTTGTATTTTTACTAATGGTTCTTTTATTTCTGGGTGCATTCCTAAAATTAATGGTGAATCTTCATCATCTGTAGGAAGTTTTGGAAAATCTTCTCCATTTACTTCTAATATTGTATTTGCCATAATTGTAACATCACCTGCAAATGAATCTAGTCCTGCTTTTCCTATTGTTTTTATTCCACTTGCATTCTTTATTTTATTTGCTACTTCGTTTCCTTCTTCAATATTTTTAGTAAATGACTTACAAGTAATTATTCCTGTTCCATCATATATGTCATATATAAGCATTCCTTTACCTGTTTTAGTTTCTCTTGCTGTACATTCTACAACTCTTCCCTCTATTGTTATTCTTTTATTACTTGCTTCTATATCTTTTATTTTTATTTTGCTTTCTTTTGCTTTTGAGGCAGTTCCTAGTATTATATTGTTTTCTTCTTCCATTTCTTCTAATTCTGAAAGATATGCTTCATCTGGAACTGGTACATCTCCTCCAAAGAATTCCTCTCCTGCTATTTCTGTATGTTCTACATTTTCTTTTAATGGTTTATTTTGCTCTTGACTATTTTCTTCTACATGTTTTATTTCTTCTTGCATATGTTTTATAAGCTCTTCTTCTTGTTTTTTTGCATATTCTTGCTGCATTCTTATTTGTTCTTCTGATATATTTTCTATAAAATTTACTTTTAGTTTTTTACCATAAATATTAAATAACAAATTTGATAATGTTTCATCTATTTTTTTTGCAATTAAAAATTCTTTTCCTTTCATTGAAAGCATTACATTCGCTTGATTTTGATCAATTGTTATATTGCTATTATTTAAAATTGCTTTTGTCATAGGATGTCTTATAGCCATATACTCTATTATATCTAACCATTCTTCTGAAATATTTTCTTTTTGGGTATTTGTCTCGCAAACACCCTCATTTTCTTTTTCACTCTTTTCTTCATAAACAAGCTTAATACACGCTTCTTTTATACCAAAGCGTGTTTCTAAGTATTTTTCAAAATTATATACATCCTTTATTTTTATTTGAGCATTTACTTTAAGTTCTACCTCAAGTGTGTTTGTTTTTTTAAACAATTTTACACTTTTTACAGTAGAACTAAGTAAATCTTTATTATTTGAATAAAAGTCTTTAAATACTTCTTTTAATGTTTTTAATGCCCCATCCATTTTTATAAATTAAGCCCCCTAAGTTTTTAATATACGTCATCTTCTGTGTTAAAAAGACCTAATAATTGTGTTGTCCCTTTCTTTCTTTTAACTAGCATTGGGTCTATTTCATTTTTTATTTGTTTTTGTATAACTTCTTTCTTTACTACTTTTTCTGTTTTCCTTGGCTGTTCAACTTGCTTTTGAGTAGTTGCTGTCTTTGTATTTATAGCAGGTTGTACCTTTACTTCTATTTCTTTAGTTTTTGTAGGTTTTACTACATTTGGTTGCTGTACTTTCTTTAAAGCTTGTAATTTTTTCTCTAATAACTTGTCCATTTGTGCTTCAAGCATAGCTGTTGTAAATTGATTTTCAGAATTCATACTTTCTAGCATGTCTTTTAATTTTCTATTTTCTAGTACCAATTCTTGAATTATTTCTTCTTGCTTTTGGCTTTCTTCTTGCATTTTTATTAAATTAACTTGCATTGTTTCTTTTAATTTTATATTTTGATTTTGTAATTGTTGCATTTTTTTATCTATTTGCATTTTTAAATTAGTTAATATTTTATTTGTTGTCTCAATATTTTTATTTGATTGTTGTTTAATTAATTCTATATCTTTACTTGATTGTTGTTTAACTAATTCTAGTTCTTTACTTGACTCTTTTTTATAGTTTTCTATATTTTTTATTTGTTCTTGTTTTATTAAATTTAATTCTTGTTCATATTTTTTTACACTTTCGCCTATTTCTTGTTTCAAACCTTCCATATTTTTGCTTGACTCTTGTGTAAACAATTTTATATTTTTATTTGCCTCTTGCTTTACTATATTAATTTCCTTATTTGTTTGTTGTTTGAATACTTCTATAGTTTGTTCATTTTCTTCTTTATGCTTTGTCATAGTTTCTTGAAATTCTTTTTCTACTTTTTGATTTACTACAGCAATATTATCTTCTAATATATTTATTTGTTTAACTAATTCTTCATTTACTGAGTTATAATAATATTTTTGTTCTTCTAATTTATTCTTATATTCACTCTTATTTTGTTTTAATTCTTCTTCTAACTTATCTACTTTTATATCAACATGACTCGTAGTATCTTCTACCAGTTGTTTTAAAGTATTTATATAATCTTCTTCCTCTTTTTTTATGCTCTCTTCAAATATATTTTGTTTTTCTTCTTGTGATGTTTTAAATTCTTCTATTGTTTTATTTGCTGTCTCTTCGAATGCTTTTTGTTTTTCTTCTTGTAATGTTTTAAAGTCTTCTATTGTTTTATTTGCTGTTTCTTCGAATGCTTTTTGTTTTTCTTCTTGTGATGTTTTAAATTCTTCTATTGTTTTATTTGCTGTTTCTTCAAATGCTTTTTGTTTTTCTTCTTGTGATGTTTTAAAGTCTTCTATTGTTTTATTTGCTGTTTCTTCAAATGTATTCTGTTTTTCTTCTTGTAATGTTTTAAAGTCTTCTATTGTTTTATTTGCTGTTTCTTCAAATGCTTTTTGTTTTTCTTCTTGTAATGTTTTAAAGTCTTCTATTGTTTTATTTGCTGTCTCTTCGAATGCTTTTTTCTTTTCTTCTTGTGATACTTTAAATTCTTCAGTATTTTTTGTTAACTCTTCTATTTTACTATTTGTTTCATTTTGATTGTCTTCTACTATCTTTTTTAATGACTTTTGATATTCATCTTGTTTTTTCTTTATTTCTTTTTTAAACAAATTAATTTTTTCATCTTGTTTACTTTTAAAATTATTTTCCCAATTAACTATCTTTTTGTTTTCTTCTTCATAGTCATCTTGAAGTTTTTTAATTTCTTTAGATACTTCTTCCTTATTTTCTTCTAAAATTTTAGCTTGTTTTAATTGCAAGTCTTGTTCTATTTTTACTATTGTTTCTTTATGTTCATCTATTTCTTCCTGTATTTTTACAAAAGCATCATTCATTTGACTCATTAAGTTTTCAAATTGTTTTGTTTCATTTTGTTGTTGCTCATTTATTTTTTCTGTTTGCTCTCTATTTTCTTCTTCTAATGAATCTTTCATTTGTTGCATAGCTTCATTAAATTGTTCTATTAAATCTTTTATTTCTTTGTCACACTTTTTATTTGTTTTTCCTAATTCAAGACGATTTGTTTTTCTATCTTCAATTACCTCTTTTTCTAAATTATCAACTCTTGCTTCTAATTTCGTTGTTTTTGAATTGTCATTTATTATATTTTTTACAAATTGTTCATTATTTAAAAAATCTGTTAATTTTTCTTCTACTATTGTATCATTTTCTTTTTGTTTAAGAGATATTTTTTCAATTTCTTTTTTATTTAGCTGATATAAATCCATAATTTTTTTGCATAGCTGTCTTAATGTTTCAAATTCTTTCTCATATTTATCGTCTTCTATATATTTTTCAAGTTTTTCCATTAAGTCTGTCTGTGATTTTTCAAATGCAGTATGCAATTCATTTATTTTGTTGTTCAACTCTTCATTATTTTCTTCCATATTTTTCTCTCCTTAATAGTCTTTATAATATTCTTAATATATCGTTATAAGTAACATATATTGATAGTGCAATTAAGAAAGCAAAACCTATTAATTGTATATTTATCTCAGTTTTTTCACTAAGCTTTTTTCCTCTGATTAATTCTATTACTAATAGTGCGAATTTTCCTCCGTCTAAAGCTGGAATTGGCAATAAGTTAGTAATTCCAAGTGATAAAGAAATAAGTGCCATTATATTTACAAAATCTTTTACTTTATTTGTTTTAGCAACTACTTCTGATATACCAACAGGACCCATAAATTGATCTACTCTTGCTTTTCCTGTAAATAACATTTTTAAATTATCAAATATAGAAAATGTAAAATCTCCTGTTTCAAAAAATGCATAATATAAATTATTTTGAATATTATTTTCTGCTTTTTTAAAATAAACTCCTAAGTAATATTCGTATGATACCTCTGGTTTTACTACAAATTCTAATTCTTCATTTCCTCTTTTTATAGTTATTTTTACTTCTTCTTGTTTTTCTTCATTCATTATATTTATAATTTCTATTTGATTTTTAACTTCGTTATCATTTATTTTTAATATTTCATCATTTGGCTTTATTCCAGTCTTTTCTGCACTGCTAGATGCACCAATAGTAATTATTTTTGTAGATTCTCCTGAAGTTGTAGATTTTAAATATATTCCTGTACTATAGTAATCTTTTTTAGTTGGTTCTAAACAAATTTCTTTATTTTCTCCATTTCTTTGAATTACTATATACATTTTATTTCCTTGAGACTTTTTTAGTGCTTTATCTACATCATTTTTAGTATGCATTGTTTTGTTGTCTATTTTTACTATTTTATCGCCTTCCAAAATATCAACACTTGATGCAGCATACTCTGGAATTGTTGAATCTATTACTAAAGAAGTATTGTCTCCAGCACAAACCATTAATGAAAAATATACAATTAATGCAAAAATAATATTTACTACTCCACCTGCTAATATAATAGCCATTCTTTTTGGAATACTTGCAGTACTAAAAGAACCCTCTTTGTCTGAACGTTCTTCTTCGCCTTCTAAATTAACAAATCCACCTAAAGGAATTAATCTTAATGTATATTTAGTTTTTTTACCTTGTTTCTTCCAAATAACTGGACCAAATCCTATAGAAAATTCATTTACAGTTACTTTGCATAGTCTTGCAACAAAAAAGTGTCCTGCTTCATGAATTAATATTAGAAAACCTAAAACAAATATTATTTTTAAAGCATTTATTATAAAGCTAATCAATTCTATAAATCTCCTTTTACAATAACATTAGTAAGAAATACGCAAATGGTGCAATAAATATAACACTATCTATACGATCTAACATTCCACCATGTCCTGGAATTAAATTACTAAAATCCTTTATTCCAGTATATCTTTTTATGCTAGATGCTGAAAGATCTCCTATTTGCCCCACTAAACTTAACACTATTCCTATTAGTATTATATATAAATAATTGAAATTCATTCCAAGATATGTGTTACATATGTATGTGTATATAAGCATTATCAATGTAGCTCCAACTGTTCCTGCTATACATCCTTCTATACTTTTATTAGGACTTATTTTAGTAAATTTATGTTTTCCAAATTTTCTTCCTATTAAATATGCAAAAATATCTGTACCCCAAGCTGCAAAAAATACATACCAAATTAGGATTCTTCCATTTGGCATTTCACGAATTACTGGAATATACATTAAAAATACTACAATATAGCAAATTCCAAAACATGTAATTGCAATATCCTTTATATTATATTTCATATTACTTGCAATTACTTGTGCAAATAATACTAAAATTGAGATTGGAATAAGTGCTGCTATTACCTTTAGCACATATTCTGATGGTATGATATGTATGCAAGCAATTGACAATGCGCATATATACGCCATCCATCTTAAATCTTTATTTTCGTTTTGTTCTTTGAAACTATGAAAGTATTCATGCAAAGACATAATTGCAATTATACTTATGCATATATCTACTAAATATTTATTTCCAAAAATTAATATTATTGCCACTAATGGGAAACCAATTAATGCTGATGATATTCTTTTTAAATCCATATAAAACCCTTTCTATTGTGCTCCAAATTTTCTATTTCTCTTTTGATAAATCTCTATTGCTTCGTCTAAATCTTTTTCATCAAAGTCTGGCCAATTTTTTTCTATAAATACAAATTCTGAATATACAATTTGCCATGGTAAAAAATTACTTGTTCTTAATTCTCCACTTGTTCTAATTAACAAATCTGGATCTGGCTCACCTGCTGTATATAAATTATCTGATATTAATTGCTCATTAATATCTTCTATATTTTTCTTGCCTTCTTTTACTTGTTTTGAAATCTTCTTTACTGCTTTTACAATTTCATCTCTTCCACCATAGTTTAAAGCTATATTAAATGTTACCCCTGTATTATTCTTAGTTCTTTCCATACATTTATTAATACTTTTTTGCATTCCTTCTGGTAAAGCTGAAATATCACCTAATACTTTTACTTTTATATTTTCTGTATCTGCTCGTTTGCTATAATCATCCAAGTAATTTTGAAGTAATAACATAAGTGCTCCTACTTCATCCTCTGTTCTTTTCCAATTTTCAGTTGAAAAAGCATATACAGTAATATAACCTAACCCTATTTTATTGGCATATCGTACTATTTTTTCTAGTGTTTTTGCACCTTCTTTATGTCCTAATTTTGGATCTAATCCTTTTTGTCTTGCCCATCTTCTGTTTCCATCCATTATAATTGCAATATGTTTCGGCATATTTTCTTTTTCCATCTTAGTCTCCTATCTTGTTTTAGATTCTATTATTCTATAATGTCATTACTTCTTTTTCTTTTGCTTCTGTTAATTTATCTATTTCTTCTACATATTTGTCTGTTAATTTTTGAACTTGATCTTCTGCTTGTTTTAAATCATCTTCTGTAATTAATGAATCTTTTTGTTGTTTTTTGAATTCATCTAATCCATCTCTTCTTACTTGTCTAACTGCTACTTTAGCTTCTTCTCCCATTTTCTTTATGTCTTTTACTAATTCTTTTCTTCTTTCTTCGTTTAATTCTGGGAAGTTTAATCTTATTACTTTTCCATCATTGTTTGGTGTTATTCCTATATCTGATGCTAAAATTGCTCTTTCTATTTCTTTTAATACACTTCCATCCCATGGTTGAATTACTATTAATCTTGCTTCTGGAACTGAAATTCCTGCAACTTGATTAATTGGAGTAGCTGTTCCATAATATTCTACTGTTAATTTGTTTAATATTGCAGGATTTGCTCTACCTGCTCTTATTTCTGATAAATTTTCCTCATAAACACTTATTGTTTTTTTCATTCTTTCTTCAATATTTGTATAATCCATTTTAAAATTCTCCTTTTTATCTTTTATTTTTTTTATATGCTAATGTTATATCAGCCACACAAGCAGCAGATATTGCCATAATTATATATATCCATATTATAACTCCTTTTGGTAATGCCATCACTATCCTGCTAATTATTAGTATTGCTAAAAAGAAAGATATAATAATTGCTAAAACTATAATAATTGTTTTTTTATAAATTTTATTTGTATCTTTAGATATTTTATTATCTATAAAAGTTTCTTTTGCTTGTGTATTTATATGTAATGCAATAGAATCTGCAAACTCCTTATTTAATACTATATCTTGCATTGTATTTTTTTCAGTTAAGAATTCTTTTTCTTGAAGTTGCATCTTATATTTTTCAATGTTGTATTTTAAGATTTTTCCTTTATCTGTATATGCGTTTGCTCTTAAAATCAACATACATAAGACTATTTTTTCGAAAATATATAGTAACATATATATCCTTGAAAAAGTAACTATTCCTATTGCATTTAATATACTTATTATTAAAACTAACAAAATTGATATTTTTATACACCATTTTGTTATTTTAGTTAGTTTCTTTTGTTTCTTTTCATCTATAATATTTTCTTCTATAATTTTCTTATTTAATATTTTTTCTACTTCATTAAATTGTATATTATATAAACGATATATATTATTTAATTTTTCTTCCAATTCTTGTTTTGTAAGCTCTAGCTTATTAGAAAACAAAAAGTTTAATGTCATTAATTCATATTTTGATAATTTAGCTGATGCCATATCAACATTTTGGCTTATTATATAATCATATTTTTGTATACTATCTTTGTTATAACTAATTTTTATATAACCTTTTACATTTAATTCTATTATTTCTGCTAAGATCAAATCAAAATTATTGTTAAAATTTAAGTCATTAACATATCCAATTACTATTGACTCTTCATTTTCTATATTATCTACATCTATATCTTTAGGAAATTTATAATATTTTAAATATACACATACAATAAAAATTATATTTATTAATACTAATATTATCATTTTTCTCCTCTATTTGATATATGTTCCTATTTTTTCACCTTTTATTATTTTTACCATATTTTCTGGTTCACTTATTCCAAATACTATTAAAGGTATTTGGTTATCTCTGCAAAGTGATGTTGCTGTTGAATCCATAACTTTTAAATCTTGATTTAATATATCCAAATATGTTATTTCATCATACTTTGTAGCATTTTTATCTTCTTTTGGATCTGCAGAATATACTCCATCTATAGTTTTCGCAAGAAGTATAACTTCTGCTTCTATCTCTGCTGAACGAAGTGCTGCTGCTGTATCTGTTGTAAAAAATGGATTTCCTGTTCCACAAGCAAATATAACAACTCTTCCTTTTTCTAAATGTTTTGTTGCCTTTCTTCTAATATATGGTTCTGCAATTTGTCTCATTTCAATAGCCGTTTGAAGTCTTGTAGCTAAACCTCTTGCTTCTAATGAGTCTTGTAAAGCTAAACCATTCATAGTAGTTGCAAGCATTCCCATATAGTCTGATGTTGTTCTTTCCATTTGATGTCCATATCTTCCTCTCCAAAAATTACCTCCACCAACTACAATTGCTACTTCTACACCTAAATCTACCATTTTTTTAATTTCATCACATATTTTTCCTAAAGTTTCTGCATCTACTCCTCTGCCTTCTTTCCCACCAATTGCCTCTCCGCTTAACTTTAGAAGAACACGCTTGTATTTCAAATTTGGCATATACATAGTCCTCCTTATAATTTCTATCTTGTTTAACATTCTATCATAAGCACCAAAAAAAAGAAACAATTTTATGAATTTTTTTATAATATTTTTAGCTTGAAAAAAAACTACCCGTTCAACGGGTAGTTTTGATTTGCCCTCTAAGGGACTTGTTTCTTGCAGGGACTTAAGTCCCT
>CAKPAW010000016.1 GCA_934133165.1 uncultured Clostridia bacterium
TGCCACAAATTTCGATTATAATTTCTACGCTACTTAGCTTGAACGAGCATTTTTTTAAAATTTCTATATTTTTATTATAGTAACACTAATTTTCAAAGGACAAAAGTGACCCGTCCCCAAATGTCCTTTAAAAAAAGTGTAGTTACATTTTTGTTACTACACTTTAGTTTTTCTAAAAAATTAAATTACATACAAAATTCCAAGTATTATTGTAAATACTAAAAATAAAACACCTAATATTATTGTTAGTCTTTTTATTTTTCCCTCTTTTGTTCTTCCTTTATTTTTCTCATAAAAATTATTTGTTGAAGAACCTGTAATTGCTCCTGAAGCTCCTTGGCTATCTTTTGTTTGCATTGTAGCAACTATTATTAATGCAACACATATAACTAAATATATTCCTAATACTATGTATTTTAAAACTTCCATTTCATTCTCTCCTTTGGTTTATTTTTTCTCTTTTTCTTTAACGTTATTTATTGTAACATATGTATTTAAAAAATGCAATTGATTTTTGAAATTTTGTATTATATAATGTTTTATATTTAAAATATAGCATTTATGGAGTTTTTATGGATCTTTTATGAAGTTTTTCTATTATTCGAAATAAAAAGTTATGATATCTCAACAATTAGTGTAGGTATTATAATCCTTCAAATGCTAAATAATACTGAATAGTCCCTGTATAACTAAGTGTTTCTCCTGCTTTTAGTGAAAAAGGAGTGACAGTAACATCCTGATATAACCCTGAATAAATAGAACCGCTTGTAACTACATAGCCATGGCAATCAACAAGTGCTATAGGATGTTTATAATTTTCATTAGTATAAGATTTCATAATTTTTCCCAAATACCACCAACAATTACTATTATTGTATCGTTCATATACGCTTTCTGTCGACAAAATCAAACTACCATTTTCTACCATTGCTATAAACTGTCCACATCCAATTTCATAATAATTAGTATTGCTAGAATTTAATATTCCAGTAATTAAATTTCCATTTACATATGCCGTTTTTCCCTCTGCTATATCTTCTGCTGTTGCTGTTGCATTCTTTGTTACTTCCTTTACTATTCCTTTAATATTATCTGCAAATACTGCTGTTTCAGCTGTTATATCTGGCTTTATACCACCTGATTCATCTATTGCATTTGCTATTGCTGTTTTAAATTCTGTTAGTTTTGCTATTGAATCATATGGTAAGTTTCCTAAACTTGAACCTTCTGTATCTAATTGAGTATATAATTCATTTAATTCAGTTTCTTCTTCGATTTTTGCAAGTTCTATATTTTCTTTTGCCCTTTTAGCTATTGTTATTATTCCATTATCTCCTAAAACTAAATTTATGCTTATTCCTACTAAAATTATTAATACTATTATTGTCACTACTAATGCTACTAATGTTATTCCTTTTTCTTTTCTCATTTTCTTTTGTTTTCCTTTCTACTATTTTAGTAGAATTTTATAAGTAATACTAAACAAAATCAATCAATTTTATGTTATTTAATTATTACTTTTATTTTTAATACATTAATAAGTTTAATGTATTTTATCTTATTTGAATGATAAAATTTTAGAAAAAAGTAGAAATAGCAAAATAAATTGCTATTTCTACTTTTTATAATTTAATCTTTGCACAATTTGTCTAAAAAAAGAAGTACCATACCGCCTGCAATACCTGCCACTGTAGCCACTAATATTATAACAATCACATAATTTTGACTTGCCTTAATCAAAACCGCCTCTTGCCCTGAAACATCAAAGATTGTTTTAACTTCTTCATTTCCTATAAGCTTTGTTATTTTTATCCGCCTATTTACATTTTGATCAATATATTTCGCTACATATTCTTTTGGCACTATATAGCCTTCTTCACCATTGGCAATATGGTTTGCGATTTCCGTCATTTTTTCTAACTCTACTTCATCAACTTTTTTTGATGAACAACCTGATAAAATAGCAGTTAACGCAATGAAACATAAAAGTAAAATTATTTTCTTTTTCATCTTTTTTCCCTCCATTTTGTAAAGAAAAATATATGGTTTGTTAGTTACAATTCGCATTATAACATGTTTACATATTTTTTTCAACATGAATTATATTATTTTTGCACTATATATATTAAAAAAATGCAATTGATTTTTGAAATTTTGTATTATATAATGTTTTATATTTAAAATATAGCATTTTATGGAGTTTTTATGAAAATTTTAGTTGTAGATGAAAAATATAATAATAAAAAACTAGATAAATTTATTTTCGATAAATTTCCTAGCTTAAGTTCTGGTCTATTTTATAAAACTTTAAGAAAGAAAGATTTTCGTGTAAATGATAATAGAATTTCTGAAAATATAATACTTCACACTGGTGATGAAATTAAGGTTTTTATTAGTGATGAACTTTTAGAAAATAATGTTTCACTTTCTACTATATATGAAGATGATAACATTTTAGTTATTGATAAACCTACAAGCATTGAAGTTGTTGGAGATAATAGTGTTACTTCTATTTTAGAAAAAAAGTATTCATATATTAAACCTTGCCATAGACTTGATAGAAATACAACTGGTCTTGTTTTATTTGCTAAAAATGAAGAATCTTTAAACATTCTTTTAAATAAATTTAAAAATCACGAGATTGAAAAACATTATAGAGCTACTATTTATGGAATACCTAAAGTAAAAAAAGCTAAACTTGAAGCCTTCTTATTTAAGGATAGTAAAAAATCTTTAGTCTATATTTCAGACGAGCCTAAAAAAGGCTATCAAAAAATTATTACTTCTTATGAAGTTATTAAAGAAGATAAAAAACAAAATATTTCTGTATTAGATGTTAAATTAGAAACTGGTAGAACTCATCAAATTAGAGCACATCTTGCTTACATAGGATTTCCTATTATCGGAGATGGAAAGTATGGCAAAAATGAAATAAATAAAAAATTTAATAAAAAGACTCAATTGCTTGAAAGTTATAGCTTAAAATTTAGTTTCTCTTCTCCAAGTAGTATTTTATCTTATTTGAATGGTAAAATTATAGAAAAAAAGTAGAAGTAGCAAAATAATTGTTACTTCTACTTTTTCTTTTATACTATTTTACATTTTCTTTTTCTTCTTTCAACCTAGCTATTCTTTTTTTTAGTTTTGAATTTGTTTTTTTTAATTTTTTATTGATTTTTTGCAGAAAATCACAAATAAGTATAGTCAAAAATATGCAACCTATAACAGCCAGAGTTACTATTATATAAGTCCATACCGAAACCATCATTGAGAAATCATTTATCTCCATTTCAGTAAGTTTTGTTTCTTCTCCTGAAATATCAAAAGTTATATCAAGAAAAACTGCTCCACTTTCAATGATCTTACTTATGCATATCCGTGCATTTGTTGTTTCATCTTCGTATGAAACTTTATATCCTTCAGGTAATTTATACCCTTTTTCATTTGCAACATGGTCTGCAATTTCTGTCATTTTTTCAATTTCTGCTCCATCAATTGTAATCGATGAACAACCTGTTAGAATAGTAGCTAACATTATAAAACATAAAAACAAAATTATTTTCTTTTTCCTCTTTTCTCCCTCCATTTGTAAAGAAAAAACATATTTTTTACTAGTTACATACTCGTATTATAACATGTCCATATATTTTTTTCAACACAAATAAAAAACTCCTACAAGAAAAAAATTTCTACCATATAAAAAACTGAAAAAGTATTATTTTGCTTTTTCAGTTTCTACTCTACTTAAATATTTCTTCAAATTCTTGTTCTGTTATTATTTCATTCTTTAATAATGTTTGTGCTACTTCATGAAGTTTGTCCATATGCTCAAGTATCATTTTTTGTGCTTTAGCATATGCAGTATCTAATAATATTTTTACTTCTGCTCCTATTGCATCTGTATATTTTTCTCCAAGTAATTGTAATTCATATGGATCTTTATCTGGATTTATTGATATAGTACCAACTACATCACTCATTCCATATACTGTAACCATATCTTTCGCTATTTTAGTTGCTACTTCGAAGTCATTACTTGCTCCTGTTGAAATATCATTTATTATAATTTTTTCTGCCGCACGACCTGCCATTAATACAATAAGTCTTTCTTCCATTTCTGTTTTAGAAATATAGTTTTTATCTTCGTTTGTTTTATTCATTGTATATCCGCCTGCCATACCTCTTGGTATAATTGATATTTCTTTTACTGGTTCTTGTGTTTCTAAGTACCTACTTACTATTGCATGTCCTGCTTCATGATATGCAGTTAATTTTTTGTCTTTTTCTGAATATACCCTACTTGCTTTTTGAAGTCCTATTGTTACCTTTTTGAAGGCTTCTTCTATATCTTCTTGTTCTATTACTTCATGTTCATTTATTGTAGCTAGAATTGCAGCTTCATTTAATATATTAGCTAATTCTGCACCTGTTAGACCTGCTGTATCTTCCGCTATTGTTTCTAATTTAACGTTTTCTGCTAGCTTTTTATTTGCGCTATGAATTTTTAATATTTCTTCTCTTCCTCGTTTGTCTGGTACATTTATTGTTATTTGTCTATCAAATCTTCCTGGTCTTAAAAGAGCTGTATCTAGCATTTCTGGTCTATTTGTTGCAGCTAAAACTATAATAGTTTCTTCTGTGTCAAAACCATCCATTTCTACTAATAATTGGTTTAATGTTTGGTTATTTTCAGTTTCTGCACCACTTCCGCTAGATCTTCTAGAACCTATTGCATCTATTTCATCTATAAATACTATACATGGTGCTACTTTTCTTGCTTTTTCAAATAATTTACGTACTCTTGATGCACCAAGTCCTGCAAACATTTCTATAAATTCTGAACCACTCATTGAAATAAATGGTACGTTTGCTTCACCAGCTATTGCTTTTGCTATTAAAGTTTTACCTGTTCCTGGTTTTCCATATAATAAAACACCTTTTGGAACTTTTGCTCCCATTTCATTGAATTTTTTAGGTTCTTTTAAGAATTGAACAATTTCTAACATTTCTTGTTTTTCTTCATCTAGACCTGCAACATCATCAAATTTTATTTTTTCCTTTGTTGTTTCTGCATCATATACTTTTCCTTTATCTCCAAGACCTTGCATTTTAAATACTAATATGAATAAAACAACAATCATTATAGTTGGTAATAATGCAAAAAGTCTTTCTGAAATAGTAAGAAAAATATTTTCTGGATTTTGTATTAATTCTATATTATTACCTTCTGCAACTTTTTCTTGAATTAATTCTATAAATGCTTGTGTATTTGGCACTATAACTGTTTTTTCTTCTTCTACATTTTTTTGTTTTACTTTTAAAGAAGTACTTCCAACTGTCATTTCTATTTTTTCTATTTCACCATCTGATACTTTTTTAATTAAGTCTGTATAAGCAAGCTCCTTTTCTTCAGTTTCAGATGTTTTATTAAAAAATAAGAAATAACTTAAAATGGCTAATGTAGCTATTAAAATAACTGCTAATACACCAACTAGGATTTTATTTCTTTTTTCATTTTTTCCATTTTTTTTGTTATCTTCCATTATTCTTTCCTTTCATTTTATGCATTTTCACCTTGTGCACCACTTTCCAAATCGTCTTGCTCTTTTTCATCTTCTTTTTTCTTTTTATTTTCTTCTTTCTTTTTCCTTTTTTCTTCTTGCTTTTCTCTTTCTTGTTCTTGTTTTTCCTTTTCCATTTCTTCTTTTACTTTAGCTTGTTCTTCTATTATTTTTGCTAATTCTTGTTGGTTTTTTATTACATCTGACTTTATCATTAATATTGCTGTTACTATATAAATACATGCTATTCCTACGTACATTATTTGGAAGTAAGTAAGTTCAAAACCTGTAAATGTATATATTAAAGTAACTACTGCATTTAATAAAATTGGTAATGTTAAGCTATGAATTGCTATTTTACACATTGCACTAAAGCGGAGTCTTAATCTCATAAATAATGCTGTTATATATCCAAATACTGCTAAAAGTAATATATCTAACCAAATACTAATAAAATAAGCAATTAGCATATATATAAATGTAATTATAAAAAATCCTATATATAGCATTATTAAGTTTGTTCCTGTAAAGAACTTTAATAAATCTTGTTTATTAAAACTTTGTATTTGGTAATTTTCTGTTATAGTAGGATATGAATATTCTACCATTGTATTTTTTGTTGCTGTAGTTTTTATAATTATTTTGTCATTTAAAATGATTATTCCATTTTGTGTGTTTGATATTTTTTGTTTATAATTATTAATATTTTCTTCCAATTGTTCATTAGTATCTATAATTATTAAATTAAATATTTTATCTTCATATTCTAATATAATTGGATTATCTGTATCCATTTTTAATGTATTATTTTGAAATGTAAAGTTTGGCAAATCTGTTTTTACATATGATATTGCTTGTCCTATATCACCTTTTATTTTATATACTGAGCAAAAAGATACTACTATAGTAAATAAAATTAATAATTTTACTAAATATGCAATTACTATACTCCATTTTTTGCTAGCTAATTCTGGGTACTTTTCAAAATTTTTTATACTTATTATCATCTTTTTAAAAAATGGTAACTCTTTTTCTTCGTTCATCTTTTGCTCTCCACTTCTTTATATAAAAATATCTTTATTATAAACATTAGAACTTCTAGCATTTATATTGCATAGAAATCCTAATATTTATTTTTATATTTTTAATTAATTTTCATTCTTTATCTTTGTTAAATGTCTTACTCTTGATTTTAGATTATTGCTCTATTATTTGTCCTTCTTTAGTGTCTTTTACAGTGTAGCCTTTTTCTTTTAATAAATCACGAATTCTATCTGATTCTGCCCAATCTTTGTTTTCTCTTGCTATTTTTCTTTGTTCTACTAATTCAAGTATTTCTTTTGGTAATTCTACTTTTTCTTGTTCTTCTAAATATTTTTTAGAATTTTCTAAATCTAAACCTAATATTCTATCAAATTCTAATAAAAGTTCTGCAAATTGTTTTGATTTTTTATTATTTCTAACTACTTCCCATACAATTCCCATAGCAAGTGGCATATTTAAGTCATCATTTACTGCATCCAAAAATCTTTGTTTATATTCTTTTATTTCTTCTTCATCAATTTTTTCATCATTTTGTAAATGTGTTAAATATCCTTCACGTAATCTATTTAATGCTTTTTGTGTTGAAAGTGCACCTTCAAAAGTAAAGTTTAATTTTGTTCTATAATGTGCTGTATAGCAGAACATTTTGTATGCTAATGGTTCTATTCCTTTCTCTTGTAGTTGGTCTAATGTGTAAGTATTTCCTAAACTTTTTGACATTTTACCTCCATCTACTTGTAAGAATTCAACATGCATCCATCTCTTTGCTGGAATATGACCTGTACATCCTTTGCTTTGTGCTATTTCATTTTCATGGTGTGTAGGGATATGGTCTACGCCACCTGTATGAATATCAAATTCATCTCCTAAATATTTTCTACCCATTGCAGAGCACTCTAAATGCCAGCCTGGATAAGAAAGTCCCCATGGACTTTCCCATTTCATAATATGATTTTCTGGCGCTTTTATCCATACTGCAAAATCATATGGATTTCTTTTTTCTGGATCTACATCTACTCTTGCTCCTGCAATTTGATCGTCTAAATTACGATTTGAAAGCACTGGGTATTTATCTAATTTAGAAATATCAAAATATATAGCTTTTGATGTTTCGTAAGCATATCCATTTTCAACTAAAGTTTTAACAAATTCTAACATATCACTAATATGATCTGTTGCTTTTGCTATTATTTCTGGTCTTTCTATATTTAGTCTTCCCATATCTCTGAAAAATATATCTGTATAATATGCAGCAATTTCATATGGATCCTTATTTTCTTTTCTTGCAGCCTTTTCCATTTTGTCTTCACCTTCGTCTGCATCTGACTCTAAGTGTCCAACATCTGTAATATTCATTACATGTTTTAAGGTATATCCATTTTCCTTTAAAACTCTTCTTAATGTATCCATAAATACATAAGCTCTAAAATTGCCAATGTGGGCAAAACTGTAAACAGTTGGCCCACAAGTATATATACGTACTTCATTTCCTTCTAATGGTTTAAACTCTTCTTTTTGTTTAGTTAAAGTATTGTATAATTTTAAGCTCATAATTTTTTCCTTTCTTTTTAAGTTGTTGTATTTGTCGTATTTGTAGTAGTATTATTTGTCGTCGTATTTTCTGTTGTATTTCCAATAATATTTTCTGGTTTGCTTAATTTATTTATTGTTAATGTAATAGTTTTTCCTTTTTCAATCTTTTCTTTTTCTTTAACACTTTGTGCTAATACAACATCTTCTTTTTTCTTTTTATCTTCACTATATTTAATATCAACTTTTAATCCTTTGGCTTCTATTAATTTTTTAGCCTCAGTTAATGTTTTTCCAACTACATTTATCATTTCAACTTGTTCAGGAGCTTTATGTACAACACATGTTTCTGTTGGAATATCATATTTATCTCCTGGGTCTGTTGACCATAAATTTGTATTTTCTTTTTGTGGTTTTACTAAATATGTTTCTTCTGTTACATTTTTACAATATTCATTAGCAATTTTTCCGGAATCTTGACATATTTTTAATTTTGTATGTCCTTCACATTTTCCTGGTAAATTACCTTTTACAAATACTTCTGACATTGTCCTTGAACAGCTATCTGTTGCAATACATCCAGAATCTTGACAAATTGTTGCAGATACAACATTACTTGGTCTTTTAAATCTAGCTGTTGGTAAACTACTATGAATATTTTTCATAACTGCTGCCCAAATATTAGCTGCATTATTAGTACTATATACCGGTTTTTCTGAATAGTCAAAACCAAACCAAGTTGCTGCAGTATAATATGGAGTAAATCCACAAAGCCATCTATCTACATAATTGTCTGTAGAACCAGTTTTAGCTCCAACATCCATATTAGACATATAACATACTGATGCTGTACCAGAACGAGCTGGTGATTTTAATAAGTCTTGAAGTATATATGCATTTGCTTCTGACATAACTCTTCTTGTTTCTTGTTTTGACTCTAATATTACATTTCCATCTTTATCTTCTACTTTTGTATAGAAAGTAGGTTCAATATATTCTCCATCATTAGCTATTGAAGCATATGCTGCCGCCATATCAAGTGGGCTGACATCTGCTGTTCCTAATGCAAGTGTAATAGATTCATGTTGTTTATCTATATTAATTCCCATTTTGGCTAAGAATTCTATTGCATTTGCAGGGCCAACTTCTTTCATAATCTTCAAATGAACTATGTTTGAAGATTGTGCCAATGCTGTTCTTATTGTCATTAATCCATTAAATCCTCCAGAATTATGTGGGTTATATCCTCCCCCAAAGCTTGTTGCAGAATCGTCATAAACTGTACCTGCATTAATAATTCCTTTTTCTAGTGCTGGTGCCTCACATGCTAATGGTTTCATTGATGATCCTGTTTGTTTTCCACGTAATGCTCTATTTATACCTGTTGCGTTTGAATCTTTTCCAAGACCTCCTACAGTTGCTACTACTTGACCTGTTGTGTGGTCTATTATAACCATAGCTGCTTGTGTATGTTCATTTAATAATTCTCCATCATCTTTTTTAGCTCTGCCACTTTTTATATATTTGTCTTTTAAAAATTCCTCTTCCATTACATTTTGAATTGCTGTATCTTGTGTTGTATAGATAGTATAGCCATTATTTTCTACCATAAATTCAGCTGCTTCTCTATTTATATCTTTAGCTTCCATTAAGTCCTCTATTACTTGTTTTACAGCTGCTGCTGTATGATAAGAATATGTAGCTTTTGAAACATTAGCTCCTTGTTCAAATGTTAAACCATTTTCTACCTCTTCCACTGCTTTATTATATTCTTCTTCATTTTTAATATAACCTTGTTCTTTCATTTGAAAAAGTACTTCTTTTGTTCTATTTTTGATTTTTTCTGTATTATCTAATCCAATAAATGGGTTATATGCACTAGGGCCATGGTTTATTCCTGCTAAAAATGCACATTCTGCTATGTCTAATTCTCCAACTGGCTTGTTAAAATAGTACTCAGCTGCCATTCCTACACCATATATAGTAGACCCCATAGGTATTTGATTTAAATAGAACTCTAATATTTGGTCTTTAGAAAGTATTTTTTCAACATTATATGCTCTTGCCATTTCTCTTATTTTTCTCTCTATACCTTTTGAACCTGAATCTGCTTTGTCATTTTTTATGTTTTTAATTAATTGTTGTGTAATTGTACTTCCTCCACCAGATTCTGAATCTCCACGATTTATTATGTACATGATTGTTGCATATGTAGTTCTTTTTATGTCTATTCCTTTATGTTCGTAAAATCTTTTATCTTCTATAGCTATAAATGCTTTAGGTAAATATTCTGGCATATCTTCTGTTGAAACTATTTTTCTGTTTTCTGTTCCAGAAAGAGTTGCAACAATATTACCATCCTTGTCTAGTACATTACCATTAAGATTTTTAATTGTTAAGTCATCTTCTGTTAGTTTGAACTTATCACTAAAGAAAATTCCTGCAATTATTCCTGCTCCTATTAAGATTAATAAAAGAACTAAAGCAAAAATTGTTAAGATTACTCTTTTTAGTATTTTATGTTTTTTCTTGGTTTTTTTATAATCTTTATCATTTTTATTCTTTTTGCTTGCTTTTATTTTATATTTTTTTGTTTTATTTAATTCTTCTTGATTTGTTTTCTTTTTTGCTCTTGATTTTCCCATATTATTTCCTCCTTGGATACGCAAAATTGATAGTTACATTATATTATATAATGGTTAAAAATAAAAGGTCTTTTAGGAAAAAAACATAAAAAATTCTCAGCTTTTTCTAAGCTGAGAATTTTTTTATTTAGCATAATCTATAACTCTTGTTTCTCTAATAATGTTAACCTTTATTTGTCCTGGATAATCCATTTCATCTTCTACTTTTTTAGCAACATCTCTTGCCATTAATGTCATTTGAGCATCTGTAATTTTTTCTGGTTTAACTATAATTCTAACTTCACGTCCTGCTTGTATTGCAAAAGATTTTTCAACACCTTCAAAAGAATCTGCAATCTCTTCAAGTTGTTGTAATCTTTTTATGTATGCTTCTAAAGTTTCACGTCTTGCTCCAGGTCTTGAAGCTGATATTGCATCTGCTGCTTGTATTAAAACAGCTTCTACACTTAAAGGTTCCACATCTCCATGGTGGGCTTGTACAGCATTTATTACCATTTCATTTTCTTTATATTTTTTAAGTACTTCTACACCCAATTCTACATGAGTACCTTCCATATCGTGGTCTAATGCTTTTCCTATATCATGTAATAAACCAGCTCTTCTTGCAAGTTTAGTATCTAGTCCTAATTCTTCAGCCATTATTCTAGCTAAATTAGAAACTTCTACTGAATGGTTTAATACATTTTGTCCATAACTTGTCCTATATTTTAACTTTCCTAGTAAGTTAATAATATCTGGATGAAGTCCTATAACACCTGCTTCCATAGCGGCTCTTTCGCCTTCTTCTTTAATAGTTTGCGCTAATTCTTCTTTAGCCTTTTCAACCATTTCTTCTATTTTAGCTGGATGAATTCTTCCATCTTCTATTAATTTTTCTAGTGCCATTTTTGCTACTTCTCTACGTAATGGATCAAATCCTGATATAACAACAGCTTCTGGTGTATCGTCTATAATTAGATCTATTCCTGTTAATGTTTCTAATGTTTTTATGTTTCTTCCTTCCCTACCAATAATTCTTCCTTTCATGTCATCATTTGGAAGAGATACAATTGATACAGTTGTTTCTTGAGAATGATCTGCTGCACATTTTTGAATAGCATATCCTATAATGTTTTTTGCTGTTTTATCTGCTATTTCTTTTGTTTTTTGTTCAAATTCTTTAATTAAGTTTGCCTTTTCAACAGTTAATTGTTTTTCAACTTCATTTAACAATTGTTTTTTAGCATCTTCAGTAGATAACCCTGCTACACGTTGTAATTCTAGCATTTGTTTATTGTATAATTCTTCTAGTTCTTCTTTTTTCTTATTATTCTCTTCTACTTTAGTAATTAAGTCTTTCTCTTTGTTTTCTAATTGATTCATTTTGTTTTCTAAGTTTTCTTCTTTTTGAATTAAACGTTTTTCTTGTAATTGTACCTCGCCTCTTCTTTCCCTAATCTCTTGATCCAATTCTTTTCTAGAGTTCATAATTTCTTCTTTTGCTTTGAAGATTTCTTCTTTTTTCTTATTTTCTGCTTCTTTATTTGCTAACTCTATAATTCTTTTAGCTTCATTTTCTGCACTTTTCATCTTTGATTCTGCTATTTTTTTTCTAATTGTAAAACCTACAAATGTAAAAATAACAGCTGAGATTAGAAAAATGGCGATATAAATTATGATATCCATAATTTTACACCTCTTTCTATTTTATTTTCAATGTACATAAATATATATAACTCTAATAATATTTTAATTTTTAGAATATATTTTGTCTCCATTACTATTTTATATTTATTATTGTAAACTGTCAAGTCATTTTAAATAATTGGTAAAAAAAGTTAGTCGAACAAGAGGGACGGTCCTTTATGTTCCGAAATCGGAACATAAAGGACCGTCCCTCTTGTTCGAATTTAGTTTAGTTTTTTAATTCCATCTTTTTATTAATATTGCATTTATTATTATCACAACTATTGAACTTGCAAACATTACTTTAAATGTTATTTCTACATTAAACATACTTATAATTAGTAATATTAGCAAAACTATAAATTCAAAAAAACATAAACACATTTCATGAATTATTGAAAGTAATATTGTACTCTTTTTATCGTTTTCAACTTTGCTTTGTGATAAAGCTGAATATGCTGAATCATATACATTATCTACTAGCTTATATACTGATTGATTTACCATTAATAAATATAAGTTTTTACTTAATATAAAAATTGAAGTAACTATTCCTTTTATTATTGAAATTATATTAAATGTTTTAATTTTATTTTTATCTAATTTCCTTCCAACAATAAACAAACTTAATAGTTCAATTATCGTCGATATTATATAAAGTGAAGTAAATGTTTTTAGGTCCATTAATGTAATGTATAAATATAAAGGCACTGCTATTAATCT
>CAKPAW010000017.1 GCA_934133165.1 uncultured Clostridia bacterium
AGTATATTATTTGTTTGTAAGCTATATTTTTTACATTATATTTTTATTTTATTATATTTTGTATTTTATATATGGTTAAATAATAGGTAATATATTTGAGCTAAGATTATATTTATATATTATTGTGGTCATTATTAGTCCTATTTTAGGATGAATATGGTTATTATGTGTGTATTTATAGTCGAACGAATGATTATTATTTTTGGTTTATTGCTTATTTATATAGTAATATATATTAGGTGAAAAAATTAGGAATAATAGTTTTAGCCTAAAGTTAATATTAGCTTTATACGATAATAGCACGTAATAGTATTTAATCTATTACGTGCTATTAAATTTATTTTAAAATTATATATCAAGATTTTTAACATATTTAGCATTTTTCTCTATAAATTCTCTTCTTGGTTCAATATCATCACCCATAAGAATTGTAAATATTTCATCTGCTTTTATAGCATCTTCCATTGTTACTTTTACTAAAATTCTATTTGATGGATCCATTGTTGTTTCCCATAATTGTTCTGGGTTCATTTCTCCAAGACCTTTATATCTTTGAAGTCCTAATTGTTCTCTTTCTATTCCTTGTTCTGCTAAATCTTTATATGCTTTCTCTAAATCTTCATCTGTATAACAATATACATCTTTCATACCTTTTTTAGATAATTTGTATAGTGGTGGTTGTGCTAAATATACATTTCCATTTTCAATTAATGGTCTCATATATCTAAAGAAGAATGTAAGTAAAAGTGTTCTAATATGTGCACCATCGACATCGGCATCGGCCATAATTATAACTTTTCCGTATCTTATTTTAGATACATCAAAATCTGCACCTATACCAGCACCAACAGCTAATATAACTGGATTTAATTTATCATTTCCATATATTTTATCTGCTCTTGCTTTTTCAACATTAAGCATTTTACCCCAAAGTGGAAGTATAGCTTGGAATCTTCTATCTCTACCTTGTTTTGCACTTCCTCCAGCAGAGTCTCCTTCGACTATATATACTTCACACTCTGCAGGATTTTTACTACTGCAGTCTGCTAATTTTCCAGGTAATGTTGTTGTTTCTAATGCATTTTTTCTTCTAACTAATTCTCTTGCTTTTCTTGCAGCTTCTCTTGCTCTAGAAGCATTTATACATTTTTCCAAAATAGCTTTCGCTACTGATGGATTTTCTTCTAAAAAGTTCCCTAAAGCTTCATTTACCATACTTTGAACAATACCTGTTACATTACTATTTCCTAATTTTGTTTTAGTTTGTCCTTCAAATTGAGGTTCTTTTACTTTAACAGAAACAACTGCTGTTATACCTTCACGAATGTCTTCGCCTTGTAAGTTTGCATCTTTTTCTTTTATTAAATTATGACTTCTTGCATAATCATTAAAAGTTTTTGTTAATGCTCTCTTAAATCCTTCTAAGTGAGTTCCCCCCTCTATTGTATTAATGTTATTTACGAATGTATATATATTTTCTGAATATGCTGTTGTATATTGGAAAGCTATTTCAACTGGAACTTCACCATCTGTTTTTTCTATATATATTGGATTTGGATGTAATTTTTCTTTGTTTTTATTTAAAAATTCAACAAAAGAATTTAATCCTCCTTCAAAATGAAATTCTGCTTTTTTAGGTGTTTCTTCTCTTAAATCTTCTATACTAATTTTTAGTCCTTTTGTTAAAAATGCCATTTCTCTAAATCTATTTTCTAATATATCATATTCATATTCTAATGTTTCAAAAATAGTATCATCTGCTAGAAATCTAACTTTAGTACCTGTTTTCTTAGAATCTCCTATTCTTGTTAATGGCTCTACTGTTTTTCCTCTTTCGAATTTCATTTCATAGATTCCACCATCTCTTTGAATAGTTACTTCGCACCATGCAGATAGTGCATTTACAACAGATGCTCCAACTCCATGAAGACCTCCAGATACTTTATATCCACTATCTCCACCGAATTTTCCACCAGCATTTAATTTTGTATAAACTGTTTCAGCAGCTGAAATATGTGTTTTTGGATGTATATCTACTGGTATTCCTCTACCATCATCTTCTACGCTAATAACATTTCCTGGCTCTATTTTTACTTGTATATGTGTACAATAACCAGCTAATGCTTCGTCTACACAGTTATCTACTATTTCGTATACTAAATGGTGAAGTCCTCTTACAGAAACACTACCTATATACATACCAGGTCTTTTTCTTACATGCTCTAAACCATCTAATACTTGAATTTGTTCAGCTCCATACTTATGTTCAAATTTTTCCATTTTTTAACCATCCTTCTATTTTTATAATATATGTTTTCCACATTTTGTTCTTTATATGTGGATTATACTATCTCTTTTTGTAGTCTTTTTGCTAACGTTATAGATGATATATTAGATATATATCCTTTTGTTTTTTTATTATTTTCAATTAATAATAATGTTTTTTTATTTCCTTCTGAAATATCTGTTATTTTATTTTCTATATTTAGTTCTTTTTCTATTTCTTCCATACTTTTATTTATTAACATTTTTTCTAAATCAATTATTGTAATAATTTCTTTTGATGGAATAATAGTATCTTTTCCTATATGAACATACATATTATTTAAATAACTCCTTTTTTCACTTCAAATAATTTAAATTCATTATTAATTTCTTCTATTTTATCTGTACAAGTAATAATAACTTGTTTGTTTTCTATATTTTCTAAAAAATTTCTTCTTCTTTTTTCATCTAATTCTGACATAAAATCATCTAACAATAAAATAGGATATTCCCCTATTTCATCATATATTACTTGCATTTCTGCTATTTTTAATGAAAGTATTACAGTTCTATTTTGTCCTTGTGAACCATATATATTAACTAACTCATTATTAATATATATCATAAAATCGTCACGATGTACACCCTTTGTTGTAAAACCTTTTATAATATCTAATTTTCTTCTTTCTTTTAATAATTTTAAATATTCTTCTTTATTTTTGCAATTAGATTCATATTCAATTTCTAAATTTTCTTTATCTTCTGTAATATCTTTATGAATATCATTTATTTTTTCTTTTATTTTTTCTATAAATTCATTTCTATATAAAAATATTTTTTCACCATATTCTGCTAGCTTTTCATCCCATATTTCTAACATTTCTTCTGGTTTATTTTCTACTTTTATTTGTTTTAAATAATTATTTCTTTGTTCTAAAGTTTTATTATATAAATTTAATATATGTACATAATTTGGTCTTAATTGTCCTATCATTATATCTAAAAATCTTCTTCTTTTTTGTGGACCTTCTTTTAAAATTTGTATATCATCTGGTGTAAAAATAACAATATTTATTTTTCCTAATAATTCACTTAATTTTTTTATTTTTATACCATTAACATATATATTTTTTTTGTTTTCTATATCTATTTTTATTGTTCCTTCTCTGTCTACTTTTTTATATTCTATATAAACAGATGCATTTTCTTTATTAAACTTTATCATTTCTTTATCTTTTGTTGTTCTAAAAGATTTTCCTATAGCACATAAAAATATAGATTCTATTATGTTTGTTTTGCCTTGCGCATTATCTCCATAAAAAATATTTATATTAGGATTTAATAAAATTTCTTGTTCTTCATAATTTCTAAAATTTAATAATTTTATTTTATTAATATACATATATATTAGAGATTAGATGTTGGAAATTATAAATTTTATCTTTATTATCCACATTTTATTAATGAATTGTGTATAACTTTTTTCTAATTTCCAATTTCCAACTTTTAACCTCCCTTCTTATTAATCTTTTAATCTAATTGGTAATATCATATAAATGTAATCACCATCATCAACTGGTCTTATTATACATGGAGAAATGCTTGTACCAAAGTCTACAAAAATTTCTTCATCATCTATTGCACGAAGTGCATCTAGGAAATATTTAGGATTAAATCCTGCTTCTAAGTTTTGACCTTCTGTAGAAACATACATTTCTTCTTTAGCATCACCTGTTTGATTTGTACAAGAAATTGTAACTTTTCCTATGTCTACAGAAACCTTAACTGGGTATTTCTTTTCTTTTTCTATACTAGATGCTGAAATTAAACTAATTCTTTCAAAACAATTTTGAATTATATTTTTATTTACTCTTACTCTTGTTTCCCAATTTTCAGGAATAACACTTGAATAATTTAAAAATTCTCCATCTAACAATCTAGTTACTAATTTACAATTTTCCATTTCAAATAGTGCTTGATTTTTAGCAACTCCTATTTTTATATTATCAAATGAATCTAATATAATTTTATTAACTTCATTTAAAGTTCTACCAGGAATAACTGCTGTAAAATCATTACTACTATTTTGTAGAAATTTAGATTTCCATGCTAATCTAAATCCATCTACTGCAACTACATTTAATTTATTATTTTTTATTTCAAATAAACATCCTGTAAAAATAGGTCTATTTTCTTCTGTACTTACAGCAAATATTGTTTTTCTTATCATTTCTTTTAAAACATTTTGTTCTATATCTATAGAATTTTCTACATTTATTTGTGGAAGTTCTGGAAATTCTTCTGGATTCATAGTAGCTAATTTATATAATGAACCTTCACATTCTATTACTAATAAATTTTTTTCATTTAATGAAATATTAATTTCTGTATCTGGTAATTTTCTTATTATTTCACTAAACATTATAGCATTAACTACTGTAGCACCTTGTTCTCTAACATCTGCATCAATAATGTATTCTATTCCTATTTCTAAATCGTATGTTGTTAATTTAACTTCTTTATCATTTGTTTGAATTAATATACCTTCTAATATAGGCATTGTTGTTTTTGAAGCAACAGCTTTTGTTACGGAATTAATAGCTTTCAAGATTTTTTCTTTTTCGCAAACAATTTTCATTTTTCATCAAACTCCTTTATAATATAATAAATAATTTTAGTAGTAGTAGTAATAGGTGCTGTGGATTCTGTGGAAAACTATGTGAATTGTTTATTTCCCTTATGTTTTTGATGTTGATAATATAGTGGATAAATATAAAAGTTATAAACAATTAAAATTTTAGATTGTGAATAATTAAGTTATAAACAACTTGTCTACACTAAATTCACAATAGGCTGTGGATATCAAATCAAGCTGTTCCGTAAGAAGAATTTGCTTAATTGTTTCCAAACAATCATTTTTCCAAACACCTTTTTTAAAAAATATAAATTTTTATTTATATTTAAACTATTGGTCCGCTAGTAAAATGTTTTTAACACTTTCCACAATTAATTTTGTGTTCTTATTTTCTTTTATTTCTTTTTCTATTTTGTTACAAGCATGCATTACTGTTGTATGATCTCTATTTCCAAAGTCTCTACCTATTTGTGGCAAAGAAATTTGAGGTACTGTTCTACAAAGATACATAGCAATTTGTCTTGGAAATACTACATCATTAGAACGTTTTGCACCAACTAAATCTTTTGGGTCTATATTAAAATATTTAGCTACTGTTTCTTGTATAAAATTTGAAGAAATAACTTTATCTTTTGATGAAACTATTTCATTAATAGCCCACTCTGACATTTCCATAGTGATAGGACTATTTATTAATGAAGCCCTAGCTATTAATTTATTTAAAGCACCCTCCAATTCCCTAATGTTTGTGTCTATTCTATTAGCAATATTAGCAAGAATTTCGTCATCTATTATAATATTGTCTAATTGTGCTTTCTTTCTTAAAATAGCTAAACGAGTTTCATAATCAGCATTTGAAATATCGGCAATAAGACCCCATTCAAATCTTGATTTTAACCTATCTTCTAATAGATTAATATCTTTTGGAGGTCTATCACTAGATATAATAACTTGTTTTCCGTTTTCATGAAGAGTATTAAAAGTGTGAAAAAACTCTTCTTGAACTCTTTCTTTTCCCGCAATAAATTGGATGTCATCTATAAGAAGGACATCTATATTACGATATTTAGCACGAAATTGCTCATTTTTATTATCTTTTATAGCATTAATAAGTTGGTTAGTGAAATTTTCAGAAGTAACATATAAAATATTTGCATTTCTATTATTTCTTAATATTTCATTACCAATAGCATGCATTAAGTGAGTTTTGCCTAAACCTACTCCTCCGTAAATAAATAAAGGATTATAAGAGGTTGCAGGTGCTTCAGCAACAGCTAAAGAGGCAGCATGAGCAAAACGGTTATTGTTTCCTACAACAAAACTATCAAAAGTATATTTTGGATTTAATGTAGGATTTAAAGAACCGATAATTTATATTTTCGCTTTTATTATTTGGTTGTTTTTGTAACTCTTCTTTTGAAAGGATAGAAATACTACATTCTTTATTAGTTAAATAATTAAATGTATTAACTAAAAGTGAATGATATCTAGCATCAACAGAATCTTTATTAAAGACATTAGAAACAAGTAATGTAATATTTCCATTTTCCATACTTTGAATTTCTATTTCTTTAATCCATGTATCATATGAAATTTGAGTCATTTCCTCTTTTAAGAGTTCTTTTGCTTTTGTAAGAAGTTCATCTAATTCTTTTTGTTGCATTTTTTTCAGTCCTTCCAAAAATATAAAATTTTCTTAGGAAAATGAATTATATTTTTAAATTATTACATTAAAACTCCTTTTTCCCTATTGTTTCCTTATCATATCAAAAATCAAGTTAAATAGTCAATACAAATAAAAAAAATAATTAAATTTAAATCAAAGTATTGACATAATAGGCACTTTAATATATAATTATAAAGCTTATTGAAAAAAGAGAAAATCCGTTATCGGTTTAAATAAATACAGGAGGTGCTAAAAAAATGAAAAGAACATTTCAACCTAAAAAAAGACAAGAACAAAAAGAACATGGTTTCATGAAAAGAATGAAAACTAGATCAGGAAGAAACGTATTAAAAGCAAGACGTGCAAAAGGAAGAAAAAAAATAAGTGCTTAAATAGAAGGCCACGTAATAAAAAATGTGGTCTTTTTTGCAATTTTACTTTTTTTATTGTAATTCTTTTATATAAAGGAGTAGTAAAATGCGAAAAATCGATACATTAAAGAAAAATTATGAATTTAAAAATGTATTAGATAAAGGTAAATTTTATCGTGGTAAATATATAACAATATACATTTCAAAAAATAAAAAAGAAAAAAATGTAATAGGTATAGCAGTAAGTAAAAGAGTAGGGAAGGCTGTTAAAAGAAACAGAATAAAACGTTTAATTAGAGAAAGTTACTATTTAAAAAGAAATCAATTAGAAAAAGGATATAATATAGTATTTTTATGGAATAGAAATACTTTTATAGATTGCAAATGTGAGAAAATACAAGAAGATATGTATATTCAACTAAAAAAGGCAGGATTACTTAAATGAAAAAAATTGGAATTATATTAATAAATTTTTATCAAAAATATATTTCAAAAATATTTCATTTTAAAGGTGTAAATTGCAAATATTATCCTACTTGTTCAGAATATACAAAGCAAGCAATAAAAAAATATGGTTTTATAAAAGGATTTTTTTTAGGATTCAAAAGGATTATAAAATGTAATCCTTTTAGTAAAGGTGGATATGATCCTTTAAAGTAAAAAAGAAAGAAGAGGAATTTAAAAATTGGGAGCAATATCAAGTGTTTTTGGATATGTATTAAACTTTTTTTATGAATTATTAAATAATTATGGTTTAGCTATTTTAATATTTTCAGTGTTGTTAAGATTAATATTAATACCTATAACTATAAAACAACAAAAATCAATGAAGAAATCAGCAGAAGTACAAGAAAAAATGAAGGATATTCAAGCTAAATATAAAAATAATCCTGAAAAATTAAATCAAGAAACAATTAATTTGTATAAAACAGAAAAAATGAGTCCATTTAGTGGATGTTTAACAGGAATTCTACAAATAATAATTATTCTTTCAGTATTTTGGCTTGTAAGTCAACCACTTACATATATGAAAAATCTAAAAGATACAGAAATATATAAAGAATATAAAGAAAAAGTAGATCAAGATTCAGGAATAAGATACAAAGAAATAGGAATTATAGATTTGGCAGAATCAGAATATAAAGATATAGAAAATCAGTTACAACAAGAAAATGTAGAAAATAGGGAAGAACTAGAAAAAAGAAAAGAAGAAGTAAACAAATTAAGAATAAATATGCAATTTTTAGGATTAGATTTAAGTAAAGTACCTATGCAAAGCTTAAATGATTGGAGAGTATATATTATTCCAGTTCTATATATTATAACATCTTTTGTTTCTATAAAAATAACGATGAATACTCAAAAGAAAGAAAAAGAAAAGAAAAATAAAGATGTAATAGTTCAAGACGAAGAAAAAACTAAAGAAGATGAACTTACAGAAAGTATGGGACAAATGAATAATACAATGTTATATATGACACCAATAATGTCTATATCTATTGCAGCTATTGCACCACTTGGACTTGCTTTATACTGGCTTGTAAGCAATATTTTAATGATATTTGAAAGATTAATTATAAATAAAATTATGAGCTCTAAGGAGGAAAAGGATAATGAGTAATTCTATTATTGCAGAAGGAAGAACAACAAATGAAGCTGTTGAAAATGGATTAAAAGAATTAAAAGTATCTAAAGATAGAGTAGATATAAAAGTATTAGAAAATGAAAACAAAAAAAGTTTTTTTAGTATATTAACACCAAGAGTAGTAAAAGTTCAACTTACAATAAAAGAAAATTCAAATAAAGAAGAAAAAATAGAAGTAAAAGAAGAAAAGCCAAAAAGAGAATATGATCATAATGAAGAAGATATATCTATAGCTAAAGAAAGAGTAGAAGAATTTTTAAAAGAATGGTTACAAAAAGTAGATAATACATTAGAATATATAATTAAAGAAGAAGATTATACTATATATGTAGATATAAACGGAAACGCAGCAGGAACTTTAATAGGCTATAGAGGAGAAACATTAAATTCTATGCAAACTATATTATCTACAATTGCAAATAGAGGTTTTAATAGCAAAATTAGATTAATATTAGACATAGAAAATTATCGTCAAAAAAGAGAAAAAACATTAGAAGAATTAGCAGAAAAAGTTTCTAAAACTGTATTAAAAACAGGAAAGTCAATTACATTAGAGCCAATGTCAGCATATGAAAGAAAAATAATACATAGCAAATTACAAGATAACAATAAAATAGAAACACATAGCATTGGGGAAGGAGATAACAGAAGAGTTGTTATTTCTAAAATAAAATAATTTAATATAAAAAATCCGAAGTCAAAGTGAAGATTTTAATTTAAGTATATTTTTATATATTTATATTAATTTATAACTTTGGCTTTTTTATATTCTAGGAAAGTTGATAACTTTCTGTAGAATATAAATATGGCAGAAATTAGATTTTGTAGCAGTTTGCACTGCGTACAAAACCTTGATTCTGATTTTTGGTTAAATAAATATAGAAATAAAAAATATATAAAAGGAGGAAAAGATGGAAACAATAGCAGCAATATCTACGGCTATAGGTAATGGCGGAATTGGAATTATTCGTATGAGTGGTAAAGAATCCTTTAAAATACTAGAAAAAATATTTAAAAATAGTAAAGGAGAAAAATTAGATTTAAATAAAATAAAAGGTTACACCATACAATATGGAACAATTGTAGATTCAAAAACAAATGAGAAAATAGATGAAGTATTAGTTTCTTTTTTTAAAAATCCTAAAAGCTATACAAGAGAGGATATGTGTGAAATAAACTCTCATGGGGGAATGATTATAGAAAAGCAAATATTAGAGCAATGTTTGAAAAATGGAGCTATATTAGCTGAACCTGGGGAATTCACTAAAAGAGCATTTTTAAATGGAAGAATAGATTTATCACAAGCAGAATCAATTATGGATTTAATAAATAGTAAAACTGAAAAAGAGTCAAAAGCATCTATAAATCAATTACAAGGAGATTTATCTAATAAAATAAAAGAAATAAGACATGATTTACTAGATATAATGGCAGATATAGAAGCTTCTATAGATTATCCAGAATATGATATAGAAGAAGTTACAAATAGCAAAGCATTAGGTGTTTTGAATAATACAAAAGATAAATTAGAAAGCTTAAAAGATACATTTAGAAGTGGAAAAATATTAAAAGAGGGAATAAAAACAGCAATTATAGGTAGACCAAATGCAGGAAAATCATCTCTATTAAATAAAATATTAAAAGAGGAAAGAGCTATAGTGAGCGAAATAGAAGGTACTACAAGAGATACAATAGAAGAATTTATAACAATAAAAGGAATACCTTTAAAAATAATAGATACTGCAGGAATAAGAAAAACTTCAGATAAAATAGAAGAAATAGGAGTAAAAAAAGCACTAGATATAGCTAAAGATGCAGAATTAGTATTAGTTATATTAGATAATTCAAAAGATTTAACTGAAGAAGATAGAAAAATTTTGAAATTAGCAGAAATCAAAAATTCAATTATATTATTAAATAAAGTAGATTTAAAAGAAAATAATTTGGAAAATAGTGAAGAATTAAAAAAAATAAATAAAAGAATAATAAAAATATCTGCTAAAAATGGAAACGGAATAGAAGAGTTGTATAATGAAATTGAAAATATGTTCCAAATTAAAAATTTGGAAACAGATGGAGAAATAATTATTACTAATATAAGACATAAAAATCAAATTGAATATGCAATTAATAATATTAATGAAGCAATAAATGCAGTGAAAAATAATTTACCAATTGATATAATTTCTATTTCAATAAAACAAACTTTAGAAGATTTAGGAAAAATAACAGGGGAAAATGTATCAGAAGATATTATAAATGAAATATTCTCAAAATTTTGCTTAGGAAAATAAAAAAACACACGAGAATAAAAAATAAAAAGAAAAGAATGACAAGACAAGTAATTTTATATTGCAAATATAAAAGAAGCTTAAAATCGATTTTGAAAAGAATTTTTAAAAAATATTATAATAAACATATAAGTAAAATATAAATAGCAAAAATTAACCTATATATACTAAAAAATATCTTCTAAAACCTTAGAACAGTAAGGGTTACAAAAGATAAAAGCGAACACCGACAAAATTCGACAATAAGTCAAAAAGACAAACAACGAAATAACAATATTGATACATAAAGAAATAAATAAAATATATTGTCAAAATAACAACAGAACAAAAATTCAAGTTTCATAAAAAACGAGTAAAAATGTTTCACAAAAAAATATTAGATGATTATAATTACCAAAAGGGACAGATTAACCTTTGGGGACGTTTCCTTTTGGAGTGGTATAAAAAATGAAACAGAAGGGACAGATGACGCAAAATGAAACATCCCTTTTGCGTCACGAAAGGAGTAAAAAATGAAATATAATGCAGGAAAATATGATATAGCAGTAATTGGAGCAGGACATGCAGGTTGCGAAGCAGCACTAGCTTGTGCAAGAATGGGTATGAAGACATTAATGTTTTCTATTAGCCTAGAAGCTGTTGCAAATATGCCTTGTAACCCACACATAGGAGGAAGTTCTAAAGGACATTTAGTAAGAGAGATAGATTGCCTTGGGGGAGAAATGGGGAAAAACATCGACAAAACTTACACTCAATTGCGTATGTTAAACACTTCTAAAGGACCAGCAGTTTATTCTTTAAGAGCTCAAGCAGATAGAAAAAGATACCAAGAAGAAATGAAACATACATTAGAAAAACAAGAAAATTTATATATTAAACAAGCTGAAATAGTAGATTTTACAGTAGAAAATGGAAAAGTAAAGTCTATAGAAACAAATATAGGAGCAATATATGATGTAGATTGTATTATTGTAGCAACGGGTACATATTTAAAAGGAAAAATATTCATAGGAGAAGTTTCTTTTGAAAGTGGACCAGATGGAGTATTCCCAGCTAATAAGTTATCAGAGGCTTTAAAAAGAGAAGGAGTAGATTTAATTAGATTTAAAACAGGTACTCCTGCAAGAATAAACAAAAATAGTATAGACTTTTCAAAGATGGAAATACAAGAGGGAGACAAGCATCCAGAGGCATTTTCTTTTGAAGATAAAATAGATGATAGTGTAGAACAATTACCATGTTATTTAACATATACAAATGCAAAAACTCATGAAATAATACGTAAAAATTTACATCGTTCCCCCTTATATGGTGGAGAAATTGTGGGAACAGGACCTAGATATTGCCCATCTATAGAAGATAAAGTAGTTCGTTTTGCGGATAAAGAAAGACATCAAATATTTGTAGAGCCAATAGGAAGAAATACAGACGAAATGTATATTCAGGGAATGAGTTCATCTCTTCCAGAAGACGTGCAAATAGAAATGTATAGAACTCTTCCAGGATTAGAACACGCAGAGTTTACAAGGCCTGCATATGCAATAGAATATGATTGTATTAATCCTGCTGATTTAAAATTATCTTTAGAATATAAGAAAATAGATGGATTATTCTTTGCAGGACAAACAAATGGAACATCAGGATATGAAGAAGCAGCTTGCCAAGGCTTAATGGCAGGAATAAATGCAAGTTTAAAATTAAAAGGAAAAGATCCAATAATATTAGATAGAACTCAGGGATATATAGGTGTTTTAATTGATGATATTGTAACAAAAGGAACAAATGAACCATATAGAATGATGACATCTCGTGCTGAATATAGACTTTTGCTAAGACAAGATAATGCAGATTTAAGGTTATTAGAGATAGGTTATAAAGTAGGTCTTATATCTGAAGAAAGATATCAAAAGTTTTTAAAGAAAAAGAAAAGTATAGAGGATGAAATTGCAAGAGTAAGAGCTACAATTATAAGACCAACTAAAGAAGTAAATGAGTTTTTGAAAAAATATAATTCTTCAGAACTTACTACAGGAGCAAGTTTAGCAGATTTAGTAAAAAGAACAGAATTAACTTATGAAGGATTAAAAGAAATAGATCCTAATAGACCAGAATTAGCAGAACAAGTAGAAAAAGAAGTTGGAATAGAGCTAAAATATGAGGGATATATTAAATTACAAGCAGAACAAGTAGAAAAATTTAAAAAATTAGAGCAAAAATTATTACCAGAAGATATAAATTATGAAGATATTAAAGG
>CAKPAW010000018.1 GCA_934133165.1 uncultured Clostridia bacterium
TCATACCTCCATTGTATCATAGGGTGAACTTTTCATAAGTTAATTTTATAGGGTGATCTTATCACAAGTTATTCATAGAATTTTGGGAAAATCGTTGACAAATAAAAAAAAATAATGTATAATAAAATCTGTTACAAGAAGAAGGTTCCACTTCTCACCTTAACTATTCAGGAAAAGGTTAGAATTTAATAATAAAAATAATATTATTAATTGTGGGATAAAATTGACTTGTAACAGAGTCAATTTTTTAATTTTGGAGGTGTTTTTTATAAAACAAGAATTACCAATTAATGGTCAAATAAGAGCTAAAGAAGTAAAATTAATAGGAGAAGATTCAGAACAATTAGGTGTTGTTTCTTTAAGAGAAGCTTTAGATAAAGCGGAAGAATTAAATTTAGATTTAGTATTAGTAGCACCAGGTGCTATGCCACCAGTTTGTAAGATTATGAACTATGGTAAATATAAATTTGAACAAGCAAAAAAAGAAAAAGAAGCTAAAAAGAAACAAAAAACATTAGAAGTAAAAGAAATTAGAATTACTCCTAATATTGAAGAACATGACTTTGGATTTAAATGTAAAAATGCAAGAAAATTCATTGAAGATGGAAATAAATTGAAAATTACAGTTAGATTTAGAGGAAGAGAAGTTAATAATTCTAAAATGGGAGAAAATGTACTAAATAAGTTTATTGAACAACTATCAGATATAGCAGTGGTAGAAAGAAGTCCTAAATTAGAAGGAAGAAATATGTTTATTATGCTAGCAAAGAAAGCTTAATATATACAAAATAAAATTTGAAAGGAGTTTTAATTATGCCTAAAATGAAAACAAATAAAGCTGCTAAGAAAAGATATTCATTAACAGCTAAAGGTAAAGTTAAAAGAACAACAGCTAATAGAAGACACTTATTAGCAAATAAAACAAAAAGACAAAAAATGACAGCAAGACATGGAGCTTATGCTGACAAGACATGTGAAAATACAATAAAGAAGTTATTACCATATGGTAACTAATATCGGAAGGAGTGAAATTTAAATGGCAAGAGTAAAAACAGCTAAAATAACAAGAGCAAGACATAAAAAAGTTTTAAAACAAGCAAAAGGATATTATGGAGCAAAACATTATAGATTTAGAAATGCTAATCAAGCAGTATTAAAATCTTTAGCATATAGTTATGTTGGAAGAAAAGATAGAAAAAGTAATTTCAGAAAATTATGGATAGCAAGAATAAATGCTGCTGCAAGAATGAATGGAATTACATACAGCAAATTAATAGCAGGACTAAAAAAAGCTGATGTTAACATAAATAGAAAAATGCTTGCAGAAATGGCAGTAAATGATGCAAAAGCATTTGCTGAAGTTGCAGAAATAGCTAAAAAAGCATAAATAAAATTAGAATCTTATAAGAGTAATTGAAAAGTTACTTTTATAAGATTTTTTGTTTTGAGTGTAGATATTTGTATTTTGTTGTCGAACGATTTTTCTTGACAAAACAAAAAATGTGTTGTTATAATTGATATTGAATTTATAAATCACAAACAACTTTGGCAAGACATAAATATTTTATTTAGTTATCTTTATATTTTATATAAAGTATTTCAAAAGAATTTTGGTACCATATTAAATTCTAAAAGATTCAAAAATTAAAAAAGTTAATATAGAAAAGGAGGAACTTTGTGCAAAAAATAATAAAAAATATATGTGTAATATTATTGTTAGTATTACTTTTATTAAGCATGAATAGTAATATTATATATGCAAGCAGTCAAATAACAGAAGCAAGTTTAGTAAAAATAGGAGATGCAGAATATCATTTAAAACATTATAATTCTAATAAAGGCGTTTATACTTATATTAAGGTATCAATTGTTGGATATTATAATGAAGGCAAATTTTATCCAGCATATTGCATTGATAAGACAGCTAATGGTGTAGGAGATATAGGAAGTTATTATGTGGATACTAATTCTGTATATAATGACAATAGAGTATGGAGAGCAATTAAAAATGGATATCCATATAAAAGTGCAAGTGAAATTGGTGTATCATCTGATTGGAATGCTTATGTTGTAACGAAAATGGCAGTATATTGTATATTAGGACAATCTAATATAGATGATTTTACAGCAGATGAAAGTGATGCAGAAGCTGTAAAGATGTTAGTAAGTTTAAGAAATTTAGTTAATATAGGATTGAATGGAAGCGAAATATATAAAGATGATGCTTATATTGAAAAAGTTGGCAACTTAGTAGAAGAAGCAAATTATTATTCACAAAGATATAAAGTAAAAAGTAGTTTAAATTTAGGTGGATGTGAAATAAAGGGAATAAATAATGCACCAGAAGGGACTGTTGTGGCTGATAAAATGGGATATATAAAAACACAATTTAGTAGAACAGAAGATTTTTATGTAAAGATTCCAAAATCTCAAATGAAACAAAATTTAGATATTGAGATAAATGTAGATATAAAAATGGAAGATTACAAGATGTTTTATGGAAAGGCAAGAATAACAGGAGCACAAGATTGTGTAGTAACTCAAAATAAGGTAAATAGTATAAACAGGACAGTAAATTTAAAGGAGAAGATAGATACAGGAGAAATTGAAATAAATAAAATAGATGAAGAAACAAAAAAAGCAATACCAAATGTAGAATTTCAAATTTACAATGATAAAAATGCATTAGTAAATACAGGAATAACAAATGAAAAAGGAATATTAACAGTATCAGGATTATATTATGGAAAGTATAAAATAAGAGAATCAAAAGAAAATATAGATTATATAAAAAATGAAAAAGAATACGAAGTACAAGTAAAACCAAATGAAAAATCTAAAATAGAAATAACAAATAATCGTAAAAAAGGTAATTTAAAGGTAAAGAAACTAGATAAAGATAATACAAATTTAGCACTTGGAAACATAGAATTTGATTTATATAGTGAAGAGTTTGGAAAAGTTATAGGAACTTATTTTACTGATGTAAATGGAGAAATCTATATTGATAATTTAAGAACAGGAAATTATAGATTAATAGAAAAAAAGACAAATGAATGGTATAACCTATGTGGTGATACTGATATTAAAATAAATTGGAATGAAACATATGAAAGTAAGATTTATAATGAGCTAAAAAAGGGACAAGTAAAAATTGTAAAAACAGATAAAGACAATGAAGAGATTAGGCTTTCAGGAGTTGAGTTTGAAATTTTAGATATTAATAATAATGTACTAGAAAGGATAAAAACAGATAATAATGGAGAGGCTTTGACTTCAAAATATCCTATAAGAGATTTTCAAAAGATAAATATTAGAGAGTGTAAAACATTGGAAAGTTATAAATTATCTGAAGAAATCCAAACTATAGATTTAGTAGAAAATGAAACAATAACAGTAGAGTTTCAAAATGAAAAGAAAAAAGGACAAATAAAAATAATCAAGAAAGATGCAGATAATCAAGAGATTACATTACAAAATGTAGAGTTTAAAATATTTGATGAAGAAAATAATTTAGTAGATGTAATAATTACAGATGAGAAAGGAGAAGGAATATCAAAATTATTACCAATAGATAAACAGTATACAATAAAAGAAACAAAAACTTTAGATAATTATGTTTTATTAGAAGAAGATAAAACAGTAAGATTAGAAGAAGAGAATGTTTTAGATATTAATTTTGTTAATGAAAAGAAAAAGGGACAAATAAAATTAATTAAGAAAGATGCAGATAATCAAGAAATTACATTATCAAATGTTGAATTTAAAATATTTGATGAAAATAATAATGAAGTAGATACTATCATTACAGATGAAAAAGGAGAAGCAACATCTAAATTATTGCCTATAGATAGAAAATATATAATAAAAGAGTCAAAAACATTAGATGATTATGTACTTACAGAAGAAACAAAAATTGTTGAATTGAAGCAAAATGAGGTAATTGAAGTAGGTTTTACAAATGAGAAGAAAAAAGGACAAGTTGAAATTGTGAAAACAAGTAATAAAGATAATAAAATAACAGGAGAAAAAGCAGGAGCAAAGTTACAAGGAGTGAAATTTGAAATATTGGATTTAAATGGAAATG
The DNA here is from genome assembly GCA_934133165.1 of uncultured Clostridia bacterium. GTDB lineage: Bacteria > Bacillota > Clostridia > TANB77 > CAG-508 > UMGS1663. The sequence goes on from CAKPAW010000018.1 coordinate 4,088, forward strand.
TAATAGATGAATTAATAACAGATGAAAATGGAAAAGCTCTAAGTAAGAAATTAGAAAAAGGAATATATAAAATAAAAGAAATATCTCCAAAAGAAGGATATTTGCTAGATAAAAAAATAACAGAGTTTAATATAGATGAAAACAATGAAATAAAACAAGTATTTTTAAGCAATACACCAATTGATCCAAATATAGATATTAAAAAAAGTGGACCAAATGAAGCAAATGTTGGAGAAGAGATTGAATACGAAATAGAAATAAAAAATAATGGAAATGTTAAGTTATCAGAATTTAAATGGACAGATACAATTGATACAAATTATATAAAATTAACAAAGGTAAAAACAGGAATTTATAATAGAAGTACAAATTATAATATATATTATAAAACTAATTTAAGAAACAATGAAAATATACTATTTTTAGAAGATTTGGATTCAAAAAAGAATTATGAAATTGATTTTATTAAAGAGTTAGCAGATAACGAATATATAACAGAAATTACATTTGAATTTAAAGAAGCGGAAATAGGATTAGAAAATAAAGAAAAAACAAAATTATATGCAAAGGTTTTGGAAAAAGTAAAAAGTGAGGAGAGTTTTATAAATGAAGCAAAAATTATTGCATCATATAAAGGTTATAAACTAGAACAAATTTCAAAATGGAAGACAATAGCATATAAAGTTTTACCTAAAACAGGATTATAAAATTAAATGTATAAAAATAATAAATATGCACACACTTTATATGAAAGGTGTGTGTATATTTGTGAAAAGTGAAGATAAAAACAAAAAGAAAAATAGAAAAGAAATAGAAAATGTTAATATTGAAATGAGTGAAGATACAACTAAATATGGGGAGTGGATGGCATCATACTTTACCTGGATAACGCCTGAAGAACAAAAAGAAAAAGTAAAAGAATTAAATGACATGACAAATAAAGAAGAGAAAGATAAATAAAAAAGTAAAAAAATGAAGAAACAATAACAAAAAATAAATATTTGTAATGAAAAACAAATAAAATTACATAAAAAAGGCGAAAATTAAGTTTTGCATAAAAAGAAATTGGTAGTATAATATCAATAAAGGTCAAAGAAAGTCAAAATCAAAAAAGGAGGAATTGAATATGAGAATGTCAGATATAATAGAAGATTTTATAAAAGAATTATTTGAGGATGGAGAAGAAATTGAAATACAAAGAAACGATTTGGCACAAAAATTTAATTGTGTTCCATCTCAAATAAATTATGTTATAGCAACAAGATTTAAGCCATCTCAAGGGTATTATGTTGAAAGTAGAAGAGGTGGAGGTGGATATATATCCATAAAAAAGGTTAGTACGGATAAATCCGATTATTTAATGCATATAATAAAAAATATGGGAAATATATTGTCAAATACAGATGTAGAAATATTAATAAGTGATTTACTCACATATAATTTAGTATCAGAAAAAGAAGCAAAGCTTTTAAGAGTTGCAACAAGTGATAATGTTCTTACAATTTCTAAAGATGTAAGAGATGCATTAAGAGCTAATATATTTAAAAATATGTTGCTAAATATTATTTAAGAAAGAAGCGTGATAAAAATGAAATGTGATAGATGTGGAGAAAATGAAGCTAATATAAAATATGTACAGATAATAAATGGAGAAAAAAAGAGAATGTATTTATGTGAAAAATGTGGTAAAGAATTAGGTATAAACGATATGAATTTTAATATGCCTATTGATTTTACTAGTTTTTTAAGTGACTTTTTTAATGAAGATATCCCAAGTGCAAATTTATTATCAGGATTTGCAAATACAGTAAACAAATTAGAATGTTCAAAGTGCGGATTAGATTTTGATGATTTTATGCATACTGGAAAATTTGGATGTAGCAATTGTTATGAAGAATTTGAAAGTAGAATTGACCCAATTTTGAAAAATATACACGGTGCTAATAGACATGTAGGAAGATTAGGAAAAGTAATAGATGGAAATAATATTTCAAAGAAGGAAAATAATGAAAATGAAAAAGAGGATATTGTTAATAATCAAGTAAATAAAATTGATAAATTAAAAGAAGATTTAAAAGTAGCAATAAGAGAGGAAAGATATGAAGATGCTGCTAAAATTAGAGATGAAATAAAAAAAGAAGAAAAGTAAAATTGAGGTGATAAAATGAATTGGTATTTACAAAGTGGAAATGATTCAGATGTTGTGATAAGTACTAGAATAAGGTATGCTAGAAATTTCAGAAACTATAAGTTTAATATAACTTCAAGGAAAGAAGCAGAGGAAATTGAAAAAGACATAAAAGATAAATTATACAAATTAGGATATGGGTTAAAATTTTGTAGATTATCAGATATTGATGAGATAACAAGATATTCATTACTTGAAAAAAATATTATAAGTCCAGAATGTGCAATGAATAAAGATGGTATAGAATCTATTTTAATAAATGATGATGAAAATATTTGTATTATGATAAATGAGGAAGATCATTTAAGGATACAAGTATTTAATAGTAGTTTTGAATTAGATACTACATTTAATTTAGCAAGAGAAATAGATGAAAAAATTGAAGAGATATTTGATATTGCTAAAAGCAATAAATATGGTTATTTAACAGTTTGTCCAACAAATGTTGGAACAGGACTTAGAGCTTCTGTTATGTTACATTTACCCGGACTTACAAAGACAGGTAATATAAAGAAAATATTTGATGTTGTAAGAAATTTCGGCGTTGAGATTAGAGGAATATATGGAGAAAATAGTAAATCATCAGGTGATATGTATCAAATTTCTAACAAACAAACATTAGGAATAAGTGAAGAAAATATAATAAAGAATCTAAAAGTTATAACAGAAAAAATAATAGAACAAGAAAGAGAAGCAAGAAAAATATTAGCAAAAAGTCAAATAGAATTGGAAGATATTGTATATAGAAGTTTTGGAATAATAAAAGAAGCAAGAAAAATTTCATCAGAAGAAACAAGAATGTTACTTTCTGATGTTAAATTAGGTGTAGATTTAGGAATAATAAAAGAACTGGACGATTTAAAAGTTAAAAAATTATTTTTATATACTAAGCCTTATAATTTACAAAAATACGTAGGAGAAAAATTAAATGATTATGACAGAGATATAAAAAGAGCAGAAACAATGAGGAAAATAATAAAAGAATAAAAATAAAAGTGTATACTTTAGAAAGGAGTGTATTATGGTATATAAATTTACAACAAGAGCTAAAAAAGCTATTGAAATAGCTGATAAAGAGGCAGCAAGTTTAGGACATAATTATATAGGAACTGAACACATTTTGTACGGATTAGTGGCAGAAGGTTCAGGAGTAGCAAGTAGAGTTCTACAAAGTAATGGTATAAATGAAGAAGATGTACAAGATAAAATAATAGAATTGGTTGGAGAAGATGAAAGAGAAAATCAATCTGCATTAGGATTTACACCAAGAACTAAAAGAGTAATAGAAAACAGTTTCATTGAAGCTAGAAAATTAGGAATTGACTATATCAGTACAGAACAACTTTTAATAGGAATATTAAGAGAAGGAGATAGTATTGCAGTTAGAATATTATTAGATTTAGGAGTAGAAATACCTAAAATTTATAATGAAATTATAAGTATTATAAATAGTTCAGAAGAAACATCAGGAGAAGGAAGAAAATCATCTTCAAATAATAATAAAGGAAGTTATAATAGTACACAAGTCTTAAACCAATTTGGAGAAGATTTAACAAGAAAGGCAGCAAGTGGAAAACTTGATCCGGTTGTTGGAAGATCAGAAGAGATACAAAGAGTAATTCAAATTCTAACGAGAAGAACAAAAAATAATCCATGTTTAATTGGTGAACCTGGAGTAGGAAAAACTGCTATAATAGAAGGATTAGCACAAAGAATAAATTCAGGAGATGTGCCAGAGATATTAAAGGGCAAAAGAGTTGTCAACATGGATATTGTAAGTATGGTAGCTGGTGCAAAGTATAGAGGTGATTTTGAAGAGAGAATAAAAAAGGCACTTCAAGAAGTAAAAAAAGCAGGAGATGTTATTTTATTTATAGATGAGATTCATACTATAGTAGGAGCAGGTTCAGCAGAAGGAGCAATAGATGCAGCAAATATTTTAAAACCAATGCTTGCAAGAGGGGAATTACAATTAATAGGAGCAACGACAATTGAAGAATATAGAAAGTATATTGAAAAAGATGCTGCATTAGAAAGAAGATTTAGCCCGGTTAATGTTAGTGAACCATCAGAAAAAGATACAATTGAAATATTGAAAGGTCTTAGAGATAAGTACGAAGCTCATCATAATGTTAAAATTAATGATGAAGCAATAGAATCTGCAGTAAAGCTTTCTGAAAGATATATTAATGATAGATTTCTGCCAGATAAAGCAATTGATTTGATTGATGAAGCTTCTTCAAGAGCTAGAATAAAAACATATACAGAACCAAATAGTTTGAAGAAATTACAAGAGGAAATAGAAAGAGTTTCTAAAGATAAAGAGGAGGCTGTTAGAAGTCAAAAATTTGAAAAAGCAGCAACGTTGAGAGACAAAGAGAAAGAATTACGAAAAAATCTTGAAGGTGAAGAGGAAAAGTGGAAGAATAAAAATAATAAAAATATTATAAATATTAATGAAGAAAATATTGCAGAAGTAATTTCAAGTTGGACTGGAATTCCTCTAAATAAAATTACAGAAAATGAAAATGAACGTTTAAAGAATCTAGAAAAAAGCTTACATGAAAGAGTAATAGGACAAGAAGAAGCTGTCGAAGCTGTTGCAAAAGCTGTAAGAAGAGGTAGAGTGGGATTAAATGACCCTAAAAGACCAATTGGTTCATTCTTATTTTTAGGACCTACAGGTGTAGGAAAAACAGAACTATCAAAAGCTTTAGCTGAAAGTTTATTTGGAGATGAAAAAGCTATTGTAACAATAGATATGTCAGAATATATGGAACCACATTCTATATCAAAACTTATAGGTTCACCTCCAGGGTATGTTGGGTTCGACGAAGGAGGTCAACTAACGGAAAAAATTAGAAGAAGACCATATTCAGTAGTTCTTTTAGATGAGATAGAAAAAGCTCATCCAGATGTAATGAACATGTTGTTACAAATATTAGAAGAAGGAAGATTAACAGATTCTAATGGTAGAACAGTAAACTTCAAAAATACTGTAATAATAATGACTTCAAATATTGGGGCAAGATTGATTACTGATAAAAAAACTTTAGGATTTTCAAATGAGACATCAAATAATGATGAAAATGAAATGGAATATGAAAAAACTAAAAAAGAAGTTATGGATGAATTAAAGAAAAGATTAAGACCTGAACTTATTAATCGTATAGATGATATAATTGTTTTCCATAAATTGCAAACAAAAGAAATAAATCAAATTATTGATATTATGTTGAATAAATTACAAAAAAGATTAAAAGAACAAAAATATGAAATAGAGTTTAAACCAAGTGTAAAGAAGCTTATAGCTAGCAAAGGTATTGATAAGAATCTTGGCGCAAGGCCTTTAAGAAGAACAATTCAAAGATTATTAGAAGATAAAATTGCGGATTTTATCCTAGAAGGAAAAATTCAAAATAATAAGTTATCTATAATTGATGTAAAAAATGATGAGATTATTATAGAATAAATTAAAACATACACTTATATTTATATATAGGTGTATGTTTTTTTTGCAATATTACAAAATTATTACAAAAATATTGCAAAAATATTGCAAAAATTTGCAAAAGCTGGAACTTTATGGTATAATATAACTGTACAAAGGAATTTAAGAAGGTGAGGAATATGAATTTATTAATGATTATATATATTTTAATATTTATAATAGTTGCGTTAATTGGTTATGCAGTACTACAAATAAAGCTTTTTGGAATGAATGTAAAAGACTTTTGGAGTTTTATTGAAGCAAACCAAACTCTAGACAAATTATATCAATACTCAAAGAAATATGAACAAATGACACAACAAGAACAATTAATTTATTTAAAGGAAGCAGAAGAAATATTTACAGCTTTTGATAAAGTCCCTAATGAATTATGGGAAGAAGAATCAGATAAATATAATGAAGTACTTGATAAATATAAAGATATTAAAATGCTTAGATGGGCATCTAATTAGAACATAATAAATCCAAAATATATAGTGAAAATAGTAAGTAAAAAAACTTACTATTTTTTTAATCGCAAAAACACTATAAATAAAAGGAATCTAGAGAAATTTACATAAAAAACACGTAAAAAAAGCTTTGACTTTTACCAAATTTTGTAGTATAATAATTATGTTGGTAATAATTGTAATCAACATAATTTGCTGAAAGGAGAGACAAGAATGTTTAATATAGGTGATAAAATAGTATACCCAATGCACGGGGCAGGAACAATTGATTCAATAGAGGAAAAAAATATTTTAGGAGAAACTCAATCCTACTATATTTTAAAGATGCCTGGAGAAGTTAAGGTTATGGTACCAGTAGAAAAAGCAGAGCAAGTAGGTGTAAGGGAGATTATAGACAAGAGTTCAGCAGATAAAGTTTTTAATATACTTTTAAAAGACGAGACAGAAATGAATAAGAATTGGAACAAGAGATATAGAGATAATATGGATAAATTAAAAAGTGGAGACATTTATGAAATTGCAGATATTGTAAGAAATCTTAGTTTCAAGCAAAAAGAAAAGGGATTGTCAACAGGAGAAAAGAAAATGTTAGTAAATGCTAAACAAATTTTAGTAAGTGAACTTGTTTTAGCAGAAAAATCTAATCAAGAAGAAATAGAGGAAAGAGTTGATAACAATATAAATACATCATTTATGTTATTTAGAGCTAACGACATAGTAAAAGAGAACGTTGTTGAAAAATTTATTCCGTTTGACGGTAATAGTTCAACAGAAATAAGTGAAAATGCTTAATGTACATATAAAAGGTTTTAAGTATAAATATACTTAGGACCTTTTTGAATTAATTTTAAAAAAATTACCAATAACTATTGACAAATGACAAATAAAATAATATAATACAAAATGTCGCAAGACAAAACTACCAGATTATATAAAATGCAGATGTGGCGGAACTGGTAGACGCACAGGACTTAAAATCCTGCGGTTGAATAAACCGTGCCGGTTCGATTCCGGCCATCTGCACCAATGACGTATCTGTTCGAACTAACAGATAGATATGAAATCAATCAGAAATGGTTGATTTTTTTCTTTTGCAAAAAATCATCCTAAAACTATAATGAAAGGATGGTGCTTGAAATGAAGATAATTAAGCAAGAATTACAATTTGAGGAATGTCTAAAACAGAGACTTGAATTTATATGTGAATTTGCTAAAGTTACTCCTATTTTTATAAATGGTAGCATTAGGAAATTAGAAAAAACTAATCTTACATATATTGAGCCACATAAAGTGATAATTAAAAGTATTACTTTTTTAGTTTTCAATTATTCAAATGATGTGTATATTTCAAACTTATCTAAAAAGATAAAATTATCAGAGTTAGAAGAATATTTGAAAAAAATATAAATTTGTAAATATTTGACATTTCTTGAAATCGTGATATAATATAGCCAATTAATTGCATATAGCTGTTCGTCAAAAGCTATATGTCTACGAGCACTTTGAAAAATTTATATTATATTACAATTATATTGTATTTTGTTAAACGGATTTAAGAGATGTCAAAAGTACTCGTATTGTACTTTGATGTCTCTTTTTTGTTAGATTGGAGGTTTGAAAATTGAAAGATGAAAAGAAAAAATGTGGCTTATATATGAGAGTATCAACAGAAGACCAAGCAAGAGAAGGCTTTAGTCTTCCAGAACAAAAAGAAAGATTAGAATCTTTTTGTAAATTTAAAGGTTATGAAATAATAGATTATTATCAAGATGCTGGAATTAGTGCTAAGACTGGTAATCATAGACCAGAGTTTGAGAGATTAAAAGATGATATAAAAGCTAAAAGAATAAATACTATTGTTGCTTTAAAGTTGGATAGAATAACAAGAAGTATTTATGATTGGGAAAATTTAATGACATTTCTAGATGAAAACGATGCTTATTTGGATTGTGTAAATGATGAAATAAATACAACTAGTGCAAATGGTAAAATGATTTCAAGGTTATTAATGAGTGTTAGTCAAAATGAAATCGAAAGAACAAGTGAAAGAACTAAAGTAGGACTAGCTGGTGCAATTAAATGTGGTCATATTCCACATATTGCCCCATTAGGATATAAACATGAAGATAAAAAACTAGTAATAGACTATGCTACAAAAGATGTTATAGTTAGAATATTTGATTTATATTATAATGGTTATTCTTATCAAAAAATAAGCAATCTATTCAATGAAGAAAAAGTATTAGGAAAAGATAATTGGAGAGACTCTACAATACAAACCATTCTTGAAAATGAAATATACAAAGGTGATTTTATTCACGGAAAAAGGACAAAAAATCCAACATATTATGAAGATGTTGTTGAACCTATTATTTCAAAAGAAATGTGGGCTGATTGCCAAGTTCAGAAAAAGAAAAATTCAAGGAGTTATCAAAGAACACTCACCTATTTGTATTTACAAAAACTAAAATGTCCTAAATGCAATCGTATTTTAGGTGGTAAAGCTACTACAAAGAAAAATGGGAAAACATATTTCTACTATTATTGTAATGATTGTAAAATTCAATTTAAAGAAAATGTAATAAATGAATATTTCGAGCAATTTATAGATGAATTAACTGAGTATGATTCTGTTGTAAATCAATTCTTTTTGCCTATGATAAAACAAAAATTTGATGAACCTAAAGAACAATTAGAAAAAGAAATAAATAATCAGAAATCTAAACTTGAAAGGAT
>CAKPAW010000019.1 GCA_934133165.1 uncultured Clostridia bacterium
AAGTAAGTAAATATAAATCTTTTATTTGTTCTTTTTCTTCGTCTGTAAGTTCTACTGTTCTTGCACATTTTCCTTGTTCTAATGCTACTTTTATTTTTTCTAATACTTCTATTTCACTTGCTGCTTTTTTATCTGCTTTTAAACGTTTTTTAGCACTATCTAATCTTTTTTCAACCATCTCCATATCTGCAAAAATAAGTTCTAAATTGATAGTTTCTATATCTCTTAAAGGAGCTATACTTCCATCTACATGGACAATGTTTGAATCTTCAAAGCATCTTACAACATGTGCTATTGCATCTACTTCTCTAATATGTGATAAGAATTTATTTCCTAACCCCTCTCCCTTGCTTGCTCCTTTTACTAAACCAGCAATATCAACAAATTCTATTATTGCGTGTGTTGTTTTTTCTGGTTTATACATTTGGGTTAATTTATCTAATCTTTCATCTGGTACAGGTACAACTCCTATGTTTGGCTCTATTGTACAAAATGGATAGTTTGCACATTCTGCTCCTGCATTTGTTATACTATTAAATAATGTTGATTTTCCTACATTTGGAAGTCCTACTATTCCTATTTTCATTTATATTTCCTTCTTTCTTATTTTTTGGAGCTACTAACCAGAATCGAACTGGTGACCTCTACCTTACCAAGGTAGCGCTCTACCTACTGAGCTATAGTAGCATGTTTTTTATTAAATTTTATCTTATTATTATATTTACTATAAACTGTCGCTCGCAGCTCCACTTTGTTACGCATACTGTGGCTGTAACTCGCTTTGCTTCGAACAGCCAACAGCATCTACCTACTGAGCTATAGTAGCGTATCTCTAGCTATAGTAGCAAATATTATGAGTGCCATTTATTGACACTCATTTTAATTATGCTTCATCTCCTATATTTTTTATTGCTTTCTTTCTTATTCTTTGAATAGCATTATCTATTGACTTTACAGGAGCATCTAACTTTTCTGCAATTTGAACATAGCTTTCTCCTTGCATATATCTATTTAATACCTTTTTTTCGAAATCACTTAAAGATTTATCTATAGCAACTTCTACTGTTTTATAATATTCTTTTTTAGTTATTGTATCTAATGGATCTTCTATTTGATGTGAATCAAATATGTCTAATAAGTTTGAATCTTCATCATCTTCATATGCTGTTGTATTTAAAGATAAATATGAATTAAGTGGCATATGTTTTTGTCTATTAGATGATTTTATTGCTGTAATTAGTTGTCTTTCAATACATAGGTTGGCAAATGTTTTAAAAGAATTTTGCATTTCTGGATTATAATTTTTTACTGCTTTAAATAATCCTATTAAACCTTCTTGTACTATATCTTCTTTTTCTGCACCAATCATAAAGAATTTGCTTACTTTCATATTAACTAATTCTTTATATTTTTCAATAAGAAACTCAAGAGCAAATTTATCCCCAGACTTAATTACAGTAATTAAGTCTTCATCACTCATGTTTTTATAATTGTCTGTAACTGAAAAATATAGGTCACTCTTTTTCATATTGTTTCTTTATTCCCCTTTTGTTGAATTTCATTATCTAGCTGTATTATATGGCAGTTTTCCTTAGAATGTCAAGAGTTTTTTGACTTTTTATTGCTATTTTTTTATTATTATATTATAATTATAGAAAATTTTTAATTAAAAAGGAGTTTTACACATGGCTTTTGACGGAATAGTTCTAAAATCTGTAGTATCAGAATTAAATACATGTTTAATAAATGGAAAGATAAATAAAGTATATATGCCTAATTCAAATGAAATTTTATTAGGTATTTATTCTGGTGGAAAGAATTATTGTTTACTTTGTAATATTTCATCAAATAGTTATCGTATTCATTTAACAACTATTAGCAAGCCAAATCCGTTAAATGCTACTAATTTTTGTATGCTACTTAGAAAACATTTAGTAGGTTTTAGAATTGTAAATATTTCTACTTTAAATTTAGAAAGAATTGTCACAATTGAATTAGAAGGTTATAACGAACTAAATGATAAGTTAAGAAAAAAATTAATAATTGAACTTATGGGAAAACATAGCAATATAATTTTGTTAAATGAAAATAACAAGATTATAGATAGTATTAGGCATTTAGATATTTCTTTTGGTTCTCTTCGTGACATTTTGCCTGCACGAGAATATATATTACCAAATAATGATACTAAGATGGATTTTTACAATACTTCTAAGGAAGATTTTATGAATATCGTTAAAAATGATATAACTAAATCAATTACTAATAATTATACTGGCTTTAGTAATAGTTTCATATCTTCTATTTTAGAAAATTTAAATATTTCTAATGATAGTTTTTCACAAAATGACCTTTCTGCTTTATACGATACCATTAGGTCTATTTTACTCAATATTGAAATTAATAATGTTAAATTAGTAAATCATAATACCAATGATTATGTAATAACTACTTCAAATACTGAACCTTTACAAGTTAATTTTTTCTTAGATGATTTTTATAGTAAAAAAGAAGAAAAGGATAATATAAGTACTTATAGAAATAATCTTTTAAAATTAGTCTTAACTGCATTAAAGAAAATATCAAAAAAGCTTGATAATATAAATGCAAAATTAAAAGAATGTGATAATATGGATAAATATAGAATTTATGGCGAACTTATAACTTCTAATTTATATAGATTAGATTCTAATCAGAATACTGAAAGTATTGTTTTAGAAAATTATTATGATAATAATAACGAAATTATAATTCCTTTAGATAAAACAATTTCTATTTCTTATAATGCCAAAAAATTCTTTAAAAAATATCATAAACTAAAAAACACTTTAGAAATCGTAAGTGTTCAAAAACAAGACACTGTAAAAGAAATAGATTATTTAGAAAGTATAGTTTATGAATTAGAAAATGCTAATTCAATCTCCGATTTAGATGAAATTTATTTAGAAATTTCTGAAAATGGTATTTTTAAAGGAAAAGAAAAAGCTAATATTAAGAAAAATAAAGTTAATAAGAAAAAAGTTCACGATGAGTATAAGCCAATTATTTACACTATAGATGGCTTTACTCTATATGTTGGAAAAAATAATAAACAAAATGATTATATAACTACTAAACTTGGAAAAAACGAAGACTATTGGTTTCATACTAAAGATATTCGTGGAAGCCATTGTTTGCTTAAATGTAATGGAAAAAGTGTAAAAGATCATACTCTAGTAGCTTGTTGCCAGATTGCTGCATTTCATAGTAAAGCAAAGCTTTCTTCAAATGTACCTGTTGACTACTGCTTTGTAAAATATGTTAAAAAGCCTAACGGAAGTAAACCTGGCATGGTAATTTATACTAATAATAAAACAATGAATGTTAATCCTACTTCAGAAGCTCTTTAAATTTTAGGGACGGAACAATTAAACTATTAGGGACGGGCCGATTTAGTTTAGCTTTTTGTTAAACTAAATCGGCCCGTCCCTAATAGTTTAATTTAACACGTTCCTAATAATATTTTTTATTTAGTCTCTTACTTTATATTCTATTTTTTCCATAAATGGAAACATTTCATATACTCTTTTTTTAGTAAGCATTTCCATCACTGGGTGAGGATTTTTTTCGTGAATTGATAAAAGTTTTTGTGTATAACAATTATCTGATGTTTTAAATAACATATATCTATTTCTTACATAAGTATAATATAGTTCATAACCTTCGTCTAATTCTTTTTCAAATCTTTCAAATGTATATTTTTCTTTTCCGTCCATAATTTCTCCCTTTTTATTCTATAGCATTGTCTGGCAATGCTTCTTTTAAATTTTGCCCATTTTTATCTAATTCTATTTGTTTTTCTTCTATGTTTCTAATTGCTACATTTTCATTAATCTCTGCTTTTAATTCTCCTACAAATTTACCTCTTTGCGTTTCTATATAATGTTCCTTTTCAATTTCAATACTACGTTCATTTCTACATATTTCTATAATATCCGCTACAATTTTTTCATCAAATAGATCCATTTTTTCTTTAGCAATAGTAGGTAATTCTAGTTTTGCTTTATTTAAAATCAAATTTACTTCATTTTCAAAAGCTTGTTTTGCATATTCTATATAAGCTTTTTCTCTTATTCCTTTTGCTATGTTAACTTCAATTTTCATAATCAATGATTTTTTAGATGATTGTATTTCAGAAACTACACTTTCTCTTATCTCCTCTACACATTCCTTGTTTTCTCTTTGGAATTTCATTTGTCTTTTTAAACTTATGTCTTCTTTTTCTTGTTCTTCAGCTTTATTAGAATCATCGTCTTTCATTTTTTTACTTTTTTCTGCTGCAAATATGCTTATTACTATATTAGAAATTTTCTCTTTCATGTTATTACGTTTTGCTTCAAAAGCTAGTTCTTTTAATTCTTTTGTTGAATATTTATCTTCTTCATAATCTCTTTTAGCATAACTTAATATATTATTTAACATTACTGATAATTCTTGATCGTTTTCTACTATTCTCCCTATACTAGCTAAATACTTTTTATATGCGTCTTCATAATCTAAATAAATATTCTCTACTATTTCATTAACCTCTTTTGGCAGATTTTGTCCATCTAAATATCTTCTAATTTTTTCTATTATTTGTGTTTCTTCCATTTTATTCCTCTTAGTTTTTCTATTATATTTTGTATTTTAGCATATTATATTTTTATACAATATCTACTACAATATTCACTCTTACGCACTATTATTTTACCATATCTTCAAATTCTTTTTCTGTTATAATTGTTATTCCTAGTTCTCGTGCTTTTGTAAGTTTTGAACCTGCATCTTCACCAGCTAGTACATATGATGTTTTTTTAGATACAGAAGATGATGTTTTTCCGCCATATTTTTCTATTAAATCTTCTGCCTCTTTCCTAGAATATGTTTCTAATGCTCCTGTTAATACAAAGATTTTCCCTTCAAAACGATTATCTATATTATCTTCTTGCAAGCTTTCCATATTTACACCTAAATTTTTAAGTTTTTCTATAATGTCTTTAGTTTGCTCTTGTGCAAAAAATTCTATAATGTTATTTGCTGTAATTTCTCCTACATCGTCTGTTAAAGCTAGACTTTCAAAACTTGCATTTGAAAGTTCTTCCATTGTTTTATATTTTTTAGCTAAAACTTTTGCTGCTTTAATTCCTACTTGTCTTATTCCTAATGCATTTATTACATGGAATAAATCTTGTTTTTTACTTTTTTCTATTGAATCTATCAAATTCCCGGCAAATTTCTTTCCATTTTTCTTTAATGATGCAACATCTTCTAAACTTAAAGTATAAATATCTGCTATATTTTTTATTAAACCTTTTTCTATTAATTGTTCTACTATTTTATATCCTAGACCATCTATATCCATTGCTTCTTTAGAAACAAAATGAACTATACTTCTTAAAAGTTGTGCTGGGCATTCTATTCCTATACACCTTGTTGCAGCTTCGCCCTCTTCTCTTACCGCTTGTGCTCCACATACTGGGCAAACTTTAGGCATTTCAAAGTCTTTTTCTTTTCCTGTTCTTTTTTCTTTTACAACTTTTATTACTTCTGGTATAACATCACCTTGTTTTTGAATAACAACTGTATCTCCGATTTTTAAGTCTTTTTCTTTTATAAAGTCTTCGTTATGAAGTGTTGTTTTAGATATTGTTGAACCTGCAACTTTTACTGGTTCTAATATTGCCATTGGTGTTATTACACCTGTTCTACCTACTTGGCAAACTATATCTTTTAATATGGTTTCTTTTGCTTCTGGTGGATATTTGTAAGCTATTGCCCACTTTGGTGTTTTATATGTTGTTCCTAATTTTTCTCTAAATGAAAGTGAATCTACTTTTACAACTGCACCATCTATACCAAACGATAAATTTTCCCTATCTTCTCCTATTTTATTAATTGCTTCTTCTACTTCTTGTTGATTTTTGCATAATATTCTTACAGGATTTACATTAAATCCTAATTTTTCTAAATAATTTAGTTCATCATAATGCGAATTAAATTTGCCATCATCCCATTTTTGTACATTAAATATAAATATATCTAATGGTCTTTCTTCTGTTACTTTTGAATTTAGTTGTCTTAAAGAACCTGCAGCTGCATTTCTTGCATTTGCAAATAATTTTTTGCCTAATACTTCTTGTTCTTCATTTAATTTTTCAAATTCCTTTGTTCCAATAAAGACTTCTCCACGTACAGTTATTGTTACTTTTTCGTTTAATACTTTTGGAATACTTTTTATAGTTCTTAAGTTATCTGTAACATCTTCTCCAATTAAACCATTTCCTCTTGTTGCACCTCTTACAAACACACCATCAACATATTCTAAAGCTGCTGATAAACCATCAATTTTTGTTTCTACAACATAACGTAATTCTTCATTTTCTTCTATTGCTTGCTTTTTTATTCTATCATCAAACTCTCTTAGTTCTTCAAAAGAAAATACATCTTGAAGACTTTGAAGTGGTACTTCATGAACTACTTCTTTAAAACCTTCTTTAACATGTCCACCTACTTTTTGTGTTAATGAATCTTTAGTTATAAGCTCTGGAAACTCCTTTTCTAAAGCTTTTAGTCTATTCATCATCATATCATACTCGTAGTCTGTTATTTCTGGCTTGTCCTCATCATAATATTTATTTGCATAATACTCTAATTTTTCTCTTAATTCATTTATCTGTTTTTTAGCTTCTTCTAAATTCATTTTTTCCTCCTAGGAAACTTTAAGATAAAATGTTTCCAAAATTTCTTTTTTTATTATATACAAAAGATTAAAAAAAATAAATAGTATTTTTTAATATACTTTAAAATTTTTACTTATTCATTTCTAACTACCTAACTTTATGCTATGCATAAAAACAATATAAAATTTCTTCTTCATTTACATTATTTTCTCTCATGTAATCATCACATCTTTTTTCTAATAATTTAAAGTTGCAACATCTATCTTGCAAGTCTTTGTTGGCATGTCCATTTGAAATTATATAATACAAATTTTTTGCTCTATTTTGAATTCTTAAAGTATTTAAATTAATCCATTTTATTTGATTTGTAATCATATTTTTATATTTTATGTCTTTAATTTTTTCTACTTCTATTTTTTCTAAATAACTACTTGGTATAGGTATCATGTTATTTAAATTTATTCCACCTAGTCTACCACTATCTATTTTTAAAAAGTCTTGCATATTTTTCATTATTAAATGTTTCTTTTTGGGTGATGTTAAAGGTGCAAAAAAATTTTTACCTTTTACATTTAGTATAACTCCTATAAATGGTCTATTTCCCTTTTCATTTTCTATGTATGGTATTTTAGGCTCATAATAATGTAAATAATTACAATATTCTATATCTGCTTTGTATAAATTCATATTACTATGCATAATTAAAACATTTAAAGTATTTTAATTATTTGCTCCTTTCCTTTCTATTTTTTACTTTCTAGGCATTATTAATAAAAGTCAAACTTTTTATAGATTTGCACTTTTGTGTATTATTCTTTTTATTATAACTAATTTTTCTTTTTCTTGGATTTCATAAAAGATTAAAAAATTTTTATAGATTTTAAATCTGTTTTTAGTTTTTTTATATTTAACCCCTATATATGGAAAATACGATAAATTATAAATCGATTTTTCTATATTTATTTTGAAATTTTCTGCTGCTATTGGATTTTTCAATTTAATTTTAATATAATTTGAAATTCGATTTATATTCTTTATCGATAATTTGCTATACTCCACGATGTAGTTTATAATATTTTTCTCCTAAAAGTTGCCCCCAAACTTCATCATGTGAATATAATTTATTTCCATTCCTTTTTTGTTCTTCATCTACTTCTGCTAGTAGTCTGTCTATTCTATCTTCTTCCTCTTTTGTAAAGAATGCTTCATTTCCTACAATTTGCATATGTATTTTCTCCTTCCATTTTTTGTTTAATTCTATATCATTTTTACTTATAAGTCAATTATTTTTATGTAAATTATCAAAGAAGTTTTCGACAAATTTCACTATAAAACATTATCTTATAGCAGTGTCATCTATTGAGAAAAAGTAGCAATTAGGGACTTTACAAAATTGCTACTTTCTTATTTTTATGACATTTTCTCTTTAATTTTAACCAATGTGTTTAATGCATCTATTGGCGTTAATACATTTAAATCTATTTTGTCTATCTCTTGCGCAAGTTCTGCTAATTTATAGTTGCCCATATCTAATTGTCCTTCAACTTGCTTTTTGCTTTCTATTTGTTTTCCGTTTAAGATATTTTTTCTTTCTAATGAACGTAATATTTCATTTGCTCTCTTAGTTACATCTTTTGGAACACCTGCTAATCGTGCAACATGAACACCATAACTTTCATCTGTTCCACCATTTACTATTTTCCTTAAAAAGATGATGTCTTCTCCTTTTTCTTTAACGGCTATAGAATAATTTTTTATTCCTTCTAATTTGTTTTCCAAGTCTGTTAATTCATGGTAGTGTGTTGCAAATAATGTTTTTGCTCCACATCTTTCTTTGTCTGCTATGTATTCTGCAACAGCCCATGCAATAGAAAGTCCATCATATGTAGATGTTCCTCTTCCTATTTCGTCAAGTATTACTAAACTATTTGAAGTTGCATTTTTTAGTATTGTTGCTACTTCCATCATTTCTACCATAAAAGTACTTTGTCCCATGCTTAAATCATCTGAAGCACCAACTCTTGTAAATATTTTATCTACAACTCCTATTTTGGCACTACTTGCAGGAACAAATGAACCTATTTGAGCCATTAGTGTAATTAATGCCACTTGTCTCATATATGTAGATTTACCAGCCATATTAGGTCCTGTAATTATTGCAAGTCTTGAATCGCCTTTATCTAAATATGTATCATTTTGAACAAAGGTTCCTGATGGCAACATTTTTTCAATAACAGGATGACGTCCATCTTTTATATCTATTACTCCACTATTATCAACTATTGGTTCTACATAGTTCATATCTTCTGCAACTTGTGCTAGTGAACATAGGACATCTAGTATTGAAATTACTTCTGCTGATTTTTGTATTCTTCTTATTTTTCCTTCTATATCATCTCTTATTTCAACAAATGCATTATATTCTAAGTTTATAACTCTTTCCTCTGCACCTAAAATTTGATTTTCTAAATTTTTAAGTTCTTCTGTTATGTATCTTTCACCATTTGTTAATGTTTGTTTACGAATATATCTATCTGGCACTAAATCCATATTTGATTTTGTTACTTCTAAATAATAACCAAATACTCTGTTAAATCCTATTTTTAAGCCTTTTATTCCTGTTTGTTCTCTTTCTTTTGCTTCTAGTTCAATAAGCCATGTTTTTCCTTGTGTTGATGCTTTTTTTAATTGGTCTATTTCTTCATTGTAGCCTATTTTTATCAAGTTTCCTTCTTTTATTGACATTGGTGGTTCGTCTACAATTGCTTCTTCTATTAATTCATGTATATCTGTTAGTTCATCCAAATTTTCATATAGCTGTCTTAATAATTTTGCATTTGTATTTTCCAATACTTTTTTAACTAAAGGAAGTTGCTTTGTTGAATTTTTAAGAGAAATCATATCTCTACCTGTTGCATTTCCATATGCTATTCTTCCTGCTAGTCTTTCCATATCGTAAACTTTTTTAAGAGTTTCTATAGTATCTCCTCTTAAAATAACATTATTCTTTAATTCTTTTACCGCTTCTAATCTGTTATTTATCTCCCACACATCAACTAATGGATCATTAAGCCATCTTCTAAGCATTCTTCCTCCCATCGATGTAGAAGTTTTATCTAAAACCCATAGAAGTGTACCTTTTTTAGATTTATCTCTCATTTTTTCTGTTATTTCTAAGTTTCTTCTTGCACTAATATCTAATGACATATATTTTGTAGTAGTATAAACTATTATTTTATTTATATGGTCTAAATTAGTTTTTTGTGTTTCTATTAAATAATCTAATAATCCATTTATTGAAGATACTATTAATTCTTTATCTTCTAAGCTTTCTATTTTTTCTTCATGATCATTTACAAATAAATAGTTTTGTAATAATTTTTCTGTATTTTTTGAAAAAGCTTCTTCTTTTACTCTTGAAATATATACTTCAAAACGTTCTTTTATTTTAGATATCTCTTCTAAAGAATCATACATAAAAGGATTTACTATTATTTCTGCAGGATTAAATTTAGAAATTTCATCTAATAGCTTTGGAAAATTATTATTTTCTGCAATTTGTGTAGTTCTAAAATCTCCTGTTGAAACATCGCAAACACTTACTCCATAATATAAACCTGTTTTGTATACACTCATTATATAATTGTTCTTCTTTTCATCTAATAAATTGCTTTCTATAACAGTTCCTGGAGTTACTACACGAATAACTCCTCTTTTAACGATTCCTTTTGCTTGCTTTGGATCTTCTAATTGTTCACAAATGGCAACTTTGTAACCTTTTTCAATTAATTTTGCAATATATGCATCTGCAGCATGAAATGGAATTCCACACATTGGCGCACGCTCTTCTTGTCCACATAGCTTACCTGTAAGTGTTAACTCCAATTCTTTTGATGCTTTAATTGCATCATCAAAAAACATTTCATAAAAGTCACCTAAACGATAGAATAATATACAATCTTGATATTCTTCCTTTGTCTTTAAATATTCTTGCATCATAGGTGAAAATTCTGATTTTTCTGCCATTTTTATTACTCCTTATCTTACTACTTTTTGCTTATTATATATTAGTTTTAGTCTTTTTTCAATAGCTGCTTTTTAAAATATTCCTATAAAAATAAATGGCATTTTATATTGCTATAAACAATATTCATCTATTTCTTTTTTTACTACATCTGCTGTTTTTTCTTTCTTTTTATATTCTTCTACTAAACTATTAATAAATTTGTATTCAGTTGGATATTCGACTTCTACAATTTTAGAATATCCTTCGTTCATTAATACTAACATTAGTTCCATTTTAGCTCTTTTATTTCCTTCTGAACATTCTAAAATTGATTGTAGTTTATCATATTTTTTTATATATTTTCTTACTCTTTCTGTTTCTTTATGAATATCTTCTGCTTCATCACTACATAATCTCATTTTTGCATAATATGTAATTCCTATTTTATTTACTGCAGATTTAGTATTTTCTCTTATAGTTTCTCCTATTTTTTTGGCTTGTTTTTCTTTATTTTCCTTTACTCTACTTGTAGAACTTGTTTTTGTATTTCCTTTACTTTCTTGTTTTATGCCTTTTTGAATTATATATTTGTTGTTTTCTTCTATATTGCTACTTTCTAATTTCTTTCCTCTATTTTCTTTTTCGGTACTTCTTGGTATTTCTTTGTCCAATAGTTTCTCTTCTTCCTTATTTTCTATTGTTGTATTATTTTCTTCCTCTTTATATTCTATTGGTGAAACATTCCAGCTAATTAATTCATCCCATTTTGTTATATCATATATTTGTGCTTTATTACTTTTAATTCTTTCCTTTATTATTGATATTCCTTTTACTTCTATTCCATTTTGTTGCATTCTTTTTATTACATCTAGAGCATTCTGTTTTTGTCCCATTCTTTCATATACAGCTATAAGAACTAAATAAAATTCTTTTTTGTCTTTATTTTGTTCTATTAATTGTTTTATTTTTTCTATATCATCCTCTGTTATTTTTTGTAAATATATTTTTTCTCTTATTTTCAAGTCTTCTATATGTTGTAATTTTTTATTTTCACATTTTTCTCTAAAAAACAACATATCTATTGATTTCTTTTCTTTTTGCTTTCTATATATTTTTTTTAATTCTAATCTTGCATATGCATCTTTTGAATCTATTTCTATTACTTCATTAAACAATTCTTCTGCCTCTTCTTCTCTTCCTTGTTCTGCATATAATTTCCCTAATTCTAATCTTGCATGCACATTCTTTCGATCTAATTCTATACACTCCTTAAATAATTTTTCTGTCTCTTTTTCTTTTCCTTGTTTTGCATATAATTTTCCCAATTCTAATCTTGGATGTAGTCCTTTTTGATCTAATTCTATATACTCTTTAAATAATTTTTCTGCCTTTTTTTCTTTTCCTTGTTTTGCATATAATTTTCCCAATTCTAATCTTG
>CAKPAW010000020.1 GCA_934133165.1 uncultured Clostridia bacterium
AGTTTTAAATTTTATACCACCTAAGTTAAAAAGTATAGTTCAAAAGCTATACTTTTTATATTTTATTAAAAAATCTCATTGCTCAAATTTAAATTTATGTTATAATAATTATAAAAGAAAAAAAGGAGACAAAGAATGAAAAAAAGAATAATTTTTTTATTAACATTAGTAGTAGCACTAACAATACCAATAACATGCAAAGCAAAGGTATCAAAAACACAAACTAAAAACGTTGCAAATGTAGTTTTATTTGCTTATTTTAGCGATGACAATACTGCAGAGGAGTACTTTAAAACAAACAGAAATTACATAATAGATGTATATGAAGGAACAGCACAAAGATCAGTAGTAAATGTATTAAAAAATATATCTTATGGAAAACTAGCAATAAAGAATGTTTTCCCACAAGATGATGGAACAAAAATAAATGCTATTAAATTACCTTTTACAGAAGAAGAAGCTAAAAATACTAATATTGATTATTCAATAATGAAAGAAATACTAAAAAATGCTCCAGAGGTAAAAAATAAAATAGTAGACTATGATGGAGATGGAATTATAGACAATGTAACAATTATGTTAAAAGGTACAGCAAAAAGTAGAAATATAGATGGAGTACTACCTACACTATGGGCTCACAGAAGTAGTTATGCAGGAGATGAAATATGGTCTGGTAAGAAAATAGTAGACTATAATATTTTAAATACTTATGCAGTGTATGATTCTATAATAGCAGATAAAGCAGGAGTTATAGTGCATGAATTTTTACATACACTTGGATTTCCAGATTTATACCCTAATCAAGAAGGAACATATTGTCCTGTCTCAAAATGGGATATTATGGCAGTTTGTTCATCATATCCACAATATCCATTAGCATATTTAAGACATAAAATTGGAGGTTGGATAGATATAAATACTATAACTAAAAGTACAACACATTTAACATTAGACCTTCAAAGCAATGAAAATGGAAACCAAGCATATATATTAAAATCACCATTAAATGAAAATGAATTATTTGTTGTAGAATTTAGAAAAAAACCAGATATTAAATCTCAAGATGTTCTAGATAGCTATATACCAGGAAGTGGTATGGTAATATATAGAATAAACAATAGTTCAACAGGTTTAAGTAACTTTTTTGGAAATACTGGAGTATATGTATTTAGAGCACCAGGGTATGGAGATGACTTGAATGGAATAAATAATGGTTCATATTTTTCTAAAGAAACAGGTAGAACATCTTTTGGAAACACAGATATAAATGTTACAAAAGGAGCTCTTACATATAGTGATGGCTCAAATTCTGGAATATTAATTAGCAATATTTCAAGTAGTAGTGGAAATCAAATGACATTTGATGTAACTATACCACAAGCAAAAGATTATGATTTATGGGAAGATAAAGAATATACAGATAATACAAGCAAATCTTACTCAAAGTTATCAAATTTGACTTTTTATAATAATAAACTATATGTTGTAAGTTCAGGAGATAATAAAATCTTAACAAAATATTTGGAAAATAACAAATGGGTAGATGTTAATACTTTATCTATAAATGATTCAAACTTTTTAGTAGATATGTCATTATTTACAATGAATAATAATATGTATTTGCTTACATCAGATTTTACCAATATAAAATTGTATAAATTTATAAATAATAAGTGGAATAGTGTAGCAAGCTTAAATATTAGTGGAACAAATTCTTCATATAAAGTTATAAATAACGAATTATATATTTCAGCTATAGATGGAGGAAAAGCGAAATTATACAAATTAAATTCTAATATATTTAAAGAATTAGGAACTTATTATACAGCAGAAGAAGGGTATCTTGGTCAAACAAGTATTGAATATATAAATAATACAATATATGTTTTTGAAAGGTATATTGATGGAGCAATATATATTTATAAATATAATGGAATGACATTTACATTAGTAAATAATTCATTAAAAGCAAATCAATATGCAACTGTTTCATATAATAACAAAATTTATATTTCTTTAGGAAAAGATTATACTAATGAATATACTAGAGTTGCAACATTTGACGGCTCAAAAATGAATATTGTTAATACACAAGAAACATATGCTTTTCCTAAGTTAGTAGTTTCTCAAGGAAATATATATATGGTGGCATCTGACCAAAATAGTAAAAAAGTGACAGTATTTGCATATGATGAAGAGAAAAATAAGTTTATAAAAGAAGGTAATGATGTAGACACAGGTTCTGAAATGTCTTCTACAAATTTAATTGCTGTAGGAAATAAAATATATGTTACATTCTTTAAAACAGAAGAACAAAAAATATATGTAAAAGAAAAAGAAACAACAAATAGTTTAGTTTCAATAAATATTATAGCTCCAAAGAAAACAACATATTTAGTTGGAGAAAAATTAGATAAAACAGGAATGAAGGTAATTGCAAATTATGTTAATTCACAAAAAGAAGTAAAAAATTATACTATTAGTGGCTTTAGCACTGAAAAAGCTGGAACATACATTGCTAAAGTAAATTTTGAAGGTATTACAAATACATTTTCTTATGAAGTACATAATAAACCAGTAGAAAAAAAGAATATCAAATATATAGCTAAAGATGTAAACGTATATTATGATGGAAAAGAACATGGAATAGATATTCAAGTAAGTGATCCTAAAGAGTATACAATAAAATATGCTAATGAAAAAGGTGAATATGTTTTAAATAAATTAACCTATAAAAAATCAGGTACATATACTGTTAAATTTATGATACAAGCACAAAATTATAATACAATATATGGAAGTAAAAAAATTATAATTAATAATGATGATACAACTATAAAATATCAAACACATGTACAATATGTAGGATGGCAAGGCTGGAAGAATAATGGAGAAACTGCAGGAACAACAGGTCAAAGTTTAAGATTAGAAGGTATATACATAAATTTAGATAATAAACATATTTCAGGAGGAATAACATATCAAACTCATATACAAAATATAGGATGGCAAGACTGGAAAAATAATAATCAAATGGCAGGAACAGAAGGTAAAAGTTTAAGACTAGAAGCAATAAGAATAAAACTAACAGGAGAAATTGCAAATTATTATGACATATACTATAGAGTTCATTCACAAGAATTTGGATGGCTAGGCTGGGCTAAAAATGGAGAAGCATCAGGAACAGAAGGCTATGCTTATAGATTAGAAGCTATAGAAATTAAATTAGTTCAAAAAGGAAAGGTAGCACCAGGAAGTACTTCAAATGTATTTGTTAAAAAACCAACACAAGTAATATATAGCACTCATGTACAAAATATAGGTTGGCAAAATGCAAAAACAAATGGAGAGATTGCAGGAACAACAGGTCAAAGCTTAAGATTAGAGGGAATAAACGTAAATTTATCAAATCTTGAATTTTCAGGAGGAATAACATATCAAACTCATGTACAAAATATAGGATGGCAAGGTTGGAAAAGTAATGGACAAATGGCAGGAACAGAAGGTAAAAGTTTAAGACTAGAAGCAATAAGAATAAAACTAACAGGAGAAATTGCAAATTATTATGACATATACTATAGAGTTCATTCACAAGAATTTGGATGGCTAGGCTGGGCTAAAAATGGAGAAGCATCAGGAACAGAAGGTTATGCTTATAGATTAGAAGCTATAGAAATTAAGTTAGTAAAGAAAAATACTAATATAAATACGCAAGGTCAAGCATTTTATAAAAAGTAGCAAAAAATGAATTTATAAATAATAAACTCGCAAGAGGAGATAGGAGCATAGTTTTTATAAACTATACTCTTATTTTTTACATCATTTTCATCAAAAAAATCTAAATAATGTATTGCATAAATAACATAAATTCGATATAATATTAACGTACGAAATCAAAAGAAAAAAGGGGAAGAAAATGGAAGAATTAGATTTAAAAGAAATGTTTAACATGTTTTGGACAAGAAAAGTACAAATGATACTAATTGTCCTTATTTTTGTGATTATAGGTGGACTATATTCTTATTTATACGTATCACCAAAATATAAAGCATATACTACTTTACTTTTAGCATCATCTTCAGAAGATAACGATAACACAAACAAAACGGTAACTACAACAGATATTTCATTAAACAACAACCTAGTTTCTACATATAGTGTTTTAATTAAAAGTAAACCTGTATTAAGAGAAGTTATAAACAAATTAAACATAAATGAAACTGAAGAAGATTTAAAGAACAACATAACTGTTAGTGCTGAAAAAAATACTCAAATAATAAAAATTGAAGTAGCAAATTTAAGCCCATATAATGCTAAAATAATAGCTAATGAAATAGCAAAATCTTTTGCTGTACAAGTTGAGGAAATCTATAACATAAATAACGTTCATGTTATAGAAGAGGCAGAAGAACCAACTGTTCCATATAATATTAATCATGTAAAAGATATGGCAATGTTTGCATTTATAGGGTTGGTAGTAGCATGTATATATGTATTAATAGCCAATATGTTAGATACAACAGTAAAAACAAAAGAAGATATAGAAAAGAAAATAGGATTAAGTGTACTAGTAAGTATACCTGTAAACAATTTTGACGAATTACCAAAGCCAGTAAAGAGAGGAGGAAGAAGATAATGAAAAAAGAAATTATTACATATAGAGAACCAAAATCTCCAATATCTGAAATTTTTAGAACATTAAGAACTAATGTGCAATTTGCAAACACAAAAAGAGGATTACATTCTTTGCTTATTACTTCTACAACTCCAGGCGAAGGTAAAAGTTGGGTTTCAGCAAATTTAGCAGTAGCATTTGCACAGGCAGGTAAAAAAGTAATATTAGTAGACTGCGATATGAGAAAAGGTAGACAGTTTTCTATTTTTGATGTGTCACCAACTCCAGGACTTTCTAACTTTTTATCTGGAATAAATTCAAATGGAGAAGATAGTAGTCCTAATATATTATCTTATATAAAAGAAACAGAAGTAGATAACTTATATATAATTACAGCAGGAAATATTCCACCAAACCCATCAGAACTACTAGTTTCAGAACAAATGACGCAAGCAGTGGAAGAATTAAAATCAGTATGTGATTTAGTTATATTTGATGGTACACCTTGTTCACTAGTTACAGATGCAGTAATTATGTCACGTTATGTAGATACAACTTTAATTGTTTCAGCATATAAAACTACAAAAATGGATGACCTAGAAAAAGTAAAAAGAGATATTGAAAATGTAGGTGGAAAAATAGCAGGTGTTGTTATAAATAAAGTACCAACTTCACAAAAACAATATTACGCTACATATTATTATGGAGCATCAGATTTAAAAAAAACAAGTACTAGAAAAACGAAACCTACTAAAGAAGAGGAAGAATTATTAATAGAAAGAAAAAGACAAGAATTAAAAGAAAAATCTAAAAATGCAATAAGTCAAAATAAAGTAAAGAATAAACCAGTAGAACCAAAAAAAGCAAAATCAGAGATATTTGATTTTGATAAGGCTGATGAAGAAGAAAAAAGTACAATAAATTCAATGGATTTATTAAAACAAATGTCTAAATATGTTGATGAAGAAAAAGCAAAGTTAAAAAAAGGAGATAACGAATGATAGATTTTCATTCTCATATTGTATATGATGTAGATGATGGTTCAGATTCAATAGAAACATCATTAAAAATATTAAAATTAGCAGAAGCTACAGGTTTTCATAGTATTATTTTAACACCACATTATATGGAAGATTACTATGAATGCCCTGCAGATGAAATAAATGAAAAAATAGAGCATTTAAAAGAACTATGTAAAGAAAATGATATAGATATACAATTATATCAAGCAAATGAAATTTATATAGCAAATGATATTATAGATTTATTAAAAGCAAATAAAGCAAGCACAATAAATAAGAGTAAATATGTTTTATTTGAATTGCCAATGAATGAAGAACCACCAAATTTATTAGAAGTAATATATAGTTTAAAAGAAAACGATAAAGTACCTATTATAGCACATCCAGAAAGATATACATATATACAAGAAAATCCTAATAGATTATTAGAATTAATATATATGGGTGTATTATTTCAATCTAATTATGGAAGTATAATAGGCCAATATGGAGAAAAATGCAAGAAAACAATAAAAGCTTTATTAAAAAATAATTTTATACATTTTTTAGGTACGGACGTACATAAATCTACAAGTATTTATACTAAAATGGAAGATATAAAAAAAGAGTTAGAAAAAATATTAACTCAAGAACAAATTAAAATTCTAGTAGAAGAAAATGCAAAAAAAGTTTTAGAAAATAAAAAAATAGAAATAGATGAACCAAACTATATTAAAAAAAGCTTTTTTGATAAAATCTTTGGAAATTAAAAAAAATAAGTAATAAAAATATAAAAGAAAAATAAAAAATAGCAAAAAAGTATTGCAAACAATATTAAAAAAATGTAAAATACAATATATAAAATAATAAAACATAAGAAAAATAAAATAAGGAGGAACAGAAGATGCCAGTTATTAACTTATCAAATCCATTTAATATACTAATAGCTTTAGTTTTATTTGCATTAGTATTATTTTTAGCTAGAGAGATTAAAAGAAGTAATGTTACTTGTATAATGTTATTAGTGTATTTAACTATATTAGTAGGACATTGCATTGAATATGTTTCTGTAGCAGATCCATCTGGAGAAATTACAACAGTAATTGCAAATTGTATAGCTGTAGACTTTATGTTTATATTACTATCTTTTATTGCATATCTTTGGACAGATAACTTGGAGGCAAAAGAAAGAAAATTTAAAAGTGTAGACGATAGCTTAAATTGGTTTTGGAAAAAAATCTAAAAAAGTCGGAAATTAATAGACAAAAGTGGAAAAAAGTGTTAAAATATTGAATGGTAATATTTTAACACTTTTTTTATTTGTTAAAATAAAGAACTGACATATGTAAGGAGAGAATAAAGTGGAAGAATTAGATATAAAACAAATATTCAAATTTACATACCAAAGAAAAAATATATTAATTTATATCTTATTAATTTCTATAGTAGTAGGAGCATTATATACATTTGTAATAAAAAGACCCAAATATGAATCTAAAGCACAAATTTTAATAGATAAAGCAGATGCATCTATTGAAAAATATATAGTTAGTAAAGATGTATTAAAATCAGAAAATATAGATGTAAAGTTCGACAAAACAAGTAGGATTATCACAGCTATAGCAACAAATACAAAAAAAGATGCTGCTTTTAATGAAATAAATAGTTATATAAATACATTAGAAGATAGCCTACAAGCAACATATGGAACAAAAACATTTAAAATGTTAGAAACACCACAAGCACCTAAATCACCAAGTAATGCAACCTATTTAAAAGATATTGCAATATGTGTTCTTGTAGGAATAGTAGGATTTGCAGTATATATTATTGTTTTACTTAATATTAGCGGAATGGTAAGTGCATCAGAAATAGAAAATTTAACTAAAATAAATGTGCTTGGAAAAGTTAGTTTAGAAAAGAAAAAAAATAAAAAAGAAACTATAAAATATACAACAAGCAACATAAATATTAGTAATCAATTAAAAAGAATAGAAGCAAACATAGAATTGAATAAAGAAAAGTCAAAAACAATATTATTTACAGGAGTAGGAAAACAACCTGGAACAACATATATTGTAAACAATTTGGCAATTCAATTTGCTAAAATATATAACAAAGTATTAGTAATAGATGCAAATATATTTACAAAAACATTATCTAAAGAATACAATTTAGAAGAAAAATTTGGATTAACAAATATAATAAAATTAGATACATTCAAGGATATAGAAAATATAATACAAAAAATAGAAAAAGAAAATATTTATGTTTTACCAGTAGGAAAAGTAGAAGTTGAAGAAGAAAAATTCTTACAAAGTAATGTAAAAGAGTTACTAAAAATCTTAGAAAACAATTATGATATTATTTTAATAGATACAGCATCTGTAAATGAAAAAGTTTTACCAATAGTTCTTACAAATATTGTAGATACTACAATTATAGTAGCACAAGAACAAAAAACAAATATAGAAGATATAGAAAATGCAAAAGCAACAATAGAAAAGGTTGGGGGAAAAGCTTCAGGAGTTATATTAAATAAGGTAATTTAAAAGAAAAGGGGATATCTTTATGATATCCTCTTTCTTGTCTTTTTTACTTTTTAAAATTTCCACGTAATGTAGTATGTACATGTGGTTTCTTCTTTGTAACTATGTCCTCCTACTGAAAAATAAATATCTGGAGCTGATATTGCATTAATATCTTTAAGCAACTCATAAATATATTGATTCGCTTCAGATATATTTTCTTCATGAAATATTGTAGCACCATTGATACCACATTCGGCCGGTGAAAGAGTTATTGATAACTCTTTTAAAAGAATGAAATTATGATTCGTGTAACCTGTTTCAATTAAATCCTCACTCCTAATTTGCCGAACAATTTCAATTGCCTGTTTTGTTTTTTGTTCAGACCAACCTTTGTGTAATATCGATTTCTCAATTTTCTCGGATATAGATGGTAATCCTTTAAGTTGTTCGTTAAAAATTTTTAAAAGTGTCATATTGCTACCTCCTTAAAATTTCTTGGAGGTTTGAAACCTCCAAGTTACTTTTACTTTTTGGTTTCAAAAATAAATTACATCTTTATTATAATATATTTTTATGTAAATTGCAAGGCGGTTTCCGTTTATAATTTATATTCCTTTATTTCACAATTGTTTAATCCTCTATGTAAGAATAAGCCGTCTCCTATACCTTCAAAATATCCATTAAATGCTTTTGATATTCCACTATGAGCGACTATTAATACACTTTCATAATTTTTTTGTTTTAACTCGTCTAAAAAATTATATACTCTATCAAAAAAATCTCTTATATTTTCACTTGTTCCATATTGAATTTTAGTATTATAATTCCAATATTCATCTCTATTTGTAGTTTCAAGGGATTTTCCATTTAAATCTCCGCAGTTTCTTTCTGTTATCTTATTATCATAAATAATTTGATTCTTGTTTATATTTATTATGTCAGCAGTGTGTTTTGCTCTGATTAAAGGAGATGATATTATAATATCAAATTCTATATTTTTAATTTTATCTCTTAATTCTTCAGCTTGTTTTATTCCGTTTTCAGTTAAATCTTCATTTTGATTATTATATTCTTTTAATACATTATGTAGTACTTCACCATGTCTTACTAGATATACTTTCATTTATATACTCTCCAATCTATGATTTTAGTTTATATTATCATATTTTATATAAAAGTAAATAAAAAAATAAAAATTTTTTTAAAAGTAATGATTTTTCAATTTAAAACGTTCTTTATAAGTAGAAGGGGTATTAAAATTACTATGTTTACGAAGAAGATTGCAAGTTTTTGGAATATAGTATTATAGTAGATCAAGCGAATTTACAAAATCTTTATGCATGGTATGGAGGAGTGTTACCAAAAGCACAAGGAAATGGAATTACGGATAATTTTTTTGATAAACTAATTGATTTTGACATTTATGATATCAAAAAAAGAGATTATGGAAGTGGAATAAGATCTATTTTAAATATTTAATTCATCCATCTTCGATATTTGAAATTGATTTGATAGACAATGGAAGATTCATAAAACCAGCAGAGATTGAAGAAAGACTTGTTAAAGCATATAAAAGCAATTGAAAAAGTTCTGTTTCAAAGGAGCAGGTAATTATAAAACTTTGGAATATGCAATAAGATATTGTAATAGTTTTTCTAACAGACCAGAAATTATTATTAATGGAAGTAAAGAAAAGAAAAAATTAAGTTATTAAAAAAATAGTTATAAGGGGAAAATTACAATTGAATAATGTGAAAAAAGTTATCTTATACTTGTATAAGGTAACTTTTTTTGGTATACTTTCGATATGGAGGTATAAGAAGTATGCAAAAAGAAACAATAGTATATCTAATAAGACATTCAGAACAATTAAAAATAAATGGTATAAAAAATATAAAAGAAGATGATCAGATAAATAATGAAAAAATAACATTATCAGTTGAAGGAGAAAATAAAGCAAAAGAATTAAGCCAAATGAATGAATTAAATAATATAGATGCTATATGGTCAAGCAACTATGTAAGAGCTATAGCTACTGCAAAATATATATCTTATAGAAATAATTTAGAAATTAATATAGATAGTAATTTTAATGAAAGAAAATTAGGAAATTTAAAGACCTTAAAAGAGTTAGGTAAAAATAAAAAATATTCATATACAGAAGAACAACTATTAGACAAAAATTTAAAAAATATTAATGGCGAAAACGGAATAGAAGTTAATAATAGAATGACAAATTCATTAAATAAGATATTAAAAGAAAATGAAGGCAAAAAAATAGTAATAGTAAGCCATGGAGCAGCAATAAAGTTTTTACTTATGAATTGGTGTAAATTAAATGAAGATATTAAATTAGTATATAAAGATAAAGTTTTAGACATAAGTTCACCATGCCTGTTAAAATTAACTTTTAGAAAAAATGAATTATTAGATTTAGAACAAAAAATATTAAAATATAGCTTTTAGCGAAATTTATAAGACTTATATGAACTAATAGCTGAAAATTTAAAATAGTAATAAAAGTAACACAAAACAAACTCTTTCTCATATTATATAAAAAAATATGAGAGGAGTTTTTTATTATGGATTATGAAATAATGATGAATGGAAATGTAAAAATAGGAATGCAAGCACCAGATTTTGAGGCAGATACAACTATGGGAAGAATAAATTTAAATCAATATAGAGGAAAATGGGTAGTATTGTTTTCTCATCCAGGAGATTTTACCCCCGTATGAGCATACAATTTGGGGAAATATCAGAAACGCTTGATATTGCTTAATATTTCTTTAATCGATAACGTACTCTAAAATGAATAAAAATTGCCACAAAATTGATCGTGAGGCGACTGATTAGGAAGATTTAGCAATCATAACTAAAGATGATAAAAGTAATTTAGAAATTGTAGATAGTCAACTAAATTATCAATATCAAAAGTTAAAAGAAGAGTTTCAAAAGAGCCGATTTGAACATAAAGATACGATAGCTAAATACTTTACAGCGTTCCTGCAAAATTATCCAATGGATAATTTTGACAGGATAAATGAGTTTGTGGTATTATATGAATTAGAAAAATAGAAATTTGTTGAAATGAAGGATTGATTATGAAAAAAATAAAAACAGGAATATTATTAATTATATTAGGAAACTTATTATATTAAGATTATATATTTTTTTTGTAAAGAGGTGTAAATATGAGTGATTCAAAAGAAAATGTTGATGTATTAAAAATGTATGGAGAAGACAGTACTACACAAAGAGATGAATTTTTAAAAAAGCATAACTTAAATGAAAAGGGGCTTACTAGTAAACAAGCTGAAATTAATATTAAGAAATTTGGTCT
>CAKPAW010000021.1 GCA_934133165.1 uncultured Clostridia bacterium
GCTACATTTCTAAAAGCTATAGCATCTTCTAATTTTTCTAATTCTTTTTCATCAGTTGTTTCTCTTTTTATCATTTCTATAAAAGTTTTTACAATCTCTTTTGATTCTTCTATAGTTTTACCTTTTAGCGTATCTATCATTATAGATGTTGATGCTTGAGAAATTGCACAACCGTGACCCGTAAAAGCCATATCTTCAATTATATCTCCGTTTAGTTTTAGTTCAAGTGTTATTTCATCTCCGCAATTTGGATTATGACCAACCTCACAGTAGTCTGCATCTTTAAGTTCTTTTTTGTTATATGAGTTCATGCTATGTTCCATTATTAGCTCGTTATAAACATCTGTTAAGTCTTCCATTTTAATTTCCTTTCCTCGTTTAATTATTTGTTATTTTAAAATTCCTATACCAGTCTTTATAATTATTTCATTTTTTAATAATTTTTTTACATTTCTTTGTAGAGATGTGTTTTCTTCTAAGTTGTTGTAATTATCGCATTTTCTAACATTGTATACAAAATTTAAAATGTCTGCCGTGCATTCTTCTCCTTCTGTTACTTCAAACATTTTATAAAATTTTGCTATATTCGAATTTTCATCTAACAATTCTTGTATTTGTTTACTTAGTAACCAACTATTACAATAATATTTATAATCTTTTAGTTTAAAATATTTTTCAATTAGTGTTTTAGATTCTTCTATTGATTTTTTTACTAATTGGTTATCTAAACTATCGCTTCTTGGTATATGTATTTTTATACAATTTTCTTTTTGTTTTGTTATGGGGTTTAATATAGATTCTTCATATTGTAATCTTCCTACTTCTATTAATTTCAAATTAATAAAATATACTCCCCATATCATTTGAGATATTCGTATCCCATCATAGTTTCGTTGATATATATCATTAGTAAGTGTTTCTTTTACTCTTATTTTATGAATTTTACATTGCTCACTATCTAAATTGAATTTTTTCATATTATTTAAGTGTGTTTTATATCCGCTAAGTACCAATATATTGGTAATATAAGGATTATTTTCTTCTCCAAATAATTCTTTAATGTCTTTAAACTTCCATAAGTCAGCTATTTTATTTTCAGTATCTTCATATAAAATAGAATATACTTTATCTGCTTCATTTTTAAATTCTTTATTGTTGTTTAAAAATTCTAAACATCTATAGCACTTATTAGCATATGCTACATCATCTATTTCATAAAATTTCAAAGCTTGATCTAGTTCTTCTTTATCAATATTCATCTATAATTTTATTCTCCTTTTACAATTCAAAAATTGTAATTATTTTATATATTTTTTAAACATTTCATAAGCACTATTTATTGCTTCTACTAGCTTGTCTACATCTTCTTTTGTATTATATAAGTAAAAGCTTGCTCTACAAGTAGAGTCTATTCCTAAATATCTCATTAATGGTTGTGCGCAATGGTTTCCGTGAACGAACACATACTCCTTTGCTGTCTAATATACTTGCCACATCGTGTGGATGTACTCCATTAATATTAAATGAAATTACGCTACTATGATTTTCCTTATTAGGTGTTGCATACACTGTTAAATAATCTAATTTCTTTAGCTCTTGCATAGCATATGAGACTACTTCATTTTCTATTTGCTGTATTTTGTCATATCCTATATTTTCTATATAATTTATTGCAGCACCTAGGCCTATTACACCTTCTACGTTTTGAGTTCCTGCCTCAAACTTATTTGGAAGCATAGCAAATGTTGTTTCTTGTTCATATACATATTCTATCATATCTCCACCCATTAAGAAAGGAGTCATCTTTTCCAATATATCTTTTTTTCCATATAGTACGCCTATTCCTAAAGGAGCTAGCATTTTATGACCTGAAAATACTAGAAAATCCGCATCTAATTCTTGTACATCTATTTTCATATGAGGGATACTTTGAGAAGCATCAACAATTACTATAGCACCTTTTTTATGTGCATATTTTATAATTTTTTCTATATTATTAATTGTACCTAAAACATTTGAAACATGTGTAATTCCAACGATTTTTGTTTTATCAGTAATTTTTTCTTCTATTTCTTCATCTGTTAGTTCAAACTCGTCATTTATATACATGTATTTTAACTTAGCGCCTGTTTTTTTTGTTGCTTTTTGCCATGGGACTAAGTTTGAATGATGTTCCATTATTGAAATTACTACTTCGTCATCTTTTTTCAAATTTTCTAATCCATACGAATATGCAATTAAATTTAAACTTTCTGTAGCATTTTTAGAAAATATTATCTCTTCTCTATGTTTTGCATTTATGAATTTTGCAATTTTAGTTCTTGTATCTTCATAAATTTCAGTTGCCTCAACACTTAAAGAGTATGCCCCCCTATGTGGGTTTGCATTATATTTTTTGTAAAATTCATCTACTGCATTTATTACCTTTAATGGTTTTTGTGTTGTAGCACCACTATCTAGATATGTTATATTACTATTTTCTAATAATGGAAAATCCTTTTTTATATTGTTCTCTTTCATTAACATCCTTCCTTCTATCTTTCATCATCTATTTCTATCATTTTTCTAGATTCTCTACATTCTTGAGTACTTACTATTTTCTTTTCTTCATTAAACGCTCTTTCAAACTCATCATAATTTGGCTCAATCGGATTCAATTTTACATCTTGGTACTTAATCATATTTTTCCAGTTTTCCATAAAATTGTCCATAAACTCTTTTGAACTTTTCATTATTCTTTTCCCTTTCAACTTATTTTTATTAGTCTAGCCTTTTTTCAATTTCATTTATAATTTGATTTTTTAATTCTTCGTTTTCTATTCTTTCTAATATCTCGTTAAATCTTGCTCTAACCATCAGTTTCATAGCTTCTTTAAGTTCAAAACCTCTACTCATTATATAAAATAGCTCTTTCTCCCCTATTTTTCCTGCTGAACTTGAATGATTTCCTTCTACCTCTTCTTCTGAGCAAAGAAGCATTGGCAAAGCTAAAGATTTTGCTGTATCAGATAAAAGCATACATGCTTCATTTTCATTTCCAGTAGCTTTTTTACAACCCTTCTTGAAGTCTATTGTACCTTTAAAATGCTTTTTAGCTTTATCTTTTAAAGCTCCTTGAACTTCAATATTTATATTAGTTTTTTTGCCACGTAATTCTGCAATATAGTTTAAGTCAAATAGCTGGTCTTCTTTTCCTAAATAGATAGTATTTAACGTGTTGTCAGAAAAATCTCCTAACAAATTAGAATAATAATTTGTTATACTATTCTTTCCGCCAAAATCTACTATAGTATAGTTAACTTTAGCATTTTCTTCAAAATCATTTTGTATGCTCATAAAATTGTTTGAAAATTTATTCATAAGGTTTACTATTACTATATTTACTGTAGCATTTTCTTTGGCTACTACATTAACTATTCCATTATGAAATGCTTTTATATCTTCTTCAGACTCGTATTTTATAATAATACTCATTTTTGAATTTGTTTCTGCTTCAATTTGAATATTTTCAACTAATGTAGCATTTTCTTTATCAAATTTAAAATCTATTTGAACTTCTTTTTCTTCGTTTTCTTTTACTTGTATTCTAATCTTTTTATTTGCCTTGCTTTTTATCAAATTGGTAAACTCCTCGTGTATGCCATATACAAGGTTAAAATCATTTACATTTTCGCCTATTATTAAATTAGAATTATTGTTAATTGTCACATTACTAAATTCAGGTATTATTTCCGGTATCTCTATGTTTTCTAATTTAATATTATTTATATTAAAATTTCTTGAAGTTCTTACAGGTGTTTCATTTAATTTTAATTTTTCCATATTTATCCTTTCTTGTTAGGGACGCCCATTTTTCGAAAATTTTTTCAATTAGGGACACCCCTTATTTTTAATTTTCTCATATTTGCTGTCCTTTTTAGCCCCCATTTTTGAAATATCATATTCTTTTAATATTTTAACAATCTTAAGCTTTTTATCAAAAGTTTCTATATTTTTATGTAAAGGACAAAAGTGACCCGTCCCCAAATGTCCTTTATCCTATTGCTCCTTCTAATTCTAAGTTAATTAAATTGTTCATTTCTACTGCATATTCTACAGGTAATTCTTTTGATATTGGATATGCAAATCCTCTTACTATCATTGCTTTTGCGTCTTCTTCTGATAATCCTCTACTCATTAGGTAGAATATTGTTTTATCACTTATTTTTCCTATTTTTGCTTCGTGTGAGAATTCTACTTCATCTGTTCTTATATCATTTACTGGTATTGTGTCTGATATTGATATATCATCTAGCATAAGTGATTCGCATGATACAGAACATTTAGAGTTTACTGCGTTTTCGTTTATTCTTACTAAACTCCTATATGTGCACTTTCCACCATTTTTTGATATTGATTTTGCATTTACTACACTTGATGTGTTTGGAGCGTTGTGAACTACTTTAAATCCATTGTCTAGGTTTTGTCCACCTCCTGCAAATGAGATTCCTGTATATTCTGTTTTAGCGTTTTCTCCATTTAATATACTCATTGGATAAAGCATTGATATTTTTGAACCAAATGAACCTGTTACCCAGTCTACTTGTGCATTTTTTCCTACAATTGCTTTTTTTGTATTTAAGTTAAGCATATTTTTTGACCAGTTTTCTATTGTAGAATATCTTAAATATGCGTTGTCTTTTACATATAATTCAACACATCCTGCATGTAAATTTACTTTGTTGTATTTTGGTGCGCTACATCCTTCTATAAAGTGAAGACTTGCTCCCTCATCTACTATTATTAAAGTATGTTCAAATTGTCCTGATTCTGGTGAATTTAGTCTAAAGTATGATTGAAGTGGTATGTCCACTTTTACTCCTTTTGGAACATATACAAAAGAACCTCCTGACCATACTGCTCCATGAAGTGCTACAAATTTGTGGTCTGTAACTGGTACACATTTCATAAAATGTTCTTTTACTAAATCCGGATATTCTCTTACTGCTGTTTCCATATCTGTATAAATTACACCTTGTTTTATAAGGTCTTCTTTCATGCTATGGTAAACTACTTCTGAATCGTATTGAGCACCAACACCTGCTAAAGATGTTTTTTCTGCTTCTGGAATTCCTAATTTATCAAAAGTATTTTTTATATCTTCTGGTACATCTTCCCATGAACTATTTAATTTTGTTTTTGGGCGTACATATGTTGCAATTTCATCCATATTTAATTCTGAAATATCTGGTCCCCATGTTGGAAGTTCTAATTTATTATATGTTTCTAATGCTTTTAATCGTAGCTGTCTCATCCATTCTGGGTCATTTTTTTGTTTTGATATTTCTTCTATAATTTCTTTAGTTAATCCTTTTTTTATTTTAAAGTCATATTCGTCTTTATTTTTTATATCATAAATATTTCTATTTATTTCTTCAACTTGAGTCTTTGACATGTTCATTTCCTTTCATTTATTTAAACATACTATATCCGTTCTCTTCAATTTCTGACGCTAATTCTTGCGTACCTGTTTTTACAATTTTTCCATTTACTAAAACATGTACATAATCAACTTTTAAGCTGTGTAAAATTTTAGTATTATGAGTAATAATTAAAACTGCATTATTCTCATTTTTAAACATTTCTATTCCTTTTGAAACAGTCTTTATTGCATCTACATCAAGGCCTGAATCTGTTTCATCTAAAATCGCAAGCGTTGGATTTAATACAAGCATTTGTAATATTTCGTTTTTCTTTTTTTCTCCGCCAGAAAAACCTACATTTAAGCTTCTTTCCATATTCTTTGGATTCATGTTTAGCTCTTCCATATATTTTGCAAGTTCATCTTTAAATTTAAATATTTTTACAGGCTCACCAGTAATTTTATTTTTAGCATATTTCAAAAAGTTTGTAACAGAAACTCCTGGTATTTCTTCTGGTAATTGGAAAGACATAAAAATACCTTTTCTTGCTATTTCGTCTGTTTTTAAATTTGTTATATCTGTTCCTTCAAAATTAATTGTTCCATTTGTTTTTGTGTATTCTGGATTATTTAATATTGCATTTGCAGTTGTAGTTTTACCAGAACCATTTGGTCCCATTATTACATGGATTTCTCCTTTTTTTATATTTAAATCTATTCCCTTTAAAATTTCTTTTTCTCCCACATTTACATGTAAATCTTTTATTTCTAATAATTCGTTACTCATTTTCTATTTCCCTTCTTAAATTAATCTATCACATACTTTTATTAAAGAATTGCTATGCAAAATTCAGTAAAAATACCGACGCATACTTTTTTACATCAAGAATTTTTAACTTTTTAACACTACAAAATGTTAATTGCTTATTACACTTGTCCTTCTTGCACAACGTCTACATTTTTCCTTATTTATATCATAGTCACAATCTAAATTTGTTAAACCTAAAACTTTATGAATATATTTTGCAAGTTTATTTGTTGTATCATCTGATATTACAGATTTGATGTTTTCTGCTTCTCCTTGAGCTTGTTCATCTTCTAAATTTAAAACGTCTTTTAAAAATAAATAAACTATATCATAAGTTTCTAATATTTTTTTAGCTAGTTCTTCTCCTTTTTCAGTAAGTTCTATAGTTCCATATGATTGATAGTTTACCATTTCATTTTCTTTTAAATTTTTTATTGCTTTGTTGACGCTTGGTTTAGTACAATTCATTTTGTTAGCAATATCTGTAACACGCACATTTTCATTTTGTTTTTTTAATATGTATATTGTTTTTAGATATTCCTCTAAAGACTTTGATATCATAATATTTCTCCTTTTTGTTAGTCTTGGTTAACATTATAATATTTTTTGAATTGTTTGTCAAGGCTAACATTGCAATTTTTGTATATTTTGTTCAATTATTTTTGATTAATTTATTATTAACTTAACTGTTTTTTTGCCCCGTCCCTAAAAACAGTTAGAAAAAAACTTACACCTAAATGTAAGTTTTAACTATTCTTCTGAAATTTATTTATTTATTATTGGTCTTAAAATTTGGCCTATAAAATTCTTATTAGTAAATATGCAATATGCTAATACAACAATAAACATTAATACGTTGATTATCATATTATTTTTGTAATACGTAAACAATGTTAATGCTAGCAATATCCAAAATATATAATTGAATTTTCCTTTTAAGTTTATATACATTTTTAATTTTTGTCTTCTATACCAATATATAATTATATTAGAGACTAGTGTTGAAAATACAGCTGCATATATTCCAAATTTAGGTATAAATATAAAGTTTATTACTATATTTATAATTGCTGCTACAATTGTAGTACTTCCCATTATTTTTGTATCTTTATACGCTCCAAATATTCCACCAAAGAAATTAGACATATTAGTGTAGTATATTGAAATTACTAAAATGGGAATATATATATATGCTTCATTATAACTAGAATCAACTAATATAGGAAATGCAAATGGCATTACTGCAATTATTCCTATTACTATTGCTTTTAAAAAGTTCTTTACATCTTTATATATGCTATTGTAATATTTCCCTTTGTTATCTTCTTTTAAAATTTTAGCAGCTGATTCTTTCCATGCTGTGGAGAAAAATCCATAACATGTATATACTATATTAGGAAATTTATTAGCAATTGAATATATACCATTTTGTGCAGTTCCAGCCATCTGAGTTAGCATAAGCCTATCTGATAAACTTATTATTACCCAAGATAAATTATTTGGTACCAATGGAACTGAATATCTAATCATTTTTGATAGCATTTTTCTGCTAAGGTCCTCTTTATTCACATATCTCATTAGATGAAGTTTCGCTAATATAAATATTGCAGTAACTGAATTTGCTATTACATTTGACCATAAAAGACCATTTACACCAAGTTTAAAGTTTACTATAAATACTATATTTAATATAATTGTTGATACACCTAAAATAAAGTTTGATAATGAATATAACTTTATTCTGCCCATACCTCTTGATAAAGCATTACTTAGCCCTATCAATATGTTTGATATCATAAACATTATAAATACTAATGTATATTCATAATGCATAAAACTCATTATTAAAGCTGCAATTATTGTGAATAATACACTTCCAAATATGGTATATGCTATGGTTGCCGTTATAACTCTTTTTTTAGACTTCTCATTTTCTGCGTCTATTAAGAATCTGAACATAGATTCTTCCATAAGTAATGTTATTATTGGTAATAAAAATACAGAGAGTGTTACGAAGAAGTCATATGTTCCATATTCTTCTGGGCTTAATTTTGATGTATATAATGGTAATAATAAGAATGAAATTACTTGTGTACTTAGCTTTCCTATTGCTATTATTATTGTATTTATTAATAATTGTTTTTTCTGGTTCATTTTACACTTCCAATTCTTTAGTTTTTTATATATTAACACACTTGTATTTAATTATCAATTTTTTTATTTATTTTTTACAAATTTTATACAAAACTATTAGGACGAACCATTTTAGTTTTCTGTGCAAGAATATAATAAAAATAAAAACATATTAATTTGAAAAAAAGCGCATTGAAAGTAAGTAAGCTAGAAATTATTAAGAAATTTGTGGAAAGAGTTCATTTTTAATGGAAGGGTGCCACAAATTTCGCTTATAATTTCTGCACAACTTAGCTTGAACGAGCATTTTTTGAAAATTCATATGTTTTTATTATAATAAAATTAAAAATGTTGCAAAAACTAAAATGCTCGACCCTAATTGTTTTGTGATTAACCTAGCGCAACATCCAATATCATCATAACTACAAAACCTATAGCCACTCCTATTGTTCCTATGTTTGAGTGTTGCCCTGCTTGTGACTCTGGTATAAGTTCTTCTACTACAACATATATCATAGCTCCTGCCGCAAAAGCTAGCAGATATGGAAGCATTGGTACTACTACATTTGTTAATAGTATTGTAATTATTGCTCCTATTGGTTCTACTATTCCAGATAATGTTCCATATAAAAAAGCTTTAGGTTTTGATATTCCTTCACTTTTTAATGGCATTGAAATAATTGCTCCTTCTGGAAAGTTTTGAATTGCTATACCTATTGCTAATGCAAATGCCCCTGCCATTGTTATTCCTGCATTTTGTGTAAGTGCTCCAGCAAATGTGACCCCTACCGCCATTCCTTCTGGAATATTATGAAGAGTTACTGCAAATACCATCATTGTTGTCTTTTTTAGTTTACTTTTTATTCCTTCTGGCTTATCACTTTTTAAGTGTAAATGAGGAATTACGCTATCTAGCACAAGTAAAAATGTTATTCCTAGTAGAAATCCTATTGTAGCTGGCACCCATGCTATTTTTCCTTGTGACTCTGACATTTCTATTGCTGGTATTAGTAATGACCAAATTGAAGCTGCTATCATTACTCCTGAAGCAAATCCTAATAAAAGTTTTTCTATTTTATTATTTATTTTGTTTTTCATTAGGAATACCATTGCTGCTCCTAATGTTGTTCCTAAAAAAGGAATTGCAAGTCCTATAACTAAATCCATGTTTTTCTCCTCCTTTATTTTATTATTTACTATCTTTTTCTTGTTTTTTTACGTCTTTCATGTTATTATACTGATTAAAATTAATGTGTTTTATTTAATCTTATCAATAATTTTTGAA
>CAKPAW010000022.1 GCA_934133165.1 uncultured Clostridia bacterium
TGAAAATATAGTACAAAATGAGCTTATAGAAAATATTATACGAGAAGAGACAAAAATAGAAAGTTGTAATATTACAGTAGATAGAACAATGTTTAAAAATGCAATTCTATATGGATTAACCAACGTCTTTTTATGCTTTTCAATATTTTTTACAATAATTGTTGTAAAAAACCAACAAAATAAAAGAAAGCAAGCGTCTAAAAAGTAAGAGAAAGGCGGGGATATAAATGAATAAGAAGAAAATAATAGTAGGTATTTTTATTTTAGTAATTGTAGCAATAGTAGGAACTTTATACATTGTAGACTTAAACAGAATGAAAAACGATGAACCAGTATTTTTT
The DNA here is from genome assembly GCA_934133165.1 of uncultured Clostridia bacterium. Taxonomy (GTDB): domain Bacteria; phylum Bacillota; class Clostridia; order TANB77; family CAG-508; genus UMGS1663. Next base: position 342 of record CAKPAW010000022.1, read on the forward strand.
AGCACATGGGGATATAAATATGCTCCTTCCATAAAAAAAGAAGAAACAAAAACAAATGAATACACTTTTTTAGGAAGAGTTATAGACACTTTGGGAATTTATGAAGAAGTAAGCTGGGTAAAAGATGTACCAGGCAGTATTCAAATTACTATAGAACCTTTAGAAGGCGAAGAAATTAGAAAAACTACAGACAAAATAGTAATATATTTAAAAGAATATGATGGAAATAATTATGAAGCAGGAACAATTGTAAAAGTAACATATACAGGAGAAGTATTAAAATCAGATCCTCCACAGGTGAATTATACCAAAATAGAAGAGGTAAAAAATTATACAGTAGAAATGTATAAAAAAATTTTAGATGACTTAATAAACCAAGATTCAGCAATAAATGAAGGGGCAAAATTTATTGCGATAGATTTTACTAATTTTTTAGCTTATCATAAAGATGGAAATGATGGAAGCTCACAATTAAGAAATTTGTCTACAAATGAAAAGAATCAATTGCTTGATTACTGCAAAAAATATAACGAAAATGTAATAGAAGCGACAATGGAAGAATTAAAAGAAAAAGGATATTTTAATGAAAAAAATATGTACTTACAAGGAATATTAATTACTGCGACTAATACAGAAAAAGTAGAATTTGATAAAGCAATACTAAGTCTTCAAAAATATAGAGGTGGTTTAGCTGCAGTATTTCCAAAGTATGAATTAACTTTAGTAGACAATGATTATTGGAATTTGCAAATTTTGGATATGGCAATTTCGTAAAACGGAACTATTTAGGTCAGGGCGTTTTAGTTTAGTTACAATATTAAAAAATTAGATTTAAACTAAAATTTAACTTAAATCTAATTTTTAGCGTTCATTTTTCTAACCTGCAAAGCCAAGGCTAAAAATATGTAAAGGACAAAAGTGACCCGTCCCAAAATGTCCTTTACATTAATAATTTTGCAATTAGGTCAATTACTGTGTTAGTCATTACCGTATAGTCTAGTTCACGGTGTTTATGATATACAATTTCATGGCATAAGTCATCTATTAAATTTATAGCAATATGAACTTTTTCATACAAGTTAGTTGTATCAAATCCACTATTTGCTAGTATATTATAAAGTGTTTTTGTCATGTACATTTCGTGCTCTTGAAAAAAGCAAGCTATTTCTTTATCTGAGTGAACCATAGCTGTAATTTCTTCGTGAGCTGATTGTGAAAGCTTATGATTTTCTACAAATTTATCTATCATCTCTTTTAATATTTCTTTTATATTATCTTTTGAAAAAGATTTTTTATCAGTTGCATTAAGCATAGGGTAAAAGATATCACCTGCGTATCTTTTAATTCCTTCAAGTAATATATCGTGTTTATCATTAAAATATTGATACACAATACCAGTAGAAACACCAGCAACTTTTGCTATTTGTGCTGTGTTTGTATTGTAGTATCCTTTATTACATATAAGCTCAAAACCAGCTTCTATAATTTTTTCCTTTTTCTCAATAGAACGTTTTTGTATAGGTTCTCTAATATCGTTAGATGTCATGTCATCAGTCCCTTCTTAAAAAATGATATAGCTAAATATAAAATATATTTAATGTTATGTGTAAAACTAAGTTTTCCAAAATTAAATTAACTATATTATAAAGGCAACAAAATAAAAAGTCAAGAATATGAAAAATATTTCATATTCTATTGACTTTTGAAATAATAATATTTATAATGTCTAACAGAATATGAAATAAATTTCAAGTTAAGGAGGGGACTATGGGAAAAATAGTTGAAATAAAAAATGTAAGTAAAATTTACAAAACAGGAGAAAAAGAATTTAAAGCATTAGATAACATTGATTTATCTATAAACAAAGGAGAATTTGTTGTAATATTAGGACCATCAGGAGCTGGAAAATCAACATTATTAAATTTAATAGGTGGAATGGATATACCAACAAAAGGAAGTATAAAAATTGATGGAGAAGATATATCAAAATATAGTGAGAACAAATTAAGCGAGTATAGAGCAGAAAATATTGGATTTATCTTTCAATTTTACAACATATTGCCAACACTTACAGTATTGGAAAATGTTGAATTAATTAAAGACGTTGTAAAAAATGGAAACGATAGCAAAGAAGCTATAAAAGCTGTTGGATTAGAAAATCACATGAATAAATTTCCAAATCAATTATCTGGAGGTGAACAACAAAGAGTTTCTATAGCAAGAGCTATAGCTAAAAATCCAAAATTACTTTTATGCGATGAACCAACAGGAGCGCTAGACTCAAAAACTGGTGTCGAGGTTTTAAAGCTATTACGCAAACAATGTGATGGAAACAATGGAGCAAATACAGTAATTATAGTAACTCACAACAGCCTATTTGCAGATATTGCAGACACAGTAATAAGAGTAAAAAACGGAAAAATAGAAAGTGTAACTGCAAATGAAAATCCTAAAAAGATTGACGAGGTGAAATGGTAATGGCTAAATTAAATAAAAAAATATTAAGGGATATCAAGCAAAACAAAATGCAATTTTTTAATGTTTTTATTATGATATTTTTAGGAGTATTTGTTTTTGCAGGAGTCCATTCATATATGGATGGTATGCAAATAAGTGGCGATAATTACTATGAATCAAACAATTTACAAGACTTATGGTTAACAGGTGAAAACTTTAATAAAGAAGACTTAGACAAAGTAAAAAATATTGAGAATGTAAAAAATGCAGAAAGAATATTAAGTATAAGAACCACTTTAGAAGATGAAAAAGATGTACAACTAGAAACAAATTTTATAGAATCAAATGAAATATCAAAAATGTATATTGTAGAAGGAGAAGAGTTTTCTAAAGAAAAAGATGGAGTGTGGTTTGATAGTTACTTAGCAAAAAACTTAAATTTAAAAGTTGGAGATGAAATTACTTTTAAATTTAAAGACTATACAATGACAGAAAAAATAAAAGGCTTAGTAAATACACCAGATCATGTGTACTTTATAAAAGACGAAACAGCAATTTTTCCAACACATAAAGATTATGGGTACATATATCTTTCTATAAATGAATTCCCAAAACAATATATTTATGATGAGCTAAAAAGTAAGATTGTGGCAGAAAATCCTATAATGGAAAATATTAAAGACAGTATAACAAATAAAAAAATAGAAGAGATTCTTCCAAACTTTAACATAGAAGATTACTATGTGTTTAATCAAGTAATAGTAGATGTAGATGATACAAGCAAAATAGAAGAAACAAAGAAAAATATAGAAAACGAAGTAAAATCAGCAATAGCAGTAACTACCAGAGATACAAGTTTCTCTTATGAAACATATAATTCAGAAATAGAAGAAGGAGCAACATATTCAGAAGTATTTACATTTTTATTCTTATTTATAGCAATATTATCTGTTGTAACAACAATGAACAGATTTGTAAAAAAACAAAGAACACAAATAGGAACATTAAAAGCATTAGGATTTAAAAATTCTAAAATAATAAAACATTATGTAGGATATGGATTTTATATAAGTGTGCTAGCTTCAATACTTGCACTATTAGCCGGGAATTTTGGACTAGGTAAATTCTTTATAAACATGGAAATGTCATATTTTGAAGTCCCTGTATATAGTACAAAATTATTGCCTATAGTATATATACTTGCAGTATTGGTAGTGGCTTTAATAACTGTTGCAACATATTTTTCTTGCAGAAAAATATTAAAAGAACCAGCAGTAGAAGCCTTACGAATAGAAATGCCAAAAGTAAAGAACAAAAAATTTGATTTAACAACAAAAGGAATATTCAAAAAAACTTCAATTTCTACAAGATGGAATTTAAGAGATATAGGAAGAAATAAAGGAAGAAGCATAATGGGAATAGTAGGAATAATAGGCTGCACAATGCTTTTAGTATGTGCGTTCGGGTTATTAGACACAATGAATTCTTACTTAGATTGGCAATTTGACAAAATAAATAATTTTGAATATAAACTAGGCTTATCTTCTAACTATACAGAAGAAGAACTAGAAAATATAAAAAATAAATACGGAAATGCAACAAGTGGAACTTTAGCTATAGAAGTAAAAAATGGAGATAAAAAAGAAACAAATACTTTAACAATAAATGACGCAAAAGATTATTTGAAATATACAGACCACAACAAAAATTATATAGATTTAAAAGATGATGGAATATACATTACAGAAAAATTATCAGAAAAATACGGACTAAAAGTAGGAGATGAAATATCTTGGCATGCATTTGGAAATGATACATGGTATACATGCAAAATAGTAGGATTAAACCGTGACCCACAAAATCAAAATTTAAACATGACTAGAAAATATTATGAATCATTAGGCCTTGAATATAAAGCAGATTCGGTATATACTAATTATAATTTAGAAGATACAAAAACAATTGACGGAGTAGAAACAATACAAAGCATTTCAAACTTAAAAGAAGGAATGGAAAGCATGTTAGAAACTACAAAAACAATGGTTGTTATATTAATAGTAGTATCAATAATTTTAGCATATGTAATTATTTACAATTTAGGAATACTATCATTTGCAGAAAAACAATATCAATTTGCAACATTAAAAGTACTAGGATTTAAAGATAAGCAAATAAAGAAAATATTTGTAAAACAAAATATATGGCTTTCAATAGTAGGTATTCTAGCAGGTCTGCCACTAGGATATATAATGATAGACTATATATTTAAATCAGCACTTGGAGAAAACTACGATTTTCCAGCAATGATAAGTGTACCTTCATACTTATATGCAGCAATAGGAAGCTTTGTAGTAGCATTAGTTGTAAATAAAATATTATCTAGAAAAGTAAAAACAATTGATATGGTAAGCAGTTTAAAAGGAAACGAATAACGTGGCAAAAGGGACGCCCTTTTTTACCACAAAAATTACTAAAAGAGATGTCCTTCCGATGGCGAAAATTGATACGAGTTATAATGCTTTAAAAAGAGGAAAAAGAAAAAATGGGAAATATAGTTTTATTAGATGATTTAACAATTAATAAAATAGCTGCAGGTGAGGTTATAGAAAGACCTGCAAATGTAGTAAAAGAACTTGTAGAGAACTCACTAGATGCAGGAGCAACACTCATAATAGTAGAAATAAAAAATGGTGGTAAAACTTTAATAAAAGTAACCGACAATGGGAAAGGTATTTCTAAAGATGATATGCCTATTTCCATTGAAAGACATGCAACTAGCAAAATAAGAAAAGTAGAAGATTTAGAAAATACATATACAATGGGCTTTAGAGGTGAAGCATTAGCAAGTATTTCTGCAATATCAGAAATGACAATGATATCTAAAACTTTAGAGGAAACAACAGGATATAAAATTCAAACAACAGCAGGAAATGTAATAGATATAGAAGAATGTGGAGCACAAACTGGTACAACTATAATAGTAGAAAAATTATTTTTTAATACACCTGTAAGATATAAATTTTTAAAACAAGATGCTACTGAAAATAAGTATATAAAAGAATGGGTTCATAAAGTAGCACTTGCAAATCCACAAGTATCTTTCAAATTGATAAGTGATGGAAAACAAGTATTTTTTTCTAATGGAAATGGAAAAATAGAAGATATCATTTATTTATTATACGGAAAAGAAATAAAAGAAAATTTGGTAAAAGTAGACTACGAAGAAAATAATATAAAAATTACTGGCGTAGTAGGAAACACAATGGTAGCAAGAGATACAAGAAAGGACCAAATAATATTTTTGAATAAAAGGCATATACAAAATGTGGCTTTAATGAGCAGTGCAGACCAAGCTTTTAAAGGTGCTACAGGAATTGGAAAATATGGATTTTATATATTAAATTTAGAAATGCCTGCAAATTATTATGATGTAAACGTGCATCCTACAAAAATAGAAGTAAGATTTAATGAAGAGCATGAAATAACTAGAATTTTGTATCATGCAATAAAAAATTCAATATTAAATTCAGAGTTTTTGGGAAATAATCAAAATGAAAATAAAGAAAAGTATATTGAAAATGAGTTTGAATTTTTGACAACAAACAAAATAGAAAGCAATGGAGAATTCAATAAAACTAATGAGCTTGATTTACCTAAAACAGATATGGCATCTTTGAAAATAGAAAAAAATACAGAAAAAAACATAGAAAACAGAGATTTACCAAAAGTAGAAAATCAAAATATTGAACTTAGAAAAAGAGAAGAAAAGAGAAAAGTAGAATATAAGTATATAGGAATTCTGCTTAGAACTTACATAATAATAGAAATAGGAAACGAAATATACTTAATAGATCAACACGCAGCACATGAAAGAGTTTTATATGAACAAATAAAAGAAAATTATAAGAATCATATAGAACAAAATAGTCAATTAACATTAATTCCAGAAGTAGTAAACTTAACACATAAAGAAATGGAATTCGTAAAAGAAAATATGAAACTATTTAGAGATATAGGGTTTGACATAGAAGAATTTGGAGAAAATACATTAAAGATAAATGGAATACCAGATTTAGAATATAGAGCAAAAACAAACAACATATTTTTAGATATATTAGATGAAATGTTAAGTAATGAAAGAACATCTGTAAAAGATATAGAAGAAAGATTTATAGCAACAGTAGCATGTAAGGCAGCAGTAAAGGCAAATATGGATTTAAAAGAAAAAGAGGTAGACGATTTAATACAAAGTTTACTATCATTAAATAATCCATACACATGTCCACACGGAAGACCAACGACAATAAAAATTTCTAAAGAATATATTGAAGAGCATTTAGGAA
>CAKPAW010000023.1 GCA_934133165.1 uncultured Clostridia bacterium
GCATTATTAATTGGACAGGGCTATAAAATGTACAAAGAAGCAATATCTACTATGCCATTGTCCCAAAAGGTGGAAAGCATAAAATCGCAAAAAGATTACACAAGTTTGTTTGAAATTCCTAAAATTTACACAGTTGCTGTAATTTCTGTAGAAGACCATAGATTTGAAAAGCATCATGGCATTGATGTAATTGCAATTGCAAGAGCAGCATTTAATGATATTAGAACAATGAGTTTTGTTGAGGGTGGAAGCACTATAACTCAACAGCTTGCTAAGAATATGTACTTTACCCAAGAAAAGAAAATAACAAGAAAAATCGCAGAGGTATTTATGTCTTATGAAATAGAAAAAAATTATAGTAAAGATGAAATATTAGAGTTGTATGTTAACACAATATACTATGGAAATAATTATTATAATATTAAATCTGCTTCTTTAGGTTATTTTGACAAGTTACCAAAAGATTTGAATAGCAGTGAATGCACAATGCTTGCAGGAATACCAAATGCACCTTCTTTATACAATCCAAAAGCAAATCCAAAGCTAGCAAAGCAAAGGCAAAAACAAGTTATACAAAAAATGATTAAATATGGAAATTTAAATAAGGAAGATGCAAATAAAATTTTAGATAAAAATATTTAATAGTCATTTTAGAGTCACTTTAAAATATTATAATACGTTTTGAAAAATGTAATAGCATATGTATATGCTTTAATAAAAAAAGAAAGGATAGGAACTATGGAAATTTTAAAAGTAGAAAATTTAGTTAAAACTTATGGTAAAGGCGAAAACCAAATCAACGCTGTTGATAATGTTTCATTTACAATTGACAAAGGAGAATTTGTTGCTATTGTAGGCGCAAGTGGTAGTGGAAAATCAACTTTACTACATTTACTAGGAGGTGTAGATAGACCAACTTCCGGAAAAGTATATATAGATGGAAAAGATATTTATTCTTTAAATAATGATAATTTAGCAATATTTAGAAGAAGACAAATTGGATTAATATATCAATTTTATAATTTAATTCCTATATTAAATGTAGAAGAAAATATTACTTTGCCTTGTGATTTAGATGGAAGTGAAGTTGATAAAGCAAGACTTTCAGAAATGCTAAAAACACTAGGATTAGAAAACAGGAAAACTCATTTACCAAACCAACTATCTGGTGGTCAACAACAAAGAGTATCAATAGGTAGAGCAATGATAAATAATCCTGCAATAATGCTTGCAGATGAGCCTACTGGAAACTTAGACTCAAAAGCAAGTGAAGAAATAATTTCATTACTTAAACTTTCAAATAAAAAATTCAATCAAACTGTTGTAATAATTACACATGATTTAGAAATTGCAAAAGAAGCAGAAAGAGTTATTACAATTGAAGATGGAAAAATTATTAAAGATGAAAGAAATTAAAAAGGAGTAATACAATGAATATTTTAAATAAATTTACAATAAAAAGTTTAAAGCTTAATAAAAAAAGAACAATTGTTACTATTATTGGTATTATGCTTTCTACTGCTCTTATTTGTGGCGTTGCTGGTTTAGTGTCTAGTTTTCAAAACTCTCTTATAGACTGGGCTAGAACAAATGACGGAAACTATCACGTTACATTTAAAAATGTGTCAAGTGATAAAGCGCAATATGTAACAGAAAATCAAAAAGTTAAAGATTATTTTCTTTCTTCTTCTCTTGGTTGGGCCAATTTAGAAGGAAGTAAAGCAACTAACAAACCATATTTACACGTTTTAGCTTATGATAAAAAAGCACTAGAAAACTATGGTGTAGTATTAACAGATGGTAGATTACCTCAAAATCCCAATGAAATAATAATTACAGAAAGTGTATTAACAGGAGCACGTGTTTTTTTAAAAATTGGAGATACAATTACTTTAAACATTGGAACTAGAAAAAGTAATGATGACTACTATTTAAATGACGACGCTCTATACACAGAAGATGATGAATCCATAGTAGATACGAAAGAAAAAACTTATACGATAGTTGGATTTATGGAAACTCTAGACGTTGAAACTCTTTATTCTCCCGGTTATTCAGCCTTAACATATATGGATGAAACCCCATCTGCTATTGATATATCTGTTTTATATAAATCTCCAAAAGAGTATGAAAAAACTACAAAAGATATTTGTAAAACCTTAAATTTAAATTTTGATGAAGATGTATATGTAAATTCTGACTTCTTACGTTTTCAAGGCGTAATGAGTTATGGCATGTTACGTGTTTTATATGCAATAGCAGGAGTTGTTATATTTATAATTGTTATAAGCAGTGTATTTGTTATTAGAAATAGCTTTAGCATATCTGTTGCAGAAAAAAACAGACAATATGGAATGCTTTCTAGTATTGGTGCAACTTCAAAGCAAATAAGAAGAAATGTAATATTTGAAGGAATGGTTATTGGATTAATTGCAATACCTCTTGGAATTTTATTTGGAATAGTTGCAATAATGATTTTATTAAAGGTAGTAAATTACTTACTTACAGATATGCTTTCTGGCCTTGGTTTTACTTATAGCATAAACCTACTAGCAGTGCTTATATCTGTAGCGATTTCAATAATTACAATATATCTATCTTGCTTAATTCCTGCAAGAAAAGCTGCTAAAATTTCTCCAATTGAATCTATTAGGGGAAATAACGATATAAAAATTAACTCTAAAAAATTAAGGACCTCAAAACTTACTAAAAAGTTATTTGGAATTGGTGGAGTTATTGCTAGTAAGAATTTAAAAAGAAGTAAGAAAAAATATAGAACAACTGTAATTTCATTAGTTATAAGCATATTCATATTTATATCATTATCTAGCTTCTTGACTTTAGGAACAAAAACAAGCCAATTTTACTACATGGACTTTAAGTTTAATGTATATGTGCATAGTTTAAGTGATGCTAATACACAAATATATGAAAAAATATCAAAACTAGAAAATGTAGATAATTCCGCATATTGTTATCAATCAAGTTTAGACATTGATAATATTAAATATGCTTCTGAATTTGGTAAAAAATTTTTAGAAAATGACCCTCAGCCTACTGGAATCGCATTTATGGTATATAACAATGAATATTTTAAGAAATATATAAAAGAAATTGGATTAAAAGAAAGTGATTATAAAACAGCAGTAATTTTATTAGATTATGACACATTCTACAATGAAGATGGTAGCAAAACTGTTGACAGAATATATTCTTTAAAGTCTGGGGATAAAGTAAATGTAAAATCTGGGGATAAAGAAAAAACCTTAACAATATCAAAATTTACAGATGTAAAACCTATGGGACAGGAAGCTGTATACTATAATCATAGAATTATAGTAGTATCAGAAGATTATATTAAAGAAGTATTTAAAGAAGATGTTAATAATTCAGATTATTATCATTTATCAGATTTATTTATAAAATCTTCTAAGCCTCAAGAATTAGAAAATACACTTAATGATTTAATAAAACAAGGTGGAGATTATTATGGGCTTACTGTATTTAATTATGAAACATATATGAAACAAGAACAAAGAATGTTGCTTGTTGTAAAAATATTCTTATATGGATTTATAACAGTAATAACATTAATTGGTGTAACAAATATATTTAATACAATAACAACAAATATGATACTTAGAAGCAAAGAATTTGCAATGCTAAAATCTGTTGGAATGTCTTCTAAAGAGTTTAACAAAATGATAAGATTAGAAAGCATTATGTATGGAACAAAATCTCTTTTAATAGGAATACCTTTAGGAATACTTGGTTCGTACGGAATGTACAAAGCATTTGCACAAGGAATAGATTTAGGTTACACATTACCTTTACCAGCAATTATTATATCAATAGTTTTTGTATTTATAATAGTTGGAATAACAATGAAGTATTCATTAAATAAAATAAACAAGCAAAATATTATAGAAACAATAAGAAAAGATAATATTTAGTAATAAAAATGTAGGGCACTAAATATAAAGTGCCCTACATTTTTATTAAAGTCTATGATATAATCTTGCAAAGGAGAAAATTATGAAATCTATTTTAATTGTTGAAGATAATGAGGCTATTATTAAAGGCCTAAAATATTTATTAGAACAAGAAAATTTTGATGTAACTATTTGCAAAACTGCTGAAGATACTATGAATGTTGTAGGAACTAAAACATTTGATTTAATCATATTAGATATCACATTGCCAGATGGAAATGGCTATGAACTTTGCGAATACATAAAAAAATATACAGATATTCCAATAATCTTTTTAACAGCTAGGGACGAAGAACAAGATGTAGTAAAAGGTTTAGATATGGGTGCAGAAGATTATATAATTAAACCTTTTAGAAATAGAGAACTTCTTTCTAGAATTAATAATGTACTTAAAAGATTTAATAAAGAAAACAATAAAATAATATATGAAAATATTGAAATAGACTTGGATCAAAAAACAGTATATGTAGAAGGCACAGATATCGAACTTACAGCATTAGAATTTAAAATATTAGTTTTGCTATTTTCAAATATAGGCAAAGTAGTAACTCGTGAACAAATCCTAGAAAAAATCTGGGATGTAGCAGGTAATTTTGTAAATGACAACACCCTTACTGTATATATAAAAAGAATTAGGTCAAAGCTCGGAAGTGCAGATTGTATAAAGACAATTAAAGGAGTTGGATACCAAGTGCAAGGAGGCCAAAAGTGAAATTACAAAGAAGTAAAAGTTTACTTACAACAATACTAACAAGTATTATAATCATATCCATTTTTATAGGTATATTTCTAATTGTTTTACACATTCAAAACAAACATTATATCAAAATAATAAATGCAAAAATAAATTTAATTGTTAATACTGTTGTGAAAAACTATCCAGATGTTAATGAAGAAGATATTTTAAAAATACTAAACACTCAAAGTAACTATGGTGAAGATATCTTAAAAAAATATGGATATGATAATGAAGTTTCTAACATAAAAGAATTACAAGAAGAAATGAATCGTTCAAAAACTCAAGATTTAATTTTAATAAGTTTATTTGGCTTGCTTTCACTTAGTGCATATTTAGTATATGTTGCCTCTCAAGAGAGAAAGATTAAAGAAATAAATGAATACATAAATCAAATAAATAATAAAAACTATACTTTAAAAATAAAAGATAATAAAGAAGATGAATTATCAAAACTTAGAAACGAATTATATAAAACAACTATTATATTAAAAGAAGCCGCTGAAAATAGTAAAAAAGAAAAAGAAGAATTAAGCACAGCACTTGCAGACATTTCGCATCAATTAAAAACTCCTTTAACATCAATACGAATAATGCTTGATAATATTAATGATAATCCAGATATGTCAGAAGATGTAAGAAATGATTTTATTTTAGAAATTAGCAAACAAGTAGATTGGATAAGTTCTCTTGTTATATCTCTTTTAAAAATTGCAAAATTTGATGCTGGCACAATAAAAATGGAAAATGAAAAAATTGATGCTCAAAAATTAATAAGTGATGTAATTGATAGTTTGGCTATTTTAATTGAAGTTAAAGAAATTAAAATAGAAACTAATATAGATAAAAATTCTACCTTTATAGCAGATTATAAATGGCAAAAAGAAGCTTTAATAAACATCTTAAAAAATTCTATAGAACACTCTCCACAAGGTTCTAAAATACTTATAACAGTTGAAAACAATAGTGTTTTTCTAAAAATAAAAATACAAGATT
>CAKPAW010000024.1 GCA_934133165.1 uncultured Clostridia bacterium
GCAGAACAAGTAGAAAAATTTAAAAAATTAGAGCAAAAATTATTACCAGAAGATATAAATTATGAAGATATTAAAGGTTTAAGACTAGAAGCTAGACAAAAACTAAATAAAATAAGACCAAATTCTGTAGGACAAGCATCTAGAATTTCAGGAGTATCTCCTGCAGATATATCAGTACTTCTAATTTATTTAGAAACATATAATAAAGTAAAATAATCTTAAAAAGCCTATTTTAAGCATATATAAGGAGGAAATATGGAATTTGAAATATTTTCAGAAGAATTAGAAATTAAAGCAAAGCAAATAGAAATAGAATTAACAAAAGAACAAATAGAAAAATATTATAATTATATGAATTTGTTACTAGAATGGAACGAAAAAATAAATTTAACAGCAATAATAGAACCAAGAGAAATAATATTAAAACATTTTGTAGATTCTTTAACAATTGCTAAATATATTAAAGATGATGAAAAATTGATAGATGTAGGTACAGGAGCAGGTTTCCCTGGAATACCATTATCTATAGTAAAAGAAAATACAGATATAGTGTTATTAGATTCTTTAAATAAGAGAATAAATTTTTTAGAAGAAGTAAAAGAAAATTTAAAATTAGAAAATATAACAACAATACACGGCAGAGCTGAAGAATTTGGAAAAAATAAAAATGAAAGAGAAAAATATGATATTGCAACATCAAGAGCTGTAGCACCTTTGAATATATTGTTAGAATATTTACTTCCTCTAGTAAAGGTAGGAGGAAAAGCTATATGTATGAAAGGGTCTAATATAGAAGAAATAGAAAATGCAAAAAATGCTTTAGAAATATTAGGTGGAAAAATAGAAAAAACAGAAGAAATTACTCTTCCAAATAGTGATATAAAAAGAAATATTATTATAGTAAAAAAAGTTAAAAATACACCCTCAAAATATCCTAGAAAGGCTGGAACTCCAAGCAAAGAGCCAATTTAAAAAGGCTTAGTAAATTATAAGGAAAAATTATATAAAAAAGTCAACAAATATTGTAATATTTATTGACTTTTTTTGTATATTTTTATATTATTAATGTGTTAGAAAAATGGAGGTAATATCAGTGGGAAAAGTAATATCAATTGCAAATCAAAAAGGTGGAGTAGGAAAGACTACAACAGCAGTAAATTTAAGTACAATATTAGCTAAAAAAGGGAAAAAAGTATTAATGATAGATACTGACCCACAAGGAAATGGAACAAGTGGATTAGGTATAGACAAAAATGTTAATTTTTCTGTATATGATGTTATTATAAATGATGTAGAAATAGAAAATACAGTTCAAACTACAATGGTAAAAAATTTGGAAGTATGTCCATCTAATATAAACCTTGCAGGAGCTGAAGTTGAACTTGTTTCAATGATGTCTAGAGAGTACAGATTAAAGGAAAAAGTAGATAGTCAAAAAGACAAATATGATTATATTATAATAGATTGTCCACCATCTTTAGGACTAATTACATTAAATGCTTTTACAGCATCAGATAGTGTGCTAATTCCTGTACAATGTGAATATTATGCATTAGAGGGACTCGGACAACTTATAAACACTATAAATTTAGTAAAAAAACATTTAAATAAAGACTTAGAAGTAGAAGGAGCTTTACTTACTATGTTTGACATTAGGACAAACTTATCAAATCAAGTAGTAAAAGAAGTTAATAAATATTTTGAAAACAAAGTGTATAAAACAGTTATACCAAGAAATGTAAGACTTAGTGAAGCACCAAGCTATGGTATGCCAATATCAGTATATGATCCAAAATCTAAAGGAGCAAAATCTTACGATAAATTTGTAAAAGAATTTTTAAAGAAAAATGAAGAAGAAGCTAAAAGGAAGGGAGAATAAAAATGGCTAAAAATACAGGATTAGGAAAAGGTTTAGATGCATTATTTAGTGATAAAACAGTTATAGAAGATATAAAAAAAGAAGAAGTAAAAGATGGAGAGAGAATTGAAAAAATTAAAATAATAGATATCGAGCCAAATAGAAATCAACCAAGAAGAAATTTTGATATGGAAGCAATAGAAGAGCTTGCTGAATCTATTAAAATATATGGAGTTATTCAACCTATTATTGTTAATAAAAAAGATGGATATTATGAAATAGTTGCAGGTGAAAGAAGATGGAGAGCATCAAAAAAAGCAGGTCTTACAGAAATTCCATGTATAATTAGAAATGATGATGAAAGAAAGACAAAAGAAATAGCATTAATAGAAAATATACAAAGAGAAGATTTAAATCCAATTGAAAAAGCAAAAGGATTTAAACAA